>JBITGK010000028.1:0-131920 GCA_044456955.1 Spirillospora sp. NPDC050679 | reverse complement strand
CGAGCGTAGGGCGGGTGAGCCCCGGCATGTGTGGGGTTTGGGGGCCGGCCCCCAAAGAAAACACAGCCGCTTTCGCCGAGGTCGCTGCACCGACTCAGTCTGTGGGGGTCTACACCCGACCGCCCAGCTCGACCGCGCGGGGGTTTGCCAGCGCGCCCGGCGACCCCAGCCCGCGGGGGGTTGGCCGCACCCGCGCACCCGCCCCAGCCACGTGCGGGTTTGTCCACGTGCCCGGCGACCTCAGCTCCGCGCGGGGTTAGGTGCACCCGCGCACTCACCTCGGCCACGTGGGGGTTCTGTGCTCGATCAGCGACCTCAGCCCCGTGCTCTGTACGTGACCAGCAACCCTAGCCCACAGGGGGTTGGCCGCACTTGCGCACCCACCCCAACCACGTGCGGGTTTGTCCACGTACCCAGCAACCTCAGCCCCGCGCGGGGTTAGGTGCACCCGCGCACTCACCTCGGCTACGCGGGGTTCTGCGCCCGACCAGCGACCTCAGCCCCGCGCTCTGCACGTGACCAGCGACCCCAGCCCCCGGGGGGTTAGGTGCACCTGCGCACTCAGCTCGGCCACGTGGGGGTTTGCCCACATGCCCACCTGCCTCAACCCCGCGCGGGTTTGCCAGCGCGACCGGCAACCCCAGTCCGCGCGGGGTTCGGCACGTTCGCACCTACCCCCAGCCCCGTGCTCTGCACGTGCCCAGCAACCCCGGCCGCGCGCGGGGTGGGGGTCATCCTTCGCGCCGGCCTCAGCCACGTGGGGGTTTCCGCACCTGGGCAACCGCCTCAGCCCCCCGCCCCGCACCTGACCAGCGGCTTCAACCTGCGCGGGGTTGGGTGCGCGTGCGCACCAGGCTCAGCACGCGGGGTTGTGGGCGGCACGTTCGTGCTCGACCCGGCCCCGCGCGGGTTGGTGCGCGTGCCCGGCCGCCCCAAGCGCGCAGCCCGCGCCCGCCTGCGGTCACGGCGGACTTGGTCAGGCGCAGGACGCGGGCTGAGGAGGCTGGATCATGTGCGGGGCACGGGGCTGGGGCCGTTGCCCGGGTGCAGGGCGCGGGGCTGGGGTCGTTGGTCGGGTGCGGGGTGAGGGCTGAGGTCGTTGCCCGGGTGCGGAAACCCCCGCGTGGCTGGGGTGGGTGCGCAGGTGTGGCTAACCCCCTGTGGGCTGGGGTTGCTGGTCACGTGCGGGGCGCGGGGTTGAGGTCGCTGGTCGGGCGCAGAACCCCGCGTAGCCGAGGTGAGTGCGCGGATGCGGCTAACCCCGCGCGGGGCTGAGGTCGCTGGGCACGTGGACAAACCCGCGCGGGGCTGGGGTCAGTGCACGGGTGCGGCTAACCCCCTGTGGGCTGGGGTTGCCGGTCGCGCTGGCAAACCCCCGCGTGGCCGAGTTGGGCGGTCTCGTGTAGACCCCCACAGATTGAGTCGGTGCCCCACCCTCGGCGAAAGCGGCGTGTCATTGTGGGGGGACGACCCCCCACACCCCCCGATGCCGGGGCTCACCCGCCCTACGCTCGCTGGCGCTCCCTCCGGGCGGGCGAGACCCGGGCAGGGGCCAGCCCCCACACCCCCGGCAGGGGGCAAGCCCCCTACAACCCCCGAAAGTCGAAGGGCCACGGCCCTACTGTGTTGGCTGACTGAGGCGGGGGCTCCGCCCCCACACCCCCGAACGGGCTCCGCCCCTGTTCACGTCACCGCAGCACAGGAACCATCAGGCTCTCAGGACGTGAACTGTGCAAGATCAGTAAAAGACGAACCGTGTCGGGGGTGCGG
This sequence comes from Spirillospora sp. NPDC050679, assembly GCA_044456955.1. Taxonomy (GTDB): domain Bacteria; phylum Actinomycetota; class Actinomycetes; order Streptosporangiales; family Streptosporangiaceae; genus Spirillospora. Next base: position 130,150 of record JBITGK010000028.1, on the reverse strand, counting down.
GGGCGGAGCCCCTGCCGTGTGAAGCAAGCACTGCGGGCGGAGCCCGTCGTTTGCGGGGTGTGGGGCGGAGCCCTGCCAGGGGTCGTAGGGGGCTGGCCCCCTGCCCGGGTATCGCCCGCCCGGAGCGAGCCCTGCGAGCGCAGGGCGGGTGAGCCCCGGCATATGTGGGGTTTGGGGGCCGGCCCCCAAAGAAAACACAGCCGCTTTCGCCGAGGCAGAGGCACCGACTCAATCTGTGGGGGTCTACACCAGACCACCCAGCCCAACCCCGCGGGGGGTTGCCAGCGCGACCGGCAACCCCAGCCCGCGCGGGGTTAGCCGCACACTCGCACCCACCCCAACCACGCGCGGGTTTGCCCACGTGCCCAGCAACCCCAGCCACGCACGGGTTTGCCAACGCGACCAACAACCCCAGCCCGCACGGGGCGAGCTACACGCGCACACCTACCCCAACCACGTGCGGGTTCGCCCACATGTCCAGCAACCTCAACCCCGCGCCCCACACCTGACCAGCAACCTCGACCCCGCGCGGGTTTGCCCACCCGACCCCCCACCCCCGCCCCCACCCCCAGCCCCAGCCCCAGCCCCAGCCCGCACAGGGTCAGCCACACACTCACCGCCCCAAGCCACACAGCGGTTCGTGCACCTGATCAGTACGCCCTAATGCCCACCACCTGTTCGCGATCTCCTTTCACCACCCCGCGCAAGAGGACGTCGGCCGCCATCGGCCGCCATCGGCCGCCATCGGCCGCCGCGGCCCGCCCACCACGGCCCTGGCCTCACGAAGGTCGCCACCTGGCAATACAGAGCTTTCCCGCCGGTAAGCGCACTGTGCGTCCGCAGCCGCCCACGCGGTGTCAGGCTGAGCGCCCCACCCCCTCGCCCTGAGAGGCGATGACGATGACCGAGGGCCCGATCGAGCCAGGCTCGACCTCCTCCACCTCTTCCACCTCTTCCACCTCTTCCACCTCCTCCGGCTCGTCCGGTTCCAGTAGCGGATCGACCAGCAGCGGATCGACCAGCAGCCTCGGCGGCGGCACCGCCGCTCTCGACGACGCGATCTGGGCGCTCATCCGCAAGTCGCCGCTGGCCCTGAAGACGCCGCAGCCCACCGGCACCAAGGCGCAGGGGGTCTTCATCGCCAACCCCTGGAAGAGCGCCAACACCACCGGGATCGGCGGGGACTCCTCGCTGGGCAAGGAGAAGGTGTCGGGGCTGCCGATCATGCCGGAGCTGCTCAAGCCCACCGACCAGCTCGACAAGGCCACCCGCACGCTGCTGGGCGACAAGATCAAGGACCATGACGCCGCCAAGGAGCGCGCCGCCTACCTGCAGTGGGGGCTGGCCCAGGCGCGGCGCACCGGGTACTTCTACGGCCAGTGCGACGACTTCGCCTGCGTCTCGCTCGCCCTGCTGGTCGCCAAGGGCTCGCCGGTGCCCGAGGGCACGCGCGTCGAGCTGTGCGGCCGCCGGGCCGCCGAGGGCTCGCACGCGTTCGTCGTGGTCGGTCGGGCCCAGGGGAGCTCGATCGCCGACCTGTCCACCTGGGGCGACGAGTGCGTGGTCGTCGACCAGTGGTACGGGCTCCAGGCCGGCGTCCCCGGCGCCTTCTTCGTCAACGGCCCCGGGCCCTCCACCGGCTACAAGAAGTGGCTGACCGCCACCCAGAAGGGGAGCAACGTGGTCGTCGCCGAGTTCGGCGCCGGCGCCGACCCCACCGTCCGGCTCCCGAAGGACTACCTCGGCTGACCTGCGCCCGGGCGGGCCGGGCCGCCCGGGGCACGGGTCAGCCCCGGCCCTTCAGGGCCTCGGCGACCAGAGACCGGGCCTCGTCCTGCACCTCGGCGAGGTGGTCGGGGCCCCGGAAGGACTCGGCGTAGATCTTGTAGACGTCCTCGGTGCCCGACGGGCGGGCGGCGAACCAGGCCGATTCGGTGGTGACCTTGATGCCGCCGATCGGCGCGCCGTTGCCGGGCGCGTCGGTCAGCACCGCCGTGATCGGCTCCCCCGCCAGGGCGCCGGCCGTCACCTGGTCGGGCGACAGCCTCTTCAGGACGGCCTTCTCCTCCGGGGTCGCCGGGGCGTCCACGCGGGCGTAGGCCGGGTCGCCGTACCTGTCGGTCAGCTTCCGGTAGCGGGCGCTCGGCGTCTCGCCGGTCACGGCCGTGATCTCCGAGGCCAGCAGCGCCAGGATCAGGCCGTCCTTGTCGGTGGTCCACGGCGAGCCGTCGCGGCGCAGGAACGACGCCCCGGCGCTCTCCTCGCCGCCGAACGCCAGCGTCCCGTCCAGCAGGCCGGGCACGAACCACTTGAAGCCCACCGGGACCTCCAGCAGTCTGCGGCCGAGGCCACCGGCCACCCGGTCGATCATGCCGCTGCTCACCAGCGTCTTGCCCACCGCCGCCCCGTCCGGCCAGTCCGCGCGGTGCTCGTACAGGTAGGCGATCGCGGCCGACAGGAAGTGGTTGGGGTTCATCAGGCCCGCGTCCGGGGTGACGATCCCGTGCCGGTCGGCGTCGGCGTCGTTGCCGGTCGCCACGTCGTAGGCCGACCGGTTGTCGATCAGGGAGGCCATCGCGTACGGCGAGGAGCAGTCCATCCTGATCTTGCCGTCCCAGTCCAGCGTCATGAACCGCCAGGTCGGGTCCACCTCGGGGTTCACCACCGTCAGGTCCAGCTTGTGGCGGTCGGCGATCTCGGCCCAGTAGGCCACGCTCGCCCCGCCGAGGGGGTCGGCGCCGATCCGCACGCCCGCCGAGCGGATCGCGTCCAGGTCGATCACCGAGGGCAGGTCGTCCACGTAGCCGGCCAGGAAGTCGTAGCGCCCTGTGGTGTCGGCCGCCAGCGCCTTGGCGTAGGGGACGCGGCGCACCTCCGTGAGGCCGTTCCTGATGATCTCGTTGGCGCGGTCCTGGATCCAGGAGGTGGTGTCGGTGCCGGCCGGGCCGCCGTTCGGCGGGTTGTACTTGAAGCCCCCGTCGCGCGGCGGGTTGTGCGAGGGCGTGACGACCACGCCGTCGGCCAGGCCGGTGTCGCGGCCCCGGTTGTGGGTCAGGATCGCGTGCGAGACCGCCGGGGTGGGCGTGTAGCCGTCGCGGGAGTCGATCAGGACGTGCACGCCGTTGGCCGCGAACACCTCCAGCGCCGACGCCTGCGCGGGCGCCGACAGGGCGTGGGTGTCGGCCCCCATGAACAGCGGGCCGGTCACGCCCTGCGCGGCCCGGTACTCGCAGATCGCCTGGCTGGTGGCCGTGATGTGGTCCTCGTTGAACGCGCCGTCCAGGGCCGAGCCCCGGTGCCCGGAGGTGCCGAACGCCACCGGGCGCTCGGCGCGCAGGCTGTAGTAGGCCGTCACCAGCCGCGGCACGTCGACAAGGTCCTCGGGCCGGGCGGGCTGCCCGGCGCGTGCGTCCGCCATGGAACAACTCCTCGTTGGGTCGGTAAGGGGATCGTTCCCGCTCAGAGCCCGAATTCACCGCGACGGCGCGCCGGGCGGTGTGAGGTCAGGCGCACCGGCCCTTCAGCCAGGCGATCAACTGCTTGGGGTAGTCGGTCGCGATGCCCTTGTTCCCGGGGTCCTTGAGGGCCTTCGCCCAGCTCGCCCGGTGCACCCTGGGGTCGCTCGGCGGCTCGGTCCACGGGTGCTTCTTGAGGTCCTCGGGCCAGGCGATCCGCAGGTAGGTGGTCACGTTGGGGAAGGTGCCCGCCCTGACCCGCGCCTGCAGCGCCGCCCTGATCTCGGGATCGTGCGAGTAGAGCATGATCGGCTGCTTGCGGTGGCGCTCGCGGATCGGGTCGGCGAGCTCCTTCCAGGCGCGCTCGCGGATCTTCCGGCTGGCGGCGTCGTTCCCCTTGCGCACCAGGAACACGCCCGACTCGGGCTTGATCTCGATCAGCGGGGTGGTGCCGATCCGCCGCGCGTGGTCCAGCCACTCGCGCAGCGTGGGCACCTTGGACCCCTTGAACGGCCCGCGCGCGACCCTGCGCCCGGTCACCCGGTCCTTGCCGGTGGAGAAGTGGACGTCGGTGAAGGTGCGGCTCGGGCCGGTCAGGCCGTTGGTGGTCTTGTTGTGCCACATCACGGCCTTGCCGCCGCCGGTGGCGGTGACCTTGGTGAGCTTCACGTCGGCCTCGACGCCCACCGCGCCGAGGCCCCGGTAGTACGACAGGGCCTTGAGGGTGTTGGGCTGGCGGATCTGGTCCTTTCGCCAGTCCTTGGGGGTGCTGGCGTGCACGAACACCTTCGGGCAGGCGGGCAGGGGCGCGGCCTGCGGGGCTGTGCGCGGGGCCGCGTGCGGGGCGGCGGCGGCCTGCGGGGCGGCGCCGACGCCGGCGGCCAGCACGCCGAGGGCCGCGCATCCGGCGATCCGGGGGAGGTCCATGGGGAGCAATGGTCCGCATGGGTGATCTTGAGTGCAACGCGGTTCCGCGCACTGGCCGGAAGTGGCAGCCCGGCCGTGGACCACCGGGCCGGGGCCCGGTGGTCAGACCACGCCCCGCCCGGTGGGCTCGCCCGCGACCTCGCGGGCCGGGCCGCCGCAGTGCGCGCACACCACCACCGGGTCGAGGGTCTCCCCGCACGAGTGCCGCCACCGCACCGGCGGGTCGTCGGCGTTCAGGTGCCGGTCGCCCCAGGCCATCAGGGTGAGCAGCACGTCGCCCAGCTCCCGGCCCGCCGGGGTCAGGTGGTACTCGTGGCGGACCGGGTGGTCCTGGTAGCGCTCGCGCCGGACGATCCCGGCCTCCTCCAGCTTGCGCAGCCGGGCGGTGAGGATGTCGCGGGACGCGCCGGTGTTGCGGGCGATGCCGCCGAAGCGCCGCACCCCGTGGAGGATCTCGCGGATGGCCAGCAGGCTCCACCGCTCGCCGACGATGTCGAGGGTGTCGGCGACCGAGCAGGCACGGGGGTCGGCGTCCTTGGGCATGTCCGCAGCTTAGAGCCGTTCGACGATGGTCGCGTTGGCCAGGCCGCCCGCCTCGCACATCGTCTGCAGGCCGTAGCGGGCGCCGCGGTCCTCCAGGTTGTGCAGCAGGGTCGTCATCAGGCGGGCCCCGCTGGCCCCCAGCGGGTGGCCGATGGCGATCGCGCCGCCGCGCACGTTCACGCGCGCGGGGTCGGCGCCGGTCTCGCGCTGCCAGGCCAGCACGACCGAGGCGAACGCCTCGTTCACCTCGAACAGGTCGATGTCGCCGAGGGCGAGGCCCGCCCGGTCCAGCACCTTGGCGGTGGCCGGGACGATCGCGGTCAGCATGAGCAGCGGGTCGTCGCCCGCCACGGCGAACGAGTGGAACCGGGCGCGCGGGCGCAGGCCGAGGCGCTCGGCCGTCTCGGCGGCCATCACCAGCACGGCCGCCGCGCCGTCGTTGATCGGCGAGGCGTTCCCGGCGGTGATCCGCCAGTCGATCTCGGGGAAGCGCTCGGCGGTCGCGGCGTCGTAGTAGGCGGGCCTGAGCCCGGCCAGGACCTCGGGGGACGTGCCGGGCCGCACGGTCTCGTCGGGCTGGCCCGTCCAGGCCACCTCCCGGTCGAACTCGCCGTTCTTCCACGCCTCGGCGGCGCGGCGGTGCGACTCGTAGGCGTAGGCGTCCAGCTCCTCGCGCGCGAGGTTCCAGCGGGCGGCGATCAGCTCGGCGCTGATGCCCTGCCCGACCAGTCCTTCGGGGTAGCGGGCGGCGAGGCCGGGCCCGAACGGGTCGCTGCCGGGCAGGACGGCCGACCCCATCGGCACCCGCGACATCGACTCCACGCCGCAGGCCACCGCGATGTCGTAGGCCCCGCTCCGCACGCCCTGCGCCGCGATGTGCAGGGCCTGCTGCGAGGAGCCGCACTGCCGGTCCACCGTCATCGCCGGGACGCTCTCGGGGAACCCGGCCGCCAGCACGGCGGTGCGGGTGAGGTTCAGGGCCTGCTCCCCGGCCTGGGTGACCACGCCGCCGATCACGTCGTCGATCAGCGCGGGGTCCAGCCCGGCCCGCTCCACCAGCGCGCGCAGGGTCCGCGCCAGCAGGTCGGCCGGGTGCTCGCCGTGCAGCGCGCCGTTCGCCTTCCCCTTGCCCACCGGCGTCCGGACCGCCTCCACGATCACCGCGTCGCGCATGGCCACCACCTCCGTTGTGTTCTCCAACTCACTCCGGAGTCTCCGCCTGTCGGTTGGAAAACACAACCCACTCGGGACGTGAGCCGCGCCATACAGCGCTCAGGGGCCGCGGCGGTGCGCGCCGCGGCCCCTGAGGTCGGGCCACTCAGTGGAAGGGGCCCGTTCCGTTGTCGTCCTGTGTGCCCCCTGGTGCGTCGAAGGGCTCCGCTGGGGAGCCGTCCTTGTCGTGGTGGTCGAGCAAGCGGGTTCCTCCTTCTGCCCTCGACGTCAGAGCGGTCACTTCGGACATTAGTTGAGCTACCAGCGATTTTGGGGATCGGGAGCCCCAACATCCGCCCAAGGTGCGGTCATGCCGCACGGACCGGCTCAGGGGGTGAGGGCCATGCCCGCCAGCACCCGGCCGGCCAGCTCCCGGTCGCCCTCGACCGCCACCGCGACGTCGGCGGGCGCGCACCGGCCCGCCGCCAGGCGGACGAAGGTCTCCCAGTCCATGCGCAGCCGCACGTCCGGCTCGCGGTCGAGCCCGTCCGCCAGCGCGGCGCGCCCGTCGTCGCCGACCAGGACGCGTTCGGTGAACTCCACCGGCCCGGTCACCTCGAACACCACCGACCGGCCCGGCGCGGCACCGGCGCGCTTGGCGACGACGACCGGCAGGCCCGGCACCATGATGCGCCGCGCGCACACGGTCGCGGGCGCGTCCAGGTTGCCGGGGCGGCCCACCGCCCGGCGCACGTCCTGCTCGTGGATCCAGGCGTCGAACGCGCGGAACCCCATGAACCCCGCCTGGGTGGTCGGGTGCCCGGTGGGCGCGAGCGTCGGCTCGTCGGGGTCGATGCCGGGCAGCGCCGCCAGCCGCCGCTCCAGCACGTCGCGCAGCTCGGCCAGCACCTGCTCGCCGGAGCGGGAGCGGCGCACGTCCACGGCGGGCTCCATCATCCGGCCCATCTCGTTGCGCACGTGCGGGAAGCCGTCGTCGGGCAGGACGTGGCCGGGGGCGGGGTCCTCGCCCAGCAGCATCAGTTCGATGCCGACGATGTGCGAGACGACGTCCTGCACGCTCCAGCCGGGACACTCGGTCGGCCGCGCCCATTCCCGCGGCCCGAACTCCGCCGCCAGCGCGATCGTGGACCGCACGGTCTGCTCGAACGCCGCCGAGTTGGCGGCCATGAGAGAGGTCATGGCCGCCAAAAGTGGCACGGGCCGGGTTCGCGGCGCAAGGCCCGCGACCGGCCCGCGACCGGTCGGGCCGGCGTGTCAGGCCAGCGTGCGCTCCTGCTTGGGCCCCGGGACCAGCCGCAGCCGGACGACGGCGGGCAGCGTGTCCTGGCCCAGCGCCGTGCTCAGCCGGTCGATGGCCCGGTCGGCGATGTTGCGGCGCAGGGACTCCAGGTCGGCGCGGTGGTCGTAGGCGACGTTCAGCCGCAGCTTGGGGCGGTCCGGCGAGCCCGACAGGCGCGCGTTGGCGCTCTTGACGCCGGGGTAGTCCTCGATCTCGGCTTCGAGCGCCTCGGTGACGGCCTTGCCCTGCACGCGGGTGTGGCCCTCGGCGTCGTCGCCGTCCAGGGAGATGCCCGGCAGCTTGTCCGAGCGGCCCTGCGCCAGCAGCCAGGCCACGCCCAGCACCGCCAGCGCGACCGCGGCCGCGGCCATGGCGGGCCAGAACCAGGACTGCTCGGTGGCGAAGCGGCGGGTCTCGGCGGCCAGCACCGGTTCGCCCGCGCGGGCCCGCCCCCAGGCGTTCGTGCCGCGGGCGACGCCGAACGCGCCGATCCCCAGCAGGACGAGCCCGACCAGGGTGAGGCCGGTTCGGTTGATCTTGGTGGCGCGGCGGTCCATGGCTTCAGTCCTTCCGCAGGTCGACGTGCACGACGGCGGTGCGCCGCGGCACCGGGCCCAGCGCGTCCAGCCGCTGCTGCACCGCCTCGGTCACCCGCTTGCGCAGGTCGTCGCCGCCGGTGCGCAGGTCGCTGTGCACGGTGAGGCGCGCCTTGCGCGGCTCGATCTTGACGCGGCCCACGTGCGAGACGCCGTCCACCGCCTCGGCGGCGTCGGTGACCGCGCCCTTCAGGCCGTGCTTGGTGACGCCGATGAGCAGGTTCGGGTCGTCGCCGTGCAGCGGGATCAGCCGCGGCTTGCCCGGCACCAGCCCGGCCAGCAGGAGCAGCAGGCCGAGGACGGCGAGCGCGCCGGAGGCCACCAGCGCGGACCGGTGGTTCCAGGCGGTGCCGACGCCCCAGTCGCCGAGCCGCTGGTAGGGCACGATGCGGGCCGGCCGGTCCGCCAGCCACGAGATGATCTCGATGGCGGCGAGCACGCCGACCGCGGTGAGCGCCAGCGCCGTCAGGAAGGCGACCAGGGTCCGGCGCGACCGGAACGCGCGCGCCGCCTTGCGGTCGGCCGCGCCGCCCGTCCTGGCGGCGGGCGCGGTCTTGGCCGGGGACGTCTGCGGCAGGCGTCCGGCGTGGGCGGTCATCAGCGCACCTCCACGGGTCTGCGGGCCGCGCGCTGCTCCGGCACGGGCCGGTCCAGCGCGGCGACGTCGATGTCGATGTTGCGCACGGTGAGGCCGGTCATCGACTCCACCTGGTCCCGCACCCGCTCGCGCACCCGCCGGGTGACCTCGCGGACCGGGCGCGGGTAGGCCACCGCGACCTGCACGCGCGCGGTGACGACCTCGCCGTGGACCGACACGTCGACGCGCGCCGGGCTGGTCCCGCCGACCGGCATGCCCAGCACGGTGCGGTCCACCTCGCGGGTGTCGGCGTTGTCCTCCGCCGCGCGGGCGGCGATGGCGGCCACCACCCGGTCGGCGATGCGGGTCTCCCCCCGCTCCCGGCCCGCGACGACGCCGGTCATGACGAGGACCGCTTCTGTCCGCCGTTGCCGCCGAACGAGCTGAACATCTCGCCCACGTCCAGCTCGCCCGCCATCGCGCGGCCGGCCAGGAAGCCGAGGACGCCCAGCAGCAGGACGATGACGAACGCGCCGAAGCCGCCGAACGCGCCCGCGAACCCCAGCGCGGTGCCGAAGGCCAGCCCCACCAAGGGCCAGGTTTTGACGCTCATGACTTTTCCCCCTCAACGCAGGTGCCGCGCCCGCAGGCGCCGCTCCCGCCACCGGTTGATCAACTTGACCGGCCAGCGCCGCCGCCGGACGATCAGCACGGCCGCCGGTCCGGCGGCCCGCCTCCCGCGCCGCCTGCGCAGCCCCTCGGCGAACGCCTCCGGATCGCCTCCGGCGTCGGGATGGTTCTCCCGCACCCAGGCGCGGAACTCGGCCCGCTCCCGGCCGGTGCGGGTCCGCGTCCGGTCCGGGCGGCGGGGTTCAGGCATCGCCCTCGCCGGTCCGGCCGTCCCGACCGTCCTGGTCGTCCCGGCCTTCCTGGTCGGCGATGTCCACGATCTCGACGTTCACCCGCCGGTCCCCCGCCAGCGGCAGGACCGCCGTACGGACCGCCTCCCCGACCTCGGGGAGCGGCCGCCCGTAGCGCGCGGTGACGCCGACCTCGACCTCCCGGTCGCGGACGGCGACGCCGGAGACGGGCGCGCCGGCGCGGTAGGTGACGATGCGATTCAGCGTCCCGGCGTTCAGGTCCGCGACGTCGGGCAGCCGGCGCACGGCGGCGGCGACGCGCTCGGCGATCTCCGCGCGGGTCGGTCCGGCCGACTCCCCGGACGGCCGCCCGGCCGTGCCGTGGGGCACGCTCTCCGGCGTCGCCCCGGGCCGGTCCCCCGCGGCGTCCTCGGGGCCGTCCGGACGCGCCTCCCCGGCCTGCCGCCTCGGCGGCATGGCGGTAGGGCCCGGCACCGTCGGCCCGCTCGTCGGGCGAGTGGCGCTCATTACTGCACCCGCGGCTTCTCCGGCTGGGCCTCCTGCTTGGCCTGGGCGTCCTTGCCGCCGTCGCCGGAGTCGTCGTTCTTGTCGTCGTCGGGCAGGTGGATGTCGTCCACGGAGATGTTCACCTCGACGACCTCCAGCCCGGTCATGTGCTCGACCTGGTTGATGATGTTCTCGCGGACGGCGCCCGCGAGGTCGGGGATGGAGACCCCGTAGTCCACCACCAGGTCGATGTCCACGGCGGTCTGCCGCTCGCCGACCTGCACCGAGACGCCCTGGGCCACGTTGCGGCCGCCGCCTCCGGGCAGCCGCTCGCGCATCGACCCCATGGTGCGGGCCATGCCCGAGCCCATGGCGTGCACGCCGCCGACCTCGCGGGCCGCCATGCCGGCGACCTTGGCGACCACGTCGTCGGAGATCTTGGTCTTGCCGTGGTCGGTGACCAGCACGCTGTCGGGCTCGCCCTTCTTCTCCAGGGCGGTGCTCCCGCCGTCGCCGGCCCGGCCCGTCCCGGAGTTCTGGCCGGCCTGGTGCTGCACGCCCTTGTCCGCGCCCGGCCGCGGAGTCTGGTTGGGCAGCGTGCCGACGGCCGGCTCCCTGGTCGCCTGTCCGTTCTCCTGGCTCACAGCGTCCCCCCTGCTGAGTCGGTTAGGTGATCAATTGATGCTCGGCACGCCGCCGGAGAACCACCGGCCCGCCAAATAAAGCGGTCAAACTTGCTTTACGTGGACAAAAAAGACCGGCGGTGCGCCATCGCACCGCCGGCCTCCGGAGCACCGGATCTCCCGCGCCTACCGGCCGTCGTCGTTCTTGCCGCCCTTGAACATGCCCTTGACCTTGTCAACGGCGTCGCCGGCCTTCTCCTTGGCGTTGTCCATGGTGTCCTTGGCCTGGGCCTTCATCTGGTCGCCCTTGCCCTCGCCCTCCATCTCGGAGTTCCCGGTGGCCTTGCCCGCGGTCTCCTTGATCTTGCCGCCGGCCTGGTCGAACTTGTTCTGCGCGTTGCCCATGGCGATCCCCCCGGATGCTGTCGCGATCGGTTGTTGCCACTGCTCTACCTACCCTTTCGGCCGCAATAAAACCGGTGATTCAGATCGCACCAATGAGGGCCGAAACGGCGCGCCGCTCGCCTTTTCCCATGGCGCGCGCGTGAAATGTAGGCAAAGGTGTCCCGGGTCACAGCCAGCGTGCGACCGCATCGCCGCCGGGCGCGCGCCGCGCCCGGCCGCCGGAAGGAGCCGACCGTGGCGTTCACCCCCCCGCCTCCCGGTCCCCCGCCCTACGGACCCCCGCAGACCGGGCCCCCGTACTCCGGCCCGCCGTACTCCGGCCCGCCGTACTCCGGCCCGCCGTACTCCGGCCCGCCGTACTCCGGTCCGCCGTCCGCCGGCCCCCCGCCGCCGCCCGGCCCGCCCTCCGACGGCACTCCCCCGGCCCGCCGCCGCAAGGACCGCGTCCACTACCTCTACATCGCGGTGCTGGTCGCGGTGGCGCTCGGCGTCCTGGTCGGCCTCCTCGCGCCCGGCTTCGCCGGGGAGCTGGAGCCGCTGGGCACCGGCTTCGTCGACCTGATCAAGATGATGATCTCGCCGATCGTCTTCTGCACCATCGTGCTGGGCATCGGGTCGGTGGCGCGCGCCGCCCAGGTCGGCAGGGTCGGGCTGATCGCGCTGGTGTACTTCCTGACGATGTCGACCCTCGCGCTGCTCATCGGGCTCGCGGTCGGCAACCTGCTGCACCCGGGCGAGGGCGTGCACCTGGACCCGGGCTCGGCGGCCAGGGCGCGGGAGGCCGCCGAGGGCGGCGAGGGCGCCGCCGACTTCCTGCTCGGCGTCATCCCCACCACGCTGGTGTCGGCGCTCACCTCCGGGGAGGTGCTCCAGACGCTGCTGGTGGCGCTGCTGGCCGGGTTCGCGCTGCAGCGCCTCGGCCCCGCCGGGGAGCCGGTCCGGCGCGGGGTGGAGGCCGTGCAGCGGTGGGTCTTCCGCATCCTGGCGATGATCATGTGGGCGGCGCCGGTCGGGGCGTTCGGCGCGATCGCGGCGGTGGTCGGCCAGACCGGTTGGTCGGCGCTGCGCAGCCTGGCGGTGATCATGCTGGGCTTCTACCTGACCTGCGTGATCTTCGTGTTCGCGGTGCTGGGCACGGTGCTGTGGCTGGGCGCGCGGGTCGGCGTGTGGCCGCTGCTGCGCTACCTGGCCCGCGAGTTCCTGCTGATCCTGTCCACCTCGTCCTCGGAGTCGGCGCTGCCCCGGCTGATCGCCAAGATGGAGCACCTCGGGGTGGCCCGGCCGGTGGTGGGCATCACGGTGCCGACCGGCTACTCCTTCAACCTGGACGGCACCGCCATCTACCTGACCATGGCGACGCTGTTCATCGCCGCCGCGCAGGACGAGCCGCTGCCGGTCGGCTCGCAGCTCGGCCTGCTGCTGTTCATGGTCATCGCGTCCAAGGGCGCGGCCGGGGTCAGCGGCGCGGGCCTCGCCACGCTCGCCGGCGGCCTCCAGTCGCACCGGCCCGAGCTGGTGGACGGGGTCGGCTTCATCGTCGGCATCGACCGGTTCATGTCCGAGGCCCGCGCGCTGACCAACTTCGCGGGCAACGCCGTCGCCACGGTGCTGGTGGGCTCGTGGACCGGGCAGTTCGACCGGGAGCGGGCCGCCCGGGTGTTCGCGGGCGAGGAGCCGTTCGACGAGGCCACGATGCTGGACGAGCACGCCGGACCGGGGGGCGGGCCCCCGTCCGCCCCCGTCTCCACCGGCAGCGCCAGCGCCTGACCTGCGGCCCGGCGGCCCGTCCGGTCCGCGGCCCTAGCGGAACACCACCGTGCGGTCGGTGTTGAGCACCACGCGGTGCTCGGCGTGCCAGCGCACCGCCCGCGCCAGCGCCAGGCACTCCATGTCGCGGCCGACCGCCATCAGGTCCTCGGGGCTGTGGGAGTGGTCCACCCGGGCCACCTCCTGCTCGATGATCGGGCCCTCGTCCAGGTCGGCGGTGACGTAGTGGGCGGTGGCCCCGATCAGCTTCACGCCCCGGGCGTGCGCCTGGTGGTAGGGCTTAGCGCCCTTGAAGCTCGGCAGGAACGAGTGGTGGATGTTGATCACCTTGCCGGGCAGCTTGGCGCAGAAGTCGTCCGACAGGATCTGCATGTAGCGGGCGAGGACCACCAGGTCGGCGCCGTAGTGCTCGACCAGCGTCAGCACCTCGGCCTCCTGGGCCGCCTTCCCGCCCTTGGCTACCGGTAGGTGGTGGTAGTCGATGCCGTAGGACTGGGTGAGCGGCCGCATGTCGGGGTGGTTGGACACCACCGCGACCACGTCGATGTCGAGCTGGCCCGACCGCACCCGGTACAGCAGGTCGTTCAGGCAGTGCCCGAACTTCGACACCATGATCAGCACGCGCGGCTTCACGGCGGTGTCGTGCAGCCGCCAGTCCAGGCCCAGCTCCGAGCCGAGCGCCGCGAACGAGCCCCGGAGTTCGTCCTCGTCGGTGTCGGGCAGGGCCGCGAACTGGACGCGCATGAAGAACGTCCCGGAGTCGCGGTCGCTGAACTGCTGGCTCTCCAGGATGTTGCAGCCCCGCTCGGCCAGCAGCCCGGAGACGGCCGCCACGATGCCGGGGCGGTCGGGGCAGGAGAGCGTCAGAACGTACTCGGTCACGATTTCACTTTCGCAGCGGTGGGATCGTAGGGCGCCTTGAGGTGCAGGGTCGCGTCGTAGCGCTCCCCGGCCGCCTCGACCTCGTATTCGGCGTCGGCGAGGTAGGCCCTGTCGACGGTGTCCTCGCCCTGAACGTACGCCATCGCGACGGCCGCGCCGAGCGTGTGCCCGTACGCCGCCGAGCTGACCGATCCGGCCGGCTCGCCGTCGCGGAGCAGCAGCTCACCGCCCCACAACTGCGCGTCCGGATCGTTCAGGGTGAGGGATACGAGCTTACGCCGCACGCCCTGCTCCCGCTGCCGCTCCACCACCTCGCGGCCCCGGTAGGGGGCGTTCCGCTTGCAGGCGAAGCCGAGCCCGGCCTCGATCGGGGTGCGGTCGGGGGTCAGCTCGCGGCCCCACGCCCGGTACGCCTTCTCGATCCGCATGGCCTCGATGGCGTAGTAGCCGGCCTGCGCCGGGCCCTGCGCGAGCAGCGTCTCGTAGACGGTGACGGCGAACTCGGCCGGGACGTACAGCTCCCAGCCCAGCTCGCCCACGTAGGTGACGCGGGTGGCCCGGACGGTGGCATATCCGATGTCGATCAGGCGGCTGGTGCCGAACGGGAACGCCCCGTCGGACAGGTCGGCGCTGGAGACCGCCGACAGCGCCTCGCGGGCGCGCGGTCCCATCAGCCCGAACACCGCGTACGCGCTGGTCACGTCCACGAGGGCGCAGCCGTCGCCGAGGTTGCGGCCCAGGTAGTCGAAGTCGCGGGTGGTCTGCGCCGAGCCCGTCACCACCAGGTACTCGTCGCCCGCGACGCGCGTGACGGTCAGGTCGGACTCGTAGCCGCCCCGGTCGTTGAGCAGCCCGGTGTAGACGACGCGGCCGGGCTCCACCGCCACGTCGTTGGTGCACAACCACTGGAGCGCGGCCTCGGCGCCCTTGCCCTTGACGGTGAACTTGGAGAAGGAGGTCTGGTCGAACAGCGCGAGGTCCTCGCGGGTGGCGCGGACCTCCGCGCCGACCGCGCCGTGCCAGTCCTGCCGGTCGAAGGAGTACTCGGGCGCGGCGCCGAAGTAGTTGACGCGCTCCCAGCCCATCTTGGAGCCGAACCACGCGCCGGAGCGTTCCAGCAGGTGGTGGACGGGCGAGCGGCGCAGCGGCCGGGCGGTGTTCGGCTCCCGGTTGGGCCAGGCCATCGCGTAGTGCAGGCCGAGGGTCTCCTTGACGCGGTCGTGCAGCCAGGCGTCGTTGTCGGCCCAGCGGGCGAAGCGCCGCACGTCCACCGGCCACAGGTCCATCGACGGCTCGCCGCCCACGATCCACTCGGCGAGGGCCTTGCCCGCGCCGCCCGCCGAGGCGATCCCGGCGGAGTTGAAGCCCGCGCCGACGTAGAAGCCGCGCACCTCGGGGGCCTCGCCGAGCAGGAAGTTGTTGTCCGGGGTGAAGCTCTCGGGGCCGTTGTAGAACTTCTTGACGCCGGTGCGGTCCAGCGCCGGGACGCGGACGATGGCGTTCTCCATGAGGATCGCGAACTGGTCCCAGTCCTCATCCAGGAGCCGGAACTCGAACGGCTCGGGGATGCCGTCCATCCCCCACGGCTTGGCGTCGGGCTCGAACCCGCCCACCACCAGGCCGCCGACCTCCTCCTTGAAGTAGGTGTAGCCGTCGGGGTCGCGCAGCACCGGCAGGTCGGGGCGCACGCCCTCGATCCGCTCGGTCACGATGTAGTAGTGCTCGGCCGAGTGCAGCGGCACCGTCACCCCGGCCATGCGGCCGATCTTGCGGGCCCACTGCCCGGCGCAGTTGACGACGGTCTCGCACTCGATGCCGCCCTGGTCGGTGGCGACGCTCCGCACCGCGCCGCCGGAGACCTCGACGCCGGTCACCTTCACGCGCTCGACGACCCGCACGCCCTTCTGCGAGGCGCCGCGCGCCAGCGCCTGGGTCAGGTCGGAGGGGTTGGCCTTGCCGTCGCCGGGCAGCCACACCGCGCCGACCAGGTCGTCGGTGCGCATCACCGGCCACAGCTCCCCGGCCTCCCGGGCGGTGATCACCTCGGCCTCGACGCCGTAGGAGCGCGCGGAGGCGGCGGTGCGGCGCAGCTGGGCCATGCGCTCGGGGGTGCGGGCGACGCTGACCGAGCCCGTGCGCTTCCAGCCGGTGCCGAACCCGGTCCCGGCCTCCAGCCGCCCGTACAGCTCGGTCGAGTAGCGGATCAGCCGGGTCATGTTCTCGGTGCTGCGGAGCTGGCCGACCAGCCCCGCCGCGTGCCAGGTGGTGCCGCAGGACAGCCGCCCCTGCTCCAGCACCACCACGTCGGTGACGCCCAGCTCGGCCAGGTGGTAGGCGACGCTGCACCCCACGATCCCGCCGCCGATGATCACGATTCGGGCGCGCGCAGGCAGCGCCATGGGCCTTCCTCCATTGATGCAGGGTGTCCGCGCAGGCGGATACGTATAACCGTCGTCAGGCGGGCCGCGGCCTCAGCGTCCGGCCACGGCCCGCAGCGGGCGCGCGCCGGGCCAGGCGTGGGTGGCCTTCAGCAGCTTGATGAACTCCTGCTCGGCCGGGCCGAGCAGGCGGTCGCGGCGGTGCGCGACCACGATCGGGCGGGGCTGGGGCGCCGGCGCCACGTCCAGGACCGCCAGGCGCCCGGAGGCGACCTCGCTCTCCACGCAGTGCTCGGACACCAGCGAGATGCCGAGCCCGGCCGCGACCGCCTGCTTGATGGTCTCCGGGCCCCAGATCTCGGCCCGCACGGCCTCCTCCAGGCCCCAGTCGCGCAGCGCCTCCTCCTGCACCGACCGCGTGGACGAGCCGGGCTCGCGCAGCAGGAACCGCTGGCCGGCGAGCCGCTCCGGATCGACGGCCCGCCCGGCGGCCAGCGGGTGGTCGGGCGGGGTGATGAGCACGACCCGGTCCTCCAGGATCGGCTCGGCCTCCAGCTGCGGGGCCTTCGGCACCCCCGCGAACACCGCGACGCCGACCTCGCCGTCCACCAGGCGCTTCTCCACCTGCTCGGCGTTGCCGACGAAGATCCCCACGTCGATGCCGGGGTGCCGGTCGCGGAAGGCGGCCAGCAGCGGCGGCAGCAGGTAGGTGCCGACGGTGGTGGAGCCGCCCGCGACCAGCGTGCCGCTCTGCAGCCCCGACACCTGGCGGATCGCGGTGACCGCCTCGTCGGCCAGCAGGAAGACCCGCTTGGCGTACTGCAGCAGCACCTCGCCCTCGGGGGTGAGCCGGATGCGCGCGCCCGACCGGTCGATCAGGGTGGTGCGCAGCGACTGCTCCAGCTGCCGGACCTGGTTGGAGACCGAGGGCTGGCTCAGGTAGAGCTTGCCGGCGGCGGCGGAGAACCCGCCCTCCTCGATCACCGTCATGAAGATCCACAGCCGGTAGAGGTTGAGCTGCACGGGGACTCCCTAGGGCACGGGCGCGGGGGCGCCGAGGGGCGGGCGGTCGGGCTAGCCTCGGGCGGCCTTGATCGACTGGCTCAGGGCCCCTTCGAGTTCTTCGAGCCGGCGCCAGGGGATCTCCCCCATCGTGCAGATGCGGAAGAACCGGCTGGAAAGACTCCCCTGACCGGCGTATATGACATATCCCCTGGCCTTGAGCCCGTCGTGAAGCCGCTCGTACGTGACGGTTTCCGGCAGGTGAAGCATCGTCACCGAGTTGGACCGCAGCTCGGGGCGTACGAGGATCTCCAGGCCCAGCCGCTCGAACCCGGCGCGCACCAGCCCGGCGCGCTCGCGGTACAGCCGGGTGCGCCCGGCGAAGCCGCCCGCCTCGAAGTACTCCTGGAGCGCCTCGTCCAGCGCGTAGCAGACCTGCACGGCCGGGGTGAAGGGGACGTTCCCCTCGCGCTGGCCCTTCAGGTAGGAGGCGGCGTTGAGGTACAGGCTGCGGGCCGGAACCTGCTGGACGCGCTCGACGCCCTTGTCCGAGCACAGGATGAACGAGACGCCGGGCAGCCCGTGCAGGCCCTTGTTCGCGGTGCCGCACACGATGTCGGCGCCGACCTCGGCGAGGTCCTGGTCCTCGTTGCCGGTGCCGCTGATGGCGTCCACCACCAGCACCGCTTCGGTGCCGGCCACGACGGCGCCGATCTCGGCGACCGGGTTGATCAGGCCGGTGGTCGTCTCGTGGTGCACCACCGCGACCGCGTCCACGGCCGGGTGCTGGGCGAGCGCGGCGCGCACCGCCTCGGGGTCGGCGGGGGTGGTCCAGCGGGTCAGGTCGTCGCCGCCGGGCCGCACCACGTGGGCGGTGATGCCGTTGGCGCGCGCGATCCGCAGCAGCCGGTCGCCGTACACGCCGTTGTCCACGACCAGGATCTCGCGGCCCTCCCGGACCGAGCTGATCACGGCCATCTCCATGGCGGAGGTGCCCGAGCCGGTCACCAGCAGCGCCTCGTGGGCCGGCAGGTTCAGGGCGCGGGGCAGGTCGGCGCGGAGCCGGGCGAGCAGCGCGCCGAACTCCGGTTCGCGGTGGCACAGGTCGCCGCGCAGCAGCGCGTCCTTGACCCGCTGGGAGGTGCAGGCGGGGCCGGGGTTCAGCAGGATGAGTTCGTCGTCCACGGCACGGACGCTAACCAGGCCGCCGGGGATGAGGTAGAGGCGTTTTTCACATACCCCCCATAGCCGTTTGAGTATTGCCTTAATTGGTATAGAGGTTGTCAACTAACCGGACACCGACACATTTCATATTGTTAACCCCGCGTTACTTTCCGGAGGCCGCCACGGACGCCGCGCTCATCGCCACCGCGGTGCTGTTCTGCCTGGTCACCGGGGCCAACGACGGCGGAGCGGTGCTCGCCACCGGGCTGAAGCTGCCGATCCTGCGCGTGCTGACCGCGCTCACCGCGCTGACCGCCGCGGTCGTCGCGGTCCCACTGCTGTTCGGGGCCGGGGTGGCCGAGACCTTCGCCGCCGGGCTGGTGGCGTTCGGCGACGGGGGGACCGCCACGGCCGCGGTGCTGATCGGCGTGCTGACCGCGCTCGCGGTCACGCTGACCCTCACCTACACCGGCCGCCCCACCAGCCTCACCCTCGCCACGGTCGGCGGCCTCACCGGCGCCGGCCTCGGCGCGGGCCTGCCGGTGTCGGGCGGGCGGGTCGCGCTGGTGCTGGCCCTCGGCATGGCCGCGCCGCTGGCGGGCGGCCTGCTGGCGGCGTGGGTGGTGCGGGGCCTGCGGCGGCTGCCGCCGGGCGGGCCGCTGTCGTGGGTGCACGTGGCGGGGTTCGCGGTGCAGTGCGCGGCGTACGCGGCCAACGACGCGCAGAAGATGCTCGCGGTGCTGGCGATCGCGCTGGGCGTGACGGCCGGGGACCTGCCGCTGTGGGCGATGGGCCTGGCCGGGGCGCTGTTCGCCGCCGGCGCCGTGTACGGGCTGCCGCGCGCCGGCCGGACGCTGGGGGGGCAGCTGCTGGCGGTTCGGCCCGTCCACGCGGTGACTTCTGAAGTGTCCGCATCCAGCGCGGTGCTCTTTTCTTCGATTTTGGGGGTACCGGTGAGCATGACCCAGTCCGTCGCCGGGGGGCTGATCGGCGCGGGGGTCGTTTCGGGAGCCGGCCGGGTGCGCTGGGAAGCGGCGATGCGCCTGGCCATGGCCTGGTTGCTCACGCTGCCCGGCAGCGTGGTGATCGCCGCGATGGGAGCTCTGGTGTTGCGATGAAGGGGCGTCTCGGCCGCTATCTCGGACTGGTCAGCGGGCGGATGGACACCGGACTGGAGGACGCGCTGCTGAAGCAGCTGCGCACCGCCGAGGAGGGCGCCGAGCTCGCCGCCTCGATGGTGGACGGGTCGGTGGGGCGCGGCGAGGCGCGCGCCCGGATGCGGAAGATCGAGCACCGTGGCGACACCCATCGCGGCGCGTTCGTGGAGCGGCTGTCGTCGTCGCTGGTGACGCCGATCGACCGGGAGGACCTGTTCCGGCTGTCGCGCTCGATCGACGACGTGCTGGACACCCTGCGCGACTTCGTGCGCGAGTCGCACCTGTACAAGCTGTCGGACCAGGAGCGGCTGGCGCCGATGCTGGCGGAGGTGCAGGCGGGGGTGGCGGCGCTGGAGGCGGCCGCGACGATGCTGGTGGAGAAGCCGTCCGAGGCCGCCGAGGCCGCGCTGGAGGCGCGCAAGGCGGGCGGCGCGATCCGGCGGCTGTACCAGTACGAGATGGCGCGGGTGCTGGACGGCGAGATCACCACCGACATCATGAAGGAGCGCGAGCTGGTGCGGCGGCTGGAGATGGTCGGGGTGCACATCACCGACGCGGCCGACTCGATCATGGACGGCGCGATGAAGCGCTGGCACTGAGGCCGGGAGGGGCCCATGGGGGAGATCGGGGAGGAGGTCAGCGACCGTCCGGCGGTGCGGATCGTGTGCGTGGACGGGACGGGCCGGGTGCTGCTGATGCGCTGGCACGACCCCGTGGCCGGGCGGTCCTACTGGGAGCCGCCCGGCGGCGGCGTCGACGCGGGCGAGAGCCCGATCGAGGCGGCGCGGCGGGAGCTGTTCGAGGAGACGGGGCTGCCGGGGGAGGCGGTGGAGGACGGGCCCGTCCTGGTGCACCGCGACTTCCGCTGGCTGGGGACGCGCTACGTGAAGGACGAGCCGTTCTTCCTGGCCCGGTTCGAGGGCGTCCCGGCGGTGAAGTCGGCCGCCTTCACCGCCGAGGAGGTCCAGAACTACCGGGGCCACGCCTGGCACGCCCCCGGGGCGCTCGCCGCGCTGGCGGACGTGGAGCCGCCGGGGCTGCTGGAGGCGATCACGCCCCTGCTGGCCCGGTGCGGATGAGCGCGACGACGGGGACGACGCGCTCGCTGGAGCGGAACCCGGCGAAGGCCGGCTCGCGTTCGATCTGGCGCGCCCACAGGGCCTCGTGCTCGGCCTCGTCCACCGGCTCCGCGCGCACGTCGTACTTGTCAGGGCCGACCTCCACGATCGCTTGCGGCGTCTTGACGAGGTTGTGGTACCAGGCGGGCGAGGTGGGCGCGCCGCCGTTGGAGGCGAACACGACCAGGCGGTCGCCGTCGGGCAGGTGGACCAGCGGCGTGGTGCGCTCCAGTCCGCTGCGGGCGCCCCTGGTGGTGAGCAGGAGCAGGGTCGAGTCCTCGAACTGGCCGCCGACGCGGCCCCCGTTGGCGCGGAACTCCGCGATGACCTTCTCGTTGAACGGGTTGCTCATGGTCATTCCCCTTCCAGGGCGGACAGGCGGGCGAACTGCTCGTCGGTGAGGCGGACGCCGGCGGCGGCCAGGTTCTGGTCCAGGTGGGCGATCGAGGTGGTGCCGGGGATCGGGACGACGGCGGGCGAGCGGCGCAGCAGCCAGGCCAGCGCGACCTGGGCGGGCGTCGCGCCCGCCTCGGCGGCGACGGCGGCGATCTCGTCGTTGTGCGCGCCCATCGCGATCGGGAAGTAGGGCAGGAACACCAGGCCGTTGGCCTCGGCGTGGTCCACGACCCGCTCGTGCTGCCGGGCGACCAGGTTGTAGACGTTCTGGACGCTGGCGATGGGCGCGGTCTTCTCGGCCTCCTGGAGCTCCTCGACCGTGACCTCCGACAGGCCGATGTGGCGGACCTTGCCCTCGTCCTGGAGCTGCTTGAGCGCCCCGACCTGGTCGGCGATCGGGTAGGCGGGGTCGACGCGGTGGAGCTGGAGCAGGTCGATGCGTTCCACGCGCAGCCGCCGCAGGCTCAGCTCGGCCTGCTGGCGCAGGTAGGCGGGGTGGCCGTGGGTGACCCACTCGGTCGGCGAGGGGCGCAGCACGCCGACCTTGGTGGCGACGGTGATCTCGCCCCGGTAGGGGTGCAGGGCTTCGGCGATCAGCTCCTCGCCGCTGCCGAGCGCGTAGGCGTCGGCGGTGTCGAACAGCGTGACGCCCGCGTCGGCGGCGTGGCGCAGCAGGGCGATCGCGCCGTCCCGGTCGGCCGGGGGCCGCCAGATGGCGGCGGTGGCGGGGTCGGCGGGGCGCTCGGGGCCGTCGGCGAGGCGCATCGCGCCGTAGCCGATGCGGGCGACGGGCAGGTCGCCGCCGAGCAGGATGCGGTCGTTCATGGTGGTTCTCCCAGGTGGGCCGGGTGTTTCGGACAGCAGTAACTCTGGCCCGGCGGCCGGGGGCGAACAACGCCCGATAATGGAACGATCGATCACCCGGGCTTATCGGTGGGAGGCGGCGTGGACAAGCACGAGATCGAGACCTTCCTGGCGCTGGCCGACGAGCTGCATTTCGGCCGGACCGCCGAGCGCCTGCTGGTCTCGCAGGCGCGCGTCAGCCAGACGGTGCGGAAGCTGGAGCGGCGGATCGGCGCGCCGCTGTTCGAGCGGACCAGCCGCCGGGTGGCGCTGACGCCGCTCGGCAAGCGGCTCCAGGACGGTCTGGCCCCCGCGTACGCGCAGCTCCGGAAGGTGGAGGCGGACGTGATCGCGGCGGCGCGCGGCGTCGAGGGGGCGCTGCGGGTCGGGTTCCTGGGCGCGGCGACGGGGTCGCTGACGCCGCGCATCCTGACCGGGTTCCGGGCCGCGCACCCGGGCGTGGAGATCCGGATGCGCGAGGTGCACCCGGCCGACCCGCTGGGGCCGCTGCGCGCCGACGAGGTGGACGTGCTGCTGATGCGGCTGCCGGTGCGCGAGCCCGACCTGACGGTGGGGCCGGTGGTGCTGTCGGAGCGGCAGGTGCTGGCGGTTCCGGCCGGCCACCCGTTCGCGCGGCGGGAGTCGGTCCGGCTGGCGGACCTGGCGGGCGAGACGGGCTTCGGCGTGGCCGGGGACGCGCCGGACTACTGGTGGGACGCGCAGGTGCCGCGCCGCACGCCGGACGGCGACCCGATCCGGCGGGGGCAGCCGGTGGCGACCTTCCAGGAGATGATGACGCTGATCTCGGCGGGCGAGGGCGTCGCGCCGGTGGCGGCGTCGGTGTGCTGCTTCTACGCGCGGCCGGACGTGGTGTTCGTGCCGCTGGAGGACGCCCCGCCGACGGAGGTCGCGGTGGTGTGGCGGACGGCGGGCGAGACGGCGAAGAACCGGGCGTTCGCGGAGGCCGCGCGCCGGGCGGTGGAGGAGAACGGCGGCCCCGCGGACTCGTAGCGCGGTACGCCTCGACGGGGGCCTTGCGCATAGAACGGACTCTTGGCGCGCCGCGCCCGGGAGCCTGCGCACAGATCTCGCACCGGGTGCGGGGCCTGCGGAGGTCTATCCCAGAACGCCGTGCGCCAGCCGTGCGAGACCGGCCGTGATCTGCTCGGGGCTCAGCCCCTGCTCCCGCTGCCGCAGGTAGACCTCCGAGGCCAGGGGCGCGAGCAGGGCGTCGGCCAGCGCGTCGCCTTCCGCGACCTCGCCCTGCGCCAGCAGCGCCCGCACGTGCGCGCGCCAGAAGCCGTAGGCGCCGGTCCGCAGCCGGGCGCCGCCCGCCTCCGCGCCCAGCACCAGGTCACCGTGCGCCTCCAGCAGCTCGACCATGGCCGCGTAGAACGCCGCCAGCCGCTCCCCCGGCGGCGCGCCCGGCCCGAGCGGCGGGCCGCCGCGCAGCATCTCCTCCTGCAGGCGGCGCTCGTGCTCGTCCAGCAGCGCCATCGCGATGGAGGTGGTGTCGGGGTAGCGGCGGTAGAGGGTGCCACGCCCGACCCCGGCGGCCTTGGCGATGTCGTCCATGGTGACCGTGCGCGGGTCGCGGGCCGCGAACAGCGCGGCGGCGGCGTCCAGGACCCGGGCGCGGTTGCGGGCGGCGTCGGCCCGTTCGCGCGGCCGGGGCTCGGGTCCCGTCAGCAGGTTCATGGGGCGAATCTAGCCGACGCCGGAATAAGTGGACAAGCTGTCCGCTTAATGTCTAGCGTAAGCGGACAGCACGTCCACTTCCCTCTGAGGAGCACCCCATGCCCGTCCTGCTGCACCTGGACTCCAGCGCCCGCCGCCGCTCGGTCAGCCGCGAGGTCGGCGACGCCTTCGCCGCCGGCTGGCGCGAGGCCCACCCCGACGGCCGCCACCTGTACCGCGACCTGGCGGCCGACCCGGTCCCGTTCATCGGCGAGGCGTGGACCGAGATCTGCGACAACCTGCTGGCCGACGGCGTCACCGCCCTGGACCGCCTGCACGAGGGCGCGCGCACGCCCGCCCAGAAGGAGGCGTGGGCGGTCCTCGAACCGCTGCTGGCCGAGCTGGTCGCCGCCGACGTCGTGCTGATCGCGACGCCGATGTACAACTTCGGCATCCCGGCCTCGCTGAAGGCGTGGATCGACCAGGTGACCTTCCCCAAGATGTCGCTGAAGGGCCGCCGCTTCGTCGTCGCGTCCGCGCGCGGCGGGGCCTACGGCCCCGGGATGCCCCGCGCGCCCTTCGACTACCAGGAGCGCTACCTGCGCGACTTCTTCGCCGGGCACTTCGCCGTCGAGGACACCGCCTTCGTCAACGCCGAGCTGGTCAACTCGCGCGTGGACCCGGGCCTCGCCCACCTGCGCGCCGAGCACGACGCCTCCTACGCGGCCGCGCTGGAGGCCGCCCGGACGCTCGCCAAGGAGTACTGACGATGGGCTGGCTCATCCTGCTGGCGGCCGGCGCGGTCGAGATCGCCTGGTCGCAGAGCATCAAGCCGACCGAGAACTTCACCCGGCCGCTGCCGACGCTGCTGTGCTTCGCGCTGGCGGCGGTGGCGGTGTACCTGCTGTCGCTGGCGATGCGGACGCTGCCGGTCGGCACCGCCTACGCGGTGTTCACCGGGATCGGGGCGCTGGGCGCGATCGTGCTGGGCGTGGTGGTGCAGAAGGACCCGCTGAGCGCGGGCCGCGTGGCGGCGCTGTCGCTGATCCTGGGCGGCATCGTGCTGGCGCGGGTGACGAACCCGGGCTGACCGGGCGCGTCCTCCGGCGGCCCTCGTCAGCGGCCGCCGGGGACGCGCCCGTCAGGCGTCGTCCGGCCGGTACACCGCGATGACCACGCCGGTGCCGGTGGTGATCGAGCGCGTCAGCCGGAGGGAGGCGCCCGGCGCGCCCTCGGGGAACAGCCGCCGCCCCTCGCCCAGGACCAGCGGGTGGATCTGGAGGACGTACTCGTCCACCAGGCCGCGCGCCATCAGCGTCCGCAGCAGGTCGCCGCTGCCGAACACGACGAGGTTGTGGTCGAGGCGGTCCTTGAGGTCGGCGACCGCGTCCCCGGCGTCCCCTTTCAGGAGGGTGGAGTTGCGCCAGGGCAGCGGCTCGGCCAGCGACCGGGAGGCCACGTACTTCTGCGCTTCGGCGAGGGCCTCGGCGAAGGGGCGCCCCTCCTGCGCCGGCCAGAACGCCGCGAACCGCTCGTAGGTGCGCCGCCCGAGCAGCAGGGACCACGGCGTCCCCATCTGCTCGCCCATGACGTTCGCCATGACGGGATCATCGCCCGGCAGCGCCCACCCGCCGTGCCCGAACCCGTCGCGCGGGTCCTCGTCGGCGGCCCCGGGAGCCTGCATGACGCCGTCGAGCGTCAGGTGCTGGATCACCACGAGTCTGTTCATGGAACACCTATACGCGACGCCCCAGACATTCGGGAGGTACATTGCGGAATCCATGAACGAGGCCGCGGCGGGCGAGGAACTGCACCGGCGGGGGTGGCGCGAGCCGTTCACCCTGGCGGAGATGACCGGCAAGTGGGAGCGGCTGGTCGCCATGGTCGAGGACGGCTACGAGGGCATGGTGGACGAGTACGCCAACGACCTCTACTGCAGGAACTGGCTGCACGAGGCGTGGCTGCTGCTGGACGAGCACCTGCTCGTCATCTGGAGCCCGCGCGTCAAGGAACTGGACGACCGCTTCCGCACCGCCACCGTGGACGACGACGGGCAGGCGGTCGGGTACTACCACCGCGCCGACCCCGACCTGTGGTGGTGGCGGCGGCACCCGCGACTGCTGGTCGGGGACCTGGGCGAGGCGCTGCGCTCGGCGGGCGCGGCCGGGTGAGGCCGGGCGCGCCGGGCGGGCGGGCGGCGCGCCGCCCGCTCACAGCGACAGGCTCACCCGGTGGCCGGCCAGGTCGATCTCGGCCACCCGCACCGTGATCTCGTCGCCGTCCGCGAAGGTCCGCCCGCCCAGCTCGGAGTCGTGCAGCAGCCCCTCCACGCCCTCGTGCACCCGCACGAACACCCCGAACGGCACGGTCTTGGTCACCCGCCCGGTCACGGTCCGCTCCGCCGAGGCGCGGGCGAACGCCTTGAACGGGTCGTCCTGCAGCGCCCTGATCGACAGCGCCACCCGCCCCCGCTCCGGGTCCACCTCCAGCACCTGGACCACGACCTCCTGCCCCACCTCCACCACCTCGGACGCGTGCCCGACCGGCTGCCAGGTCAGCTCGGCGTAGTCCACCGTCCCGGCCAGGTCCCCGCCCAGGTCGACGACCACCCCGTGGCTCTCGATCGACCGGACGGTGCCGCGCCGCACGTAGCCGACCTCCGCCTGGAGCGCCTCCAGCCGGTCCCGCCTGTCACTGTTCTCCGTTTCGTCACCCACGTCTCAGTTGTACTCAACGATCGCCGGGGGCACGCAAGGGATTCAGGATCAATCCACCGTCAGCACCAGCTTTCCGGCCGTGCGCCCCGTCTCGCCGAGCGCGTGCGCCCCGGCCGCGTCCGCGAGCGGGAAGGTCCCCGCGATCTCGGCCCGCAGGCGGCCGGCCTCGACGAGCCCGGCGATCGCCTTCATGCCCTCGCGGTCGGCCTCGGCGAGCATCACCTCCGCCCGCACGCCGCGCCGCGCGGCCTCCTCCTTGAGCGCCGGGACGCCCTGGTCGAGCCGGAGGGAGACCAGCGTGCCCCCGGGGCGCAGCGAGCGCAGGGAGCGCAGGGCGTGCTCGCTGCCCTGGGAGTCCACGACGACGTCGGCGTCGCGGACCGCCTCGGTGAAGTCGGCGTTCCGGTAGTCGATCATCTCGTCGGCGCCCAGGCCGCGCACGAAGCCGTGCTTGGCCGCGCTCGCGGTGCCGGTCACGTGCGCGCCGCGCGCCTTGGCGATCTGCACGGCGAGGTGGCCGACCCCGCCCGCCGCCGCGTGGACGAGCACCCGCTGCCCGGCCCGGAGGTCCGCGGTGTCGACCAGGGCCTGCCAGGCGGTGAGCGCCGCGAGCGGCAGCGCGCCCGCCTGCACGTGGTCGATGCCGGACGGCTTGTGCGCGAAGGCGCGGGCGGGCCCCTTGGCGTACTCGGCGTGCGAGCCCCCGCCGAACGGGTACGGCAGCATCCCGAAGACCTCGTCGCCCGGCCGGAACAGGGTGACCCCCACGCCGGTCGCCTCGACCACGCCGGACACGTCCCAGCCCAGGACGAACGGCGGCTCGCCGAGCATGAGCCCGGTGGAGCGGTGCTTCCAGTCGGTCGGGTTGAGCCCGGCCGCGCGCACGCGCACGAGGATCTCGCTGGGTCCGGGCACCGGCCGCGGCAGCCGGACCTCCTTGAGCACTTCGGGGCCGCCGAGGACGTCCTGGCTGATGGCGCGCATGGTGATGTCGTTCATGTGTCCAGCCTGCCGCCGCCGGACGCCGGTGATCAGTGGGGACGGCGCCATTTCGCGGCGGAATCCGGCCAGCCGGCCGGGCGGGTCTCAGCCCGGTCCCCGGGGCACCACCAGGCCCGACTCGTAGGCCGTCACCACCGCCTGCACCCGGTCGCGCAGCCCCAGCTTGCGCAGCAGGCGGCTGACGTGCGTCTTCACCGTCTCCTCCCCCACCACCAGGCGCGCGGCGATCTCGGCGTTGGTCAGCCCCTCCGCCACCAGGCGCAGCACGTCGGTCTCGCGCGGGGTGAGCGCCGACAGCACCGGCGACGGCGGGCGCGGGCGCAGCCGCGCGAACTCCCCGATCAGCCGCCGGGTGACGTTCGGCGCGAGCAGCGCCTCGCCCGCCGCGACCACGCGCACGGCGTCGAACAGCCGCTCGGCGGTCACGTCCTTCAGCAGGAAGCCGCTGGCCCCGGCCACCAGCGCGTCGTAGACGTGCTCGTCCAGGTCGAAGGTCGTCAGCATCAGCACGCGCGGCGCGTCCGGCGCGCGCGTGATGCGCCGGGTCGCCTCGATGCCGTCCATGACCGGCATCCGCACGTCCATGAGCACCACGTCCGGGCGCCGCCCGTCCCGCCGCCCGCACAGCCGCACCGCCTCGGCGCCGTCGGCGGCGGTGCCGGTGACCGCCAGGTCGGGCTGGGTGTCCAGCAGCGCGGCGAACCCGGCGCGCACCACCTCCAGGTCGTCCACGACCACGACGCCGATCCCGCTCACCGCGCGCTCCCGACCGGCAGGACGGCCTCGATCTGGAAGCCGGTGACCGGGCCCGGTCCGGCGCGCAGCTCGCCGCCGACCGTGGCGACGCGCTCGCGCATCCCGAGCAGGCCGTGCCCGGCCGGGTCCGCGCCGCCGGACGGGCCGGGACCGCTGTCGCGCACCACCACCCGCAGCGCGTCGGGCGCGTAGTGCAGCTCGACGTCCGCGGCCGCGCCGGGCGCGTGGCGGCGCGCGTTGGTCAGCGCCTCCTGCACGATCCGGTACGCGGTCAGCTCGATGCCCGCGTCCAGCTCGGTGACGCGCCCCCGGATGATGAGCCGGACCGCCGCGCCCCCGGCCTCCCGCGACTCGTCGACCAGTTCCAGCAGCTGCTGCAGGCCGGGCTGCGGGCGGCGGGTCGGCTCGGCCCCGGCGTCCTCGCGCAGCACGCCGAGCAGCCGCCGCATCTCGGTGAGCGCGGTGCGGGCGGTGTCGCCGATGGCCAGCAGCCGCTCGGCCCCCAGCTCGGGCATCCCGGGCGTCGCCAGCCGGGCGGTCTCGGCCTGCACCGAGATCATGGAGATGTGGTGGGCGACCACGTCGTGCAGCTCGCGCGCGATGCGGGCGCGCTCGCCGCGCGCGGTGAGCTCCAGCAGCGTCTCCTCCACCGCGCGGCGCGAGGCGTCGCGCTCGGCGGCCGCCGCCCGCGCCCGGCGGACGCGCCGCCACGCCAGCGCCGCCCACACCGCCGCGAGCGCGACGAAGGCGGCGACGGCGGGCGCGCGGTAGCAGGCGACCGTCGGCGGCGTCGCGGCCGTCACCAGGGCCGCGGCGGCGGCGGGCCGCTCGGGCAGCAGCGCCAGCGGCAGCGTCGCGCACAGCCCGGCCAGCAGCGCGACGGGCAGCAGGACGTCCGAGCCCGCCGTGCGGTGGACCGCCTCGGCCACCGACAGCAGCCCGAGCGCGGCCGCGGCCGCAGGCGATCTCTGTCCCACACCCGACATCATCGCCGCTGCGCGCCCGTCCCACATCCCCCGGCCATGGGCTCGGGCGTCCCCCGCCAGAGGGACGCCGGACCGGCGCGTCCCCCGCGGCCCGGTCCGCGAGTGCGCTCCGCGGCGGGACGACCCCGCGCCCTCCCGGTTCGTAGCCTCTCGGCCATGGAGGCAACCATCGAGATCCGCGGCCTGCGCAAGCGCTACGGGCCGACCGTCGCCGTGGACGACCTGTCGTTCACCGTCGAGCCGGGGCGGGTCACCGGCTTCGTGGGCCCGAACGGGTCGGGCAAGTCCACCACCATGCGGATCGTGCTCGGCCTGGACCGGCCCGACGCCGGGACCGCGCTGGTCGGCGGCCGCCCGTACCGGGAGCTGCGCACGCCGCTGTGCCGGGTCGGGGCGATGCTGGACGCCGGGGCCGTGCACCCGGGCCGCCGCGCCCGCGACCACCTGCTGTGGCTCGCGCACTCCAACGGGCTGCCGCGCCGCCGCGTGGACGAGGTGCTGGAGCTGGCCGGCCTCGCCGGGGCGGCCCGGCGCGCGGCGGGCGGGTTCTCGCTCGGGATGCGGCAGCGGCTCGGGATCGCGGCGGCGCTGCTGGGCGACCCGCCGGTCCTGATGTTCGACGAGCCGGTGAACGGCCTGGACCCCGAGGGCGTCACCTGGATCCGCGGCCTGCTGCGGTCGCTGGCCGCCGAGGGCCGCGCGGTGCTGGTGTCCAGCCACCTGATGGGCGAGCTGGAGGACGGCGCCGACCACCTGGTGGTGATCGGGCGGGGCCGGCTGATCGCCGACACCGGCGTGCGCGAGCTGCTGGCGGGCGCGTCCGGCGGGCGCGTGGAGCTGCGGACCGAGCGGCGGCGCGAGGCGATGACGGTGCTGGCGCACGCGGGCGCGACGGTGGCGGCGACCGGGCCCGGGACGGTGACGGTCGGCGGCCTGCCGACCGAGCGGATCATCGCGCTGCTGACCGGGGAGGGCGTCGCGTTCAGCGGGATCTCCGAGCACCGGGCGTCGCTGGAGGAGGCGTACATGGAGCTGACCAAGGACGCGGCCGAGTACCGCGCCGCACCGCGGGAGGCGCGATGACCCCGGTGACGGCGTACCGGAGCACGGTCTCCGGGGCGCGCGACGGGTTCGGGGCGCTGCTGCGGGCCGAGTGGACCAAGCTGCGGTCGGTGCCGCGCTGGGGGCTGGCGCTGCTGGCGGCGGTCGCGCTGACGATCGTCCCGGCGCTGCTCGCGGCGGCGGGCGCCGGGTCCTCGGGGGGCGGCGGGGGCGGCGAGCCGCCGCCCGGACCGGCCGACATCCAGGACCTCGGCTACTTCGTGAACCGGCCGCTGGCCGACAACGGGTCGGTGGTCGCGCGGATCGCCGCGCAGGACAAGGGCAAGGCCGGGCTGATGGCGCGGTCGAGCATGGAGCGGGGCGCGCCCTACGCGGCGGTCCTGCTGGTCGGCGGACGGGCGCGCTTCCAGTCCGGCTACGGCGACATCGACGTCGCGGGCCCCCGGGACCACCGCTGGGTGAAGCTGACCCGCAGCGGCGCGTCGGTCACCGGCCACTCCTCCGCCGACGGGAGGAGTTGGCAGGAGATCGGGACGGCGAAGGTGCCGGGGTCGGCCGTCGCGGGACCGGTCGTGGCCGTGGCCGAAGAGGCGAAGGTGGAACGGCGGTTCGGCGGCGAGAGCATCGTGTCGATGCCCGCGCAGGGCAAAGCCGTCTTCGACCACGTGGCGATGGCGCCGGAGCCGTCCGCGCCGTGGCGGAGCGTGGACCGCACGACCGGACCGGCCGGTCCCGGCGGGCCGGGCGCGCAGGGCGGGGCGGGTCCGCCGCAAGGGCCCGGCGGGAACGCTCCCCCCGGTCCGCCCAACGGCGCCGTCTGGAGCGGCGGCACGCTCACGGTGACGGCCTCCGGCGACATCGGCTTCTACGGCTTCGCCGACGACCGGACGCGGATGGTCCTGACCGGCGTGCTGCTCGGGCTGGCGGCGGTCGTGGCGGTGGCGGTGCTGTCCATGACGTCCGAGTACCGCCGGGGCATGATCCGCACGACGCTGGCCGCCGTGCCGCGCCGGGGCCGGATGCTGCTGGCCAAGGCGGCGGTGCTGGCGGCGGTGACGTTCGCGGTCGGGCTCGTGGCGGCGTTCGGCGCGTTCCTGCTGGCCGACCTGCTGATGTCCGGCCGGGCGGGCCCGCAGCTGCCGCCCCTGACCGACGGCCCGGTGCTGCGCGCCCTGGTCGGGACGGCCGCGCTGCTGGCGGTGGTGTCGGTGTTCGCGCTGGCGGTCGCGGCGGTCGTGCGGCACAGCGCGGCCGCGATCACCACCGTGCTGCTGGTGCTCCTGCTGCCCTACATCGCCGCGACGGGCCTGCCGCTGTCGGTGGCGCGGTGGCTGGAGCGCCTGACGCCCGCCGCCGGGTTCGCGATCCAGGACACGGTGCGCCGCTACGACACCGCGATCGCGCCGTGGGCCGGGTTCGGGGTGCTGTGCGCCTACACCGCCGTCGCGCTGGCCGCCGCCGTCCACCTGCTGCGGAGGCGGGACGCGTGAGGCGCACCGTGCGCTCGGAGTGGACCAAGCTGCGCACCCTGCGCAGCAGCGCGTGGCTGCTGGCGGCGATCACCGTCCTGACCGTGGTCGCCGGCGCGACGGCCCTGGCCGGGACGGACACGGCCCACTGCCCGACCCCGGCGGAGTGCTTCGAGGACACCCCCAAGCTCAGCCTGAGCGGGGTGTGGCTGGGTCAGGCGGCGGTGGTGGTGCTGGGGGTGCTAATGGCCAGCGGCGAGTTCGGGACCGGCACGATCGGCCCCACACTGGCGGCGACGCCGCGCCGCTCCCGCGTCCTGCTGGCCAAGGCGGCGGTGCTGGCGGCGACGGTGGCGGCCGCCGCGACGCCGGGCGTCCTGGCGTCCCTGCTGGCCGGCCGGCTGATCCTGCCGGGCAACGGCTTCACCGGCGCGAACGGCTACCCTCCGCTGTCGCTCGCCGACGGGCTGACGCTGCGCGCGGCGGCGGGCTCGGTCCTGTACCTGGTGCTGGTGGCGCTGCTGGCGCTGGGCACGGCCATGCTCGTGCGGGACGGCGCGGGCGGCATCACGGCCGTGCTGGCGCTGCTCTACATGGTCCCGATCTTCGGGCCGCTCCTGTCCGAGGACTGGTACGAGCGGCTGCAGAAGGCGGCCCCGATGCCGGCGGGCCTGGCCGTCCAGGCGACCGAACGCCTGGACCACCTGCCGATCGGCCCGTGGGCGGGCCTGGCGGTGCTGGCGGGCTACGCGGCGGTCGCCCTGGCCGCGGGCGGCCTCGCGCTCGCCCGCCGGGACGCCTGAGCGCGGCCGAAGGTTAAAGAACAGGCTCAGGGATCGCCTTGATTGGGCGGCCCCCCGATTTCGCAGGGGGCCGCCAGGGCAGGAGAGCAGCGCCGGAGCAGCATGCGAGATCCGGATGGCACCCGGCTGACAGGCAGGGGCCTGCGCTGACGCGACGCGGTGACGCTGCGGACGGGCGCGCGCCAGTGAGGGCTCCGGCGGATTGGTGAGGCAACGATGAACGCCGCGGCGCTCGCGACGGCGACCGAGGCCGACCTGGGCGCCGCCCGGATGCAGATGGCGCTGTCGCTGGGCTGGCACATCATCCTCGCCTGCCTCGGCGTGGGAATGCCCGCCATCACGCTGTTCGCCGAGTGGCGCGGCCACCGGACCGGCGACCTGCACTACCGGCTGCTGGCGCGGCGGTGGGCGCGGGCGATGGGCGTGCTGTTCGCGGTCGGCGCCGTCTCGGGGACCATCCTGTCGTTCGAGATGGGCCTGCTGTGGCCGGGGCTGATGGGCGCCTACGGGCAGGTCATCGGGCTGCCGTTCTCGCTGGAGGGCATCGCGTTCTTCATCGAGGCGATCTTCCTCGGCATCTACCTGTACGCCTGGGACCGGATGCCGCCGGTCCCGCACATGCTGTCGGGCGTGCCGATCGTGCTGGCGGGCGTGGCGAGCGCGTTCTTCGTCGTCACGGCGAACGCGTGGATGCAGCAGCCGACCGGCTTCGACACCGCGAACGGGCGGGTGGTGGCGGTCGACCCGTGGGCCGCCATGTTCAACCCCGCCACGCCGCCGCAGACCGTCCACATGATCCTGGCCGCGTTCATGGTCGCCGGGTTCTCGATGGCCTCGGTGTACGCGGTGGCGATGCTGCGCGGGCGGCGCGACCGGTACCACCGGCTGGGCTTCCTGGTGCCGTTCACCATCGCCGCGGCCATCACGCCGGTGCAGATCGGCGTGGGCGACTGGGCCGCGCACTTCGTCGCCTCCAACCAGCCGGTGAAGCTGGCCGCGATGGAGGGGGTCTTCGAGACCGGGCGCGGCGTGCCGCTGCACCTCGGCGGCATCGCGGTGGACGGGGAGCTGCGGTACGCGCTGGAGATCCCCAACGGGCTGTCGCTGCTGGCGCACTGGGACCCGGACGCGCGGATCGTCGGGCTGAACGGGACGCCGCCGGCCGACCGGCCGCCGGTCAACGTCGTGCACTGGGCGTTCCAGGTCATGGTGGGACTGGGGTTCGCGCTGCTGGCGCTGGCGGCCTGGGCCGCCCTCGCCTGGTGGCGGCGCCGCGACATGCCGCGCACGCCGTGGTTCCTGCGGGCGGCGGCGCTGTCGGGGGCGGCCGCAGTGCTGGCGCTGGAGGCCGGCTGGGTCGTCACCGAGGTCGGCCGGCAGCCGTGGATCGTGTACGGGGTGCTGCGCACCGCCGACGCCGTCAACCCCGCGCCCGGCCTGGTGTGGGGGTTCGCGCTGGTCACCGCGGTCTACGTGCTGCTCACCGTCGCCACCGTGTACGTGCTGCGGCGGCTGGCGCGCGACCGGCCGGTCCCGATCGCCCCGCAGGAGTCCGACGTCACCGACTACAAGGTCATCTGATCATGGCATCCGCGCAGATCATGCTCGCCGTCATCTGGCTGGGAGTGACGGCCTACGCGCTGTTCGGCGGCGCCGACTTCGGCGGCGGCGTCTGGGACCTGCTGTCCGGCGGCCCCGAGCGCGGCCGG
Source organism: Spirillospora sp. NPDC050679 (assembly GCA_044456955.1). Classification (GTDB taxonomy): domain Bacteria; phylum Actinomycetota; class Actinomycetes; order Streptosporangiales; family Streptosporangiaceae; genus Spirillospora. The sequence goes on along the minus strand of JBITGK010000028.1, from coordinate 96,317 downwards.
GCCCGGCGCGGCCTGATCGAGCACTCCATCGGCCCGGTCTGGGAGGCCAACCACGTCTGGCTCATCTTCGTGATCGTGCTGGCGTGGACCGGGTTCCCCGAGGTGTTCGCCGCGGTGGCCTCCACCCTGTACATCCCGCTGACGCTGGCGGCCCTCGGCATCATCGCGCGCGGCGCCGCGTTCGCCTTCCGCAAGGTGAGCACGCAGCTATGGCAGCAGCGGCTGTTCGGGGCCACCTTCGCGTTCTCCTCGGTGGTCACGCCGTTCTTCCTCGGCACGGTGGCCGGCGCGATCGCCTCCGGCCGCGTGCCGCCGGGCATCGCCGAGGGCGACCTGCTCCGCAGCTGGATCAACCCCACCTCGCTGGCCGCCGGGGCGCTCGCCGTCGGCACCGCCGCCTACCTGGCCGCGGTCTACCTGACCCGGGACGCCCAGCGCGACGGCGCCGCCGGGCTGAGCGAGGACTTCCGGCGGCGCGCCCTGGCGACGGGGGCGGTGGTCGGGCTGCTGTCGGCGGTCGGCCTGCTGGTGCTGGACTCCGACGCGCCCCGCCTGTTCGACGCGCTGACCTCGGGCCGCGCGCTGCCCCTGCTGGTCGTGTCGGTCGCGGCGGGCGTCGCGTCCCTGGTCCTGCTCTGGTACCGCGCCTACCTGGCGGTGCGCGTCACCGCCGCGCTGGCCGTGGCCGGCCTGCTGTGGGGGTGGGGCGTCGCCCAGGACCCGTGGCTGCTCCCGGGCGTCCGGGTGGAGGACGCCGCGGCGACCGGCACGGTCCTGAACGCCACCCTGGCCTGCCTGGCGGTGGGGGCGCTGCTCCTGCTGCCGTCCCTGTGGTGGCTCTACGCCATCTTCCAGCGCCGCCAGGAGCCGGAGGGGGCGTCCTCCGGCGGCGAGACCGGCTGACGGTCCGCCCGGCGGGCCTTCAGGAGCGGCCGCCGGGGGCCGGCGGGTCGTGCCAGCCGTCCGGGCCGGGCAGGGACGCGGCCGCCTCCGGCCCCCACGAGCCCCGGGCGTACCGCTCGGGCGGGCCGTCGGGCTCCAGCACGTCCCCGACGATGCGCCAGGACTCGGCGATGGCGTGGAACTCCGCGAAGGTGCGCGCGTCCCCGGTGATCGCGCCCTCGATGATGTTCTCGTAGGGCTTCTCCTCGGGGCCCAGGGCCTCCTCGAAGTCCACCTCGACGGGCGTCATCACCGCCGGGCGGCCCGGTTCGGGCTCCTGGAGGACCAGGTGGAAGGTCAGCCCGGCCTCCGGCTCGAACCGGAACCGCAGCAGGTCGGGCGGCGTCGTGCCCCCGGCGGAGGCGAACAGGTCCAGCGGCGGCTTGCGCAGCTGCACGACCACGTCGGTGGAGCTGGCCTTCAGCGCCTTGCCGCTGCGCAGGTAGAAGGGGACGCCCGCCCAGCGCCAGTTGTCGACGTGCAGCCGCGCGGCGAAGTAGGTCTCGGTCCACGAGCCCGGCCTGACGCCCGCCACGTCCTGGTAGCCGTCGTACTGGCCGCGGACCGTCTCGGCGGGGGCGATGGCGCGGGTCGCGTGCAGCACCCGCCACTTCTCGACCTGCTCGGCGTAGGCGTCGGCGAGGCTCGGCGGCTCCATCGCCACCAGCGCGAACACCTGCATCAGGTGGTTCTGCACGACGTCGCGCACGCAGCCGACGGCGTCGTAGAACGAGCCGCGGCCGGCGACGTCGAAGTCCTCCAGCAGGTTGATCTGCACGTTGGCGACGTAGGACCGGTTCCACAGCGGTTCGAGCAGGGTGTTGGCGAACCGGGCGGCCTTGACGCCGTCGATCGGCGTCGAGCCGAGGAAGTGGTCGACCCGCAGCACGTGCTCGGCGTCGAAGTACCGGGCCAGCTCGGCGTCCAGCGCGAGCGCGGACGCCAGGTCGCTCCCGAACGGCTTCTCCACCACCAGCCGCGCGTTGCGGTTGAGGCCCTGCGCCGCCAGCGCCGCCGCGACGGTGGTGAACAGCGACGGCGGGACGGCCAGGTAGTGGGCGAGGAAGCCCCCGTCCCGCACGGCCTCGGCCAGGCGGGCGAAGGTCGCCTGGTCCTTGAGGTCGCCCGAGACCATGGTGAGGCGGTCGGTGAGCCCGGTGAGGACGCCCTCGTCCACCTCGCCGAGCGCGTCGGCGACCGATTCACGGGCGCGGCGGCGCAGCTCCCCGTCGTCCCAGTCGGCGGTGGCGACGCCGACGATCCGGACGCCGAGCCGGCCGCGCTCGGCCAGCCGGTACAGCGCCGGAAAGATCATCTTCTTGACCAGGTCGCCCGAGATGCCGAACAGCACCAGGACGTCCGCGGTCTCGGTCGCGGTCATGAGCGGTCCTCCTGCTCCGGCCAGGCGGCTCTGATGCCCCAGGACCCGGTGCGGGCTTCGCCCGGCGCGAGCGCGGTCACGTCGGCGCCGGTGGCGAAGGCGTTGGGCGGGGCGGTCATGGGCTCGACGCCGAGGCCGCGGCGGCGGCGGTCGGCGGGCACCGAGTCGGCGGTGTAGACCTCCAGCCAGGGGTGGGCCTCGTCCAGCCAGAACGAGGTCGTGCGGGAGGGCCCGTCCAGGTGGACCCAGGCGCGCCCGTCGAGGTCGCGGTCCAGGTCGGTGAAGGCGCGGTCGATGCGCAGGTCGCCGAGGACGCGCGGGGAGCGCAGGTCGAAGTGCGTGTCGGCGACGGGCTCGGCGGGGCCGCGCGGGATCATCCTGTCGTCCACCGGCAGGTGCCGGGCCCCGGGCAGCTGGACGGCGCACTCGTCGATGGGGTCGCCGGTCGTCAGGTAGGGGTGGGCGCCGTGCGCGTAGGGGGCGGTCCGGTCGCCCTCGTTGCGGGCGGTCAGCCGGACGGTGAGGCCCTCGTCGGCGTCCAGCGCGTAGTCGGCCCGCAGCGCCAGCACGAACGGGTAGCCGGGCGTGCCCGGCAGGCGGCACGCCAGGCTGACCGCGCCGGGGGACCGCTCGACCGGGCGCCACGGGAGCCAGCGGGCCAGCCCGTGGATGGCGCAGTCGTACTCGGGCTCGTTGACGTCGAGCCGGTACTCCGCCCCCTGCCAGGTGTAGCGGCCCCGGTCGATCCGGTTGGGCCAGGGGACGAGCAGCTGCCCGAAGGCCGCCGGCGCGACCTCGTCGGCCTCGTAGGACAGCACGAGGGGCCGCCCGTCCAGCGTCATCGACCGCAGGCCCGCACCGCATTCGGTGACGACGGCGGCGTAGCCGCCGGCCGACAGCGCGTACTGCTCTCCACTCAGGGCGGTCTGCATGCGGGATACCTCCCCTGGCCGCGTCCGTCCGGAAATCGCCCCGAGGGAAAGACATAGCAATATCGACACCTCTCACAAACCGGGCAGAGGGCGCGGCCCGCGCTCCTGCCGTCGAGGCGCAACGCCAAGAAAGGATCTAGGGGATTCCATTTGTCGCCCCGCTATGGGGGGCGGCGCGCCATCCCGACATTCGGGCGAGCGGCATCGGGTAGCCCAGCAGTGGACGAACGAAATGAACCACTGAAGGGCCGCATGATGCGCATCCGTTTGCTGGGCACCGCCCTCATCGCCGTTTCGGCTGTCGCCCTGCCGACGGCCTGCGGCGGCGGCGCCCAGAGCAACACCGTCTCCCAGCCGCTCCCCGCCAGGGCCCCCGCGTCCACGACCCCGGCGGCGCCCGCCTCGCCGTCCGGCTCCGCCTCGGCGTCGGTGTCGGCCGCCCCGCCGTCCGCGCAGGACAAGGCGTGGATGGTCAAGGCGCGCCAGTCCGGCCTGACCGAGGTGCAGGCCGGGAAGCTCGCCCAGGCGCAGGGCACCGACGACGAGATCCGCGCGCTGGGCAAGATGCTGGTCGAGGACCACACCCTCGCCGACAAGAAGCTGACCGAGGCCGCGCGGGGCCTGGGCGTGGAGCTGCCCGCCACGCCGACCGACCGGCAGGTCGCCGAGGCGCGCGAGCTGCGCAAGACCAGCGGCCGCCTGTTCGACCGCGACTTCGTCACCGCGATGACCAAGGGCCACCAGGAGGCGATCGCCGCGGCCGAGAAGGAGCAGGCCCAGGGCCACTCCCCGGCCGTGACCTCGCTCGCCCAGGAGATGCTGCCCACCCTGCGGCGGCACCTGACCATGTTCCAGCAGGCCGGCGGGAACTGACGCCGCGCGGGCCGATGAGTTCCGGCTCCGCCCCGGGTCTCCCCACCAGACGCGAAGAAGGGGAACCGGTGGCAAAGCTGCTGTACTCGGCGACGATGTCGCTCGACGGGTTCATCGCCGGACCGGGCGGGGACATGCCCTGGCTGACCGAGCATCTGGGCGACCCGGACCCGGCGGCCGAGCGCCTGGTCGGGCAGATCGGCGCCCTCCTGGTCGGCAACCGCACCTACGGGGGCGACGACCCGAACCGGGGCACCGAGAAGGAGGGCGCGTTCGGCGGCCGCTACCGGGGGCCGGTGATCGTGCTGACCCACCGGCCGCCGGCCGGGCCCGTCGGGGGCGCCACGTTCGCGGGCGACCTCCGGAAGGCGGTCGCCGAGGCCAAGGCCGCCGCCGGGGACCGCTACGTCAACGTGCTGGGCGCGGACGTCGCGCGGCAGTGCGTCGAGGCCGGGCTGCTCGACGAGGTCCTGGTCTTCGTCGCCCCGGTGCTCCTCGGGGACGGGGTGCGCCTGTTCGACCGCCCGGGAGGCGCTCGCGTCCGGCTGGAGCCCGTCGCCGGGAAGCCGGGGCACTGGTACCGCGTCGCCGGCTGACGTCCCGGAACCGGTGTCGTAGGGCTGTGCGATGCTGGGCGCGTGATGCTGGAGGACCTGGTCCGGCTGCGCCGGGCCCGCGACACGATGGACCGCGACTACGCCAAGCCGCTGGACGTCCCGGCTCTGGCGCGCGTGGCCCTGATGTCGCCGGGCCACTTCTCCCGGAGCTTCCGCGCCGCCTACGGGGAGACGCCCTACAACTACCTGATGACGCGCCGCATCGAGCGGGCCAAGGCGCTGCTGCGGCTGGGCGAGATGTCGGTGACGGAGGTCTGCTTCGCGGTCGGCTGCACGTCGCTGGGGTCGTTCAGCTCGCGGTTCACCGAGCTGGTCGGCGAGAGCCCGAGCGCCTACCGGGCCCGCAACCACGAGGAGAGCGCCGCCATCCCGGCCTGCGTCGCCAAGATCTACGCCCGGCCGGTCAGGAACGGAGAAGCCGGGCCCGCGTCCCCGCCCGTATCGTGACGTGCATGGACATCCAGCTCTCCCAATGTTTCATCGCCGTCGACGACCATGACAAGGCGCTGGCCTTCTACCGCGACGTCCTCGGCTTCGAGGTGCGCAGCGACGTCGCGTTCGAGGGCATGCGCTGGGTGACCGTCGGCTCGCCGGCGCAGCCCGACGTGGACATCGTCCTCGAACCGCCCCTCGCCGACCCCAACGCCTCGGCCGCCGACAAGCAGGCCATGGCGGAGCTGCTCGCCAAGGGCCTGCTGCGCGCGGTCATCTTCCGGACCGACGACTGCGACGCCGCCTTCGAGCGCATCCGCGCGGCGGGCGGCGAAGTGATCCAGGAGCCGGTCGACCAGGCGTACGGCGTCCGCGACTGCGCCTTCCGCGACCCCGCAGGCAACCTGCTGCGCTTCAACCAGCCGCGCAAGGGCTGACTCGCGCGCCCCGCGGCGGGCTAGGCGGCCCGCTCCGGGGACCGCGCGCGCCGCGCCAGCACGACCCCGCGACCGGCCAGGCCCGCGGCGAACATCGCCGCCCCGGTCAGCACCGACTGCCAGGGCAGCGTGGCGACCAGCGCCAGGCAGCCCGCGCCGCCGAGCACGTTGAGGGCGCGCGGCCACCGCCGGTCGCGGGCGGGCTGGGTGAAAGCCGACGCGTTGGCGATGGCGTAGTAGACCAGCACCCCGAAGGAGGAGAACCCGATCAGCCCGCGCAGGTCGACGGTCGCGACCAGCACGCCGACGACCACCGCGAGCGCGGCCTCCGCGCGGTGCGGGACCCGGTGGCGCGGATGCACGGCGTCCAGCCAGCCGGGCAGGTCGCGCCGGCGGGCCATCGCCAGGCCGGTCCGGCCGACGCCCGCCAGCAGCCCCAGCAGCGCGCCCAGCGCCGCGAGCGCGCCCCCGGCCCGCACCACCGGCTCCAGCCCTCCCGCGCCGGCGGCCTCCACGGCGGTGGACAGCGGCGCGGTCGCGCCGGCGAGCCGGTCCGGGCCCGCAGCCAGCAGCGCGGCCGCCCCGACGACCGCGTAGACGGCCACGGTGATGAACAGCGCGATGGGGATGGCGCGGGGGATGACCCGCTCCGGATCGCGGACCTCTTCCCCCAGGGTGGCGAGGCGCGCGTAACCGGCGAAGGCGAAGAACAGCAGCCCGGCCGACTGCAGGACGCCGTAGACGCCGCCGGTGCCCAGCGCCGACCAGCCGCCGAGATTGGCCGCGCTCGCCCCGCCGCCCAGCGCGATGCCCGCCACCACCACCGCCAGCGCCGTCAGGCTGGTCGCCACCAGGACGCGCGTCGCCAGCGCGGTCTTGGTCACGCCCCGGTAGTTGAGCGCGGCCAGGGCCACCACCCCGGCCACCGCCACGGCCCGTTGCGCCCACCACGGCCCAGGGACGGCATAGGTGGCGAAGGTCAGCGCCATCGCCCCGCACGACGCGGTCTTGCCGACCACGAAACCCCACCCCGCTGTGAAGCCCCACCAGTCGCCGAGCCGCTCCCGCCCGTAGACATAGGTCCCGCCCGAGGTCGGGTACGCGGCCGCCAACTGGGCCGACGCGACCGCGTTGCAGTACGCGACCACCGCCGCCACGGCGAGGCCGACCAGCAGACCGGTGCCCGCCGCCCGCGCGGCGGGACCGAACGCGGCGAACACCCCCGCCCCGATCATCGCCCCCAGCCCGACGACCACCGCGTCCCCGGCCCCCAACCGGCGGGCGAGCCCGCCCCCGCCTCCCGAACCCGCCGGAACCGCCATCGGCCTCACCTCTCGCGCGCCACACCGGTTCACGCATTCTCCCCGGCGGACCGCCTCCTCCGTCTACCAGGGAAGGGGGCGGCCGTCGCGGAAGAAGCCGCCGGTCGGGCCGTCGTCGGGCAGGGTCGCCGCCCACACGATCCCCGCCGCGCCCTCGGCGACCGGGCGGCCGCCGGGGCCGCCCATGTCGGTCGCGACCCAGCCGGGGCAGACCGCGTTCACCAGCACGCCGTCGCCGCGCAGCTCGGCCGCGAGCATCCGGGTCAGCGCGTTCAGGCCGACCTTGGTCGTGTTGTAGGCGGGCGTCCCGCCGCCCATGTTCGTCAGCGATGCCGCCTCGCTGGACACGTTCACGATGCGGGGGTGCGCGCTCGCCCGCAGCAGCGGCAGCAGCGCCTGGGTCAGCCGCCACGGCCCGTACAGGTTCGTCTCGGCCGCCTCCCGGACGGTGTCCAGGTCGGCGCCGGACGCGCGCTGCCAGGTGTCGTAGGCGATGGCCGCGTTGTTGACCAGCGCGTCCAGGCGGCCGAAGCGTCCGGCGATCTCCTCGACGGCGCGGTCGGCGTCGGCCGGGGAGGTGACGTCCAGGCGCAGCGGGTGCGCGCCCACGTCGGCGGCGGCCTTCGCCGCCGCGTCCGCCGAGCGGGCCGTCAGCAGGACGGTGTGCCCCTGCCGGGCGAGCTGGGCGCACACCTCCCGGCCGATGCCCCGGTTACCGCCGGTGACCAGCGCGATCACCGCGCCACCAGGTCCATCAGCTTCTGGTTGCCGTCCGCCCACGTCGCGGTCATCACCACGCCGTCGATCAGCCAACCCGCACCGGACCGGACCAGGTCGAACCGGTAGGTCCCGCCCAGCGTCCACAGCGGCGACCCGAACGGGTTCGCCAGCCGGTGCGTCGCCTGGAACGACGCGGTGCACACCGCCCGCTCCCCCTCCACCGTCACCAGGTGGTTCGTGACCAGGTGCTGGGTCGCGTCGAACCCGCCCAGCACCTGCGACCACGCCCCCACGATCTGCTCGGGCGTCAGCTCGGCGGGCTCGCCGCCGTTCAGGCTCGTGTAGTCCAGCGTCACCTTCCCGGCGAAGACCCCCTTCAGGGCCTCCCACTCGCGCCGGTCGGCGTGCCAGGCCATCCGGGTGCAGGTCTCGATGACGTTCAGGCGGTCTTCGGCGGTGCTCATCGGCGTCTCCCCCACGGGTGTCGGAACCACGTCGACGATCTTGCTCCGGACGGCCGTGGAACGTCCAATACCTCCCGTGATAGCCATCGGCTATGGATCCACATCTGCGCGACCTGCGGTACTTCGTCGCGGTCGCCGAGGAGCTGGGCTTCACCCGCGCCGCCGAGCGCCTGTTCATCTCCCAGCCCGCGCTCAGCAAGCAGATCCGCCACCTCGAGGACGGCCTGCGCGTGAAGCTGTTCGACCGCGACCGGCGGACCGTCGCACTGACCGCGTCCGGGCGGGCGCTGCTCCCGGCGGCCCGGGAGCTGCTGCGGCTCTGGGACGAGGCGCAGCGCGCCGTCGGCGACGCGGCCGCCGCCGAGGCCGCCGTCCTCACCGTGGGGCTGTCCACCAGCGTCGGCCGCGGCCTGCTGCCGGCGGTGCGCGCCCGCTTCCGCGAGCGCCGCCCCTCCTGGCGGCTCCGGATGCAGCAGGTCGACTGGGACGACGCCACCGCCGGGCTCGCCTCCGGCGAGGTGGACCTCGCGTTCGTGTGGCTGCCGGTCCCCGGGCAGGACGGCTTCCGCGTCCGCGTGGTCGCGCGCGAGCCCCGGTGGGTCGCCTTCCCCGAGGACCACTGGCTCGCCGGACGCGAGCAGGTCGCGTTCGCCGAGCTGCTGGACGAGCCGTTCCTCGCCCTGCCCGAGAGCGCCGGCCCGCTCCGCGGCCACTGGCTCGCCCTGGACGAGCGCGGCGGCCGCGCCCCCGTCGTCGGCGCGACCGTCGCCAACGCCGACGAGACCTTCAGCGCCGTCGAGGAGGGCAGCGGCATCGTCCTGCTGTCGGCCGGGAACGCCGCCATCTACCGGCGCCCCGGCGTCGGCGCGATCCCGGTCACCGGGCTGTCGCCCAGCGAGCTGGCGGTCGTGTGGAACACCGGCGACCACCGGCCCGCCGTCCGCGACTTCGTCGCCGCCCTCCCCGGGCCCGGCCTCACGCCGTCTTGACGGCCCCGCCGTCGATCAGGTGGTCCGAGCCGGTCACGCTCGCGGCCGCCTCCGACAGCAGGAACGTGATCAGCGCCGCGACCTCCTCCGGCTCGGTGATCCGGCCGGTGGTCATGCCCATCATGGCCGGGACCTGGGTGAGGAACGCCTCCTGCTCCGTCCCGGTCGCCGCCGCCAGCTTGCCGCCGAGGCCCTCCGGGGACTCCCAGATCGCGGTGCGCACCGGGCCGGGCGAGACCGTGTTCACCCGCACCCCGCGCGGCCCGACCTCCTCCGCCAGGGCCTTGGTGAACGCCGTCAGCCCGGCCTTGGCGAGGTTGTAGGGCATCGGCCCGGCGGCGGGCGTGCGCGCCCCGATCGAGGAGACGTTCACGATCGCGCCGCGCCGCTCCAGCAGGCCGGGCAGCGCCGCGCGGGTGACCCGGACCGCGCTGAACAGGTTGAGCTCGAAGGTGGCCTTCCAGTACTCCTCGTCGAGGTCGAGGAACCCCGCCAGCTCGACCGAGTCGCCGCCGCCGACGTTGTTGACCAGCAGGTCGATCCCGCCCAGCCCGGCCGCGGCGCGGGCGACGGCCTCGGCCGCGCCCTCGGGGGTGCCCAGGTCGGCGGTGACGGCGAGGGCGCCGGTCTCCTTCAGCCCGGGGGTGACGGTGCGGGCCGCTCCCGCGACGCGGACGCCCTCGGCGGTCAGGGCCCGGACGGTCGCCAGCCCGATGCCGCGGCTGGCCCCGGTGACGAGGGCGGTCTTGCCGTTGAGGCGCAGGTCCATGGGGGGTTCTCCTTTTTTTAACTACAGGTACAAAATTAGGGCGCGCGAAGGCCCCGCCCAGGGCGGGACACCTCGCTCAGAGCGAGTCGAGCACCGCGTCGACCACCCGGTGCAGGCGGTCGGGCCCCTCGGCCGCCCGGGCGAGGAGGCGGAGGCCGACGACGGTGTTGAGCAGGAGGCTGCCCAGGGCGCGGGCGTCGCGGTCCGGGTCGATCTCGCCGGAGCGCTGCCCCTCCTCGACCAGCGCCTGGAACGCCCCCTCGGTCCGGTCGAACATGCGGCGGACCACGTCGAGGGCGGACGGATCGGCCTCCCCCAGCTGGGCGACGGTGTTGACGCCCATGCAGCCGCGCCGCTCGGGGTCGGCCAGGTCGATCTCGGTCAGCAGCAGCAGCGTGCCGCGCAGGCGTTCGCGGACCGGCACGGGCCGCTCCAGCAGCTGGATCAGCGCGGCCGCCTGCCCGTCGCGGTAGCGCTCCAGCGCCCGCTCGAACAGCGCGTGCTTGCTGCCGAAGGCGTTGTAGAGCGAGCCCTTGCCGATGCCGAGCGCGTCCACGAGGTCCTGCGGAGTGGTGGCCGCGTAGCCCTTGCTCCAGAAGACCTGCATGGCCCGCTCGACGGCGGTGTCGGGATCGAACTGCTTCGGCCTGCCCATGATCGGGAGGCTAGCGGATATTTGACCTGGAGGTCAAATACTCTCGCCCCGTCGATCCGGCCGCCCCCCGTTCGCCATACTCGGGAAGGCCCGCGGCCGGCGCGGGCCGGGGACGGAGACGGGCCCATGCACTACATGCTGCTGATCTACAAGGCCGAGAACGGCGAGCCCAAGCCGGAGCCCTACCGGCCGAGCCCGGGGGTCGCCGCGTTCATCGAGGAGTGCCGCGAGCGGGGCGTGCTGGTCGGCGCCGGGCGGCTGCGCTCGGTGCAGACCGCCACCACCGTGCGGGTGCGCGACGAGGAGCTGCTGCTGACCGACGGGCCGTTCGCCGAGACGCGCGAGCAGCTCGGCGGGTTCTTCCTGCTGGACTGCGCCGATCTGGACGAGGCGCTCGCGATCGCGGCGCGCTGCCCGATGGCCGCCTCCGGCTCGGTGGAGGTCCGGCCGCTGCTGGGGGGCGAGCTCTGATGGAGGCGGTCCGGGACGCGTTCCGCGCGCACCGGGCCCGGGTGCTGGCGGCCCTCATCCGCGCCTTCGGCGACTGGGAGCTGGCCGAGGACGCCCTCCAGGACGCCTTCGCCGACGCGGTGCGCGAGTGGCCGGGTTCCGGGGTGCCGGACGAGCCCGCCGCGTGGCTGACCCGCGTCGCGCGCAACCGCGCCGTGGACCGGCTGCGCCGCGAGCGCCGCCGGGCCGAGAAGGAGCTGCTCGCCCGCCCGGACCGGGAGCCGATCATGAACGATGACGACGGGGCGCTGGCCGCGCTCGCCGACGAGCGGCTCAGCCTGGTGTTCACCTGCTGCCATCCGGCGCTGTCGCGCGAGGCGCGGGTGGCGCTCACGCTGCAGGCGGTCGGCGGGATGACCGCCGCCGAGATCGCCCGCGCGTTCCTGGTGCCGGCGGCCACGATGGCGCAGCGCCTGGTGCGCGCCAAGCGGAAGATCCGCGAGGCGGGCATCGCGTTCCGGGTGCCGCCCGACCACGAGCTGCCCGACCGGCTCGCGGCCGTGCTGGCGGTGGTGTACCTGTGCTTCACCGAGGGGTACGCGGCGACGGCGGGCCCCGCGCTGGTGCGGCCCGCCGTCAGCGCCGAGGCGATCCGGCTGGGCAAGCTGGTCGCGGCGCTGATGCCGGACGAGCCGGAGGCGCTGGGGCTGGTGGCGCTGATGCTGCTGCACGACTCGCGGCGGGCGGCGCGCGTGGACGGCTCGGGCGCGCCGGTGCTGCTGGAGGACCAGGACCGGTCGCGCTGGGACGCCGCCTCCGTCGAGGAGGGGCTGCGGCTGCTGGCGGCGGCCGAACGGCTCGGGCGGCCGGGGCCCTACCAGGTGCAGGCGGCCATCGCCGCCGTCCACGCGCGGGCCCGGACCGCCGGGGAGACCGACTGGACGCGGATCGCGGCCCTGTACGGGCTGCTCCCGGCCACGCCCGTGGTGGCGCTGAACCGCGCGGCCGCCGTCGCCATGGCCGAGGGCCCGGCGGAGGGGCTGGCGCTCATCGACGCCATCGAGGGGCTGGAGCGGTTCCACCTGCTGCACGCGGCGCGGGCCGACCTGCTGCGGCGGCTCGGGCGCGGGGCCGAGGCGGCCGGGGCCTACCGGCGGGCGCTGGAGCTGGTGGGCAACGGGGCCGAGCGGAGGTTCCTGGAGCGGCGGCTCGCCGAGGTCTCCCCCGGCTGACCGCCGCCCGCCCGGCGCGGCGCCGCCTCAGTCGAGGTTGAAGTGCAGGAGCCGGTGGCCCTCGATGTGGTGGACGTAGGCGGCGAAGCCCGCGTGGTGGCCGGCCATCCACACCAGCAGCTCGTTCTGGACCGGACCGGTGTCCCCCCACATGCCGTAGAACCGGTGCCTGGTCGCGCAGATGGGCCGCAGGGCGCCGGTGAGCACCGACCTCCAGACGGCGGCGGCCGATCCCGGATTGCTCCCGGTCTGGTAGCGGCTGATGGCGATGACGCCGCGCGCCCGCAGCAGGATGCGCGCCGTCTCGATGCCGGTGCGCAGGTCGTCGTAGCCGCCGACCGCGTTGAGGTGGACGAAGCGGAAGCGCTTCGCCTCGGCGCTGCGCAGCGCCGTCCAGTCCGTCGACTGGAAGTCGGCGGTCCGGTAGCGCTCGCCCTCCCGGCAGAAGCGGGGGGCGCCGATGTACTCGGAGCCGACCTCCAGGACGTCGCCTTCGCGGCAGCAGCTGTCGTTGCCTTCCAGGAACCAGGTGGACAGCGCCTCGTCACCGGTCGCGATCTCCGTCGCGCTGACAAGTGTCATGGGTCCCGACCTTCACTCGGTTGAGGGGGCCGCGATCATCGTCGCCTCGCCCAGGGATCTCAGCGGTTTCCTGGGCGGGTTCGCCCAGGGGCCGTGCAGGTAGCGCGCCGCGCCCACGACCACCGTCCGCTCGGGAGCGGCGTTCGTGCGCACGGGCATGTCCAGCCGCTGCGCCAGCAGGTCGGCCAGCCCCGGCAGCAGCGCGCCCTGGCCGGACAGCGCCAGCCCGCGGGTGAGCAGCTGCCCGATGAGCTCGGGGTCGCAGGCGGCGCGCAGCTCCCGCAGCTCGGCCGCGATCCGGTCCAGGACCGGGGCCGTCGCGCGGGTGATCTCTCCGGCCGCGACGGTGTGCACCATCGGCCTGCCGGTGACCGCGTCCTGCCCGCAGACCTTGATCGGAGCGTGCTCGCCCGCCTCGTGCGCCATCGCCGCCGCGTTCAGCCTGACCTGCCCGGCCATCCGGTCGCTGAGCACCATCCGGTACTCGCGCCGGGCCCACAGCGCGACGTCCCGGTCGAGCCGCTCGCCGCCCAACGGCAGGGTCCGCTGCGCCCAGGCCCTGCCCTTGGCGACGATCGCCATCTCCACCGAGCGCCCGCCGAGGTCGGCCACCATCCGCGCCGAGATCCCGGCGTCGTCGCTCTGGTGTCCGAGCCCGGCGGCGAGGCCCTGGTCGACCAGCACCGCCCTGCGGGCCCCGGCCTCCCGGACCGTCTCCTCCAGGGCCCGCCGCTCCATGTTGGCCGCGCCCGCCGGGACCGCCACCGCCACCCGCGGCTTCACCCGCGGGCGCCGGCCGTGCGCGGTGGCCAGCAGCCAGCGCACCAGGGCGGTGGCGCAGCGGCCCTCGGCCACCGCGCCGTTCCTGATGGGCCTGATCATCTCGACGTCGCGCCAGCCCAGCTCGCCGCCGATCAGCGCGTCGTCGCCGATCGCGAGGACGCGCCCGCTCCGCTTGCTGACCATCACCACCGAGGGGGTGCAGAAGTACACGCCCTCGTCGGGCACGAAAATCCGCGCATTGACTGTTCCCAGGTCTATGGCGGTGTCAGCGCGCATGACCGCTGAAAGAATACTCATACAAAGCCTTCGAGCGATCTGTTCGGTCCTCCGGCAAGGTGCCCGGCTTCGTGCGGAGGGGAACGCGGGGACGGGCAAAGAGACCGCCATATCGGCCGGTGGCCAGGGGGTGCGCGGCACCGGAGAGGGAGCGCCGACCGGCACGGAAGATCGTTCGTTCTCCGGCCGGACGCACGGAACCGCACCGTCTTTAGCGGAAAGTCCCTGTTGCGGCATTTCAGGCGGAGTGCGGGCCGTCGCAAAGGGTGCTCCGCCGGAAAGAGAAGATCATTTGCAGCCGGCCGGAAAAGGATCAATATAACGATCTCGGCTCCGCGGTCGATCCGGGCCTCCCCCGTTCGCCAGAGGGGTGATGAAGGAGGAGCTCATGAATTCACGCGCTGCGGGGCGTCCCGGCCTCGCGCTCGCGGTCACCTGCGTCCCGGCGTTCATGGTGGCGCTGGACCTGATGGTGGTCACGGTCGCGCTCAGCACCGTCCGCACCTCGCTGGACGCCTCGCTCGACGCGCTCGGCTGGACCGTCAACGCCTACACCCTCGCCTTCGGCGTGCTCATCCCGGCCGCCGCGCTCGCGGGCGACCGGCTGGGGCGCCGCCGGATGTTCGGCATCGGGCTCGGCGTCTTCACGCTCGCCTCCGCCGCCTGCGCGCTCGCGCCCACCGTCGGCGCGCTCATCGCGGCGCGGGCCGTGCAGGGCGTCGGCGCCGCGCTGATCACCCCGCTCAGCCTGGCGCTGGTCACGGCGGCGGTGCCGCCGGGGCGGCGCGGCGCGGCGGTGGGGGTCTGGGGCGCGGCGACGGGCGCGGCGGTCGCGCTCGGCCCGCTGGTGGGCGGCCTGGTCGTCGCCGGGATGTCGTGGCCCTGGATCTTCTGGGTGAACGTGCCGATCGGCCTGGTGGCGCTGGTGCTCGCGCCCCGGCTGCTGGCCGAGAGCCGGGGCGCGGCCCGTGCCGCGGACGTGCCGGGGCTGGTGCTGCTGGCGGCCGGGCTCGCGGCGCTGGTGTGGGGGGTGGTCCAGGAGGACGCCACGGTCTGGACGGCCGTGTCGATTGGCGGCGGCGCGGTCCTGCTGGGCGCGTTCGCCGTCCGGCAGGCCCGCGCGGAGAGCCCGCTGCTGCCCCGGCACCTGTACGCCGACCGGACGTTCGCCAGCGCCACCGGCACCGTGTTCCTGATGGGGGCGTCGCTGATGGGGGCGGCGTTCCTGGTGCCGCAGTACCTCCAGGCGGGGCTGCACCACTCGGCGCTGGAGGTGGGCGCGCGCATGCTGCCCTGGACGGTCATGCCGATGCTGCTGGCCCCCGCCGTGGGGCGGCTGGCCGACCGGATCGGCAACCGGCCCCTGATGGTGGCGGGGCTGGTCGTGCAAGGGACGGCGTTCCTGTGGCTGGCGGCGGTGGCCGGCCCCGGGACCGGGTACGGGGCGCTGGCCGCGCCGCTGCTGATGGCGGGAGTGGGGATCGCGGTGGTGTTCCCGGCCGTCTCGAACGCGGTCGTGGGCGCCGTCGCGCCGGCCGACCTGGGGCTGGCGTCGGCCGCCAACTCCACCGCCCGGCAGGTCGGGGGGCTGGTCGGGGTCGCCGTCGCCACGGCGGTGTTCGGGCGGGCCGGCGGGTTCGGGTCGGAGCGCGCGATCGCCGACGGGCTGACGGCGGCGCTGGTCGTGGTCGCGGCGGTCTCGCTGGCGGGGGCGCTGGCGTCGCTGGGCGTGCGCCGTCCCGAATCCGTCGAGGAGGCGGGACGCGAACGGGAGGCCGACGTGTTGAAACCGGTATGAGCGCATCACCGGCATCGGTCCGCTTCTCGGTCCTCGACCGCTCGCGCACGCGGGCGGGCGAGGACCCCGCCTCCGCGCTGCGCGCCACGGTGGCGTTCGCGCGGGAGATCGAGGACCTGGGGTACGAGCGGTTCTGGGTGTCGGAGCACCACAGCCTGCCTGGGGTGGCGGGCTCGGCCCCGACCGTGCTGGCGGCGGCCGTCGCGGGGGCGACCTCGCGCATCCGGGTGGGGACGGGCGGGGTGATGCTGCCCAACCACCGCCCGCTGGTCGTCGCCGAGCAGTTCGGGGTGCTGGAGTCGCTGTACCCGGGGCGGATCGACATGGGCCTCGGGCGGTCGCTGGCCTTCACCGGGGGCGTCCGGCGGGCGCTCGGCGTGACCGACGTCGAGGACTTCCCTGAGCGAGTGCGCGAACTCCTCGGGTATTTCGGGGGCGGCCGGGACGGCGTGCACGCCTGGCCCGCCGAGGGGCTGCGCGTCCCGGCATTCCTGCTGGCCACGGGGGCGGGCGCAGGGCTGGCGGCGGAACTGGGGCTGCCGCTGGTCATCGCGCCCGCCCGGGGCGAGGCCCGGATGGTGGAGGCGATCGAGCGGTACCGCGCGGAGTTCCGGGGAGAGCGGCCCTACGTGGTGGTGTCCGAGGCCGTCGTCGTGGCGGACTCGGCGCGGGAGGCCAGGCGGCTGCTGATGCCAGAGGCGTGGTCCAACGCCTACGCGCGCACGCGCGGGGACTTCCCCGTGCTGATCCCGCCGGAGGAGATCGACGCCATCGACATGTCCGCGCGCGAGCGCCGGATCTTCGAGGAGTCGATGGACGGCCAGATCGCGGGGACCGAGGACGAGGTGGCCGAGGCCCTGGAGGGCCTGGTCGAGCGGACGGGGGCGGACGAGGTGCTGGTCCACACGAGCACGTGGGACCGGGAGGCCCGGCTGGAGTCGCACCGCAGACTGGCCCGGCTGGTGGGGCTCACGTCAGAAGTGCTGCGAGCCGCGGGCTGAGATGAAGACTGCGCCCGGAGGCGAGGACACCACCGGCGGCGGCGACAAAGGCTGAGCCCCGTTTCAACGACCTCAGCCGTCACGCGAGTGACTAACTGTCCCGGCGGGGCGAAGCCGGAGGCGAGCCCCGCCGGGACAGATCGCGAAGCGATGTGGCACTCGCAAAGCAACGGTCAGGGGTGAGCCGCTAGGCGAGCCCCTGGGCCGGGGCTTCAATAAACACTGCGGTCTGCGGGGCCGTCGTAGTGGTCGGGGCCCTGCATCTCCAGTGACAGCGGCTGCACCATGTCCGAGTTCGCGGACGCGCGCCAGCCCTTCTCGCGCGTCACCTCCTCGATCGAGTGCGCGCACAGCGACAGCGACCGGCACACGATGAACATCGCCTTGAGCTCCAGCGGCTCGTAGCCCATGTCCAGGCCGACGCAGCCCATCGAGCCCGGCCCGTTGATCCACACGCGGCGGCCGAAGACGTCCTCGGTCGCGTCCTCCATCGCCCGCGCGATCGTCACGTACCGGCCGGTGACGCCCAGCTCGTCGGCGAGGCCCAGCAGGCGCTCGGTGCGCGGGTCGCGGATGTGCTGGGCGTGGTGGAACCCGGGCATCCGCTCGCGGCGCTCGCGCATCTCCGCGACCGTCTTCGCGGCCGCCTCGGCGTCGGACAGGCCGTCGCGGTCGGCGCGCTCGGCCACGCCCCGGAACATCTCGGCGGGGCGGTCGGCGGTGCCGTGCAGCCGGCCGATGCCCGCCACGCCCGCCGCGACGGCGGCGTTCAGGTCCGCGCCGCCCGACGTGGCGAACCGCACCGTCGCCGAGGACGGGGACATGGCGTGCTCGGCCATGTTCACCATGATGGCGTCGGTCATCCTGCCGACCTCGGGGGTGGGCAGCTCGCCGCGCAGCACCAGGTGGAAGTGCTCGGCGAACGAGATGTTGCCCGTCAGCTCGTTCACGTCGTACCCGCGGACGACGATGCGGTCCTTGTTCTTCCAGGCGATCCCGGTCTCCCAGGCGAACGGCTTCTTATCGCTCACTTCTCGTTCTTCCTCTCGGGGAAATACACGCAGTCGGGGTCCAGGACCTCGCGCAGCAGCGTCAGTTCGTCGTCGGTGGGCGGGAGGACCTCGGTCAGCGCGTCGGCGACCGGGACGTCGAAGCCCGTCGCCGCCCGCACGGCCTCCAGCGTCGCGCCCGGCATCAGGGCCGTCACGGCCAGTTCGGAGTCGGCCGCCTCCATCACGCACAGGTCGGTGATGACCTTGACCTCCAGCGGCGGCAGGCCCGCGGCCTTGCGCGCCCCCGGGCCGTCCAGGAAGCCGGGGCTGGTGATGTGGTCGCAGCGCTCGGGGAAGCGCCGCCGCTCGTGGTCGGTCAGCACCACGACCTTGGCGCAGTGGCTGGCGATGTCGTTGGCGCCGCCGCTGCCGGGCAGCCGCTTGCCCGCCACCCGGGTCGAGTTGATGTTGGCGTACCGGTCGATCTGCGCGCCGCCGAGGAAGCCGGTGCGCACCAGGCCGCGCTGCACCAGGCCGCCCAGGGCCTCGTGCAGCGAGCCGTGCCGGGACGCGCCGTGCATCAGCCGCGGGTCCACCACCGACACCGGGGTGGGCACCACCCTGGGGAACACCACCCCCGACTCGATCACCAGCCGGGCGCCCGGCGCGTGGGCGCGCTGGGCCAGGGTCGCCGCCAGCAGCGGCAGCCCGGTTCCGACGATCACCACGTCGCCGTCGGCGATCTGCCGCGCGCCCTCGACCGCCAGGCTCTCCCGGGGGAACGGGATCACGTGTACCTCCGCATGGACTCGGTCAGCTCGGCCCGCCGCACGCCGCCCGGGTCGGTCCGCTCCAGGTAGGCGTCGAAGCCGGCCGGCTCCAGCACGTGCCGGGCCAGCCAGGCGGCGTGGGCGTCGTCGCCCCTGCGGGCCAGCGCCTGGTACTGCTTGATCTCCGCCTCGGCGAAGTCGTAGCCCCGGTACACCGAGGTCGGGAACGCGCCGAACGGCTGGCGCACCACCGCCGACACGTACGCGCCCGAGATCGTGACCTCCTCGGGGCGGGCGTTCAGCGCGCCGTCGGGCACGATCTCCTCCACCGACACCACCGTGGCCGCCGAGGCCCGCACCATGTCGACCTCGTGGCTGGTCACGCCCTCGATGACGACGTTGCCGGACGGGTCGGCGCGGTGCGCGTGGATCAGCGACACGTCGGGGGTGAGCGCCTTCATCAGCACCACCGGGTCGCCGCTCCACGGGTCCTCGGTGAGCCGCGCGAGGTCGGCCTCGACCAGGCCCGCCAGCACGTCCGAGCCGAGCAGGCTGCGCGTCGGCAGGAAGGGCACGCCGTTCGCCCCGGCCGCGAACCGCGTGGCCATCGCCAGGTGGCTGTGGTCGCGCACGTCCACGGCCCCGGCTTCGACCGCGCGCCGCCACGAGAACAGCGTCCCGTAGCGCTCCAGGTTGCCCGAGCCCTGCTCGGTGCGGACCACCAGCCCGGCCGCGACCAGGACGTCCAGCGGCAGCGACAGGTTGCAGCCGACCACCGTCAGGTCGCCGACCGCCTGCCGCGCCACCTCGTGCACCAGCGCCATCGGGCAGCGGTTGATGTTCTGGCCGCCCATCCCGACCACCGCGCCCGGCGTCACGAACGCGCGCACCGCCTCCTCGGCGGTCAGCACCTTCGGCCCGGTCAGTAGCTGATGCACGCCGACCGCCACTCGGTGTAGAAGTCCCAGACCTGCGGCGAGCACTCGGGCGGCCCGAACTGCGACAGCTTGGCGCCCATGTGCGGCAGGTGCGCGTACGCGCCCACGCCGGGCCGGTTGACGTGCAGCATCCCGGCCTCGAAGCGGTCCAGCGCCTCGAACGCCTTGGCCATGTCACGGGTGAAGATCGTGCCGGACATGCCGTACTTGACGGAGTTGGAGATGCGCATCGCGTCGTCGAAGCCGTCGCAGTCGATCACCGACAGGACCGGGCCGAACACCTCCTCCTGCGCCAGCTCGCTGTCCCACGGCACGTCGCGCAGCACCGTCGGCTGCACGTAGTAGCCCTCCGGCAGGCCCTCGGTGGCGCGGCCGCCGCCGATGGCGACCTTGGCCCCGGCCTCCTGCGCACCCGCGATCGCGTCCAGGCACGCGGTCAGGCGCTGCTCGTTGACGACCGGGCAGATGTCCGCGCCCGGCTTCAGTCCGGAGACGGCGGCGACCAGCTTCTCCAGGAACGCCTCCTTGACCTTCACGTCCACGATGACGCGGGAGGTCGCGCTGCACCGCTGCCCGGCCTGGCCGTAGGCACCGTGCACGACCGCCTTGACGGCCTTGTCGAGGTCGGCGTCCTCCAGCACCAGCACCGCGTTCTTGCCGCCCAGCTCCAGCTGGGTGCGCAGCAGCCGGCCCGCGCCCGCCTCCTGGATCTTCAACCCGACCGGCAGCGACCCGGTGAAGCTGATCCCGGCGACCTTGGGATTGGCCGTCAGCGCCTCGCCCGCGGCGATGTCGCCCTGCACCAGGTTCAGCACGCCCGCCGGGACGCCCGCGTCCGCGAACGCCTCGGTCAGCAGCGCGGCGCTGAGCGGGGTGAACGGCGACGGCTTGAACACCGCCGCGCACCCGGCCAGCAGCGCCGGGGCCACCTTCCACATCGGGATCGCCAGCGGGAAGTTCCACGGCGTGACCAGGCCGACCACCCCGAGCGGGGCGCGGAAGGTGTAGGCCAGGGTGCGCGGCTCCTCGGCCGGG
The DNA here is from genome assembly GCA_044456955.1 of Spirillospora sp. NPDC050679. Classification (GTDB taxonomy): domain Bacteria; phylum Actinomycetota; class Actinomycetes; order Streptosporangiales; family Streptosporangiaceae; genus Spirillospora. Next base: position 75,927 of record JBITGK010000028.1, on the reverse strand, counting down.
GTCGTCACGCCGTTCAGGCGGCGCGCCTCCCCGGCGGTGAAGTCGATGATCGCCAGCGCGCGCTTGACCTCGCCGCGCGCCTCGCTCGGCAACTTGCCCTGCTCGCGGGAGATCGCGGCGGCGAAGTCCTCGGCGCGCTCCTCGATGAGCCGCTCGGCCGTGCGCAGGTACTCGGCGCGCCTGAGCGGCCCGAGCGCCTTCCACGCGGGGAGCGCGGCGGCGGCCGCGTCCACGGCGTTGTCGACGTCGGGGCCGCCGGACTCGGCGAAGTCGCCGATGCGGTCGGAAATGTCGGCGGGATTGATGTTGGGCCGGGTCCGCCCGCTCTCCGGCGGCCGCCATTCACCGGCTATGTAATTCAGCCCGTACCGGCCGGCGGAATGCCCGCGCGCATTGCTGGTTGCCATGGCGCCAGCCTCTCCCGGCGCCTCCCCCGCCACAATGGGCACTTCGCGATGGGGCCCATAGAGCACCGCTATACGGCGACGCCACCCCTGTGACCAGCGGCAACGTCGAGTAAATGCCTGGCGGCCGCCCGGTTACGGCCGCGTTGCCGCCAATTCACCCGCGCAGGTCAAGGGCCATGCGATCGGTGCTGCCTATAGGGGTCATAGCCATATGCCCGTGGCGGCCTTCAAAAGCGGGGGTTAGACATGCCCCAACCACATGCCGCACTGCCGGACCCCCCGCCGGTCCCACAGATCGAGAGGTTGAGAATGAGAACTCCCCGTAAGCTGGCCGCCGCCGCGGCGGCGATGGCCGGGCTGGTCGGCCTGGCCGGCTGCGGCGGTTCCGACGGCACCGTCGGCGGCTTCGACTGGAAGGCCGCCCCGGACACCTCGAAGATCGCCGCGCAGGGCAGGGACCTGCCCACCTACGGCCTGGCCCCCGACTGGGCGAACTACGGCGGCCTGGTCAAGGCGTTCTGCGCCAAGCACGGCGGCGCCTGCGCCCACAAGGACACCGACATGTCCTCGGCCGACGAGATCCAGAAGTTCGACGCCGAGCAGCGGAACCCGGTCGGCACCGCCAGCGACCTCGGCCTGATGTGGGGCCCGGTCGCCGAGGCCAAGGGGGTCGTGCCGCCGTACACGCCGCCGTCGGCGGGCAGGCTGAAGGACTGGCAGAAGGGCAGGGACGGCGGCTGGGTGGCCACCTTCGCGGGCGTGCCGTCGTTCGTGGTGAACACCGGCAAGGTGAAGAACCCGCCCCGGAGCTGGCAGGACCTGCTCAAGCCCGAGTACAGGGGCCTGATCGCCACCAAGAACCCGGCGTCCTCGGGCACCGGGCAGGCGATGGTCGCGGCCGCGGCGGTCGCCAACGGCGGCGGCGTCGGGAACCTCGCGCCCGGCTTCGACTTCTTCGCCAGGCTCAAGAAGTCCGGCAACCTGTCCGATGCCAAGATGAGCGAGGAGACGCTGGAGAAGGGCGAGGCGCCCATCCAGATCAACTACGACTTCAACGGCATCGCGCAGCGCAAGGAGCTCGGCGCCAAGGGCGTGGAGCTGGAGGTGGTCATCCCCTCCGACGGCTCGGTCTGGGCCCCCTCCGGCCTGATGATCAACAAGTACAACACCGCCAAGGGCGACTTCCTCAAGGGCTTCCTGGACTACGTGCTGACCGACGAGGCCCAGCTGCTGTTCGCCGAGTCCGGCGCGCGCCCGATCCGCGCCCTCAACGGCGACCTGGCCGTCCCGGCCGACCGGAAGAAGAACTGGCTGCCGGAGGCGGCCTACGCGCCGGTCAAGGAGATCGAGTACTCCAGGATCAACCCGGAGGAGATCGTGAAGGAGTGGGAAGCGAAGGTGGTCGCATGACCGGCCGCGCGATCCCGGGAGGAGCGGTTTGACCTCCCCGGCCTCCCCGCCGGCCGTGGCCGGGGGCGCGCGCCCCGACAGCGCGCCCCGGCCCCGCGCCGCGTCCCGCCCCTCCCCGCTCCCCCGGCTCGGCCGCCTGGCCGCCGGCTGGCTGCCCGCGCTGCCGCTGCTGGCGTTCGCGCTGCTGCTGCTGGTGCTGCCGGCCGCGCGGCTGCTGAACGACACCTTCGCGCTGCGCGCCGGCGGCTACGGCCTGGACAACGTGCGCAGGGTCGTGGACAACCCGGTGGACCGCGAGGCGATCCGCAACTCCCTGTCGCTGGGCGCGCTGCAGGCGACGCTGTCGGCGCTGCTCGGCGTCCCGGCCGCCTGGCTGATCTCGCGGATGCGGGTGGCCGGGCGCGCGACGTGGCTGGCGCTGATGAACGTGGCCGCCAACTTCGCCGGGATCGGCCTGGCGTTCGCGATGGTCGCGCTGATCGGCTCCACCGGGATGCTCACCCACCTGCTCGGCGTCTCGTTCCCGGCGACCTCCTCCTTCAGCGGGGTCAACATCGCCTACCTGTACTTCAACGTCCCGATGTTCGTGCTGCTGACGCTGCCCGCGATGGCGGTGCTGCGGGACGACTGGTGGGAGGCCGCGCAGGTCTGCCACGCCACCCGGTGGCAGTTCTGGCGGCGCATCGGCGTGCCGGTGCTGGCCCCGTTCACCGCCGCCGGCTGGCTGCTGATCTTCACCTGGACCATCGGGATCTACGCGGTCACCTACGCGCTGGCCTCCGGGCCGCAGAGCGTCAAGCTCATCACGCTGCAGATCGGCTCGACGCTGGAGTCGTCGGTGTTCGGCCTGGAGCGGGCCGCGGTGCTGTCGGTGCTGCTGATGGTCCTGGCGGTGGTGTCCACCGTGCTGTACCGGCTGGCGGTCCGGCGCGCGACGAGGTGGCTGTGATGGCGGGCGGCCGGACGGCGCGGCACCGGATCGGCTCGCGGGCCTTCCTGCTCCTGCTGGCGGCCTACTTCGCGCTGCCGCTGCTGGCGGCGCTGCTGTACTCGGTCGCGACGCGGTGGGGCGACAGCGCCCTGCCCAGCGGCTACACACCGGCGCACTGGCTGAACGTGTTCGCCAAGCCCGAGGTGTCGGGCGCGCTCGGCCGCTCGCTGCTGCTGTCGGCGGTGGCGCTGGCGATCGACATCGTGCTGGTGGTGCCCGCCGCGTACTGGTCGGTGGTGCGCAACCCGCGGATCGGGTCGGTGGTGCAGACCGTCGCGGTGATCCCGTTCGCGATCCCTTGGGTGGTGGTCGGGGCGGGTCTGCAACTGGTGGTCAAGGACGCCTTCCCGGCGCTGTTCGGGTCGTTCTGGCTGCTGGCGGCGGCCACGGCGGCGATCGCGTTCCCGTTCCTGTACTGGGCGGTGGAGAACTCGCTGCTGGCCGCCGACGCGGCGCGGCTCGGCGAGGCCGCCGCGACCTGCGGGGCGCACCCGATGACGACGCTGGTCCGGGTGATCCTGCCGGCGATCCGGGGCGGCATCGTGTCGGGGTCGCTGCTGGTGGTGGCGACGGCGATGAACGAGTTCGCGCTCGCCAAGATCCTGACCGGCACCCGGTACGAGACGCTGCCGCTGTGGGCGGCGCGCCAGTTCACCTCGCGCACCGGCAGCGACCCCAACGCGCTGGCGGTGATCACGATCTTCACGTTCGGGCTGCTGTTCGCCCTGTCGGCGCTGGTGGTGTGGCTGGGCCGGGGCAGGGCGACCGCGTCCACGATGGCGCTGACCCGTACGACCGACAAGGGCTGAGGAGCTTTCGATGGCACATGTGGTCCTGGAGGGCCTCACCAAGCGGTACGGCTCGCACGTGGCGCTGGACGCGGTGGACGTGTCGGTGGCCAAGGGCGAGATGCTGGCGCTGCTCGGCCCGTCCGGCTGCGGCAAGACCACGCTGCTGCGCTGCGTCGCCGGGCTGAACGAGGCCGACGGCGGCACGATCTCCATCGGCGGGACCGACGTGACCCGGCTGGCGGCGCGCAAGCGGCCGATCGGGATGGTGTTCCAGTCCTACGCGCTGTTCCCGAACCTGTCGGCGGCGGGCAACATCGCGTTCCCGCTGACGGTGCGGCGGCGGCCGAAGCACGAGATCGCCGCGCGCGTCGAGGAGCTGCTCGCGCTGGTGGGGCTGGAGTCGCACGGCGACCGGCTGCCCAACCAGCTGTCGGGCGGCCAGCAGCAGCGCGTCGCGCTGGCCCGCGCGCTCGCGCCCGACCCCGAGGTGCTGCTGCTGGACGAGCCGCTGTCGGCGCTGGACGCGCAGGTGCGCGCCCGGCTGCGCGACGAGGTGCGGCGCATCCAGCACCAGGTCGGCATCACGACGGTGTTCGTCACCCACGACCAGTCCGAGGCGCTGGCGATCTCCGACCGGGTCGCGGTGATGAACGAGGGCCGGATCGAGCAGTGCGCGCCGCCGCCGGAGATCTACGAGGCGCCCTCGACCCGGTTCGCGGCCGGGTTCGTCGGCAACCGCAACACGCTGGAGCTGGAGGCGGCCGGCGGGCGGGTGGCCTGGGGCGGGGCGTTCGAGGTGGCGGCCCCGGCGGGCGGCCGGGCGCTGTGCCTGTTCCGTCCCGAGGACGTGCAGGTCACCGCGGACGGGCCGGGCCTCGCCGCGACGATCGACGTGAAGGTGTTCCTGGGCGCGGTGACGCGCGTGTACGCGACGGCCGAGGGCACCACGGTGTTCGCCGACGTGCCCTCGCGCGCGGCCGCCTCGCTGGAGGAGGGGCAGCGGGTGAGGGTCCGGGTCGCGCCCGACTGCGTGCAGGTCTTCTCCGCCTGACCCGCCCGACCCGCCGGGGCGGCCGGAGCGCGGCCGCCCCTTTTGCCTACCGATCAGTAGTTTGGGGCGGCGCGCACCGGTTAGATTCGCTGCCATGCGGCGACTCGTGCTTGTGGTCATGGCGGTGTGCCTCGTGCTGGCGGGATGCAGCGACACCGGAGGGGGCGGCGGCGAGCCCGGGAAGAAGCAGGCCGACGGCAAGCGCCCCGCGACGGTGGCGGGCATCCCGACCGCGACCGGCACGCACAAGCAGAAGCTGGACGTCAACACCCCCGGCCACCGCGAGTACCTGCTGCACGTCCCGCCCAAGCTGACCAAGGGCAAGTGGCACGACGGCAAGCCCGCGGCGAAACTGCCCCTGGTGCTGGCGCTGCACGGCGGGCTGGCCAACATGACGCAGATGCAGAAGCTGACCGGCTTCGACGCCATCGCCGACGAGCAGGGCTTCCTGGTCGCCTACCCCGACGGGTTCATGACCACCTGGAACGCCGGGGACTGCTGCGGCGCGGCCAAGGTGGGCAACATCAAGGACGTCGACTTCCTGTCCAAGCTGATCGACAAGCTCACCGACGCGGGGCTCGCCGACCCGGCCCGGGTCTATGTGACCGGCTTCTCCAACGGGGCCGGGATGGCCTACCGGATGGCCTGCGAGCGGCCGGACAAGGTGGCCGCGATCGGCGTGGTGGAGGGGGCCCTGGTCACCGGCTGCGACCCCGAGCGCCCGGTCTCTGCGATGATCTTCCACGGGACCGCCGACCGCAGCGTGCCGTTCAACGGCGGCGGCAAGCGCGACTTCAACGACGCCCGGCCGTTCCCGCCGGTCTCGAAGGCCGTGGACTTCTGGCGGGAGAAGGCGAAGCTGCCCGAGCCCGAGAAGAAGGTGGGCGCGCTCAGCGCCTCCGGCGGCCGGTGCTCGGCGACCGGGAAGGGCGCCGGGGGCGTCGAGGTGACCTTCTGCAAGATCGAGGGCGGCACGCACCGCTGGCCGGCCGGGGCGAGCAAGGCGATCTGGGAGTTCTTCGAGTCACACCCGCGCCCCTGACGTACGTGAATGCTTTTCACATTCGCCGGTTTTGTGGCAGTGTGGCAGGCATGAACCTCCGGGACCGCTACGACGCCGCCACCGCCGACCTCGAAGCCCCCTTCGCGGTCGTGGACCTGCGGGCGTTCCGCGCCAACGCCGCAGCCCTGGTGCGCCGCGCGGGCGGCAAGCCCGTCCGCGTCGCCAGCAAGTCGGTGCGCTGCCGGGCGCTGCTGGAGGAGGTCCTGGCCATGGACGGCTTCGCCGGGGTGATGGCCTTCACCCTGCCCGAGGCCCTGTGGCTGGCCGGGCACCGCGTCAGCGACGACATCCTGGTCGCCTACCCGACCGCCGACCGCGCCGCGATCGCCGCGCTGGCCGCCGACGAGCACGCCGCCTCGGTGGTCACCCTGATGGTGGACGACCCCGCCCACCTGGACATGATCGAGCAGGCCGCCGGGGGCCGCCGCATCCGGGTCTGCGTCGACGTGGACGCCTCCTACCGCGTGCTGGGCGGCCGGGTGCGCTTCGGCCCCCGCCGCTCCCCGCTGCACACCCCCGCCGAGGTGCGCGCGTTCGCCGAGCAGGTGGTGAAGCGCCCGGCGTTCGCGCTGGTGGGGCTGATGGCCTACGAGGGCCAGATCGCGGGCGTCGGCGACCGCCCGCCGGGCAAGCCCGCCATGGCCCGCGCGATCCGGACCATGCAGCAGCGCTCCCGGATGGAGCTGGCCCGCCGCCGCGCCGCGATCGTGAAGGCCGTGCGCGAGCTGACCGAGCTGGAGTTCGTCAACGGCGGCGGAACCGGCTCCATCGAGAAGACCGTCGCCGAGCGCGCGGTGACCGAGGTGGCCGCCGGCTCGGGCCTCTACCAGCCGCACCTGTTCGACTACTACTCCAACTTCACCGGCCGCCCCGCCGCCCTGTTCGCCCTGCCGGTCGTCCGCCGCCCCGCGCCGGGCGTGGCGACCTGCCTCGGCGGCGGCTACCTGGCCTCCGGCCCCGCCGACCAGATCCGCCTGCCCCAGCCCTACCTGCCCGCCGGGCTGTCCTACGACGCCAACGAGGGCGCCGGCGAGGTGCAGACCCCGCTGCTGGGCGAGGCCGCCGACCTGCTGTCGATCGGCGACCGCGTGTGGTTCCGCCACACCAAGGCCGGCGAGCTGTGCGAGCGCTTCGCCGCCCTGCACCTGATCGACGGCGACGAGGTGGCCGGGACCGTTCCCACCTACCGGGGCGAGGGGCGGACCTTCCTGTAGCCGACGCCGTCCGCCCCGCGGGGCGGCGCCTCCCTTCGGATCGTCGGTGGCGGCGGGTAGCCTGCCCGACATGAGCGACGCTCCCGTGATCAGCGTTCGTGGCGAGGCCGTGCTGGAGGTCGAGCCGGAGATCGCCCGCCTGTCGGTGCACGTCCAGGCCCAGGAGGGCGACCGGCGCCGGGCGCTGGACCGGCTCGTCGAGCGCAACCGGCGCGCGCTCGACCTCATCGAGGCGCAGGGCGAGGCCGTCGAGCGGGTCGAGACCGGCGGGATCTCGATCACGCCGCTGCTGCGCTACCGGCGGCGCGAGGGCGACATCCGGGCCTACCAGGGCACCGCGTGGATCAAGGTCGTGGTGCGCGACTTCACCGTGCTGGGCGAGCTGATCACCCGGCTCGGCGACCTGGAGCGCACCGCCGTGCACGGGCCCGAGTGGGCGCTGCGGCACGACAGCCCCGTCTACCAGGAGGCCGCCACCCGGGCCGCGCACGAGGCGGTGGCCCGCGCCCGCGGGTACGCCGAGGCGCTCGGGGCCCGGCTCACCGGCATGGTCGAGCTGTCCGACGAGGGGCTCGGCCGGGCCGACGAGCCCGCGATGCTGATGGCGCGCGGCGCCGCGTTCGCCGAGGCCGCCGAGGAGCCCGAGGCCATCGACCTGCAGCCCGCCACCCAGACCGTGCGCGCCGCCGTCGAGGCGCGCTTCACCGTCACTCCCCCGGCCCTGTGATGGGCGACCCCTGCGCCGAGCGCGGACCCGGCGTCGGGCCCGGTGAGCACGTGCTGGACGTGTTCCTGACCGGGCAGGTCTTCATGGACATGATCTTCACGGGGCTGCCGGGGCTGCCGCCGCCCGGCACCGAGCTGGTCACCGACGGGCTCGGGTCGGCCCCCGGGGGCGTGGCCAACATCGCGGTGGCGATGAGCCGGCTCGGGCTGCGGGTCGGGCTCGCCGCCCCGTTCGGCGACGACCTGTTCGGGTCCTACCTGTGGCGCACGCTGGCCGAGCAGGAGGAGGTCGACCTGCGCTGGTCGCGGCGGATCGCCGGGTGGTCCTCGCCGGTGACGGTCTCGCTCGCCCACGACTCCGACCGCGCCATGGTCACCTACACCCGGCCGCCGCCCCCCCAGGAGCCGGTGGCCGTGCCGCCCGCGGCCTCCAGCTGCTTCGTCGACATCGACCGGGACGTGCCCGGCTGGGCGCTGGCGCTGCGCGAGCGCGGGGCGCTGGTCTTCGCCGACCTCGGCTGGGACCCCACCGAGACCTGGTCCACCGACGTGCTCGACCGGCTGGAGCACGTGGACGTCTTCCTCCCCAACGCCGTGGAGGCCATGGCCTACACGCGCACCGCCTCCGCCGAGCAGGCCCTGGACGCGCTGGCCGAGCGGGTCCCGGTCGTGGTGGTCAAGCGGGGCGCGCAGGGCGCCATCGCCCTCGACTCGCGCACCGGCGAGCGCGCCTCCGCCCCCGCCCTCCCCGTCGAGGCGCTCGACCCGACCGGCGCCGGGGACGTGTTCGCGGCCGGATTCGTCTTCGGCACCCTGAGCGGGTGGCCGCTGGAGCAGCGGCTGCGCTTCGCCAACCTGGTCGCCGGGCTGTCGGTGCGCCACCGCAGCGGGTCGCTGGGCTCGCCGTGCTGGGGCGAGATCGCCGCGTTCGGCGAGAGCGGCGAGGTCCCGGCCCGGGTGCTGGAGCAGTACGCCTTCGTCGTGCCGCACATCCCCCGGACCGAACTCGACCGCGGCCCCGACTCGGTCGCCCGCGCCGAGCCCACCCTGCGCTAGGAGGAACGCCAGTGAAGATCGCGATCATCGGGGCCGGCAGCGGCTACATGCCCGGCGTCGTCCGGGGCGTGCTGCACCGGGCCGGCGACCTGGCCGGGGCCGAGCTGGCCTGCCACGACACCGACGCCGGGCACCTGGAGGTCATGACCCGGCTGGCCCGCGGCATGTTCGCCGCGCGCGGGGCCGACCTCACCGTGACCTCGCACCCCGAGCTGAAGGCCGCCCTCGACGGCGCCGACTACGTCTTCACCACCTTCCGCCCCGGCGGCCTGCGCGGGCGCCACCTGGACGAGTCCATCCCCCTCAGGCACGGGATCGTCGGCCAGGAGACCGCCGGGCCCGGCGGCTTCCTGATGGCGCTGCGCTCGGTGCCGGTGCTGCTGGAGATCGCCGCCCACACCCCGCCGGACGCCTGGATCGTCAACTACACCAACCCCACCAACATCGTCACCGACGCCGTCGCCCGCCACACCGGCGCGCGCGTCATCGGCCTGTGCGACCAGCACGTCGGCGACACCGAGATGTGGGCCGAGCTGCTCGGCCTGCCCTTCGAGCGCCTGGAGGCCGACTGGATCGGCCTCAACCACGCCACCTGGGCCGAGCGCCTGCGCCTGGACGGCCGCGAGCTGGACCTCCCCGCCCTCCTGGACGGCCTGGAGGTCCCCGGCGGCGGCGCCACGCCCTGGCGCGACCCGTCCCGCATGGCCGAGCTCGCCAAGGCCCTGGGCTTCCTGCCCAACTCCTACGCCAAGTACTACTTCTTCCACGACGAGGTCGTGCGGGAGCTGCGCGAGAAGGGCACCACCCGCGCCCAGGACATCGAGGCCATGCTGCCCGCCTACTACGAGCAGGTCGCCGCCGAGTCCCGCAAGGCCGACCCCGACCCCAGCCGCGAGCGCGGCGGCGGCGAGCACGGGGAGTTCGCGGTGGACACCATCTGCGCCCTGCACCGCGACGAGGGCCGCCGGATGATCGTCAACGTCCGCAACAACGGCGCGATCTCCTCGCTGGACGACGACGCGGTCGTGGAGGTCCCCGCGCTGGTCGGCCGCTCCGGACCGGTGCCGCTGACCATGGGCGCGCTGCCCCGTCCGGTGCGCGGGCTCACCCGGGCGATCCACGAGTACGAGCGGCTCGCCGCCGACGCCGCCGTCACCGGCGACCGGCGCACCGCGCTCCAGGCGCTGATGGCGCACCCGTTCGTCCGCAGCAAGCGCACCGCCGAGAAGATCCTGGACGAGGGGCTGGCCGCGCACCGCGACCACCTGCCCCAGTTCGCCTGACCGCCGGCGCGCCCGAACACCGGCGCGCCCGCCTCCGCACACGCCAGAACGCCGGTCCCCGCTGGGGGGACCGGCGCCCTGCCGCGCGTCAACGGCGCCTGCGCCGCCAGAGGACCAGCATCGTCAGCGTGACCGCGACGGCCGCGCCGACCAGCACGACGCGCTGGTCGAGCTCGCCCGGCTCGCCGTTCTCGTCCGGCACGCTCACCATCGTCCGGACGGTCTGGACGACCTGATCGGCCTCCTCCTTCAACCGCGCGCGGCCCCGATCGGCGACGTTGCGCGGGTTGACCCGGTCCGCCAGCTCGTCGATCGTGCGCGCCAGCTCCTGGCGGGTGCGCTCGATCTCCCGCTCAAGCGCCTCCGGGTCGCGGGATCTGTCAGCCATGCCGTGTTCCTATCGCTCAGCGACGCATGATCCCCACAGTCTGTCAGGTCCGCCCGGCAAGCGCCCGCGCCACCCCAGCCGGTACGGTGGAGCCGTCCACGAGCGAAAGGCGGAACTGGTGTCCGAGCGTCTGCGGCCCGGCGACATCGCCCCGGATTTCGAGCTTCCCGACGCCGACGGCGAGCCCGTCTCGCTGGCGTCGCTGCGCGGCAAGCGCGTGATCCTCTACTTCTACCCGGCGGCGATGACCCCCGGCTGCACCAAGGAGTCGGTCGACTTCCAGGGCAGCCTCCCCGACCTGGAGCAGGCCGGGGTCACGGTCGTGGGCATCTCCCCCGACAAGCCCGCCAAGCTCGCCAAGTTCCGCGAGAAGGAGGGCCTCACCTTCCCGCTGCTGTCGGACCCCGACACCAAGGTGCTGCGGGCCTACGGCGCCTACGGCGAGAAGAAGCTGTACGGCAAGGTCGTGGTCGGCGTCATCCGCTCCACCTTCGTCATCGACGCCGAGGGCAAGGTCGAGCAGGCGTACTACAACGTGAAGGCCACCGGCCACGTCGAGCGCCTGCGCCGCGACCTCACCCTGTAGCCGCGCCCGCTAGCGGAGCAGCCGGCCCAGGACCGCGACGCCCTCGGCGATCTCGCTCGGCGCGCTCGCCGCGTAGCCGAGCACGAGGCCGGGGCGGCCGGGCCGCTGCCGGTGCCAGGACAGCGGCTGCGCCTTGACGCCCCGCGCCAGGGCCGCCGCCGCCAGGTCGCGGTCCGGCGGGCCGGAGTCGAAGGTGACCGTCAGGTGCAGCCCGGCCGCCGCGCCGTGCACGACCGCGCCGGGCAGGTGCGCGCGGATCGCCTCGATCATCGTGTCGCGGCGCCGCCGGTGCCGGCCCCGCACCATCCGCAGGTGCCGCTCCAGCCGCCCCGACCGCATCAGCTCGGCCAGCACCAGCTGCGGCAGCGCCGCGTTGCCGAGGTCGGCGTACCGCTTGGCCGCCACCAGCGCCTCCCGGTGGCGGGAGGGCACCAGCACCCAGCCCACGCGCAGCGCGGGCGCCAGCAGCTTGGACACGCTGCCCGCGTAGCAGACGTGCTCGGCCAGCAGCGCCCGCAGCGCCCCGACGGGCGGCCGGTCGTAGCGGTGCTCGGCGTCGTAGTCGTCCTCGATCACCAGGCCGCCGTCCCGCGCCCAGCCCATCAGCTCCCGCCGCCGCTCCCCGCCGAGCACCACGCCCATGGGGAACTGGTGCGCCGGGGTGAGCAGCACCGCCGGGGCCCCGCAGGCCCGCAGCGCGTCCACCCGGACGCCCTGCCCGTCCACCGGCACCGGCGGGGTCTCCATGCCGCCGTCGCGCAGGTGCCGGCGCACGCCGAGCGACCCCGGGTCCTCGACGGCGACGGCGCCGATCCCGTCCGCGTGCAGCACCCGCGTCAGCAGGGCGAGCGCCTGCGCGGTCCCGGCGACGACCACCACCTCGTCGGGGGACGCCCGGATGCCCCGGTTGCGGGCCAGCCAGTCGGCGACCGCCGCGCGCAGGGCGGGGGTCCCGCGCGGGTCGCCGTACCCGAACCCCGAGGCGGGCAGCCCGGCCAGCACCGCCCGCTCGGCCCGCATCCAGGCGGCCCGGGGGAAGGCCGCCAGCTCCGGCACGCCGGGCGTCAGGTCGATCCGGCACGGGGCCTCCCGCAGCGCGTCGAACACCTCCGACCCCGGCTCGGCCTCGAACAGCTCCTCCGCCGGGAGGGCGCCGCCGACACGCCCACGACCAGCGCGAACACCCATCGGCCCAGCGCCGACCGGTCCTGCGTCCGCCGAACCCACGTCCGCCGAACCCGTGCTCACCAGGTCCGCGCCCACCGGGTCCGCGACAGCAGGATCGACGTCCTCCGGACGCGCCCCCGCCAGATCAGCGCCCGCCGGCCGCACCGCCAGCGGGGCCGCCACCACGACCGTCCCCGCCCGTCCCCGGCCCTCCACCTGGCCGTCCTCGGCGAGCCGCTGGTACGCCTCGGTCACCACGCCCCGCGACACCCGCAGCTCCGCCGCCAGCACCCGCGTCGCCGGGAGCCGCGACCCCACCGGCAGCGCCCCGCCGGAGATCGCCGCCCGCAGCCGCCCGGTCAGCCAGTCCGCCAGCCCGCCCGGCGGGGCCTCGGCCACGTTGAGCTGGAGAAAATCCGATCCCGACGCTATGGACCGATCGACGGCATCACCATTGGACCTGTGCACCGGGCCATTCTCCCTCCACAGTGGTTGACCGTGGAACAGTCAACGACCCTCGCCTCCGTCCAGCACTCCCCGGCCCTGTGGGCCGAGCACCCCGACCTCGTCGCCGGGGCGGTCTTCGTGGAAGGGATCACCCCGGACGCCGACGTCGAGGAACGCGTCGCCGCCTACTACGCCCGCGCCAGGGCCCGCCTCGACTCCGGCCCCGCCACCGGGTTCCCCGAGATCCAGGCGTGGCGGCGCACCTTCGCGAAGATGGGCCTGAAGCCCACCCAGTACCGGTGCGCCAGCGAGGCCCTGCTGCGCCGCTTCGCCAAGGAGGGGTCGCTGCCGCGCATCCACCCGGTGATCGACCTGTGCAACGCCGTCTCGCTCGCCTACGCGATCCCGATCGCGGTGTTCGACGCCGCCGCCGTCGCCGGGGACCTGGAGGTCCGGCACGCCACCGGCGCGGAGGAGTACCTGACCTTCGGCGGCGAGACCGAGCACCCCGAGCCCGGCGAGATCGTCTTCGTGGACGAGCGCGGCCGCGCGCACGCCCGCCGCTGGACCAACCGGCAGAGCGGCCGCTCGGCCGTGCGGCCCGGGACGTCGGCCGTGCTGGTGATCGCCGAGGCGCTGCACGAGACCGCTCCGGCCGACGTCGCCGACCTCACCGCGACGCTGGCGCGGGAGCTGGGGGCCGTCTGGCCGGGGCCAGCGGGAGCGGCGCCCGCCAGCGCGCTGCTGAGCGCGTCGCTGCCCCGTTTCGGGTGCGGACGGGGGGACTTGAACCCCCACGGTGTTTCCACCAATAGGACCTAAACCTATCGCGTATGCCTAATTTCGCCACGTCCGCCGATTTGCCCCGATACCTCAGGGCAACGCTGATCAGCTTACACAGACCGGCGGACCGCGCCGCGAGACGTGCCGGAGCGCGCCGCGCGGCGCTCCCCACCATCTGAAAAAACGGGCCTCGGCGGCTCGGCGGCGTCGACTTAGGCTGGACGGGCGCGGCCGCCGGGCGCGGGCGCGCAGGCACCGGAATCCGACGCAGGCGGGCCCACCGTGAGTCAGTCCTTCTCCCATCGCGTGCTCCCCTACGGCGACGTCGGCGAGTTCCTGGATGGCGCCGTCCCCTTCCTGCGGGAGGGCGTGGAGGCCGGGGACCGCGTCGTCGCCGTCACGGGGCTCGGCAGCGAGGTCTCGCTCCGCGACGCGCTCGGCGGATGCGCCGAGCGGATCGAGTTCGTCGAGGCCGACGCCTGGTACGCCCACCCCTCGCGCACGCTCGCCGACTGCCTGGCCGACGCCGGCGAGGCCGCGGGGAAGGGGCGCAGGCTCCGGCTGCTCGGCGAGCCCGCCTGGACCGGGCGCCCGCCGCTGGAGGTCCTGGAGTGGCAGCGCACCGAGGCCCTGGTGAACGTGGCGTTCGCCGAGACCGGCGCGCTGCTGCTGTGCCCCTATTCCAGGACGCTGCCCGCCGGGGTGGTCGCGGCCTCCCGCAAGACCCACCCCGAGACGGTGCGCGGCAGGACGGTCCTGCCCAACCCCGGCTTCGTCGACCCGTGGGCCTACACCGCCGCCTGCGATCGGGACGCGCTGCCCCCGCCGCCGGACGGCGCCGAGCGGATGCCCATCACCCGGCCCGACCTTTACTGGCTGCGCGTGTGCGTCTCGGACTTCGCACAGCGGACGACCCTGCCGGAGGAGGAGCTGCAGCGGCTGCTGGTGGCGGTCACCGAGGTCGTCACCAACGCCATGCGGCACGGCGAGCCGCCGATCACGCTGTCGCTGTGGACCGAGCCCGGCGAGCTGGTGTGCGAGGTGGGCGACGCCGGGGTCTGGCGGGGCGGCCCGGACATCGGGCTGATCCCGCCGCGGGCCGGCGTGGGGCGGTTCGGCCTGTGGGCCGTGCGGCTGCTGTGCTCGGCCGTCCAGATCCGCGTCGGCGGGGGCACCACGGTGCGGATGCGCCTGCGGCTGCCGTCCGTCCCGTCCGGGACCCGGACCCCGATCAACACAGCGTGAGGGTCTCCATGCGTTGGGCTTCCAAAAACGCGCCGGCGGCGTACCCTGGTCAGATCCGCACCCACTCCGATGGGCAGGACATGGAACCCAACTGGTTGTTCGCCAAACGACCCGTCAGCGAGGTCCGCCCGGGCGACCATGCCTGGCTGGCCTACTCCGGGCCCGAGGAGCGCGACCGCGTGATCGGCACGTTCGTGACCGAGGCGCTGCGCTCCGAGGAGAAGGTCGTCTACGTCACCGACGAGCCGGCCGAGCGGTTGCCGGGCCTCGGCCCCCGCACCCGGCTGGACCTGTGCGCCCTCACCGAGCGGCGGCAGCTGCGGGTGCTCTCCCACGAGCACGCCTGCCTGGACGGCCGCGGCCGCTTCGATCCCGACCGCATGCTGCGCACCTGGGAGCGGGAGGTAGCCCAGGCGTTCGACGAGGGCTTCCGCGCGGTGCGCCTCACCACCGACCACAGCTGGCTGCTGGACGCGCACGGCTCGGCGGCGGACCTGCACCAGATGCTGGGCTGCGAGCACCAGGTCGACGACGCGGTCTCGCCCAGCACGATGGCGATGGCCATCTGCCAGGTGGACCGGCGCGCCTGCCCGCCCGACCGGCTGGCGGCGCTGCGCGACACCCACGAGGTGCTGGTGGAGGTCGACCCCGAGTTCGACGACGGCGTGCTGCGCATCATCCGCACCTTCGAACCGCACGGGCTGCGCGTCGAGGGCGAGCTGGACGCGGCCCGGCACACGGTGTTCGCCCACGAGCTGGCGATGGTGTCGCGGCCCGGCCGGCGCGTCCACCTCGACCTGTCGTGGCTCGGCTTCATCGACCTGGGCGGGCTGCACTTGCTGGCCCGGCACGCCGCCGAGCGCACCCCGGCCGAGGCCCTGGTCCTGGACAACCTGCAGGCGGACGTGGAGAGCGTGATCGAGATGGTGGGCTGGCACCGGCTGCCGGGCCTGGCCCGCGGCCGTACCGGCGGTTCTGGAACGGAAGGCGTTGCCTGATGGCGTTGGAGCACAGAGCGTTCCTGTACGGCGGCACCGAGGGCTTCCTCGCCGTGGCGGTGCCGTTCCTGCGCGCCGGGCTGGAGGCCGGCCAGGCGGTCGTGGCCGTGGTGCGCCGCCCCAACCTGGACGCGCTGCGCGACGTGCTGGCCCCGCACGCCGAGGAGATCGACTTCTACGACTCGGCGGAGTTCTACCTGCACCCGGTGCGCACGCTGAAGTCCTACCAGGAGGTGGTCAACGCCAAGCGGCCCCGCAGCGTGTACGCGCTCGCCGAGCCGGTGTGGGAGGGCCACGAGCCGCGCCAGACGCTGGAGTGGGCCCGCTACGAGTCGCTGATCAACGAGGTGTTCAAGGACTCGGGCGCGCGGGCGCTGTGCCCCTACGACCGCGAGTCCCTGGACCCGGCGATCCTCGACTTCGCGCAGCGCACCCACCCGGTCCTGACCGACGGCCGCGTCGACCGCGACAACCCCCGCTACGTGACGCCGTCGGTGTTCGGCGCGGGCTGCGACGTGGTGCGCCGCTTCGACCTGCGGCCGCCCGGGGCCGAGTACCTGGCGATCGACAGCGAGGACCTGCACAGGCTGCGGCTGTTCGTCAGCGAGCGCGCCGTCGCGCACGGCCTGTCGGACCAGGTCGTCCAGAACCTGGTCACCGCGGCCAACGAGGTGGCGGCCAACGCGCTGCAGCACGGCATCCCGCCGATGGGCGTGTGGCTGTGGAGCGACGGCCCCCAGCTGGTCTGCGAGATCGGCGACAACGGCTACTGGCGGCCCCATCCGCTGACCGGGTTCATCCCGCCGGAATCGGCGCTGGTGCGCGGCTTCGGGCTGTGGACGGTGCGGCTGCTGGTGGACCTGATGGAGCTGCGGGCCGGCTGGGACGGCACGTTCGTCCGGTTGCACGTCAGCGGGTGAAGCGCCGAGCCGAACGCCTGTAGCCGATGGACTCCCCCCGCCCGGTGACCCGGTCAGTGAGCGATCTGCGCCCGGGCGACCACGCGTGGCTGCCCTACGCCGACCGCGACGAGCAGCGCCACGTGGTGGGCTCGTTCGTCGGCCACGGGCTGGAGTGGGGCCACAAGGTGATCCTGCTGGCGGACGCGTCCGAGCCGCCGCCGGAGGCCGACCGCGAGCTGCTGAGCGTGGTGCCGATGGACCGGGCCTGCGGGCCCGGCGGCCACCTCGACGCGCGCTCGGTGATGGAGGCGCTGGCCAAGGAGATCTCCCGCGCCGAGGAGCAGGGCCACACCACGATCCGGGTGACCGCCGACATGACGTGGGCGGTGCGCCGCCCGGCCGGGCTGGAGCAGCTGCTGCACTGCGAGCGGCACATCGACCGGGCGGTGGGCCCGTCCACGTCGGTGGCGGCGGTCTGCCAGTTCGACCGGCGCCGGTGCGGGCCGCGGGAGCTGGCGGCGCTGGCCGGCACGCACGCCGTGCGGGCGGTGCCCGACCCGGAGTTCTCCGACCCGGTGCTGGAGATCGTGCGGACCTACCAGCCGTGCGGGCTGTCGCTCCGCGGCGAGCTGGACTCCTTCCGGCACACCGTGCTGGACGAGGCGCTGGCGCGGCTGCTGCCGGTCTCGCGCGGCCGGGAGATCCACCTGGACCTGTCGGAGCTGGCGTTCATCGACCTCGGGGCGCTGAACATGCTGGCCGACCTGGTGCGCACCGGCCGCGGCCCGCTGGTGCTGGACCGGATGCGGCCGAAGCTGGTCGCGGTGGTGGAGACGGTGGGCTGGCACCGCCTGCCGGGCCTGCGCCTCGGCCGCCGGGACGACCGGCCGCGCCGGACTGACTGGACCGGCCGGACGGACTGGGCGTACCGGACGGACTGGGCGGACCGGCCGCGCGGCTAGCGCGGGCGGGCCGCCTCGATCGCCTGCGGGATCAGCTCGGCGAGCGCGCGGAAGGCGCGGCCCCGGTGGCTGATGGCGTCCTTCTCCTCGGCGGTCAGCTCGGCGGTGGTGCGGTCGTGGCCGTCCGGCAGGAAGATCGGGTCGTAGCCGAAGCCGCCGGTGCCGCGCGGGGCGTCGATGACGCGGCCGTACATGCGGCCCTCCACCACGTGCTCGGGCCCGCCGGGCACCACCAGCACGGCGGCGCACACGAAGTGCGCGGCGCGCCGGTCCGCGGCGACGTCGGCGAGCTGGTCCAGGACCAGCTCCAGGTTGGCGCGGTCGGCGTCGCCCGCGCCGAACCGGCCCGACCAGCGCGCCGACAGCACGCCCGGCATGTCGTTCAGGGCGCGCACGCACAGGCCGGAGTCGTCGGCGACGGCGGGCAGCCCGGTGTGGGCGGCGATGGCGCGGGCCTTCAGCAGGGCGTTGCCCTCGAAGGTCAGCTCGGTCTCGGGCACCTCGGGGGCGTCCGGGAAGGACTCCAGCCCGACGACCTCGATGCCGTCCAGGATGCGGCGCAGCTCGGCGACCTTGCCCGCGTTGCGGGTGGCCAGGACGATCGTGCTCAACGGCCCAGCGCCTCCTTCTGCAGTCGGGTCAGCTCGGCGCAGCCGGCGGCGGCGAGGTCGAGCAGGGCGTCCAGCTCGGCGCGGTCGAACGGGGCGCCCTCGGCGGTGCCCTGCACCTCCACGAAGCGCCCGTCGCCGGTGCAGACCACGTTCATGTCGGTCTCGGCGACCGAGTCCTCGGCGTAGGCGAGGTCCAGCATCGGCTCGCCCTTGACGATGCCCACGCTGACGGCCGAGATGGAGGTGGTGAGCGGGTCGGCCTTGACCAGGCCGCGCCCGCGCATCCAGGTGACCGCGTCGGCCAGCGCGATGTAGGCGCCGGTGATTGCGGCGGTGCGGGTGCCACCGTCGGCCTGCAGCACGTCGCAGTCGAGCTGGACGGTGTTGTCGCCCAGCGCCTTGAAGTCCACGCAGGCCCGGATGGAGCGGCCGATCAGCCGGGAGATCTCGTGGGTGCGCCCGCCGACCCTGCCCTTGACGGCCTCGCGGTCGTTGCGGGTGTTGGTGGCGCGCGGCAGCATCGCGTACTCGGCCGTCACCCAGCCGAGGCCGCTGTCGCGGCGCCAGCGCGGGACCGAGTCCTGCACGGACGCGGCGCACAGCACGCGGGTCCCGCCGAACTCGATGAGCACCGACCCCTCGGCGTGGTCGAGCCAGCCGCGCTGGATGCGGACGGGGCGGAGCTGGTCGGGCGCACGATCGTCAAGACGGGGCATGCGTTCCAGCCTAGTGCCCCGCGTCCCGGCGGCCGGCCATGGCGGCGCGGCCCGCGCGGGCGCCCGTCACAGCTCGTAGACCGCGCCGACGTGGGCCAGCTCGATCTGCCCCTGGTAGCCGCTGCCCTTGGCCTCGACCAGGGAGCGGTCGGCGTCGTTCCACGGCACCAGGTGGGTGAGCACCAGCCGCCCCACCTCCGCGCGGGCGGCGTGCTCGCCGGCCTCGCGGGCGGTGAGGTGCAGGTCCGGCGGGTTGCCGGGGCCCTCCAGGAACGACGCCTCGCACAGGAACAGGTCGGCGCCGCGCGCGGTGTCCACCAGCTCGGTCGCCGGGCCGGTGTCGCCGGAGTAGGCCAGCACCTTGCCGCCGTGCTCCACCCGGAACGCGAACGCCTCCACCGGGTGCGGCATCAGCGCCGTGGTGACGCGGAACGGCCCCAGCTCGAAGGTCCGCTCCAGCGTGCGGAAGTCGAAGGTCCCCGTCATGCCGGGGTCGGGGTCCAGGTCGTAGGCGCGGGCCATGCGGCCCGGGGTGTCGGAGGGCCCGTACACCGGCAGCCTCGGCAGCGGCCCGGTCGGGCAGTAGGTGCGCGCCACCCAGTACCCGCACAGGTCCAGGCAGTGGTCGGCGTGCAGGTGCGAGACGCAGACGGCGTCGATGTCGTACAACGATTGGTGGCGCTGGAGCGGCCCCAGCGCGCCGCTGCCCAGGTCCAGGAGCATGGAGTAGCCCTCCGCCTGGACCAGGTAGCAGGACGCGGGGCTCTCCGGCCCCGGGTAGCTGCCGGAGCAGCCGATCACAGTGACCCGCACGCTCACTCCTCCTCTTTCATCCCCGAGGAATCAGGTGGTCAGAGCCTTACCGGCGGTGGTCTCCACCGAAACGATCTGCGGCCCCAGGAACCGGCGGCCCAGGGTGGCGAACACCTCGGGGTCACCGGTCGCCCGGAACCGGTGACGGGGCGCGGGCATCGCGACGTCCCGGGCCAGTCCCTGGTCGCGCAACACCCGGTACACGTCCTTGGCGGTCTCGTCGGCACTTGAGACCAGTGTGACCCCGTCGCCGACGACATACGAGATGACTCCGGTCAGAAGGGGGTAGTGCGTGCAGCCCAGGATGAGGGTGTCGCACCCGGCGTCCAGGATCGGCTGGAGGTACTCGCGGGCGGCTTCCAGGAGGTCGTCGCCCATGGTGACGCCCGACTCCACGAAGTCGACGAAGCGCGGGCAGGCGACGCTGGTCAGCTCGATCTGCGGGGCGGCGGCGAAGGCGTCCTCGTAGGCGCGGCTGGTGACGGTGGCCTGGGTCGCGATCAGGCCGACCCTGCCGTTGGCGGTGGTGCGGGCGGCCCGGCGGGTGGCCGGGTTGATCACCTCGATGACCGGGACGTCATAGCGTTCGCGGGCGTCGCGCAGCATCGCCGAGGACGCGCTGTTGCAGGCGATGACCAGCATCTTCACGCCCTCGGCGACCAGCTCGTCCAGCATCTCCAGCGCGTAGGCGCGCACCTGGGCGATCGGGCGCGGGCCGTAGGGCTGGCGGGCCGAGTCGCCCAGGTAGATGATCGGCTCGTCCGGCAGCTGGTCGAAGATCGCGCGGGCCACGGTGAGGCCGCCGAAACCGCTGTCGAACACCCCGATCGGGGCCTGGGCTCGCTTGTCGGGCGAAGCCCCGGGAGTGCGGGGATCCGCCCCCGCAGGGGACGCTGGCATGGTCCCCAAGGCTAGGCGAGAACCGGCGATGGCTGTGCGTCATGCGGCCGACATCACATGGTCACATTCATGAAACCGGCCGCTCCGGGAGGGGCGGGCCCGCCGGCCCGCCCCGGGTCAGGCCGCCGGGCCGCGCCCCAGCCGGGCGATCTGGCGGCTCTGCGCCACCAGGCGGCCGGCCGAGTCCCACACCTCGACGTCCTCGTCGAACCACCCGTCGGCGATCAGCCGCCCGCCGCCGTGCACCGCCAGCCAGCCGGGCGCGGGCACCGCCCGCATGTGCCAGGTCAGCTCCACGGTCGGCGACCAGCCCTTGGCACCGGCGTTCAGCGCCACCGGCGGCAGCGCGTCCACGGCCAGCGCGAGGGAGTAGGCGTCGGGCTCGTAGCCGTCGCGCAGCCGGAACCAGGCGCGCACCTCCGGGCGGCCGCTGGGCGTGCCGTCCAGCCAGCCCATGGTGGCCGGGTCGAAGCGCATGTCCACGCGGTCGGCGAAGCCCCGGTCGGACTCGCGCATGTCGTCGCGGCCCTTGTCGAAGTCCGTGCAGTCCTCCAGCGGCGGCAGCGCGGGCTCGGGGGACGCGCCGGTGTAGGAGGGCTCGGCGGCCGGGTCCAGGGTGCCGGTGGTGATGAGGGCGTCCACCACGGGCCGGTCGTCCTGCACCAGCGACACCAGCGCGGTGGCGGCGGTGCGGCCGCTCTTGCGGGCGGCCACGACGATCTCCGCGCGGCCGGGCTTGGCCACCCGCAGGAAGTTGGCGGCGGTGGCGATCGGGTGCGCGTGCGGGGAGGCGTCCACCGCGGCGCGGCCCAGCACGGCCATCAGGTACCCGCCGTTGATCGCCTCGGCGAACCCGAAGCCGGGGTCCAGCTCGACCTCGTAGCGCCCCTCGTCCACCCGCTTGACGGCGGTCGCGTCGCCGAACCTGCTCATCCGCACTCTCCCGGGACGTTCTAGAATCACGTTCGAGTACGCAGCCTACCCCGTCCGCCCGACCGCGATCATGAGCGGCCGGGCGGACGGGGCGGACGGGACGGAACCGGGCAAGCCACCCCGGGCTCTAAGCCCAGAGCTGGCCCTCCAGGCGGGCCTCGGCCTCCTCCAGCGTGCCGCCGTAGGCGCCGGTGGACAGGTACTTCCAGCCGCCGTCGGCCACCACGAACGCGATGTCGGCGCGCTCGCCCGCCTTGACCGCCTTGGCGGCCATGCCGAGCGCGGCGTGCAGCGCCCCGCCGGTGGAGATCCCGGCGAAGATCCCCTCCTGCTCCAGCAGCTCGCGGGTGCGGCGCAGCGCGTCGCGCGAGCCGACCGAGAAGCGGGTGGTCAGCACCGAGTCGTCGTACAGCTCGGGGATGAACCCCTCGTCGATGTTGCGCAGGCCGTAGACCAGCTCGCCGTAGCGCGGCTCCGCCGCGACGATCCTGACGTCCGGCCGCTGCTCGCGCAGGTAGCGGCCGACGCCCATCAGCGTCCCGGTGGTGCCGAGACCGGCCACGAAATGGGTGATCTCGGGCAGGTCGGCCAGGAGCTCCGGGCCGGTGGTCTCGTAGTGCGCCCGCGCGTTGGCCTCGTTGCCGTACTGGTAGAGCATCACCCAGTCGGGGTTCCGCTCGGCCAGGCCCTTGGCCACGCGCACGGCCTCGTTGGAGCCGCCCGCCGCCGGCGAGGAGATGATCTCCGCCCCCCACATCTGGAGCAGCTGGCGGCGCTCGGCCGAGGTGTTCTCCGGCATCACGCAGACCATCCGGTAGCCGCGCAGCTTGGCGGCCATGGCCAGCGAGATGCCGGTGTTGCCCGAGGTGGGCTCCAGGATGGTGCGGCCGGGGGTGAGCAGCCCCTCCTTCTCCGCCTTCTCGATCATGTAGAAGGCGGGCCGGTCCTTCACCGAACCGGTGGGGTTGCGGTCCTCCAGCTTGGCCCACAGCCGCACCTCGGGGCTCGGCGACAGCCGGGGCAGGCCGACCAGCGGGGTGCGGCCCAGGGAGTCCAGCAGTGAGTCGAAACGCATCGGCACGGGTTCCGGGACTCAGCCGCCGGCGACGGCCGGCAGGATGGTGACGTTGTCGCCGTCGGCGACCTCGGTCTCCAGGCCGCCCAGGAAGCGCACGTCCTCGTCGTTGAGGTAGACGTTGACGAACTTGCGCAGGCCCTTGGCGTCCACCAGCCGGTCGCGCAGGCCGGGGTGGCGCACGTCCAGGTCGGCGAACAGCTCCTCGAGCGTGCCGCCCTTGCCTTCGACGGCCTTGGCGCCGTCGGTGAGGTTGCGCAGGATCGTGGGAATGCGGACCTCGATCGCCATGGCGATGATCTCCTTGCCTGCTCGGCGTCCGAGCACAGGGTCGTACGGGCTCCCCGCCCGCGTCGTCACAACAGGGCGGGGCATGGGGGAATTCCGGGCTTGGGTCAGGGCGCGTCAGCGACAGTCGTAGACGACCTCGGCGCGCGAATGCCCGAACAGGAAGCTCTGGACCGGGGACACGCGGACCGGCGGACGGCGCCGTGCGCCCGTCCCGTTCCCGCTCGTCCACATGGCCATCAGTTTACCGATCCGTCCCGGCTCCGCTCCCGTGCTCCCCGCGTCCGCTCAGGCGGAGGCCGCCGCGCCCTCGCCGGAGCCGCCCGCGGCGTCCTCGTAGGAGTCGACCACGACGACCTCCTCCTCGGTGATCTCGCCGTCCACGATCCGGTAGGAGCGGAACTCCGCCTCCTCCGGGTCGCGGGTGGACACCAGCACGTAGTGCGCGTTCGGCTCGGCGGCGTAGGAGACGTCGGTGCGCGACGGGTACGCCTCGGTGGCGGTGTGCGAGTGGTAGATCACCACCGGCTCCTCGTCGCGGTCGTCCATCTCCCGCCACACCTTCAGCTGCTCCAGCGAGTCGAAGCGGTAGAAGGTCGGGGAGCGCTCGGCGTTGGCCATCGCGACGTACCGGGTGGGCCGGTCCGATCCCAGGGGGCCCGCGATGACGCCGCAGGCCTCGTCGGGGTGGTCGGCGCGCGCATGCGCGACGATCCGGTCAACCAGAGCACGCTCGATCGTCAGCATGAGCGCAGGCTACCGCCTCGGTGCGGCCCGCCCGCCGGGGCGGTCGGCGGGTGCGGCGGGACGCTCACTGGAGCCGGATGTGGACGCGCACGCGGGTGCCCGCGTCGTGGCCGCGGAACCCGACCCCGCCGGCCGACCCCTCCCCCGTGCGGATCTCCACGATGTGGCACAGCCGGCGCACCGCCCAGAACGCCGCGTCGACCTGCCGGTGCGCCAAGGGCTGCAGGTGCCCCAGGAAGTGGTCGGGCAGGTGGCCCTCGGGCGCGGTGATGTCGCACAGCAGCTCGCCGTCGCAGGACCACACCCACACCGCGCCGTAGCCGCCGCCCTCGCGGATGATCACGGTGGCGACCTCGTTGACCGCCAGCACGAACGGCAGCATCCGGTCCTCGGGCAGGTCCAGCCGGGCGGCCTCGGCGGACAGGAACGCGCGCAGCGTCGGCAGCTCGCCCCCGGCGAACGCCCGGCGCGCGGCCGACAGCGGCGGCGGCTCCAGCGGCCGGTCGTTGCACTCGGCGTAGAAGTCGGCCGGGTCGGTGAAGTGGGCGCTGGCCCGCACGGCGCCGCCGTCGAGCAGCTCGGGGTGGGTGCGGGCGGCCCCGGCCACCACCTCGGCGGGCAGCGACCCGGCGTCGAAGGCGCACACCATCGTGGTCGGGGTGCCGGCCAGCGCCTCGTTGATCAGCGCCTCGTGCCGCAGCCACTCCAGCCGCTCCAGCGGGCTGCGGCCGGTCCAGACCGGCTCGGCCAGCAGCCGCAGCCGGCCCTGCGGCCACCAGTCGCGCGCGGTGCGCTCGTAGTACTCGGCCATCGTCCGCACCGGCGAGCTGTACCAGGACGCGGCGTCGAGGAACTCCACCGGCGCGGCGTCCGGGCCCAGCCGGGCGCGCAGGACCTCGGCGACGCCGGGCGAGGTGATCGCCACGGTGACCTCCCCGGCGGGCGGGCCCGCGCGCAGGAAGCGCTCGGCGGCCACCGCGAACTCCCGGCCGGACCGGTACAGCAGCGCCCGGTGCGCCAGCACGTGCCGGGGGTCGTGGACGGGCGCGGCGTACAGAGCCCCGGACGTCGTCGGCGCGTCGGGGCCCGCCGGTGATCCGCCGAGCGGGCGCGTGCTTCTCATCGCGGTGCCTCCTCCCGGTGCACGCCAGGCGGGGCGTGCCGGCCCCCGATGTCCATCATCAGGCCGAGGTAGGACGGTGCGCCGCGCAGGATCACCTGGCGGCCCGGCCCCGGCCCCAGCCGCCCGGCCCGCAGCAGCAGGTCCAGCCCGGCCATGTCGCAGAACTCCAGCCCCGACAGGTCCAGGCAGAAGTGGCCCGCCCCGCCCGCCGCGCGGACCAGCGCGTCGTGCAGCGCGGGCAGCGTGGACTCGTCGATCGCCCCGGTGAGCCGCAGGCCCGGCGGGGTGAACATGGGGGTGATGCGCAGCACCCGGTCGTCGTAGAGGTCGTCCACGCGGACCCGGCCGTCGTGGCAGTCCTCCAGCACGCGCAGCTGCCCCGGGTCGAACCAGCGGCGGTCGTACTGGCACAGCGCCGTCGCCCGCGCGTCGCCGGCGCGCAGCGTGAGGCGGCCGTGCCGTTCGAGGTCGGCCAGCCGGTCGCCGCCGGGCCAGCCGCGCAGCGAGAAGGAGTTCTCGCCGGTGACCCGCACCCCGCGGTGCCCCTCGGCCAGCGCCCGGTCGATCTCGGCGCTCAGCAGCGCGGCGGTGCGGTCGGGGTCGAACCGGCCGCCGTCCAGGAAGGCGTCCACGATCGACCGGACGACCAGGTCGCCGGCCCCGGCGGCGGCGCGCAGGTCCAGGCGCTCGGCGCCGGGCACGCCGGAGGCGGCCACCGCCGCCGCCAGCCGGGACAGCGCGGCGTCGGGGTCGTCCTCGTCGGCCAGGTAGAGCACCCGGTGGCGGGCGGCCAGGCCGTCGCGCAGGTAGGCGGCGAGCACGGCGTAGCGCTCGGCGTCGCTGTCGTAGGTCAGGCACAGGTGGTCGCCGAGGACGACCTCGCCGACCTGGACGGCGGCGTCGCGGAGCGCGGCGGGCCGTCCGGCCTGCGGTGCGGTGCCGCGGAGGCGTCCCGCCGGAGGCGGCCGCCCCTCGGACGGGCGGGTCACCGGACGGCCTCCTCGATCGGCACTCCCGGCACGCCGTCGGGCCCGCCGACGGCCTTGCCCGTTCCGGACGGCGTCACACGGACCTCCCGACCGGCCGCGCCCGCGCCTGGGGGGAGGCGGGCGGCGGCCTTGCAGAGAACGCTCGACGCCAAAGTACCAACACCCACCGCGAGGACGCCCGGACATCGCGTAATGGCTATGGGTCGGTCCCGAACCGGGGTCGGCTCAGAGGGACGCCCGGACGAGGCCCTCCTGGAGCATCGACAGCCAGTCGTAGGCGGCGAACATCGCCAGCCTCGGGTCGTCGGCGTCCAGCGCGGCGGCCTCGTCGTACCAGTCCTCGGTGATGTCGAGCCGGGTGCCGAGCGCCAGCCGCACGTCGTTGAGCGCCTTCAGCCACGCCTGCGCCTGGCCCTCGTCCAGCACCGCGCGCACCTGGCCGGACCCGCCGGGCGGGTCCTCCCCCAGCGTGCCCAGCACGATGTCGGCGGCCTCGCGCTTGCCCTCGCGCAGCCCCATCTCGGTGTAGCGGCGGAACTCCCCGGCCGCCTCGCCGTCGTCGCGGTAGGCGTCGGGGAACAGCCGGGCCAGCACCGGGTCGTCGGACTTGGCGGCCGACTCGGCGATGCCCAGCGAGGCCAGCTCGTCGCCGGCGTCCGGCGGGTCGCCCAGCAGCTCCTGGAGCTGGCCCATCAGAGCGCGGACCAGCGCCGCCTCCTCGGGCTCCAGGCGCAGCTCCACGGCCCTGCGGCCGCCCCTCCTGACCTTCTTGACGCTGCTCATGGCCTCAGTCGTCCCGCTTCACGGTCGCCCACAGCCCGTAGGAGTGGAGGATCTCCACGTCGCGCTCCATCTCCTCGCGGGTGCCGCTGGCCACCACGGCGCGGCCCTTGTGGTGGACGTCCAGCATCAGCTTCTCGGACTTGGCCTTGGAGTACCCGAACACCTTCTGGAACACGAAGGTCACGTACGACATCAGGTTGATCGGGTCGTTCCACACGATCGCCAGCCACGGCCGGTCGGCGCTCTGGTCCTCATCGGTGTCCGGCCGGTCGAGCTCGACCGGCGCAGGCGCGGTCATGGTCCCGCGTCCCCCTTCCGCAGACTCGCTCCGCCCTGTCGGTCCGTCCGCCGGGCCGCCGGCCCGCCGTCGGCCGGTCGCGGCGGCGCCGTCGGACCGCACTGTCCCCGATGCTATTCGCCCCGTGCCGGGAGGCGGTCCACCGGCCGGGCCGCCGGGCCCCGGCCAGATTCGATCATGGCATACGGGCGTACCGGCCGACCTGCCCGTTCGCCGGTCCGGCGCAGGTCTTAGGGTTTGGGGCTGTGGACCTTGGCGACGGCACGGCACTGCTGACCGACCAGTACGAACTGACCATGCTCCAGGCCGCGCTGCGCAGCGGCACCGCCGAGCGGCGGGCGGTCTTCGAGGTGTTCGCGCGGCACCTGCCGGCCGGGCGGCGCTACGGCGTGGTCGCGGGCACCGGCCGGGTGCTGGACGCGATCGAGGCGTTCACCTTCGACGCGGCGACCCTGGAGTTCCTCACCGGGCGCGGCGTGGTGGACGAGACGACCGCCGAATGGCTGGAGAAGTACCGATTCTCCGGAAATGTCTGGGGATACGCCGAGGGCGACTGCTACTTCCCTGAATCGCCGATCCTGGTGGTGGAGGGCAGCTTCGCGGAGGCCGTCCTGCTGGAGACGGTGATCCTGTCGATCCTCAACCACGACTGCGCGATCGCCTCGGCCGCCTCCCGGATGAGCCAGGCCGCCCACGACCGCCCGCTGATCGAGATGGGGTCGCGGCGCACCCACGAGCAGGCCGCCGTGGCCGCCGCCCGCGCCGCCTACGTCGCGGGCTTCACCACCACCTCCAACCTGGCCGCGGGCCGCCGCTACGGCGTGCCCACCGCCGGGACCAGCGCGCACGCGTTCACGCTGCTGCACGACAGCGAGCGGCACGCCTTCCGGGCGCAGCTCGACGCGCTCGGCGAGGGCACCACGCTGCTGGTGGACACCTACGACGTCGAGCGCGCCGTGCGCACCGCCGTGGAGCTGGCCGGCCCGGGGCTCGGCGCGGTGCGCATCGACAGCGGCGACCTCGGCGTGGTGGCCCGGCGGGTGCGCGAGCAGCTCGACGCGCTGGGCGCGCACGACACCCGCATCGTGGTCACCGGCGACCTGGACGAGTACGGCATCGCCGCGCTGGCCGCCGCGCCCGTGGACGGCTACGGCGTGGGCACCTCGCTGGTCACCGGCTCCGGCGCGCCGACCGCGTCGCTGGTCTACAAGCTGGTGGCGCGCGCCGACGGCCCGGAGCCGGAGGCGCCGATGCGGCCGGTGGCCAAGCGCTCCACCGGCAAGCCCAGCCGGGGCGGCCGCAAGAGCGCGGTGCGCAAGGTGGACGGGCACGGCACCGCCTGCGCCGAGGTGGTCACCACCGGCGAGCCGGTGCCGGGCGCGCGCGACCGGCTGCTCCAGGTGCCGCTGGTGCGCGGCGGGGAGATCGTCGGGCGCGAGCCGCTGGAGGCGGCGCGCGAGCGGCACCGCGCGGCCGTGCGGGAGCTGCCCGCGACGGCCCTGCAGCTGTCGCGCGGCGAGCCCGCGCTGCCGACCGAGTTCGTCAACGGGGGCCCGCGCCGCTGAGCGCGGCTTCACGGCCAGGTGACCGGACCTGCCCGCTGGGGTAGCGTCCGGGATGTTCGGGGACATACCGGGGAACCGGATCAAGGAGCGGGCATGGGCAAGGCTCTGGTCATCGTCGACGTGCAGAACGACTTCTGCGAGGGGGGATCGCTCGCGGTGGCCGGCGGCGCCGGGGTGGCGGCCGCCATCTCCGGCCACGTCGCGGCGCACCGGCCGGAGTACGCGCACATCGTGGCGACCCGGGACTTCCACCTGGACCCCGGCGCGCACTTCTCCGAGACCCCCGACTACACCGACTCCTGGCCGCCGCACTGCGTGATCGGCACGCCCGGCGCCGACTTCCATCCCGACCTCGCGCTGGCGCCGATCGAGGTGGTGTTCAGCAAGGGCCGCGAGACCGCCGCCTACAGCGGCTTCGAGGGCGTCACCGACGACGACGTGCCGCTGGCGGACTGGCTGGCCGCGCGCGGGGTGACGGCGGTGGACGTCGTCGGGATCGCCACCGACCACTGCGTGCGCGCCACCGCCGTGGACGCCGCCCGCGCGGGCCTGGACACCACCGTGCTGCTGGGGCTGACCGCGGGGGTGGCCCGGGAGACCACCGACCGCGCGCTCGCGCAGCTCAAGGAGGAGGGCGTCACGCTCACCGGCGACCCGGTCCTCGGCGGCTGAGGTGGCCGACGACCGGAACCCCCCGCTGGTCGTGGTCGTGACCGGCGTGTCCGGCAGCGGGAAGACCACCGTGGGCAGGCTGGTGGCCGAGCGGCTGGGCTGGCCGTACGCCGAGGCCGACGACTTCCATCCCCCCGCCAACATCACCAAGATGCGCGCGGGCACGCCGCTGACCGACGCCGACCGGCGGCCCTGGCTGGAGGCGATCGCCGCCTGGATCGACGGGCGGCTGGCGGCGGGCGAGCCGGGCGTGGTGACCTGCTCGGCCCTCAAGCGCTCCTACCGGGACCTGCTGGCCGGCGGCCGGGAGCGGGTGCTGCTGGTGCACCTGGACGGCGACCGGGAGCTGATCGCGCGCCGGATCTCCGAGCGCAGCGGCCACTTCTTCAAGCCCGAGATGCTGGACAGCCAGTTCCGCGACCTGGAGCCGCCCGCGCCGGACGAGCCGGTGGTGCGCGTCCCGATCGACGCGCCGCCGCCGGAGGTCGCCCGGCGCATCGCCGAGCTGGCCCGGCCGGAGTAGGCCGGGGCCCCGCGGGGCCGAGAAGGGGGTCCGGGAGGGCCGGAAGGCCGGGAGGGCCGCTCCCGGCCCCGGGGGGCCGCCTCAGGAGCGGCGCTTGGTGGCCCACTCGCGGATCTTGGCGATCCGGGCGCGGACCTCCTCGCCGGACGCCTGCGCGAGCTGCGGGCCGCCGCAGGTGCGGCGCAGCTCGCTGTGGATCACCCCGTGCGGCTGGCCGGTGCGGTGGCTCCACGCGCCGACCAGGCCGTTCAGCTCCTTGCGGAGGGCGTGCAGGTCCTCGGCGGCGGTGCGGTCCTGGCGGGGGTCGCCGGTCTTGCGCTTGCGCTCGTTGGCGATCTGCGCGGCCTGCCGCTTGCGCAGCAGCTGGCTCACCTGCTCGGGCTCCAGCAGGCCGGGGATGCCGAGGAACTCCTCCTCCTCGACCGAGCCCGGCTGCGCCTGCATCCCGAACTCGCCGCCGTCGTAGAGCACGCGGTCGAAGGTCGCCGACGCCTCGACGGTCTCGAACTCGAACTCCTCGCCGACCGCGTCGGGCGAGTCCTTCTGCCGGTTGGCCTCGGCGAGCAGGTCGTCGTCGAGGCCGTCCTCGCGGACCGGGCGGTCGAGCACGTGGTCGCGCTCGGTCTCCATCTCGGCGGCGTGGCCCATCAGCGTCGGCACCGACGGCAGGAAGACCGACGCGGTCTCGCCGCGCTTGCGCGCACGCACGAAGCGGCCGATGGCCTGCGCGAAGAACAGCGGCGTGCTGGTGGAGGTGGCGTAGACGCCGACGGCCAGGCGCGGGATGTCGACGCCCTCCGAGACCATGCGGACCGCGACCATCCAGCGGTCCTCGGTCTCGCTGAACGCCTTGATCTTCTTGGACGCGGTGGGGTCGTCCGACAGCACGATGGTGGCGCCCTGGCCGCAGACCGCGCGCAGCATCTTGGCGTAGGCGCGGGCCGCCTCGTGGTCGGTGGCGATGACCAGGCCGCCCGCGTCGGGGATCGCGCGGCGCAGCTCGGTCAGCCGCCGGTCGGCGGCGGACAGCACCTGCCGCATCCACTCGCCCTTGGGGTCGAGCGCGGCGCGCCAGGCCTGCGACATCTGGTCCTGGGTGAGCGGCTCGCCCAGCGTCGCGGTGATCTCGTCGCCCGCCCGGGTGCGCCAGCGCATCTCCCCCGCGTAGGCCAGGAAGATGACCGGCCGGACCACGCCGTCGGCCAGCGCCGGGCCGTACCCGTAGGTGTAGTCGGCGCGGCTGCGGCGGATGCCGTCGGGCCCCTCCTCGTACTGCACGAACGGGATCGGGTTGATGTCGGTGCGGAACGGGGTGCCCGACAGCGACAGCCGCCGCGTGGCGGGCTCGAACGCCTCGCGCACCGCGTCGCCCCACGACAGGCCGTCGCCCGCGTGGTGCACCTCGTCGAAGATGACCAGCGTCTTGCGCATCTCGGTGCGGTTGCGGTGCAGCGCGGGCCGGGCCGCGACGGTGGCGTAGGTGACGGCGATGCCGTGGAAGTCGGCGCCGACCTTGCCCTGCCCGTTCTGGAACTCGGGGTCGATCCTGATGCCGACCCGGCCGGCCGACTCGGCCCACTGCCGCTTCAGGTGCTCGGTCGGGCAGATGATGGTGACCTGCTGCACGACGCGCCGGTCCAGCAGCTCGCGGGCCAGCCGGAGCGCGAAGGTGGTCTTTCCGGCGCCGGGCGTCGCCACGGTGAGGAAGTCGCGCGGGCCGGGCTGCTGTCCGTCTGATCCGAAGTACGCCTCCAGCGCCTGCTGCTGCCAGGCGCGCAGGGACGACGCGGTGCCCCAGGCGGCCTTCTGCGGGAAGGCGGGGGGCATGTCCGGTGCGGCGAAGGTGCTCACGGTCATCGAAGGCTACCCAGCCCCACCGACAGTTCGCGCCCCTCCGGCCGCCAAGGGGGCCTTCCTCACACTCGGCCTCGCCGCCCGGTACGCGGCCCACACCGCGCGGACGCGACGCGCCTGGCCTGCCGTGAACTCTTGCATACAGTCGTCCCATCCGTAGTTCATGAAGTTGTGCACCGGGTCCACACCGGGCTGCGAGCAGGTGTCCTTGCCGGAGGGGCACCCCTCGGCGGGCTCCGCCTCGTAGGGCGTGTCGTCGATCCCGTCGCCCGGCGCGTCGCATCCGTTCTCGAAGGTGTGGAACAGCCCGAGCCAGTGCCCGGTCTCGTGCACCGCGGTGTAGCCGCGGTCGAAGTTGCGGTAGGAGCCGCCGGGCAGGCTCCGGTAGTCGATGACCACGCCGTCCCACGCCGGCTTCTTGCGGTACCACTGGGGGAAGGTGGAGAAGCCCAGCACGTCGGCCCCGACCGCGGCGCTGTAGAGGTTGAGCGTACCGGCCCCGCCCTGGCGCAGCGCCGTCTTCATCTGGCCCTCGTACCGCTCCGGCTCGCGGAACCAGCGCGCGTTGTCGGTCACCTCGTAGGAGGCCAGCCGGAAGGTGACCCCGACGTCCGCCCCGCCTGTCCTGCCGCTGTAGGCGTCGTCGAGCGTGGCGACCTGCTGCTCGGCCGCCGCCCTGGGCAGCGCGCCCTGGACGCCGTCGGCGATGACGTGGAACCGCACCGGGATCTCGATCCGCGCCGCCCTGCGGCGGGTGGCGTCCAGGAGGGCCTCGTCGTCGGTGCCCAGCCGCTCGCGCATCACGCGGCGGAGGTCGGCCAGCATCGCGAGCACCTCGTGGCGGTCCAGGTCGGCCCCGTCGTGCCGCTCGCGCGAGGACGGCGAGGTGCTCGCGGAACGCGCGCCGGCGGCCGCGTGCGCGCCCCTGCCGCCGAAGGCCGGGGCGGCGCAGTCGAGACCGGCCGCGGCGTCCCGGCGGCCTGTCGCGCCGCGCTGGAGCGCGCCCTCCGGCGAGGCGTGCGCCGCCGGTCCCGCGAAGCGCCCCTCCCCCGCCGGGCGGTCACCCCACGAAGCGGCGAAGGTGCAGACGGTGACCGACAGTGCGCACAGCGAAGCGGCGATGGCCCGTTCCATGAATCCCCCGAACGAAAAAGTCGTGATCCTGTGCCCGATCGTTCCCGATCGGGCACAGGATCACCTCAAGGTTCGGCCCGGCTTCGGCCCGCGCGTCGCGCGGCGGGCCGGGGGGACGCGGCTACTTGTCGCCGTCCCCGTCGCCGCCCTTCTTCATGCCTTCGTAGATCTCCTTGCACTCCGGGCACACCGGGTACTTCTTGGGATCCCGGTTGGGCACCCAGATCTTGCCGCACAGCGCGACCACCGGCGTGCCGGTCACGGCGCTCTCGGTGATCTTGGCCTTCTTGACATAGTGGGCGAACCGCTCGTGGTCGCCGTCGCCGTGCGACAGGTCCGGGCGAGTGTCCTGCTGGAGATCGCCGTCGGGAAGGATCTTCGTGCTCACGTCAACACCTTAGTTCAGCGTGGGGTCCTCGGGGAAAGTCGAGACGAAGGCCAGGTCGCCGCCCTGGCGGCGCAGCACCTCCTGCCACAGTCGCGCGGGGTCGCCGGCGAACACGTCGCCGGCCTCGGCGGGCACCAGGTACCACGAGCCGTCCTCGATCTCGGCGCGCAACTGGCCGGCCGACCAGCCGGCGTAGCCGGCGAACACGCGCAGCTGGAGCAGCTCGGGGGCCAGCAGCCCCGGCGGGGCGTCCAGGTCGACCAGGCCGACTCTGGCCACCTCCGAGCCCCCGTCCAGCGCGCGCCAGCCGAGCGGCTCGTCCTCGCCGGGGAGGCGGGCCAGGGCCAGCGCGTTGTCCAGGGCCACGGGCCCGCCCTGGAAGACGACCGACGGGCCGGTCACCAGTTCGGCCCACGGGGGCAGCACCCGGTCCACCGGGACCTCGGTCGGCCGGTTGAGGACAACCCCCAGCGTGCCGCCGTCGGAGTCGTGCTCGACCACCAGGACGACACTGCGCTTGAAGTTGGGGTCGTCGAGCTGCGGGGTCGCCACCAGCAGCAGCCCGACCCTGATGCCGTCTTCCATGGTCTCCATCATGCGTTGCGCGGACCTCCGGCGGCACGTCCCCCCGCTCGTTAGCCTGTTACGCATTCCTATCGCTGGGGATATCGGCACAAGACGGACCTAGGTTAAGAATGATCTAGGACCATCGGCCGCCCGGACGGCGCGCGCCCCCCAACGCGCACCGGCGGGCCGGGGAGGACGCGATGCAGTTGCCCAGGGTCGTCATCGCCGCCGTGTTCTTCGTCATCGGGGCGCTGATCGCGATCCCCGCCCTGATGAAGGCGACCGGTGAGTCACGCGCCTCCGGCGCACCGACCGCCACCACGTCCGCGCCGACGCCGACCGGCACCGGGACGGGCGGCGGGCCCAGCCCCACCCCCACGCGCACCACGGCGTCCCCGTCGCCGACGCGCTCGGCCTCGCCCACCGCGACCACCAAGCCGCCGACGCCCGCGCCGACGCGGACCACCACCAAGCCCCCGCAGCCGGTGCAGCCGCTGTCGGTCACGGTCGGCGACGTGCGCTGCCCCGGCCGCACGGTCGAGGTCACCGTGCGCAACGCCGGGTCGCAGGCCGAGGACTTCGCCATCGTGCGCGACGACGGCTCGGCGTCGGTGCCCAGCCGGGTCGCCGCGGGCGCGTCCCGGTCCACCACCGTCACGCTGCGCGAGGACCGGCGCACCCAGATCCAGGTGACCTGGAAGAACGAGCCGCTGCGCACCCAGTACCGGAAGGCCGACTGCAAGAAGGCCGCGCCGGGGCCGAGCCGGACGCCGCGCGACGAGCTGCCGCACACCGGCCCCGACGACGGCGTGCTGTGGGCGCGGACCGCCACCGGCGCCGCCGCCATGGTCACCGGACTGATCATCTTCTGGTACGGCGGGATCTGGCCGCGCCGCCGGGACAAGGAGCTGACCGCGGGCAAGCGCGGCCGGTAGCGGGCGCGGGGCCGGCCGGGAAACCCGCGGGTTTCTCGACCGGCCCTTGGTGTTCGGTTGCCCCCCGAGCGGTGAGGAATCCGGCGAGACGGCCTTTCCGCCCTAGTTGGGGGTGTACTCCGTGCTGCTGCTCGCGCTGGCGGCGTCCGCCGCCCTCGGCGCGCCCGCGCCCGCACCGTCGCCGTCGTCCACGGGGCTGTCGGCGACGGTCGGCGAGGTCCGCTGCCCGCAGCGGCAGGTGCCGGTGACCGTGGTGAACGACACCGGCGAGGCGCGCTCGTACACGCTGCTGCAGAACGGCAAGGAGATCCGCACCGAGCGGGTCCGGGCCGACACGGTCCTCAACGGCCTGGCCCAGCTCGGCGAGGACGAGCGCACGCGCATCGTGGTGCGGTCCGAGGGCCGCACGATCGCCTCGGTCGTCCGCGACGCCGACTGCCGCAAGTCCGCCGCGCCGGACGAGGAGCCCGGCGCGGGCGGCGGGGACGGCGAGGGCGGCGCGGGCCGGGACGCCGCCGGCGGGGACGGCGGAACGGGCGGCCGCAAGGCGCCCGAGGAGCTGCCGCACACCGGCCCCGCAACGGGCGGCGCGGTGCGCCTCCTCACGGCCCTCGGCGGCCTGGCGGGCGGTGCGGTGCTGCTGTTCTGGGGCTGGCTGTGGCCGGGCAGCGGCCGGGGGGACTGGGGCTCCCCGACCCGCCGCTTCTGATCCGCCGCCCGGCCCGCCGGACTCCTACGCTTCGGTGCGCGGGCGGCCGCCGGCCGCCTCGCGGACCGCGCCCGCCACGCGGGGGCTCACGTCGGGGTGGAACACGCTCGGCACGATGTAGTTGGGGCCGAGCTCGTCGTCGGTCACCACGCCCGCCAGCGCCTTGGCCGCCGCCAGCAGCATGTCCTGGGTGACGCCGTTGGCCTGCGCGTCCAGCAGGCCGCGGAAGACGCCGGGGAAGGCCAGCACGTTGTTGATCTGGTTGGGGTAGTCGCTGCGGCCGGTCGCGACCACGGCGGCGTGCTCGCGGGCCTCGTCCGGCGACACCTCCGGCTCGGGGTTGGCCAGCGCGAACACGATCGCGTCGTCGCGCATGGTCGCGATGTCGTCGCCGTTCAGGATGCCGGGGGCCGACACCCCGACGAACACGTCGGCGTCCTTGACCGCGCCGCGCAGGTCGCCGGCGTAGCCGGAGGCGTTGGTGTTGTCGGCGATCCAGCGCAGCGAGTCGTCCAGGTCGTCGCGGCCGCGGTGCACCGCGCCCCGGTAGTCGCAGACCACCACGTCGCGGGCCCCGGCGTGCAGCAGCAGCTTCAGGATCGCGGTGCCGGCCGCGCCCGCGCCCGCCATCGCGATGCGCACCTGCCCGATGTCCTTGCCGACCACGCGCAGCGCGTTGGTGAGGGCGGCCAGCACGCAGATCGCGGTGCCGTGCTGGTCGTCGTGGAAGACCGGGATGTCCAGCAGGTCGCGCAGCCGCGCCTCGACCTCGAAGCAGCGCGGCGCGGAGATGTCCTCCAGGTTGATGCCGCCGAACGCGGGGGCCAGGATCTGCACCGTGCGCACGATCTCGTCGGTGTCCTGGGTGTCCAGGCAGATCGGCCAGGCGTCGATGCCCGCGAAGCGCTTGAACAGCGCCGCCTTGCCCTCCATCACCGGCAGCGCGGCCTCCGGGCCGATGTTGCCGAGGCCGAGCACCGCCGAGCCGTCGGTGACGACCGCGACGCTGTTGCGCTTGACGGTCAGCCGCCGCACGTCCTCGGGGTTGCGCGCGATGGCGAGCGACACCCGCGCGACGCCGGGCGTGTAGGCCATCGACAGCTCGTCGCGGGTGCGCAGCGGCACCTTCGACTGCATCTCGATCTTGCCGCCCAGGTGCATCAGGAAGGTCCGGTCGCTGACCTTGTGGATCTTGATGTCGGAGAGCGTCTCCAGCGCCGCGGCGATCGCCTCGGCGTGCTCGGTGTCGCGGGTGGCGATGGTGACGTCGATGCGCAGCACCTCGTGGCCGGCGGTGTTGACGTCGAGCGCGGTGACGATGCCCCCGGCGTTCTCGACCACGTGGGTGATCTGGCTGACGGCCTTGCCGCCGGCGGGGACCTCCAGCCGGACGGTGATGGAGTACGACACGCTGGGCACGCTGGCCACGACTTGCTCCTTTTCCCGGGTACGTCCTTGTACCGCCCGCATCGTCCCACGCGGGAACGGTGCTCCGGGGGCCGTGGCCCGGCTCCTCGGCGGCTCAGGCCGCGCGCGCCGCGGTCACGATGATCTCCACGGCGGCGGGCTCGGGCACCCGGGTGGTGTCGATCACGAGGTGGTAGAGCCGGGGATCGGCGGGATCCGCGCCGTAGAAATGCTTCACGTAGGCCGCGCGGGCGCGGTCGTTGGCATCGAGCATACGCTCAACCTCCCGCTGGGGCGTCCCGTCCGCGCCCGCCGCGGCGGCACGTTCCAGGCGGCGCTCGCGCGGGCCGTCCAGCCGCACGTGCAGCGCGTCGCCGCGGCCGGCCAGCACCAGCGCGGCGGCCCGGCCGAGCAGCACCCCGCCCGCCTCGGCGGTGCGGACGATGACCTGCTCGGTGCGCGCGACGAACTCCTCCTCCGGCACGATCACCCGGTCGGGCACGTGCACGTCCATGCCGCCGAAGGAGACCCCGGGCAGCCGCGCCGCGCCCGCCAGGATGCGGCCGAGCCCGCTCTCGGCGCGGCCGTCGTGGGCCAGCGCCTCCTCCAGCGAGCAGCCGATCGCGGCGGCGACCTCGACCGGGATCGCGCGGTCCACGAACGGCAGGCCGAGCCGCGCGGCGACGGCGGGCCCGAGGGAGGCGCCGCCCGCGCCGAAGGTGGCCGAGATCGTCACCACACGAGCGCCCATGCGGGCATGATGCCCGTTTCAGGACATAACGACCACGAGATCGCCCCGCGAACCGGGACGATCTCGCGCCTGCCTTCACGGGTAAGGGTTCAGAACCCGTCCTCGACGACCTCAACCGTCAGGCGAGTGCCCGACCTGGCCCGGCGGGGCGAAGCCGGAGGCGAGCCCCGCCGGGCCAGGTCGCGAAGCGATCGGCACTCGCAAAGCAACGGTCAGGGGTGCGAGCCGCCAGGCGAGTGCCCCTGGGCCGAGGCTTCAAGAAACACAACCGCCAGGCGAGCGCCCCTGGGCCGAGGCTTCAATCAGAACAACGCCGCCTGGAGGGAGCGGCGTGCCTTGCCCACGCGGGGGTCGTCGGCGGGCAGCGCCTCGAACAGGGTGAGCAGGTGCTTGCGCGCGGCGTCGCGGTCGTCGCCCGCGGTGCCGCGCACGGCCTTCAGCAGCCGGTCGAAGGCGTGGTCGGCGTAGTCGGAGACCATCTCCACGTCGGCGGCCTGGGTCTGCAGCGGCACGTCCAGCGGACGCTCCTCGGCCTCGGTGAGCACCCGCTCGGCGTCGATCGAGCGCACGCGCAGGGCCAGCTCGACGCGCGCCAGGCTGACCTTGGCGTGGGCGTCGGCCGGGTTCCGGTCGAGCACGGCCTGGAAGGCGGCCTTGGCGCCTTCGAGGTCGCCGGCGCGCAGCGCGTCCTCGGCCTCGGCGTACACCGGGTCGGCGGCGGGCTGCGCCGCGCCGTCGGCCTCGGCGCCGGGGGCGTCGTCGAAGCCCTCGGGCAGGATGCCCTCCTTGCGCAGCGCGTCGAAGAGCTGGTCGATGGCGTCGCGGACCTGCGGCTCGGGGGCGGCGCCGTTCAGGAACGGCAGCAGCTGGCCGGCCACCACCACGGCCACGAACGGGA
Organism: Spirillospora sp. NPDC050679; assembly: GCA_044456955.1. GTDB lineage: Bacteria > Actinomycetota > Actinomycetes > Streptosporangiales > Streptosporangiaceae > Spirillospora. Next base: position 37,778 of record JBITGK010000028.1, on the reverse strand, counting down.
TGCCGCGCACGCCCATCTGCTGCATGTAAGCGTTGAGCTGCGGGTTGGCCTCGATGTCGACCTTGGCCAGCACCCACTTGCCCGCCGCTTCGGCGGCCAGCTTCTCCAGGATGGGGCCGAGCTGCTTGCACGGGCCGCACCAGTCGGCCCAGAAGTCCACCAGCACCGGTACCGTCTTCGACCGCTCCACGACCTCGGTGCCGAAGGTCTGGTCGGTGACGTCCATGACGGCGGGCCCGGCCGCGCCCGCGGCGGCGGCGGCGGGCGGCCCGCCGGCCTGCGCCCGCGCCTGGCGTTCCTGCTGCTTCTTCGCGGCCGCCTGGCGGGCTCCCAGGTCGATGGCCCCGTGCAACGAAAAGTCCCGAGAAGACATGGGTCCATCCTGCCTCATCACCCCCCTTGCCCGTGCGCCCGTCCGCTGGGAGCGGAGCGCGGGGTCGGCGACCGGAGGAGATTCCTCTACCTCCGGTCCGCGCACGCCGTGACCGGGCCCGGGACCGGACGGACAGAGCGGCACATCCCCGCGAATTCCTTCCCTTTCCGCGTCGGCAAAGAATCGAGCCTTCCGGTGGAACGGCAAAAGCGGGCTGACAGCCAACACCAAGGCTGGTTATAGTCACCAGGTCGATGCCTGACGCGACGGCAAAGAAGGTCGCCGCCGAGTCTCCGCAAGGAGGCACGGCCCGCGCGGACGGGCGGCGAGTGGCGGGGGAAAGCCACCGGCCCGGTACTTGCGACCGGCGCGATCTCAGGCGAATAACGGGGGGTAAGAAATGATCGCGGACCATTCCGCGATCGTGGCCAGAGGGATGGGGGTCCGCCGCGGGGGGCGGTGGCTCCTGCGCCCGGTGGCCTTCGGGATCACCGAAGGCGTGGTCGGCCTGGCCGGTCAACCTGGTGCCGGAAAATCCACTCTGCTCGCCACGTTCGCGACCTTGCGCCGGCCGCATACCGGCGCGCTTGAGATTCTCGGACATGACACCGGGAATTCCACCGGCCTGCGCGCCGTGCGCGCGCGGATCGGTTATCTGCCGGGGCAATTCTCCTGGGCGGAGAACATGACCGCCGGCGAGTTCGTCCGCTATGCGGCCTACTACAAAAGGGTGCGCGGGCCCCAGGTGCGCGAGGTGCTGAAACGGTTCGACCTGGCGGAGGCGGCGGCGACCGAGCTGGCGCTGCTGCCGCCGGACGTGCGGCTGCGCGCCGGGCTCGCGGCGACCTGCGTGCACGAGCCGGAGCTGGTGCTGCTGGACGACCCGTTCGGCGAGCTGGCCGGGCAGCCCGCGGCGGCCGCCGAGCTGGTGCCGGTGATCCGCACGATGGCGCCCGCCGTCGTGGTGGCCGCCGACGCGGCCGGATCGCTCGCCGGCTGGTGCGACCGGCTGTTCGTGCTGGACCGGGGCAGGATGACCGAGCTTCCCGAGCAGCCCGGCCAGGCGGCGGCGCGGGCCCGGGAGCCCGCCGCCCGGGGCCGCCGCCCCGCCCCGGCGCCCGTCCGGCCCGCGCCGGAACGGTCCGCCGCCGAACTGCCCGCCAAGCCGCCCGCCAAGGGACGGCCCCGCCCGCTGCGGGCCCGCGTGCACGCGGGCCTGGAGCTGCTGGCGGCCGGAAGCGGTGCCGGTGGCTGAACTGGGACGGGTCCTCCGGCTGGACGCCCGCCGGACGGCGCTGCTCGTCACCGTGCCCGCGCTGGCCGGGATCGGGCTGGTGCCCGCCTGGCTGGCGCTGGTGCCCGGCATCGGCTACTGGGACAACTCGGTGGTGGCGCTGGCCGACGCGGCGCGGACGCTGGGGCCGATCGCCGCCGCGCTGTCGGCGTGGGCGGCGCTGCGCGAGCGGCGGCTGGACTACCTGCGCGACCTCACCCCGCGCTCCCCGGCGACCGGCTCGCTGCACGACCTGCTGCTGCTGTCGGCGGCGGCGCTGGTCGCCTACGGGATCGTCACCACGGTGATCGTGTTCGAGACGATGGCCCGGCTGGAGGCGGGCCGCCCGCACCCGCTGGGGCTGCTGTCGGGCGCGGCGGCGCTGGTGCTGCACGTGGTGGCCGGGTACCTGGCCGGGCGCACCGTGCCGCGCCCGGCGACGCCGCTCCTGGTGGGCGCGGCGACCGGGCTGTGGGCGGGGCTGCGCGCGCCCGAGGCGTCCTGGCTGAGCCTGCTGCCGCCCGCCGCGCACGGCCGGGTCGAGCTGTTCACCACGCTGCGCACCGAGGTGCTGGCCTGGCAGACGGCGTGGTCGCTGGGGCTGGTCGCGGCGCTGGTGTGCGGGCACGTGCTGTGGATGACACGGCGGGCCCCGGCGGTGGTGCCGCTGGCGGCGGCCGTGGCGGTGTCGGGCCTGGCCACCGCGCGGCTGGAGTCCTCCGGCGGGCACGCGGCGGCGCCCGCGCCGGTCGCGCACGCCTGCCGCGAGTGGCCGCTGACGGTGTGCGTGCACCCCGCGCTGCGGGCGGCGCTGCCGAGCCTGACGGCGTCGGTGACGCCGCTGGCCACCCGGCTGACCGGGACTCCGGGCGAGTTCACGCGGCTGGAGCAGCGGCCCGCCGCCGAACCGGTCGGGGTCGCGCGCGGGCGGGCGGTCGTGCACCTGGACGGCGAGCTGTCGCCCGGCTACCAGGCACGGGTCGTCGAGCAGATCACCGGCGCCCTGGTGACGGCGCCGGCCTGCACGGGCCAGGCCGCCCAGTACCGCGCGCTGGTGGACGCCTGGCTGTTGGGGCGGCGCTCCCCCCGCATCGCCGACGCCCGCGCGGCCCGCCGCTTCGAGGCCCTGTCGGAGGACGGGCGGCGCGCCTGGCTGACGGCCCGCTTCGCCCGCTACCGCACCTGCACGCTCGGCCCTCGCGACTTCCGCTCCCCGGTGCGCAAGCCCCCGGGAACGACGAAGGCCGCGCCCGGCAGGACGCGGCCGCAAGACCGATGATGTTCCTCTGCGCGGCAGCGGCGGGACCCCCCGGCCCGCCGCGGCCGCGCAGAAGTCTGAGGGCGGACTAGGCCGCCTGGCCCACCCGCTCGGCGGGCGGCCGCGTCCACTTGCGCTCGACGAAGAACGGCGCGACCGGCAGCACGGAGGCGACCAGCGCCAGCGCCGTGCGCGTGCCGTCCCAGGCCAGCGGCCCCCGGACCATGAAGACCAGCGCCACGTACGCCATCCACAGCACGCCGTGGATCGGCCCGACGATCGACACCGCCTGGGGGACGTCGGCCATGTACTTCAGCGGCATGGCGACCAGGAGCAGCAGCAGGAACGAGATCGCCTCGATGACCGAGACGAGACGGAAGGAACGCACGATGTCCACGGCCGACCAACGTACCGGCATCCCGCCGGTGTTTCCGCCGGCGCTATGGCACTGCTCACAACCGGTCCCCCACCGGTTCCGGACCGCCCGGTGAGGTGAGGGGCCCCTTCTGCGGGGAATGCCCCCTCCATGGCACGCTCAGGCAAGCGCTCCGGCACCGAAACCGGCACCGACAGGGCCACCGAGCCCGCGCCCGAACCCGCGCCCTCCCCCGCCCCGCCGGGCACCGACCGGCGGCGCGGCCTGCGCACCGCGCTCCTGCTGGTCGTGGCCACCGTGGCGGTCGTGCTGCTGGCGCAGCAGACGCTGCGGATGCTGCCGGGCTGGCTGAACCCGTTCGCCGAGGAGACCAAGGACCGCAGCGGCCCGGTGCTGCTGCAGTCCATCCGCGACCTGTCCCGCTTCGAGGCGGCCAGCGGCAACTACCAGGTGATCGTGGACCTGGAGAAGGACGCCAAGTGGCTGCCGGACTCGGTGCGCGGCCAGCGCACGCTGTTCGTCGGCAACGGGTCGGTGGACGCCTACGTCGACTTCTCCAAGCTCGGCTCCGGCGCCATCACGGTGAACGCCGACCGCACGGCCGCGACCGTCCGCGTGCCGCGCGCGCAGCTGGAGCCCACCAACCTCGACCCCAAGCGCAGCTACGTCTTCCAGGCCCAGCGCGGCCTGCTGAACCGCGTCGGCGACTTCTTCAGCAGCAACCCCAACGACCAGCAGCAGCTCTACGTCCTGGCCGGGCAGAAGATCCAGACCGCCGCCTCCGAGAGCGGCCTGCGCGAGCGCGCCGACCAGAACACCAAGCAGACGCTGACCAACATGCTGAAGGCGCTGGGCTTCAAGACCGTCACCATCGAGCAGGTCAACGCGCAGTGAGGCGGGCTTGCACGGCGACGCCGCCGTGCCCCCGGGCCGTTGGGCGAGGGGACACGGCGGCGTCGTGCGGGCAGGCGTGCGCGCGCCCGTCCGGGATCAGGCCGAGGGCACGCGGATCAGCAGCGCGTCGCCCTGGCCGCCGCCGCCGCACAGGCCGGCGGCGCCGAGGCCGCCGCCCCGCCGCTTGAGCTCGTAGGCCAGGTGCAGCACGATCCGCGCCCCCGACATCCCCACCGGGTGCCCCAGCGCGATCGCGCCACCGTTCACGTTCACCTTGTCCGGCCCGACGCCCAGGTCCTTCATCGACTGGATGCCGACCGAGGCGAACGCCTCGTTGATCTCGATGAGGTCCAGGTCGTCCACGCCCAGCCCGGCCTTGCCCAGCGCGTGCTTGATGGCGTTGGAGGGCTGCGACTGCAGCGAGTTGTCCGGGCCCGCCACGTTGCCGTGCGCGCCGATCTCGGCGAGCCAGGTCAGGCCGAGCTCCTCGGCCTTGGCCTTGGACATGACGACCACGGCGGCCGCGCCGTCGGAGATCTGCGAGGACGAGCCCGCGGTGATCGTGCCGTCCTTGGCGAACGCCGGGCGCAGGCGGCCCAGCGATTCGACGGTGGTGTCGCCGCGCACGCCCTCGTCGGCGGCGAACACGACCGGCTCGCCGCGCCGCTGCGGGATCTCCACCGGGGCGATCTCGTCGTCGAACACGCCGTTCTTGATCGCCTCGGCCGCGCGCTGGTGCGAGCGGGCGGAGAACTCGTCCTGCTCGGCGCGGGTGATGCCGAGGCGGGTGTTGTGCCGCTCGGTGGACTCGCCCATCGAGACGCCGTCGAACGCGTCGGTCAGCGCGTCGTGGGCCATGTGGTCCAGCACCTCGACCGAGCCGTACTTGTAGCCGCCGCGCGACTTGGGCAGCAGGTGCGGGGCCTGGGTCATCGACTCCATGCCGCCGGCCACCACGATGTCGAACTCGCCCGCGCGGATGAGCTGGTCGGCCAGCGCGATCGCGTCCAGGCCCGACAGGCAGACCTTGTTGACGTTGATGGACGGCACGGTCATCGGGATGCCGGCCTTGACCGCGGCCTGACGGGCGGGGATCTGGCCCGCGCCGGCCTGCAGCACCTGGCCGAGGATCACGTACTGGACCTGGTCGCCGGTGACGCCGGCGCGCTCCAGCGCCGCCTTGATGGCGTGCGCGCCGAGGTCGGCGGCGGAGAAGTCCTTCAGCGAGCCCAGCAGGCGGCCGACGGGGGTGCGCGCTCCGGCGACGATCACCGAGGTTGCGGACATGAGGGGGCCTCCATCAAGGTTCGGCGGCGACGTTTGCCACCATACCCACGGTGGACGCGCCCGCCGTTCACCGGAGGAGGCCGCCATGCTGACCCGTATCGACCACATCGGCATCGCCTGTCACGACCTTGACGCGACCGTGGAGTTCTACCGGGAGACCTACGGGTTCACCGACGTGCACTTCGAGGTGAACGAGGAGCAGGGCGTGCGGGAGGCCATGCTCAAGATCAACGAGACCGGGGACGGGGCCGCCTCCTACATCCAGCTGATCACGCCGATCCGCGAGGACTCCACCGTCGCCAAGTGGCTCGCCAAGAACGGCGAGGGCGTGCACCACATCGCCTTCGGGACCGACGGGGACGTCCAGGAGGAGGCCGACGGGATCGGCGCCAAGGGCGTCCGGGTGCTCTACGACGCGCCGCGGGCCGGCTCGCTGGGCTCGCGGATCACCTTCCTGCACCCCAAGGACTGCCACGGCGTGCTCACCGAACTGGTGCAGAAGAGCTGACCCGAGGGGAAGATCTGATCGTTTCCCGACCGTCCGCCGCCGTGTCCTGAACCGATCGTGACGTGATCGATATCACAGGCTCCGGAGGGGGCCGGGGAGTCCGGCGCTCTGTGACCGTTCGGACACTTCTGGTGCTTTTTCGAGCCGGAGCCCCCGGCCCCACCGGGTCGCCGCCCCGGAGCGACAAAAACGACAAACTGCGCAGCGCGTCAAGATGAGCCCCCAACAAGGCAGCTTGCGGAGTACGCTTCTTTCGCCGGAAGAGGTCTGGGGCCCAGCGCCCGTTCAGCCAGGCGATCAACCGGTCCCCGGTACATAACGTGCTCCCCGCGAGAGCGGGGATGGTCCCCACCCGTAGCCCCGTCACATCAGGATTGAGCCACATGCAGTCCGACATCGACGCCCAGCTCAGCAACTTCTTCGAAGACACGCCCCCACGCGAGTTCGACGTGGTGCTCCGCGGCTACGACCGGCACCAGGTCGATGAGCACATCAAGCAGCTCGACGCCGAGGTCCGGCAGACCCGCGAACAGACGGGGGCCCTGCAGCGCGAGCTGTCGGACGCCCACCGTCAGCTCCAGGAGCAGGAGCGCCCCACCTACTCGGGTCTGGGCGCGCGCATCGAGCAGCTGCTCCGCCTCGCCGAGGAGCAGGCCACCGAGCTCGTGCAGGCCGCGCGCAGCGAGGCCAACGAGATCAAGGCCGCGGCCAAGGTGGACGCGGCCGAGCTGCGCGCCACCGCCGAGAACGAGGCCGCCGAGCTGCGCGCCACCGCCCAGCGCGAGGGCGACGACATGCGCAACGCGGCCGAGCGCGAGGCCGAGGAGGTGCGCACCTCCGCCCGCCGCGAGGCCGACGAGCTGACCTCCACGACCGAGCGCGAGGTCGCCAAGCTGCGCGCCACCGCCGACCACGAGGTCGCCGAGAAGCGCGCCGCCGCCGAGCGCGAGATCGCCAAGCTGCGCACCACCACCGAGCGCGAGGTCGCCCAGCTCCGGGCCTCCACCAAGCGCGAGCGCGACGAGATCCTCACCACCGCCAAGCGGCAGGCCGACGAGATGCGCGCGCAGGCCCAGCGCATCCTGGAGGAGTCCGAGGCCCAGCGCGCCCAGGCCGAGGCCGAGTTCGAGATCCAGCTCGCCGCCCGCCGCGAGGAGGCCGACCGGCAGGACGCCGAGCGGCACTCGGCGGCGCAGGCCGCCACCCAGAAGCTGGTGGCCGAGGCCGAGCAGCGCGCCGCCTCCGCCGAGCAGCGGGCCGCCAAGGCGACCCAGCAGGCCGAGCAGACCCGCCGCGAGGCCGACTCGCACGCCAAGCAGCTGATGTCGAACGCGCGCAAGAACTCCGACCAGGTCATCGCCGAGGCCAAGTCGCAGGCCGAGCAGCTGCTCGCCGAGACCAAGGCCGAGGCCGACCGGGTCCGCACCGCCGCGCAGCGCCAGGTGGACGAGCTGACCCGCCAGCGCGACAGCATCACCAGCCACCTCAACCAGCTGCGCCAGCTGATCGGCGGGGTCGCCCCGGCGATGGGCGGTGTGGAGGAGGTCGCCCCGCCGGCCGAGAAGGCCGCCATCCCCGCCGCCGAGCCCAAGCCCGCCCCGGCCCCGCAGGGCGGCGGCCAGCAGGCCCAGGCCAAGCAGCAGGGCGGCAAGCCCGCCCCCGCCAAGGGCCAGAAGAAGGACGAGGACGACGAGGACTGGTGGCAGGAGTAGCCGCCCGTCCGTCGCCCTGACGGAAGGTCACGCGAAGGGGGTGCCCGGCCGCTGCGGCCGGGCGCCCCCTTCGGCGTCGCGGCCCGGACGCCCCGCCCCGGGCGGCGCGGTTGGAACGCCGCGGCCGGGGCATGACCGGAGCCTGCTGCCCGGCGGACACGTCGAACAGGCCGTAGGCTTTCCGTCATCTCACCGCGCGGCCACCGGTGCCCCGGTGGATGCACCGAACGGACAGAGGAGATCGGCGTGCCCGACGAGACCCCCCAGCAAGATCGGTCGGCGTCCTCCGGCGAGAGCGCGCCGGGAGCGGGCGGCTCCATCCCGCCCGGCCACGTTCCGCCCCCCAGCCCGCCGTCCGACCCGCCCGGCGACGGCGGTGACGACGCGCCCGGCAAGGGCGGCGACGACGCGCGCGAGCGCGGAAGGCGCGAACGCCGCGGAAAGCGCCGCGGCACCGAACGCGGCGGCGTCGCCGAGCGGGGAGACGGCGACGAGAGCGGCGGCGGGAGCGGCGACGAGGCCGCGCCCGACGACCGCCACCTCCCCGTCACCCGCGCCGCCGCCGCGCGCACCACCGACCCCTCCCCCGCGCCCGACCCCGCGCACGACATCGAGCAGCGCAAGCTCGAAGCCGGCGTCGAGGAGCGGTTCCCCTTCGGCCGCCCCGGGCTGCCGCTCGGCAAGGCCCACCCGTTCGTCTTCGGGTTCACCGCCGCCCTCGGCGTCATCACCGCCTGGCTGCTGGTGCGCGCGGCGACCAGCGCCAAGTCGGTCATCGTGATGATCGTGGTGGCGCTGTTCCTGGCGGTCGGCCTCAACCCGGCGGTGGAGCGCCTGAAGCGCTTCGGGCTGTCGCGCGGCTGGGCGGTCGGGGTGGTGTTCTTCGGCGTGATCCTGTTCTTCGCCGGGTTCGTGGCCTCGCTGATCCCGCCGCTGACCGAGCAGATCGCCGACCTGACCAAGAACGCCCCGGCCTACATCGAGAAGCTCCAGAACAACAAGCGCATCGCCGACCTGGACCGCCGCTACCACCTGCTGGAGCAGCTCCAGCACAAGATCAGCGACGCCAACTTCCAGGAGACCATGGCCAAGCGCGCCCTGGACGTGGGCAAGCAGGCGCTCAGCGGCACCTTCCAGACGCTGACGGTGCTGATCTTGACGCTGTACTTCCTCAGCTCGCTGCCGCAGATCAAGACGTTCTTCTACCAGCTGGCGCCGCGCACCCGGCGGGCCCGCGTGGCGCTGCTGGGCGACGAGATCCTGCAGCGCATCGGCGGCTACGTCGCCGGGCAGTTCACCATCGCCTTCATCGCGGGCGTGACCTCCTACATCTTCCTGGTCATCCTGGACGTGCCCTACGCGCTGGCGCTGGCGCTGATCGTGGCGGTGACCGACCTGATCCCGCTGGTCGGCGCGACCATCGGCGCGGTCATCGTGTGCCTGGTGGCGTTCCTGACCAGCACCACCGCCGGCATCGTCGCGGTGATCTTCTATGTGGCCTACCAGCAGGTGGAGAACTACCTGGTCTATCCGCGGGTCATGAAGCGCACCGTGGACGTGGCGCCCGCGGTGACGATCGTGGCGGCGCTGATCGGCGGCACGCTGCTCGGCGTGGTGGGCGCGCTGCTGGCCATCCCGACCGCCGCCGCGATCTCGCTGCTGATCCGGGAGGTCGTGCTGCCGCGCCAGGAGACGATGTAGCGGCGCTCAGCCCGACGTGCGCGCCAGCGCGGCCGCGAACTCGGCCACGGCCTGGTTGAACAGGTCGGGCTGCTCCACCGCGCACAGGTGCCCGGCGCGCGGGATCACCAGCAGCTCGGCGTTGGGCAGCGCGTCCGCCATGGCGCGCGCCTCCTCCTCGGTGGCCAGCGTGTCCTCCGCGCCGACCATCACCAGCGCGGGCACCTTCAGCCCGCGCAGCGTCTCGAACGCGTCGCCGCGCCCCGCCATCGCCCGCTGCGCCCACGCGGCGGCCCCGGGCGGCGTCGCCTGCACCAGGCCGCGCACCCGGCCGTAGATCAGCGCGCGCTGCCGGTAGGTGGTGGGGCCGACCAGGTTGGGCAGCACCTCGTCGACCAGCACGCGCACGGTGCCCTCGGCCTCCAGCCGCTCGGCCTGCCGCAGCCGGACGGCGCGGACCTCGTCGGTGTCGGCGGTGGCGCGCGTGTCGGCCAGCACCAGGCCCCGGACCAGGTCGGGGTGGCGGCGGCACAGCGCCATCGCCACGTACCCGCCCATGGACAGGCCGCCGACCACCGCGCGCGGCACGCCCGCCCGCCGGAACAGGCGGGCGACGTCGTCGGCCATGGTGTCGATCGACGGCTCGTCCTCGCCCAGCCGGGAGCCGCCGAACCCGCGCAGGTCCGGGGTGATCACCCGGAAGCGGGCGGCCAGGCCCTCGCGCTGCGCCAGCCACATCGCCGACGACAGCGGGAACGCGTGCAGCAGAACGAGCGGCGTGCCGGTACCGACATCCCTGGCGTACAACTGCACGGTCATGGTGGCGGAGTCCTCCCCGTTCTCGTCCCCGGCAACCGCCGTGCACACGGCGGCCAGCCAATCGTCACCCCAGATCGACGTTCAGCGGAGCCCGTGGCCGTGATCGGTCGCGCGGGTTTAGTTGTCCGTTTCGTCCCATTCGGTGGGGAGCGGGAACGCCCCGGGCGCGACCCGCCGCACGATCTCGTTCAGCACGATCCGGACATAGGGCTCACCGACCCACAGGTGCTTGGCGCCGTCCACCGCCACCACCTCGGCCTGCGGGACGGCCTTGAACCGCTCGCGCGCCTCGGCGGGCCGCAGGTAGTCGTCGAACTCGGGCACCAGCGCCGCCACCGGCCGCCCGTCGGCGCCCCAGGCGGCCAGGTCGGCGTCGCCGGCGCGGTGCAGCGGCGGCGACAGCAGGACCAGCCCCCGGACCAGCGGGTCGCGACCCCACTTGAGGGCCAGCTCGGTGCCGAACGACCAGCCGAGCAGCCACACGTTCGGCAGGTCGTGGTACTCGGCGAACTCCAGCGCGGCGGCCACGTCGTGGCGCTCGGTCTCGCCGCCGCCGAACTCGCCCTGGCTGGTGCCGCGCGCGGAGGAGGTGCCGCGGGTGTTGAAGCGCAGCACGGCGACATCGGCCAGCTCCGGCAACCGGTGCGCGGCCTTGCGCAGCACGTGGCTGTCCATCATGCCCTCGGCGGTGGGCAACGGGTGCAGGCAGACCAGGGTCGCGACCGGGGGCCGCCCGGCGGGCCGCGCCAGCTCGCCCACCAGCTCCAGCCCGTCGGCGGTGTGCAGCGTGATCGGCTCGCGTTCGGCGGGCAGGACCGTCGCCGACCTGATCTCCCCCATCGTGTCCCCTCCCTGGTGGCGAAAACGGGACCGGTGGAACAATCCACCGGTCCCGGTCAGCCTATGGCGGGCGGGGACGTCACACGCACCCGTCGAGCCGCCCCCAGACCCTGAGCAGCTTGGCGGGCACCACGCCGCAGAGCCAGCCGCCGGTGTCGCCGAGGTAGGTCCACGCCCCGGCGCCCTTCTTGCGCCACACGTGCGGGCCGTCCTGGCGGCTGACCGGATCGTTGGAGAACCCGGTCTCGCCGGCCGCCCAGTGGACGGTGGACGCCTCGCCCCTCCCGACGATCTTGCCGTAGTAGACCTGGTTCGGGCCGACGACCCGGGCGCGCGTCTGGCGCGGGTAGGAGCGGCGAACGGCGGCGAAGTAGGTGTCGCCCAGCGCCTTGCGCACCTGCGGGGTGACCCGCAGGTTGACCGCGTCGCCCGGCCCCCCGGCGGCGGCGCGGGCGGTGATGGAGGTGCCCGCCGAGGCGGTGCCCTCGATGGCGACGGTGATCGACAGGGCCGACAGCGCCACGGCGCCGGCGATGCCGGCCCGGCGGGCGGCGCGGCGGGTCGCGCGGCGGGCGGCCGGGCGCGGGCATGCGGAGGTCCTCATGCCCGGTGAGACGCTCCCCGGGCCGCCGGAGTTCGGAAGATCCGCAGGTCAGCCGTAGCGCGGCGCGTTCCGGCCGCGCATCTCGCGCGGGCCGCGCCGCCCCCGGGCCCGCCAGCACGGGCTGTGCCAGTGCCGCCGGTCGTCGGCGTCGCCCCACCAGTCGGCGGGCCAGGCGACCACGTGCGGGACGCCGGGCGGGATCTCCTGGTCGCAGCCGGGGCAGCGATAGGGCTTGGTCGCGTTCGCGCCGGCGACCTGCCGGACGTTCCACTCCCCGTCCGGGCCCTCCTCGGTCTCCTGGTCGCGGTAAGACGCCGCGCCGCCCTGCGGGCGTCCGCGGGCGGCGCGGCGGTTCTTACGCGGGCTCATGGCCTCAGAATATTCGGCTCAGCGGAGCGCGCGGCCTGCGGTGCGGTGCTCCTCCAGCAGCGGGGCGGGCGCGAAAGCGGGCTCGCGGGCCTCGTCGTACAGGGCGCGCAGCACCGTCACCGCGCGGTCCAGGCCGAGCCGGTCGAGGTCGGCGATCGGGCCGGTGGGGTAGCCGCAGCCCAGCTTCATGGCGGCGTCGATGGAGTCGGCGTCGGCGTACCCGGCGCCCAGCATGGCGGCGGCGTCGTTGAGGTAGGGGAAGCGCAGCGCGTCCACGATGCCGCCCGCGCGGTCGCGGCAGCGCACGGGGGTGAGGCCCAGCGCGGACGCCAGCGCGGCGGCCTTGTCGGCGACGCCCTCGCCGGTGGCGACGGTGGAGACGATCTCGACCAGCGCGCCGTCGGCCTCGGGGAAGCGCAGGCCCACCACGTCGGCGGCGCGGCCGGAGCCGGCGGCCTGCGCGATCACGCGGGCGGGGGCGGTGGTGGCCAGCACCGTGCCGGGCTTGGCGGTGGCGGCGGCCTCGGCCAGCGACGCCCCGTCCAGCACGATCACCAGGTCGGCGTCGCCGACCGCGACGTCGGGCACCTCCGCCAGGCCGGCCGGGCGCGGGCCGTCGCCGACCACGCACACCACCGGCCGCACGGCGCCGTTGCCGCCCGCCGGAGCATCGGTCGCCGGAGCGCCGTGGTCGTAGAAGCCGCGGCCGGTCTTGCGGCCCAGCAGCCCGGCGGTGACCAGCTCGCGCAGCAGCGGCGACGGCGCGTGCCGCCGGTCGCGGGACTCGGCGTAGATCGCCTCCAGGACCTCCAGGCAGGTGTCCAGGCCGATCAGGTCCATCAGCGTGAACGGGCCCATCGGCAGGCCGCCGCCGACCTTCATGGCGGTGTCGATGTCGTCGCGGGTGGCGTGCCCGGACTCCAGCATCCCGGCGGCCTGGTTCAGGTAGCCGAACAGCAGCCGGTTCGCGACGAACCCGGCGCGGTCGCCGATGACGACCGGCGTCTTGCCGAGCCCGGCGACCAGGTCCGCGACGCGCGTCACGGCGTCCGGTTCGGTCAGCACCGTGCCGATGACCTCCACCAGCCTCATCACCGGCGCGGGGTTGAAGAAGTGCACCCCGACGATCTTGGTGGGCCGGCCGGTGGAGACCGCGATGTCGGTGACCGACAGCGAGGAGGTGTTGGTGGCCAGCACCGCGTCGGCGCGGCACACCCGGTCCAGCTCGGCGAACACCTTCCGCTTGAGGTCCAGCCGCTCGGGCACCGCCTCGATGACCAGGTCGCAGTCGGCCAGGTCGCCGAAGTCGGTGGACAGCGCGATGCGGTCCAGGATCGCCCGCTGCCCCTCCTCGGTCAGCTTGCCGCGCTTGACCGCCCGGCCCGTGGACTTCTCCAGGTGCCCGCGGCCGCGCTCCAGCGCCTCGGAGTTGATCTCGATGCCGACCACGGCCAGTTCGCCCCGGGCCAGCACCTCGGCGATGCCCGCGCCCATGGTGCCCAGTCCGACCACGCCGACCTTGTTGAAGGAAACGCCGCTCATGCCCGGAAGTCTCCCAGAGCGCTCGGTCCGCGCCCAGCCGGGGTACGCCCCTGGGGTGCGCTTCGGAATCTTCCTTCTGGCGGCCCGCTACCCGGGCCAGGACGACGCGGCCGCCCTGGACCGCACGGTGGCGGCGGCGGTGGCCGCCGAGCGGGCCGGGTTCGACGACGTGTGGGTGGCCGAGCACCACTTCATGTCCTACGGGGTGGTGCCGTCGGCGGTGGCGCTGGCGGGCCACCTGCTGGGGCTGACCCGCCGCGTGCACGTGGGGACGGCGGTCAGCGTGCTGTCCAACCAGCACCCGGTGGCGCTGGCCGAGCAGGCGGCGCTGCTGTCGCTGGTGTCGGGCGGCCGGTTCCGGCTGGGCGTGGGGCGCGGCGGCCCGTGGCGGGACCTGGAGGTGTTCGGGACGGGCCTCGACCGCTACGAGCGGGGCTTCGCCGAGTCGCTCGACCTGCTGCTGGCGTGGCTGCGCGCCGACCGGCTGGCCTGGGACGGCGAGCACTTCGCGTTCCGGGAGGTGCCGGTGGTGCCCCGGGCCGCGGAGCCGCCGCCGGTGGTGGTGGCGTGCACCTCGCCGCCCACCGAGGCGCTGGCCGCCGAGCGCGGCCTGCCGATGCTGCTGGGGATGCACGTGGGCGACGCCGAGAAGGAGGCCGCGATCGCCAGGCACGGCGTCCCGGCCCCGCACGTCTCGGTGCACCTGGCGCAGGTGGCGGCCTCGCGCGCCGAGGGCGAGAGGCTGCTCCTGCGCGAGATGCCGCGCTGGCTCGGGCCGGGCCTGGACGGCTACGTCGCCGTGGACGACCGCCCCCGCGCCCGCCGCGACCCGGTCGAGTACGTGCGGCACCTGTGCGGCCTGCACCCGATCGGCACGCCCGAGGAGTGCGCGGAGTCCCTGGCCGCGACGGCGGAGCGCACCGGCGTCCGGCACCTGCTCCTGCTGGTGGAGGCGGCCGGTTCGCGCGCGGCGACCCTCGACAACATCGCGGCCCTGGGCGCGGAGGTCCTCCCCCGCGTCCGCACGATGCTCGCTCACGGAAAGTAGCGGGTCAGTGACAGATTTCGACATAGGGTCGGTGCCGTGCGTGAAAGCGATCCCGCGGAGACGCCCGACTTCGGCGACCTCCTGGAGCACGTCAAGGAGCTGATCGACGAATCGCCGTCAGAGAGTCCCGAGCCCGAATAGGCCGCGGCCCGGCCCCGCTCCCGGGGCCGGGCCGCGATCGCGCCGTCAGCAGTCGCGCAGCTCCGGCGACTGATTGAGGATCTGCTCGCGGGCGGTCACGAACGTGCGGTACTCGTCGGAGTCGGCGGTCGGGAAGACCGCGACGCGATGGCAGTTCTGGAAGGCCAGCTTGACGCCGTAGTGCCGCTCCAGCGCGCCGCGCATGGCGTCGCTGGCCAGCACCCGCAGCAGCTGGCCGCGGGCCTGCTCGTCCGGCGGCGGGGTGAGGTTGTCGGCGAACGGTCCGCCGTCCACCTGCAGCCGCGCCACCAGATCGCTGATCATTTCCCAGGCGTACGGCAGGGACGTGCGCACGCATTCGACGAAGGCGGCGTCGTCGACCTCGCCGCGCCGGGCGGTGTCCAGGAGTTCGGGAGAGACGTCGAGGGACATGGCGGGGTTCCTTCCACCGGCAGTGATGAGCACCCACCCGTGACGCTAATCTTGACCCCCGGATAATTCCACCCTTGACAGCCGCGCCCGCGTGACCATCCCCGCGATCACCTCGGCGATCACTCCCGGAACGCCTCCGCGGCCGACCGGCCGGCCGTCCCTGTGGTCAGCCCCCGGTGGCGGGCCGCCGCACGGGGCGGCCGCGCCGCACGCGCCGGGACGCCAGCCGCTCGGCCTGCTCGGCCCAGTAGGCGCGGGCCCGGCGCGCCCGGTCGGCGTCGCGCCGCGCCCGCGCCTCCTCGCGCATGTCCCGGGCGCGCTCCTGCATCACCGCGTACATGATGTCGTTGTGGAACATGGCCCCTCCTCGTTCGGAGCCGGGCCGTCCGGCCCGACACCTACGAGGTTCGCCCTAAGACCCCCTCCCCCACATCGGCAGCACGCCTTATCCGCGGCCCCCGCCCCCGCCTTAGCCGAGTCCCGCGGCTTAGGCCCGAACGCTCGCCCGGCTCACTAAGCTCTCTTCACGTGCGTCTCGTAATCGCCCGCTGCAGCGTGGACTACGCCGGCAAGCTCACCGCCCACCTTCCGCTGGCCCTGCGCCTGGTGCTCATCAAGGCCGACGGCTCGGTGAGCGTCCATGCCGACGACCGCGCGTTCAAGCCCCTGAACTGGATGAACCCGCCCTGCTCGCTGCGGGAGGAGCCGCTGGAGGAGAACGGGGCGATCGCGCGCTGGACCGTCACCCACGGCAAGTCCGGCGAGCGCCTGATCCTCACGATCCACGAGATCGTGCACGACTCCAGCCACGAGCTGGGCGTGGACCCCGGCCTCATCAAGGACGGCGTGGAGGCCCACCTCCAGGAGCTGCTGGCCGAGCACATCACCACCCTCGGCGACGGCTGGACGCTGATCCGCCGCGAGTTCCCGACCGCGATCGGGCCGGTGGACATCCTGTGCCGCGACGGCCGGCAGGGCACGGTCGCGGTGGAGATCAAGCGGCGCGGCGAGATCGACGGCGTCGAGCAGCTCACCCGCTACCTGGAGCTGCTGAACCGCGACCCGCACCTGGCGCCGGTCCGGGGCGTGTTCGCCGCGCAGGAGATCAGGCCGCAGGCCCGCGTGCTGGCCACCGACCGCGGCATCGACTGCGTCACCCTCGACTACGACGCCCTGCGCGGCATCGAGCACGAGGGCACCCTTTTCTGAGAGGTCAGTACCCTGTCCCCATGCCCCCCGTGACGGCCGACGGCACCCGCGAACGGATCATCGACGCGGCGCAGGAGTGCTTCGCGCGCTTCGGCGTGGCCAAGACGACGGTCGAGGACATCGCCGCGGCCGCCGGGCTGTCGCGGGCCACGGTCTACCGCAGCGTGACCGGGGGGCGGGAGGAGCTGATCCTCGCGGTGGTGCTGCGCGACCTGCGGCGCTTCCTCGACCTGCTGGCCGAGCGGCTGCGCGCGCAGCCGTCGGTGCCGGACGCGATCGTCGAGGGGTGCGTGGACGCGGTCGCCTTCGTGCGGGGCGACCCCACGATCGCGCGGTTCCTGGTGCCCGAGGCGGCCGGGCACATGCAGGCCGCGGTCGCCGGGGCCGCCGAGCACGTGCTGGAGCTGTGCTGCGAGTACGTGCGGCCCGCCTTCGAGCCGGCGCAGGCGCGCGGGCTGGTGCGGGCCGACATCGAGGTGGAGGGGACGGTGGAGTTCCTGTTCCGCATCATCACCTCGCTGATCGTGATGGACCGCGAGCGGGACGCCGAGGCGCTGCGGGTGTTCCTGCGGCGCTACGTGGTGCCGGTGATCGCCGCCCCTTGACACGGGCCCTACCGCGGAGGCGGTAGCGTCGTGATCAGGCGCGTCGGGCGCCCGGTGGGCGGGAGAGTAGGGACGGGGCATGGATTCGGTACACCACAAGCGGGACCGCTCGGCGGTCCGGCCGAGTCCGGTGTTCCTCGCGATCGTGGGCGCCACCGTGCTGTGCGGCCTGATCACCTGGCGCTACGGGATGATCGTGGAGACGCCGGCGCGGGTCGCGGTGTTCGCGTTCGTGGTGCTCGGCTGGGTGCTGTCGCTGTGCGTGCACGAGTTCGGGCACGCCTACCTGGCCTACCGGTCGGGCGACCACAGCGTCGCCACCCGGGGCTACCTGACGCTCAACCCCGTCAAGTACGCCGACGCGGTGCTGAGCTTCGTGCTGCCGGTGCTGTTCATGCTGCTGGGCGGGATCGGCCTGCCGGGCGGCGCGGTGTGGATCGACCGGGGCTCGATCCGCGGGAGGCTGCGGCACAGCCTGATCTCGGCGGCCGGGCCGCTGTCGAACGTGCTGTTCGCGGTGATGCTGGGCGTCATCTTCAAGAACTTCGCCACCAAGGAGCACGCGGTGTTCTGGGCGGCGATCGCGTTCCTGGGCTTCCTCCAGGTCACCGCCGCGCTGCTGAACCTGCTGCCCATCCCCGGGCTGGACGGCTTCGGGATCATCGAGCCGTACCTGCCGCGCTCGTTCGTGGCGCAGGCGGGCCAGTACGGCAACTACATCTTCCTGATCCTCATCGCCGCGCTGTGGTTCATCCAGCCGCTGAACGAGGCGTTCTTCGACCTGACCTACGGCATCGCCGACGTGTTCGGGCTGAACGAGTTCTGGGTGCGGCTCGGCCACGCCCTGTTCCAGTTCTACCGGGACTGACCGGCGCCCCCGGGGTCCCCGGGGGCTTCGCCGCGTCCGGCCAGGTGCCGGACGATCCGGCGCAGCTGCTCGGCGTAGCGCTCCCGGAACTCCGGTGACCGCGGGTCCAGCCCGAAGGTCTCCACCACCGCGCCCGGCAGCAGCGTGGGCGCCGACACCATCGCCATCATCACCACCATGACCGCAGCCGGGTCCAGGTCGTCGGCCAGCTCCCCGGCGGCCTGGCGGCGCTCCAGCTCCGCCAGGTCCTCGCCCGGCGCGCCGGTGGGCGCGGGCGGCTCCTCGGTGAGGGCGCGCCAGGCGCCGAGCCGGGTGCCGCGCGGGTCGTCCATCGTGTTGTCCAGATAGCGGATGATCAGCTCGGCCAGCGGCAGGCCCTCGGCGTTGAACTCCCGCTCCTTGGCCTCCCAGCGCTTCATGATCGCGTCGTAGAGGCCCTGCTTGCCGCCGAAGTGGTAGCTGATGAGCTGCTTGTTGACCCCGGCGCGGTCGGCGATGTCCTGCACCCGCGCGCCCGCCAGGCCCTTGGTGGAGAACTCCTCCAGCGCGGCGTCCAGCAGCCGCCGCCGGGTGCGGTCGGCGTCCAGCTTGCGGGCCTGCGGGTCCGGGGCGCGGCGGGGTGCGGCGGTCATGGGGGCAGCCTAGCGCACGGTTCATCCATCTATTTGGTTGACAACTTCATCCGCATGGATGAATGCTGGGGCGTCCGCCCACGAAGGAGAAGATCCAGATGTTCGTCATCACCGGCGCCACCGGCAACGTCGGCCGTCCCCTGATCGCGGAGCTGCGGCGCGGCGGCCACAAGGTCCGCGCCCTGACGCGCTCCCCCGCCACCGCCGGGCTGCCCGCCGACGTCGAGGTCGCCGACATCGCCGACCTGCCCTTCGCCGGGGCGACCGCGCTGTTCCTCAACCCCGCCGTCACTTGGGGCGGCCACGACGCGCTGCTCGCCCGCGCCAAGGCCGACGGCGTGCGGCGCGTCGTGACGCTGTCGTCCTCGTCCACGCTCGAC
The DNA here is from genome assembly GCA_044456955.1 of Spirillospora sp. NPDC050679. Classification (GTDB taxonomy): domain Bacteria; phylum Actinomycetota; class Actinomycetes; order Streptosporangiales; family Streptosporangiaceae; genus Spirillospora. Next base: position 18,928 of record JBITGK010000028.1, on the reverse strand, counting down.
GGCGACAACCCGCTCGGCGCCCACCACCTGGAACTGGAGCGCGCCGTCGAGGCGACCGGGCTGGAGTGGACGCACCTGCGCGGCGACGCCTTCGCCTCCAACGCGCTGGACTGGGCCGACCAGATCCGCGCGGACGGCGTCGTGCGCGGCCCCTACGCCCGCGCCCACACCACCCCGGTGCACGAGCGCGACCTCGCGGCCGTCGCCGCCGCGGCGCTGACCGGCGACGGCCTGGTCGGCGCGCGCCCGGTGCTGACCGGGCCGCAGTCGCTCACCCACGCCGACCAGGCCCGCGCCATCGGCGAGGCCGTCGGCCGCGAGGTGCGCTACGAGGAGACGCCCCCGGCCGACTTCCTGGCGGGCATGGTCCGGCGCGGCGTGCCCGCGCCGATCGCCGAGGCGCTGCTGGGCCTGTGGGCCGGCACGGTGGACCGGCCCCGGCCGGTCTCGCCCGAGGTGGAGCGGATCACCGGCCGCCCCGGGCTGACCTTCGCCGAGTGGGCCGCCGACCACGCCGCCGACTTCCGGTAGGCCGCCGCGCCCCGCCGAGGGTCACGAGCCGCCGCGCTCGTGGCCCTCGATCTCTTTGGCGGCCCACTCGTACCACTCGCGGCGCATCGCCATGAACCGCTTGCCGTACTCCATGGCCAGCCGCCCGTAGACCGACAGGTTGTCGTCGGACCACGGCACGCGCCGCTCCAGGTCCTGCAAGCCCGCCAGGGCCTCGCCCGTGCGCTCCTCCTGCCGGCGCAGGAACTCCCCGGCGGTCCCGGCGTCGACCTGCCCGAGGAAGAACACGCGGAGCAGCATGTCGTCGCGGCGCGCCGACTTGGGCGGGACCTCCAGCAGCCAGCGCAGCAGCTCGGCGCGCCCGGCCTCGGTGATCTCGTACTCCTTGCGGCCGCGCGCCCCCTCGGCCACGACCTCCACCAGGCCCGCGCCGGCGAGCTTGCCCAGCTCGCCGTAGAGCTGGCTCTGCGTGGCCGGCCACACCGCGTCGAGCGAGATCTCGAAGATCTTCAGCAGGTCGTACCCGCTGGCGCGGGGCAGTTCGGCGAGCAGTCCGAGGACGGCGTGGCGGAGACTCATGTCCCTCATCTTACATGTCACTGTTGACATGTCGCGATTGGAATGTCTACGTTCGACATGTCAACTTAGGAACGTCCCCCGGAAGGCTCCTCCCGGCGATGCCGAAGTACTACGCGCTGACCTTTCTCCCCTGGATCGCACTGGCGGTCGTGAGCGACCTCGACGAGCGCGCCGGGGCCCTGGTCGGCCTGGTGGCCGCCCTCGCCCTGCTGCTGTGGCACCGGCGTGCGGGGCGGCGCTGGGACGCGCTGATCCTGGAGTGCTCGACCGCCTTCTACATGGCGGCGCTGAGCGGGATCGCGCTGGCCGCGCCGCACACGGCCGTGCTGGACTACGGCGCCTCGCTGGCGATCGGCTGGCTGGCGCTCACCGCCTGGGGGACGCTCCTGGCGCGCCGACCGTTCACCGAGGGCATCGCGCGCCGGCAGGTGCCCGCCGAGGTCGCGGCCACCGCCCTGTTCAGGCGCGTCAACGCCGTCCTCACCCTCGCCTGGGCGGCCGGCTTCACCGCCACCGCCTGCGTGCTGGCGGCCGTGCAGTACCTGGCCCCCGAGGACACCGCGCTGCTGGTCGCCTGCAAGATCGCCGGTTTCGCCCTCCCCGCCGTCTTCACCGCCCGCTACCCCGAGGCCGCGCGCAGGCGCCGCCTCGCCGCCGAGTCCGCGCAGCCGCGCTGATCCCCCCGGAAGGACCCGCCATGACCGCGTCCGACACCCCCCGCACCTGGCTGGAGGGCCACCTGGCCCCCGTCCCCGACGAGACCGACGCGGTGGACCTCGCCGTCACCGGCCACCTGCCGCCCGAGCTGACCGGCCGCTACTTCCGCAACGGCCCCAACCCGCTGCCCGGCAAGCCGAGCGGGCACTGGTTCACCGGCCACGGCATGATCCACGGGCTGCGGCTGCGCGACGGCCGCGCCGAGTGGTACCGCAACCGCTGGGTGCGCACCCGCCTGCTCACCGACGGCGCCCCGTTCCTGCGGCCCGACCTCACCTTCGACCGCACCGCCGTGCAGGCCAACACCCACGTCGTCCCGCACGCGGGCAAGATCCTGGCGCTGGTGGAGGTCGGCTTCCCCTACGAGATGACGCCCGAGCTGGAGACGGTCGGCCCGCACGACTTCGGCGGGCGGCTGACCGGCGCGATGACCGCCCACCCCAAGCAGGACCCGGTCACCGGCGAGCTGCTGTTCTTCGGCTACGGCTTCACGCCGCCGTACCTGACCTACCACCGGCTGTCGGCCGACGGCCGGCTGGTGGAGAGCCGCGAGGTCGAGGTGCCGGGGCCGACGATGATGCACGACTTCGCGATCACCGAGCACCACGTGGTCTGGCTGGACCTGCCGGTGGTGTTCGACCTGGACCTGGCGATCGCGGGCGGCGGGATGCCCTACCGGTGGGACGACGGCTACGGCGCGCGGATCGGCGTCATGCCGCGCGCGGGCGGCCCGGTCCGCTGGTTCGAGGTGGACCCCTGCTACGTCTTCCACGTCGGCAACGCCTTCGAGGACGAGGCGGGCCGGATCGTGCTGGACGGCGCGCGCTACCGACCGGCCGACTTCGCCGCGATCTGGGCCGACATCGGCGGCAGCGCCGACCCGGCCGCGCGCGCGGCGGCCACCGGCAAGGCCCGCCTGCACCGGTGGACGCTGGACCCGGCGTCGGGGAAGGCCGCCGAGCAGGCCCTGGACGAGCGGGGCGTGGAGTTCCCGACGCACGACGACGCCCGCACCGGCCACGGGCACCGCTACCTCTACACCGTCGCCGACGACGCGATCGTCAAGTACGACGTGCGCGCCGGGACCTCGCGCTCCCTCGAACTCGGCCCCGGCGCGGCCGCGGGCGAGGCGGTGTTCGTGCCCGCCGGGCGCCGCGCCGCCGAGGACGAGGGCTGGCTGCTGAGCATCGTCTCCGACCGCGCGGGGCGGGGCTCGGAGCTGCTGGTCCTCGACGCCGCCGACCTGTCCCGGGTCGCCTCGGTCGCGCTGCCCCGGCGGGTGCCGGCGGGTTTCCACGGCAGCTGGATCCCGGACGCATAGCCCATCCCGCCCGACACGGTCATAGAGTGCTTTACTAAGCGGTAGCAAATGCAAGCGTCCACTTACTGAGCTGGCCGAGCCCCACCCGGAGGTTCCCTCATGTCCGTGGCCACCGAAAAGCCCACCACCTTCGCCTCCCTCAACCCCGCCACCGGCGAGACCGTGGCCGAGCACCCGGTGCACGACGCCGCCGCGGTCGGCGCGGCCGTCGACCGGGCGCGCGAGGCGGCGCTGTGGTGGCGCGCGCTCGGCTGGAAGGAGCGCCGGGTCCGGCTGCTCAACGTCAAGGGCGCGCTGACCCGCAACCTCAACCGCATGGCCGAGCTGATCCACCAGGAGACCGGCAAGACCCTGCAGGACGCCCAGATCGAGACGATCATGGCGATCACGCACCTGGACTGGGCGGCCCGCAACGCGCGCAAGACGCTGGGTCCGCGCACGGTGTTCCCGGGCGTCATGGCGGTCAACCAGAAGTGCGTGCTGGAGTACCAGGCGCTCGGCGTGGTCGGGGTCATCGGCCCGTGGAACTACCCGATCTTCACCCCGATGGGCTCGATCGCCTACGCGCTGGCGGCGGGCAACGCCGTGGTGTTCAAGCCGTCGGAGTTCACCCCCGGCGTCGGCGCGCTGGTCGCCGAGCTGGTCGCGGGCGTGGTCCCGGAGCAGCCCGTGCTCCAGGTCGTGACCGGCTTCGGCGAGACCGGCGCGGCGCTCGCGTCCTCCCCCGGCGTGGACAAGGTCGCCTTCACCGGCTCCTACCGCACCGCCAAGCGCGTCATGGCGGCCTGCGCCGAGAACCTGACCCCGATCGTGGCCGAGTGCGGCGGCAAGGACGCCTGCATCGTGGACGCCGACGCCGACCTGGACGCGGCCGCGGGCTCGGCCCTGTGGGGCGCGATGTCCAACGCGGGCCAGACCTGCATCGGCGTCGAGCGCATCTACGTGGTGGACGAGGTCTACGACGCGTTCCTGGCCAAGCTGACCGCCAAGGCCAAGGACCTGCGCCCCGGCTTCGACCGCGAGGCCGCCTACGGCCCGATCACGATGCCCGGCCAGCTCGACATCATCGAGCGCCACATCCAGGACGCCCTGGACAAGGGCGGCAAGGCCGTGGTGGGCGGGCCGGAGTCGGTCCGCAAGCCCTACGTGGAGCCGGTCGTGCTGACCGACGTGCCCGACGAGTCGGCGGCGGTGTGCGAGGAGACCTTCGGCCCGACCATCACCGTGCACCGCGTCCGCGACCTGGACGAGGCCGTGGAGAAGGCCAACAAGACCAACTACGGCCTGGCCGGGAGCATCTTCTCCGGCAACAAGGCCCGCGCCATGGAGGCGGCCCGCAAGATGCGCTCGGGCATGACCTCCATCAACGCGTTCGCGGCGTTCGCGCAGGTGGCGGCGCTGCCGTTCGGCGGCGTGGGCGAGTCGGGATTCGGCCGCATCCACGGCGCCGACGGCCTGCGCGAGTTCGCGCGCCCCAAGGCGATCACCCGCCAGCGCTTCGCGATCCCGCCGAACCTGACCTCCTTCGACCGCACCGAGAAGGACATGGCCCGCGTCCTCCAGCTGATCACGATGGTGCACGGCAAGCGCTACAAGCGCTGACCCGTCGGCCGGCGGTCCGCCCCTGCGCATCGGAGGGGCGGGCCGTTTCCCTTTCCCCGCGACATTCCCCCGCCGCCGCGGAAGTGGCAAGCTGGTCCGATCCTCCCGGCGCCCCCAGGGAACGGAGCACGATGCCGCGCGCAGTGACGATCACCGGAACGCGCTCGACCGGCCACCGCGACCCGGCCGAGTACCGCGACGTGTTCAGCGAGTACGTGGGGCCGTGGGCCCTGCCGGGCGTCCGCTTCTACCTCGGCGGCGCGTCCGGGATCGACTCGCTGGCGGTGGTGTGGCTGGCCGAGGCGACCCCCGTCGAGGTGACGGTCGCGGTGCCCGCGCGCCTGCTCGACCAGCCCGCCGAGGCGCAGGAGGCCATCGCGCTCGCGCGCGAGTCCGGCCGCGTCGAGGTGGTCGAGCTGGGCGGCGAGGTGAGGAGCACCGGCTTCCACGCGCGCAACCGGTGGATGGTCGACCGCTCGGAGTTCGTCATCGGGTTCCCGCTCGCCGGTACGGCTGACTCCACCAGCGGCACCCACTACACGCTCCGCTACGGCGCCGAGAAGGACAAACCCCAGCTCGTGGTGCCCGTCTGAGTCCGGCTGGGCCCGGCTTAAGCATCGGCCTAGGACGCCTTAGGCGGCCTAAGGCGCATCTGAGCACGGAGATAAGGCGTCGTCCCAATGTGGAGGCGGGGGTCTTAGGACGAACCTTGTACATGTCGGGCCGGAGAGGCCGCCCCGGCGCCTACGAGGAGAAGCCGCAGATGATGCACCCCGAGTTCAGCAAGGTAATCGTCGCCGACCGCGTCAAGGCCCTCCAGGCCGAGGCCAAGGCCGCGCGCCGCGCCGCGAAGGCCCGCAAGAAGTGAACGGCGCGGCCCCCGGTCCGTGTCCCCCGGACCGGCTGACGCGACAACGCCCCCACCGCGCGGTGGGGGCGTTTTCCGTTTGTGGACACCTCCGCTAGGCAACTCACGCCCCGGCGCGCGCGTCCCATCTGCCACAGGACGTGATCCAGAACGGGAGTGCGATGCCGCCCTTGGAACCGGGGGACCCGCCGGAGATCGGCGGGTACCGGCTGCTCGGACGGCTCGGCGCGGGCGGCATGGGACAGGTGTTCCTCGGCCGCTCCCCCGCCGGGCTGCTGGTCGCGATCAAGGTCGTGCACGCGCGGTTCGCCGACGACCCGCAGTTCCGGGCGCGGTTCCGGCGCGAGGTCACCACCGCCAAGGCGGTCTCCGGCGCGTTCACCGCGCCCGTCATCGACGCCGACCCCGAGGCGGCCAGCCCGTGGCTGGTCACCACGTTCCTGCCCGGCCGGCCGCTGAACGAGGCCGTCGCCGACCACGGGCCGCTGCCCGCGCCCGCCGTCGCCGGGCTCGGCGCGGGCCTCGCCGAGGCGCTGGTCTCCATCCACCGCGCCGGGATCGTGCACCGCGACCTCAAGCCGCACAACGTCATGCTCACCCCCGACGGCCCGCGCGTCATCGACTTCGGCATCGCGCACGCCGCCGACATCAGCGCCATCACCCGCGCCGGGGCCGTGGTCGGATCGCCGGGCTACATGTCGCCCGAGCAGGCGCGCGGCCAGGACACCGGCCCGGCGGGCGACGTGTTCTCGCTGGGCGCGGTGCTCGCGTTCGCCGCGACCGGCGAGGGGCCGTTCGGGCGCGCGCAGATGCAGGTCATGGTCTACCGGGTCGTGCACGAGGAGCCCCGGCTCGACGGCATCGACGATCCACGGCTCCGGCAAGTGGTCGCGGCCTGCCTCGCCAAGGACCCGGCCCGCAGGCCCGCGCCGCCGCAGATCCTGGAGTGGCTCGGCACCGCGCCGCAGGGCGTCGCCTGGCTGCCCGCGCCGGTGGCCGAGGACGTCGCCGAGCAGGCCACGCTGGTGCCGCGCGAGCGGAGGACGGGGCGGCGCGCGTTCCTGATCGCCGCGTCCGTCACGGTCGGCGTCCCGGTCGCGGCGATGGGCGCCTACGCCGCGACGTTCTACCTGCGCAAGGCCGGCGCGGAGGAGCAGGTGCCCAAGGCCGAGCCGATCTGGAGTCTCCCGATGGGCACGCCGGTCCCCGCCGCGCCCGCCGTCGCCGGGGACCGTCTGCTGGCCGGGGACGCCAAGGGTCGCCTCCACGTCGCCGTCGTCGGCGGCGCGGAGGTGGACCGCTACGTGGCGGGCGCGCCCCTGAACGCGCCGCCCGTCGTGGGCGGCCGCCTGGCGTTCGTCATCAGCGCGGACGGCGTCCTGCACGCCGTGGAGGCCGCCACCGGCCGGGGGCGGTGGAAACGCCCCCTCGGCAAGGGCGCGCGGGAGACCCCGGCGGTGAGCGTCGGACTGGTCCACGCCACCGACGCCGCCGGGCGCGTCCGCGCCTTCAACGCCGCGGACGGCAGGCCCCGCTGGGTCTCACCGCCCTTCCGCGACGCCACCGCCCCCGTCGTCATCGGCACGGCCGTCCACGTGCACGGCAGCGGCGCGGTCCAAGTGCTGGACGCCGCCACCGGCAAAGCCCGCGCCCCCATCGCCCAGCCCCACGGCGACGGTCTCACCGCCTTCGGCACGCTGCTGGTCGGCGGCCGCTTCCAGACCGGCGACCTGTGGTGCCACGACACCGCGCGCCGCGCGCAGGCGTGGACCTACAGGTCCGCCAAGCCGTTCCAGGCGCCGCCCGCGCTCGCCGGGAACCGCGCCTACCTGGGCGACACGGCCGGATACCTCACCGCGCTCGACACCACCGGCGGCACCGCCAGGCAGCTCTGGCGCTTCCGCACGCGCGGCGCGATCATGACGGCCCCCGTGGCGGCGGACGGCATGGTCGTGGTCGCCGCCGCCGACGGCCTGCTGCACGGCGTGGACGCCCAGGGCGAGGCCCGCTGGAAGCACGCCACCGGCGACAGGACGGGCCGGGCGGGACCCGTCGTCGCGGACGGAACGGTCTACACCGCCGACGTCCACGGCACCGTCCAGGCCGTCCGCATCTCAGGTTGAAAGGACCCCCATGCAGCCGCTCCAGGCCGACGACCCCGAGCACCTCGGCCCCTACCTGCTCCTCGCCCGGCTCGGCGCGGGCGGCATGGGCCGGGTCTACCTGGCCCGCTCCCCCGCCGGACGCCCCGTCGCCGTCAAGGTCGTGCACGCCGAGCTCGCCGCCGAGCCCGACTTCCGCGCCCGGTTCCGCCGCGAGATCACCGCCGCGGGCCGGGTCAGCGGCGCGTTCACCGCCGCCGTGATCGACGCCGATCCGGACGCGCCCGCCCCCTGGCTCGCCACCGCCTTCCTGCCCGGCCTGCCGCTGGACGCCGCCGTCGCCGGGCACGGCCCGTTCCCCCTCCCGGCCGTCGCCGCCCTCGGGGCCGCGCTCGCGGAAGGGCTGGCGGCCGTGCACCGCGCCGGGGTCGTGCACCGCGACCTCAAGCCCGGCAACGTCCAGCTCACCCCCGACGGCCCCCGCGTGCTGGACTTCGGCATCGCGCGGCCCGCCGACTCCGGCGCGATCACCCGCTCCGGCATGATGGTCGGCTCGCCCGGCTACATGTCGCCCGAGCAGGCGGCGGGCGAGGACACCGGCCCGGCGGGCGACGTGTTCGCGCTGGGCGCTGTCCTGGTCTTCGCCGCCACCGGCCAGGGCCCCTTCGGCACCGGCCCCATGCACGCGATGCTCTACCGCATCCGGCACGAGCCCCCGCAGCTCGGCGGCGTCGCGAACCCCGCCCTGCGTGCGCTGGTCGCCGCCTGCCTGGAGAAGGACCCGGCCCGCCGCCCGGCGGTCGAGCAGATCGCGCGCACGCTGCTCGCCGGGATGCCCGACCACACCCCCGCCCAGGGCACCGGCTGGCTGCCGCCCCCGGTGGCCGCCTCCATCGCCCGGAACGGCGCGGACCTGCCGCAGGTCCCGCTCCGCACCGCGCCCGGTCAGGCCACGCTTCCCAGCACGCCCCCGGTCACGAAGAGCCGCCGCCGCGTCCTGCTCCTCGGCGCGGGCGGCACGGTCGCCGGGCTGGGCGTTCTCACCGGCCTCGGGTTCGCCTCCGCCGAGATGGCGAAGAAGACCGACGACACCGAGTACGTCTGGAAGCACAAGCCGTCCGATGGCGCGCGCATCAAGTACGGGCCCGTCCTGTCCGGCGGCCTGGTGTTCGCCCACACCGACAAGCACCGGCTGCTGGCCCTGGACGCGCGCACCGGCGCGCTGCGCTGGAGCCGCGGCATCGACACCGGCATCCAGCTGTCGGCGCAGGTGGCGGGCGATGTCGTCGTGCTCCACGAGAACTACTCCATGCGCGCCCTGGACGTGCGCACCGGCGCGCAGCGCTGGTCCGTCCCGGTGAAGGGCGGCACGGTGTCGGGCTACTTCACCGCCGCGAACGGCCTGATCCACCTGGCCGGAGAGCAAGATCTCGTCCCCGGCCTGCTGGTGCTGGACGCCGCCACCGGCCGGGTGCGCCGCCACCACCGCACCATCGCCTCGGTGGAGGGCGTCCCCACCCTGGCCGACGGCGTGCTGTACTACGGCGGCGGTCTTGAGGTGTTCGCCGTCGACCCCGCCACCGGACGCCGGCTCTGGCGCCACAACATCGGTGAGGAGGCCACCGGCACCCCCGAGGTCGCCGCCGGCCTGCTGCACATCACCAGGATCGACTCCGCCGTGGTGACGCTGGACGCCCGCACCGGCCGCCCCCGCTGGCGCGCGGCCACCTCCGCCTCCCCGGCCGACAAGGACGCGGGCGGCGGGCGCCTCACCGTGCACGGGCGCACCGTCTACGCCGCCGGCCCCGGCGACCGCCTCCACGCCTTCGACGCCGCCACCGGCAAGAAGCGCTGGGACCACTGGATGGGCAGCGGCAAGATCGGGGACGTCAGGGTGGTCGACTCCTTCCACCTCATGCCCGCCGTCATCGGCCGGACCGCCTGCCTCGTCGGCGGCGACCTGGTCGTCGGCCTGGACACCGCCACCGGCCGCCCGCTCTGGCGGCACCGGCCGAGCGTCTTCCCCACCGAGCGGCCGGTGGCGGCGGCGGGCCGCTTCCACGTCGCCACCCTCGACGGGCTGCTGTCGATCGACGCCGCCTCGGGCAAGGTGGCGTGGAAGGGCCCGGACTTCAGCACCCAGCGCGCCGTCGCGCGGGACGGCGTCGTCTACTACACCGGCGGCGACTACGACAGCGGCTACACCTCCGAGACGACGCTGTACGCCCTGCGCCCCTCCTAGAGCAGCGCCCCTGCTAAAGCAGCGCAGGGGCCAGCGGCTCTCGGCCCCGGATCAGGTCGGCGGCGCGCTCGGCGATCGCGATCGTCGGCGCATTGGTGTTGCCGCGCGGCACCGACGGCATCACCGACGCGTCCACCACGCGCAGCCCCGCCACGCCGCGCACCCGAAGCTCGGGATCGCAGACCGCGTCGTCGCCGCCCATCGCGCACGTGCTGGTCGGGTGGAACAGCGTCGCGCACTCGCGCCGCACGAACTCCGCCAGCGCCGCGTCGTCGTCCGCCTGCTCGCCCGGCGCGTACTCGCCGGCGACCAGCGCGCCCAGCGGGCCGGTCGCCGCGATCTCGCGGGCCTGCCGCACCCCGGCCACCAGGATGTCCAGGTCGGCCTTGTCGGCCAGGTAGGCGGGGTCGATCAGCGGCTTGGCGTGCGGGCTGGCCGACCGCAGCGTCAGCGCGCCCCGGCTCGCGATCGCCACCGCCGTGACCATGACCGACAGCAGCCGCTGCGTCGGCTCCACCAGGCCCTGATCGATGAACGGCGAGGGCAGCACGTGGTACTGCAGGTCGGGCGCGGGCAGCCCCTCGACCGTGCGGACGAACCCGCCCGCCTCGGCGACGTTGGAGGCGTACGGGCCGCGCGCCAGCGCCTGGTACAGCGCGAAGCTGCGCGCGTTGGCCTGCTCCCACAGGCCCTTGCTGCGGGGCGTGGCGAACATGACGTTCACGAACGGGTGGTCCTGGAGCCCCTGCCCGACCGGCGAGTCCACCAGCACCTCGATCCCGTGCTCGCGCAGGTGGTCGGCCGGGCCGACGCCCGACAGCATCAGCAGCTGCGGGCTGTTGACCGCCCCGCCCGACAGCACGACCTCGCCCTCGGCCCGCGCCTCGACGGCCTCGCCGCGCACCTCGTAGCGGACGCCCACGGCCCGGCCGTCCTCGATCAGCACGCGGGTCGCCAGCGCGTCGGTCACCACCGTCAGGTTGGGCCGCGCCATGGCGGGGCGCAGGTAGCCCGCGGCCGTGGACCAGCGCTTCCCGCGCTTGTGGGTCACCTGGTAGAAGCCGACGCCGTCCTGCCCGGGGCCGTTGAAGTCGGCGTTGCCCGCCAGCCCGTACGCCTTGGCCGACTGCACCCACGCCCGCGTGAGCGGGTGCTTGTAGCGCAGGTCCTCCACGCGCAGCGGGCCGCCGACGCCGTGGAACGCCGACTCGCCGCGCTGCTGGTCCTCCGAGCGCAGGAAGTAGGGCAGCAGGTCGGCGTAGCCCCACCCCTCGCAGCCGTAGGAGTCGCGCCACAGGTCGTAGTCGTGCCGCGCCCCGCGGATGTAGATCATCGCGTTGGTGGAGGAGCTGCCGCCGAGCGTGCGGCCGCGCGGCCAGTAGACGCTGCGGCCCGCCGCGTGCTCCTGCGGGGTGGTCGCGTAGTCCCAGTCGTAGGGGCCCTTGATCAGGGAGGCGACCGCGGCCGGGATGTGGATCTCGGGCGCGTCGTCGGGCGGGCCCGCCTCCAGCAGCAGCACCTTGACCGAGGGGTCCTCGCTGAGCCGCGCGGCGAGCACGCAGCCCGCGCTTCCCGCGCCGACGATGATGTGGTCGTACAAGGCCGCCTCCGAAGGGTCGCGCCAGGCCCGAAAGTAAGTGGAACCCTACCGAACCGACTTCTAGTAACGGCAGGGCTAGAGTGACGGCCATGGCGAAGAACAGGGAGACCCCCGTCGTGCTGTCGCAGATCTACACCCGCACCGGGGACGACGGCAGCACCGCGCTCGGCGACATGTCCCGCACCGCCAAGACCGACCCCCGCCTCGCCGCCTACGCCGACGTGGACGAGGCCAACGCCGCCATCGGCGCCGCGATCGCGCTGGGCGGGCTCGCCGAGCCGGTGGTCGCCGCGCTGACCCGCGCGCAGAACGACCTGTTCGACGTGGGCGCCGACCTGTCCTCCCCCGTCACGCCCGACCCGTCCTACCCGCAGCTGCGCATCGACGACTCCTACATCGAGCAGCTGGAGGCGGCCTGCGACGCCTTCAACGAGGACCTGCCCCCGCTGCGCAGCTTCATCCTGCCCGGCGGCACCCCCGGCGCGGCGCTGCTGCACGTGGCGCGCACCGTGACCCGCCGCGCCGAGCGCTCGGCGTGGGCCGCGATCGAGGCGCACGGCGCGTCCCCGGCCACCGGCCCCGACGCCGTCGAGGGCGCGGTCAACCCGCTCACCGCCCGCTACCTCAACCGCCTGTCGGACCTGCTGTTCATCCTGTGCCGGGTCGCCAACGCGGGCCACGGCGACGTGCTGTGGAAGCCGGGCGGCGAACGCTGAGGCGGGGCGGCGCCTCCCGCGCGGAGCATTAGGGAAGTTGTAGATAGTCCGCTAGCAGACAATCTGCTAGGGTCTCAATCATCGTCCCGACGCTTCCCCGCAGGAGATGCCGATGTCCACGCGCGCCCTGATCGTCGATCCCTCCGCCCCCGGCGGCATCGCCTTCGGCGAGCTGCCCGACCCCGTCGCCGGCCCCGGGCAGTTGACCGTCGAGGTGCTGCACGCCTCGCTCAACTACGCCGACCTCAACAATGCCCTCTCCGGGCGCAACCCGGTCGGCTCCCCGCTGGGGCTCGACGCGGCCGGGATCGTCGTGCGGGCGGCCGCGGACGGGACCGGCCCCGCCGCCGGAACGCGGGTCGTGCTGTTCGCCGACGGCGCCTTCGCCGAGCGGGTCGCCGTGGACGTCTCAGCGGTGGCCGAAGTGCCCGAGGGCGTCGGCCTCGCCGAGGCGGCGGCCCTGCCGACGGCGGGCCTGGCCGCGCTGCGCTCGCTGCGCGGCGCCGGGCTCACCCCCGGCAAGCGCGTGCTGGTGACCGGCGCCTCCGGCGGGGTCGGACGGTACGCCGTGCGCCTCGCCTCCCTCGCCGGCGCGCACGTCATCGCCTCGGTCGGCTCGCCCGCGCGCGGGGAGGGCCTGGCCGCCGCGGGCGCCGACGAGGTGGTCGTGGGCCTGGCCGACGTCAAGGAGCCCGTCGACATCGTCGTGGAGACCGTCGGCGGACCGCACCTGGTCACCGCCTGGCGGCTGCTCGCCGCCGGGGGCAGCCTCCAGTCCGTCGGGTGGACCTCGGCGGAGCCCGCCGTCTTCCCGCCGTACGCGACCGTCGGCCCGCCCAAGACGCTCACGTCCTACGTCAACGACTTCGGGGCCGCCGACGACCTGGCCGAACTGGTGCGGCTCACGGCCGAAGGCGCCCTGGCGCCCGAGATCGGCTGGCGCGGCCCCTGGGAGCGCTTCGCAGAAGCGGCCGACGCGCTGCGCGGCCGGCGGGTGGCGGGAAAGGCGGTCTTCGACCTCAGGCCCGGCGCCTGATCGCCCCTGCGCTCGCGCCCCCTGGTCACGCCCAGGGCCGGACCTCGCCGAACTGGACGAGCTCGCCGTACCGCTCCGGCCTGACCGGCCCCAGTGCCAGCTCCAGCAGGGGCCGAGCGGCCTCGGCCGGGCGCTGCGCACCGTCCATGCCGTCGAACCAGGGCCGGGAGGCGTCGGTGTCGACCAGGCCAGGGCACACGGCGGCCACGAGCGTGCCCTCGGCCAGGTCTGCCTCGCGCCGTTCGCGGGCCAGCACGCGCACCGCGGCCACCTGGCCGACCTTGGACGGGACGTTGATCCAGTCGGGCCACCCCTCCCGCCCGGCCGTGCCCTTCAGCACGGCGTCGCGCCAGGCGGTCAGCACGGCGTCCACGTCGTCCAGGGTCATCGCCTCGGTGTCGAACCGGTCGTGCAGGTGCCCGGGGAGGCTGCGCAACGTGCCGAAGTCGCTGGCCACGACCAGCAGGCGGCCGCCGGGGCGCAGCAGGGGCCCGAACGCGCGCAGCATCCGCGTCGTGCCCAGGTTGTTGGTCTCGACGAACGGGCCGACCAGCTCGGCCCAGGGGGTGGCGGGGGTGAGGCGGGCGGCGGCGTTGGAGAAGACGATGTCCACGCCGCCGTGCAGGTCGCGCAGGGCGGCGGCGAGCGCGGTGACCGACGCGTCGTCGCGCACGTCCAGCACGTGCGGGCGGACCTCGGCGACCGGCCCGTCCACCCGCGACGCGGCCTGCGCGACCCGGCCGGGGTCGCGCCCGGTCAGGTAGACGACGTCGCCGGGGCCCAGGCGCTGCGCCAGGCCCTCGGCCAGGGCGAAGCCCAGCCCCTGGTTGGCGCCGGTGACCAGAGCGATTCTGCTCATCGATCCATCCTTTGCGGGGCCGTTCGGTCGTTCTCGGTTCACGGAGATGGTGGCAGGTGGCATGAAGAGGCCGACAGTGCGCCGGTCATGGGACCGGTATGCATTCGGCACGGTCCGCCGGGCCGGGCCGGCGGGCCGGACCGACGACGATCTCCCGCTCCGGCTCGCCAGGGCCATGCTGTGGGCCTCGTTCGGCATCGTGTTCTACATCCGCCTGTTCAGCGGCCTGGACAACGGCGCCGGCCTGGTCGGGGCGCTGCTGCCCGCGCTGTCGTATCCGCCGCTCGTCGCGCTGGCGATGTGGTGCTGGAGCCCGGCGGTCCGGTACGGGCTCCTCGCGGCCGTGGCGCTGGGCCACCTCGTGCCGTTCCTGGTGGTGGGAGAGCGCTGGGACTGGGTGCCGTGGACCGTGGCCGCCGCGGTCCTGTGCGCCCTGCCGCGCCGGGTCGCCTGGCCGCTGTTCGTCCTGGTGGTGGCCGCGTCCGGCGCCGCCGTGCTCCTGTTCGGCCACGGCCTCGTCCCGGGGCACGACGGGCAGCTCGCCGTCGGATACATGATCATCGCTGTGGACGACGGGCTCATCGTGTACGGCCTGTCCGCGCTCGTCAGAGCCGTCGAGCAGCTGCACGGGACCCGGGAGGAGCTGGCCCGCGCGGCCCTGGCCGGGGAGCGCCTGCGGCTGGACGGGGAACTGCGGGAACTGCTCGGCGGGAGGCTCCAGGCGATCGCGTTCAGGATGCGGAAGGCGGGCGGCGCGCGGGAGGCGGCGGACACCCGGGACGACCTCCGCGAAGGCGTCGCGCTCGCCCGGCACGCCCTGGCGGAGGTTCGGGCCGCGGCCGGCGCCTACCGGGCCCGGTCCCCTGCCGGACCGCCCACGCCGCCGCCCGCGCGGCCGCCGGTCGAGTCGCCGCTGCTGGCGCGCCGCGTGCTGCTCGCGGTCCTGGTCGTCCAGTGCGTGCTCGTGATGACCGTTCTGGCCTCCCTGCACCCCGCCGACCGGCCGCTCCTCGGCCTCGCCGCGGCCCTGCTGGCCGCCATCGTCGTCCTGCAGGCGCTGCCGCGGTCGCGGACGACCCTGGTCGCGCAGAGCCTGCTGATCCTGCTGCCGCTGGCGGTCTTCCCCGACGCGTGGGACCGGCTGCTGAGCATCTTCACCGGCACGCTGCTGCTCGTCCTGCGGCCGCCGCGCTCCTGGGCCGTCGCCGGCGCCGTCCTGGCCGCCCACCTGGCTTGGCTGCTGCACTCCATCGACGGCGGCGCCCTCTACATCGACGACCTCGCCGCCGCGCTCGCCGGCTTCGGCGGGCACATCATGATCATGTGGCTGGTGTACTGCCTGGGCAGGCTGAGCGAGCTGCTCGCCGTCCTGGAGCGGGCGCGGCACGACCTGGCCGAGGCGGCGGTGCGGCGCGAGCGGACCCGGGTCGCCGGGGACCTCCACGACGTGCTGGGCTTCAGCCTGTCGGCGGTCGCGCTGAAGGGCGAGGTGGCCGAGCGCCTGTGGGACGCCGACCCCGAGCGCGCCGCCGCCACGGCCGCCTCGCTCGCGCCGCTGGTCGAACAGGCCCTGGCGGAGCTGCGGTCCATCACCGGCGACGGGATCGAACTGCGGCTCCAGGACGAGCTGGCCATGGCCCGCGCGGTGCTGCGGGACGCCGGGATCGAGGCGGCGGTGCACGCTGGGATCGGACCGCTGCCACCCGGAACGGACACGGCGGTGGCCGCCGCGCTGCGCGAGACCGTCACCAATGTTCTGCGCCACAGCCGGGCCCGCACGTGCGACATCACCGTCTCAGCGGTGGAAGGAGGCGTGCGGTTGCGCGTCGTCAACGACGGCGTCGCGCCCGTCCCCGATCCCGCCGCCGGACGGCGGGGAACAGGGCTTGCCAGCCTCGCCCGGCGCACCGGCGGCCGGATGACGGCGGGACACCTACCGGACGGCGGGTTCGAGGTGGCCGCGGAGTTCCGTCTCGATCCGACCGGACTCTACGACGCCCCTGATCGCATCGGCCCGGTCGCGGACCCCCGGCATTGGGGTTAACCCCACCCGCGGAGGCGGGCACGCCCCCTGGCGGGCCCGCCCCCGTCAGGCCAGGCTTGACGCGACGGGTGATCGAGGCACGGGAGCGGACGTGGACAAGCGGAACGGAGCGGCGGCCCTGGCCGCCGCCCTCGCGGCGGGGGCCCTGGCCGGGTGCGGCCTGGACGTGGGCACCGACGGCGAGGAGCGCTCCTACCAGGTGGCCGGGACGGTCAAGGAGCTGGCGGTCGAGGGCGCGGGGAACGTGGAGGTCATCGGCACCGACGACGCCCGCGTCACCGTGCGCGAGCGGCTGCGCTGGTCCAACCGCAACAACAAGCCCACCACCGGCCACTCGGTGGAGGGCGGCGTCCTGAAGATCACCGGCCGGTGCGGCCGCACGGTGCTCGGCGTCGAGCGCTGCGAGGTCACCCACCAGGTGCGCGTGCCGCGCGGCGTCACCGTGACCGTCCGCGCCGACGACGCCTCGGTCACCGCGACCGGCCTCACCGGGACGGTGCGGCTGCACAGCGGCACCGGCCGCGTCGCCGCCCGCGACCTGCGCTCGCCCAGCCTCAAGGCGACCAGCGACGACGGCCACATCAGCGTGTCGGGCCAGATCACCGCCGTCGAGCTGAGCGCCGGAACCGGCGGGATCGAGGCCGACCGGCTGCGCGCCGAGCGGGTCAACGCCAGGACCGGGGACGGCTCGATCTCCCTGCTGCTGCTCGCACCGCCGGCCGACGTCAAGGTGCACACCGGCACCGGCTCGGTCAACGTGCTGCTGCCCAACACCACCGGCTACGCCGTCACCGCCAAGACCCGGACGGGCGCCAGGCGGATCGATCCGGCGCTGCGCCGCGACGACCGCTCCCGGCACCGGGTGGAGGTCTCCAGCGGCGACGGCGCGGTCATGGTGGGGCCCGCCTGACCGGACGCGGACGGGCCCCGCCCGGAGAACCGGACGGGGCCCGCGGTGGAACGGTCGCACCCGCGGGGGTCAGCGCACGACCTTGCCGCCCTTCCAGATGGTGGCGGCGGAGCCGGCGCTCTTGGCGCGCGCCTTGCGCGCCTCGCCGTTCACCGGCAGCGTGCTCTTCGCGAACTTCTGCGTCGCGAACGCGGCGGCGTCGGTGAACTGGTCGAGCCCGGTCCAGCTGATGTTCTTCAGCGTGTCGCAGGTGGCGTGGTAGCACGGGTCGTACGGCTGGCCCGCCTTGCCGCCGTAGACCTTGGCCTGCTCGGCGGTCTTGATGCCCTCCGCGCCGGAGAACAGGCCGCCGGCCGGGATGCCCTGCTCGATGAACGGCCCGTAGTCGGAGCGGCCGTCGAAGGCGGTGGGCTCGGACTTCAGGCCGCGCCCGGCGAAGTAGTCCACGAAGGTCTTCTCGATGGCGCCGGAGCCGGCCGGCGGGTTGGTGCCGCTGCCCATCGAGTCGTCGCCGTCGTAGACGAACCGCACGTAGTTGGTGGAGCCGAGCATGTCGTAGTTGAGGTTGAGCGCGATCTTGGCGCGCTCGGCCGCCGACAGGCTGCCCACGTAGTGGTAGGAGCCGAGCAGCCCGGCCTCCTCGGCGCCCCACCAGGCGAAGCGCACCTTGTTCTTGATGTTCTTGTTGCCCAGCTTGCCGACCTTCTGGGCGATGGCCAGGATCGCCGCCGAGCCCGAGCCGTTGTCGTTGATGCCTGGACCGTCGTGCACGCTGTCCAGGTGGGCGCCGACGACCACGACGTTGTCGGCGCGGCCCTGCTTGGTGTCGGCGATGACGTTGTAGGTGGGCTTGGCGGTGTTGCGGGTCTCGGCCTTCAGCCGGACCTTCAGCGTGCCCGCCTTGGCGGCCGCCGCCAGCTCGTTGCCGATCTTGTAGGTGGTGCCGAGCACCGGGAACGGCGCGGGCTCGCTCAGCCCGTAGACGGCGGGCTCGTCGTTGGGCACGTCGGCGCCGGTGCGCTGGTAGATGATGACGCCGGAGGCCCCGGCGGCCTGCGCGTTCTTGACCTTGTCGCCGAACACGCAGGTGCCGCGGCGGATCAGCGCGATGTTCCCCTGGGGGAAGCCGGCGAAGTCCGACGCCTCGCAGCCGGAGCTGCCGGCCGGGCCCTGGTCGCCGTCCAGGTCCACCGGGCTGACCTTGGCGGTGACGTCGCCGCTGCCGGAGTACTCGTAGGTGCCGTACTCGGTGCCGGCCTTGTAGGCGACCTTGTTCGGCTCCACCTGCTCGAACGCGCCGGGGCCGAGCTGGTCGAACACCCAGAACGGGAAGCTCTGCACCTGCGGCGTGAAGCCCGCCTTCTTGAGCTGGCTGACGACGTACTTCACCGAGATGTCGTAACCGGGGCGGCCCGACTGCCGGTTGCCGCCGTTGTAGTCGGAGATCTCCTGGAACGCCTCAAGGTGCTTGCGGACGTCCTTGACCGTGACGAGCTTGGCGAGATCGGGGCCGGCCGCCGCGTCCGCCGTCGGAACCGTGACGGTGGATACGGCGAGCACGGCCGCCGCGCCTATCGCAAGTCTGCGCAACCTTCGCTCCTGTCGGTAAGGCGGGGGGATGCCTGGATCGTGGCATTCGCTCACATACGCAACAAGAGTCGTTGTTATGACGGTTAGATCACGGAAATATCACGGCCCGCGACCGTCGCGGGGGGCGCCCCCCCCCCCCGGGGGCCCCCCCCCGGGGGGGGGGGGGGGCGGGGCGCCCGCCCCGCCGCGCGCGCCCGCCCCGGGCCGGACCGGGGCGGGGGGCCCCGGGGGC
>JBITGK010000027.1:81554-142646 GCA_044456955.1 Spirillospora sp. NPDC050679 | reverse complement strand
AAGCGGCTGTGTTTTCTTTGGGGGCCGGCCCCCAAACCCCACACATGCCGGGGCTCACCCGCCCTGCGCTCGCAGGGCTCGCTCCGGGCGGGCGATACCCGGGCAGGGGCCAGCCCCCACACCCCCGGCAGAGGCTCCGCCCCCACACCCCCGACACAAGGAAGCGCTCCGCGCCCACCTGTCTTTTAAGAGCCGCTGGGACTCCGTCCCCCGCAACCCCTGGGCAAGGGGCTCCGCCCCCTGCACCCCCGCCGTGGGGGCTGAGCTTGGACGGTCCGTGTAACTCCGCTAATGCAGGAGCCACGGATCTGCTGTGAAAGCAGATGCCAGCACGACCCCATCCCGTTTCACCCCAAACTCAACCCGCTAAGCCGTTCGCACAACGCCAGCACCGCCCCCTGCCCCCGCTCGTCCAGCGCGCCCGAGGGCCAGTCGGCGCGGCGCGTCTTGGCGTCGAAGTACGCGCCCGTGACGCCCTCCACCTCAGGACTGGACGCCAGATAGACGCTGGAACGGGACGCCTTGCCCATGTCAGACAGCAACAGCGGCCCCACCAGACCGATCAGCGGAGCAAGAGGCCGGTACAGGTAGGGGAACGCGCGCATAGGAGTCGCCTGGTTGCCGGGCGTGTAGGCATGTCCCGGATAGGCCACGTTGACCGTCACCCCCTCGCCCTCCAGCCGCGACGCGAACCGGTGGCTCATCGCCATCAGCGCCGTCTTGGCGTGGTTGTACTGCGCGAACGTCCAGCCGAGGAAGCGCCGCTCGCCTTGCAGGTTGTCCGGGTCGATCCGCCCGTCGGGCATGCCGCCGGTCAGGTTGACCACGCGCGCCCGGCCCGCCTCGCCCAGCATCGGCAGCAGCAGGCAGGTGAGGGAGTACGGGGCGAGGACGTTGACGGCGAAGGTGATCTCGACGCCGTCCCGGGTGAGCCGCCGCTCGCCGCTCATGCCGCCGGCGTTGTTGACCAGGACGTCGAGGCGGTCGCACCGCTCGGCGACCTGCTCGGCAAGGTGGTGCGGCCCGGCCGTCTCCGACAGGTCCGTGGTAAGGGCCATGACCTCGGTTCCGGCCTCCCGCGACAGTTCGGCCGCCGCGTCCCGCGCGCGGCCCGGGTCCCGCCCGACGATGATCACGCGGGCGCCGAGCAGTGCCAGCCGGCGCGCGGTCTCCCTGCCGATCCCCGCCGTGCCGCCGGTCACCAGAACGGTCTTGTCCTTCATGCGCGGTCTCCTCGCCGACTCGTCGTTGCGCCGCCAGGCCCAACATATGGCACTCAGTGCCATAAAAGTAATCCAGTGCCATAACCTATCCTCAGTGCATGGCACATGCGGAGGAGCCCGGGTTGCGGGAGCGGACACGTCGGGCGGTACGCGGCGAGCTGGCCGACCTGGCGTTGCGGCTGTTCGTCGAGCGCGGCTACGAGCGCACCACGGTGGAGGACATCGCCGCGGCGGCGGGCATGTCCCGGCGCAGCTTCTTCCGCTACTTCCCCACCAAGGAGGACGTGCTGTTCGGCGACGTCCACCAGCTCGCGGAGCAGATCGCCGAGGACGTCCGCGCGCGGCCCGGCGACGAGGACGCATGGACGTGCCTGCACACCGTGCTCCGCGACTGGGAGGCGCGCATCCACAGCGCCCAGCAGGAACTCGCCGGGCTGCGCCTCATCGAGACGACACCCGCGCTACGCGCGCGCCTGCACCAGAAGCGCGACGAGCTGCGCGGCCGGATCGCCGCCGCTCTGCGGGAGCGACCCGGCGCGTCCCTCGACGACTTCACCGCCGACCTGCTCACCGCCGCCGCAGGCGCGGCCTTGGACGCGGCGTCCCGGGAGTGGCTGCGTTCGGACGGCACCACCGACCGCGACACCCTCATCGACCGGGCGTTCGCCCTGCTGGCCCCGCGCCACTGATCCCCGGGCCGCGCCCGCCACGGCGAACGCGCCGATTGGACGCCGCCGGTACGGCAAGCCCGCCGTTCGCTGCCGACCGACCTCCGCCTCACCGGCCTCAGAGAGGGGTCACCGGATGGCGGCGAGGTGGTTCAGGACTTGTGGCCAGCTCTGCGCCCTCGCCGCGGCGTTGGCGGCGCGGGTTCCTCCGAGCTCCAGCACCGTCCCTATGACCGGATGGCGAATGCGGGTGCCGGCCGCCGTGTAGGGATAGGTCCCGACGCCGTGGCCGCCATCGGGATAGGTCAGGGCCCGGTGGGACAGGCGCGGGCGGTTGCGGTTGAGGCGGGTCATGATCTGCTCGGTCTGCGCCGCCGAGGGCCACAGCCGGTCCTGTGCACCGGCGATGGCCAGAACGGGGCCGTCCACGCGGTCCAGCGGGATGTCAGCGGCGGCGACGGGCTTGCCGTTCCGGGTCCAGGCGGCACCGCTGGGAAGGCCCGGAATGACCCTGCCCGAGGGTGCGTAGAGCACGGCACCAGCGACGAGGTCGGGATGGTGCTGGGCCAGCAGGAGGGCGGGTTCGGTGCCTCGGGAGGAGCCCCAGACCACGATCCGCTTGGGATCGACGCCCGGTTGGGCGGCCAGCGTGCGCGCCGCACGCGCGAAGTACTCCAGCGGGATGTCGCGCAGGGTGGTCGGCAGCCCTGGAGCGCCGAAGTAGGCCAGGTTGAGGGTCGGGTAGCCGTGCGAGGCGAGCAGGGCCGCGTCGCGACGGCCGGTGTTGCCACCCTCGGAGCCGCCGAACAGCAGCACCACCGTACGGCGGCCCGCACTGGCCGGAGGCAGGAAGAGCTCCCCAGCGATCTTGTCGGCGGCCACGGTGAAGGACTTGTGGGTGACCCCGTCGGCCAGCCAGCGCCGCTCCAGCGTCTGACGCGCCAGGACCCGGCCGCCCGCTGCCACCTCCAGCCGCACGGCATAGGCCGGTCGGGTGTTCGGATCGGCAGGGATGAACATGCTCTGCTCGGGATCACCACTGGCCGGGGTCATCGACCACAGCAGCCCCATGGCGTCCGCTTCCGCATAGGTACCCCGGACCGGGCGGGCACGGGCCAGGTCCACAACGCCCTGCGCATCGGCGCGAAAGGTGGCGCG
Organism: Spirillospora sp. NPDC050679; assembly: GCA_044456955.1. Lineage (GTDB taxonomy): Bacteria > Actinomycetota > Actinomycetes > Streptosporangiales > Streptosporangiaceae > Spirillospora. The sequence goes on along the minus strand of JBITGK010000027.1, from coordinate 139,597 downwards.
ACCGCTCCAGGACTTGTTCTCCCGGTCCTGGGCCGAGGCGGTCACGGTGATCTCGTCACGCGCCTTGAGGCCGGTGATCCTGATCTGGACGGGACGGTCGGCGAGGGCGACGCGCTGGTCGATGGCGATGACGGCGGTGTCGCTGTGCCCGTCTCCGCATCCACCCACCACGCCAGCCGCCGCCAGTGCCGCCAGCACCGTCCACAGTCGACATCTCATCCGGCCGATCACCCCGCATCGGTCAGGTAGGCGCGTGCCAGTCGAAGGCTTCGGAGAGCTCCTAATCTCCCTTGATGCGCTCGGCGAAGCAACGGAAGGCGTCCCGGCCGACGAGCAGCTTGGGGCCGGCGGGGTGCTTGCTGTCGCGGATGGCCACCACGCCCGCAACGCCCGCGACCTCGACGCAGTCGCCGCCGTTCGGTTCGCTGTGCGACGACTTCCGCCAGAGCGCCTTTCTCACGTCCATCTTTCTTCGATGACCCTTCTGATGAAGTCTTCGGACATGTCGACCGGAAGGGCGCGTCCGCGCAAGTCGACCAGCGTCCGCTGGAGAGCGGCCAAATCCTCCATGGAATCCGTCGTGACGGCTCGGATGGTCGTCGCCAGATACGCGATCTCGCTCAGGTCGGGCAGCGAGGCGACGACGAACGCGCCGCCGTTGCCGTAGTGCTCGCCACTGCTCCGGATGATCTGCACGGTGACGTTCTGCCGACCTCCCATGATGAGCAAGTTTTCTAGTTGTTCCCGCATGACCTGATGTGAACCGACAGGCCGGTTAAGCACCTGTTCGTCAATCAGCGCGACCAGCGTAGTGGGCGCCGGTTCCTCGCGGGTGACGATCTCCTGCCGGGCCAGGCGGGCGGCCACGGCCTCCTCCTTGCGGAGGGTGGCGCGGGCGTACGCCTCGGTCTGGAGCAGGCCGGGGATCATGGAGTGCTGGTAGGTCGTGAGCAGGTCCGCCTCCCTCTCCACTTCCGGCCAGTCGAACCAGAGCGGGACGGGACTGCCGTCCTTGTTCAGGTCGTCGTACAACTCCAGCAGCGCGCCGCGGGCGCCGGTCATCTCGTCCACGATCTCCGCGAACGGACGCTTGCACCGCTTCTTGCCGGTCTCGACCTGCGAAACGAACGAGGTCGTTGTGTTGGTTTGCGTCGCTATGGCCTGCTGCTTCACGTTCGCCCGTTCGCGATAGCGCTTCATCTGGCGCCCGAAGGCGGCGAGAGCGGGCTGTGACGTGGGCTTTTGGCGTCGGGGGGCCATGATCCCTCCTATTTGCAAGGTTAACCAGGAAGGTTTGTCATTTGCTTTTTTGGTCCGTTCTTGCTTGTTAATAGCCACTATAAGCAGCCCATGGCTAACTGAAGGCGAGAAAAGCCAAACCCTCAAAGGTGCTCGCTATGATCACAAAGCAAGTCGGGCCGCACAGCCCCCAGAAATCGGCCGAAATCTCATCGCTCGTCGTCGAGGCCCGGCCGGAATCGGTCAAGCAGGCGCGCGACTTCACCACCGCCGCCCTCGCCCGCGCCGGCCTCGACCCCACCTCGGTCTACTTCGCCGCCACCATCGCCACCGAGCTCGTCACCAACGCCTACAAGCACGGCTCCCGGCCCGGCGACCCGATCACCGTCCGCGCCTACCTCGCCGACGCCGGTCCCGTCCTCGAAGTCTGGGACACCTCGGACGCCCCGCCCGTCGCCCAGCCCTTCGATCTCGAACGCCTCTCCGGGCGCGGCCTCCTCCTCGTCTCCGAGATGGTCCGCGACTGGGGCTTCACCCCCCTCGCCCCCTCCGGCAAAGCCGTCTGGGCCGTCCTCCGGGAGAGCTACCCGTGACCGCCCGCGCCCTCCTGCTCTCCCTCGTCCGCGACCTCTTCCCCCACTGGGACGTCTGGGTCTGCGACCGGGGCGTCTGGCGCGCGTCCGGCGTCATCCTCATCAGCTCCTCCAGCCTCGAAGGACTGCTGGACGGCCTGGGCGCGGCCGACCCCGACGCCCTCGCTGCGGCGAACGGCCGACGCGGTCAAGGCGCGGCGTCCGCCTGGCCCAGGAAGGACGGATCACCGGCCAGCGCACGCCCCGCACCCATGAAGTACTCCTCATCCACCCCCTGGGCCAACCCCAAGGCGACCCCCTGAGAGAGGCCCACGAAAAGCCCCCTGAGCGCGGTGGCCAAACGGCGCGCCTGATCCGGCGTCACGTCCGCCCCCTCATGCGCTCTACCGGCGAACAACTCGATCAGTTGTTCCTCGTGCGCCCGGATGGAGTCCGCGAACCGCACTCCCAGCTCCTGATCGCGCAGCGCCATGTCCAGCAGGCTGATCTGGAGCGCCACGGCGGGCCGCGCGCCGGGTTCCTCACAGGTGCGCCAGTAGTGGCGAGCGAAGGCGTCCACCGCGCCTAGCAAGTCCGCCCCGGCCGGAACGGCCTGCCTCATCCCCTCGTAGAACGGCTCCAGGTAGTCGGCGACGAGGGCCATGAGCAGGCCGTTCTTGCTGCCGAACAGCGAGTAGACCGCGCCGGTGGTCAGCCCGGCCTCCGCCGCGATCTCGTCCAGCCTGGCCCGGTGGCCGTCCCGGGTGACCAGGCGCAACGCGGCGTCCAGCAGGGCGCGGCGGTTGCGCTCCTTGGTCTCGGCCCTCGACATTCTCATAATCTCATTATCCTAGTAATCAGATTATCGAAACGGGAAGCGAACCCCACGGAGGTCCCATGCTCCAGATCCAGCCCACATCATCACCGGCCACCGGCGGGATGCGGGCGGGCATCGTCGCGGACGGCATCGTCAAGCTGCTGCTCGCCGCCGCCTACCTCGCCGCCGCCGTCCCCCTCGGCCGCCTGCTCGGCGTCTCCCCCTGGCTCATGGCCGCCTCCGGCGCGACGCTCCTCGTCTGCGGCGCGGCGGAGCTCCGCTACGCGCGCACGCGTCCGCTGCGGACGTACCTGTGGCTCATGGCCGCCTACGACACCGGCTGGGTGCTGGCGACCGTCGCCGCGCTCCTGCTCGGCACCGCCGGAGGCGAGGTCTGGATCGGCTATCAGACGGCCGCCCCGGCCGTGCTCGCCGCGCTGCTGGCGGCCTCCTCCCCCGGCGCTTTGGAGGATCGTGTCGATTTCCCTTCCGCCCCGCGCGCCGGGTGAGGAGCTTCCTCCAGAGTTGCGGTGATCGCCTTGACCGGGGCGGGGCCCGCGAACGTACCGTCGGCTCACCTTGGAGGTGGAGACTTGACCAGCCGACCGATCATGACGACCGAGTCCGGTGCCCCCGTCGCGGACAACCAGAACAGCCAGTCCGCCGGGCCCGGCGGGCCGCTTCTCATCCAGGACCAGCAGCTGATCGAGAAGCTGGCCCGGTTCAACCGCGAGCGCATCCCCGAACGGGTCGTGCACGCCCGGGGCGCCGGCGCGTACGGCCACCTGGAGGTGACCGACGACGTCACCTCCTACACCCACGCCGCGTTCCTGTCGGAGGTGGGCAAGCGCACCGAGGTGTTCCTCCGCTTCTCGACCGTCGCCGACAGCCTCGGCGGCGCGGACGCGGTGCGGGACCCGCGCGGTTTCGCGGTGAAGTTCTACACCGAGGAGGGCAACTACGACCTCGTCGGCAACAACACCCCGGTCTTCTTCATCAAGGACCCGCTGAAGTTCCCCGACTTCATCCACAGCCAGAAGCGCGACCCGTTCACCGGCGTGCAGGAGCCCGACAACGTCTGGGACTTCTGGTCGCGCTCCCCCGAGGCCACCCACCAGGTCACCTGGCTGATGGGCGACCGCGGCATCCCGGCCTCCTACCGGCACATGGACGGGTTCGGCTCGCACACCTACCAGTGGGTCAACGCCGAGGGCCGCGCCCACTGGGTCAAGTACCACTTCAAGAGCGACCAGGGCATCCGCTGCCTCACCTCCGAGGAGGCCGCCGGGCTGGTCGGCCGGGACGCCAACTCCCACCAGCAGGACCTGCACCGGGCCATCGAGCGCGGCCTGTCCCCGTCGTGGACGATGCACGTGCAGCTCATGCCGGTCGAGGACGCGGCGGAGTACCGGTTCAACCCCTTCGACCTGACGAAGGTGTGGCCGAACGCCGACTACCCGCGCGTGCGCGTCGGCAAGCTCGTGCTCGACCGCAACCCGGAGAACATCTTCGCCGAGGTCGAGCAGAGCGCGTTCTCGCCGAACAACTTCGTCCCGGGCATCGGGCCGTCCCCGGACAAGATGCTCCAGGGCCGCCTGTTCGCCTACGGCGACGCGCACCGCTACCGGCTCGGCGTCAACCACACCCAGCTCCCGGTGAACGCCCCGCACGCCACCACGGCCCGCAACAACGGCCGTGACGGCGCGATGCGCTTCGACGGCAACGGCGGCCGCGCCAAGAACTACGAGCCCGACGGCTTCGGCGGGCCCGTGCAGACCGACCGGCCGCTGGCGCTGGGCGTGGAGGTGTCCGGGCAGGCCGCCAACCACGCGCCCGTGCTGCACCGCGACGACGACCACTTCGTCCAGGCGGGCATGCTGTTCCGGCTGATGGACGCGGCCGCGCAGGCGCGCCTGGTCGCCAACATCGCGGGCGGCCTGTCGCAGGTCTCCGACGACGGGATCGTGGAGCGGATGGTCGCGCACTTCCGCGCCGCCGACCCCGCCTACGGCCACGCGGTCGAGACGGCCGTCAAGGAGCTGCGCTCCTGATGGACCAGACCGGTGCCCCCATCACCGGTCTTCGGACCGGCCCCGCCCCCTCCACCCGGGGCGGGGCCGGTTTTCGCGACGTCATCGCCCTGTCGGGACCGGTGCTCCCGGTCATCTCGTTCCTGGCGCGGCTTCCGGCGGCGATGTGCCCGATCGGGTCGCTGCTGCTGGTGAACGACCGGACGGGCAGCATCGCCACCGCCGGTCTGGTCGCGGGCGCGTTCGCCCTGGGGCAGGCGACGGGCGGCCCGCTCATCGGACGGCTCGCCGACCGCAAGGGGCAGCGGCCTACGGTTCTGGCCGCGTCCCTGGCGAATGCAGCAGCGATCGCGCTTCTGGTCGTCGCCGCCATGGCGGCGTGGCCGCCTCTCCTGCAGGGCGCGTTGGCGCTCATGGCGGGACTGTCGGTTCCGCAGATCGGGCCGTTGTCGCGTAGCCGGCTCGTGCCGCTGGCCAAGGGCGACGCGCGCCTGACGTCTTCCGTGCTGTCCTTCGACGGAACGGTGGACGAGACCAGTTTCGTGACCGGGCCTGCGCTGGTGGGGCTGCTCGCCGTTTTGGACCCGGCGGCAGGGCTGCTGACGGCGGCGGGGCTCGTCGCGTTGTGCGGGCCGCTTTTCGCGCTGCACCGGACGGCCCCGGCGGGGACGGCCCGCCGGTCGTCCTCCTCGTCGCGGCTGCTGTCGCCCGCGCTGTGCTTCCTGTGCGCCGGGATGGCGCTCCAGGGGATGGTCTTCGGCTCGTTGCAGACCGGCATCACCGAGCTGACCGAGAAGCTCGGCCAGCCCGGCGCGGCTGGTCTGATCTACGGGCTGATGGGCGTGCCGAGCGCGCTGGTCGGCCTGCTCATGACGGCGCGCCCGTCGCGGCTGGCGCTGCGGACCCGGTGGCGGCTGGTCATCGTCGTGCAGACCGCGCTGTGCCTGCCGCTGCTCGCGGTCGGCAGCATGTGGGCGCTGGCGCTGACCGTGACCGCCCTCGGCCTGACCTACGCGCCCAACATCATCACCATGTTCGCGCTGACCGAGCGCGTCGCGCCTCCCGAGCGCATGGGCGAGGCGATGGCGCTGCTGGGCAGCGGCATCATCCTCGGCACCTCGGCGGGGGCGATGGCGTCGGGCCGGCTCGCCGAGACCCTCGGCCACCGGGCGGCCTTCTGGTCGGCGGTGGCGTGCGCGGGGGTCGCGGCGGTGCTGGCGCTGGTCACCGCGACCCGGCGGCGCTACGGCTGATCGTGCGCAGCACGTCGAAGGTGTCCTGCTCGTCCTGCTCGTCGCCGTGGTCGCTGAGCTTGACGATCACGGTCCTGGACGGCGGGTCGACGTAGACGTACTGGCCGTAGACGCCGAGCGCCGAGAAGGCCCTCTCGTCGCCGCCGGTCGGGTGCCACCACTGCGCCGCGTACCGCCACTCGCCCAGCTTGTGCGCGGCGGGCGTGGAGATCCGCTTGATCCACTCGGCGGGGACGACCTGCGCGCCGCCCGCCTTGCCGCCCTCCAGCACGAGCTGGCCGATCTTGGCGTAGTCGCGGGCGGTGGCGTTGACGCAGCAGAACGCCTTCTCGATCCCGCCGGGCCGGTCCAGGTTCCAGGTCGCGCCGTCCTGCGCGCCGACCGGGCCCCACAGGCGCTCGGCCAGCAGGCGGGCCAGCGGCTTGCCCTCGACCTTGGCCAGCGCCATGCCGAGGAGCTGGGTCTCGACGCTGCGGTAGTCGCCCTTGCTGCCGGGCCTGAACGTCACCTTGCGGTGGTCCTTCACGAAGCCGGCCAGGTCGCGGGTGAGGTACATGCGGGCGGTGCCGGTGAACGGCCACCACTGGTTGTAGTTCTCCGACACGTCCACGCCCGCCGTCATGTCGAGCAGGTCGCGGATGCGGATCGTGTCGTAGGAGCCGCCGGACCTCAGCTCCGGCAGCACGTCCACCAGCCGGTCGTCCTCGCGGATCTTCCCCTCCCCGACCGCCTGCCCGATCATCAGGGAGACCAGCGACTTGGCGACCGACCAGGACGCCATGCGGTCGGTGGAGCGCACGCCCTCGCGGTACCACTCGTGCGCGACCGCGCCGTCCCGCAGGACCACGAACGCGTTGGTGCGCGTGGCGGACAGGAACTCCGCCACCGGGACCTGCCGCCCCTTCCACGGCACGGTCGCGGGCAGCGGCTGCGCCTTGACCGGCAGCGCGGCGGGGCGCGTCGCGGGCACGTCGCTGGCCGGGTACAGCTTTCCGACCTGCGAGGTCGGCGTGGTCAGCAGCTTGTAGAGGGTCTGGGGCGGGGGCACCTTCAGCGCCCAGGTCGCGACGTAGAGGCCGACGACCAGGACGAGGGGGACGGCGATGACCGCGCGGAGCTTCCGGCTCATGCCCGGCCGCCTTCCGCGCGGGCGCTGACGGCGAGCCAGAGCGCTTCCAACATGGTCTCCAGAACGGTGTCGGGGGTGACGGCCGCCAACCCGGCGGCGTGGGAGTTGATCCGCGGGTAGCGGGCCGGGTCGGCGGCGGCGTAGTCGGCGGTCCAGGCGCGCTCGTCGCCCTCGCGGACCTCGGCGGGCAGGACGGCGTAGTGGGCGCGCGTCCCGGCGTAGGCGAGGACGGTGTCGGCCATCATCCGGTAGTAGCGGACGAGGTCGTCGCCGCCGAGGCCCAGCTCGGTGAGGGCGGCGAGGATGCCCTCCACCACCTGGAACTCGCCGGGGCCGCGCGTGGTGCGGGAGGCGACGGCCGCGCCGACGTAGGGGTGGGCGACGAAGACGCGCACGACCTGGCGGGCCAGCTCGCCGAGGCGCTCGCGCGGGCCGAGGCCGTCCGGGACGGCCTCGGCGGCCATGGACAGCAGGCGGTCGCCGACGGCGAGCAGCAGCGCGTCCTTGTCGGGGAAGTGCCGCCACACCGCCGAGCGGTCCACGCCCAGCTCCTCGCCCAGCGCGCGGCCGGTCAGGCCGTCGGCCTCGCCGCGCGCGGCGATCGCGACGGCGGCGGTCACGATGCGCTCCCTGGTCAGGCGCTTGCGTCCGGTCACCGGCCACCTCCGTCATCAGTGATGTCATCAATGATGACATGAACGCCGGCCCCGCGCGCAAGCCCCGTTCTCGCGGCACGGCGCAAAAGAATCTCCCGACCGTTTGCGGACACCCGCCCACCGGTTCCGCCCGGCGCCCGACTGCTGTCTACTGAGGGTGGCGGCGCCGCCTCAGAGAGTTGGATTCGAGGGAGAGGAAACGCCCATGGCGACGTACCACACCGAGATCCAATGGGGCGGCCCCGACGCCGCCTGGCACGCCGACCACGATCTGGAGATCACCATCGCCAACCGGGGCAAGGTCGTCCCCGCGGACGGCCGCCCGGCCACCGGCACCACGGTGACCTGGTCGGGGCCGCAGGGCAACGGCACGGTGACCTTCTTCGACGAGGGCGCCACGTTCAGCGGCACCGCCCAGTTCCCGAACGAGGGACCGGTCGGCTACCGCGGCAAGGCCGCGAAGTAGGCGCCGCCGGATGAGCGCCGCGGCGGGCACCGCGTCCCCGCCGCGGCGCGTCCGGCCCGGGCCGCCCGGCGCCGGGCGCCGGTCACTCGGCGGTCAGGGCGCTGTGGAGCAGGTGCGCGAGGGTCTCGGCCACCTCCTCCAGCGGGGCGCGCGGCTCGGCGGCCGCCCAGTCGCCCACCAGGCCGTTCACCGCGCCGATGAAGGCCGTCATGAGCAGTCCGAAGTCGCGGTCCGGGATGATCCCGAGTCCGGCGGCCCGTGCGGCCTGCTCCGCCAGGCGCTCCGCCCAGCGGCGGCGCGCGGCGCGGCGGTGGGCCTCGACGCGGGGGTTGACCCCGGCGATGGCGTCGAAGGCCACCTGGGCCCGGCGGGGCGCGCGGGCCACGACGGCGAGGTAGGCGGCCAGGGCTTGGCGGAGCATCTCGCGGAAGTCGGCCGGATCGGCGGGGCGGCGGTCGAGCGCCCGCGCCACGGCGGCCTCGGCGCGCGCGTCCACCTGGTCGTACAGGGCGAGCAGCACGTCGTCGCGGTTGTCGAACTCGGCGTAGAACTGGCGGGTGGACAGGCCCGCCGCCTCGCAGATCCGCTCGACGGTGGCGGCCGCGTAGCCGCCGGCGGCCAGCAGTTCCAGCCCCGCGGACAGGAAGCGCTCGCGCCGTTCGGCCCGCCGCTGCTCGGCCGTCCTGCCCGCGTAGCCACGGGTCGGCCCGGTGCCTGACATGACCCTCCCTCCGGAGTCTTGTGCGAGAAGTGAGGAACTTCCCGTCCGGCTTTGGCAGCCTTCCATCTGGCGTACCGGCTGCTTTTGGACGTACCGTCAACAGGCCATTGTGAACAGCCACCCTTTCACTTTGGCGCTCCGCTCCGGCCCGCCCCCCGTCCTTGGAGCCCCGATGCGCCGCAGCCTGCTCTCCCTCCCCCTGGCCGCCGCCCTGGCCTTCGGCACCGCCGCCCCGGCGGACGCCGCGCCGAGGCCCGTCCCGGCGTCCGCGCCGAGCGCCCCGGTCTGGCCCTACTCGGTGCTGCCGGGCTTCGACCCGCTCAAGGCGTCGCCGACCCCGGCCGCGCTGGTGAGCGCGCCGCGGCCGCTGAAGGTGACCTACACCGTCGACGGCGAGACCCGCACGCTGGAGGACTACCTCAGGCGCACCGCGCAGGGCCTGGTCGTGCTGGACGGCGACAAGATCGTGAAGGAGTGGTACGCGCCCGGCTACTCCCAGGACTCGCTGTTCCAGTCCTGGTCGATGGCCAAGTCCTTCACCTCCGACGCGGTCGGGATCGCCCTCGGCGAAGGCGAGATCGACTCGCTGTCGGACACCGTCGCCGACTACGTGCCCGAGCTGGCCCGGGCCGACTACGGCGAGGTGACGCTGCTGAACCTGCTGCGCATGGCCTCGGGCATCCAGTGGAACGAGGCGGTGGACGACATCTCGCTGCACGTCGGGGCCAGCCTGGGCGTCCAGTCCACGCTGCAGCTGGCGGCCACGCGCAAGCGGGGCTGGCCGCAGGGCACCCGCTTCAACTACGCGAGCATGGACTCGGCCGTGCTGGCGCTGGTGGTGCAGAAGGCGACCGGCGTCCCGTTCCACACCTGGGTGCAGGAGAAGATCTGGCAGCCCGCCGGCATGGCGGGCACCGCCTACCTCGGCAACGACTCGCGCGGCAACGGCCTCGGCTACTGCTGCGTCTACGCCCGCAACCGCGACTTCGCGCGCTTCGGCAAGATGATGCTCGACGGCGGCACGGTGGACGGCCGCCGCGTCGTGCCCGCCTCCTGGGTGACCGAGGCGACGACGCCGAACCCGCTGAACCCGCGCTACGGCCTGCAGTGGTGGATCGACCCGGGCGAGGGCTACTACGCCTCGGGCCTGGGCGACCAGCGGATCTACGTCTCGACCCGCCACCGGGTCGTGGTCGTGCGGACGACCCTGTTCAACTCGGGCGAGAACGAGACGCTCCCCGCCCTGCGCGCCATCGCCGCCGAGGTGGCCCGCACCCGCTGAGCGGCCTTCACCGGCGGGCCGAACGCCGGCCCGCCGGTGAAGATCGGCTTAAGCTCCGGGCGGGGCGGGAATCGTCCCAGTTCAGGGGCTTACAGAGGGGGCCAGCATGTCTTCAGTCATCGCCGTCGCCGGGGCGGGCGGGCAGGTCGGGGGCCGGGTCGCGCGGCGGCTCGCCGACGCGGGGGCGTCGCAGCGGCTGCTGAGCCGGCACCCGGACCGGCTGCCGGAGCTGCCCGGGGCCGTGGCCGCGCCCGCCGCCTCCTACGACGACGCGGACGCGATGCGCGCGGCGGTCGGCGACGCCCGCACGCTCTTCCTCGTCTCGGCGGGCGAGGCCCCCGACCGGGTGCGCGAGCACATCACCGCCGTGGACGCGGCCGTGGCGGCGGGGGTCGAGCGGATCGTGTACCTGTCGTTCCTCGGGGCCGCGCCGGACGCCACGTTCACCTTCGCCCGCGACCACTGGCACACCGAGCAGCACATCCGCTCCACCGGGGTGCGTCACACGTTCCTGCGCGACAGCTTCTACCAGGCCGCGCTGGCGGGCATGGCCGGCGCGGACGGGGTGCTGCGAGGGCCCGGCGGCGACGGCAAGGTCTCCGCCGTGTCCCACGACGACATCGCCGACGTCGTCGCCGCCGTGCTGCTGAGCGACGAGCACGACGGGGCCGCCTACGACGTGACCGGTCCGGAGGCGTTCACCCTCGACCAGGCGGCGGAGGAGCTGAGCCGCGCGGCGGGCCGGCCCGTCAGCTACGTCGCCGAGACGCGGGACGAGGCGTACGCGTCGCGGGCCCAGTACAACGCGCCCGCCTGGGAGCTGGCAGGCTGGGTGACCTCCTACGAGGCCATCGCGACGGGCGAGATGAGCACCGTGTCCGACACCGTGCCCCGCCTGACCGGGCACCCCGCGCAGAGCTTCGCCGAGTTCCTGGAGCGGAACCCCGACAGCTACCGCCACCTGAAGCGGTAGCGGGACGCCTCCTCCCCGCCCCCTTGACCTCAATTTAAGTTGAGGATTCACAGTGGGCTGGTCCTGACGACCAACGGGAGGAGAACCGGGTGAAGTCCCCCGACAAGGCCGTGACCCTGGCCGCGGTGCTGCTGGGCGTGCTGGCCGTCGCGATGTCGATCGCGGGCACGGCCGTCGCCGTCCCCCGCATCGGCGCCGACCTGCACGCCTCCGGCGCGTCGCTCCAGTGGGTGGTGGCCGGCTACAACCTCACCTTCGCCGCCTTCACGTTGGTGTGCGGCTCGCTCGCCGACGTGGCCGGGCGGCGGCGGACCTTCGCCGCCGGGGCGGCGGTGTTCACGCTGGGCGCCGTCGTCAGCGCGCTGGCCGGGAACGTCTGGCTGCTGGACGCCGCGCGGGCCCTCGCGGGCGTCGGCGGCGCGGCGGTCATGGCCGGGGGCGGCGCGCTGCTCGCCGGGACCTTCGACGGGGCCGCCCGGACGCGCGCCTTCGCCGCCATGGGCACGATGGCCGGGGTCGGCATCGCGATCGGCCCGTCGCTGTCGGGCTGGATGATCGGGGCGCTCGGCTGGCGCGCCACCTTCACCGCCTACGCCGTGGTCGGGGCCGTGATTTTGGCCGCGACGGCGCGGATGCGCGAGTCGCGGGCCGCCTCGGGCGTCCGCATGGACCTCCCGGGCGCGGCGGCCTTCGTCGCGGGGCTCGCGCTGGTCATGTTCGGGATCATGCAGGGGCCCGAGGAGGGGTGGGGCGCCGCCCCGGTCCTGGCGGCGCTGGCCGCCGGGGTCGTGCTGCTGGTGCTGTTCGTGCTGGTCCAGCGGCGGCGCGAGCATCCGGTGCTGGACCTGTCGCTGGTGCGGGACCCCCGTTTCGCCGGCTGGAACCTCGCGACCCTGACGACCTCGGTCGGCTTCCTCGGCGTGCTGGTGTTCCTGCCCACCTGGCTCCAGGGCGTGAACGGCGCCTCGGCCCAGCGCGCCGGGGCCACGCTGCTGCTGCTCACCGCGCCGGTGCTGGTCGCCCCGCTGCTGGGCGGCGCGCTGGTCAACCGAGGGGCGCCGCCCCGCGCGCTGATGACCGGGGCGCTGCTGCTGATCGCGGGCGGCAACGCCTGGCTGAGCGTGCTGCACCCGGGCATCGGCGCGGCGGGGCTGGCCGGGCCGCTGCTGCTGATCGGGGTCGGCATGGGCGTCTCGTTCGGCATCACCGACGGGCAGGCGATGAGCGCGGTCGGGCCCGACCGCGCGGGCATGGCGGCCGGGTTCCTCAACACCGTGCGCGGCGCGGCCGAGGCCCTGGTCATCGCGGTGTTCAGCGCGGCGCTGCTCAGCCTGCTCGGGGCCCGGCTCGACGCCGCCACCGCCGGGCGCGTGTCCTCCGGCGACCTGTCGGGCGGGGACTTCGCGCTGCTGTCAGAGGCGTTCACCGACGCCTGGCGGGTGGTGCTGTGGAGCACGGCGGCGGTCTGCGCGGCCGCCGCCGTCGCGGTGTTCCTGCTGCTCGGCGCGCGGCGGCGGGAGCCGGAGCCGGACGCGCGGGAGACCGGGCGGCCCGCTCCGCTCAGCGCCTGACCGTCCAGTGCGCCGGGCGGGCCAGGGACGGGGGGATGCGCGTCGCCGCGTCGCCCCGGGCGGCGTTCAGCTGGGACTGGATCAGGAAGAGCGCCCCGGTCAGGTCCGCCCCGCGCAGGTCGGTGTCGCGCAGGTCCGCGCCGATCAGGTCGGCCAGGCGCAGGTCCGCGTTCCGCAGGTCGGCGGCGATCAGGTACGCGCCGCGCAGGTTCGCGCCCCGCAGGTCCGCGCCCTTCAGGCGGGCCCCCATCAGGTCGGCGCCCCGGTGGTCGCGGGTTTTGCGGCCCGCGCGGGCGCGGACCAGCTCGCTGGCCCGCGCCAGCAGCGGGTTGACCTTGCCGTGCTGGGCCATGACGTCGGTGCCGGCCACGGTCCCGGGGTCGGCGAGGGTCAGTTTCTCGGTCTCGGCCAGGACCTCGCGCAGGTCGGCGTGCACGGGGGCCGCGTCCGGCAGGGCCAGGGCCTCCTCCAGGTACCACAGCAGCTCGTGCAGGTCCCGCATGATCGGGAACGCGGCGAACATCGGCGCGGCCGCGGCCGGGTCCGAGCGCCAGTCGCGGCCCCCGAAGGTGGTCTGGGAGATCTTCTGGCCCGCGCCGAAGCAGTCGTAGACCGTGCAGCCCCGCATCCCGACGTCGCGGAGTCCGGCGTGGACGCCGCACCGGAAGTCGGCCAGCAGGTTCCGGCACGGCGTCCCGGCGGGCCGGTCGAAGGCGAAGTCGGCCGACGCGGCGAACGCCGTCGCCACGCAGCACAGGCCGAAGCAGTTCGCGCAGTCGGCCCGCAGGTCGGGACGGTTCTCAGGCAACGGGCCCCCTTTCCCGGGACCCATTGTCGCCGATCAGGGGAGGATCACGTGCTTTCCCCGGACGTGCCCCTCGCGGCTGGCGTCGAAGGCCGCGCCGACCTCCTCCAGCGGGTAGGTGCCGGTCACCGGGACGGTGAGCGCCCCGCGCTCGGCGAGTTCGGCCAGCTCGGCGAGCTTCGCGCCGTCCGGGCGCACCCAAATCCAGAGCCCGCCGTGCTCCTCGACGGTGTTGTCGGCGACCGAGGCGTGGCGGCCGCCCGGGGCCAGCACGGCCAGGGTGGTGTCGAGCTGGCCGCCCACGAAGTCGGCGACCGCCGTGACGCCGCCGGGGGCCGCCGCGCGGACGCGGTCGACCACGCCGTCCCCGTAGGCGACCGGCTCGCCGCCCATCTCGCGCACGAAGTCGTGGTTGCGCTCGGACGCGGTGCCGATCACGCGGGCCCCGCGCGCACGGGCGATCTGCACGGCCAGGCTGCCCACGCCCCCGGACGCGCCGTGCACCAGCAGCGTGTCGCCGGAGCCGACGCCGAGCCGGTCCAGCGTGCGCAGCGCCGTCATCCCCGCCAGCGGCAGGCCCCCGGCCTGCGCCCAGTCCAGCGCGGCGGGCTTGCGGGCGACGGCGAACGCCGACACCGCGACCAGCTGCGCGAACGTGCCCGCGTGCACCACGTCCTTGCGCGCGTAGGCCATCACCTCGTCGCCCGGCGCGAACTCGGGGGTGTCGGGCCCCGCCGCCCGCACCACCCCGGCCACGTCCCAGCCCGGGATCACCGGGAAGACGGCCTGCATCATGCCGTCCAGGCCGCCGGTCATGACCTTCCAGTCCACCTGGTTCACGCCCGCCGCGCGGACCTCGACCAGCACCTGGCCGGGCCCGACCCGCGGATCGGGGACCTCACCGATCTTCAGGCGGGAATTGTCGTTGGCGTAGGCGTCGTAGGTGACCGCGCGCATTGATGGTTCTCCTTCCCCCGATAAGACCACTCTAGGTAACGAGTTCGGAACGCTCCGCGCCGGGGCGCTCCGTCCGTCCTCCCATGCTCGCCGCCGGCCACGGGAAACGTCCGCCCGGAGTGCCGGCGGTCACGGCAGCAGGCCGCGCTCCATCGCGACGACCACGGCGCGGGTCCGGTCGTTGACGTCGAGCTTGGCGAAGATCCGCAGCAGGTGGGTCTTGACGGTCGCCTCGGCCACCACCAGCCGCTCCCCGATCTCGGCGTTGGTGAGACCGTCGGCGACCGCCCGCAGCACCTGCGCCTCGCGCGAGGTCAGCGCGGCCTGCGCGGGGGCCCGCATCCGCGCGACCAGCTTCTGCGCCACGCGCGGCGCGAGGACGGTCTCGCCGCGCGCGGCGGCCCGGATCGCGGCGGCGAGCTGCTCGCGGGTGGCGTCCTTGAGCAGGTAGCCGACCGCCCCGGCCTCCACCGCCCGCTCGATCTCGGTGTCGGTGTCGTAGGTGGTCAGGATCAGCACCCGGGTGCCGGGGTGGCGGGCGCCGATCTCGGCGGTGGCGGCGACCCCGTCCATCTCCGGCATCCGCAGGTCCAGCAGCGCCACGTCGGGGGCGTGCAGCCCGGCCAGCCGCACCGCCTCGCGGCCGTCGCCCGCCTCGCCGACGATCTCGATGTCGGGCTCGGCGGCCAGCAGCGCGCCGACCCCGGCCCGCATCACGGTGTGGTCGTCGGCCAGGATGATCCGCAGAGGGCGGTCGGTCATGTCGCAACCTCGCTGTTCAGGGGGCTGTTCAGGGGGATCTGGGCCAGTACCCGGGTGCCGTCCTCGGGCGAGCCGGTGACGGTGAGCCGCCCGCCCAGCTCGGCCAGGCGGTCGCGCATCCCGGCCAGGCCGAAGCCCGGCCCGGGGGTGAAGCCCGAGCCGTCGTCGGCGACCTCCAGCTCGACGCCGTGCGCGGTCGCGGCCAGCACCACCGTGACCGAGGACGCCCCCGCGTGCTTGCGGACGTTGGCCAGCGACTCCTGCAGGCAGCGCAGCAGCGCGATCCGGGTGGGCTGGTCGGCGTCGGCCTCGGCGAGGTCGGCGTGCACCGCCAGGCCGGTGTCCTCGGCGAACCGGTCCAGCGTGCGCCGCAGCGTCAGCGCGAACGGCCCGGCGGCCGCCGGCTGCCCGGCGGCCACCAGGTCCCGCGCCTCGGTGAGGTTCTCGCGGGCCGTTCTCTCGATGGAGCGCAGCTGGCGGGCGCTGGCCCCGGGGTCGGCGGGCAGGCCCTCCCGGGCCGCCTCGGCGAGCACGATGATGGAGGCCAGGCCCTGCGCGATGGTGTCGTGGATGTCGCGGGACATGCGCTGGCGCTCCTCGGCCGCGCCCTGCCGCTGGTGGGCCAGCGCCAGTTCGGCCTGGGTGCGCTCCAGCTCGTCGATCAGCCGGGCCCGCTCCTGGCTCTGCTCGACCACCGTCTGCACCCACAGCCCCATCAGCACGCTGGCGGCGAAGAACACCGCGACCGACACCGCGCTGTTGAAGCCCTCGGTGGTCGGGCCCTGGCGCAGCAGGCAGCCCGCCGCGCTCGCCAGGGCGCCCGCCCCGCTGAGGGCGATCGCCGCCCGCCGCGACCGGGCGTGGATCCAGAAGTGCGGCAGGGCCACCATGAACAGGGCCCCGCTGCCGTTCCACAGGTAGGACACGATGCCCAGCCCCGCGCCCAGCACCACCAGGTAGGCGTGCGGCCGCAGGAGGCGGCCCAGGGCGAGGTGGCCGGCCGCGATCGCCGCCAGGGCGGCCAGGGCCCCGTACTCGTGCGGGCCCCGGTCCCGGGGGGCGGCGATCGCGAGGAACATCAGGCCGAGCAGCAGCCACCAGACGACGTTCCACCGTCTCAGCGTGGTGCGCCAGAAAGCGAGGGAGCCGGGTGCTTCGGGGGGCATGATCGCAACTCTCCCACGGCGCGTCCGGGCCACCAGCTCCGCCGGCCGAGCAGCAGCAGCGCCGAGGGCAGGACCATCAGGCGGATGACGACGGCGTCCAGCAGGACCGCCACCGCCAGGCTGAAGCCCATCTGCTTCATCTCCATCAGGTGCAGGAAGACGTAGCTGGCGAACACCGTCACCATCACCACCGCCGCGCTGGTCACCACCCGCGCCGAGCGGCCGATGCCCGCCAGCACCGCCTCCCGGTGCGGGGCCCCGGCCAGCGCCGCCTCCCTGATCCGGCTGAGCACGAACACCTGGTAGTCCATCGACAGCCCGAACAGGATCACGAACAGGAACAGCGGGACGCGGGTGGCGATGCCGCCGATCGACTCGAACCCGAGCAGGCCCTCGGCCCAGGTGCCCTGGAAGACCGCCACCAGCAGGCCGAGCGCCGCCACGGCCGACAGCACGTTCAGCGCCGTCCCGACCAGGCCGATCACCACCGACCGGAAGGCGATCGCCGTCATGACGAACGTGAGCAGCAGCAGCGCGCCCACCACCAGCGGGAGCTTGGCGTTCTGGTGGTCGACGTAGTCCACCGAGCGGGCGACGTCGCCGGTGACGCCGGTCCGCTGGCCCTTCACCCCGCCGATGGTGGCGGGGATGTGGACGGTGCGGAGCCGGTCCAGGGACGCGGCGGCCCGGTCGGAGCTGATCGAGAACGGGACGGCGACGGTCAGGACCGCGACCCGCCGGTCCGGGGACGCCTTGAGGACGGGCGGGACGTCGCGGGCGAACATCGGGTCGGTGCGGGTGCGCCGCCCCAGCTCGCCCAGCGCGGCGGCGACCTCGTCGGCGCGGTCCGGCTCGGCGCGGACGACCACGCGGTGCTCGGCCCTGCGCTCGGGGAAGGCGGCGTTCAGCCGGTCGTAGCCCTGCATGGCGGGGATGTCGCGGGAGAACAGGTCGCGGTTGACCTCGATCAGCTTCATGTCCAGCACGGGCGCGGCCAGCGCGAGCAGGGCCAGCACCGAGGCCGCCAGGGTGATCGCGGGGTGCTTGCGGGCGGGCCACAGCAGCGCGTTCCAGACGCGCCCGGTCCCCTCCTCGGCCTTCGGCGGCGCGGGCTCGACGCCCTTGCGGGCGGCCCTGCGCGCCGCCCGGCGGTTCGCGCGGTGGCCGAGCTTCACCAGCAGCGCCGGCAGCGCGGTCAGCGAGCTGGCCACGGCGACCGCCACGACCAGGATGGTGCCGGTGGCCAGCGAAGAGAAGATGACGTCGGTGGCCAGGTACAGGGTGGCGGTGGAGACGATCACCGCCAGGCCGGAGACCACGATGGCCCGGCCCGCCGTCGCCGCCGCCGCGTCCACCAGCGCCTCGGGGGCGGGCCGCCCGCCGGACCGGGCGCGCTCCTCCTGCTCGCGCTTGAGGTAGAACAGCGTGTAGTCCACGCCGACCGCCATGCCGATCAGCAGGATCAGGTTGGTGCCGATGCCGGTGTCGGGCAGCAGGTGGGAGACCGCCATCGACAGCCCCACCGCCGCCATGATCGACGACAGCGCCAGCAGCACCGGCACCGCCGCCATCATCAGCGAGCCGAAGACCAGCAGCAGCGTGAGCAGCGTGACCGGCAGGGTGATCATCTCCGCCAGCGCCAGGTCCCGCCCGCGCTGGTCGTTGACGCCCTTGCTGATCGACGGGCTGCCGGTCTCCTCCACCACCAGGTCCGGGTGGGCCCGCTGCGCCCGCGCGGTGCGCTCCAGCAGCGGCGGGACGTTCCTGCGCCCGTGCAGCTCCTCGCCCTTCATGGTCACCTCGACCATGAGCATCCGGCCGTCGGGCGAGCGGACCGGGGGCGCGACGGAGGCGACCTCGGGCAGCTCCCGCATCCGCCGCGTCACGTCCTGCGCGGCGGCCCGCGCCCTGGCCGGGTCGAGCGGGCCGGACCGGGCGGAGATCATGACCTGCTCGACCGGGCGGCGCTGCATCCCGGCGTCGATCGCGACGGCCTCGGCGCGGCCGGCCTCGCCGACGCCGAAGTCCTTGGCCGTGGCGCTGTTGGTGCCGAGCGCGATGCCGCCGCCGAGGCACGCGGCCACGAACAGCACCCAGACCAGGACGGCGCGCCCGGGGTGGCGGGCGCTCCACCGGGCCGCCCGCAGAGGAAGATTCGTCATGATCGAATCGTCGCCTCGCGGGCCCCTCCGGCATGAGCCCCGACCGGCTGAACCCGCCGTCCACCGATCGGTGGACGGCGGCGCCTACCAGTCGGCGGCCCCCGCGAACGAGGTCGGCTTGGGGTCGTAGCCCAGCGCCTCGCGCGCGGCGGTGATGTCCAGGGTGCGCTCCACCGCCAGATGGCTGATCGCGTAGCGGGTCAGGCGGGGCGGCGCGGGGCGGCGGGCCAGCAGGAACGCGCCCTCGACGGCCGCCGCCAGCGGCCAGGCCGCGCGGCGCGGCAGGTAGACCGGGCGGGCGTCGACGCCGCGCGCGGCCAGGATCGCGCGGAACGCGTCGTCGAGCACCACCGGCTCGGCGTCGGTCACGTTGTAGACGCCCGTGCCGGCCGGGCCGGTCGCCGCCAGCAGGCACGCCGCCACCAGGTTCGCCACCGAGGTCAGGCTGATCTTCTGGCGGCCGGTCCCGACGGCGGGCAGCACCGGCCCGCGCACGGCCGACAGCACGCGCGGCAGCAGGGTGGTGTCGCCGGGCCCGTAGACGGCGTGCGGCCGCAGGATGACCGCGTCGCGGCGGGCCGGACCGTGCCAGCGGGCCGGGCCTCGGCCGCGCATGACCGCGAGCACGGCGCGCTCGGCGGCCGCCTTGGAGGCGCCGTAGGCGTTGAGGTGGCGGGGGGCGGGGGCCTCGTCCTCGGTGGCCATGACGGTGGGCCGGAACGGGTCGTACACGCTGGCGGTGCTCAGGTGCACGAAGCGCGCGCCCGGGAAGGAGGCCAGCGCGTTCCGGGTGCCGGTCACGTTGGCGGCGAACAGCCCGGCGGCCGGCCCCCAGTCGGTGACGCTGCCCGCGCAGTGCACGACGGCGTCCACGGCGGGAGTGTCCGGGATCGGGCCGCGCGTGAGGTCCCAGCGCCGGTAGGGCGCGCCCGCGAGGTGGCCGCGCGGGACCTCGGCGCGGCGGCCGTAGGCGAGGGTCTGCACGCCCTGCTCGACCAGGGCGCGGCAGACCGCTCCCCCGACGAAGCCCGACGCGCCGGTCACCGCGATCTTCATCTCGTCCCCCGTACCAGTTCGCGCAGCCGTTCCCGGTCGAGTTTGCGGCCTCGCCCCGAACGCGGCAATTCGGGCAGCTCGACGATGCGGTCCGGGAGCGCGTCGTGGTCGATGACGCCGCGCAGGCGGCGGTCCAGCCCGGCGGCGCCGCCGCCCGGCTCGGCGACGACGGCGAGGACCACCTCCTCGTCGCCGGTCGCCGCGTCCGGCAGGCCGACGATCGCGGCCTCGGCGACGCCGGGCAGCGCGGCGATCGCCGGCTCGTACAGGCCCGGGTAGAGGTTGAACTTGCCCCGGATCAGCATGTCCTTCTTGCGGCCCAGCAGGACCAGGCGGCCGCCGTCCAGGCGGGCCAGGTCCCCGGTCGGCAGCCGCTCCAGCGGCGGTGCGCCCAGGTAGCCGCGGCACAGGTTGGATCCGGACAGCAGCAGCTCGCCGTCGTCGGCGAACGCGGTGCCGGTCAGCGGCTCCCCCAGCAGGTCGCCTTCCGCGCCGGACTCGGTGTGCGCGAGCTTGTCCTCGGCGGACGCGATGGCGACGGGCAGGATCTCGGTCATCGCGTAGACCGACAGCACCTGTGCGGAGGGTGCCGCCTGTACGGCACGGCGCAGAATCCCGGCGGGTGCGGGGGCCGCGCCCAGCAGGACGTAGCGGAGGTGGTCCGGCAGTCTCGGGGCCGCGTCCAGGATCTCCGCCAGGTGCACGGGCACGCAGAAGGTGTGGGTGGCGCGGCGTTCGGCCAGTTGGCGCGCGAAATCGGCGGGCGAGCAGAACAGCGGCGGCATCGACCAGCGCGCGCCCGAGATCAGCGTCGGCAGGCCGAGCATGAGCTGGTCGGTGTGCACGACGTCGCCGGGGCCGAGCGGCAGGCGTTCCCGGAACAGGTCGAGCGCGGCGGCCAGCGACGCCTGCGTGTGGACGACGGCGCGCGGGTCGGCGGTGGTGCCGGAGGTGAAGATGACGGCGGCGGGCGCGTCCGGGTCGCCGTCCCCATCGGGCTCGGGCGCGGGTCCGGCGGCGAGCTTGCCGATAGACAGCGCGTCGCGCGGAACGCCGGGCAGCCAGCGCCCCACGCGGATGTGCCGCATCCGCGCACCGCCGCCGGAACCCGTGTCAGCGGAGCCCCTGCCAGCGGAAGCCGTGCCCCCGGAAGTCGTATCAACGGAGCCCGTGCCCCCAGAAGTCGTGTCGCCTGGCACCGTGAGGGCGGCGAGGTCGGGCAGCAGCAGGCCCTTGCGCCGCGCGTACGCGCGCACCGGCCGCAGGCGGCTGCCCGCGTACAGCAGCGATTCGGCCGCCGACCAGCGCGGGCGCGCGAGCTTGAGCCGCGCGGTGAACATCTCCGGCCCGGCCCCGGGGTCGGCGAACACCACCACGCCGCCCGCCGCCACCACGCCCAGCGCGAGCACCAGCGACTCCGGCGACGGCCGTACCGAGAACAGCACCCCGTCGCCTTCGGCGAGCCCCGCCGCCAGCAGGCCGTGCCGGACGGCCAGCACCCGCCGCCGCAGGTCGCCGTAGGTCAGCTCCGCGCCGTCGCCCGCGACCAGCGCCACCGCCGAGGGCGTGGCGGCGGCCTGGTCGAGCAGCCTCCGCACCAGCGTCACCGCTCCCCCTTCCGGACCACCAGGCGCGCGTAGGTCGGGATCAGCACCCCGCGCGCCGCCGCCCGGCGGGTGATCACCGGGCGGGCGGCCAGCACCGTGCGGGCGACCGCGCGCACCTCGGCCATGGCCAGCGGGTAGCCGAGGCAGAAGTGCGGCCCGGCCCCGAACCACAGCCGCCGCAACTCCGGCGGGTGCGGCCGGTCCAGGTCGAACGGCCCGAGCGCGCGGCAGCAGTTGTGGGTGGCGATCAGCACCCGGTCGCCCGGCCGCACCCGCGTCCCGCCGACCTCGGCGCGCCGGTGCACGCTGCGCAGCATCACCGGCGTGGGCGTGGTGACGCGCATGGCCTCCTCGATCGCCCGGTCCAGCAGGCCGTCCGGGTCGGCGGCCGCGCGGGCGAGCTGCCCGTGGTCGTGCAGCAGCGCGACCAGGCGCGGCACCAGCGTCGCGACCGTCTCGGTGCCGGTCAGGAAGAACGCGGCGGCCGCGCCGCGCGCCTCGGCCTCCGACAGGCCGAGCGTGCGCATCCGGCCCATGACCGTGCCCTCGTCCCCGGCCGCGTACGCCTTGGCGGCGATGTCGCCGAGCGGGTCCAGCACCTCGCGGGCGGTCTCCAGCTGCGCGGGCGACAGCCGCCGGGTGCGCAGCGACACCATCGACACGATCCGCTCGCCCTGCTCGAACAGGTGCCGGTAGGCGGCCTCGGAGCGGTTGTCCAGGCCGATGACCTCGCCGATCACCGCGCCCGCCAGCACCCGCATGGTGTCCACCAGGTCCACGACCGCGCCGCGCTCCAGGCGCTCGGCGAGGCGGGCGAGCGGTTCGGCCAGGACGCGGGCGCACAGCTCATCGGCGTAGGTGGGCGTGAAGAGCTCCGACAGGCGGCGGCGCAGCGCGCGGTGGCCCTCGCCCTCCATGTTGAGCAGCACCGACGGGCCGAGGACCGGGGTCCACAGCTCGCCCGGCGAGCCCGGCCCGTCCTTGCGGAACGTCTCGCCGTCCATGAGGACCTCGCGCGCGAGGCCCGCGTCGTTGACGACCACGCCGACACCCGGCACGCGCATGACCGGGCCGCGCCTGGCCAGGCCGCGCAGCAGCGGGTAGGCGAACGGGTGCGCGGCCAGGTAGAGCCGCCGTTCCCAGTCGATCATCGAATGTCCACCTGTCGGATGTCCACTACAGCAGGCCGGTAGCGGTGGTCGGCGTACCAGCCGAGCGTCCGGACCAGGCCGAACGCCCGCAGCCGCCGCACCGACCCGTACACGACCATGTCGTCGCGCAGCCCGTACCCGGCCGTCAGGTAGCGGACCCGGTTGACCAGCGCGCGGTCCTCGTGCACGTCCTCGATGCGGGTGCGCGGGAAGCCGCCCGCCCGCTCGTACAGGTCAGCGGTGATCGCCATGTTGCAGCCGGGCATCATCACGTACGGCCCCAGGTACAGCGGGTCCTGGTTGCCGGGCCGGAACCGCCCGAACAGCGCGGCGAGGTCCACCACGGCCGGGAGCAGCCGCCGCTCCCACCACTTCAGCGGGAACTCGTCGGTGCGCGGCAGCAGCGGCCCGCTGACCATCTCCAGCCCGTCGTCGAAGGCCCGCTTCAGCGCCGCGGTCCACTCGCGGTGCGGCAGGCAGTCGGCGTCGGTGCGGGCGACGTGGGTGGCCCCGGCGGCGATGGCGTGCCGGAAGCCGGTGTCGGCGGCCGCGCCGGTGCCCTTCTCCGGCTCGGTGATGATCCGCACGTCGGTCTTGGGGTGGTCGGCGGCGAACGCGCGGACCACCTCGGCGGTGCGGTCGGTGCTGGCGTTGTCCACCACCACGACGGTCGCGTCGGCGTCGGACTGCTCGGCGAGGCGGCGCAGCGTCGCGCCGATCGAGCGCTCCTCGTTGTAGGCGGGGACGACGATCCACAGGTCCATGTCGCTCACAGCTCCGCGAACATCACGCCGAGGCTCACGCCTCCGGCCAGGCCGACGAGGGCGACCCTGTCCCCGGGGAGGCAGCGGCCCTCCCGCAGCGCGGTCGCGAGTTGCAGCGGCAGCGACGCCGAGGCGACGTTGCCGTGCTCGGGCAGCGTCACCACGAGCTTGTCCGGGGGGACGTCCAGGATGGAGCGGAGCACCTCCAGGTAGGGCAGCGTGACCTGGTGGACGGCGACGACCGCGAAGTCGTCCCAGGTCAGACCGGTCTTGGTGAGGGCGTTCAGGAACAGCTCGGGGCCGGTGGCCACGAACGCGTCCTTCAGCCTGCGCCCGTCGCCGCTGAAGTAGGTGTACTCGGGGTCGCGCGGGTGCATCGACCCGCCGCCGGGCAGCGTGCCGACCTGCCAAGCGGCCGAGACGGCGGCGAAGTCGCGGTAGAAGATCCCGCCGTCGGGGGCGGCCTCCACGACCACCGCCGCGCCCGCGTCCGACAGGGTGTAGCCGGCGAAGGCGTCCACGAACTGCGCGCGGTCGCGGACCTTCCAGCGGATCGCGCGCGACGGGCTCTCTCCGGTGCACACCAGCACGCGCTCGTGCTGGCCGGTGCGGATGAGGGCGTCGGCCGTCTGGAGGCCGTTGAGGAAGCTGTTGCAGGCGTTCTTGACGTCGAAGACCGGGCAGGTCGCGCCGAGCTTGGCGGCGACGATGTGCGCGGTGGCGGGCTCGACCAGGTCCTGCGACGCCGACCCGAAGATCAGCAGGTCCAGCCGCCCGGCCTCCAGCCCGCGGTCGGCCAGCGCCGCGCGGGCGGCGGCCGCCGCGAGGTCGGACGCCTGCTGGCCGTCGGCCATGACGTGCCGGGCCCGGATGCCGGTCATCCGCTCCACGATGGTGGGGTGCGGCCGGTAGCCGTCGCTCTCGGCCGCCACGCGCGCCTCGACCTCGGCGCTGGTGAGGGTGCGGTCGGGCAGGTACGCCGCCGCCGCGGTGATGCGTGCTCGCATGGACAGGGCCCCCGGCTCTCTGTTCGGTGTCGTCCGGAGTCCAGCCTGACCGGCCGTGACCGGCGCCGACAGGGAGACCTTACGGAACCGCGAGGGGGCGTTCTAGCCCGGTTCGGGGTGAGTATCACTACTCACCCGCTTCGCCGGGCCGGCTAGGTACGCGACGCCTGGTGGCAGCCCCCGTCGTAGACGGGCGGCCGGGACAGGTCGTAGGGGTCCTCGGGCTCGCCGGTCGGGACGGCCCCGGCCTCGTCGTGGCGGAAGGTCGGGTGCACGAAGCCGTCCTTGCGGTCGCAGCGCGCGGGGGCGGGCGAGGTGCCGCCCGCCGTCACCCAGGTGACGGTCCGCCCGCCCTCCCGGTAGACGAAGAAGTCGTCGCTCCGCCGGACGATCACGCGGATGACCTCGCCGGCGTCGTGCGGCGGCCGGACCGCGTAGACGAAGTTGTGGTCGGTCCTCACCAGCAGGCCCGAGCGCCCGGCGCGCCGGTGCGGCGCGGTGGTGACGTTCCCGCGCACCTTGGTCACGGTGCCGACCCGCACGACCGAGCCGGGCGCGAACGCGGTCCGCCAGATGCGGGCGTCGTCGCTGCGCCGCGCGATGTCGCGCCGCAGGTCGGCGCGCTGCCCCGGGTCGACCAGCCTGTCCAGCGCCCCGGTGCGCCCCTGGAAGACGACCTCGGGGTCGAGGTTGCCCGCCACCAGGAACTCCTTGATGCGCGCGTAGGCGCGGGCCGTCTGGTCCTTGCCGAGCCCGCCCGCCGCCGCGGGCGCGGGCATGACCACCCCGGCCGCGCCGTCGGCGTACCGCTCGGCGGGCGATCCGGCGAACGGCGCGTCGGCGCGCGGCTCGGCGGCCCGGCCGTCGCCCGGCGACGGCGCGCCCAGCCTGACGGGGGGCTCCTCCACGCGCGGCCGGGTCCACCACCACAGCGCCGTGGAGATCGCCAGCAGCACCAGCACGCCCGCGACCACCTTGGCGACGGCCGCCCGCCCGCCGGTGTCCCGGTAGGCCGCCGCGCGCGCCGCGCGCCGCCTGCGCTCGGCCCGGCGCGTCCGCCGCCGCTCGGCGAGGCCCGGCCCCTTGGCGCGCTCCCGCGCCGACGGCTCGGTGATCGTCGCACCGCGGACGAACTCCTCGTCGAAGACCGGCTCCGATCCGCCGTCTGCCATCGGGCCCCCTCCTGACGCACGCCGCGACCCCAGGAATGGTAGGGCCCGCGCCGCCCCCCGGCGGCCGCGACGCCCCTTCCGCGCAAAACTAGAACACGTTACAGTCAGGAGGCGAATCACGTTCTAGCGAGGAGAGCGCATGGGGACCCCGGTCATCGTCGAGGCGGTACGCACGCCGCTCGGGAAGCGCAACGGCTGGCTGGCGGGGCTGAAGGCCCAGGCCGTCCTGGCCCACGCGCTGAACGCCCTGGTCGAGCGGACCGGGATCGATCCCGCCGAGGTGGAGGAGGTCTTCGCCGGGTGCGTGACGCAGGCGGGCGAACAGGGCGGCCACGTCGGCCGCTACGCCTGGCTGTACGCGGGGCTCCCCTGGCAGACCGGCGTCACCACCATCGACGCCCAGTGCGGGTCGGCGCAGCAGGCGGTGCACCTGGCCGCCTCGCAGGTGGCCGCCGGGGTCGTGGACGTCGCGATCGGCTGCGGAGTGGAGGTGATGAGCCGTGCCCCGCTCGGCAGCAACGTGCTGCCGGCCAACCCCCGCCCCGACGACTGGTCGATCGACATGCCGCACCAGTTCGGCGCGGCCGAGCGCATCGCGCAGCGGCGCGGCCTGACCCGCGCCGACCTGGACGCCTTCGGCGCGCGCTCCCAGCAGCTCGCGGCCAAGGCGTGGGCCGACGGCCGCTTCGACCGCGAGATCGCGCCGATCGACGCGCCGCAGGTGGACAAGGAGGGCACGCCCACCGGCGAGACCATGACCGTCACCCGCGACCAGGGCCTGCGCGAGACCACCGCCGAGGGGCTCGCCAAGCTGAAGCCGGTGATGGGCGAGGACTCGCTGCACACCGCGGGCACCTCCTCGCAGATCTCCGACGGCGCCGCGGCGGTGCTGGTGATGTCGGAGGAGAAGGCCCGCGCGCTCGGGCTGCGGCCGCGCGCCCGCATCCGCGCGCAGGCGCTGGTCGGCTCCGAGCCGTACTACCACCTGGACGGCCCGGTGCAGTCGACCGAGCGCGTCCTGGCCCGCGCCGGGATGGCGATGGGCGACATCGACATCACCGAGATCAACGAGGCGTTCGCCTCGGTGGTGCTGTCGTGGGCGTCGGTGCACGGGCCCGACATGGACCGGGTGAACGTCAACGGCGGCGCGATCGCGCTCGGCCACCCGGTCGGCGCGACCGGCGCCCGCCTGCTCACCAGCGCGCTGCACGAGCTGGAGCGGCGCGGCGGGCAGAACGCGCTGGTCACCATGTGCTGCGGCGGCGCGCTGTCGTCGGCCACGATCATCGAGCGGGTCTGACCCGGTGCGGGCGCGGCCGGAGGACCTCGGCGGCGGGGTCTGGAGCGTTCCGGTGCCGATCCCGGGCAACCCCCTCGCCTACACCCTGGTCTACGCGCTGGAGTCGCCGCGCGGCCCGGTGCTGGTGGACGCGGGCTGGGAGCACGAGGACGCCTGGTCGGCGCTGAAGGACGGGCTCGGCTCGTTCGGCATGGACATCGCCGACGTGCGCGGGGTGGTGGTGACCCACTACCACCCCGACCACGCGGGCCTCGCCGGGCGGGTCCGCGAGACCTCCGGCGCGTGGGTGGCGATGCACCGCGACGACGCCGCGATCGTCCGGCTGTTCCGGGACGTGGTCGAGCAGGACTCCGAACGCACCTGGGAGCTGGCCGCCATGCGCCGCGCCGGGGCCGGGGAGGACGAGCTGACCGGGCCGGGCGCGGCGCGCGAGCACGTCGACCCGCCCGCCGCGCCCGACCGCGAGCTGGACGACGGCGAGCTGGTGGACCTGCCGGGACGCAGGCTGCGCACGGTGTGGACGCCGGGCCACTCCCCCGGCCACATCTGCCTGCACCTGGAGGACGGCGACCGGATCTTCACCGGCGACCACGTGCTGCCCCGCATCACCCCGCACATCGGCCTGTACCCCTACGACCGGACCGACACCGACCCGCTGGGCGACTACCTCGGCTCGCTCGCCAAGGTGGCGGCGGTGGAGGCGGGCGAGGTGCTGCCCGCCCACCAGTACCGCTTCGAGGGGCTGCCGAAGCGGACGGGCGAGATCATCGACCACCACGAGGAGCGCCTCATCGAGCTGGCCGGGCTGCTGTCGGCCGCGCCCGCCACGCTGTGGGAGCTGGCGGCCGGGCTGCACTGGCGCGACGCGTGGGCGGACATGAGCGCGACCGCCAAGCGGATGGCGGCCGGCGAGGCGGCCGCGCACCTGCGCGTGCTGGAGAAGCGCCGCGTCGCGCGCCGCCTGGACGGGGACGGCCCGCTGCGCTTCGCCCTGCGCTGAGGGGCCGCCGGGGCCGTCCGGGACCGCCGGGAGCCGTCCCCGGTACCCGGGCGCCCGGTTCCCGACACGTGGCGCGAACGGGGCATTTCACGCTGCGATGCGACACGCGTCACACACTGGTGAGACTCTTGATGAGACTTCAGTCTCATGTTAGAACCTGTTCTATAAAGATACCAAGCAAGCGCTCAATCACGGGTCCGAGTCCGACCGAAAACCCAGCTCGTCCAGGGGGTCCCGCGCGCCGAGCGGGCGCCGGTCCCCGTCGTCAGCCTGCCTTCCACCCCGGCACGGAGGATCACCCCATGGCCCCTGAGATCGACATCATCGACCCGTCCGTCTACGAGCGCGGAGGCATCCCGCACGACCAGTTCACCTGGCTCCGCGACAACGACCCGGTGCACTGGCACCGCGACCTGGACGAGTCGGTGCCCGGTTTCTGGGCGGTCACCCGGCACGAGGACGTCGTGACCGTCTCCCGCAACCCGCAGATCTTCTCCAGCCACGTGCGCACCTCGATGTACGAGGAGTTCACCGAGGAGGAGGTCCTGCTCTACGGGATGATGATGCTGTTCCAGGACCCGCCGGACCACACCAGGAACCGCGCGAAGGTCAACCGCGGCTTCACGCCGCGCATGATCAAGCAGCTGGAAGAGCACATCCGCGACATCTGCAACGAGCTGATCGACGACGTGGTGACGCGCGGCGAGGCGTGCTTCGCCGAGGACATCGCCGCCCACCTGCCCGCCTACGTCATCTGCGAGCTGCTGGGCGCCCCGGTGGAGGACCGGCAGCGGATCTGCGACTGGTCCAACAAGATCATCGGATTCGCCGACCCCGAGCTGAACGGCGCCAAGGAGCAGGCCAAGGACTTCGCCGGCGAGCTGATGAACTACGCCGCCGAGCTGGCCGCCCAGCGCGAGGCCGACCCGCGCGACGACATCGCCACCAAGCTGCTGCAGCCCGACGAGAACGGCGTGCGGCTCAGCACCGAGGAGTTCCAGCTCTTCCTGCTCATGCTGGTCATCGCCGGGCACGAGACCACCCGCAACGGCTCGCTCGGCGGGATGCTGGCCTTCTTCGAGCACCCCGAGCAGTGGGAGAAGCTGAAGGCCAACCGGGCGCTGCTGCGCACCGCGCCCGACGAGATCGTGCGCTGGTCCAGCCCCATCAACCTGTTCCGCCGCACCGCCGTCCGCGACACCGAGCTGGGCGGCAAGCAGATCAAGGCCGGGGACAAGGTCGTGGTGTTCTACGGCTCGGCCAACCGGGACGAGCGGGTGATCGAGGACCCGTTCACCTTCGACATCGCCCGCGACCCCAACCCGCACGTCGGCTTCGGCGGCGGCGGCCCGCACTTCTGCCTGGGCACCCACCTGGCCCGGCTGGAGCTGTCGGTGCTGTTCGAGACGATCCTGGACCGGATGCCCGACATCCACCCGGTCGGCGAGCCCCGGCGGCTGCGCTCCAACTTCGTCAACGGCGTGAAGGAGCTGCGCGTGGCCTTCACCCCGTCCGAGCCCAAGGGGAAGGCGCGGTGACCGCCGCGCCCGAGATCGAGCTGGTGGACCCCGGCGTCTACGAGCGCGGCGGCGCCCCGCACGACCAGTTCGCCTGGCTGCGCGAGCACGACCCCGTCCACCGCCACCACGGCGACCCCGCGCGCGGGTACCCGCCCTTCTGGGCGGTGACCCTGCACGAGGACGTGGTGCGCGTGTCGCGGCACCCCGAGGTGTTCTCCTCCCACGAGCGGCTCGCGCTGTTCGACGAGGCGGCCCCCGAGGACCTGGCCCTCCAGCGCATGATGATGCTGAACCAGGACCCGCCCGAGCACTCGCGCAAGCGCGGCATCGTCAACCGGGGCTTCACGCCCCGCGCGATCGGCGCGCTGGAGGAGCACATCCGCCAGGTCTGCCGGACGCTGGTCGCCGAGGCGCTGGAGCGCGCCGCGGGCAACGGCGGCGAGGGCGACTTCGTGTCCGACCTCGCCGCCCCGCTGCCGCTGTACGTGATCTGCGAGCTGCTGGGCGCCCCGCCCGAGGACCGCGAGAAGATCTTCCACTGGTCCAACACGCTGATCGGCGGGGACGACCCGGAGTTCCAGCGCTCGCCCGAGGACGGGCAGGCGGCCGCCGCCTCGCTGTACGCCTACGCCAACGAGCTGGCCGCCGAGCGGCGCCGGAGCCCGCGCGACGACATCGTCACCCGGCTGCTGGACCCCGGCCCCGACGGCGAGGTGCTGTCGGGCGACGAGTTCGAGCTGTTCGTGCTGCTGCTCGCGGTGGCCGGGAACGAGACCACGCGCAACGCCGCCTCCGGCGGGATGCACGCCTTCTTCCAGCACCCCGGCCAGTGGGAGCGGCTGCGCGCCGACCGCTCGCTGCTGGCCACCGCCGCCGACGAGGTCGTGCGCTGGGTGACCCCGGTCAACCTGTTCCGCCGCACCGCCGTCCGCGACACCGAGCTGCGCGGGCGCAAGATCCGCGAGGGCGACAAGGTGGTGGTGTTCTACGCCTCGGCGAACGCCGACCCGGCCGCCTTCACCGACCCCGCGCGCTTCGACGTGGGCCGCTCGCCCAACCCGCACCTGGGCTTCGGGGGCGGCGGCCCGCACTTCTGCCTGGGCGCCCACCTGGCACGCCTTGAGCTGCGTGTGCTCTTGGAAACACTTTTGGACGCCATGCCCAATATCGAACCGTCCGGTAACGTACGCAGACTAAGGTCGAGTTTCATCAATGGCGTCAAGGAGATGCCGGTGCGCCTGTGCCCGGCGTCGCACGACTGACAGGAGTGGCGCGTGAGCGGGTGCCGGCGTGGCTGAGGCAGTTGAGCCGTCGGAGGGGCCATTGCGCGTGGCCCTGCTCTCGTACCGGAGCAAGCCGCACTGCGGCGGCCAGGGCGTGTACCTACGGCACCTGAGCCGGGAGCTGGTCGACCTCGGGCACGCGGTCGAGGTGTTCTCCGGCCAGCCCTATCCCGAGCTGGACCGGGACGAGATCGTCCTGACCAAGGTCCCCAGCCTGGACCTGTACCGCGACGAGGACCCGTTCCGCACGCCGGCGCGGGAGGAGTTCCGCGACTGGATCGACGTGCTGGAGTTCGCGCACATGCGGACCGGCGGCTTCCCCGAGCCGCTGACCTTCAGCCTCCGGGTGCTGCGCGAGCTGAAGCGCCGCCGCCGCGACTTCGACGTGGCGCACGACAACCAGGTGCTCGGCCTGGGCAACCTCGGCATCGCCAGGGCCGGGCTGCCGCTGGTCACCAGCATCCACCACCCGATCAGCGTGGACCGGCGCATCGAGATCGAGGCCGCCGAGGGGCTCAAGCAGAAGCTCGGCAAGCGCCGCTGGTACGGCTTCGTCACCATGCAGGCGCAGGTCGCGCGGCGGATCGGCCCGGTGCTGACGGTGTCGGGCTCCTCCAAGGTCGACATCGTCAAGGACTTCAAGGTCGACCCGCGCGACATCGAGATCCTGCCGCTGGGCGTGGACACCGGCATCTTCCACCCGCGCGGCGAGCGCGTGCCCGGCCGGATCGTGGCGATGGCGAGCGCCGACGCGCCCATCAAGGGCGTGGACGTGCTGCTGCGCGCGGTCGCCAAGGTCGCCACCGAGCGCGACGTGCACGTGGTCGTGGTGAGCCGCCCCCGCGAGGACGGCCCCACCGAGAAGCTGGTGAAGGAGCTGGCGCTCGGCGACCGCGTGCGGTTCGTCAGCGGCATCAGCGACGACGAGCTCGGCGAGCTGCTGGCCTCGGCCGAGGTCGCGGTGGTGCCCTCGCGCTACGAGGGCTTCTCGCTGCCGGCGGTCGAGCACATGGCGTCGGGCACCCCGCTGGTCGCCAGCCGCGCCGGGGCCCTGCCGGAGGTCGTCGGCGACGCCGCGATCCTGGTGTCGCCCGGCGACGTCGAGGAACTGGCCGGCGTGCTGCGCCGCCTGCACGACTCCCCCGAGGAGCGCGGCAAGGTGGGCGCGGCGGGCCTGGCCCGGGTGCAGGAGCGGTACACCTGGCGGGCCGTGGCGCAGGCCACGGTCGAGCACTACCGGACCGCGATCACCCAGCACCAGTACCTGCGGCTCGCCGCGGGCAAGGCATGAGGGACCTCCGTCGGAGGACTCCCCGTACGGAAGGAGCACGACCCTGCTGACCGTGGATTTCCAGCGGTTCCGCGTCACCCCCGGAGAACGCATCATGGACATGGGATGCGGCGCCGGACGGCACGCCTTCGAGCTGTACCGCCGGGGTGCGAACGTCGTGGCCTTCGACCTGGACGCCGACGAGCTGGCCGGCGTCGAGAAGATGTTCGGGGCCATGCGGCTGGAGGGCGAGGTCCCCGAGGAGGCGTCCGCCGAGACCGTGCAGGGCAACGCGCTCGACCTGCCGTTCCCCGACGACCACTTCGACAAGATCATCGCCTCGGAGGTGCTGGAGCACATCCCCGACGACATGAGCGCGATGCGCGAGCTGCTGCGGGTGCTCAAGCCCGGCGGCCAGCTCGCGGTCACCGTGCCGTCCTGGCTGCCCGAGCGGGTGTGCTGGGCGCTGTCGGAGGACTACCACACCGCGCCCGGCGGGCACGTGCGCATCTACACCCGCGCCGAGCTGGAGGCCAAGCTCAAGTCGCTCGGCTTCCGGGTGGACGGCCACCACCACGCGCACGGCCTGCACGCGCCGTACTGGTGGATCAAGTGCGCGGTGGGCGTGGACAACAACGACAACCCGCTGGCCAAGGCCTACCACCAGATCCTGGTGTGGGACATCATGAAGCGCCCGCTGGCCACCCGGCTCGCCGAGCGCGTCATGAACCCGCTGGTCGGCAAGAGCGTGGTCGTGTACTTCACCAAGCCGGCCGCGCCGAGCAAGACGGCGGCCAAGGAGACGGCGGATGCGGTCTGAGATCGCGCCTCCCGCCGTCCCCGGCGTGGTGACCTCGGCCGACATGCTGGCCACGGCGCGCAGCATCGTGCGGCAGCAGGAGGAGTCCGGGGCGATCCCCTGGTTCTCCCCCACGCACGGCGTGCCGGGCCACGTGGACGCCTGGAACCACGTCGAGGCCGCGATGGCGCTCAGCGTCGCCGGGCTCGGCGAGGAGGCGCGCCGCGCCTACGCGTGGCTGGCGTCCGCGCAGCGCCCGGACGGGTCCTGGCCCGCCAAGTGGGTGCTGGGCGAGGTGACCGAGCCGGGCGGCGAGTCCAACCACGCCGCCTACATCGCGGTCGGCGTCTGGCACGAGCTGCTGATGACCGGCGACGAGGACTTCGCCCGCCGGATGTGGCCGGTGGTGCACCGGGCGATCAAGTTCACGCTGGGCCTGCAGACCCGGCGCGGCGAGATCATCTGGATCCGGCACGAGAACGGCGAGCCCTCCGACCACGCGCTGCTGACCGGCTGCTCGTCGATCTACCAGTCGCTGCGCTGCGCGGTGGCCCTGGCCGAGCACCTGGGCGAGCCGCAGCCGGACTGGGAGCTGGCCGCCGACCAGCTCGGCCACGTGGTGGCCGCGCACCCGGAGGCGTTCGCCGACAAGAGCCGCTGGTCGATGGACTGGTACTACCCGGTGCTGGGCGGCCCGGTGCGCGGCGCGGCCGCGTACCGGCGGTTCGCCGAGCAGTGGGACGCCTTCGTGGTCCCCGAGCTGGGCTGCCGGTGCGTGTCCGACCAGCCCTGGGTGACCGCCGCCGAGAGCTGCGAGCTGGTGATGGCGCTGGACGCGGCCGGCGACCGGGAGCGGGCGCTGGAGCTGTTCACCACCATCCAGCACCTGCGGCACGAGGACGGCTCGTACTGGACCGGCTGGCAGTTCGAGAACCAGCGGCACTTCCCGGGCGACCGGTCCACCTACACCGCCGCGGCGGTGATCCTGGCGGCCGACGCGCTGGAGGGCGCCTCGCCCGGCTCGCAGATCTTCAAGGAGATCGCGGGACGCCCGCTGGGCCCGGCGGCGGCCGCCGACCCGGTGGCGTGCGGCTGCGCGCTGATGCCGGTGGCCAACCCGGTGCGGACGCGCCTCTAGACGGCACGGGACGGGCCCGCGCCGGCGAGGCGCGGGCCCGTACGCGTCCGCCTCAGGCGAGGGGGTCGCCGTCGCTGACGCGCTCCAGCACCCGGAGCGAGCCCACCACGCGCCGCTCCTCGAACACGCCGCTGTTCACGGCGCGCAGGTAGATCTGCTGGTAGGGGGCCTGGCCGCCGTCGGCGGGGTCGGGGAACACGTCGTGCACGACCAGCGCGCCGCCGACCGCCACGTGCCCGGCCCAGCACTCGTAGTCGCCGCGCGCGTGCTCCTCGGCGTGGCCGCCGTCGATGAACAGCAGCGCGACCGGCGTGCGCCAGAACGCCGCGACGGTGCGGGAGGCGCCCACGACGGCCACGACCTCGTCCTCCAGGCCCGCCGCCGCGATGGTCCGGCGGAACACCGGCAGGGTGTCCATGCGGCCGGTCATCGGGTCCACCAGGGACGGGTCGTGGTGCTCCCAGCCGGCCTGGTTCTCCTCCGAGCCGTGGTGGTGGTCCACGGTGACCACGGTGCGGCCGGTGCGCCGGGCGGCGGCGCCCAGGTAGACCGCCGACTTGCCGCAGTAGGTGCCGACCTCCAGCAGCGGCCCCGCCGGGTCGGGCCGGGCCCCGTACTCCAGGGCGGCCTCGTACAGGGCCGTGCCCTCGTCCTCGGGCATGAAGCCCTTGGCGCAACGCGCGGCCCGGAGCAGGTCGCCGGGCATCGCGGGCGGTGCGGTCGTCCCCGCGGGGGTGGACGCCATGGTCTCAGTCATCGATCTCCTCCGCCGCGCACTTTATCCGCATCCGGGCACCTTACGGCCTGGTGTCCCCGGCGCCGCGACCGGCCAGCCTCACGTGACCGGCATATCTAGATCACTTTGATGAGACGCGAGTCTTGCCGCCCCATACTGAAACGTGTTCTACTTTCCGGGTGAGCGAGCGCACCAGGCCGCGGCCCGGCCCCGCCCGCCGAACCGAACTGGATTCGGTATGTTGGCCGTGACCTGTCGCACCCTCACCGGGACGTGAACGGAGAAGGCGATGAGAGTACGAGTCGATCCGCTGGTCTGCGAGGCCAACGCGGTGTGCGTCGGGCTCGCCCCCGACGTCTTCGATCTCAACGACGACGACGAGCTGGAGATCCTGCTGCCGGAGGTGCCCGCCGACCAGGCCGACAAGGTCCGGCACGCGGTGCGCTCCTGCCCCAAGGCGGCCCTGGCCCTGGACGAGTAGCCGGTCCCTCCCGCCCTCCCTCCCCGCCACATCCCATCCCACCCTTCCGGGACGCCGTGGCACGGCGTCCGACCCTCGATGTGGAGGCAGCCATGGCACGCGCCGCGGTCCTGCATGCGGTCGGCGACTCAGAGCTCGACCTGCGCGACGACGTCACCACCGTCGATCCGGGCCCCGCCCAGGTCAAGGTCAAGATCAAGGCCACCGGGGTCTGCCACTCGGACCTGTCCACCATGACCGGCGTGCTGCCCTCGATGCCGCCCACCGTCATCGGCCACGAGGGCGCGGGCGTCGTGACCGAGGTGGGCTCGCACGTGGACAACGTGCGGGTGGGCGACCACGTGGTCATCAACTGGACGCCCGACTGCGGCGCCTGCGCCGAGTGCCTGCGCGGCGAGCCGTACCTGTGCATGACCTCGATCGCGGCCGCGTTCAGCGAGCCCACCTTCAAGATGGGCGACGGCAGCCCGGTGTTCGGCATGGCCGGCACCGGCACCTGGGCCGAGGAGCTGGTGATGCCGGCCCGCGGCGTCATCAAGGTGGCCGAGGACGTGCCGTTCGAGTACGCGGCCCTGCTCGGCTGCGGCATCCCGACCGGCGTCGGCGCGGCCATCAACACCGCCAAGGTGAAGCCCGGCTCCAAGGTCGCGGTGGTCGGCGCGGGCGGGGTGGGCCTGTCGGTCATCCAGGGCGCCAAGATCGCCGGCGCGTCCACCATCCTGGCCATCGACCCCAACGAGGCCAAGCACCCGATCGCCAAGCAGTTCGGCGCGACCCACACCGCGACCCTGGACTCGCTGGAGGAGACCAAGGGCCTGCTGACCATGGGCCAGGGCTTCGACTACACCTTCGAGGTGGTCGGCAAGGCCGCCGCGATCGACACCGCGTGGGCGGCCACCCGCCGCGGCGGCGACGTGATCGTGGTGGGCGCCGGCGCCGCCGACGACAACTGGCAGATGAGCGCGTTCTCGCTGCTGTTCGAGGGCAAGAACGTGAAGGCGTCCCTGTACGGCGGCTGCGACCTGAAGCGCGACATCCCGCTGTTCGTGGACCTGTGGCGCGCGGGCAAGCTGGACATCGACGGCCTGATCACCCGTCGCATCGGCTTCGAGGACCTGAACAACGCCGTCCAGGCGCTGCAGAAGGGCGACGTGATCCGCCAGGTCGTCCTGTTCGACTGAGCCCCCGGGCGCGGGCCCGCGGCAGGGCCCGCGCCACCGGGGCACCTTTCCCGGCACCACTCGGACTGCGCCACACCAGCGCCGCTCGGCACGCTCCACACCAGCGCGGCCTAACCAGCACCACCGCCGTCCGAACTGCGCCACACCGGCGCGACCCGGCCGGCATCACCGCCGCCTGAAGTGCGCCCCACCAGCGCACCCGGACGGCTCCCCCAACGCCACCGGGACTTCCCCCTTCGCCCGGACTGTTCCACCGGCGCCGCCCAGGCCCCCAGGGCCTGGGCGGCGCCGACGCCTGTACCCGGCCCTGCTCTCCCCTTGCCATCCCGAGAAGAAATTCTCAGGTTCGGTTGTGTTGGAGATCTGCCCCCGTGTCATCCTTCTGCTGTTCAATGTGTCCAGGTCGAAATGATCATGGGGAGTGGGTGGCGCACATCGCAGCGACATGGCGTTCCGGCCGTCCCATGCCGGTCCGGGCGGTGCTCGCCGGAGCACTGGCGGCCCTGCCCCTCACCGCCTTCCCGGCCGCGGCCGCGCAGGCCGCCCCCGCTCCGGGCGGCGCCCCCTCGACCCTCATCCGCGACATCCAGGGCGCGGCCCACCTGTCCCCCCTGAACGGCCGGGACGTCGCCCGCGTCCCCGGCGTCGTCACCGCCCTCTCCGGCAACGGCTTCTGGATGCAGGACCCCCGGCCCGACAAGAACGACGCCACCTCCGAGGGCGTCTTCGTCTTCACCCGCGCCAAGCCCGCCGTCGCCGTCGGCGACGCGGTCCGCGTGGACGGCCGGATCAGCGAGTTCCGCCCCGGCGGCGCGGCGTCGGCCGGCCTCACCCGAACCGAGATCGACGCGACCGCCACCGCCGTGGAGGCGCGCGGCGTCCCGCTGCCGCCCCCGGCCGTCCTCGGCCCCAAGGGCCGCCGCGCCCCCGCCTCCACCGTCAACGCCGACCAGGGCCCCCTGAACGTCGAGGTCAAGGGCGCCTTCGACCCCAAGCGCGACGCCCTCGACTTCTACGAGTCCCTGGAGGGGATGCGCGTCCGCGTCGAGGACGCCGTCGCGGTCGGCCCCTCCCGCGCGGGCGAGGTCCCCGTCCTGCCCGCCGGCGGCGCGGGCGCGGGCGTGCGCACCAAGCGCGGCGGCATCCTGACGCGCGCCGACGACCCCAACCCCGAGCGCGTCACCCTCGACGACGCCCTCGTGCCGCTGCCCGCCATGAACGTCGGCGACCGGCTGCCCGGCGCGGCCGACGGCGTGCTCGACTACGGCTACGGCGACTTCAAGCTCCTGCTCACCGCCACCCCCGCCCGCGCCGGCGGCGGGCTGGCGAAGGAGGAGACCCGCGCCCCCGGGCCCGCCGAGCTGACGGTCGCCACCGCCGGCCTGGACGGCCTCAGCCCCGACACCCCCGCCGAGCGCTTCCGGCACCTGGCCGCCGACATCGTGACCGGGCTGAAGTCGCCCGACCTCATCACCGTCACCGGACTGCTGGACAACAGCGGCACCGACGACGACGGCACCGTGGCCGCCGACCAGACCGTCGCCGAGCTGATCACCGCGATCAGCGCGGTGGGCGGACCCGCCTACGACTGGCGCTCGGTCGTCCCCCGCGACAACTCCGACGGCGGCGAGCCGGGCGGCAACAACCGGGTGGGCTTCCTGTTCCGCGCCGACCGCGGCCTGGACTTCGTGGACCGCCCCGGCGGCGCCGCGTCCGGCGACACCGAGCAGGACGGCCCGTCCAGCGAGCCCGCCCGCCCCGGCACCGCCGTCAGGGTGCTGAGCGACGGGCCCGGCAAGGTGCGGCTGTCGCTGAGCCCCGGCCGGATCGAGCCCGCCGACGCCGCCTGGAGCGGCACCCGCAAGCCCGTCGCGGGCGAGGTCACCTGGCAGGGGCGGCGCATCATCGTGGTGGCCAACCACTGGTTCCCGCGCACCGGCGACGACCAGCCGGTGTACGGCCGCAACCAGCCGCCGGTGCGGCCCAGCGAGTGGCGGCGCGACGCGCAGGCGCGCGTGGTGGCGGGCTTCGTGAAGTCGGTGCGCTCGGTCGCCAAGGACGCCGACGTGATCGTGGCCGGCGACCTCAACGAGCGCGAGTTCGCCACCCCGGTCAAGACGCTCGCCAGGGAGGCCGGGCTGAAGGAGGCGTCCGGCAAGCTCCCCGGGGCCGACCGCTACACCACCGTCTCGGGCGGCAACTCGGAGATGTCGGACCACATCCTGCTGAGCCCGTCGCTCGCCAAGCGCAAGCACGAGTACGACATCGTGCACCGCAACGCCGAGTTCGCCGACCGCGCCGGGGACCACGACCCCACCCTCGTGCGCATCGACATGTCGAAGAAGTAGCACCGCCCCCCGCGTGGCCGAAGGCGGCCGGGGGACGCGGTGGCCGACGGGCGCTGCCCAGTGCCGCCGGCCACCGCGGCATACCCGACTATCGCGCCGAACGCCCGATCCGCTACATCCGGCGGCGGAACGGGAGCGGCGCCCCCGACCCGGCGGATCGGGGCGAACCCCGGCGCGGGTTTGGGAAGGACGGAACGATCAGCGCGGCACGCCCCGAACGAACCGGGCGTTTCGCCCCGCGCGCCGGGGGGACCGGGCGGGCGACACCTCCTGAGAGGAGCCGCCGCCATGGTCTCCCGTTACCGCACCCGCCGCCGGTCCATCGGCATCGTCGCCCTGGTCTACCTGGTCATCGGCGTCTTCGTGGCCGTGGACCGCGGCTACATCACCGAGGACCTGGTGCGCCGGGTCGTCAGCGCGCTGCTGGCCGTCCTGCTGTGGTTCCTGGTGCTGCTCGGCATCGACATGCGCATCGACGCCTGACCGCCGGCGACAGGTCCACCTCGCGTCCGGGCCATAGACGGGCTGTCGCCGCGGAGGTACGTTCCGTCCATGGCTAAAGGTGGATGCAGTTGCGGACACGGCGGCGGTTGCTCATGCCCGAAGGGCTGCTCCTGCGGGTGCAACGGGTGACGTCCGCCGTCCTCAGGACGGGTCCTTGATCGCCTCCGGGTAGACGAACAGGCCGGGCGAGCCGCCGGTGTGCCAGAACACGGCGGTCTCGTCCGCGCCGATCACCCCCGCCCGCACCAGGCCGACCAGGCCCGCGGCCGCCTTGCCCGAGTAGACCGGGTCCAGCAGCACCCCCTCGGTGCGGGCGAACAGCCGCACGGCCTCGGCCATCTCCGGCGTCGGCACGCCGTAGCCGGGGCCGAACCAGTCGTCGCGCACCCTGCGGCCCCCGGCCGGGGCGGGCACGCCGATCAGGTCGGCGGTCTCCTCCAGCAGGGCGTCCAGGGAGGCGGCGGTCACGTCGGCGGGCTCGTAGACGCAGATCGCCTCGACGGTCGCGGCCGCTCCGGCGTGCGCCAGGCCCAGCACGAGGCCGGCGGCGGTGCCGGTGGTGCTGGTGGCCACCACGACGCGGTCCACCCGCTCGGGCAGCTCAGGGGCCTGCCCGTGTGCGCCGAGCTGCGCGGCCAGCTCCAGGCCCGCG
The DNA here is from genome assembly GCA_044456955.1 of Spirillospora sp. NPDC050679. Classification (GTDB taxonomy): domain Bacteria; phylum Actinomycetota; class Actinomycetes; order Streptosporangiales; family Streptosporangiaceae; genus Spirillospora. The sequence continues at coordinate 100,067 of JBITGK010000027.1, read as the reverse complement.
GCGACGTAGCCGAGCGCGCCGGTCGCGTTGGAGCCGCCCGGCGGGATGACGCAGGCCGGGCCGATCTCCTCCAGCGCCTTGATGGTGTCGTCCAGCCCGTCCACGATCCGCACGCGCGCGCCCAGCAGGCCGTCCAGCAGCACGTTGCCGGAGGTCTCGTACAGGGTGTCGCCGCGCGGCACCGACCGGGTCAGCAGCAGCTCGCAGCGCAGCCCGGCGCGGGCGCACGCGGCCGCGGTCTGGCGGGCGTGGTTGGACTGCACCGCCCCGAAGGTGACGACGGTGTCGTGCCCCTCGGCCAGCGCCCGCCCGATCAGGAACTCCAGCTTGCGCGTCTTGTTGCCGCCCAGCGCCAGCCCGGTGCAGTCGTCCCGCTTGATCCAGATCTCCGGGCCGCCGAGCGCCTCGCTCAGCCGGGGCGCGGGCTCCAGCGGCGTCGGCAGGTGGCCGAGCGGGAACCGGGGGAACGGTGCCAGAACGTCGGTCATGGCACCATTGTCCGCCACCACATCGGCCGCTCCCCCCGGTGGCCCGCGTCGACGGCGGCCGCGCGCAGCGCGCCGTCGCGGGCGGTGAGGGCGGTGACGCGCTGGTCGCCGGGCCCCTCCAGCCCGGGGACGGCCGGGAGCCGCCGCCAGTTCAGCCCGTCCGGCGACGTCCACAGGGCCGCGTCGCGCCCCGGCGTCGTGCCCGCCAGCACCAGGCCCTTGGGGGACGCGCCCGCGGCGGACAGGGTCGCCGCGCCGTCCAGCACGCGGCTCTGCCAGGTGCGGCCCGCGTCGGTGGACACGCCGTAGAACGCGGTCGGCGCGGGGCCCTGCGCGGTCTCGCCCCAGCCCAGCGCGACCACGGTGCCGCCGTTGGCCACGACCTGGAAGTAGCCACCGGCGACCACGCCCGCGGGCAGCGCGGGCACGGGCGCGGCGGTCCACTTCACGCCGTCCGGGGACGTCCACAGCGCGGGCCGCGCCTTGCCCTGCACGCGGCGTCCGCCGACCGCCGCGTACCCCTGGGAGGTGGCGGTGACGCCGCTCATCCAGCCGGGGCCGTCGAGCGCGCCCTTGGCCGCGCCGACGCCGGGCGTCCACGCCTTGAGGTCGGCCGAGCGCCAGGTGGCCGCGCGGCCGCCGGACATGCCGACCACGATGTGCCCGGCGGGCCCGTGCGCGACGCCGGCGGCGGTCTGCATCCCGCGCGGCGCGGGCGTCGTGCGCCAGGACGCGCCGTCGGCGGAGGACGCCAGCAGCGGCGTGGCAGCGCCCTTGGGCGTCTCGGTGCGCCCCACCGCCAGCCAGCCGGACGGGCCTGACGCGACGCCGGTCAGGTGGCGGCGCGACTGCCCGGGGCCGCCCGCCTTGCCCCCGCCGAAGTCGGGGGTCTGCGCGCGGGCCCAGGAGTCGCCGCCGGGCGAGGTCCACACGGCCGCGTCGCCGTTGGTGCCGCCGACCGCGACCAGGCGTCCGGCGCGGGCGTCCATCGCGGAGACGCCCCGGTCGACCCGCAGCACGCCGGGCACCGCGCGCAGGTCCACGGGAGCGCCGCCGGACGCGAGGTAGGGGTCGTCGCCCGGGGTGCGCCCGGCGACCACGACGCCGGTGCCGGTGACGGCGAGGCCGCCGACGAACGGCGTGCCGGGCGCTCCGGCGGGCTGCCAGGCCCGGCCGTCACCGCTGCGCAGCATCGTCCGCGCGCCGCCCTTGCCCAGGACCACCGCGACCAGCCCGGAAGGCGATCCGGCCAGCCGCTCGACGCCGCTGAACCCGGGGGTGTTGAGCTGCGCGGACGGCCTCCAGGCGCGGCCGTCCGGCGAGGCGAGCACGACGCCGTACCGGGTGGTGGTGCGCTTCTTCTTCGGGCCGGTGGTCCGCTGCCCCTCGCGCACCGTGTAGAAGCCGCCGGGCCCGGCGATGAGCGCCTTGGTCGGCCCGTAGGAGCCCTGCGCCTGCGGCACGGCGACCGCCGTCCAGGTGCGGCCGCCGTCGGCGGAGCGCCATACGCCCTCGCCCCGGACGACGCGCTTTTTCTTCTTCTTGGTCTCGACGCGCGAGAACGTGCCGTGCGCGACCAGGGTGTCGCCGTTCGCCGCGACCCGGTCGAAGCCGGTGACGCTGGTGGCGTTCAGCCGGTCGTTCCGCTGCCAGGGGCCGCCGCCGGGCGAGGTCCACACCACGCCGCGCCCGCCGCTCGTTCCCACGGCGACGAAGCCGGCGGCGGTACGGGCCAGGCCGAGGACCTGGTCGCCGGGCCGGAACGCGGGGCCGGGCGCCCGCCGCGTCCAGGTCCGTGCGTCGCCGCTGGTCCAGGCCACGGGTCCGGCGGCGGAGGCGCCGAGCGCGGCCCACCCGCCCGCGTTGCCCGCCAGCAGCCGGGGCCGGTCGCCGAGCTGCGGCTCGGAGCCGTCGGCCGCCCGCACCTTGGCCAGCTGCCAGGTGCGGCCGGAGTCGCCCGAGACCAGGAACTGGGCGCGCTCGCGGCCCTCGCCCGGCTTCTCGGCTCCGGCGGCGACGACGAGGTCGCCCGCCGAGACCACGGCCGCCAGGTCCTGCGCGAGGCCGTCGGTCTTGGCGGCGGGGTCGGCGGCGAAGAGCGCGTCGGCCGGGATCGCTCCGGCGGCGGCTGAGCGCTTGCCGCCCCCGCCGGAATCGCGGGCGACCGCGTACACCGCGCCGCCTGCCGCGACGACCGCGAGCCCCGCGACGACCGCGACGGCCTTGCGCCGCGAACGCCTGGAAGCGGGCTTCGCCTGGGGCGGAGCCTTCTCGGGCGCGTGCTCGGCCTTGGCCGCAGGCTTGGGCGCGGTCTTCGGAACGGCCTTGGCCTCGGGCTTCGACGCGGGCTTGGCGTCGGACTCGACCGCGGGCTTGGCCTTCGCCTCGGTCTCCGGCGCGGCCTTCGCCTTGGGGGCGGGCTTCGCCTTGGGACGGGCCGCGTCCTTCACCGAACCCGTCGCGCGGGCGCGAGCCGCCTTGCGGCGCGGCGCGGAACGTTCCTTCGGAACGGTCCGATCCCGCTCCGGCGTCTCGTGCGCCCACGGCACGCCCGCCGCGCGCCAGGCCGTCTCGGCGGCCTGCCACACCGACCCCGCCGGGGCGTCGTCGGAGCGGGGCGGCTCGGCGGCCAGGCGGCGCCGGATGCGCCGCGAGGCGCGCGGGCCGGTGAGGTCCTCCCCCGGCGGGCCCGCCTCCTCGACCAAGGCGCCGTCCTGCTCCGGGGATTTCGCCGTCACGCCCGCTCCTTCGCCTGCCAGGTGCCGTCCGCCGTCACACGGCCCGAGGCCGTGCCGACCCACCATCAAACCGCGCCGAAACCGTGTGCGTACGGACATCGGCGCGAACGGCGCCCGATAGGGCCGCGCGAGTGTTCATATCACCTCAGGCGAGGCGCGGATGATCAATTGCCTCGATCGTGCCCTTGTAGGCCAGGCCCTTGACGTAGACGACGGGGGCGTCGGCCGCGGCGGCGTCGCGGATCTCGGCCGAGACGCCGACGCCGTCGATCTCCACGCGCACGCCCGTGGGGACGACGATCCGCACGGTGGACTTGTAGGCGACCACGCGCAGCGTCGCGACCTGGCCGGGCAGGTCGGCGGCGCGCAGGTCGAGCAGGCACTCGCCCTTGTAGACGACGGTCGTGTAAAGGTCGGGCAGGCGCCAGCGGCCGGTGCGGCGCACGGTGGACTTGTAGGCGAGCTGGAAGCGCCCGGCCGGCCCGGGGGCGGACGGCGCGGCCGCCGGCGCGGGGACGGGCCCGCGGGCGGGGGGCAGGTCGGCGGCCAGGTGCGCCAGCTCGTCCTGGGTGCGCGCGGCGAGGGCCCCCTCGATACGGGCGTCCAGCTCGCCCTCGGTCAGCCGGCCCTCGGCGTAGGCGGTGTGCAGCCGGACGAGCACCTCGTCGCGGTCGCTGTCGGAGGCCCGCAGGGCCGGGCGCTGCTCGACGGTCATGGGGTTGTCTCCTTCGCGGCGGTCCGCCCCCCACTGTTCCCCTTCACACGATGGGAAGGTCAAGGCGAAGTCGAGATGTATCGTAACGCGTTTTTCCTCTCCTAACGAGAGATAATCGACGGCGCGTTGCGCCGGTCGCCCGCCGGGCGGTCGGCTAGATTCGGCTCAGCGTTGATCATCTGGACGGGGGAGTGCGTTGCCGGTGAACGCTGCGGTCGGCCACCCGCACGGCCCATACACCTTGTACGACCTGGACTCGCTGCCCGACGACGGGGACCGGTTCGAGCTGGCCCACGGCTGGCTGACCGAGCTGCCCGGCGACATGTGGCACGACAACGCCGCCGAGCAGCTGCGCACGATCCTCAAGGACGCCGCGCGGCAGGCCGACGCCGACGTGCACGTGGCGGGCGCGCCCCAGCACGTCACCACGCACGCCGGGATACGCAAGCCCGACGTGTTCATGGTGGCGCGGGACGTGGCCCGCATCGCGCTGGAGCGGCAGACGCGCACCTACTACGGGCCGGACCTGATCCTGGTCGCCGAGGTGGTCACCCCGCGCACCGCCAGCGAGAGCGCCGACCGGGTCGCCAAGGTCGCCGAGTACGCGGCCACCGGCATCCCGCACTACTGGATCATCGATCTGGAGCCGCGGCCGACCATCACGCTGCTGGAGCTGGACGGCGACGGCTACCGGGTGCGCTGCAAGGCCAAGTCCGGCGAGCCGGTGTCGGCGCAGGCGCCGTTCCCGGTGGTGTTCGACCCGGCGCGGCTGTCGGAGATGGAGTGACCGCGCCGCCGCAGGTAGTAGTGCGCGGTCACGACCGCCAGCAGCGGGCCCCACGCCAGCAGCGGCAGGTAGGCCGCGCCCATGACCAGGCCGGCGAACCCGTCCGGGCTCTCCGGGCCAGCCATGGCGTCCCGCCAGCCCAGGCCGAGCGCCCCGGTGATCAGGAAGACGGCGACCGCGCCCAGTGAGGCGATGCCGGTCGCGCCCAGGACGGGCACGTTCCGGCCGCCCAGCAGCGGCGTCCACCGGGGGAACACCTCGCCCCAGCCGCGCACCAGTCCCAGGGTCAGGAACGCGAAGAACTCCGCGACCAGGCTGAGCCCGAACACGTACGGCGTGCCGATCGGGTGCGGGAAGTCGGCGAGGTCCGACCCCTCGGGGAAGCCCATCGGCGCCCCCAGCCCCAAGGCGAGCCGCCACAGACCGGACGGCAGCACGACCAGCGGCACGGCGTGCGCCGTCCATCTCACCCAGCGGGGCACGGGGCGGGCGGTGGGGGTCGGGGGCATGGGGGTCCTCCTCTGCGCGGCGTTCATCGACGCCCCATGCTCGCCGCGCGGCGCGTTCCCGCACCTCCCGCGCACGGGGCGGCCCGCTCCCTCCCACGGGGGATCACCGCGCACCGTTAGGCTCGGAGCGTGCTGCTGCTGACGACGCTCGACTCATGGCGCGCCCAGACCGGTCCCCGGTTCGTCCTCTCGGAGGCCGGGGCGGTGTGGGGCCCCGACGACGACGCCGACGTGCTGGCCCTGGCCGACGCGGAGTTCGAGGAAGGCCAGGTCCTGGCCGTGGAACTCGATCCCCAGACCGGCCAGCGCGGCGTGGTCGACCGCACCGGGGCGGCCGTCCGCTACCTGCGGCGCGGCCCGGACGGCCGGCACAGCGCGGTCCTGCCGCGCCCCGCCACAGCCGAGGCCCTGGACATGCTGCCGCACCCCGAGGGCGGCTGGTACCGCGAGACCTGGCGGGCCGGCCCCGCGTTCACGCCCGACGGCTACCCGGGCGAGCGCGCCAGCGCGACCGGCATCTACTTCCTGCTGCCGCCGGGCGAGGAGTCGATCTGGCACGCGGTGCGCTCGGACGAGGTGTGGCTGTGGCACCGGGGCGGCCCGCTGACGCTGCTGCTGGGCGGGACCGGCGACCGCCCCGGCGACGCCGAGGCGGTCACGGTGGGCGCGGACGTGGAGCACGGCCAGGTCCCCCAGGCGCTGGTCCCGGCCGGGGTGTGGCAGGCCGCCCGCCCGGCCGGGGACGAGGAGGTCCTGGTGAGCTGCGTGGTCTCCCCCGGCTTCGACTTCGCCGACTTCAAAGCGGTCTGACCACCGGCCGGACGCGCCTAGGCGAGTGCCTCGGTCGGTGGTAGGCGGGCGGCGCGCACGGCCGGGTACAGGCCGGCCGCCGCGCCCACCAGCAGGGTCGCGGCCAGCGCCCCCGCCACCGCCTGCACCGGCACCACCGGCGGCCAGCCCCGCGCCGCCGCGCAGCCCGCCGTCACCAGCACGCCCAGCAGCAGGCCCGCCGCGCCGCCCGCGGCCGACAGCAGGAGCGACTCGGTCAGGAACTGCAGGCGGATCTGGCCCCGCGTCGCGCCCAGGGAACGGCGCAGGCCGATCTCGCGGCGGCGCTCCAGCACCGAGATGACCATGGTGTTGGCGATGCCGACGCCGCCGACCAGCAGCGCCACCGCGCCCAGGCCCAGCATCAGGCCGGTGAGCGCGCCCTCGGCGGCGGCGCGGGCGGCCAGCGCGTCCGAGGGGCGCGACACCGCCACCCCGGACGGGTCCTCGGGGTCGACGGCGCGGGGCAGCAGCGCGCGGACCTCCGCCACCGACTCCTCCGGGGAGCGCTCGTAGATCGTGGTGGGGTGGCCGTCGTAGCCCAGGTGGGCGCGGGCGGCGGGCACGCCCGCCAGCGCGGACGCGTCGATCTCCGGGGCCAGCGGCAGCGGCTCCAGCACGCCGACCACGGTGAACCAGCGGTCCCCCGCGTAGACCTGCGCGCCCACGCGGTCGGCCCCCAGGCGGTCGGCGGCGAGCGCGCCCAGCACCAGCGCCGGGTACCGGGCGGTCGCCTCGTTGAGCCACGCGCCCTTGCGCACCCGGCCCTCCAGCGTGCGCAGCAGGCCGAGGTCGGCGGCCTGGACGGAGATGCCGCCCGTCTCGGCCTTCGGGACGCGGTCGGTACGGCGGACCGACACCTCGATCCGGCCCGTCGCGCTCGCCGAGACGCCCAGCCGCGCGACCATGCCGGGGGCCGCGGCGGGGAGCTGGGCGGGGCGGCCGTCCAGGCGCTCGCCGGGCTGCACGCGCAGCAGGTTCGTGCCCAGGTCGTCCAGGCGGCGCAGCAGGTCCTCGCGGCCGGACGCCGAGATGCCGAGCACCGAGACCACGGTCGCGATGCCGAGCGCGACCCCCAGCGCCGACAGCACCGCCCGGGCGGGACGCGAGCGCAGCCCGGCGGCCCCGGTCCGCAGAACGTCGGCGGGCCGCAGCCGGGCGGGGTTCACCGGGCCTCCTCGTCGCGGGTGATCCGGCCGTCGCGGACGTGCACGCGGCGCGGGCAGCGCGCGGCGACCCCGGCGTCGTGGGTGATGACCATGACCGTGGCCCCGGCCCCGTGCAGGCCCGCCAGCAGGTCCAGCACCCCGGCGCCGGACGCCGAGTCCAGGTTGCCGGTGGGCTCGTCGGCCAGCAGCAGCGGCGGGTCGCCGACGACGGCGCGGGCGATCGCCACGCGCTGCCGCTCGCCGCCCGACAAGCGGGTGGGGCGGTGGTCCAGCCGGTGCCCGAGGCCGACGCGCTCCAGGGTCTCGGCGGCGCGGGCGCGGCGCTCGCTCCGGGGGCGTCCGGCGTACAGCAGGCCGTCGGCCACGTTGTCCAGGGCGGAGGCGGCGGGGTCGAGGTGGAACTGCTGGAACACGAACCCGATGTGCGCGGCGCGCAGGGCCGACAGGCCCCGGTCCGACAGGCGCGCGGTGTCGTGCCCGGCGATGCGCACCGTCCCCGAGGACGGGCGGTCGAGGGTGCCGATCAGGTGCAGGAGCGTCGACTTGCCCGAGCCCGACGGCCCGACCACCGCGGCCATCTCCCCCGCGCCGACGGTGAGGTCCACGCCCCGCAGGGCCTGGACGCGGTCGCCGTACCGCTTGGCGACGCCGGTCAGCTCGATCACGTCGCCGGCACCCCCACCCGCGTCCCCGCGCGCAGCCCCGCCCCGGCGATCTCCACCCGGCCGCCGCCGTACGCGCCGGTCCGCACGGGGACGACCCGTCGCCCGCCCGGCCCGACGACCTCCACGCCGTGCCCGCCCGCGCGCAGCGCCAGCAGCGCCTCGACCGGCACGCTGAGCACCCGCCGCCGCCGGTCGCTCTCGACGGTGACCGCCACCGGGGCCCGGTCGAGCCGTCCCGCGCCGCCGTCCAGGGTGATCTCGACGTCGATGGTCGGCTCGGCGTCGCCCTTCGGTGCGGTCGCGACCGTCCCGACCGCGCTGATCCGGCCCCGGACCGTGCCGCCGCCGGGCAGCTCCACCGTGACCGGGGCTCCCCGGCGGGCCAGCCGCTGGTCGGACGCCTTCAGGTCCACGTGGACCAGGCGCGCGGTCGTGGTCAGCGTGAGCGCCCGCCGCCCCGAGGCGACCGTGTCGCCCACGGCCGCGCCCGGTTTCGCGACGCGCATCGGGCCGGGGAGGAAGACCACCTGCCCGGCGTCGATCCGGCCGGTCTCGGGCAGGCCCGCATCGTCCTGCCAGTCCCGGACGGCGCGGGCGGTCGCGGCGGTGAAGCGGCGGTCCACGGTCAGGCCGCCGCCGTGGCCGAGGTCGCGCAGCGCGCGTTCGAGCTGCGCCACGTCGGGACCGCTGATCCCCGGCTCCAGCGTCCGGTAGAGCGGCACCTTCCCGTACATGAGCACGGTGGGGCGGCGGTTCACCCGGTACAGGGCGTCCCCTTGCCGCAGCGTCCGGCCGGGGGCGGGCATCGCGGTGACGACGCCGGAGGTCCCGACCGCCACGTGGCGCTCCCCCGCGTACGTCAGCGTGCCGTCCAGCGTCTTGGTGTCCACCAGGTCCCCGTAGGTGACAGGGGCCGTCGCGGGCGCGGGAGGGGCCGCCGCCGCGCCGCCGTCGCCGTCCCGGAGCAGGACGGCCCCGCCGCCCGCCGCCAGCGCGACCGCCGCTCCGCCGGCGATCCAGCGCCTCACCGCTGCTCCCGCAGGATGTGGTCGCACGCCTTGGACGCCTTCTCCCACTTGGCCGGGTTCTTGAGGTGGACGTCGGGCGGCGCGTCGTCGGGCATGTCGTAGCCGTTGCCGCGCATGCATTTCGCGAACCGCGCGAAGCGGGCCTTCACCGCCGGGTCCCGCATGTCGATCGTCTTGCCGGACGGCGCGACGCCCTTGCACGCCGCCATCGCCCGGTCGGGGATCTCCACGCCGCCCTGCGGGATCTTCTTGGGGTCGTCGGGCATGTCCACGCCCTGGTCGCGCAGGCAGCGGGCGTACTTGAGCGCGGCGGCGTCGGAGGGGGCGGGCGACGGCGCCGCCTTCTCCCCTTCCCCGCACGCCGACAGCGCGAGCGTCAACGTCATGAGCATGGCGGGCAGGCGTTTCATGTGGTTCTCCCTATTTCGGGCATGGCTGAGGAACCCGTGTCGCGGACGGGCGGTCGGGTGGAACGGGCTTAGGAGCGGTGCTTGCAGTCCGGGACGGTCCAGCCGCGCTTGGCCGACGGCTTCGCGTCGGCCACCAGCAGGGCCTTGCCGGGCTCGGTCAGCCAGCCCTCATGGACGTACCAGTCCTCCGGCACCGAAGAGCGGAAGCCCTTCTGCGGGACGGCGAACTGCGTCACGGTCGCACCGCGCTCCCGCAGCATGGCGACCACCTCGCCGACCCGCTTCCCGGCGAACTTCCGGCAGGCCAGCGGCTCGCCCGGATTGTTGAGCTGCCCGAATCCGACGTACCGCTCGCCGGGACGCGCCCGGCGGCCCAGCATGATCCGCGCCGGGCCCCGGTGGTCCGGCCCCTGGTAGGCGCGGTAGCCCACCGGGATCTTCAGGCCGACCGCGCAGTGCGCGAAGGCGGCGCAGGCCCCGGGGCGCTCGATCGGCACGATCAGGTCGGTGCGGCGGGCCTGCTCGGCTTCGGACACGTTGTTCAGCCGGGGGTCGTAGGGCGTGAAGATCATGCCTTCCAGTCCCGGCGACACCGGCTTGACCTGGAGGTCGATGTCGAGCCCCCGCTCGCGCAGCTGCGCGGCGTAGCGCTGCGGCTCGGCGAAGTGGTCCTCCACCGTGACGATGTAGTAGCCGCCCTCCTGCCGGATGTCGAGGGCGGCGGCGGGACGCGCGCCCAGCCCCGGCAGCGTCCACCCGGCCAGCACGGCGGCGGCCGTCAGCCCCGCCAGCACCGGCACGGCGAACCGCATCCGGAACCAGGGCCGGAAGCGCCGCCGGGGCGCGCGCCTCGGCGTCGCGGTGATCTCGTCGAGCAGCTCGCGCGCGCCCGCGCCCAGCGGCGGGACCTCGTGCGCCGGTTCGGCGTGCTCGATGATGTCGTCCAGGCTCATCCGAGCACCCCCTCCACCATGGCGACCGCGCGGGCGCCGTAGCGATCGACGTCCACGCCCGCGCGGGCCAGCTCGCGCGCGAACCGCTTGCGCGCTCGATGCAGCCGCACCCGCGCCGCCCCGGCCCGGCAGCCCAGCACCTCGGCGATCTCGGCCGCCGACAGGCCCTCCCACCCGGCCAGTGACAGCACCTCGCGGTCGTCGCCGGACAGCCGGGCGAACGCCTCGCGCACCTCGTCGGCGACGCCGCGCTCCTCGGGGGCGGCCTCGGCGAACTCGCCGCGCAACCGCGTCATCAGCAGCTCGCGCCGGGCCGAGCCGCGCCGCTGGTTGGCCAGGACGCGCCGGGCCACGCCGTAGAGCCACAGGCGCGTCCCGGCGCCGTCCGGCACGTCCTCCAGCCGCCGCCACGCGGTCAGGAACGTCTCGCCGAGCACGTCCACCGCGTCGTCGGGCGACCGGGTCCGGCGCAGCGCGTAGCGCGAGACGGCCTCGTAGTGCGCTTCGTAGATCGCCTCGAAGCGCCTGCGGTCCTGCGACGCGTCCGCCACGCCGGCTCTCCCTTCGCCCGTTCATCTCAGCAGATGTCCGGATGCGCAGGGGTGTTACCGGTCCCGCCGGATCTTCCCGGTCACTCCTTGCCGAAGGCGGCGTCGAACGCGGCCTCCGGCGGGGTGATGGCGTTCAGCCGCCGCACGAACTCCAGCGCCTCGGGCGCGCCCTGGAGCCGGTCCATGCCCGCGTCCTCCCACTCGATCGAGACCGGGCCGTCGTAGCCGATGGCGTTCAGCGCGCGGAAGCAGTCCTCCCACGGCACGTCGCCGCGCCCGGTGGAGATGAAGTCCCAGCTCCGCCGCAGGTCGGCCCACGGCAGGTGCGAGCCGAGCCGCCCGCGCCGCCCGTCGCGGGCGCGCAGACGGGTGTCCTTGCAGTCCACGTGGTAGATGCGGTCGCGGAAGTCGTACAGGAAGTTCACCGGGTCCACGTCCTGCCAGACCATGTGCGAGGGGTCCCAGTTCAGCCCGAACGCCGGGCGGCGGCCGACCGCCTCCAGCGCCGCCACCGTGGTGTGGTGGTCGTAGGCGATCTCGCTCGGGTGCACCTCGTGCGCGAACCGCACGCCGACCTCGTCGAACACGTCCAGGATCGGGTTCCAGCGGTCGGCGAAGTCGGCGTAGCCGCGCTCGATCATCGACGGCGGCACCGGCGGGAACATCGCCACGGTGTGCCAGATCGACGAGCCGGTGAAGCCGACGACGGTGGAGACGCCCAGCTTCGCGGCGGCGCGGGCGGTGTCCTTCATCTCCTCGGCGGCGCGCCGCCGCACGCCCTCGGCCTCGCCGTCGCCCCAGATCCGGGCGGGCAGGATCGCCTCGTGCCGCTCGTCGATCGGATGGTCGCAGACGGCCTGCCCGACCAGGTGGTTGGAGATCGTCCACACCTTCAGGCCGTGCTCCGCCAGGGTCTCCAGCTTGCGCGGCACGTAGGAGTCGTCCTCCAGCGCGGCGCGCACGTCGAAGTGGTCGCCCCAGCAGGCGATCTCCAGTCCGTCGTAGCCCCACCCGGCGGCGAGCCGGCAGACCTCCTCGAACGGCAGGTCGGCCCACTGCCCGGTGAACAGGGTGACCGGTCGGGTCATGGCTCGTTCCCTTCCACTGGCGCCCACGCGCCGGTCTCGGCGCTGGCCTGGACGGCGGCCAGGACCCGCTGCACCTGGAGGCCGTCGGCGAAGGAGGGCGCGGGGTCGGCGCCCTCGGCGACGGCGGTCAGCAGGTCCGCCGCCTGGTGGGTGAAGGTGTGCTCGTAGCCGAGGACGTGGCCGGGCGGCCACCACCTCCCGGCGTACGGATGGGACTGCTCGGTCACCAGCACGCGGCGGAACCCCGCGGTCGCGGGGTCCTCGGTGTGGTCGTGGAACCACAACTCGTTCAGCGACTCCAGGTCGAAGGCCACGCTGCCCGCCGAGCCGTTGACCTCGAAGCGCAGCGAGTTCTTGCGCCCGGCGGCGAAGCGGGTGGCCTCGAAGGAGGCCAGCGCGCCGCCGCCGGTGCGGCCGATGAACAGCGCGGCGTCGTCCACGGTGACCGGCGCGGTGCCGCCGGACGGCAGCGGCCGCTCGGGCACGAACGTCTCGCTGAGCGCCGACACGCCGGTGAGCCGCTGCCCGGTGACGAACTGCGCGAGGTCGATGATGTGCGCGCCGATGTCGCCGAGCGCGCCGGACCCGGCGCGCTCGCGGTCCATGCGCCAGGTGAACGGCGCGGCAGGGTCGGCCAGCCAGTCCTGGAGGTACTGGGCACGGATGTGCCGAACCGTGCCGAGCCGCCCTTGCGCGATCAGGTCGCGGGCCAGCGTGACGGCGGGCACGCGCCGGTAGTTGAACCCGACCATCGAGCGCACGCCTCGCGCGCGGGCGCGTTCGGCGGCGGCCGCCATCGCGACGGCCTCGTCCACGGTGTTGGCGAGCGGCTTCTCGCACAGGACGTGCTTGCCCGCCTCCAGCGCGGCCACCGCGATCTCTGCGTGGGTGTCGCCGGGGGTGCAGACGTCGATGAGCTGGACGTCGTCGCGGTGCAGCAGGTCCTTCCAGTCGGTGACGGCGGCCGCCCAGCCGAGCCGCCGCGCGGCCGCGCCGGCGCGGTCGGCGGAGCGACCGGCCAGCACGGCCATCACGGGGGTCAGCGGCGGCCCGAAGAACGGCGCGACCGCGCGCCACGCCTGGGAGTGGGCGCGCCCCATGAAGGCGTGCCCGACCAGGCCGATTCCCAGTGTCGTCATGCGCACCCTCCTCGATCGGTCACGCGGTCAGGACTCGAAGCCGAGCGGCAGGTACTGGTCGACGTTCTGGCGGGTGACCGTCTCGGAGGTCAGCGTGATCGACTGCGGGACCTGCAGCTCCATCAGGTCGGCCATGCCCTTGCCCTGGGCGATCAGCCGCGCGACCCGCACCGCCGAGGCCGCCATGGTCGGGCTGTAGGTGACGGTGGCCTCCAGCACGCCGCCGGACTTGATCTCGCGCATGGCGTTGGCCGAGCCCGCGCCGCCGACCATGAAGAACTCCTTGCGGCCGGCCTGCTTGACCGCCGCCAGCACGCCCACGCCCTGGTCGTCGTCGTGGTTCCACAGCGCGTCGATCTTCTTGTGGGCCTGCAGCAGGTTGCTGGCGACCTGGTTGCCGGTCTCGACGGTGAACTTGGCGTCCTGCTTGGCGGTGACCGAGAAGCCGTAGGTCTTCAGCGCGTCGGCGAAGCCCTTGCTGCGCTCCTGGGTGAGCGGCAGCGTGGCGATGCCCTGCACCTCCACGATGACGGGCTTGGCGACGCCCTTCTCCTTCAGGCGGCGGCCCACGTGGTGCCCGGCGGCCACGCCCATGCCGTAGTTGTCGCCGCCGATCCAGGTCCGGTAGGACAGCTTGTCGGGGAAGACGCGGTCGAGGTTCACCACCGGGATGCCGGCGTCCATGGCCTTGCGGGCGACCTGGTTGAGCTGCTCGCCGTCGTTGGGCAGCAGCACCAGCGCGTTCACCTTGGCCGAGATCAGCGACTCCACGGCCGAGATCTGCTGGTTGATGTCGTTGGTGGGCTCGACGGGCTTGAAGGTGAGGTCGGAGTAGCGCTTGGCCTCGGCCTGCGCGTTCTTGGTGATGGCGGCGATCCAGCCGTGGTCGGCGGCCGGGGCGGAGAACCCGATGGTGACCGGGCGGCCGGGCTTGGCGTTGTCGCCGCCGCCGAGGTTGCCGGTCTGCGCGGCGGGCGCGCTCTCCTTCGGGTCGTTGCCGGTGCAGGCGGCCGCCAAGGTGCCGGCGGCGGCGAGGGCGCCGCCGAACAGGACGCCGCGGCGGGACGGGACGGGGTGCTCGGACATGGGCGTGCTCCTGAGGGGTGGGGTCAGGTGGGGGTGCGCAGGCCGCGGCGCTGCAGCAGGACGGCGACTACGATGATCGCGCCCTTGGCGATGAGCTGGTCGCTGGTCTGCAGGCCGTTGAGGATGAACAGGTTGGTGATCAGGGTGAACACCAGCACGCCGAGGATCGACCCGGCCAGGGTGCCGCGTCCGCCGGTGAGCAGCGTGCCGCCGATGATGACGGCGGCGATCGCGTCCAGTTCGTACAGGTCCCCGTGGGTGCTGGAACCGGTGGTGGTGCGGGCCATGATGATGATCGCGGCGATGCCGCAGCACAGGCCCGACAGCGCGTACAGCATCAGGGTGTGGCGCCGCACGTCGATGCCCGCCAGCCGGGCGGCCTCGGGGTTGCCGCCGACGGCGAAGGTGCGGCGGCCGAAGGTGGTGCGGTTGAGCAGCACCCACCCGGCCGCCGCGACGGCCGCGAAGATGAACACCACCAGCGGCAGGCCCAGCACCTTGGTGGTGGACAGCGCCTCGATGGCGTCGTTCTCGGGCCGCACGAGCTGGGTCTTGCGGTCGGACATGCGCTGGGCCAGGCCGCGCGCGGCCACCAGCATCGCCAGCGTCGCGATGAACGGCACCAGCCGCCCGTAGGCGATGAGCAGCCCGTTGACCAGGCCCGCGCCGGTGCCGACCAGCAGCGCGCACACGACCATGACGGCCGGGCCGTAGGACTGGGTGGCCAGCGTGGTCGCCCACACCGACGCCAGCGCCATCAGCGCGCCCACCGACAGGTCGATGCCACCGCCGATGATGACGAAGGTCATGCCGACGGTGATGACGCCGATGGTGGCGGCCAGCGCCAGGATGCCCGCGAGGTTCCCGGACGTGGCGAAGTTGTCGGGCTCGGTGACCAGGCCCACCAGCGCCAGCAGCACCAGCGCCGCGACCAGGCCGATGTGGTGGACCTCGCGCCGCACCTTGGGCACCTTGGCCACGGCCGCCGCCTTCACCTCGGTGCTCACAGGGCGCTCCCTTCCATGATCAGGTTGAGGACGGCCGGTTCGTCCAGGCCGCGGGCGTCGCCCTCGTGCACGATCCGGCCCTCGCGCACCACCAGCACGCGGTCGGCCAGGCCCAGCACCTCGGGCACCTCGCTGGACACCAGCAGCACGCCGATCCCCCGGTCGGCCAGGCCGCGGATCACCCCGTACAGCTCGGCGCGCGCCCCCACGTCCACGCCGCGCGTCGGCTCGTCCAGCACCAGCAGCCGCCGGTCCCCCAGCAGCCAGCGGGCCAGCACGACCTTCTGCTGGTTGCCGCCCGACAGGGTGGCCACCGGCCGGTCGGGGTCGGGCGGGCGGATGTCGAGGGCGTCGATCTGGGCGCGCACGTCGGCGCGCTCGCGCCGCCGGTTCAGCCAGCCGAACGCCGAGTAGCGGGCGAGCCCGGCCATGCTCATGTTGGCGGCGACGCTCTGGTCCAGCAGCAGCGCCTGGCTCTTGCGCTCCTCGGGGGCCAGCCCCATGCCCTGCCGGACGGCCGCGCCGGGACTGCCCGGCCGCACCGGGCGCCCGTCGATGAGCACGCGCCCCGCCGTGGCGCGGCGCGCGCCGTAGACCGTCTCCAGGATCTCCGAGCGCCCCGAACCGACCAGCCCGGCCAGCCCGACGATCTCGCCGGCGCGCACGCTGAACGACACGTCCTCGAACGCGCCCGGCAGCGTCAGCCCCTCCACGCGCAGCACCTCGGGCCGCCCGTCCTCCGGCTCGGGCCGCCCGGGGAAGGCGTGCTCGATGTCGCGGCCGGTCATCAGCGCCACGACCTCGGCGGTCGGGGTGGAGCGCGCGGGCAGGCCCTGCGCCACGGTGCGGCCGTCCTTGAGCACCGTCACGCGGTCGCCGATCTCGCGGATCTCCGCGAGCCGGTGCGAGATGTAGACGACGGCGACCCCGTCGCGGGTGAGCTCGCGGATGATGCGGAACAGGTTGTCGACCTCGTCGTGGGCGAGCGCCGCCGACGGCTCGTCCATCACGATCAGCCGGGCCTCGTGCGACAGCGCCCGCGCCATGCTGACCACCTGCTGCCCGGCGGCGGGGAGCCGCCCGGCCTCGCGGCGCGGTGGGATCTCGCCGTGCCCGAGCCGGGTGAGCAGCTCCCGCGCCCTGCGCTCGCCCTCCTCCCGGCGGGTGAAGCCGAACCTGGCGCGCTCGTGGCCGAGAAAAATATTGTCAGTGACCGACAGCCCGTCCACCAGGTCCAGCTCCTGGTAGATGGTGGCGATCCCGGCGCGCATCGCCGCGGTCGGGCCGGCCGGGCGGAACGGCTCGCCGCCGAGGGTGATCTCGCCCTCGTCGGGCCGGTGCGCCCCGGCGAGCACCTTGATGAGGGTGGACTTGCCCGCGCCGTTCTGGCCGAGCAGGCAGTGCACCTCGCCGGGCCGCACGTCCAGGTCCACGCCGTCCAGGGCGCGCACGCCCGGGAACTGCTTGACGATCCCGCGCATCCGCAGCAGCACGGGCGGGTCGCCGTTGTACTGGCCCATCGGGCCTCCTCGGGGGAAGAGGATCAGGCAGGGGTGAAGGTGTGGTCGCTGATGAGGCGGGCGCCCCCGATGACGCCCGCCGCACCCGCGAGTTCGGACAGCACGATCGGCAGGTTCCCGGTCGCCAGCGGCAGCGACCGGCGGTAGACCACCGAGCGGATCTCGGCGAGCAGCGTGTGGCCGAGCCCGGCGACGCCGCCCGCGATGACGACCAGGCCCGGATTGAAGAAGCTGACCAGCCCGGCGAGCACCTGCCCGACGTGCCGTCCGCCCTCGCGCACGAGCCGCACCGACGCCGGGTCGCCGGCGGCGGCCGCGGTCGCGACGTCCCGCGCGGTCAGCGCGGGCCGGTCGCCGAGCAGCTCGGCGAGAACGGGCGACTCCCCGGACCGCGCGGCCTCGGTGGCGTCGCGGGCCAGGGCGGCACCGCCGAAGTAGGCCTCCAGGCAGCCGGCGTTGCCGCACGCGCACAGCGGTCCCTCGTCATCGATGCGGATGTGCCCGATGTCGCCCGCGCTGCCGGACACGCCCCGGTAGATGGCGCCGTCCACCACGATGCCGCACCCGATACCGGTACCGATCTTGACCAGCAGGAAGTCGGCCACCGACCGGGCGGGCCCGGCGTGCAGCTCGCCGAGGGCCATGATGTTCACGTCGTTGTCGACCAGCACCGGGCAGCCCAGCTCCTGGCCGATCGCCTCGCGCACCGGGAAGCGGTCCCAGCCGGGCATGATGGGCGGCACCACGGGCATGCCGTCGCGGAACGAGACCGGCCCCGGCACACCGATGCCGGTACCGTGCACCGCCCCGGGGATCAGCCCGTCCTGCCGCAGCTTGCCCAGCAGCTCCAGCGCCCGCTCCAGCACGGCCGTGGCGCCCTGCCGCACGTCGCACTCCTCGCCGACGTGCCCGAGGACTTCGAGCTCGCCGTTGGTGACGGCCACGTCCACCGAGGTCGCGCCGATGTCGAAGGCGACGAAGCGCAACGAGGGCGCGAGCCGCACGATGCCCGAACGCCGCCCACCGCGCGAGGCCGCCAGCCCGGCGGTCTCCACGAGACCGAGGCCGGCGAGCTTCTCCAGCTCCACGGCGAGCTTGGAGCGCGACAGGTGGACCACGTCGCCCAGCTCGGCACGGGAGGTGGGCCCCTCATCGCGCAGCAGCCGCAGCAGGCGCGCCTGATGCGGGTTCTGCGGGCGGGCGGTCATGCGCATCACGCCGTCCCTCCGGGGTCGCGGGCTTGGCGAGAACGTAACCGGCTTTCGCCGCGACGGGAAGACCTTTTCCCCAGATTTCTTGATCTTTGTCCTCTAAGAAGACAAAGCCGACGGCAACAACCCCGCCCCGCGCAGGACCAGCCGGCCACACCCACCCCAACCCACAGGGGCGAAGCCCAAGCTCGTCGGGGGTGCGGGGGCGGAGCCCCTGCCGTGTGAAGCAAGCACTGCGGCGCAGCCGTCCGTTGCGGGGTGTGGGGCGGAGCCCCGCCGGGGTCGTAGGGGCTGGCCCCTGCCCGGGTATCGCCCGCCCGGAGCGAGCGCCAGCGAGCGCAGGGCGGGTGAGCCCCGGCATGTGTGGGGTTTGGGGGGACGTCCCCCCAAGGCAAACACAGCCGCTTTCGCCGAGGGTGAGGCACCGACTCAACCCGCACGGGTTTGCCCACATGCTCCACCCAGCCCAGCCCACGCGGGGTTGGGGTGAGAACCCGCGCCTAGCCCAGCCCGCATGTTCTGCCCTGCGCAAGCAGGGGTTAAGACTGCGCCTGCCTTCGGCCCCCCCCCCCCCCGCGCGCCACCCCCGCGGGCCGCCGGCCGGCGGGGCCAAGGGGCCCC
>JBITGK010000027.1:0-81544 GCA_044456955.1 Spirillospora sp. NPDC050679 | reverse complement strand
TTACCCCCGCCCCACCCCCCCGCGGCCTGGTTCGCCCCGGCCCAGGCTGGTTTTCCGAGGGCCCCGCCCCCCGCCCCCCCCGCCCCCCGCGCCCCCCCGGGGGGGCCCGAAGGCAGGCGGTAAAAGGGGCCCGCGCGGTGGGCCGCGCCGTGGGCCGCGCCGGCCCATTCCCCCGCCTCACGCGTGGGTTGGGGCACGAGCCCACGGCGGGCCTAGCCCGTAAGTCCTGCTCTGCGCGAGCTGAGGTTCAGACGACGGCGCCGCCGGGCCCTGGAGGGCCCGGCGGCGCCGGTAGGGAGCGCTCCGCCCCGTAGTACGCCTAGGAGAGCTTCGCCAGGCGCGGTCAGACGGGCTTCGCCACGCACGACCAGAGGGGCTTCGCCAGGTGCGGCCAGACGGGCTTTGTCAGGTGACGCGCCAGAAGCAGCCCACGCCAAAGCGCAGCGCAAAGCAACCCACCCCGTAGCGCAGCCCGAAACAGCCCGCACAACTCAAGCAGGTAAGCCAGCACAAGCCACCCGGCAAGCCGGCTCGGACAGGTCAGTAAGTAAGACTGCCCTGACGTCCGCTCATCGAGCGCATGATGTGCTCGACCAGGGTGATCAGCACCTGCTTGGCCGACTCGCGGTCCCGGACGTCGCAGTTGATGACCGGGATGTCGGCCGGCAGGTCCAGCGCGTCGCGGACCTGCTCGGGGGTGTGCCGGCCGGAGCCCTCGAAGTTGTTGACGCCCACGATGAACGGCACGCCGCGCCGCTCGAAGTAGTCCACCGACGGGAAGCAGTCGGCCAGCCGGCGGGTGTCCACCAGCACGACGGCGCCGAGCGCGCCCTTGGCCAGCTCGTCCCACATGAACCAGAACCGGTCCTGGCCCGGCGTGCCGAACACGAACAGCACCAGCCCGTTGGGCAGGGTGATGCGACCGAAGTCCATCGCCACCGTGGTGGTCGTCTTCTGCTCGACCGCCGAGGTGTCATCGATCCCGATGCTCTTCTCGGTGAGGGCCTCCTCGGTCCGCAGCGGCCGGATCTCGCTGACCGCGCTGACCAGGGTGGTCTTGCCGACGCCGAAGCCGCCGGCGACCAGGATCTTGACGGTCAGCGCGGACTCGCCCTGCGGGCCGGGGGCCTGGCCCCGGGCCGCCTGAGGGTCGCCCGAAGGAGGCTCAGAGCGCACGGATTCCATCGATCACTTCCTTGAGTACGCGCTCGCTGGGGAACTGGGCCACAGGCGCGGGGCGCCGGACCTCGATCCGCGAGCGGTCTAGCAGGTCGCCGAGCAGCACCCGGACGACCCCGAGGGGGAGTTCCAGTTCCGACGCTATCTCGACAACCGACAGCGGAGTGCGGCAAAGCTCCAAGATCATCTCATGTTCCGGTTCCGGCGCCCATTGTGGCGCGACCGGACCGGAACCCGGACCGGGGGCCGGCTCGTCCTCGGCCGGCTCCCGGGTGACGATCAGCGCGACCAGATCGAACTCGACCCCGTCGTAGTGCGTGCGGCCGCCGGTGAGCGCGTAGGGGCGCACCACCGGGCCTGCCGCGTCGTCGTACCAGGCCGCTCCCGGCGGCCCGGACCCACCGGTCGGGGTCACCTCACACGCCGCCCGGCTCGCCGGCCGCGGTGCGCGGGTTGGCCGACAGGTGCTGGCCGACCCGGGTCACCAGCATCGCCATCTCGTAGGCGATGATGCCGAGGTCGGCGTCGGCGTCGGCGAGGACCGCCAGGCACGCGCCGCGCCCGGCGGCGGTGACGAACAGGAACGCCGACTCCATCTCCACGATGGTCTGCCGGACCGCGCCGCCGCCGAACGACTCGCCCGCGCCGCGCGCCAGGCTCTGGAAGCTGGCGGCCACGGCGGACAGGTGGTCGGACTCCTCGCGCGCCAGCCCGCTGGAGGCGGCGATCCGCAGGCCGTCGCTGGACAGCACCACCGCGTTCTGCACCTGGGCGACCCGCTGCACCAGGCTGTCGAGCAGCCAGTTCAGCTCGCCGCCGGGCGCGCCCGTCGGTGCCGTTCCGATCTGCTGGGCGTGTGTCATGGGGTGTGGTCCTCCTCGGCTTGGTGCGGCTCCTGGTCCGGTAGGTCCGGGGCCTGTCGTGCTTCGTGCCGGCCGCGCTGCCAGCCCTGTTGCATGGCGGACATCATCGAGCGCAACGACTCGGGCGACCGTTCCCCGCCGGTTCCGGCCGACACCTCGGGCGCGGTGTCCGCGGGGATGTCCACCGGGGCGGGGTCGGGCACCGGGGCCGCTTGCGGCTCCTGGTGCATGGCTTCGGGGGGCGGCGAGGCGGCGTGCCGCCCCTGGCCCTCGCGTCCCGGCGCGGCCGTCTGGTCGCGCAGCTGGGGCGCCAGGTTCGCCTGACGGCGGCGGCGCGGCAGCCCGTCGGCGGTCAGCGTGGGTTGCGGGACCGACGGCTCGGGACCGGTCGGCTTGGAGCCGAACGGCTCCGAGACCGCGCCGGGCGCCCCGCCGACCGGCTCGGCGGGCGCGGTCTCGGCGAGGCGGGCGGACTCGGCGGGCTCGGCCACCAGCCGCACCACCCCCGGCTGCCCCAACTGGCCGGCCTGTCCCCGCTGCCCTCGCTGCCCCACCGCCGCGCCCGCCTGCGGCACGGCGGTCGGGGCCGTCCCGGTGCCGTTCTGCGCCAGCGCGGGCATCGGCCCGGTGCTGCGGCGCAGCGCCAGGTCGCCGTCGGGGTGGTCGGTGATGAGGGCGCCGGGCAGCAGCGCGATCGCGGTCGTGCCGCCGTACGGGGACTGCCGCAGCGTCACCCTGATGTCGTGCCGCCGCGCCAGCCGCGCGACCACGAACAGGCCGAGCTGGGCGCTGTCGGACGGGTCGAACTCCGGCGGGTCGGCCAGCCGCGCGTTGGCGACCCGCACCGCCTCCTCGGTCATGCCGAGCCCGCGGTCCTCGATCTCGATCGCGAAGCCGTTGCCGACCGCGTGCCCGCTGACCTGCACCGGCGACTGCGGCGGGGAGAAGGTGGTGGCGTTCTCCACCATCTCGGCCAGCAGGTGCATCACGTCGGCGACGGCCGTGCCCACCAGCGCGATGCGCGGCAGCGGCTGCACCCGCACGCGCGGGTAGTCCTCGACCTCGGCGACCGCGCCGCGGACCACGTCCACCAGCGGCACCGGCCGCCGCCAGCCGCGCCCGGTGTTCTTGCCCGCCAGGATGACCAGGCCCTCGGCGTGGCGGCGCATGCGGGTGGCCAGGTGGTCCAGCCGGAACAGGTCGGCCAGCTCGGCGGGGTCCTCGGTGCGGCGCTCCATGGTGTCCAGCAGGCTGAGCTGGCGGTGCAGCAGCGCCTGGTTGCGGCGGGCCAGGTTGACGAAGACCTCGCTGATCCCGCGCCGCGCGGCGACCTCGCCCGCCGCCGCCACCAGCACCGCGTCGCGGGTGGCGGTGAACGACTCGGAGATCACCCGGATCTCGTCGATGCGGTAGACGTCGTCGCGGGGCTCGTCGGCCGGGTCCACCGGGTTGCCCGCGCGCACCTGGTCGGCCAGCACCGGCAGGCGGTGCCGGGCGAAGTCGGTGACGCGGGCGGCCAGCGTGCGGCACTCGCGCAGCAGGCGCCGCGAGACGCCCGCGGCGATCAGCGCCGAGGCGACCACGGCCAGCAGGCCGAGGCCGCCCGCGATGGCCAGCTTCGTGAACACCCCGACCGCGATGTTCTCGGCCCGGTCGGTGACCTCGGCCAGCAGCGCGTTCTCGAACTCGTACAGGCGGTGGTTGGCGGTGTCGGCGGTGCTGCGCCAGACGGCGGCGTCCAGCACCGGCGCCTGCGCCGGCGGCGTGCGGGCGGTGCGCGCGCCGGTCCTGGCCGTCGGCTGCCCGTTCTGCCGGGTGCTGCGCGCGCCGTCGCCGCGGACGGTGTCGGTGCCGCGGACGACCTGGTCCTCCAGCTTGCGCAGCTGCTCGAACTCCTTGCTGTCGGTGAGCGCCCGGTACCGGTTCAGCGCGCCCGCCGGGAGGTTGGGCGAGGTGTCGGCGAACAGGAAGCGCTGCGCGCCCGACAGCTGGGCGAACTGGCCGCGTTCGGCGGGCGTCATGCGGCCCGCCGCCAGCGCGCCGCTGAGCAGCGCGTCCTGACGGCTGAGGAACTCGCGGGCGCGGCCCATCGCGGTGAGGGTGCGGGCGTCGCCGGCGATCGCGCCGTCGCCCGGGGCGACCGAGCTGTAGATGGCGAACCCGGCGTCGATCATCCCGGAGTACTCGGCGAGCGCGCGCTGGCGCTCGGCGGTGTGGTCGTCCACGGTGCGGCGCACCGACTCCAGCGCGTTCAGCCGCGCCACCAGCGCCTCGATGCGGGCGCGGACGCTCGGCAGCACCGCGTCGCGCAGGCCCGCGTCGCGGCTGTGGCGCTCGACGGCCGCGCGGGCCTCGTCGGTGCTCTGCCGCTGGGCGTTCAGCACGCCCCGGTCGGCCGAGGGGTCGGCGCCCAGCCGCCACACCGACAGCCTGCGCTCCTTCTGCAGCTCGCCGATGAGCCGCTGGGTGGGCAGCACCGACTTCTGCTGGAACTCCCGGCTGTTCAGGAGCTGGGCGGCGTCGCCGTAGCTGGTGACGGTGACGAACGCCCAGAGCCCGGCCAGCGACAGCAGCGGCACGAGGACCAGCAGGGTGATCCTCGACCGGATGGACGACAGGCGCGGGGACATACGATGGACAACCTCCCTGAACGGGGTGTGCGGAGGTCTGCCGGAGCCTACTACGTCAGAGGATGGACGGGTTCGTCCGGCATCAACCGTTGACCGGCGCCACCGACGGCGCACCGGGGCTCTCCGGCTCCTCCTCCGGCAGGCTCAGCACGTGCTCCACCAGCGCCACCAGCACCTGCTTGCAGGACTCGCGGCGGCGCACGTCGCACAGCACCACCGGCACGCCCGGATCGAGGTCCAGCGCGATCGCGATGTCGTCGGCGCGGTGGGTCTCCACGCCGTCGAAGCAGTTGACCGCGACCACGAACGGGGTGCCGCGCCGCTCGAAGTAGTCGATGGAGGGGAAGCAGTCGGGCAGCCTGCGGGTGTCGGCCAGCACCACCGCGCCGAGCGCGCCGTGCGCCAGCTCGTCCCACATGAACCAGAACCGCTCCTGGCCCGGCGTGCCGAACAGGTACAGCACCAGCCGCTCGGTGAGCGTGATGCGGCCGAAGTCCATCGCCACGGTGGTGGTGGACTTGCGCTCCACGCCGGTCACGTCGTCCACCCGGGCGCCGCGCTCGGTCAGCGGCTCCTCGGTGCGCAGCGGCCGGATCTCGCTGATCGCGCCGACCATCGTCGTCTTGCCGACGCCGAACCCGCCCGCCACCAGGATCTTGGTGGTGACCAGCGGCGCGTCGCCGCCGGCCCCCGCCTCATAGGGCGCGTAGGCCATTCAGCACCTCCCTCAGCACGCCCACGTTGGGCCTGGAGCCGTTGCGCTCGATGGTCGCGACCACCGCGACCAGGCCGTCGTCGCGCAGGTCGCCCAGCAGCACCCGCACCACCCCCAGCGGCAGCGCGACGTCGGAGGCCAGGTCGGCGACCGGCACCGGGCTCGCGCACCGCTCCAGCACCCGCCGGTGCTCGGGGCTGTAGCGGTAGCGGACGCCCGGGGCGGCGCCGGTCGCGGCGACCACCGCGATCAGGTCGAACGACTCGCCGCGCGGCCGCGTGCGCCCGCGCGTCAGGGTGTAGGGGCGCACCACCGGGCCCGCCTCGCCGTCCAGCCAGCGGTCTTGCGAGGGGCTCACCGCCGCTCAGTCCCCCGCGACCCGCGGCCGGGTCTGCAGGTGGCGACCCACCCGCTTGACCAGCACCGCCATCTCGTAGGCGATCAGCCCGGCGTCGGCGTCGGCGGCGGCCAGCACCGCCAGGCAGGTGCCGTCGCCGGCGGCGGTGACGAACACCAGCAGCCGGTCCAGCTCGATGATGGTCTGCCGGACGCCGCCGCCGTCGAAGTGCCGGCCCGCGCCGCGCGCCAGGCTCTGCACGCCGGCCGCCAGCGCCGACAGGTGCTCGGCGTCCTCGCGGGCCAGCGCGTGGGAGGCGGCGATGGCCAGCCCGTCGCGCGACAGGATCACCGACTGCCGCACGGCCGGGACCCGTTCGCCGAAGTCGTTGAGCAGCCAGCTCAGTTCACCGGTCGCGGTGTCGGTCATGGCTCGTTCCCCTCGCCTGTGTCGCCGCCGCTGTCGCCGCCGCCCGGTTCCGAGCGGCCGCGCCGCCATCCCTGCTGGATGGAGCTCATCATCGACCGGGCCTGCTCGGGCGACCGCACGACCACCCCGTGCGCGCTGTCGCCGGCCGCGGGAGGCGGCGGCCGGTCGGTGGTGCGCAGCTGCGGGGCCAGGCTCTCCTGGCGGCGGCGCCGGGGCAGTCCGGCGTAGGTGTCGGCGGGCGCCGGGTCGGCGTCCGCCGGGTCGGGAGCGGGAGTCTGGGGCTGGAAGGCGGGGGCCCCCGCGACCGGGGAGAGGTCGGGGACGGGGACGGGGTCGTCGTCGAACCAGGGGTTGGCGGGGAGGCGGTGCGGGGCGGGCGGTTCGGCGGGAAGCTCTGCGGGGGACTCGGCGGAAGGCGCGCCGTGGAGCTGGACGACGCGTTCGGGCAGGGGCTCGAACACCGGCCCGGCGTCGTGTCCGAAGGCGTGCGCCGGCTCCCGTTCGGGTTCCGGCTGCGACTGCGGCTGCGGTTGCGACTGTGGCTGCGGCTCGGGCCAGGACACGACCTCAGGCACGGACACGGACGCGGGAACGCCGGCCTCGGCGTCCCTCTCGTCAGAGCCGAACCCGTGCTCTCCCCCAAGCACCCCGCCCGAACGCGCATCGCCCGAGGGTCCGCCGTCCGAGGACCCGCCGTCCGCAGGCCCGCCGTCCGACGGCTCGTCGTCCAGCGGCTCGTCGTCCAGGCGCTCCGCCGGCACGACCAGCTCGTGCGGCAGCAGCACGATCGCCGACGTGCCGCCGTACGGCGAGGGCCGCAGCGACACCCGCGCGCCGTGCCGGGCCGCCAGCCGCGCCACCACGAACAGGCCGAGCTGGTCGGTGTCCACCAGGTCGAACTCCGGCGGGTCGGCCAGCCGCCGGTTGATCTCCTCCAGCGCGTCGGGCCGCACGCCGAGGCCCCGGTCCTCCACCTCGATCACGAAGCCGCTGCCGACCCGCTCGGCCATCATCCGGATCTCGGTGGCGGGCGGGGAGAACGCGGCGGCGTTGTCCAGCAGCTCGGCCAGCAGGTGGATCACGTCGGTGACGGCCGCGCCGACCAGGCCGTCGGCCGACTCGGTCAGCACCGACACCCGCGTGTAGTCCTCGATCTCGCCGACCGCGCCGCGCAGCACGTCGGCGACCGCGACGGGCCTGCGCCAGCCCCGGCCGGGCGTGGCGCCGGACAGGATGATCAGGCTCTCGGCGTGCCGCCGCATCCGGGTGGTCAGGTGGTCGAGCTTGAACAGCTCGGCGAGGTCGTCGGCTTCGGCGCGGCTCTCCAGCGCGTCCAGCATGGCGAGCTGGCGGTGCAGCAGCGACTGGTTGCGGCGGGCGATGTTGAGGAAGATGCGGCGCACGCCCTCGCGCAGCTCGGCCTGCCCGACCGCCGCGCCGACCGCGGTGCGCTGCACGGCGGTGAACGCCTCGGCGACGGCGGCGACCTCGGTGGTGCGGCCGCCCACCGGCGCGGGCGACTCGGCGGCCACGTCCACCTTCTCGCCGCGCACCAGCCGCGCCACCACGCCCGGCAGCCGCCGCCCCGCCAGGTCGGCGGCCGAGCGGCGCAAGTCGGTCAGCTCGCGGATCAGGCCGCGGCCGAACCGCACCGACAGCACGATCGACACCAGCACCGCCGCCAGGCCGACGCCGCCCGCCAGCACCACGCGCAGCAGCAGCGCGTCGCCGACCTCGTCCTGGCGCTGGGCCATCAGCCTGGTGCCGCGCAGGTGGCCCTCGTTCAGGCCCTCCAGCGTGGACTTGATGGCGAGGCCCCAGCTCTGCGCGTCCACGCCGGCGCGCGCGTTGGCGGCGATCTCGTTTTCCAGCCGCTGGAAGGCGGTGAAGCCGAAGGAGGAGAAGTGCGGCCGCAGGGTGCGCTCGTAGACGTCGGGGGGCATCAGCGAGCGCTCGTCGGACCAGCGCAGCCGCTGCTGGGCGACCAGCTCCACGAACAGCCGGTGCTCGGCGGGGGTGAGCCGGCCGGTCCGGGCGGCGGCGCCCGACACCAGCGCGCTCTCGCGCATGATCAGGTCCATCGCGCGGGCGCCGTGCACCATGCCGCTGCCCCACTGGAAGAGCGCGCCGTCGTCGACCTCGGTCTGCTTGGCGGTGAAGTCGTAGATGGCGTCCACCGGCACGTTGTAGGCGGTGAGCGCGCCGACCGGGTCCAGGGTGCGGCCGTCGACGCGCCCGCGCAGGTTCGGCACCTCGCCGAACTTGCGCAGCGCCTCCGACAGCAGTTTGATGCGCGCCGCCCCCCGGCCGTCCGCGGCGTCGGTCTCGGCCTCGGCCTGGCGCCGGAACAGCGCCAGCGCCTGGTCCGCGCGGGCGCGCGCGGCGCTCAGCTCCTCGCGGGGACGGTCGTTGCGGGCGGCGAGGAAGGTGACCGACGCCTGCCGCTCGGCGCCGAGCGCGAAGACGGCCTCCTGGACGGCGCGGCTCATGCGGTCGATGGACTGCTCGGCGCGGCGGTGCTCCAGCGCGTCGCCGAGCGTGATGGCGGCGGCGAAGGCCCAGAGGGCGACCAGCGACGACAAGGGCACCAGTGACAGCAGCACGACCTTGGAACGGATCGAGCGCGTGCGAGGATTCATGGCACCTCGTGGCAGGTCGTCCCCCCGGGCGGCTGGTTCGCCGCGATCATAGAGGTTGCGCGGCGGCACGCCGCAACTTCCCACCATTTCGCCACAAAAGTCACGCCAGTTCACCCCCGCCCCCGGGTCACATTTGGCTCCCGGGAGCAGGGAGATCTCCGGAACGGAGGCGATCAGCGTTACCATTCCCGCCGTGAGTTCCGAAAGCCAGGCATCCGAGGCACTTCCGTCGAGGCGCCGCCGCACCCCCCGCGGCGGGCGGCATCGCGGCGACGAGTCGTTCCTGCTGCCCCCCGGGTCCCCCGCCCTGGTCCTCGCCGCACCCGGCTCCGCACGGCACCCCGCGGCGCAGGTGGCGGCCGAGCTCGCCCGGCTGGTGGAGATCGAGCACACCGGCCAGCCGGCCCTGGTCGGGCATCTGGAGGGCCCCGAGGCGTCGCTCGGCGCGGTGCTGGCCGGGCTGCGCCAGCAGCGGCCCGACGAGCCGGCGGCCGTGGTGGTCCCGCTGGTCACCGGCCCGGACCCGGCGGCCCAGGCCGCGGTGCGGCACGCGGTGGCGGGCGCGCCCGCGCCGGTGCTGGCCGCCGAGCCGCTCGGCCCGCACCCGTTCATCGCCGAGGCGCTGCACGACCGGCTGGCCGACGCGGGGCTGGCCCGCGCCGACCGCATCCGCATGATGACGATGGTCACCGCGGCCGGCGGCGTGGTCGTGGTCACCCCCGGGGACGCCGAGGCGGTGCGGCAGGCCGAGGTCACCAGCGTGCTGCTGGCCGCGCGGCTGGCCACCCCGGTGTTCACCGCGGCGCTGGACGACGACGGCGCGATCAAGGCCGCCGCCGAGCAGCTGCGCTCCTCGGGCGCGCACTCGGTGGCCGTCGCCCCGCACCTGATCGGCTCGGAGGCCGACACGGGCCGGATCGCGGCGGTGGCCGCGATGGCCGGCGCCGGCCACGCCCAGCCGCTGGGCGCGCACCCGGCGCTGGCGCGGCTGGCGGCGCTCCGCTACGTGGAGGCGCTGGCCGGGGCCCTGTCCTCCTGACCGGGCCCTCCCCCGCACGAACGAACGGCTGCGGCCCGTGGCGCTCGCCACGGGCCGCAGCCGTTCGGTCCAGCGGCTTCAGCGGTTCTTGAAGTCCGGCGGCCGCTTCTCCATGGTCGCCGACATGCCCTCCACCAGGTCCTGGGTGAAGAACGCCAGGGACTGCACGCCGGTCTCGGCGGCGAGCTGCTGGCGCAGGCCCGGCGCGTCCAGCGACAGGTTCAGCAGCTCCTTGGTGCGGCGCAGGCCGTAGGGGGACTTGGCGAGCAGCTCCCCGGCCAGCGCGAGCGCGCCCTCCAGGTCGCGGCCCGGCTCGGCCACCTCGGTGACCAGGTCCAGGGCGCGGGCGGCCTCCAGGTCCAGCCGCCGCGCCCGGTAGAAGATCTCGGCGGCCTTCGCCGGGCCGACCAGCCGGGGCAGCAGCCACGACAGGCCGCAGTCGCCCGCCGACAGGCCGAGGTCCACGAACGGCACCACGAACCGGGTGGTCGGGTCGGCCACCCGCAGGTCGCACGCCAGCGCCCAGGACACGCCCATCCCGGCCACCGGGCCGTGCAGCGCCGCGATGACCGGCTGCGGGATCTCCCGCAGCCGCGCGGTCACCTCGCCGCCGCGCGCGATGCCCCGGTAGATGCGCTGGGCGCGGCCCTCGTCGCCGGCGCCGGGGTCGCCACCCTGCAGGTCCATCCCCGAGCAGAAGCCGCGGCCCTCGCCGGTGAGCACGACGACGCGGGTCGCGGCGTCGCGCATCAGCTCGTTGAGGACGTCGAGCATCTCCTCGGTCAGGGCGCCGGTGACGGCGTTCAGGCGCTCCGGCCGGGACAGGGTGATCGTGAGCACCCCGTCCCGCCGGTCGAGCGTCAGGTCCCCCAACTCAGGAGGTGAGCTGCTGGATCAGCGGGCCCATCTGCTCGCCCACGTTCTTGAAGACCGTCAGCGGGTCGGCGGAGTTGATGGCGGCCCAGTTGTCGCGCACCGACTCCACGGTGAGGGTCTCCTTCTGGCCGTAGCCGGGGCCCTCCGCCACGAAGATCTTGGCGATGCGGCCGCCGCCGACGGTGTAGACCTCGCCGGAGTCGGGGTTCTCCTCGTGCGCGAGGTAGGCGACCAGCGGGGTGACCTGGTCGACGCCCAGCTTGTCGGCGAAGTCGGCCGGCAGCAGGTCCTCGGTCATGCGGGTCCAGGCGACCGGGGCGATCGCGTTGGCCTTGATGTTGTACTTGGCGCCCTCGTGGGCGAGGGTCTTGGTGAAGCCGACCAGGCCCATCTTGGCGGTGGCGTAGTTGGCCTGGCCGAAGTTGCCGAACAGGCCGGCCGGGGACGAGGTGTTGACGATGCGGCCGTAGCCCTGCTCGCGCAGGTGCGACCAGGCGGCGCTGGAGACCAGGAACGATCCGCGCAGGTGCACCGCGATGACCGAGTCGAACTCCTCCACCGACATGTTCTTGAAGGACTTGTCGCGCAGGATGCCGGCGTTGTTGACGACGATGTCGAGCTTGCCGAAGGCGTCCAGCGCGGTCTGGACGATCGCCTGCGCGCCCTCGGGGGTGGCCACGTTGTCGGGGTTGGCGACGGCCTCGCCGCCGTTCTTCTTGATCTCCTCGACGACCTGCTGGGCCGGGCCCGCCGAGGCGCCCGCGCCGGTCCGGTCGCCGCCCAGGTCGTTCACCACGACCTTGGCGCCGCGGGCGGCCAGCTCCAGCGCGTGCTGGCGGCCCAGGCCGTGCCCGGCCCCGGTGACCACCGCGACCCGGCCGTCATAGCGCAGTTCCGACATCCCTGTCTCCTCCACCGTGCCTACTGGCATACCGGCCGGTATGCCGATCGACTGCGTCCCCAGGTAATCATCCAAGGGTTACCCAGTGGTACCACGCCGACCGAACGCCGCTCGGATTCGCCCCCTGGATTTCTGAATCTTCCCCGGGAATCGCGCCGTTCACGGGGACCGGGGCCCCGTTCGCCGGTTAGTCTCCTTCACTCATCGATCACGGAGGCAGCCCATGGGCGAGCGCCCGATCCGCGTGGTGCAGTGGGCGACGGGCGCGCTGGGCCGCAGCGTGATCCGCGGCGTGCTGGACCGCCCCGACCTCGAACTGGCCGGGGTGCGCGTGCAC
Source organism: Spirillospora sp. NPDC050679 (assembly GCA_044456955.1). GTDB lineage: Bacteria > Actinomycetota > Actinomycetes > Streptosporangiales > Streptosporangiaceae > Spirillospora. Next base: position 69,599 of record JBITGK010000027.1, on the reverse strand, counting down.
GCGGCGGGCAAGGCGGGCATGGACGCCGGGGTGCTGGCCGGGCGGGAGGCGGTCGGCGTCACCGCCACCGACGACCTCGGCGAGATCCTGGACCTGGACGCCGACTGCGTGGTCTACGCGCCCGGCACCGCCGGCGACCCGTTCGCCGAGATGGAGACGGTGACCGCGCTGCTGGCCTCCGGCAAGAACGTCGTCGCCACCAACGGCTTCGTGTACCCGTACGCGCACGGCCCCCGCCTGGTCGGCGAGCTGGAGGACGCCTGCAAGCGCGGCGGGACCTCCGTCCACGGCAGCGGCATCAACCCCGGCTTCATGTCGGACGTGATGCCGCTGATGCTGTCCCGGCTGTCCCGGCAGATCACCCACGTCTACGCGCGCGAGTGCTCGGACTTCTCCGCCCACCCGTCCTGGGGGATGGTGCACCAGGTGGTGGGGTTCGGCCGCACCGAGGAGGACTACCTGCACGCGCTGCGGCCCGCCCGCGCCGCGATGCGCTCGCTGTTCGGCGAGAGCCTGCACCTGGTGGCGGCCGGGCTGGGCCTGGAGCTGGAGGAGATCGACGTGGACGTGGACCACCGGCTGGCCCCCGCCGACCTGCCCCTCACCGCCGGGACGGTCCCGGCGGGCACGGTCGCCGCGGCCCGCTGGCGGTTCAGCGGCATGACCGGCGGCCGCCCGGTGCTGACCACCGAGGTGATCCACAAGGCCGACGCGCGGCGGCTGCCGGAGTGGGGCCGGCCCGGCTACGCGGTGCGGGTGCACGGCCGCCCGTCGATCACGCTGACCACCGACGAGGACTGGGTGAGCAGCGGGGTCGCGGCCGCCGCCGCGCACGCCCTGAACGCGGTGCCGGTGGTGTGCGCGGCCGCGCCGGGCATCCGCACGTTCCTGGACCTGCCGCCGGTCACCGGGCGGGTGTCGGACCGCGTCGCCGTCCGGCCCGGCCCGGCATGACCGCCACGCGCCGCGGACCGGCGGTTATCGTGGCGGCGGGACCGTCTCCAGACCGCGACCAGAACGGTGGCTCCGCATGACCGCGCAGGAACTCGACGGCGGCCGCTTCGTCCGCCAGCCCAACCGGTTCACCGACGCCATCACCGCCGACGGCAGCAGCGGCTACGAGGCCGGGCCCGGCCGCTACCGGCTGCTGGTGTCCTACGCCTGCCCCTGGGCGCACCGCACGCTGATCGTCCGGCGGCTGCTGGGCCTGGAGGAGGTGATCAGCGTCGGCGTGGTGGACCCGATCCGCGACGAGCGCGGCTGGCGCTTCCCCCAGCCCGACCCGGTCACCGGCGCCGACTTCCTGTCGGAGCTGTACCTGGCCGCCGACCCCGCCTTCGAGGGCCGCTACACCGTGCCGTGCGTGTGGGACGGCGAGACCCGGCGGCTGGTCACCAACGACTTCCCGGCGATCACCATCGCGATGGAGACCGAGTTCGCGGCCTGGCACGCCGAGGGCGCGCCCGACCTCTACCCCGCCGACCTGCGCGGCGAGATCGACGAGCTGAACGAGCTGATCTACACCACCGTCAACAACGGCGTCTACAAGGCCGGTTTCGCCACCTCCCAGGCCGCCTACGAGGAGGCGGTGGACGCGCTGTTCGCCACCCTGGACGCCCTGGAGGAGCGCCTGTCCGCCGGCCGCTACCTGTTCGGCGACCGGCTGACCGAGGCCGACGTGCGCCTCTACCCCACCCTGGCCCGCTTCGACGCGGTCTACCACGGCCACTTCAAGTGCAACCTGCGCCGCCTGGCCGACTACCCGGCGCTGTGGGCCTACGCGCGCGACCTCTACTCCCTGCCCGCGTTCGGCGGGACCACCGACTTCGACCACATCAAGCGGCACTACTACGTCACGCAGCGCAACATCAACCCCTCGGGCGTGGTCCCCAAGGGCCCGCTGACCGACTGGACGGCCCCGCACGGCCGGGGCTGAGCGCGGGCCGGACCGGGGCCGGGCCGCGCCGGGCCGCCCGGAGCCGCGACCGCGCCGCCCCGGGGGGGCGATCACCGGAACGATCAGTTTCCGTCCGGCCCCGACACTATGCTGGCGACCCCATACGACCGTTATGACCAGCACAGAGAGGTCCACCCTCCATGCGCAGCGCCTTCTTCGGCAACCTGGACCAGGGCCAGCCGGTTCCCGGCCACTTCACCCTGCAGAACTCCAAGATGCTCCGCATCCACCTGAACGGCGACGTCCTGGCCCGGCAGGGCTCCATGGTCGCCTTCCAGGGCCAGATGGAGTTCGACTACCAGGGCTCCGGCGGCGTCGGCAAGTTCCTGAAGAAGGCCCTCACCGGCGAGGGCGTGCCGCTGATGCGCGTCACCGGGCAGGGCCTGCTGTTCGTGGCCAACGACGCCGACGACATCCACCTGTTCTACCTGGAGAACGAGGGGATCACCGTCAACGGGGCCAACATCCTGGCCTACGACTCCCACCTGCAGTCCGACATCCAGCGGGTGCAGGGCGCCGGCATCGCCGCGGGCGGCCTGTTCAACACCACCCTCCAGGGCACCGGCTGGGTCGCGCTGACCTCGCACGGCACCCCGGTCATGCTGGACGCCGGCCGCGCCCCGACCTTCGCCGACGGCCAGTCGGCGGTGGCCTGGAGCACCAGCCTCCAGGTCGGGGTGAACCGCACCTTCAAGGCCGGGGCCCTGATCGGCCGCGGCAGCGGCGAGGCCATGCAGCTGGCCTTCCAGGGCCAGGGCTTCGTGCTGGTGCAGGCCAGCGAGGGCCCCACCGTCGCCCCGCACACGCACTGACCGCCGCCCGGACGGAGGCCGGCCGGGGCCCGGCCGGCCCCGCCGAGGGCGCCGTGCGGACCACCGTGCGGACCCCCGTCCGCGCCCCCGCCCGGACCGCCGTACCGGTTGGACGGAATCGTCCGGATCGCGCCGTCCGAGGCCCGGCTAGCCTCGCGGCTGCCAAAGTGCCGTCCGAAGGCGAGTAGCCTTGACTCGTCTCAGAACTCACCTGCGAGCTGCGGAAGAGGGCGATCTCCGCCGTGTCGACAGAGTCGTCGCAATCTAGTGCCGACCCCAAGATGACCGACTTCGGTGCCAACGAGTGGCTGGTCGACGAGCTGTACCAGAAGTACCTCGAAGACCCGAACTCGGTTGACGAAGCCTGGTGGAACTTCTTCGCGGACTACCAGCCGGGCTCCCGGCCGGCCGCGACCACCGCCTCCCCGGAGGCCCCCCAGGCGACCGACGGCGCGGCCAAGCCTGCGGGCCAGGCCGCCAACGGCACCGCGGCGGCTCCGCCGACAGCCAAGCCGCCGGCCGCCGGGACCGACGGCCGGGCGAAGGCCCCGGCGGCCAAGCCGGCCGCCAAGAAGGCCGAGCCCGCCGCCAAGAAGCCGGCCACCCCCGTGCCGGCCGGCGCGGAGGAGGTCCGGCTGCGCGGCGTGGCCGCCCGGACGGCCGCCAACATGGATCTCAGCCTGTCGGTGCCGACCGCCACCAGCGTGCGCGCGGTCCCCGCCAAGCTGCTGATCGACAACCGCATCGTGATCAACAATCACCTGAAGCGCGGTCGCGGCGGCAAGGTCTCCTTCACCCACCTGATCGGTTTCGCGATCGTGCGGGCGCTGGCGGCGATGCCGGAGATGAACGCCGCCTACACCGAGGTCGACGGCAAGCCGGTGCTGGTCAAGCCCGAGCACGTCAACTTCGGCCTGGCCATCGACCTGCAGAAGGACGACGGCCAGCGCCAGCTGGTGGTGCCGTCGATCAAGGCCGCCGACACGCTGGACTTCCGCCAGTTCTGGGCGGCCTACGAGGAGATCGTCCGCAAGGCGCGCAACAACAAGCTGACGATCGAGGACTACCAGGGCACCACGATCTCGCTGACCAACCCCGGCACCATCGGCACCGTGCACTCGGTGCCGCGGCTGATGCCCGGCCAGGGCACGATCGTCGGCGTGGGCGCGATGGAGTACCCGGCCGAGTTCGCCGGCGCGTCGGCCGACACCCTGTCGCGCATGGGGATCAGCAAGGTCATGACGCTGACCTCCACCTACGACCACCGCATCATCCAGGGCGCCCAGTCGGGCGACTTCCTGCGCCGCATCCACCAGCTGCTGCTGGGCGAGGACGGCTTCTACGACGAGATCTTCGAAGCGCTGCGCATCCCCTACGAGCCGGTGCGCTGGGTCAAGGACATCTCCGCCTCGCACGAGGACGACGTCGCCAAGGTCGCCCGGGTCCACGAGCTGATCCACGCCTACCGCGTGCGCGGCCACCTGATGGCCGACACCGACCCGCTGGAGTACAAGCAGCGCCGCCACCCCGACCTGGACATCCTCCAGCACGGGCTGACGCTGTGGGACCTGGAGCGCGAGTTCGCGACCGGCGGGTTCGGCGGCAAGCCGACCATGAAGCTGCGCGACATCCTCGGCGTGCTGCGCATGGCCTACTGCCGCACCGTCGGCATCGAGTACATGCACATCCAGGACCCCGAGGAGCGGGCCTGGATGCAGGAGCGCATCGAGGTCGCCCACGACAAGCCCTCGCGCGAGGAGCAGCTGCACGTGCTGCGCCGCCTCAACAGCGCCGAGGCGTTCGAAACCTTCCTGCAGACCAAGTTCGTCGGGCAGAAGCGGTTCTCGCTGGAGGGCGGCGAGTCGGTCATCCCGCTGCTGGACTCGGTGATCTCCGCGGCCGCCAAGGCGCACCTGGACGAGGTCGTCATCGGCATGGCCCACCGCGGCCGCCTCAACGTGCTGGCCAACATCGTCGGCAAGTCCTACGGGCAGATCTTCGGCGAGTTCGAGGGCAACCTCGACCCGCGCAGCGCCCAGGGCTCGGGCGATGTGAAGTACCACCTGGGCGCCTCGGGCGACTTCGTCGCCGACGACGGCTCCAAGATCCACACCGAGCTGGTCGCCAACCCCTCGCACCTGGAGACCGTGGACCCGGTGCTGGAGGGCGTGGCACGCGCCAAGCAGGACCTGCTGGACGTCGGCGAGGCCGGCTTCAGCGTGCTGCCGGTGCTGATCCACGGCGACGCGGCGTTCGCCGGGCAGGGCGTGGTCGCCGAGACCCTGAACCTGTCGCAGCTGCGCGGCTACCGCACCGGCGGCACCGTGCACGTGATCATCAACAACCAGGTGGGCTTCACCACCGCGCCCGAGTACTCGCGCTCCAGCGTCTACTCCACCGACGTGGCGCGGATGATCCAGGCGCCGATCTTCCACGTCAACGGCGACGACCCCGAGGCGTGCGCCCGCGTGGCGCGGCTCGCCTTCGAGTACCGCCAGACGTTCAAGAAGGACGTCGTCATCGACATGGTCTGCTACCGGCGCCGGGGCCACAACGAGTCGGACAACCCCTCGTTCACCCAGCCGCTGATGTACGACCTGATCGACGCCAAGCGCTCGGTCCGCAAGCTCTACACCGAGGCGCTGATCGGCCGCGGCGACATCACGGTCGAGGAGGCCGAGGCGGCGCTGCGCGACTACCAGGAGCAGCTGGAGCGGGCCTTCACCGAGACCCGCGAGGCGCTCAAGAAGCCGGCCGAGCCCGGCTCGGTGGTCAAGCCCGACGTGGAGGAGCGCATCCCGATCGACCACGCGTCGGTCGGCACCGCGATCTCCCGCGAGACCGTCAAGCAGATCATCGACGCGCAGGTCAGCCTGCCCGAGGGCTTCTCGGTGCACCCGCGCCTGCAGCCGATCCTGCAGCGGCGCGTGCAGTCGGTCGAGGACGACGCGATGGACTGGGCGACCGGCGAGGCGCTGGCGTTCGGGTCGCTGCTGATGGACGACCACCCGGTCCGCCTGGTCGGCCAGGACTCGCGCCGCGGCACCTTCGGCCAGCGGCACGCGGTGCTGGTGGACCGCAAGACCGGCGAGGAGTACACCCCGCTCAAGCAGTTCGGGCAGGGCGTGTCGAAGTTCTACGTCCACGACTCGCTGCTCAGCGAGTACGCGGCCCTGGGCTTCGAGTACGGCTACGCGATGACCCGCCCGGACGCGCTGGTGATGTGGGAGGCGCAGTTCGGCGACTTCGTCAACGGCGCCCAGTCGGTCATCGACGAGTACATCTCCTCCGGCGAGCAGAAGTGGGGCCAGCGCTCCGGCGTCGTGCTGCTGCTGCCGCACGGCTACGAGGGCCAGGGGCCGGACCACTCCTCGGCGCGCATCGAGCGCTTCCTCCAGATGTGCGCGCAGGACAACATGACGGTGGTCTACCCGACCACCACGGCCAACTACTTCCACCTGCTGCGCTGGCAGGTCCTGTCGGACCGGCAGAAGCCGCTGGTCGTGTTCACGCCCAAGTCGCTGCTGCGGCACAAGGCGGCGGCCGCGACCGTGGAGCAGATCACCGAGGGCCGGTTCCTGCCGGTCATCCCGGAGACCAGCGCCGCGGTGGAGCCGGCCGGCGTCAAGCGGGTGCTGCTCACCACCGGCAAGATCTACTACGACGTCGCGGCGGCCCGCGACGCGGCCGGGGCCAACGACACCGCCGTGGTGCGGGTCGAGCGGCTCTACCCGCCGCCGGTGGACGAGATCAAGGCCGAGCTCGCCAAGTACCCGAACCACGAGGAAGTGGTCTGGGTGCAGGACGAGCCCGCCAACCAGGGCGCCTGGCCGTTCATGGCGCTGAAGCTGCCGCACCACATCGAGGGCCTCAGGCTGAAGCGGGTCTCGCGCCCGGCGGCCTCCTCGCCCGCGGTGGGGTCGAACAAGCTGCACCTGGCCGAGCAGGAGGCCCTGCTGGCCCGCCTGTTCGGCGAGAAGGCCGGCAAGTAGTCGCAAGGGCGGTCGTCCGAGGGCTCCGGTGCGCGTTCCGCGCGCCGGGGCCCTCGGCGTCGAAGGGGAGAATGAGGGCATGTACTTCACCGACCGGGGAATCGAGGAGCTGGTCGACCGGCGCGGGAGCGAGGAGGTCAGCCTGGTCTGGCTCGCCGAGCGGCTGCGCGAGTTCGTGGACCTGAACCCCGAGTTCGAGACGCCGGTGGAGCGGCTGGCGACCTGGCTCGCGCGGCTGGACGACGAGGACGACGAGTAGCTCCCCGTCCGCACCGGGACACAACGAGATACATCTTGACTTTGCCCTAACGCGACATATCGTGTTGTGCACAGGCTTTCCCCGCCGCCTGCTTCGGTGACACTGGCGCCCGGACGAAAGGCACGACCCGATGCCGCGTTGGACGATCGACGAACCGACCACCCTCGACTTCGACGGCGTGGTCGCGCTCAAGGCCACGCTGATCGCCGGGAGCGTCTCGGTGCTGGCCACCGACGAGCGCCCCGCCATCCAGATCCACGAGCTGGAGGGCGCTCCGCTGGTGGTCTCGCACGAGGCCGGGATGCTCACGGTCTCCCATGAGAAGTTGTGGGAGGGGGTGCTGAGCTGGCTGCGCACCCAGAAGGTCCGCGCGGCGATCACCGTGACGGTGCCGCGCGACTGCCCGGTCACCCTCAACCTGGTGTCGGCCGACGCCGTCCTCACCGGCCTGGCGGCCCGCACCTCGGTCAAGACCGGCGCCGGCGACGTCACGCTGGACGGGGTGACCGGCACCACCGACGTCAACACCGTGGCCGGCGCGATCGAGGCCCAGGGCCTGGACGGGCGGGTCTCGCTCACCTCGGTCTCGGGCGACCTCGCGCTCGCCGGGGGCGCGGTGGACCGGCTGAGCGCGCGCAGCGGCAGCGGCCGCGTGGCCGCCGACGTCGACCTGGGGAAGGACGCGCACATCGACGTCACCACCGTCGCGGGCGAGGTCACGCTGCGCATCCCCGAGACCGCGGGCGCGACCGTGGCGCTGAACTCGGCCGCCGGCCGGATCGAGACCTCCTTCGCGGGCCTGGACCGCCAGGACCGGCCGGTCTCGCGCGGCGTCACCGGCGTGCTGGGCGACGGCGGGGGCCGGGTCACGGTCAACACCGTCGCGGGCGGCGTCACGCTGCTGGGCCGCCCCGCCGAGCCCGCCGAGATCACCACCCCGGGAATGGAGAAGTGAGTTGAGCCCCGTCTTCGGCCACGGCCGCCTGCGGTTGTACCTGCTCAAGCTGCTGGAGGAGAGCCCGCGGCACGGCTACGAGATGATCCGGCTGCTCCAGGACCGGTTCCTCGGCGTGTACTCGCCCTCCCCCGGCACCATCTACCCCCGGCTGGCCCGCCTGGAGTCCGAGGGCCTGGTCACCCACGAGGTCGTGCAGGGCAAGAAGGTCTACTCCCTGACCGACAAGGGCCGCGCGGAGCTGGTCCGGCGCATGGACGAGCTGGCCGAGCTGGAGGAGGAGATCTCCGCCTCGGCGCAGGAGTTCGCCCGCGAGGTGCAGCAGGACGTGCGGCAGACCGTGCGGACGCTGCGCGAGGAGCTGACCCAGGCGGCCCGGACCGTCCGCGACCAGAGCCGCGCCGGGACCGCCGCGACCGGCGACGTGTGGCGCGAGACCACCGACCGGCAGAAGGACGAGTGGCAGCGGCAGAAGGAGCACTGGCGCGAGCAGACGCAGTACTGGAAGGAGGAGTGGCGCAAGAACTGGGAGGACGCCTGGAAGAGCGCCACCGGCTCGCGCGAGGACGTGGCCCGGCTCAAGCTGGAGCGGCTGCTCAGCTCCTTCGTGTCGGACGTCCGCAAGGGCGTCACCGGGACGGACCTGTCCGAAGCCGACCTCGCCGCCGCCAAGGCGCTCCTGGAGGAGACCCGGGACCGCCTCAAGCGCGAGGTCTTCGACCGCGGTCCGACGACGAAGCCCTGACCCGGTCCCTGCACCGGGGTTCACATCGACACCGCCCTGCAGGCCAGCTGCACCGCCAGGCGCTGCTCGGGGTCGGCGAGATCGACTCCGAGCAGCGCCGAGGCGCGCCGCACCCGGTCGGTGACGGCGTTGCGGTGCAGGTGCAGGTCTTCGGCTGCGCGCGCGGGCGAGCCCTGGTGGTCCAGGTAGGACTGCAGGGTTCGCAGCAGCGGGCGGGCGCGCTCGGGGCCCAGCGCGGTGATCGGGGCCAGCAGCTCGGCGGCCGAGGCGCGGGCGGTGTCGGAGGCGTACCACTCCCCCAGCATCCGGTCGAGGCCGGCCAGGTCGTGCACGGTCACCGGGCGCCCGCCGCCGCGTTCGCCCCGGGTGACGGCGGTGCGGGCCTCGCGCGCTGAGGTGCGCAGCCCCAGCGGGCCCTGGTGGACGCCGCCGACGCCGCCGCGCAGGTCGGCGTCGGGGAAGCGGGCGCGCAGGTCGGCCAGCAGCCGCTCGGTGGTGGCGACGGCCGCGCGCAGCCCGTCGCGGCCGGGGTCGGCGGCCTGGGTGCGGATCAGCAGCAGCGCGTCGTCGGCGCGGGCGGAGTGCCAGGGCGCGCCGCCTCCGGTGCGCAGGACGCGCAGCGCGGCGCGGTCCACCGCGTCCAGCAGCTCGTAGCGGTCGGGGCCGGTGAGCGCGGCGGGCTCGACGCGCAGCGCGATGTGCCAGCCGTCCACCGGCAGGCCGAGGGCGCGGGCGGCGCTCAGCAGCCGCAGCGCCTGGCCTTCGGGGGCGACCAGGAGTTCCGACAGCAGCAGGGTGCGGGAGCGGACCGGGACGTCCTCGGCCCCGGCGCGGGCGATGGTCTCGGCGGCCAGGCGCGCGACGCGGGCGGCCGCGCGGCCGAGGTGCCCGCCGGGGTCGGCGGCGGCGACCGCCACCTCGCCGTCGGGCCCGCGCGCGGCCGCGCCGGTCTCGCCGGGACCGGGCGCGCCCTGCCGCAGCGGGACGCCGAGCGCGGCGGACGCGGCGGCCAGGACCCGGTCGGGGTCTCCGGCGGCGTCCAGGACGGCGTCGATCGCGGCGGTCTGGCGGGCCAGGGCGTCGGCCGCGTCGCCGTCGACCGCCCGTGCGAGCGCGGTGACGAACGCGGCCAGCTCGGGGCCGGGCGCGGCGTGCAGCAGCGCGGTGCCGCCCCGTTCGGCGATCACCCGGGCGGTGCCGGGGACCGGCGGCGCCTCGGCCGGGGCCGTGAGCACCAGGGCGGCGGCGCCGGCGGCGGCCGCGTCCCGCAGCGCCACGTCCAGCCGGTAGCCGGTGGCGCGCCGCGCGGCGGGCGCGGTGAGGACGGCCACCGCCCCCTCCGGCACGGCGCTCAGCGCGGTCAGGTCCTCCACCAGCCGCACTGCGGTCGCGGCGCGGCCGTCCAGCGGCCCGGCCAGCGCGGTCAGGCCGCCGGGGAGCGCCGGAAGGGCCGCGAGGTCGCCCGGCAGGATCGTCACCGCTTGAGGCTACCCGCCGCCGCCTGTGCCGAAAGCACAGTGACCTGCGCAAACACGTGCCGCGCGCATAGTGGCCCGGCGTCGGCGCGCGCCTACTGTGAGCACATGCTCCTGGACGACGCCCTGCTCACCGCCTTCGCGCGGGGCTGCGCGCTGCTCGGCTCGGGCGGCGGCGGCGACGTCGAGCCGTCGCTGGCCGCCGCCGCGCAGGCCGTCGCCGACCACGGCCCGGTCCGCGTCGTCCAGCCCGAGGACCTGCCCGCCGACGCGCTGGTGATGTCGTGCGGGATCATCGGCTCGCCCACGGTGGCGACCGAGCGGATCGGCGGCCCGCTCCAGGCGCGGACGCTGCGCGACACCGTCGAGGACCTGCACGGCGTGCCGGTCGCGGCGCTGATGTCGGGCGAGATCGGCGGCGCGGGCGGGCTGGCGGTGGTGGCCTGGGCCGCCTGGCTCGGCCTGCCGCTGCTGGACGCCGACGCGATGGGCCGCGCCTACCCGCGCATGGACCAGGCCGCCATGGAGGTCGCCGGGCTGCCGCCCGCGCCGTGCGTGCTGGTGGACGAGCGCGGCCGCACCGTCGTGCTGCACCGGGTGGACGGCGGCTGGCTGGAGCGGCTGGCGCGCGGCGTGCTGGACTCCTTCGGCGGCGCGGCCGCCACCAGCGAGTACCCGCTGCGGGCGGGGCAGGTGCGCGAGGCGGCCGTCGCGGGCTCGGTGTCGCGGGCGCTGGCGATCGGCGCGGAGCTGGCGGGCGGCGTCCCGGCCGAGCCGGGCGCGGGCCTGGACCGGCTGATCACCGGCAAGGTCGCGGCCGTGGAGCGGCCCGGCGACGGCAGCACGGCGCTGGTCGTGGAGGGCCTCGGCGCCGACGCCGGGCGGCTGCTGCGGATCGAGGCGCAGAGCGAGTACCTGGCCGCCTACGAGGACGGTCGCGCCCGCGCCCTGGTGCCCGACGTGATCGCGGTGCTGGACACCCGGACCGCCGCCGCCGTGCAGGTGGACGGGGTCCGCTACGGCCTGCGCGTCAGCGTGCTGGCGGCCGGGAGCGCGCCGGTGTGGCGCACCCCGGCGGGCCTGGCGCTGGGCGGCCCGGCCGCGTTCGGGCTGGCGGACCAGTCATGATCATCGGTATCGACGTGGGCCCGACCCGCACCGACGCGGCGCTGCTGGAGGAGACCGGCGCGGTGCGCGCCACCGCCAAGGTCGCCTCGGTGCCCGACGACCCGGTGGCCGGGGTCGGCGCGGCGCTGGCGGCGCTGCCCGCGCCCGGCGGCCCGGTGACCCGGGTCGGCGTCGGGCTGCGCGGCCCGGCGCGGGCGGTGGTGGAGCGCCGCGACCTCGCGCGGGTCGGGGTGCTGCGGATCGGCGGGGACGCCGCGCAGGCCGTCCGGCCGCTGTTCGGCTGGCCCGCCGACCTGCGGACCGCGGTGTGCGCGGGCGCCGCGATCGTGGAGGGCGGCGGCGGGTTCGACGCCGGCGAGTGGACGCCGCTGGACGAGGAGGCGGTCGCCCGCTTCGCCGCCGGGCTCGCCGGGCGCGCCGACAGCGTCGCGATCACCGGGGTGTTCGCGCCGGTGGACGACGCGCAGGAGCGCCGCGCCGCCGAGATCGTCCGGCGCGAGATGGGCGAGGTCCACCTGTCGCTGTCGGGCGAGCTCGGCCCCCTCGGCCTGCTGGAGCGCGAGAACACCGCCGTCCTGAACGGCGCGCTGCACCGCGTCGCCGGAGCCCTCGCCGACGGGCTGCGCGCCGCGTTCGGCGAGGCCACGACGGTGCTGGTCACCCGCGGCGACGGCAGCGTGATGGGCCTGGACTACCTGCGCCGCCACCCCGGCCTCGGCCTGGGCAGCAGCCTGGCCAGCACGCTGCGCGGCGCGGCGGCCCTGACCGGCCGCGACGGCGCGGTGGTCGCCGACGTGGGCGAGCACCGCGTCCGGGTGGGCGCGCTGACCGGCGGCTACCCGCAGCAGGCGTTCGGCGCGCGCATCGGCGGCGTCCCGGTGGGCTTCTGGATGCCCGACCTGATCCGGGTGCCGCGCTCGGGCCCGCGCCTGGACGCCGAGCTGGCCGAGGCCGTGGACCGGATGCAGCCCGCCGCCGGGCGGCTGCCGCTGGTGGTGGTCGGCGGCGGGGCGGGCGCGGTGCCCGCCGCGCTGCCGGGCGTCGCCGAGGTGCTGCGGCCCGAGCACGGCGCGGTCGCCGGGGCGATCGGCGCGGCGACCAGCCCGGTCGGCGGCCAGGCCGAGCGCATGGTGCGGGTGGACGCCCGCACCGACCTGGACGCCCTGCTGGAGGAGGTGCGCGAGGAGGCCCGCGCCAGCGCCGTGCGGGCGGGCGCCGACCCGCGCCGCGTGCGGGTGTCGCCGGTGTCGCGGACCCCGCTGCCCTACCTGCCCGGCGTGGCGCTGCGGCTGCACGCCCGCGCCGCCGGCCCCCCGCACCTGCTGTGACCCCCTGATCCCCTGAGAGCCCTGAACCCCGCAACCCCCTTCCCGAAAGGCCGGCCCATGGCAGAGACGACCGACGAGGACTTCCCGCTGGAGCGGGTCCCGCGCGCGGCCCGCTACTCGTGGTTCAACGTGGCGGTGCAGCGCTTCGGGCAGCTGTCCGACCTCACCCAGTTCCTGCTCGGCGCGACGCTGGGCGCGGGACTGTCGTTCTGGGGCGCGTTCTGGGCGTTCACGCTCGGCTCGGTGATCCTGGAGGTGGTGTGCATCTTCATCGGCATCGCCGGGATGCGCGAGGGCCTGTCCACCTCGGTGCTGGCCCGCTGGACCGGGTTCGGCCGGTACGGCTCCACGCTGATCGGCCTGGTCATCGCGGTCAGCCTGTTCGGCTGGTTCGGGGTGCAGACCGCGGTGTTCGCCAACGGCCTGCACTCGCTGGCCGGCGGCCCGCCGCTGTGGGTGTGGTCGCTGATCACCGGTCTCGGCGTGACGGCGCTGGTGCTCAAGGGCTTCAAGGCGATGGGCTGGACGGCGTTCGTGACGGTCCCGGCCTTCCTCGGCCTGGCGGGCTGGGCGATGAGCGTGCAGGTGTCCAAGCACAGCCTGGGCGACCTGGTGGCCTCCCCGCCGTTCGGCGAGGCGATCTCGGTGGCGACCGGCGCGACGATCGTGGCCGGGTCCTACATCGTCGGCGCGGTCACCACCCCGGACATGACCCGCTTCAACCGCACCACCGGCGACGTGGTCAAGCAGACCCTGGTCGGCATCTCGCTCGGCGAGTACGTGCTGGGCCTGGCGGGCGTGCTGCTGGCCTACGCGGTCAAGACCTCCGACGTGATCGCCATCATCACCGCCTCCTCCGGCGTGGCCGGCGTGATCATCCTGGTCTCGGCCACCGTCAAGATCAACAACTGGAACCTGTACTCGGCCGCGCTCGGCCTGATCAACGCGGTGGAGTCGCTGACCGGCCGGCGGCTGCACCGGGTCGCCACCACCGTCGGCATCGGCGTGCTGGGCAGCGTGCTCGCCGCCGCCGGCATCCTGGACCGCTTCACCGACTTCCTCACCGTGCTCGGCGTGCTGACCCCGCCGATCGCCGGGATCATGGTCGCCGAGTACTTCGTCGCCAAGCGCTGGCGGCCCGCGCTGGACGCCTCCCGCGCGGTCGGCCGCCTGCCGGAGACCGAGCCCGCCTGGGTCCCGGCGACGCTGGTGCTGTGGGCCGCGGCCGCGCTGATCGGCTGGTTCTCCGAGCACCTGCACTGGTGGGGCATCCCCGCCCTGAACTCGCTGCTGATCGCCGGGATCGGCTACGTGGTCGCCGCGCGGCTCGGCCTGGTGCACGGCACCCGCGAACTGCCCGTCGAGCAGCCCGAGCAGCCCGCCGCCGCCCTGGAGGCGGCGGCCGCGCAGGCCGCCTGAGACCCGTCCCCCGCCCAGTCTGAGAAGGAGTTCCATGCGCATCGGCATCGACGTCGGCGGCACCAACACCGACGCGGTCCTGCTGGACGGCGACCGGGTGCTGGCGACCGTCAAGTCGCCGACCACCCCGGAGGTGACCGGCGGCGTGGTCGCCGCCGTCGCCGCCGTCCTCGCCGACTCCGGCGTGCCGCCGGGCGCGGTCACCGCCGTGATGATCGGCACCACGCACTTCGTGAACGCGCTGGTGGAGGGCGCGCGGCTGGCTCCCACGGCCGCCGTCCGGCTCGGCCTGCCCGCCGCCGCCGCGCTGCCGCCGATGGTGGACTGGCCCGCCCGGCTGCGCGCCGCGCTCAGCCCGGACGGCGCAGAGCCCGCCGTCTACCAGGTCCACGGCGGCAACGAGTACGACGGCCGCCCGATTTCGGCGCTGGACCCCGGCGAGCTGCGCCGGACCGCCGCCGACATCGCCGCGCGCGGCGTCCGCTCGGTCGCCGTCTCCGCGGTCTTCTCCCCGGTCAGCGCCGACGACGAGCTGCGCGCCGCCGAGATCCTGGCGGCCGAGCTGGGCCCGGAGGTGCACCTGTCGCTGTCGCACGACATCGGCCGCGTCGGGCTGCTGCCGCGTGAGAACGCCACGATCGTCAACGCGGCGCTGCGCGAGCTGGCCGCGCACATCGTGGAGGCGTTCGGCCGGTCCCTGGCCGAGGCGGGCGTGACCGCCCCGCTGTTCCTGTCGCAGAACGACGGCACGCTCATGGACGTCGAGCACGCCCGCCGCCACCCGGTCGCGACCTTCGCCTCCGGCCCCACCAACTCCATGCGCGGCGCGGCGTACCTGTCGGGGCTGGCCGACTGCGCCGTGGTGGACATCGGCGGCACCACCGCCGACGTCGGGATGCTCGTCGGCGGCTTCCCCCGCGAGGCGTCCGGCGAGGCCGAGCTCGCCGGGGTGCGGACCAACTTCCGCATCCCCGACGTGCTGTCGCTGGGCATCGGCGGCGGCTCGCTGGTGGACCTCGCCGCCCCGTCGGTCGGCCCGCGCAGCGTCGGCTACCGGCTGACCGAGAAGGCCCTCGTCTTCGGCGGCGACACCCTCACCGCGACCGACCTGGCCGTGGCCGCCGGGCGGGCCGAGATCGGCGACCCGTCCCGCGTCGCGCACCTGGACCGCGCCGAGGTCGAGGCCGCGCTCGCCCACGTCGCCGAGCGCATCGCCGAGACCGTGGACCGGATGCGCGTCTCCCCCGAGCCGGTCCCCGTGGTGGCGGTCGGCGGCGGCAGCGTCCTGGTCGGCGACGGCCTGCCGGGCTTCGCCGACGTGCGCCGCCCCGGCCACTACGCGGTCGCCAACGCGATCGGCGCGGCCATCGCGCAGGTCGGCGGCGAGGTGGACCGCGTCTTCCAGGTCCCGGAGGGGCGGCGCGACGCCGTCCTCGCCGAGGCCAAGGCCGAGGCCGCCGCGCACGCCGAGAAGGCCGGGGCCCGCCCCGGCACCGTCACCGTCGTGGACGTCGAGGAGGTCCCGCTCGCCTACCTGCCGGGCGGCGCGACGCGCATCCGCGTCAAGGCCGTCGGCGACCTGGACCTGAACCGCCTGGAGGACACCCGTGCGTGAGATCGAGCCCGAGCAGCTGGAGGACATGGCGCGCGGCGCGGGCATCCTCGGCACCGGCGGGGGCGGCGACCCCTACGTCGGCAAGCTGCTGGCCCAGCAGGCGATGCGCGAGCACGGCCCGGTCACCGTCGTGGACATCGACGAGGTGCCCGCCGACGCGATGGTGGTGGCGGTGTCGGGGATGGGCGCGCCCACGGTGTCGCTGGAGAAGATCCCCGCCGGCACCGAGGAGGTGACGGCCCTGCGCGCGCTGGAGAAGGCGCTCGGCCGCGAGGCCACCCACCTGATGCCGATCGAGGTCGGCGGCCTGAACTCGATGGTCCCGTTCATCGCCGCCGCGCGGACCGGGCTGCCGCTGGTGGACGGCGACGCGATGGGCCGCGCCTTCCCCGAGGCGCAGATGGTGCTGCCCGCCCTGATCGGGGTGACGGTCGCGCCCATGGCGGTGGCCGACGACAAGGGCAACACGCTCGTCCTGCAGACCGTCTCGAACCTGTGGACCGAGCGCCTCGCGCGGACGGCCTGCGTCGAGATGGGCTGCTCGGTCTCGTGCGCCGACACCGTGATGCGCGGCGACCAGCTCGCCGCGGGCCTGGTCCCGGCGACGCTCACCCTGGCCGAGGACCTCGGCCGGGCGGTCCGCGAGGCCCGCGCGGCCCACTCGGACCCGGTCGCGGCCGCCGCCGACATGCTGAACGGCGTGCGCCTGCTGAGCGGCAAGGTCGTGGACGTGCGGCGCCGCACGTCGGGCGGCTTCGCGCGGGGCGACGCGCGCCTGGAGGGCGTGGGCGCCGACGCGGGCCGGACCCTGGAGCTGAGCTTCCAGAACGAGCACCTGCTCGCCCGCCGCGACGGCGAGATCGTCGCGACGACGCCGGACCTGATCTGCGTGCTCGACACCGACACCGGCGAGCCCGTCACCACCGAGGGCATGCGGTACGGGCTGCGCGTGACGGTGCTGGGCGTGCCGTGCGACCCGCGCTGGCTGACGCCTGGCGGCATCGAGCTGGCGGGCCCGCGCTACTTCGGCTACGACACCGATTACATCGGCCTTCCGGCCCGCCCCTTCGCCTAGCGGCTCAGGAGCGACCGGAAAGCGTGCGAACGCCACATCGCTTCGCGATCTGCCGCAGGGAGCCTCGCCTCCGGCTTCGGCCCCCTGCGGCAGGTAGGCGTTCGCGCGATGGCTGATGTCGGCCGCACTTCCGCCGAGCCCGTTTTTCCCGGACCGCCCGTCGTACGATCATCGCCAACCCCCACAGGGACGGTGATCTCGCATGGCGCTCGACCCCGACGCCGCGGCCGCGGACCGGATCGACACCACCCGCCCCCACTCCGCCCGGGTGTGGGACTACTGGCTGGGCGGCACGGACCACTACGACGCCGACCGCGCGCTGGGCGACCAGATCGCCACCGCCTTCCCGCACGTGGTGACGATGACCCTCGCCGACCGCGAGTTCATGCGGCGCAGCGTCGCCCACCTGGCCGAAGCCGGGATCGACCAGTTCCTGGACATCGGCAGCGGCCTGCCCACCGAGCCGAACGTGCACCAGGCGGCCCAGGCCGTGCGGCCCGACGCCCGCGTGGTCTACGTGGACAACGACCCGGTCGTCCTGGCGCACGCCCGCGCCCTGCTGGACTCCGCCCCCGAGGGGGCCTGCCGCTACCTGGACGCCGACCTGCGCGAGCCGGGCCGCATCCTGGCGGAGGCGTCGGCGACCCTCGACCTCTCGCGGCCGGTCGCGGTCACGCTGATGAGCGTCCTGCATTTCATCACCGACCACGGCGACGCGGCGTCCACGGTCGGGCGGCTGATGGGGCCGCTGGCCCCCGGCAGCCACGTCGCCTTCACCCACGCCACCGACGAGATCGGCGGCCCGGCGGTGAAGACGGCGTTCGAGATGTGGAACAGGAACGCCGTGCAGCGCGCGCAGCCTCGCACGCACGCGCAGGTCACCGGGCTGTTCGCCGGTCTGGAGATGCTGGAGCCGGGCGTGGTGTCCCCGCCGCAGTGGCGTTCGGGGGACCCGGAGGCCAAGCGGGTCCCGCTGTGGGCGGGGGTCGCGCGCAAGGACTAGTGCGCGGCGGCGAGCGCCAGGGAGGCGGCCGACAGCGCGAAGTAGGTGCCCGGGAAGGCGATGTTGTAGAAGACGCGGGCGCGGAAATGGGCGATGAGCGCGCCCGTGAAGAACAGCACCAGCCCGATCGCGGCGGCGACGCCGAGCGGCCGCAGCCCCAGCAGCCCCAGCAGCAGCCCGGCGGCTCCGGCGGCCTTGAGGGCGGCGAGCAGGGGCAGGGTGGACGGCGGCACACCGACCTGGGCCGAGTTGGCGAGCACGAACTTGGCCTGCGCGAAGTCGGCGACGGCGATCGCGGTGCAGGCCGCGATCGTGGCGACGGTGACGATGACGTAAGCGGTGAACATCGGTGGGCCCCTTGCTGGATCGGCTTGCGCGGCCCACTCTCGCCGGGCCGGGAAAGGGCGTCCAATACCCGCTTCCATAACCTGGCGGCATGGATGTGGACACCCGGTTGCTGCGCTACTTCGCCGCCGTCGCGCAGGAGGGGAACCTGACGCGCGCCGCCGAGCGGCTGTACGTGTCCCAGCCCGCGCTGACCAAGCAGGTCAAGCAGCTGGAGCGGCTGCTGGGGGTGCGGCTGTTCGAGCGGTCCAGGGCGGGGATGGAGCTCACCGAGCCGGGCCGCGCCCTCGCCGAGAGCGCGCCCGCCCTGCTGGCCGGGTGGGACCGGACGGTGCGGCGGACGAAGGCGGCGGCCGGACGGGCTGCGCGCGTCCTGCGGGTGGGGGTCATGGCCAGCGGGGCCAACGAGGCGACCCAGCAGATCATCGCGGCGTTCGGCGAGCGGCGGCCGGACTGGCGGGTGGAGACGCGGCAGGCGGCGTGGAGCGACCCGACGGCGGGCCTCGCCGAGGGCGACGTGGACGCGGCACTGGTGCGGCTGCCGTTCCCGGGCCAGGACGGGTTGCGCGTGGAGACGCTGTTCAGCGAGCCCAGATGCGTGGCGCTGGCCGCCGGGCACCCGCTGGCGGAGCGCGAGGAGATCGCTTTCGCCGAGCTGCTGGACGAGCCGTTCGTGGCAGCGCCGGAGGAGACGGGCCGCTGGCGCGACCACTGGCTGGCGATTGACGAGCGCGCAGGCCACCCGCCGCGCATCGGGGCCGTCACCGAACTGCCGGACGACTGGCTGAACGCGGTCGCGAACGGCTACGGCGTCGCCCTCGCCCCGGAGTCGGCGGCGCGCTTCTACGCGCGTCCCGGCGTCGTCTACCGGCGGGTCAGCGGCATCGGCCCCAGCGAGGCGGCCGTCGCCTGGTCACCGGCCTCCGACGATGACCCGGTCGTCCAGGATTTCGTGGCCTGCTGCCGGGAGCACGGGACGCCGGGCCCCGGCGATCACGCCGTCCGGTAGCGCAGCAGGCTCACCCCGGAGCGGAAGACCTGGCTCTCCACCAGCCGCAGCTTCTGCGTCCGGTCGGTGAACAGCCGCGCGCCGCGCCCGAGGACGACGGGATGGACGAACAGTCGGTACTCGTCCACCAGCCCGGCCGCGATGAGGGCGTGGACCACGCTGATGCTGCCGGTCGTGACGATGTCCTTGCCCGGTCGCGACTTCAGCTCCCGGACGTCGTCGGCGAGCGGGCCGCTCAGGACGGTGGAGTTCTCCCATCCGGGGTCGCGCATGGTGCGGGAGACCACGTACTTGCGGACGCGGTCGAGATAATCGGCGACGCCGGTGGTGTCGTCGGTCCGGTGCGGCCAGTAGCCGCGCATCTCCTCGAAGGTGGTGCGCCCGAACAGGACGGCGTCCGCGGCGTCGCTCTGCGCGCGCAAAGCGGCCTGCATGTCGGCCCGGTCACCGTCGCCGTCCACGGCGAACCAGCCTCCCGCCGCGTCGATGACCCCGTCGAGGGTGATGTTCTGGGTGACGATCAGATCTCTCACACGGGCCTCCAAGCATCGTGGCTCAGAGATGGACCCGGCGGCGGAGGAGAACTCATCGCTCCCCCGCCGCCCCGGTCACAGACCGCGGGAGTCCAGCAGCCGCACGGTCGCCTCATGCAGCCGGGACGCCGCCTCCGGCGCGAACGACGGATGGTCCAGGCCGATCGCCTTGTCCAGCAGGAACGCGCTCAGCGCCGCGGCCGGGGGCGCGTCGATCCGGGCCTCGATCGGCCTGATCCCCTCCCGCGCCGGCCGGCCGTGCCTCTTCAGCGCCGCCACGTGCGCGGCCGTCGCCGCGTCGTACTGACCCGCGAAGCTCGTGGCCACCGGTCCCGGGTTGACCAGGACGTACCGCGTGCGGCCGGTGTTGCGGGCCGCGAACGACGCGCCGAGCAGGTCGTTGGCCCGGCCCGCCTGCATCTGGGCCGCCACCCCGTCGTAGCCGCGCTCCAGCATGAGGTCGTCCCAGTGCACGCGCCCCATCGGGACGCCTGGCCCCGAGACGTTCACGATGACGCCCGGGTCCGCCAGACCGTGGCTGAGCAGGAAGCGGCTCAGGTACTCCAGCGCGAAGACGCCCTCGATCCCCTCGGCCGTCTCGAAGCGCGCCGAGCGGAAGTAGCGCGCGCACAGCACCAGCGCGTCCACGGCGGGGTGCGCGGCGTTGATCTCCTCGGCGACGCGCCGGTTCTCGCTCACCAGGCTCAGGTCCGCCGCGATGAAGCGGGCCCCGGGCAGCGCGGCCGCCTTCCCCGCGTCGCGGCCGACGATGACGACGGCGTCGCCCCGCCGCAGGCGGGCGCGGGCCAGTTCCGCGCCCATCCCGTCGGTGCCACCGGTGATCACAACGGTCTTCATCGGACGGCCTCCTCGGGCACGGCGGGGACGGCGGGCGCGGGCGGCGCGGCGGAGCGGCCGGGCAGCAGCGGAACGGCGGCCAGGACGACCGCGAGCATCGCGGCCGCGAACCCGAACACGCCCCGGAACCCGGCGACCGTGTCGCCGGACCACTGCAGGATCAGCGCGACCAGCGCGACGCCGAGCGCCGCCCCGAGCTGGTTGAGCATGTAGAGCACCGAGCTGCCCTGCGCCACCATCGGCCCCGGCAGCGTCCGGTACAGCGACCCCATCGTCGGCGCGCTGAAGCACCCCATGCCCAACCCCAGGACCAGCGCCGCCAGCACGGGCCACGCCTCGGCCGTCCCGGCCCCGAACCGCGTGAACGCCAGCGCGCTCAGCAGCGCCAGCACCGCGCCCGCGGCCGCCAGGCCCCGGGCGCCGATCCGGTCCGACAGGCGGCCCGCCACCGGCATAGCGATCGCGCCGCCCAGGCCCAGGGGGGCCATCAGCAGACCGGCCGCGAGCACGCCGTGCCCGCCCGCCTGCTGGTAGTACAGCGGCAGCGCGAACAGCGCCGCGAAGTTCGCCAGGCCGCCCAGCCCCATGATCGTGACGCTGGCGGTGAAGCCCCGGCCCGCGAACAGCCGCACGTCGATCAGCGGCGCGGTGCGCCGGGTCCGCAGCGCGTGCGCGGTGTACCCGGCCAGCAGAGCCGCGCCGGTGGCGAGCGGCAGCAGCACCTGCCAGACCGTGAACGCGGCGTGCCCGCCCGCCTGCGACAGCGCCAGCACCACCGCCGCGAACCCCGGCGCGAGCAGGGTCAGGCCCAGCACGTCCAGGCGCGTCCGCGCCCCCGCCTCGCCCGCGTCGTCGGGCAGCACGCGCAGCGCGAGCAGCAGAGCCAGCAGCCCGGCCGGCACGCTGAGCAGGAACATCCAGCGCCACGACAGGGCGTCCAGCACCGCCCCGCCCGCGACCGGGCCCAGCACCGGCCCGAGCGACAGCACCACGCCCATCAGGCCCATCACCCGCCCGGCGCGCGCGGGACCGGCGGCGCGGGCCAGCAGGATCAGCACCAGCGGGTCGAGCAGCCCCGCGCCGACGCCCTGCAGGGTGCGGAAGGCGATCAGGCTTCCGGCGTCCCAGGCGAGCCCGGCGGCGAGCGCCCCGGCCGTGAACACCACCAGTCCCAGCAGCCACAACCGCCGGCCGCCGAACCGGTCCACCGCCCAGGTGGTGAACGGGATGGTCACGGTGACCGCGAGCAGGAACCCGGTGGAGGCCCAGCCCACCGTGCCGAGCGAGGTGCGGAACTCCGCGGCCAGGGTGCCGGTCGCGACGGCGGCCATCGTGCTGTTGAGGATGCCGAGCAGGCCGCCGAGCAGGACCACGGCGATCAGCGCTCGCAGGTGCGGGGGAAGTCGGTCCTTCGATATTGAACTCACTGGTTCAACTTAGAGAACTAGTAAGTCCAAAGCAACCGGCAAGGCCAGCAACCTGAACCCGTGAGTACAATCGGCTCATGGCCACCTCGCGCGGACGCATCGACAAACGGCAGGCGATCCTGGAGGGGGCGTTCACCGTGTTCGCCCGCCAGGGCTACGCGCAGTCCTGCGTGCAGGACATCGCCGACGAGGCGGGCGTGGCCAAGCCGACCGTCTACAACCACCTGACCGACAAGGCCACGCTGTTCCGGCACGCCGTGCAGGCCGCGGCCCGGACGTCGCTGGACCGGCGCCTGGCCGCCCTGCGCCCCCTCGCCGACCCCGGCGACGACCTCCGCGCCACGCTGGAGGCGGTCGGCCGCGACCTGCTGGACCTGCACTGCGACGAGCGCTCGTGCGCGCTGCGCCGCCTGCTCTATTCAGAGATCTCCCAGTTCCCCGACCTGCTCGACATCGCCGCCGACAGCGGCCCGCAGCACCTCGTCCAGGCGCTGGCCGACCGGCTGGCGCGGCTCGCGCTCGCCGGGCGGCTGCGCCTGACCGACCCCGACCTGGCGGCCGAGCAGTTCCTCGCCCTGCTCGTCGGCCCGCTGGAGGCGCGGACGCAGATGGGCACCCGCCGGATCGAGGCCGCGGAGCTGGACGCGCTGGCCCGCGCCGCCGTCGCCACGTTCCTGCTGGCCTTCGGCGCCGACCTGGAGTCCTGAGAGCTAGAGCAGGGCGAACAGATCGGCCCACTGCTCGGCCGACAGGTCGCGCGGCAGCGTCGCCCCGGTCACGCGGTGGCGGCGCGCCCAGGCCCGGAGCGCCGCCCGCCTGCCCGGCAGCGCCCGGTCGAGGATCTGCGGCAGGCCGCGCCCGCCGCCGGTGAAGACCCTGTGCACCAGGTCCTGGTAGGCGCGGCGGTCGGCCGGGTCCACGAGCGGGCGGGCGCGGCGGGTGATCGTCATCAGGCCGCCGTCCACGCCCGGACGCGGCCGGAACGCCGCCGCCGGCACGCGCTGGACCAGCCGGAAGCCGTACCAGGGCCACCACTGCGCCGTCATCAGCGTCGCGCCGCCGACCCCCGCCCTGCGCCGCGCCACCTCCCACTGCACCAGCAGCACCGCGTCCGTCCAGTGCCCGCCGTGCAGGACGCGGCGCAGCAGCGCGGTCGTCTGGTGGAAGGGCAGGTTGCCGACCAGCACGTGCGGCGTGCGCGGCAGCCGGTGGCGCAGGAAGTCGCCGGCCACGACCGTGGTCGCCGGGGAGGCCCGGCGGGCCAGCGCGGCGGCCTGCCGGCGGTCGATCTCGACGGCGGTCAGGGGCCGGCCCAGGTCCTGCAACGGGAGGGTCAGCGCGCCGCCGCCCGCGCCGATCTCGACGATCGGGCCGTCGGTGCGGGCGACGAGGTCGACCATCGCGCCGATGACGCGCCGGTCGGTGAGGAAGTTCTGGCCGAGTTCGTGCCGGCCTGCGTGATGGGTGCGCAACGAAGGGCTCCGGGATTCAGAGGATGAACCCGGGCAGCGTGAGGAGCCGCCCAGCATGGATCTGCTGGAGCGGCGGCGACTCTCAGAGGGGGCGACCGCCGCTCAGGGGCGGCGGGTCCTCATGAACGCTGCGGGTGCGCTGCACATGGGCGCGAACCTACAGCACCGCCACGGCGCGGTCCCAATCGTTTTCCAGCGGCGGCGCGGGGAGGGGCGCCCCCTCCCCGCGCCCGGCTCACGGCGTGAAGACGATCTTTCCGAAGAGGTCGCCCTCGTGCATGGCCGCGAAGCCCTCGGCCGCCTGCGACAACGGCAGCACCCGGTCGATGCGCGGCCGCACCCCGGTCTTCACCAGGAACTTCGCCAGCCGGTCGAGCTGCGCGCGCGTCCCCATCGTCGAGCCGACCACCGACAGCTGCAGGAAGAACACCCGGTTCAGCTCGGCGGGCGGCACCTGGCCGCTGGTCGCGCCCGACACCACGATCCGTCCGCCCGGCCGCAGCGACTTCAGCGAGTGCGACCAGGTCGCCTCGCCCACCGTCTCGATCACCGCGTCCACCCGCTCGGGCAGCCGCGCGCCGGTCTCCAGCGCCTGATCGGCGCCCAGCTCCAGCGCGCGCTTGCGCTTGTCCTCGCTGCGGCTGGTGGCGTACACGCGGTACCCGGCGGCCGACGCCAGCGAGATCGCGGCCGTCGCCACGCCGCCGCCCGCGCCCTGCACCAGCACCGACGAGCCCGGCTCCAGCCCCGCCTTGCCGAACACCATCCGGTAGGCGGTCAGCCACGCCGTCGGCAGGCAGGCCGCCTCCTCGAACGACAGCTCGGCGGGCTTGGGCACCAGGTTGCGGCGCGGCACCACGACCTTCTGCGCGAGCGTGCCGTCGTGGACCTCCGACAGCAGCGAGCGCTTGGGGTCGAGGGTCTCGTCGCCGTCGCCCCGGTCGGGGTCGCCGACGACCGCGTGCACGATGACCTCGTTGCCGTCCTCGTCCACCCCGGCCGCGTCGCAGCCCAGGATCATCGGGAGCTGGTCCTCGCGCAGCCCGACGCCCTTGAGCGACCACAGGTCGTGGTGGTTGAGCGCGGCCGCCTTCACCGTGACGGTCGCCCAGCCCTCGGGCGCCCGCGGATCGGGCCGCTCGCCGTAGGCGAGGCCGCTGAGGGGATTGTCTGCGTCGAATCGTGTAGCCGTGACAGCGAACATGCCGTCACCCTGCCACACCGGGAAAGGCGGAGGCCCGCACCCCGGGGGGATGCGGGCCTCCGTCGGCGCCTCGCGGCTACAGGACCTTCGACAGGAAGTCCCGCGTCCGCTGGTGCTGCGGATTGCTCAGCACCTCGCGCGGCAGGCCCTTCTCGACCACGACGCCGCCGTCCATGAACACCAGCGAGTCGCCCACCTCGCGGGCGAAGCCGATCTCGTGGGTGACCACGACCATGGTCATGCCGTCGGCCGCGAGCTGCTTCATGACCTCCAGCACCTCGCCGACCAGCTCGGGGTCCAGGGCCGAGGTCGGCTCGTCGAACAGCATCAGCGCGGGCTCCATCGCCAGCGCGCGGGCGATGGCGACGCGCTGCTGCTGGCCGCCCGACAGCTGCGCGGGGTAGTTGCGGGCCTTGTCGGCCAGCCCGACCCGCTCCAGCAGCTCCAGCGCGCGCTGCCGGACCTGCGCCTTGGGCTGCCGCTTGACCCGGATCGGCGCCTCGCAGACGTTCTCCAGCGCGGTCATGTGCGGGAAGAGGTTGAAGCGCTGGAAGACCATGCCGATCTCCCGGCGCTGCGCGGAGACCTCCTTGTCGCGCAGCTCGTGGAGCTTGCCGCCCTTCTCCCGGTAGCCGACCAGGTGGCCGTTCACCGACAGCCGCCCGGAGTCGATCTTCTCCAGGTGGTTGATGCAGCGCAGGAAGGTCGACTTGCCCGAGCCCGACGGCCCGATGACGCACATCACCTCGCCCGGCCGCACCTCCAGGTCGATGCCCTTCAGCACCTCCAGGCGGCCGAAGCTCTTGTGCACGGCCTCGGCCCGGACCATGAACTCCGGGGCGTCGGCGGGAGTGCCCTTGCTGAGTCCGGCCATCACGCTCCCCCTCCCGCGCCACCGCTGCCACTGCCGAAGCCCATCGTGCGCAGCCGGTTCTTCTTCGGCGCGCTCGCCGCCGAGCCGCGCGAGAAGTGCCGTTCGATGTAGTACTGCGCCACCAGCAGGAAGCTGGTCAGGATCAGGTACCAGATGCAGGCGGCCACCAGCATCGGGAACACCTGGTAGGTCCGCGACCCGACCGCCCTGAGCTGGAAGAACAGCTCGCTGCTCACCGGCACGAAGGCCACCAGCGAGGTGTCCTTGAGCATCGCGATGGTCTCGTTGCCGGTCGGCGGGATGATCACCCGCATCGCCTGCGGCAGCACGATGCGGCGCATCGTCTGCAGCCGCGACATGCCGAGGGCGCTCGCGGCCTCCTCCTGGCCCGGGTCGACCGACAGGATGCCCGCCCGGACGATCTCCGCCATGTAGGCGGCCTCCGACAGCGACAGCGCCAGCAGGCCCGCCATGAAGCCGGTCAGCAGCGTGCGGGCGTCGACGGTGAACAGCGTGCCGTCGATGTCCACGCCCAGCAGGTCGCCGAGCTGCCCGGCGAACGGGATGCCGCCGATCTTGTAGTGGGCGTACAGGATGCCCATGTTGCCGAACAGGATCGCCAGCACCAGCCGGGGCACCGCCCGGAAGAACCAGGTGTAGGCCCAGGCCACGCCGGCCAGCACCGGGTTGGGCGACAGCCGCATCACCGCGATGACGATGCCCAGCGCGACGCCCAGCACCATCGAGGCGACCGTCAGGCCGATGGTGGTGTAGACGCCCCGGATGATGTTGGGCCGGAACGCGTTGTCGATGATGAACGACCAGGCGAACGCCTTGTTGGTCGCCAGCATGTGCACGAACATCGCGGTGAGCACCGTGATGACCGCGATGGCGACCCAGCGGCCGGGGTGCCGGACGGGCACGGCCTTGATGGCCTCGGGCCGTGCCCGGTCCGGCGGGTCGGTCTTGAGCTCTGTCATGTGACTACGGGTTCACGGCCGAGTCGGTGAGGGCACCGGCCTGGACGTTCCACTTCTCCAGGATCTTCTTGTAGGTGCCGTCGGCCTGCAGCGCCTTGACCGCGCCGGAGATCGCCTCGGCGAACGCGGTCTGGTCCTTCTTCACCACCGCGCCGTAGGGGGCGGCCTCGTAGATGTCGCCGAGCAGCTCCAGCTGGTCGTTGGTCTTCTTGACCGCGTAGGCGATGATCGGCGAGTCGGCGAGCCCGGCGTCGTCCTTGCCCGACACCACCGCGGCGGTCGCCTCGTCCTGGCCCTGGTACTGGTCGATGGTGATCTCGGGCTTGCCGTCCTTCTTGCAGGCGGCCGACCGCTTCTCCAGGTCCTCGACCTGGACGGTGCCCTTCTGCACGGCGATCTTCTTGCCGCAGGCGTTGGCCGGGTCGATGCGCCCCGGGTTGCCCTTCTTGGCCGCCCACTGCGTGCCGGCGTTGAAGTAGCTCACCATGGTGACCTGCTTCTTGCGCTCGTCGTTGACGGTGAACGAGGAGATGCCGCCCTCGTACTTGCCGGACATCACGCCGGGGATGATGTCGTCGAAGCCGCTGGCCACCCACTCGGTCTTCAGGCCGAGCTTGCCCGCCACCGCGTCGTACAGCTCGCGCTCCCAGCCGACGATGGTCTTGCCGTCGGTGTCCAGGAACTCGTTGGGCGCGTAGGTGGCGTCGGTGCCGATCTTCCAGACGCCGTCGGACTTGATCTCGGCGGGGACCTTGGCGGCCAGCGCGGCGTCCGGGCCGCCCGAAGCGGTGATCTTCGGACCCGCGCCCGGGTCGTCCTCCTTCTTCTCACCGCACGCGGAAAGCGTGAGGGCACCCGACAGCACGAGCGCGCCCGCCGCGAAGAAGCGGCGCCGCAGAGAACCAGTGGTCACAGGTCCCCCTCCAGAATCATTGCGTCGGATCTCGGCAGATCCGTGAGGTCGAAGGCACATTTTTGCGCATAGCGGGAGTGATCTGGATTAAGGGTGCGAAACAATCGGACAACAACGCAGTTCAGCCGATGATCGTTCACGCTGGGTCATCGCACGCTCCGCGATCGCCCATGTCCGGAGTGTCGCGGACGTGACAGCCGCCACCCGGCATTTCCCTGGACCCCCGGCGGCGGTGTGGCACAATCGGACAACGGGTGACCCCCGTACGTCGCGAGATGCCGAAGAGGTGACCGGCCACCAGACCGTCACCACCGCGACGGCACCTCAGCCCGAAATCCATTTCACTGACAGGGGTCGCTGTGGCTGCTGAGCCCATTCCCACCGAACTCTCCCTCGACGACGATCCGGCGTTCCCGCTGCACCGCGGCGGCAAGATCGAGATGCGCTCCACCATCCCGGTGCGCGACGCCGACGACCTGTCGCTGGCCTACACCCCCGGCGTCGCCCGGGTGTGCACCGCCATCGCCGACAACCCCGAGCTGGCCTACGACTACACCTGGACCTCCAAGGTGGTCGCGGTGGTCACCGACGGCACCGCCGTGCTCGGCCTCGGCGACATCGGCCCGGCCGCCTCCATGCCGGTCATGGAGGGCAAGGCACTGCTGTTCAAGGAGTTCGCCGGGGTGGACTCGGTCCCGATCGCGCTGAGCTGCACCGGCGTGGACGAGATCGTCGACACCGTCATCCGGATGGCGCCGAGCTTCGGCGGCATCAACCTGGAGGACATCTCCGCGCCGCGCTGCTTCGAGATCGAGGACCGGCTGCGCGCGGCCCTGGACATCCCGGTCTTCCACGACGACCAGCACGGCACCGCGATCGTCGCGCTCGCCGCGCTCAAGAACGCCGCCCGCCTGGTCGGCAAGGACCTGTCGCAGCTGCGCGCGGTCGTGGCCGGCGCCGGCGCCTCCGGCATCGCCGTCTCCAAGATCCTCATCGAGGCGGGCATCGGCGACATCGCGCTGTCGGACAGCAAGGGCCTGATCCACGAGGGCCGCGACGGCCTCAACCCGGTCAAGCAGCAGATCGCCGCGATCACCAACCGGTCGCACCTGAAGGGCTCCACCGAGGAGGCCCTGAACGGCGCCGACGTGTTCATCGGCCTGTCCGGCAGCACCGTGCACGAGTCGTGCGTGGCCACCATGAGCGACAGCGCCATCGTGTTCGCGCTGTCCAACCCGACCCCCGAAGTGCACCCGGAGGTCGCGCGGCGGCACGCCAAGGTCGTGGCCACCGGCCGCAGCGACTTCCCCAACCAGATCAACAACGTGCTCGCCTTCCCCGGCATCTTCCGGGGCGCGCTGGACGTGCGGGCGCACTCGATCACCGAGGGCATGAAGCTGGCGGCGGCCGACGCGCTGGCCGCCATCGTCGGCGACGACCTGTCGCCCGACTACGTGATCCCCAACCCGTTCGACGAGCGGGTGGCCCCGGCGGTCACCCGGGCCGTCGCGGCGCGGGCCCGCGAGGAGGGCGTCGCCCGGATCTGACCGCGCGTCCGACCGTGCCCGCCCGGCACGACGACCACGGCCCGTGCTCCCCCCGAGGGAACACGGGCCGTGACGATTCCGGGCTTCTCCACCACGGTGCGCGACCTTGAAATCAACGCTCCACGGCAGGGCCCGCGATCAATTTGCCTGCCGATCGCGGGTCGCACCGCACAATATTTCATATCGTGCCACTATCCCGCCCGCGGACTTCTCCGTACGGGGTGTAATACTCGACATAGGGGAATCACACCTACGATTCGCACATCAGGTCACTCCGTCAGGAGCCCTCGTGGACCTCTCCTCTTACGCAGACCTGGCGATCGAACTGGTGAACACGCGGGGACCGGCCGGGGACGCCCTGCGCGACCTCGACGGGCTGCGCGCCCTGCTGCACGGCAGGCCGCACCTCGGCGGCCGGATCGCCCACCGCGACCTGGACGGCCTGCGCGCCCTGCGCGGCCAGCTCCGGGAGATCTTCGCCTTCGCCGCGGCGGGGAACGCCGACGCCGCCATCGACCGCCTGAACACACTGCTCATCCAGCACCCCGTCCATCCGCAGCTGTCCGGCCACGACGACCTGGGCTGGCACCTGCACCTCAACGAGGGCGGCTCGATCCCCGACCGCTACGCCGCGCGCGCCGCCATGGGCCTGGCCGTGCAGATCAGCGACCACGGCCTGGAGCGCCTCGGGGTGTGCCGCGCCGAAGGCTGCGACCGGGTCTTCTTCGACACCACCGCCAACCGGTCGCGCCGCTACTGCTCCGACCGCTGCGCGGGCCGCACCGGCGTCGCCGCCGCGCGCCGCCCGGCCGCGGGCGTGCGGGCCGAGGTCCCGCCCGAGCGCTAGCCCGCCTCAGCGGCGGCGGAACAGGCGCGGCGCGGGCCAGTAGCGCGCCGCGACGCGGCCGAGGACCAGCCCGTCGGGCACGGCGTCGAAGTCCCAGCTGTCCTGGCGGCCGGGCGCGCGCTGGTTGTCGCTCTCCAGCCACCAGCCGCCGCCGGCGCGGCGCGTCGCGCGCTTGACGATGAGCCGCTCAGGTTCGCGCGGGTGCCGCGCGACGACCAGGTCCCCGGCCGCGACCGGCGCGCCCGCCAGCACCAGCAGCCGGTCGCCCGGCCGCAGCGTCGGGAGCATGGAGTCCCCGCTCACCTCGACGGCCCGGACTCGCACGGCGCTCCTCGCGTGGACGGGCCGTCGCGCGGCGATGACAGCCAGTGGACATAGACGGACATAGCTTGGCAAAACGGGGTCCTACGCCCAAAGACCGAGTGCCCTGGCCGCGTGTCCCCCGGCCCACAAGAGTAGTGTCGGAGCCCTGAGCATGATCCGTTACAAGGGAAGGGACACAAGCGTGTTCGGCAACCTTCTGCGCCCGAAGACCACGGTCTCCGCGCACTGCGACCTGCCGTGCGGCGTCTACGACCCGGCACAGGCCCGGATCGAGGCCGAGTCGGTCAAGGCGATCATCGACAAGTACCACGCCAACGAGGACCCCGAGTTCCGCACCCGGGCCATCCTGATCAAGGAGCAGCGCTCCAACCTGGTCAAGGAGCACCTGTGGGTGCTGTGGACCGACTACTTCAAGCCGCCGCACTTCGAGAAGTACCCGCAGCTCCACCAGCTGTTCAACGAGGCCACCAAGCTCGCGGGCGCGGCCGGCACCAAGGGTTCCATGGACGCCGAGGTCGCCGACAAGCTGCTGGGCAAGATCGCGGAGATCGACAAGATCTTCTGGGAGACCAAGCAGGGCTGACCCGCCTCCCGCGAACGGGCCCGTCCACCGCGGTGGACGGGCCCGCTCCGTTTCCGGGCTCCCCCGGACCGGGCGGTAGCCTGCGGGCATGATTCGCACCGCCACCCCCGACGACGTCCCCGAGATCCTGCGGCTGGTCCGCGACCTGGCCGAGTACGAGCGCGCCCTGCACGAGGTCCGGGCCACCGAGGACGACCTGCGCGCGCTGATGTTCGGCGAGGACCCCAAGGTGTTCGGGCTCATCGCCGAGGACGGCGGGCGGGTGGTCGGGTTCGCGATCTGGTTCCTGACCTTCTCCACCTGGCTGGGGCGGCACGGGATCTACCTTGAGGACCTGTACGTCGACCCGGCGACGCGTGGCAAGGGGTACGGCAGGCTGCTGCTGGCCGAACTCGCGCGTATCGCCGACGAGCGCGGGTACGGGCGCGTCGAGTGGTCGGTGCTGAAGTGGAACACCCCGTCGATCGACTTCTACGAGGCGCTGGGCGCGAAGCCGCAGGAGGAGTGGCAGGTGTACCGGCTGGACGGAGAGGCGATCGGCAAGCTCGCGGCCGCGGCGGAGTCCCGCTGACCGCGCCGTGAGCGTGACTTATTTCGCTCGCCGTCCCGGTTTGCGGCGCGAACACCGATGTCGGTGGGACTTTGGTGGGAAAGCCACGCGCGGCGAACGCTCGCACCGGGCTCGGTTAGCGGTAGTTTCGAAGCAGCGGGACCATCCCACGAGGAGTGACGTGACCGAGGAAACCGCTGCACTGGCGGCCAGTACGAAGTTGTCCGAGCGCGACGTGGTGACGGTGAAGCTGCCGGCCGCCAGCGCGTACCTGTCCGTGCTGCGGACCGCGACCGCGGGGCTCGCGGCGCGGCTGGACTTCACGCTGGACGAGATCGAGGACCTGCGCATCGCCGTGGACGAGGCGTGCGCGATGCTGCTCGCGCAGGCGGTCCCGGGGACCGACCTGACGTGCGAGTTCGAGCTGACCGGCGACGCGATGCGCATCGCCGTGTCGGTGCTGACCATGGACGGCCGCGAGCCCGACCGCGAGACCTTCGCCTGGACGGTGCTGTCGTCGCTGGCCGGCGAGGTGGACGCCCGGGTGGGCGCCGACGACCGTGTCACCGTGACGTTGCAGAAGCGTCGCGGTGTAGCCGCGGGGGCCCCGTGACGGAGAAGACGACTTCGCTGGCCGGCGCGGGCAACACCGGCGACAACGAGCGTTCCGACACCAGCGCCGTGCCGGACCGCCAGCGGGCGCGCGCCCTGTTCGAGCGGCTGGCCCAGCTGCCCGAGGGCGACCCGGAGCGCCAGCGCATCCGGGACCAGCTCGTCGAGCTGCACCTGCCTCTGGTGGAGTACCTGGCGCGCCGGTTCCGCAACCGCGGCGAGTGGCTGGACGACCTGATCCAGGTCGCCACGATCGGTCTGATCAAGTCGATCGACCGCTTCGACCTGGGCCGCGGCGTGGAGTTCTCCACCTACGCGACGCCGACGATCGTCGGCGAGATCAAGCGGCACTTCCGCGACAAGGGCTGGGCGGTGCGGGTGCCGCGCCGGCTGCAGGAGCTGAAGCTGTCGCTGACCAAGGCGATCAGCGACCTGGCGCAGCGCGAGGGCCGGGCCCCGACCGTCAGCGAGCTGGCGGCGCACCTGCAGATGAGCGAGGAGGAGGTGCTGGAGGGCCTGGAGTCCGCCAACGCCTACTCCACGGTCTCGCTGGACGCGCCCGACTCCGGCGACGAGGACGCCCCGGCGGTGGCCGACTCGCTGGGCATGATCGACGAGTCGCTCGAAGGCGTGGAGTACCGCGAGTCGCTGAAGCCGCTGCTGGAGAAGCTGCCGGCGCGGGAGAAGAAGATCCTGCTGCTGCGCTTCTTCGGCAACATGACGCAGTCGCAGATCGCGGCGGAGCTGGGCATCTCGCAGATGCACGTGTCGCGGCTGCTGGCGCGGACGCTGGCGCAGCTCCGGGACGGCCTCACCGCCGACGAGTAAGCGGTTGGACTGACAGGAACGCCGGGCCCCTTCGGGGAGCCCGGCGTTCTGCTGTCAGGAGCCGGAGCGGGGCTTGGGGCCCTTCCCGGCCTTGGGGCCCTTCTTGCCCTTGGGGCCGCTCTCGCTCCCGGGGGCGCTCTCGATCGCGGTGTCGCCGGCGGCGGGGGCGTCCCCGTCGTCCTCGCCCTCCTCGGCCTGCGCGAGCCAGCGGGTGGTCGGCGCGGCCAGGACGGTGACCAGCGCGCCGATCGCGGCGACGCCGAGCGGGACGGCGTAGAAGGGCTGCTCGCTCTGCCAGAGGGACCAGGCCACCGGCAGCGAGAACAGCTGGGTGACGACGACGGGCGCGCGGCTCCACTGCTCGGCGCGCAGCAGGCCGCGGGCCACGCCGAGCATGGCGGCGCCGCCGACCAGGGCCATGACGGTCACCGCGACGGCCGTGACGGGGTCCACCGCCTTGCCGATGGCGGTCTCCACGCCGACGAACAGGCCGAAGCCGAGCGCGGCCAAGCCCTCGGCGGCTTCGAGGCCGGCGGCGGCGTGCACGGTGCCGGGGCGCCGGTGGGTTGACGGGGTCACAACGCCAAACCCTACTCGCCCGCGCCCGCCGGCCCGCACCGGCCGATCCGCGCCGCGGGCGGGGGACGGATACCCTGGCGCCGTGCGCGCCATGCTGATCGCCAATCCCAAGGCGACCTCGACCTCACGCCGGGCCCGCGGGATCTTGGTGCGGGCCTTCACCGGCGACCTCGACCTCGTGCTGGCCGAGACCGGGCACCGCGGCCACGCGACCGAGCTGGCGCGGCGGGCCGTCGACGAGGGCTTCGACGCGGTGGTCGCGCTCGGCGGCGACGGCACGGTGAACGAGGTGGTCAACGGGCTGCTGGAGCACGGCCCCGATCCGGCGCTGCCGGCGCTGGCGGTGCTGCCGTGCGGGAGCGCGAACGTGTTCGCGCGGGCGCTGGGGCTGCCCAACGACCCGATCGCCGCGACGCGTCCGGTGCTGGCGGCGCTGCGGGCCGGGCGGTACCGGTCGGTGGGGCTGGCGACGGCGGGCCTGGAGGACGGCGTCGAGCGGTACTTCACCTTCAACGCCGGGGTGGGGCTGGACGCCGAGGTGGTGCGGGAGGTGGAACTGCGGCGGCTGGAGGGCGCCAGGGCCGATCCGTCGCTGTATGTGCGGACCGCGCTGCGCCATTTCTTCACCGGCACCGATCGGCGCGATCCGGCCCTTACGTTGGAAGTGCCGGGACGGCCCGCCATATCCGGGCTCTTTCTCGCGTTCGTCTCCAATACGGCGCCGTGGACTTTCCTCGGGCGCGCGCCGGTGAATCCGACGCCGAAGGCGAACTTCTCGCGCGGGCTGGATGTGTTCGGGACGCGTTCGCTGGCGCTCGCCCCGACGCTGGGGTCGGTGGGGCAGATGCTGCTGGCGCGCACCCGCCCGGTGCAGGGCCGCCAGGTGGTGAACGTGCACGATGCGGCGCAGGTCACACTGCGCGCGGAGCGTCCGGTGGCCTTCCAGCTGGACGGCGACTACCTCGGCGAGCAGCGCGGGATCGTGTTCCGGTCGGTGCCCAAGGCGATACGTATTGTCATATGAGGCTGTTCGCGGAGCCTGTTAACGGGAAAGCAACACCGGCGACCCGCTGATGTGACACATGCGACACTCATACTTTGCGAAACATTTCTCCAGGGTCTTGCGTGTGCCCGCGCCCCCCTGACACGCTCAAAGTGCGTCAGCCGACAGGGGCCCAGTGCCGTCAGCCTCCTGATCGCCGCGGCGCCGCATCTCACCCCATGACCAAAACTTTTGCGTCCCGGGGTGTTCGCGACATGTGAAACCGTTCACAAGTTGAGTGTCTGACACACCGCTGACGAAGGAGTGGACCGCATGGACTGGCGCCACCGCGCAGCCTGCCGTGACGTGGACCCCGAACTGTTCTTCCCGATCGGGAACACCGGGCCCGCGCTCCTGCAGATCGAAGAGGCCAAGCAGGTATGCCGTCGCTGCGACGAGACCGAGGCGTGCCTGCGCTGGGCGCTGGAGTCCGGCCAGGACTCGGGCGTGTGGGGCGGCATGGGCGAGGACGAGCGCCGCGCCCTCAAGCGCCGCACCGCGCGGGCCCGCGCCCGCGCCAACGCCAACATCGGCGCCTGATCGAACCCCGGAACACTCCTGAACGAGCGGTAGAGCACCCTGAGGCGGCGCGGCCTCCGAACTCCCCAGCCGGAGAGCCTCCAGCGCCCGCCGATGACGATCGAACCCCCGCGGCCTCGGCCGCGGGGGTTCGTCATGTCCGGGGCCCGGCGGGCGGCGGCGCCCGCCGGGCCGCCCGCTAGCGCGGCGGGCCCGACCGCTGGCCCTGGTCGAGCGGGACGTCCACCTCGACCTCGGTACCGCCGCCGGGCCGCCGCCGGAAGTCCAGGCGCCCGCCCAGCTCGCCCACGATGAGGGTGCGGACGATCTGCAGGCCGAGGCTGTTGCTGCTCTCCACGTCGAAGTCCTCGGGCAGGCCGACGCCGTCGTCGGACACCACGACCACCAGCCGCCGCCCCCGCGCGGGCGCGCCCCCCGCCTCCGGCCCGTCGCCCGCCTCCTGGGGCGTGCGGTCCTCCCGGCTGGGCCAGTCGCCCCAGACCGCGACGTCGGAGGCATCCAGGACCTTGCCGGGCTCGCCGTAGCGGCGGGCGGCGACCTCCAGGGTGCCGAAGCGGCTGGCCAGGCCGTGCTCCAGGGCGTTCTGGAGCAGCTCGGTCAGCGCCATGGCCAGCGGGGTGGCGACCTCGGCGGGCAGCACCCCGAAGGTGCCGGTGCGCTTGGGCACCACGCGGGTCTCGGGGGTGGACACCTCCCCCGCCATGGTGATCACCCGGTCCGCGATGTCGTCGAAGTCGATCAGCTCGTCGGGGGTGAGCGACAGCGTCTCGTGCACGATGGCGATCGAGCCGACCCGGCGCACCGCCTCGTCCAGCGCGGCGCGGCCCTCGGGGATGCGCAGCCGCCGGGCCTGCAGCCGCAGCAGGGCCGCGACGGTCTGCAGGTTGTTCTTGACCCGGTGGTGGATCTCCCGGATGGTGGCGTCCTTGGTCATCAGCTCGCGGTCGCGCCAGCGCAGCTCGGTGACGTCGCGGCACAGCACGATCGCCCCGATGCGGGTGCCGCCGACCACCAGCGGGATCGTGCGCAGCTGCATCACCGACCCGGCGGCCTCGACCTCGACCTCGCGCGGGGCCTTGCCGCTGAGCACGGCGGTGAGCGCCTCCTCCATGGGCTCGCCGGTGTCGCACAGCTCGCCGGTGACCGCGCCCAGCACCTCGCCGACCAGGTCCCCGGCGAAGCCGAGCCGCCGGTAGGCCGACTGGGCGTTGGGGCTGGCGTAGCCGACGCGGCCGCCCCGGTCCAGCCGGATGAGGCCGTCCCCGACGCGGGGCGAGCGCACCATGTTGGGCTCCTCGCCGGGCACCGGGAACCGGCCCTCGGAGATCATCTGGGCGAGGTCGCTGGCGCTCTGCAGGTAGGTCAGCTCCAGGCGGCTCGGGGTGCGGGCCGAGCTGAGGTTGGTGCTGCGCTGGATGACGCCCAGCAGCTTGTCGCCACGCCGCACCGGGATGGACTCCTCGCGGACCGGGATGCCGCTGCCCCACTCGGGGTCGCCCTCGCGGACGATGCGCCGCTCGCGCCAGGCCACGTCGATCAGGCCGCGCCGGCCGGTCCGCACGACCTTGCCGACCAGGTCCTCGGGGTAGGCGGTGGGGCCGGTGGTGGGCCGCATCTGCGCGATCGCCACCCAGCCGGGCACCGCGCCGCCCGGGGCCGGGCGGTACCGGCCCGCCGGCCGGCCGGACTCGGCGGGCAGGGTCTCGGCCGACCGCAGCGGGACCCACAGCAGCAGGTCGGCGAAGGACAGGTCGGCCAGCAGCTGCCAGTCCGACACCAGGGCGTGCAGCCACTCCACGTCGCTGTCGGTCAGATTCGTGTGGTCGCGCACCAGGTCGCTCAACGTAGGCACAAAGCCCATCATCGCCCATTTGTAGGTACGCCCCATCACCACCAGGGGGTTCACCTGGCAGGATTCCGCCATGACCGACGCCCTGGCCCGCTTCCGCACCGCCGCCGACCGCCGCGCCGCCGAGGGGCTGCGCCGGAGCCTGCGGCCGCGCGGCGCCGACCACGACGGCCTGGTGGACCTGGCCTCCAACGACTACCTCGGCCTGTCGCGCGACCCGCGCCTGGCCGCCGCCGCCGCGGCCGCCGCGCACCGCTGGGGCACCGGCTCGACGGGCTCGCGCCTGGTCACCGGCACCACGGGGCTGCACGCCGAGCTGGACCGGCGGCTGGCCGAGTTCACCGGGAGCGCCGCCGGGCTGGTGCTGTCCTCGGGCTACCTCGCCAACCTGAGCATCGCCGCCCTGGCGGGGCCGGGCGTCCTGGTGGTCTCCGACCAGGGCAACCACGCCTCGATCGTGGACGCCTGCCGGCTGTCGCGCTCCCGCGTGGTGATCGTGCCGCACCGCGACGTCGCCGCGGTCGAGCAGGCCCTGGACGGGCGCGAGGAGGAGCACGCCCTGGTGGTCACCGACGCGGTCTTCTCGGTGGACGGCGACGTGGCCCCCCTGCGGGCCCTGCACGCGGCCGCCCGCGCCCGCGGCGCCCTGCTGGTGATCGACGAGGCGCACGCGCTGGGCGTGGTGGGCGAGCGGGGCCGGGGCGCCGCCCACGCCGCCGGGATCGCGGGCGAGCCCGACGTCGTGCTGACCCTGACCCTGTCGAAGTCGCTGGCCTCCCAGGGCGGCGCGGTGCTGGCCGCGCCCGAGATCGTCGACACGCTGGTCGACACCGGCCGGTCGTTCATCTTCGACACCGGCCTCAACCCGGCCGCCGCCGGGGCCGCGCTGGCCGCGCTGGAGATCGTCGAGTCCGACCCGACGCTGTCGGCCCGCGCCCGCGACCGCGCCCACCGGATGGCGGCGCTGGCCGCCGGACTGGGCCTGGAGACCGCCGTCCCGGCGGCCGCGGTGGTGCCGGTGTTCCTGGGCGAGCCGCACGCCGCCCTGGCCGCCCGCGAGCTGTGCCGGGAGCACGGCCTGAACGTCGGCTGCTTCCGGCCACCGTCGGTGCCCAAGGGCCGCGCCTGCCTGCGGCTGACCGCCCGCGCCACGGTCGGCGAGGCCGACCTCACAACACTCCGGCGCGCCCTGGCGGCCGTGGCGGCCTCTACCGGCCGTAGTCTTCAGACGTAACATCGGGGACAACCGGTGATGAACGTGAGGAGAGGCCGTGACGGAGGTCAGGGGCGGGCCCCGGCACGGGGTGGGTTTCGAGCGCGCGGGCTATGACCGCGGCGACATCGGCCGGCACCACTCGGCCCAGGCGCCGCGCATCCCCAAGTACTACAAGCTCAAGGAACTGCTGGTCGAGCTGATCCAGTCGCTGCCGCCCGGCAGCCCGCTGCCGCCCGAGCGCGCCCTGGCCGAGAAGTACGAGACCTCCCGCACCACCGTGCGCCAGGCCCTGGCCGAGCTGGTCGTGGAGGGCCGCCTCCAGCGCATCCAGGGCAAGGGCACCTTCGTCGCCAAGCCGAAGGTCTCCCAGGAGCTCCAGCTGGTCTCCTACACCGAGGACATGCGCCACCACGGCCTGCACCCCGAGACCCGCATCCTGGAGATCGGCTACGTCAGCGCCGACGAGCGCCTGGCGGCCCTGCTGGGCATCCGCCCCGGCGGCCGCGTCCTGCGCATCCACCGGCTGCGCCTGGCCGACGGCGAGGCGATGTCGATCGACACCTCCCACCTGCCGGCGCGCCGCTTCCCGGGCCTGCGCCGCGAGCTGCCCCGCCACCGCTCGCTCTACGAGACCCTCGCCACCGCCTACGACGTGCACCTGGCCGAGGCCGAGGAGACTATCGAGACGGTCCTGGCCACCCCGCACGACGCGCAGCTGCTGGCGGTGGACGTGGGCCTGCCGATGCTGCTGCTGTCGCGCCACGCGTACGACTCGACGGGCCAGCCGGTGGAATGGGCCCAGTCGCTGTACCGGGGCGACCGCTACAAGTTCATCACCCGCCTGCGCCGCCACTGACGCGGCCGCCCGGCGGGCCGGGGCCTCGTGGCGACGCGCGGTGGCCCCGGCCGGGAGCGGGCGTCTCGGACGCGCCGCGCCCGGCCGGGGCCGGGAGCGCCTCAGAGGGTCTTGGTGAGGGCCTTGATCGGCATCTGGAGCTCGGTGAGCAGGTCCAGGTCCTTCTCGGCGGCGCGGCCCAGCGTGGTCAGGTAGTTGCCGACGATGATGGCGTTGATGCCGCCGAGCATGCCCTCGCGGGTGCCGAGGTCGCCCAGCGTCAGCTCGCGGCCGCCCGCGTAGCGCAGGATCGTGCGCGGCAGCGCCAGCCGGAAGGTCGCGATCGTCTTCAGCGCCTCGGCGCCCTCGACCAGCGGGAAGTCCGAGAACGGCGTGCCCGGCCGGGGGGCCAGGAAGTTCAGCGGGACCTCGTCGGGGTCCAGCTCGGCGAGCTGGCCGGCGAACTCGGCGCGCTGCTCGACGGTCTCGCCCATGCCGATGATGCCGCCGCAGCACACCTCCATCCCGGCCTCCTTCACCATGCGCAGGGTGTCCCAGCGCTCCTCCCAGGAGTGGGTGGTCACCACGTTCGGGAAGTGGGAGCGGGCGGTCTCCAGGTTGTGGTTGTAGCGGTGCACGCCCATGGCGGTCAGCTCGTCCACCTGCTCCTGGGTCAGCATCCCCAGCGAGCACGCGATGTTGATCTCGACGGCGTCGTTGATGGCCTTGACGCCGTCGCGGACCTGCGACATCAGCCGCGCGTCGGGGCCGCGCACGGCCGCCACGATGCAGAACTCGGTCGCGCCGGTCTTGGCGGTCTCCTTGGCGGCCTCGACCAGGTCGGGGATGTTCAGCCACACCGAGCGCACCGGGGACTCGAAGGTGCCCGACTGGGAGCAGAAGTGGCAGTCCTCGGGGCAGCCGCCGGTCTTCAGCGACACGATGCCCTCGACCTCGACCTCCGGGCCGCACCAGGCCATGCGGACCTCGTGCGCCAGGGCGAGCAGCTCCTCGAGCCGGTCGTCGGGCAGGTTCAGGCATTCCAGGGCCTGCTCGGCGCTGAGGCCCCTGCCCTCGACCAGCACCTGCCGGCGGGCCACCTCAAGGATGTCGGTCACGGGTTCTCCTTCTTCAGACCATGCGTGTCGCGGAACGCGGCGGGGTCGAACGAGCCGCCGAACGCCGGAGCCAGGCTCCGGTGCGCGGCGGCCAGGAACTCGGCGGCTTCGAGGGCGCCCGCCCCGGCGGGCAGCGCCCCGGCCAGCGGGCGGGCGGCGATGGTCTCCAGGTCCCGGATGTTGCTGCGCATCGCGAGGTCGGGCCGGTCCGGCCACTCCCCGACCACCAGGCCCGCCAGCTGCACGCCGCGGTGCGCCATGGCCTCCAGGGTGAGCGCGGTGTGGTTGAGGGTGCCGAGGTCGGGCCGGACGGCGACGACGGCGGCCGCGCCCAGCCAGCGGGCCAGGTCGGCGATCGTGGCGCCCTCGTCGTCGTAGCGGACCAGCAGCCCGCCCGCGCCCTCGACCAGGACCAGGTCGCGGCTGTCGGCCAGCGCGCGGATGCGCCCGGCCACCTCGGCGAGGCGCAGCGGCGGCACCCCGGCGCGGCGCGCGGCGGCGGCGGGCGACAGCGGGTCGGGGAAGCGCGCGCACTCATGCAGGTCGGTCACCGCGGCGAGGCGGCGCACCTCGTCCAGGTCGCCGGGCTCGCCGGGGGCCACGCCGGTCTGGCCGGGCTTGACCACCGCGACCGACGCGCCGCGCGCGGCGGCCAGCGCCGCCACCGCGGCGGTGACGACGGTCTTGCCGACGCCGGTACAGGTCCCGGTCACCACGAGCACACTCACGAGCGGCACACTAGCGCGCCGCCGCCGGGCCGACGCCCGCCGGATCCCACAGTCTTGGCCGTCCCTTTTTGTACGGGCGGAACCGGGGCGGCGGCCGCCGCGTCCAACGCCCATGGCCGGTCCATGGGACGTGATCAGTCGGGGGATCGTGTTGGCCGCCGCGGGAGCGGCGCTCACCGCCTGCGGTTCGGACGCGGGGCCCGAGCCGCCGCCGAGGGATTCGGCGACCGCCGTTCCGACGGGCACCGGCGCGCCATCCACTGGTAAGCCGTCCGCCGGAGCGGAACTGGTGCTGCGCTGGCGGACCACCGGCGGCATCGCCGGACTGGGCGGCCCCGGAGAGATACCGGAGTTCTCGCTTTACGGAGACGGGCGCGCGATCGTGCGCCCCCAGGGCGAGTCCTCGCCGTCGGCGCTGCGCGAGTACCGCCTGACGCCCGACGCGCTGCGGCGGCTGCTGGCGGAGGCGCGCGCGGCGGGGTTGGAGCGGGGCCGCACGCTCGGGCCGCAGGATGTCGCCGACGCGATGGTGCTGGAGTACACGATGGGCTCGGCACGGACGCGCATCCACCAGCCGGAGATGCAGAAGATCCCGGCCGTCCGCTTCCAGAAGCGGCTGTTCCCCGACGGGTGGGCCCCGTCCGACCAGGCGGCCCCGGCGCGCGCCTATCCCGTCGAGCGGATCGCGGTCCTGTCCGGGGAGATGGCCTCGCCGGGCGGGCGGCCCAAGGCGTGGCCGTTGTCCCCGCTGGGCAAGGGCGAGCAGGCGGTGGGCGGGCTGTGCACGGTCTTCACCGGCCGGGACGCCAAGGCCGCCGCCGGGCTCGCGCGAGAGCGGCCCGACGGCGGTTGGCGCAGCGACGGCAAGGTGTACTCGGCGCGCTTCAGGCCGCTGCTGCCCGACGAGCGGACCTGCCAGGACGTCGCGAAGTCCTAGGGCCTGTCCCAAAGACCTCAGCCGTCACGCGAGTGACTGACTGTCCCCGGCGGGGCAAAGCCGAAGGCGAGCCCCGCCGGGGACAGATCGCGAAGCGATGTGGCGCTCGCAAGGGCACGGTCAGGGGGGCGAGCCGCCAGGCGAGCGGTCCTGGGCCGGGACTTCATGAACACTGTCCAGCTCGTCGGCGACCTCGCGCGCCACGGCGGCCAGTTCGGGATCGAGCCGGTCCAGCCGCTCGTCCAGGTCGTCGGCGAAGCGCAGGCGGTCCAGCCCGGCGGGCGCGGGCACGGCCTCGGGCAGCCACGCCGAGTGGATGAGGAACGGGACCGTGACGCCGCGCGGCGGCGCCAGCACCGCGACCGGGCCGCGCGCCACGTCGGCGGCGTCGAACACCTCGATCCGGAACCGGTCGTCGTTGTGCACGGCCACCACCAGGTAGCCCTCGTGGCCGCCGGGGTCGGGGCCGGCGTAGCGGCTGCGGCCCGGACCGCCCGGTGAGCGCGGCACGAAGGCGGGCGAGGTCGGGTAGTCGTCCAGCGCGTAGGTCCACTCGGCGAGCGGCTTGAGGTCGTCGCGGTCCAGCGTGACCAGGACGGCGGGCGTCTCCTCGTCGGGGAACAGCGAGGTGTCCACGCGGGCCCCGTAGTTGCGCAGCGCGCGCTGGTTGACCGCCTCGGGGTGGAAGCCGAGGAAGACCAGGTGGTGCCGGGTGGGGTTCAGCTGCCCCTCCAGGCTCCAGTCGATCGCCGACAGCTCGGCCTGCCACCAGCGTTCGGGGTCGTGGGCGCGGGCGTGCTCGCGGACCCGCCCGGTCTCGGGGTCGAAGTGGAGCAGGGTGGTCAGCGCGGGCGTCATGCCGTGGCAGTACATGCCGCGCAGCGCGGGGTCGACGGGCCGCCCGAACGCGTCGAGGTCGTCCTCGCGCAGGTACATGCCGATGTCCACGCCGGGGGTGTGCTCCATGACGACCTGGACGCCGTCGGAGTCGTCGTACCGGGCGTAGAAGTGGTTGACCTCGGGCGCGATGCGGAACTCCTTGCAGCCCACGGTGGAGCGGCCGGACACCAGGTCGTCCTTGCGGACCAGCAGCACGGGCCCGTCGGGGTTGTTGGCGACGGTGCGCTCCCCGCCGAAGATCTCGTCGGTGTCCACCTTGTAGGCGGTGTCGGCGAGCACGAGCCAGTCGCGGGTCTGGGTGATGGTGTGGGTCGCCTGCGGGAGCGCGGCCCCCTCGACGGTCCAGCGGTGCACGTGCTTGCCCGCGCCGTCGTAGCGGACGACGCCGACCACGCCGGTGAGGACGTCGCGGCTGACGTTCCACATGCAGCCGCGCTCGGGGTCGACGACCGGGTGCGCCGAGGACGACACCAGCGGCAGCACGGCCTGGTCGAGGGCGGGCTTCCAGTCGTCGCGGTGCCCGACCTCGGCGACGAACTCCAGCGTCACCGGATCGACCTCGACGGGCCGCCCGGCGTCCCAGGTGGCGAACAGCCGGTCGCCCCACGGCAGCGGGGCGGTGTTGGCGGCGTTGACGAACCCCCACGGCGAGCTGGTGCCGACCGGGCCCGCCGTGAACAGGTCGGGCCGCTTGCGCCGCAGCCGCACCGACGGGGTCTCGATCACCCGCGGCCGCCAGGCGAAGTTCCCGGCGGGCGCGCCGTCGGTCCCCGGTCGCAACGACAGCCGCACCATGACGCCGTCGCCGAAGAAGGCGTGCACGGGGTGGGTGCGCTGGTCGGAGGTGGAGACCACGAAGTGCCCGGTCAGGTCGTCCGGCCAGGCGCCGGCGACGACCTCCAGGTCCAGGTCGGGCAGGTCGGCCTTGCTGAGGATCGAGCGGGGGACCGGCATGGCGCCTCCAGGGGGTCCGCGCGAGGGGGGCACCTGCCAATCAACCGACCCGGGCCACCCGTCGTCAAGACTCTAACGACTATTGGTCCCCCGATTCCGGCGGCGATCGGGCCTCCTCGGCGGCCCGATCGCTTGTTAGCGTCGGGCGCATGGAGCCTGCG
The DNA here is from genome assembly GCA_044456955.1 of Spirillospora sp. NPDC050679. Lineage (GTDB taxonomy): Bacteria > Actinomycetota > Actinomycetes > Streptosporangiales > Streptosporangiaceae > Spirillospora. The sequence continues at coordinate 26,071 of JBITGK010000027.1, read as the reverse complement.
CACGGCGGGGACGCGGTGGTCGGAGCGGTCCGGCGGTTCGGCGTGGAGACGATGTTCACCCTGTCGGGCGGGCACGTGTTCCCCCTGTACGACGGCGCGGTGCGCGCCGGGAACCGCCCCCGGATCGTGGACGTCCGGCACGAGCAGACCGCCGTCTTCGCCGCCGAGGCCACCGCGCGGCTCACCCGCCGCCCCGGCCTCGCGGTCCTGACCGCCGGGCCCGGCGTCACCAACGGCGTCAGCGGCATCACCACCGCGCACTTCAACGGCTCCCCCGTCGTGGTCCTCGCCGGGCGCGCGCCCCGGGGCCGCTGGGGCTCCGGCGCGCTCCAGGAGCTGGACCACCCGCCGCTGGTCGCGCCCGTCACCAAGCTCGCCGCCACGTCGGCGGGCCCCGAGGCGCTGGTCCCCGACGTGGTCCGCGCGTTCGGCGCCGCCATGGCCCCGCACCGCGGCCCGGTCTTCCTCGACTTCTCCCTGGAGGACCTGTTCGGCCCGGCCGCGCCCGTCCCCTACGAGCCCGCGCACGTCACCGTCCGACCTGAACCCGACCCCGACGCGATCGCCGCGGCCGCCGCGCTGCTGGCCGGGGCGCGCCACCCGGTGCTGGTCCTGGGGAGCGACGTGTGGACGGACGGCGCGGACGAGGCCGCCCGCGCGTTCGCCGAGGAGTTCGGCCTGCCGGTCGTGGCCAACGGGCAGGCCCGCGGCATCCTGCCCGCCGGGCACGAGCTGCTGGTCACCCGCGCCCGGGGCCCGGCGTTCGAGCGCGCCGACCTCGTGATCGTCGCGGGGGCGCCGCTGGACTTCCGGCTGAAGTACGGGTCGTTCGCCGGGGGCCGCGCCGACGTGGTGCACCTGGCCGACTCCCCCGGGCAGCTCGCGACCCACGTCGCCGCCACCGGCGCGGCGGGCGACCTGACCGAGGTCTTCACCCGCCTCGCGGCCGCCTGCGGCAAGGCCGGGGCCTCCCCCGCCGCCCACTCCGCCTGGACCGGCGAGCTGCGCGACACCGCCCGCGCCGCCATCGCCGCGGACGCCGCGCTGCTGGCCTCCGACGCCGACCCGATCCACCCGCTGCGCGTCTACGGGGAACTGTCCCGCGTCCTGGCCGACGACGCCGTGGTGATCGGCGACGGCGGCGACTTCGTGTCCTACGCGGGCAAGCACCTGGAGCCCCGGCGCCCCGGTTGCTGGCTGGACCCCGGTCCCTACGGCTGCCTGGGCACCGGCCTCGGCTACGCCGCCGCCGCGCGCCTCGCCCGTCCCTCGGCCCAGGTGGTGCTGCTGCTGGGCGACGGAGCGGCGGGTTTTTCCCTTATGGACGCAGATACCCTGGTCCGGCACGGTCTGCCGGTGGTCATGATCGTCGGCAACAACGGGATCTGGGGACTGGAGAAGCATCCGATGCGGGGCCTCTACGGCTACGACGTGGCCGCCGACCTGCAGCCGCACTGCCGCTACGACGAGGTGGTGCGCGCCCTCGGCGGCGCGGGCGAGCAGGTCGTCCGGCCCGGTCAGATCGGGCCCGCGCTGCGCCGCGCCTTCGACTCCGGCGTCCCCTACCTGGTGAACGTCTCCACCGACCCCGCCGACGCCTACCCGCGGAGCACCACCGGTGTCTGAGCACGTCACCGTCCGCGCCGCCCGGCCCGCCGACCACGCGCGGGTCGGCGCGCTGACCGTCGAGGTGTACGTGGACGGCGGCCTCGTCTCGCCGGCCTCCACCTACGTCGCCACCCTGCGCGACGCCGCCGCCCGCGCCGCCAAGGCCGAGCTGCTGGTCGCGGAGCTGGACGGCGAGCTGGCCGGCGCCGTCGCCTACTGCCCGCCCGACAGCCCCTATGCCGAGCTGGCCGGGCCGGACGAGGGCGAGTTCCGGATGCTGGCCGTCCTGGACAGGGCCCAGGGCAGGGGCGTCGGCCGCGCCCTGGTGCAGGCGTGCCTGGACCGTGCCAGGGCCGCCGGGCTGAGCGGTGTGCGCCTGTCGACGCAGGACAACATGACCGGCGCGCACCGCCTCTACGAGCGGATGGGCTTCGTCCGCACCCCCGAGCGCGACTGGGCGCCCGTCCCGGGCCTGACGCTGCTCACCTACCGCCTGGCCCTCTAGCGGCGCGGCCCGCTAGCCCGGCGTCAGCTCGCCGTGCCGGGAGCAGCGCGCGGTCCAGCCCAGCGGCGTGACCTGGACGATCATCCGGCGGCGGCAGCGCGCGCAGTAGCGCGGCGGCTCCATCGCCCGCGCGGCCCGGCACGCCTCGTGCCCGTCCCCGCCCCCGGGTTCGCCCGCCGTGGCGGGCTCACCGCAGCGGTCGCAGTAGGTCGTCTCCACGAGCACGAACCCTAACCGACTACTCGACGACCGCGAGCAGGTCGCCCGCCTGCACGACCGCGCCCTCGGCCACCGCCAGCTTCGCCACCGTCCCGGCGTCCTCGGCCAGCACCGGGATCTCCATCTTCATCGACTCCAGGATGACGAGGGTGTCCCCCTCCTCGACCTGCTGCCCCTCGGTGACGACGACCTGCCACACGTTGGCGACCATCTCCGCGCGGACCTCGGCCACGGCGGTTCCTCTCTATCGGGCACCGTCGGCACGGCGGCCGGCGGTGGAATGCGATCTGCGGTGAACGGGCTGGACGGACGCGGCCGACCGGCCGCCCCTCAGGACGGCGGCCGCATCCGGTCCACCAGCCCGGTGTCGTAGGTGCCGTCCAGGAACTCGGGGCGCTCCAGCACCTCGGCCAGGAACGGCAGGTTGGTCTTCAGGCCCTCGATCCGGAACGCGGCGAGCGCCGAGCGCGCCCGCGCCAGCGCCGCGGGCCGGTCCACGCCGTAGACGCACAGCTTGGCCAGCAGCGGATCGTAGAACGGGGTCACGGTGTTGCCCTCGGCGTACCCGGCGTCGATCCGGATGCCCTCGCCGACCGGCTCCTCCCACACCTTGATCCGGCCGGGCTGGGGCAGGAAGCGCTGCGGGTCCTCGGCGTACACGCGGAACTCCACCGCGTGGCCGCGCGGCCGCGCCTCGGTGAAGGTCACCGGCTCCCCGGCGGCGATCCGGAGCTGCTGCTCCACCAGGTCGATGCCGGTCACCAGCTCGGTCACCGGGTGCTCGACCTGGAGCCGGGTGTTCATCTCCAGGAAGAAGAACTCCCCGGTCGCGGGGTCGAGCAGGAACTCCACCGTGCCCGCGCCCCGGTAGCCGACCGTCTCCCCGGCCTTGATCGCCGCGCCCAGCATCCGCGCGCGCAGCTCGTCGGTCAGCGCCGGGGACGGCGTCTCCTCCACGACCTTCTGGTGGCGGCGCTGCACCGAGCAGTCGCGCTCGCCCAGCGCCAGCACCGTGCCGTCGGCGAGGCCCAGGATCTGCACCTCGACGTGCCGGGCGGGCTCGACGTAGCGCTCCAGCAGCACGTCGGAGCTGGCGAAGAACCGCTCGGCGCGGCTGCGCGCGGTCCGGTAGGCGACGCGCAGCGCGGCCTCGTCGCGGGCCGCGCCCATGCCGATGCCGCCGCCGCCCGCCGCGGCCTTCACCATCACCGGGTAGCCGATGCGCTCGGCCTCCTCGGCGGCGGTGTCCTCGTCGGGCACCGGCTCCCAGACGCCGGGGACGACCGGGACGCCCGCCTCCTTCATCAGGTTCCGAGAGTTGATCTTGTCGCCCATGCGGGCGATCGCCAGCGGCGGCGGCCCCACCCACGCCAGGCCGGCGTCCGTGACCCGGCGCGCGAACCCGGCGTTCTCGGCCAGGAACCCGTAGCCGGGGTGGACCGCCTGCGCGTTGGTGCGGCGGGCGGCCTCCAGGACCGAGGGGGCGTCCAGATAGCTGTGCACCGGCTGCGCGGGACCGATCAGGATCGCCTCGTCGGCCTCCGCCACGAACGGCAGCGCCGCGTCCGCCTCGGAGTACACCGCTATGGCCTTCAGGCCCATCGACCGGACGGTGTGGATGATCCGGCTCGCCACCTCGCCACGGTTGGCCACGAGGACCGACTCGAACACTGGGGGCACTCCTTACCGTTCACCGGCCCGGCGATGTCCGGACCTGGCCGACACTAGTGGGGACCTCCCCCCGCCGTCCGGCCACGCGATCGACAAATACCGGACCGTAGATTTGTCCGTACCGGGCGTTCACTGCCCACCGGCGGGCGCGGCAACCCCCTCCCGCCCCACCCGTGGCCTTCCGCACCACCCGCCGCACCACCGGCCGCACCACCGGCCGCGCCGTCACACGCGGGGGCGCCGGTCCACCACGCGGCTCAGCGCCTCCACCACCGTCGGGTCGTACTCGGCCGCCGAGTCCAGCCGCAGCCGCTCCAGCACCGCCGCGCCCCGGTCGCGGTCGGCCGAGTCGCCGACCAGGTCGTCGTAGGCGTTGGCGACCTTGATGATGCGGCTGGCGAGCGGCGGCGGCACCGGCCGCACCGCCGTCCCGGCCGCCGCGCGCGTGCCGTCGGGCACCGTCGCCGCCGCGCCCCCGGCCGGCGGCGCGGCCGGGCCGGTGCGGTAGGGGTGGGACGACAGCCGCACGATGTGGGCGACGCGGTCCAGCACCCCGGTCTGCCTGATCACCTCGGCGCCCAGCTCGGCGATGCGGCGCTGCTCGGCGGGCGAGGCCAGCACGGTCGCGCCGCCGGGGATCGGGTCGCCCAGCGACAGCTGCCCGATGTCGTGCATCAGGGCCGCGTACTCCAGCTCCAGCAGCGGCTCCTCGGCCATGCCGAGCTCGCGGCCCATCGCCACCGCCAGCCGCGACACCCGCCGCGAGTGCCCGGTCTCGACGTACCCGCCGACCTCGGTGACCCGCGACAGGGCGCGCACCGTCTGCAGGTAGGTGGCGCGGATGCCGGCGTAGCGGCGGAAGGCGAACTGGGTGACCAGGATCGGCGCGGTGAACACCAGCAGCGCGGCCGGGCCGAGCACGGTGGTGGCGACCGCGATCAGCATGGCGGTCGCGCTGGTGGCCGCGCACAGCGCCGCGTTCGCGCCGATCTCGTCGCGCAGCGCGATGCCGAAGCGGGCCCGCACCGCCTCGGCGCGGATCATCGCGGCGATCACCACGTCCGCGCAGCAGCACAGCACGATCACCACGGCCATCGCCGCCAGCAGCAGCCGCCAGCCCGGCTCCACCGCCAGCAGCGGCCGGAAGCACAAAGCCACCAGCGCGACGGTGAGCAGGCGGCGCGCCATCGCGTCCAGGCGCGGGCTGCGGCCGACCGCGAAGTGCGGCAGCGACCCGACCAGCATCCCGGCGGCGGCGACCGCGACGACCTGGAGCGGGGTGTGCACCGCCGCCTCCACGCCCAGCGGCGCGCCGGGCGGGGCGTGCTCGGTGCCGACGCCGACCAGCAGCGCGTAGCCGAGCGCGCCCGCCGTCGCGATCGGCGCGACCTCCCGGTTGCCGGGCATCACCATGCGGAACAGCTCGCCCAGCGCGATCAGCACGCCGAACACCACGGCGGTGTCGGGCTGGTCGAGCCCGGCGGCGGCGACCTGGGTGACGGCGACGACCACGCCGAGCCCGGCCATCGAGATCAGCAGCAGCTGACCGGAGTCCAGCGACTGCCAGGCGGCGCGGTGCTCGCGCGCCGAGCGGGTGGCCATGCCCCGGGCCCCCTAGCTCCGCACGCCGTCGCCGGCGACGCGGATCGGGTTGCTGGGGTCGTCGTGGTCCTGGCGGGTGGTCTCCACCACCTCGTCGTCGGGCAGCACCGGCGGGCGCGGCGGGCGCCAGCCCTCCCGGTCCAGCGCGCGCAGGAACGCCTCCACGATCTCCGGGTCGAAGTGGTCGCCCATGCCCCGGCGCAGCTCGGCCACCGCCTCCTCGATGCTGCGGGCGGGCCGGTAGGAGCGGGTGGAGGTCATCGAGTCGAACGCGTCGGCCACCGAGATCACCCGCGCGAACTCGGGGATCTCGTCGCCGGCCAGCCCCATCGGGTAGCCGCGGCCGTCCATCTTCTCGTGGTGGTGCATGATCCCGGCCAGCGCCTCGTCCAGGAAGCCGATCTCGCGGACGATCTCCAGCCCGCGCATCGGGTGCAGCTGGATGGCGGCGAACTCCTCCTCGGTGAGCGGGCCGTCCTTCTGCAGCACCTTGGTGGGCACGCCGAGCTTGCCGACGTCGTGCAGCATCCCGGCGTAGCGGATGGCCTCGACCCGGTCGGCGCGCATCCCGATCTCCTGGGCGATCATCACCGAGCCGCGCGAGACCCGCTCGGAGTGGCCCCGGGTGTAGTAGTCCTTGGTCTCGACCGCCTGGCAGAGCGCGGCCAGCGTCGCCGAGTGCGCCTGCTGCTGGTCGTGCGCCTGCCCCATCGCCCAGCGGGCGATGAACAGCGGCAGCAGCACCAGCACGGCCGCGACCGTGCCGACGCGGGGCCACAGCCCGGCGATCAGCAGCCCGAACATGCCGTAGCCCAGGCAGCCCACCGCGAGCTGGCCGTACTCGCGCAGCAGCTCGCGCGGCGCGACCTGCTTGGCCAGCAGCAGGATGCCGGCCATCAGCGTCAGGTTGACCAGCACGAACGCGACCAGCGCGCCGAGGAACGGGCCGATCACGTGCTCGACCCAGCCCGGCTGCACCGGCTCGAAGCGGCGCCCGCCCAGCGCCTCGAACACCACGCCGGAGGCGTAGCCGCTCAGCGCGAACTGGGCGCCGTTGAAGGTGCGCTTGACCGGGGCGAACACCCGCTGGCCGTTGACCACGGCGGTGGCGCCCAGCAGCGCGGCGCCCTCGGGGCCCAGCAGCACCACCGACGCCAGGCTGGCGGCGAAGCTCAGCGAGACGCGGGCGCGCTCCACGTTGAGCTGGGCGGGCGCGGAGTCGCAGATGAAGAACAGCACGGCCAGCACGGCCAGCGCGCGCCAGTCGAGCCCGGCGAACGAGGACGTCGCGATGAGGCCGGCCGCCAGGGCGACCACCCCGCAGACGTACAGCCACGCCGCCAGCGGTAGTCCACGCATTGCCTGCCGCCCCCTCGGGAGTCGGGTCGATCGCGCCGCGGGGCGCCCTGGACGGGGCCTACGCCCAGGACACGCCCCGAGGGGACGCCGGTCGGACGGCGGTCGCCATCGGCTTGCTCATGATTGTCGTCTCCCCCCGGATCACCGGCCCGGGACCGCGCCGCGGCCGTCCGGACCGGCCCGCGCCCCGTCACACCCGGAGCGCCGGCTGTTCCCTCACTGGTTCCGGCCCAAGCCTAACGCGAGAGACCCAGGTCACACAGGCAAGCCGGGAATCGTGAGCAAAGCGTGAACTAATCGTCACCCGAGGTGATCATCGGGACGGTTCAGCCAGGCCGCAGAGCCTGGTCAGAGCCTATTCAGAGACCCCTCAGAGCCTGCTCTTGGCCCAGGCGACGGTCTCCACCAGGCCCTCGCGCAGCCCCACCCGGGGCTCCCAGCCCAGCACCTCGCGGGTGGCGGCCGGGTCGACCGCCATGGCGGGCAGGTCGCCGAGCCGGGGTGGGGCGGAGTCCGGCTCGTCGGCGGCCTCGGCGGCCCGCGCGACCAGGGTGTGCAGCTCGCGGTCGGTGGTCTGCAGGCCGGTGCCGACGTTGAAGCGGGCGCCGCCGCCCCGCTCCCCGGCGGCGCGGGCGAAGGCGTCCGCCACGTCGAGCACGTACACGTAGTCGCGGGTCTGCTTGCCGTCGCCGTACACGTGCGTGGGGCGGCCGCCCAGCAGGGCGTCGGTGAAGATGGAGACGACCCCGGCCTCGCCCTCGGGCGTCTGCCGGGGCCCGTAGACGTTGGCCAGGGTCAGCGTGGTGAAGTCGAGCCCGTGCAGCTCGCGGTACATCCCGGCGTAGACCTCGCCGGTGACCTTGGAGGCCGCGTACGGGGAGGCCGGCCGCAGCGGGGCGTCGGCCGGGACCGGCAGCGCGTCGGGCACGCCGTAGACGGCGCAGCTGGAGGTGAAGACGACCTTGCGCGCCCCGGCCGCCCGCGCCGCCTCCAGCACGTTGGCGGTGCCGAGCACGTTGGTGCGCGCGTCGCCGAGCGGGTCGCCGACGCTGACCCGGACGCTGACCTGGGCGGCCAGGTGGATCACGGTCTCGGGCCGCCAGTCGGCGACCCGGGCGGCCAGGGCCGGGTCGGCGACGTCCATGCGCCACAGCTCGACGTCGTCGCGGACGTTGGCGCCCGTCGACAGGTCGTCCACCCCGGCGACCTCATGGCCGTCGGCGAGCATGCGGTCGACGACATGGGAACCGATGAAACCGGCCGCGCCGGTCACGAGAACGCGCATCCCAGCACGATATCCGGGGCGCGGGTGACGGGCACGCGGTCGGCCGCGGCGGGCCGCCGCGCGCCGTCAGTCGCGGGCCTCGGCCTCGGCGGTCCCGGTGACCGCGGCCTCGCCGCTCTTGATCTCCCCGCACAGCTGCTCGATCCGGCCGAGGACCTTGGCGCGCAGGTCCTCGGGGACCGGCTCGCAGCCGCACGACTTGCCGACCAGCTTCTTGACGGCCTCCTCGAGGCCGTACTCGCGCAGGCAGGGCCCGCACTCGTCCAGATGGTCCTTGACCTCGCTGCAACCGCCCTGGTCCAGCTCGCCGTCCAGGTAGGTGTAGACGCGGGCCAGCACCTCGGTACAGGGAGTGTCGTGGTGGTCACCGCAGCTCATGACTCACTCACCCTTCTCGCGACGGGACATCGGTGCACGCTTCACGCCGACCCCTCCTTGGCCCGGGTCAGGCCGCGGTCCTGGGCGTAGTCCTCCAGCATCCCCCGGAGCTGGCGCCGGCCGCGGTGCAGCCGCGACATCACCGTGCCGATGGGAGTGCCCATGATGTCGGCGATCTCCTTGTAGGCGAAGCCCTCGACGTCGGCGAGGTAGACCGCGATCCGGAACTCCTCCGGCAGCTCCTGCAGCGCCCGCTTCACGTCGGAGTCGGGCAGGTGCTCCAGCGCCTCGGCCTCGGCCGACTTCAGGCCGCTGGAGGTGTGCGACTCGGCCCGCGCGAGCTGCCAGTCCTCGATCTCCTCGGTCGCCGCCTGCTGCGGTTGCCGCTGCTTCTTGCGGTAGGAGTTGATGAAGGTGTTGGTCAGGATCCGATAGAGCCAGGCCTTGAGGTTGGTGCCTTCCTTGAACTGGTGGAAGGACGCGAAGGCCTTCGCGAAGGTCTCCTGTACGAGATCCTCGGCGTCCGCCGGATTGCGCGTCATGCGCAGCGCGGCCGAATACAGCTGGTCCAAGAACGGGAGCACATCGCGCTGGAACCGCTCCTGGCGCTGCTCCACGGTCTCCGTGGTGCCCGGTACCTGACCCACCCCCTTGGCTGTGGCGACGCCTCTGGTGGCGTCGTACCTCACAGACGATATAGGGCCGCGCTGCCGGAACACGCCGCCGGGGGCGAGCGCGTCGCCGCGCGCCGGTTCGGCAACGGCTGTGGTCATCGACCGCACCTCCTGTACAAGGGCTTGTGAGTCGGTGCAACATCGCCGGTTCCGTTTCGATTCCTTACACGGGTGTGACGCCCACCGCGCTAGACCGGAGACAATGGGAGGGACGCAAGATCGCCCCGCACGGAGGGTGATGCCGGCCCGGACCGGGGAACAAGTCCCATACAAGGCGAGAACAGGAGCAAACCGTTGCTACCGGTGCCGGCGCGACCGTCCGAGCCCACCATCGCCAGCCTGCGCGACGCGTCCGGTGACGGGACGCCCCTCACGCAGTACTGGTCCTTCTACTGGGCCGTGGCCGCCGCCCAACTCGCCCGCTGGCTGCCGCACCGGCCGAGCCGGGTCCTGGACCTGTCGGGCGGCGACGGCCGCACCGCCCTCCAGGCGGCCGCCGCCGGGCACCGGGTGCTGGAGGTGTCGGACCCGCTGCTGACCGGCCCCCGCGACCACCATCCCGACGGCCGGGTCGCCGCGCCCCCGCCCCCCGCCCCGGCGCCGCCCCGGCCCCGGCACGGCGCGCCGCCGCCCCGGCCGGGCCGCCCGGCGCCGCCCCCGGGCGGCGTACAGAAGATCATCGCCGACTCGGGCACCCTGGCCTTCCTGGCCGCCGGCTCGATGGACGCGGTGATCGCCGAGCACCGGGTGCTGTCGCGCCACCTGGCCACCGAGGCCACCGTCGCCGAGATCGCCCGCGTGCTGCGGCCCGGCGGGCGGGTGCTGCTGTCGGTGGACTCGCTGACGCTGGGCATGGCGCTGCTGGCCGAGCAGAACTGCTGGGCCCACCTGTCGGACGTGCCGGCGGCCGAGGTCGTGCTGGTGCCCTGGCCGGACGGCGCGATCACCCGCTGCTTCTGGGCCGACCAGCTGCGCGAACTGCTGACCGAGGCGGGCCTGGAGGTGGAGTGGATCAGGCCCCGGACGGCCCTGTCGCCGTCCACGGTCGAGCACGTGCTGACCCGCTCCCCCGACGCGCTGGCGCGCCTGGTGCGCACCGAGCTGGCGGCCCCGGCCGGCGACGAGTCCCTGGGCATCCACCTGCTGGCGAGCGCGGTGCTGACCTGAGAGCCGTTCCGGGGGCCCGCCGCGCGGGCCCCCGGCCCAGAGCCCGCTACCGCATCGCCCGGTCGTGCTTCGCCTGGCACGTCACGCAGCGCGCCGCCTCCGGGCGCACCTCCAGGCGGCCTTCGGGGACCGGCTTCCCGCAGCCCAGGCACCGGCCGTAGGTCCCCTCCTCCAGCCGGAGCAGCGCCGCGCGGACCGCGCCGCGGTGGCGTTCCATGGAGCTGAGCGCGGCCTCCACGCGGTCGCTGTCGGACAGGCCGGAACCTGCGTCGGAGGCCGACAGCTCGCGTTCGGGGTGCTCCCCTTTGAGGATCTCGATCGACCGGTCCAGCTCGGCGAGCATGTCCACGAGACGGGAACGGGCGGTGGCGGTGTCCACGGTGTTCCGGACTCCTCCCGGTAGGCCCCGGGCAAGGGGGGTCTCGCATCCGGCCGCCGCCGCGACGGGGGTGGGCAGCGGTCAGAACAAGGTGGCGGAATGTTTGCCAGAACTATCCCCATCCGCCGCTGGTTCTATGAGTTCTGGACCGTTGTTTCTGACGTTGTTGACCGCCTTGGAGACCGGGTGGGCCGTCATGGTCCCGGCCAGGCCCCCCGACAGGGCCGGGACCAGCAGTCCGCGCACCTCGTCGGTGTCGGTGAGGGCGGGGTCCAGCCAGGCGTCCCACCGGTCGGGCTGGACGACCATGGGCATCCGGTCGTGGATGCGGCCGAGGTCGTCGGGCGCGTCGGTGGTGATGATGGTGGTGGACCACACCCACTCGCCCTCGGGCGACTTCCACAGCTCGTACAGCCCGGCCATCGCCATGACCGCGCCGTCCTTGGGACGGATGTAGAACGGCTGCTTCTGCGGCCGCTTCTTCTTGGCCTGCTCCTCCTCCTGCTGCTGGAGCACGTACCACTCGAAGTAGCCGTCGGCGGGCAGCAGGCAGCGCCGCTTGGCGAACGCCCGCCGGTAGGACGGCTTCTCGTGCACCGTCTCCACCCGCGCGTTGATCATCTTGTTGCCGATGGCGAGGTCCTTGGCCCAGGACGGCACCAGGCCCCAGCGCAGCGTCCGCAGCTGCCGGACGGCGGGCTCGTCCTCCGGCGCGTCCTTGGGGGCCCGGGTCAGGATCGCCGGGACCTGCTTGGTGGGCGCGACGTTGTAGTCGGGCTCCAGCTCCTCATCGACGGCGTCGACCTGCGCCTGGAACTGGTCGAGCAGTTCCTGGCGCGACCGGGCCGTGGCATATCGACCGCACATGTCCACCATCCTGCCCGCTCCGGCGCCGATCGCGACCTTTTCCGGACGTGTCGCACCGCGTGGCGCCCGGGGCGCTTGACCCTCGACGCGATGGGCATGTAGCCGAGCATGCGACCCTTCACGACCCTGGCGCGCCCCTTCGTGGCGGCCCCGTACATCATGACCGGACTGGAGACCCTGCGTGATCCGCGGCAGCGGGCCGAGCAGGTCGCCCCCACCGTCAAGCCGATCGCCGACCGGCTCGACTGGCTGCCCACCAAGGACCCCGAGTCCCTGGTGCGCATCCAGGGCGCCGTCAGCCTCGGCACCGGCGTGCTGCTGCTGACCGGCCGGTTCCGGCGGCTCACCACGCTGCTCATGGCCGCGCAGATCGTGCCGACCCTGGCCACCGAGCACCGCTACTGGACCGAGGACGACCCCGAGCGGCGCGCCAACGAGCGCTCCCACCTGCTGAAGAACGCGAGCCTGTTCGGCGCGCTGGTCATGGTGGCCACCGAGCCGCGCAAGTCGCCGCGCACCGCCGAGCTGCGGCGGCAGCTGCGCGAGGCGCAGATCCGCGCGGGCGCCGAGAGCAAGGCGCTGCGCCGGGAGGCGGCCGCCGAGCTGAAGAACGCCCGGCGCGAGGCGGCCCGGCAGGTGCAGGCGGCCCGGCAGGAGAGCGGCAAGCGCGCGGCCAAGGGCACGCTCAAGGCGGCGCGCGGCCCCGCCAAGCTGGCGAAGGCCGCGGCGGGCCGTTCCTCCAAGGGTTCCAAGGGCGGGCGGCTGGCCAAGGCCGTCAAGCGCTGAGGCGCCTTCCCGAAGGCAACCTTAAACAAGGCTCAAATGCCTTGAACCCGTGCGCGTTCCGGGTTCGTACTGCCTGCTGACCGCCCGTTCCACAGGGACCCCCCTGCGACCTGACGGAGACGCCCGGCCATGGCAGCACCCGGAACAGCGTCCGACGCGCACGGCCGCGCGGCCGGGGGGCTGCGGAGTCTCATCCGCCGCCCCCGGTCCGCGCCGCCCGCCGGCGACGACGATGACGATGACGAGCGCATCGTCGCCGAGTTGTACCGCGAGTACCGCTGGCCCCTGCTGGCGTTCGTCCTGCGGCTAACCGGGGGCGACCGGCAGTGGGCCGAGGACGTCGTCCAGGAGACGATGATCCGCGCCTGGCGCAACTCCGGCCGGCTGGAGACGCGGTCGGCCTCGCCGATGCCGTGGCTCGCCACCGTCGCCCGCCGTATCGTGATCGACCACCGGCGGTCGCGCGAGGCGCGGCCGCCCGAGGTGGGCGACGGCCCCCTGGAGAACCTGCCGATGGCCGACGGGACGGACGGGCTGCTGCGCAAGGTGGTGGTGGCGGAGGCGCTGAACGCCCTGTCGCCCGCGCACCGGCAGGTCCTGACCGAGACCGTGCTGCGCGACCGCACGGTCGACCAGGCCGCCGAGGCACTGGGAATTCCGCTGGGGACGGTCAAGTCCCGCGTCTATTACGCCATGCGCGCATTGCGCGTCGCCTTGGAGGAGAGAGGGGTGACGGCATGACCTCGCGAGTCGAGCACACCGATGTCGGCGCCTACGCTTTGGGCCTTCTTGAAGAAGAGGACCACCGGGCCTTCGAAGCGCATCTCCGCGATTGCGCGCGATGCCAGGGAGAACTCGCGGAAATGGCGGGGACCGCCGACGCGCTTTCCGGACTCGGCGCGATCACCGACACGGTCGATGACACGGGCGACCACACGGCCGGGGGCGGCGGGAGCGACGCGCCTCCCGCCGCGGTGATCGACCTGATGCACCGGCAGCGGCGGCGCGACCGCCGGGCCCGCCGGGGCACCTACGTGATCGGCACGGTGGCCGCGGCGACGGTGCTGGCCGCCGGGATCACCGTGGGCGCGTCCCTGAAGGACGGCCAGGCGCCGCCGGTCACCGGCGGGCACGCCCACGGCCCGGCGCAGGCGCTGGTCATCTGGGGCGAGCGGCACGCGGGCAGGGACGCCGCCACCGGCGCCAGCGGCGTGGTGAGCCTGGAGGGCAAGGGCTGGGGCACGCATGTGGGGCTGGAGCTGCGCGGGGTGCGCGGCCCGCTCCGGTGCCGGCTGGAGGCGGTCTCCCGCACCGGTGAGCGCAGCGTGGTCACCAGCTGGCGGGTGCCCGCCAAGGGCTACGGCGTGCCGGGGTCGGACGCGCCGCTGGTCACGCACGGCGGCACCGCCATCGAGGCCAAGGATCTGGCCCGGTTCGAGGTGAAGGTGGAGGGCGGGGACAGGACGCTGCTGACCATTCCGATGTGATCTTCACGTTCACCGGCCGCCCGGCGCCGCCGCGCCGTGCTCGCCGGTCCGCTCCGGCGGCCCGGCCGATAACCTTGGACCATGCCCGCTTCCAGCCCTGAACAGCCCTGGTCCGCCCCGGTCGCGGCGGGCCCGGTGGACGCCGTCGTGCCGCTGCCCGGTTCCAAGTCCATGACCAACCGGGCCCTGATCCTGGCCGCGGTCGCCGACGCGCCCGGCACGGTCGAGCGGCCGCTGCGCAGCCGCGACAGCGCGCTGATGGCCGGGGCGCTGCGCGCGATGGGCGTGCTGATCGACGACGAGGGCGACGGCTGGCGGGTGACCCCCGGCGCGCTGTCAGGCCCCGCGCAGGTGGACGTGGGCCTCGCCGGGACGGTCATGCGCTTCCTGCCGCCGGTCGCCGCCCTGGCCGACGGCCCGGTCCGCATCGACGGCGACCCCCGCGCGCGGGAGCGGCCGATGGGCCCGATCATCGCCGCGCTGCGCGCGCTGGGCGTGGAGATCGACGACGGCGGGCGCGGCGCGCTGCCGTTCACCGTGCACGGCGCCGGGTCCGTCGAGGGCGGCGCCGTCACCATCGACGCCTCCGGCTCCTCGCAGCTGGTGTCGGGCCTGCTGCTGGCCGCGCCGCGCTTCGCCAAGGGCGTGGAGGTGCGGCACGAGGGCCCGCCGGTGCCGTCCGCGCCGCACCTGGAGATGACGGTGCGGATGCTGCGCGAGGCGGGCGCGGTCGTGGAGACCGGCGAGAACGTGTGGCGGGTCGCGCCGGGACCGCTGGCCGGGCGCGCCTGGCCGATCGAGCCGGACCTGTCCAACGCGGCGCAGTTCCTGGGCGCGGCGCTGGTCACCGGCGGGAAGGTCACGGTGCCGGGCTGGCCGTCCGACACCGCCCAGCCGGGCGACGCGCTGCGCGGGCTGCTGACCGCGATGGGCGCGCAGGTCGAGCTCGGCGCGGAGGGGCTGACCGTTCGCGGCACCGGCTCGTTCACGGGGCTGGACGCCGACCTGCACGAGGTGGGCGAGCTGACCCCCGTTCTCGCGGCGCTCGCCGCGCTCGCCGACGGGCCGTCCCGGCTCACCGGCATCGCGCACCTGCGCGGCCACGAGACCGACCGGCTCGCCGCCCTGGTCGCCGAGATCAACGGCCTCGGCGGCGACGCCCGCGAGCTGCCCGACGGCCTGGAGATCCGGCCGCGGCCCCTGCACGGGGGCCTGTTCCGCACCTACGACGACCACCGCATGGTGATGGCCGCCGCCGTCCTCGGCCTCGCGGTCCCCGGCGTGGAGGTGGAGAACCCCGCCACGGTGGGCAAGACACTTCCTGACTTCACCGAGCTTTGGACCGGAATGTTGAGGACGGGGTAAGGGCCTGTGGCACGCCGCGCACGCGACTACGACGAGGACGACGTCCGGGTACGGCCGTCGCGCAAGGGTTCGCGGCCGCGCACCCGCATCCGGCCCGCGCACGAGGACGCGGTCGCGGGCTTCGTGACCGCCGTGGACCGCGGCCGGTACCGCTGCCTGGTCGAGGACCGTGCGGTCACCGCGATGCGCGCCCGCGAGCTGGGCCGCAAGGGCGTGGTGGTGGGCGACCGGGTGGCGCTGGTGGGCGACGTGTCCGGCGCGCCCGACACCCTGGCCCGGATCGTGCGGGTCGAGCCGCGCGCCTCCTCGCTGCGGCGCACCGCCGACGACACCGACCCGTTCGAGCGGATCATCGTCGCCAACGCCGACCAGCTCGCCATCGTCACCGCGCTCGCCGACCCCGAGCCGCGCCCCCGCATGATCGACCGGCAGCTGGTGGCGGCCTACGACGCCGGGATGGAGCCGCTGCTGGTGCTGACCAAGGCCGACCTCGCGGGGCCGGAGGAGCTGGTCGCCGAGTACGCGCCGCTCGGCGTGCCCTACGTCGTCACCGAGCGCGGCGCCGACCCGGCCGAGCTGCGCGCGCTGCTGTCGGGGCACACCAGCGTGCTGGTCGGGCACTCGGGCGTCGGCAAGTCCACGCTGGTCAACGCGCTGGTGCCGGACGCCGAGCGGGCCGTCAGCCACGTCAACGCCGTCACCGGGCGCGGCCGGCACACCTCGTCGTCGGCGCTGGCGCTGGAGCTGCCCGGCCGCGACGGCTGGATCATCGACACCCCGGGCGTGCGCAGCTTCGGGCTGGCGCACATCAAGCCCGAGAACGTCATCAACGCCTTCGAGGACCTGGCCGAGGGCGCGGCCGAGCGCTGCCCGCCCCACTGCGACCACCTGCAGGCCGACTGCGGGCTCGACTCCTGGGTCGACGACGGGCACGCCAGCCGGGCGCGGCTGGACTCGCTCCGGCGGCTGCTGCGCAGCCGCGAGGGCGACGCCGAATAGCGGCGCCGACGCGTCGATCATGTCGGTATCGTCGCGTTCATGCCCCGACTCATCGCAGGCCGCTACGAGCTGCTGGAACTGCTCGGCCGCGGCGGGATGGGCGCGGTCTGGCGCGCCCGCGACCGCACGCTGGACCGCGAGGTGGCCGTCAAGGAGGTCACGCTGCCGCGCGGGCTGGACCCCGCGCAGGTCGAGCGCGTGCACGCCCGCACCTTCCGCGAGGCCC
Source organism: Spirillospora sp. NPDC050679 (assembly GCA_044456955.1). Taxonomy (GTDB): domain Bacteria; phylum Actinomycetota; class Actinomycetes; order Streptosporangiales; family Streptosporangiaceae; genus Spirillospora. The sequence goes on along the minus strand of JBITGK010000027.1, from coordinate 9,494 downwards.
GCTCGGCGGCGCGGCTGGACCACCCCGGCATCGTCACCGTGCACGACGTGGTCGAGGAGGACGGCCGCCCCTGGATCGTGATGCGGCTGGTCCGCGCGCCCGCGCTGGACGAGGTCATCCGGCGCGAGGGCCCGCTGCCGCCCGCCCGCGCCGCCGCGATCGGCCTGGACCTGCTGGCCGCGCTGCGCGCCGCGCACGCCGCCGGGGTCGTGCACCGCGACGTCAAGCCCGGCAACGTGCTGCTGCCGCCGGACCGCGCGGTGCTCACCGACTTCGGCATCGCGACCATGGCGGGCGACGAGACCCTCACCCAGACGGGCGCGGTGGTCGGCTCCCCCGCCTACCTGGCCCCCGAGCAGGCCCGCCACCAGAAGGCCACCCCGGCGTCGGACCTGTGGTCGCTGGGCGCGACCCTGTACGCGGCGGTCGAGGGACGGCCCCCCTACCAGCGGCCGGACGTGTGGGGCGTGATGGCGGCCCTGCTCGCCGACGACCCCGACCCGCCCCGCAACGCGGGCCCGCTGCTGCCGGTGCTCCAGGGCCTGCTGCGCAAGGACCCGGCGCAGCGGACGCATCCGGACGAGGCCGAACGGCTCCTGCGCCAGATCGCGGGTTCCGCTCCCGTGTGGACGCCGCCCCAGGACGGCGCGCCCCTGGGACGCCGGGACGTGACGATGCCGCCGACGCCGCTGGCCGCCACCGAGGAACGGGCGCCGGAACGATCCCAGAACACCCGCCGTTCCCTGGTGTTGCCCGCCGCGGTCATCGGCGCGGCGCTGGTGGCGTCGGTGCTGGTGGTGGTGCTGCTCACCAACGGGAACGAGCCGGGCGGCCGCCCCACGGCCTCCCCGACGCCGAACACGCTCGGCTCGACCTCGGCCACGTCCTCCGGCGGGCCGGGCGCGCAGCACACCGCCGTGCCAGACGGTTACGAGCTGTACCGCGGCAGCGCGTTCGCCGCCAACGTCCCCAGGGGCTGGAACAAGAGGAACGAGGACCCCGGGGCCACGTTCACCAGCAACGTCAAGGACGTGAAGCAGGGCATCGTGGTGCAGAAGGTCGCCGACGACCCCGGCGACGAGTCCAAGCACCTGTCCTCGGCCGCCAGGAACTTCGGCAACGACAAGGGCAATTACCCCGACTACGTCCAGAAGGCGTTCAACCCCGCCATCCCCTACCAGGAGGGCCAGGCCGCCGAGCTGGAGTTCACCTTCACCAGGAGCGGCAAGAACATGCACTGCCGGGTGCGCGCGTTCTCCTACCAGGGCGCCCTCTACCTCGCGACGGTCGCCAGCGCCGAGGACCGGTGGCAGGAGAGCGTCCCGCACTTCGAGGAGTTCTTGAAATCGTTCCGCCGCCCCTGAGTTAAAAGCGCGTTCGCGGTGACAATGCCGTAATGGAGCGACGCGGGTTTCTCGTGGCCGGCCTCGGCGCGCTGGCGGCGGCCTGCTCGGGCGAGCCCCGCAGGCCCGGCGCGTCCGCTCCGGCGCGGAGGAGCAGCGCGCCGCCGAGCGCCGCCCCGACCGGGCCCGCCGACTGGAACGCCCTGGAGCGCGGGCTCGAAGGCAGGCTGGTCCGGCCCGGGGACGCCGCCTACGGGCAGGCGCGGCGGCTCTACATCCCCCGGTTCGACCGGGTCCGCCCCGCCGGGATCGCCTACTGCGCGAACCCGCAGGACGTGGCCGAGTGCATGGCGTTCGCCGCCCGGCGCGACCTGCCGGTCGCGGTGCGCTGCGGCGGCCACAACTACGCGGGCTGGTCCACCGGCACCGGGCTGGTGGTGGACGTGTCGGCGATGGACGGGATCGAGGCGGAGCGGGGGCGGGCGGTCGTCGGCGCGGGCGTCCGGCTGATCGACCTGTACGACCGGCTCGGCGAGGCGGGCGCGCTGGTCCCCGCCGGGACCTGCCCCACCGTGGGCGTCGCGGGGCTGACGCTGGGCGGCGGGCTGGGCGCGCTGTCCCGCGCGTACGGGCTGACCTGCGACCGGCTGGAGTCGGCGCAGGTCGTGACGCCGGACGGCCGGGTCCGCGAGTGCGACGCGCGCCGCGACCCGGAGCTGTTCTGGGCCTGCCGGGGCGGGGGCGGCGGCAACTTCGGCGTGGCGACCTCGCTGGTGTTCCGGACCGAGCCGGCCGGCGACCTGTACGAGTTCTCGGTGCGGTGGCCGTGGTCGCGCGCCGCCGACGTGCTGCGCGGCTGGCAGCGGTGGGCGCCGGACGCGCCGCCGGAGACCTGGTCCAGCCTCCAGATCAACAGCGGCCCGGCCGACCTGGAGGTCTCCGGGGTGGCCCTGGCCGATCCCGGCCGCGAGATCGAGCGGCTGGCGGGCCGGGTCGGCGGCGGCGATCCCGAGACGGGCGTCCGGCGGCGCGGCCACACCGCCACCATGAAGCTGCTGGCCGGATGCTCGGACCGCTCGGTGGAGGAGTGCCACGCGCCCGGCCGTCTGCCGGGACAGCGCCCCGGCGGCCGCTACCCGCGCACCGAGTACGCCGCCAAGTCGCACATCGCCTACCGCGACCTGCCCGACGACGCGATCGAGACGCTGGTCGGGCGCTTCGGCGGGCCGCAGGGGCGTTCGGTGCTCATCGACGCGATGGGCGGCGCGATCGGCCGCCCCAAGCCGGACGACACCGCGTTCCCGCACCGCGCCGCCCGCTTCTGCCTGCAGTACATCGCCTACGGCGGCGCCAACCGCGCCTGGCTGGACGACGTGCACCAGGCCATGGAGCCGTACCTGCGCGGCGCGGCGTACGTGAACTACATGGACCCCGGCCTGAAGGACTGGCGGCACGCCTACTACGGCCCCAACCTCGACCGCCTGGCCAGGGCGAAGGCCGCCTACGACCCGGCCGGGAGGCTGCGCTTCCCGCAGGGCCTCTAGCCCGCGAGGTCCTCGTACAGGTCGCGGGCCCGCGCCTCGGCCTCCTTCAGCGCGTTGACGTGCTCGGGGGCCAGCTCCTCCACGCACCGCGTCATCTCGGAGGTGACGTGGCTGAACGCCGCCTCCTCCGCGCCGCGCAGCGCCGCCCGCACGCTCGCCGAGCGCGCCCCCAGCGTCGCCCACTCCAGCTCCAGGCGCGCCACCGACTCGTCGAAGGTGCGGGCCACCTCGGTGGCCTCCTCCTCGAACTCCGGCGGGATGGGGCCGCGCCCCGCCTGCCGGGCACGCAGCGACAGCGCCGAGATCATGCTGGCCAGCGTCAGGCCCTCGCGGGCCAGCGGCAGCACCTCGTGGATCAGGTCGGTGACGGCCTTGGCCAGCTCCTCCACCCGGGTCAGCAGCGTCCCGGTCGCGTTCTCCAGCGCCGCCGAGGTGCGCTCGGCGACCTGCACGGCGACCCGCTGCTGGCGGCGCACCAGCTCCGGCGCGACCTCGTCGTCCAGCCGCCGCCGCAGCTCGCGGCCGCGCTCGGGTCCGGGCCCGCGCTCGGCCCAGGAGGCCCAGATGCGCTCGATGCGCGCGACGCCCGACGCCGAGATCTCCGCGGTGATCTCGTCCAGCGCCTCCCCCGCGCGCACCTTCAGCCGCTCCACCCGCTGGTAGAGGGCCTCGCGCTTGAAGGGGTCGTTCAGTTCGCTGAGCAGGGTCTGCAACCGACGCGACACATCGATGGCGTGCTCGGCGAGCGGGACCAGCCGATCGGCCAGCTCGTCGAGCGTCTGCGCCCTGCGGGGGTCGGTGAGCTCGGCCACCCAGCCGGGAAGGTCGTGCGCCATGCCCCCATGTTCGCATCAGGACCCCCCGACCACGGGCGCAACGCACCGGCGATCTCCATCGCATCCCGGCGGCCCGACCGAAAACCCGGTGCGAACCCGCCCGTAGCGGTCCGCCCCCGATGACCCTTGTCGGCCCGAGGGGTGATCGCGGTAGCGTGCACGCCGTGGCGGGCTATTCCGATGACCTTCGTCTCGCGCACGTGCTCGCGGACGGGGCCGACGACATCACGACCAAGCGCTTCCGCGCGCTCGATCTGGACATCGAGACCAAGCCGGACCTCACCCCGGTCAGCGACGCCGACCGCAGCGTCGAGGAGCAGATCCGCGGCACGCTCAAGCGGGCCCGCCCGCGCGACGCGGTGCTCGGCGAGGAGTACGGCCGCGTCGGCTACGGGCAGCGCTGCTGGATCATCGACCCGATCGACGGCACCGAGAACTTCGTGCGCGGCGTCCCGGTGTGGGCCACCCTGATCGCCCTGGTGGAGCACGACGAGGTCGTGGTCGGCGTGGTGTCGGCGCCCGCCCTGCACCGCCGCTGGTGGGCCGCGCGCGACGGCGGCGCCTGGACCGGCCGCAACATCAACCGGGCCCAGCGCATCCAGGTCTCCCAGGTCGCCCGGATGGACGACGCCTCCCTGTCCTACTCCGACCTGGACGGCTGGGCCGACCAGCAGCGCCTGGACCGCTTCATGGACCTGACCCGCTCGGTGTGGCGCACCCGCGCGTTCGGCGACTTCTGGTCGCACATGATGGTCGCCGAGGGCGCGGTGGACATCTCCGCCGAGCCGGAGGTCTCGCTGTGGGACCTCGCCGCCCTCCAGGTGATCGTGGAGGAGGCGGGCGGCATGTTCACCGACCTGTCGGGCGTGCCGGGCCCGGACGGGGGCAGCGTGGTGTGCACCAACGGCAGGCTGCACGCCGAGGTGCTGCGCACGTTGGGCGGCGGCCAGCTCTCCCTGCGGGTCTGAACGGCGGGTTTGAGCGGCGGGTCCGGCCCACGGCGCCGCCCCGCCTGGCCGTTCGCCAACTCGCGACATATCGTGGTTGGAACGACGGCCGGGCACCGGTCGTTGACGGGTTGGGCGGCTCAACGGAGGTAGGCATGACTCCTCAGACCAAGATCGCGATCGGCGGTGTGGTCGTCGGGCTGGTGCTCGGGGCCATCTTCGGCTGGTGGATCGCCGCGCTGGTCGTGCTGGGCGCGATCGCCGTGCCGGTGGCGGGCTACCTGATGCTCGACCCGTCGCAGCGCAAGCGGGTACGGGCCCAGGGCCGCAAGCGCCTGGGCAGCTAGCGGTCACGGGCGCGGCCGGAGCCCCGGCCGCGCCGGTGACCGGCCCGGGGCCGGTCCGCCGTCCCGCCCGGCCGTTAGGGTTCGGGCGTGATCGAAATGCGGATCGGCGTGGTCGGGGCCGGCATCCTCGGGCTCGCGGTGGCGCGGCGGCTGGCCGAGGTGCGGCCGGACGCGCGGGTGACCGTGCTCGACAAGGAGGACCGGGTCGCCGCGCACCAGACCGGCCACAACAGCGGGGTCGCGCACGCGGGCCTGTACTACGCGCCCGGGTCGCTGAAGGCGACGCTGTGCCGGCGCGGGATCGGGCTGCTCAAGGAGTACTGCCAGGACCGGGGCCTGCCCTACCTGGAGTGCGGCAAGGTCGTGGTGGCGCGCGGCCTCGCCGAGCTGGAGCCGCTGCTGGAGATCGAGCGGCGCGCGACCGCCAACGGGGTGCCGGGGCTGCGGCGGCTGCGCGGCGGCGAGCTGCGGGAGATCGAGCCGCACGCGGCCGGGGTCGCGGCGCTGCACTCCCCCACGACCGCGATCGTGGACTTCCCGGCCGTCGCCCGGTCCTACGCCGACGACGTACGGGCGGCCGGGGGCGAGGTCCGGCTCGGGTTCGAGGTGGTGCGGCTGCGGCGGGCCGGGGACCGGGTCGTGGTCGTCGGGCCCGACGAGGAGCTGGTGTTCGACCGGCTGGTGGTGTGCGCGGGGCTGCAGTCCGACCGGGTCGCGCGGCTGGCCGGGGACGCGCCCGAGCCCGCGATCGTGCCCTTCCGCGGGGAGTACTACCGGTTGCGGCCCGAGCGGGCCGATCTGGTGCGCGGGCTGATCTATCCGGTGCCCGATCCGCGCTACCCGTTCCTGGGGGTGCACTTCACGCGACGGATCGACGGGGGCGTCGACGTCGGGCCGAACGCGGTGCTGGCGCTCGCGCGGGAGGGGTACCGACGGGCGGACGTGCGCCTGGGGGACGTCTGGGAGACCGTCCGGCTGCCCGGGTTCCGGCGGATGGCGCGGCGGCACTGGCGCACGGGCGCGGGCGAGGTCTACGGGTCGCTGGTGAAGGCGGCGTTCGCGGCGCGGGCGCGGTCGTTCGTGCCCGAACTGGCCACGCGCGACCTGGTGCCCGCGCCCGCGGGGGTGCGGGCGCAGGCGGTCGACCCGGACGGGTCGCTGGTGGACGACTTCCGGATCGGCCGCCTGGGCCCGGTGGTCACGGTGCGGAACGCGCCGTCGCCGGCGGCCACGTCCTCGCTGGCGATCGCCGAGTACGTGGTGGACCGGCTCTAGGCGTCCCAGAGCTTGCGGTCGTCGCCGCGCGGGTCGTGCTCGATCCGGTCGTCGGCGCCGTCGAAGACCTGGACGGCGCGGCTCGTGGCGTCGAACTCCGGCCAGCCGGGGTCGCCGGTCCTGGCGAACGCCACCCACGCGCCGTGCATGGCGTCGGCCAGGTGCTGCGGCGGGTTGGGGCCCGCCATGCCGGCGGTGTCGCGCGAGTCCAGGTTGTCGAAGGTGAAGCCCAGCTCCAGCGCGTGGCAGGCGCCGAGGTCGTGGACGGGCGAGCGCCACGCGAACTCGTACATCCACGTGCGGCCCCGGTGCGCGGCGGCGGCGCGGTTGGCCGGGACGCGGAACATGTGGTCGGTGATCAGGGCGGCGAGCAGCTCCCCGGCGGGCAGGTCGGGGTACCGGTCGCGGTAGCCGGTGACGGCCGCGGCCGGGACGCCCATGCCGGTGGCGACCGCGCCGATCAGGTCGTGGGTGAGCACCTTCGCGAGGCCGGTCGGCATCAGGAACAGCCGGAACTCCTCGGCGGTGTAGCCGATCAGCAGCTCCGCGCCCGAGCCCGCGCCGGCCTCGATGGCCTCCTGCGGCACGCGCGTGAGCAGGTCGCCGTCCAGGACGGGCACGTTCGACATGCCGCAGGTCGCGGTGGTGACGCCCCAGCGGCCCGGGTCGGGCAGCGCGGCGACCTCGGCGGCCACCGCCGCCTGCACCGGGAGGATCGTCTCGGGGTCGAGCGCGGCGAAGCCCTCGGCGGTCGGCTCGACGCCGAGCCGGGCGGCCAGCTCGGCGGTGACCTTCAGCGCGTCCTCGCGGGTCTGGTGGACCAGGCCCGCGCCGCTCTGCGCGATCACCCGGCGGAACAGGCCGCGCTCCTCGGCCAGGCCGAGCGACAGCAGGGTGGTCACGCTCATCCCGCCCGCGGACTCGCCGAAGATCGTGACGTTGCCGGGGTCGCCGCCGAACGCGGCGATGTTCTCCTGGACCCACTCCAGCGCCGCGATCTGGTCGAGCAGGCCCCGGTTGTCGGGCGCACCGGGCAGGTGCGCGAAGCCCTCGACGCCGAGCCGGTAGTTGATCGACACGTAGACCACGCCGTCGCGGGCGAAGGAGGCGCCGTTGTAGACCTCCACCGAGCCGGAGCCGTTGCGGAACGCGCCGCCGTGGATCCACACCATGACCGGCAGCCCAGAGGCGGCGGGGTCGGGCGTCCACACGTTCAGGTTGAGGCAGTCCTCGCCGGGCCGGTCGGGGTCGGGCAGCAGCGCGGCCATCGCGGGCGGGTAGGCCGGCTTGGGCGCGGTGGCCCCGAACCCGGTGGCGTCGCGGACGCCGTCCCAGGGCAGCGGCGGGCGCGGCGGCTGGAAGCGGTTCTCCCCGAAGGGCGGGGCCGCGTAGGGGATGCCGAGGTAGGCGGCGGCGCCGCGATCGACCTTTCCCCTGACCTCGCCGTATGCCGTCTGGACGACAGCCGCCTCCATGCGCGCCTCCGGTTCTAGAACAAAGTTCGACAAACCGAGCGTACGGGACGGGCCCCCGCCTTATCGAGGGGCGCGGAGCATCCGCGTGAGGTAGTCGCGGGCGAAGGCGCGCATGGCGTCCTCCCCCTCCAGCGTCAGGCCCGCACCCGGCACGAGCAGCAGCGACACCGCCACGCGCAGCAGCACCTCGGCGACGGTGGCCGCGTCGGCGGCGTCCTGCGGCCGGTGCCGGCGCAGGCTCGCGGCGATGATGTCGCGCGCGGCGACCATTACCGCGCCGCCGTTCATGGTGAGCTGCGGCAGGAACGCCTCCGGCTCGCTCTGCAGCACCCGCGTCATCAGCGGGTGGGTGCGCGCCTGGCGCAGCCCGGCCACGAACCCCTCGACGATCGCGTCCTCGGGGGTGGCGAGGTCGGCGGTCGCCTCGGCGATGGCGGTCAGGAAGCCGCGCACCTCGCGCAGGATGACGGCCTGGAGCAGCTGCTCCTTGTTGGTGAAGCGGCGGTAGATGGTGGTGCGCGCGACCCCGGCCCGCTTGGCGACGTCCTCGACGCTGACGCGGCGCAGCCCGTAGGTCTCGAACTCCGCCAGCGCGGCGTCCAGGATGCGGGTGTCCAGGTCGTCGGTGGCGGGCGCCGCCGCCAACAGCCCCGCCAGCGGCGTCGCGTCCATGGTCATGGTCGAACCCTAACCGCCGTCTGGCGGTGCCGAGAACAACAAAGCTACAATATTTGTCACCTTGTTCCCCTGCTGCGACCCCCGGCGGTGCCCATGACGGACCAGCCCCGCGACCCCGCGCCCACCCCGCTCGGCCCAACCTCCCTGACCTGGCGCTACTTCGCCGACACCCGGCTGCTGCTGGTCGGCCCGCGCGCCGCCGTCCTGCAGAACATGCTCCCCGCCCTCGGCCAGGGCGTCCTGGACCACTCGGTGTTCTTCGCCGAGACCTTCGCCCGGCTCCAGCGGTCGGCCGGGCCGATCCTCGACACGGTCTACGGGGGACGGGACGCGGCCGCCACCGGCCGGAAGGTCCGCGACTACCACCGCGGCATCAAGGGCGAGATGCCCGACGGCTCGCGCTACCACGCCCTCGATCCGGAGACCTACTACTGGGCGCACGCCACCTTCCTCGACCACATGCTCCACGGGATCGAGACGTTCGTGCGCCCCCTCTCCGAGGCCGAGAAGCGGCGGATCTACGAGGAGTCCAAGTCCTGGTTCCGCATGTACGGGGTCAGCGACCGGGCGATGCCCGAGGACTGGGAGGGCTTCCAGGCGTACTGGAAGCACATGCTCGAAGAGGTGATCGTCGCGCACAGGACCGCCCGCTACGGCGTCGGCTACGTGACCAAGGGCCTGCCCGCGCCGCCGAAGGTGCCCGCCGGGGTGTGGCGTCGGGTGTCGCCGCCGCTGAACGCCGTCGCGCGCTTCCTCACCGTCGGCGGAATGCCGCCGCGCCAGCGCGAACTGCTGGAACTCCCCTGGAGCGCCGCGGACGAACGCCGCTACCGGCGCTTCGCCGCGGGCGTGCGCAAGATGAACCGCCTCTGGCCGCTGCTGCCGGAGGCCGTCCGCTACCTGCCGCAGGCGCGCAAGGCGTTCGCCCGCGACGGGCGGCCGCGCTAGAACGGTCGCGGGGGGGGGGGGGGGGCCCCCCCCCCCCCCCCCCCCCCGGGGGGGGGGGGGGGGGGCCAGTGCGCCCGGGGGGGGGTGGAGAGGGAGACCCC
>JBITGK010000026.1:99391-147422 GCA_044456955.1 Spirillospora sp. NPDC050679 | reverse complement strand
GGCGACGGCCCGTTCCCGGTCAGGATCACACACCCCACATCCCCCGACAGCCGCGCATGGTCCAACGCCCGGTACAACTCATCCACCGTGTGCGGACGGAACGCGTTGCGCACCTCCGGCCGATCGAAGGCGATCCGCACCGTCCCATGCTCCACCGCCCGGTGATAGGTGATGTCGGTGAAGCCGAAGCCTTCGACTTCCTTCCACGCCGCAGAGTCGAACAGCTCAGAAACCATGATCGGCCTTCCGTGAGGGAACCCGGACATTAAAGCGCACCGGGCCGTTTCCGAGCGCGGCGGAGTGGCCCCTTCGCCGCGCAGGGGGCGAGGCAATCGGCGGGGCGGGAAAATGGACGCGTCCATCCCCGGTAAACGACGTCCTTACCACGGCAAACGCCGCTGTTCTGAAACCCCGGCGCGCGTGCGGGGCGCGCGGCGCGGGCGTCGGGTGAGGCGCTGAGGGCGCTGGACGCCCTTCGGCGCTCGATTCCGCGGCGGTGAGGGGCGGCTCGACCAGCCTCCGGCCGGTATCGGTAACGTCACCATGGGTGACGATGTGATGACCCGCCCGCTTCCGCGCGGGCACGTCATCCGATCGCGACCAGCGGCACCCGTCCGATCCGGACGACGAGCGAGCCTTGGGGGACGACGCCATGCAGAGCGAGAAGAGCGGGTCGGGCGGGCCGGGCGGGGGACTGAGCCGCAGCCTCTCGCTGCGCGACCTGATCGTCTACGGGCTGCTGTTCATCGGTCCGATGGCCCCGGTCGGCGTCTACGGGGTGCTGGACGCCAAGAGCGTCGGCGCCGTCGCGGCCGTCTACGTGATCGCCACGATCGCGATGGGCTTCACCGCCTACTCCTACGCCGCGATGTCGCGGGAGATCCCGCACGCGGGGTCGGTGTTCGCCTACGCCAGCGCCGGGCTCGGCCGCCCGGCCGGGTTCCTGGCGGGCTGGCTGGCGATGCTGGACTACCTGCTGATCCCGTCGGTGGCCTACCTGTTCTGCGGGATCGCGCTGCACTCGCTGGTGCCCTCGGTCCCGGCGTGGGTGTTCACCGTGTTCGCGTTCGCGATCACCACGGCGGTCAACCTGGCCGGGGTGCGGGTCGCCGCGCGCGTCGGCTTCGTGGTGATCGTGGTGGAGATCGTGCTGCTGGCGGTGTTCGTGGTCGCCTCGCTCGTCGCGCTGGCGGTGGAGGGCCCGGCGCGGCCGTGGGACTCGCCGTTCCTGGGCACCGGCGGCTCCTCGCTCACGCTGGTGATGGGCGCGGTGTCGGTGGCGGTGCTGTCCTACCTGGGCTTCGACGCGATCGCCTCGTTCGCCGAGGAGAGCGCGGGCGACTCCCGGCAGGTCGGGCGCGCGGTCCTGTTCTGCCTGGTGCTGGCGGGCCTGCTGTTCGTGGTGCAGACCTACCTGGCCGGGCTGCTCATGCCGATGACGCCGCAGGAGCTGGCCGCCAAGCCCGCCGAGCAGGGCACCGCGTTCTACACGATGACCGACGCGTCGATCGGACCGTGGCTGTCCAAGGCGTTCGCGGTGGTCAAGGGCATCGGCCCGGCGTTCTCGGCGATGACGGCCGTGGCCGCCGCCTCCCGCCTGCTGTACGGCATGGCCCGCGACCGCGGCCTGCCCGGCGCGCTGTCGAAGGTGGACGAGCGCTCGCGCGTGCCGCGCACCGCGCTGCTCACCACCGCGGCGCTCACCCTGGTGGTGTCGGTGTGGGCCGCGCGCCGCGACGACGGCCTGGACGTGCTGGTGTCGATCGTGGACATCGGCGCGCTGGCGGCCTTCACCATGCTGCACGCCTCGGTGGTCGGCTACTTCGTGCGGCGCAGGGGCAGCCGGGACTGGCTGCGCCACGTGGCGGTGCCGCTGCTGGGCGCGGCCGTGGCGATCTGGATCATCGTGCTGGCCAGCCCGCTGGCCAAGGTCGTCGGGCTGGTGTGGCTGGCGCTCGGCCTGCTGCTCCTGCTGGTCCGGCGCTTGCGCCCCGCCGCCTGAGGCGGCCGTCCGGGGCCGGGCTCAGCCCAGCGCGGGCAGCAGCGCGTCCACCAGGTCGGCGGCCACCGACGCGGGCACCTCCGGCGCGCTCGGGCCGCCCGCGAAGTAGTGCAGGAAGCCCTGCTGGAAGCAGGCGCCCATCAGCAGCGCCGCCAGCGCCGCCGGATCGGCGTCGGCCCTGATGCGGCCCAGCTCGCGCTCGCCGCGCAGGTAGGCGGTCAGGAACCGGACCGGGTGGTGGGGGCCCGCGTCGTACTTGCCCAGCTTCCCGCGCGCGGCCTCCATCAGCTTCGGCTGGGCGACCATCGACGCCATCATCGGGAACGACCGCTGGTAGAAGCGCAGCGCGCCGTGCGCGATCGCGGTCAGGTTGCCCGCCACGGTGCCGGTGCCCGGCACCACGCCCTGGTCGAAGGCGGGCATCCGCTCGCGCATCACGTGCCGCAGCAGCTCCTCCTTGTCCTGGAAGTGCTTGTAGAGCAGGGCCTCGGAGCAGCCGGCCGCGCGCGCGATCTCCTTGGTCGTCGCGTGCGCCACGCCCTTGGTGCGCATGGTCTCGGCCGCCGCGTCCAGGATGCGCTCGCGGGCGTTGCCGGTCGCCGGCCTGGTCATCGTTCCCCTTGACAGTGAGTGTGCACCTGCCCATCCTAGGGGTGAGTGAATATTTACTCACCCCCTCGGGAGGCACTCATGGAACTCACCGTCTTCGGCGCCACCGGCGGCACCGGGCTGCACGTCGTCCGGCAGGCGCTGGCGGCCGGGCACGCCGTCACCGCCGTGGTGCGCGACCCCGCCCGGCTCCCGGCCGGGCTGCGCGACACGATCGAGGTCGTCCGGGCCGACGTCATGGACCCCGGAGCGATCGAGGGCGCGGTCAAGGGCCGCGACGCCGTCATCACCGCGATGGGCACCCGCGAGGGCAACAAGCCCACCACCGTCTGCGCCGACAGCGTGCGGTCGATCATGAAGGCGATGGAGGCGGCCGGGACGCGGCGGCTGCTGATGGTGAGCGCCAGCGGGCTGGCCACCGACTCCGGGGACGGCCCGCTCACCCGGTACGTGGTCAAGCCGCTGATCGTGCAGAAGATGCTCAGGCACGCGTTCGCCGACATGACCGAGGCCGAGCGGCGGGTGCGCGCGGGCGGCCTGGACTGGACGATCGTGCGGCCGCCGCAGCTCACCGACAAGCCCCCCAAGGGGACCTACCGGCGCGCGACCGACCTCAACGTGCGCGGCGGTCTTCGCATCACGCGCGCCGACCTGGCCACGGCCCTGCTGGACCTGCTGGACGAGGACGCCTCGATCGGGCACGTGGTCTCGGTGGCCAACTGAACCGGGCGAGGACGGGGAGCGGGGAACGGACCGCGTCCCGGCGACGGCGGGCCACCGGGACCGCGAGGACGGGACGGCTCAGAGCACGTCGCGGCGGCGGTGCTCCAGCGACGGCAGCACCTTCCGGACCCGCGCGGTCGCCCCGGGGTCCAGCTCGGCCACCCGGACGCCGGGGAAGGGACCGAGGTCGGCCAGCACCACGCCCATCGGGTCGATGAGCTGGCTGCGGCCGACCCCGCCGGGCAGGCCGCGCGGCGGCGGGGTGCGGTCGGGGGCCTTGTCCACGGCCACCACCCAGGTGGTGTTCTCGATCGCGCGGGCCCGCACCAGGGTGGTCCAGTGCTCCTCCTTGAAGACCCCCTGCCCCCAGGCCGCCGGGACCACCAGGATCTGCGCGCCCTGGTCCACCAGCGCCCGCGCCAGCTCGGGGAACCGCACGTCGTAGCAGGTCACGATCCCGATCCGGGCACCGGCGAGGTCGAGCACCACCGGGCGGTCGCCGGGCGCGACCGCGGCCGACTCCCGGTCGCCGAACGCGTCGTACAGGTGCAGCTTGCGGTAGGACCCGGCCAGTTCGCCGTCCGCGCCGACGCCCACGACGGTGTTGAAGACCCGCCCCTCGTCGGCGGGCTCGAACATCCCCGCGATCACGGCGGTGCCGTGCTCCCGGGCCGCCTCGCGCAGCGCGGTGACGAACGGGCCGTCCAGCGGCTCCGCGGCGGCGGCCAGGTCGTTGCCGAACCGCAGCTGCGCGGCCTCCGGGAGCACCGCCAGGTCGACCCCGCCCGGGGACGCGGCCGCCTCGGCGATCGCGTCGGTGATCCGCCGCAGGTTCTCCTTGGGGTCGTCGCCGACCTCGATCTGGCACAGGGCTACGCGCATGGCCCCAGTCTGCCCGATGCGCCGCGCGGCGACGACCCCGCGACGACCTGCTGGTCAGCGCGGCGGGGACGGCGTCCTACCGCGTCGGCCCCGATCCGGGCGGCGGCTCGTCCGCGCCGGGCCAGGGGCAGCGAGACGGTCTCGCCGAGGAAGGGGAGCGGGGCGGAAGCCGCGCACATGACAGCTGTCATGCCGAGGGGCTGACAGACGCCGCCGCAGGCGGTGACGGCCGCTTCTACCGGCCGCGGCGCGCGGCCGCGAGGCTGGAACCATGATCGACGCACCCGCCATCCAGGTCGCGGACCTGCGCCAGCGCTACGGGGACCACGAGGCCGTCGCCGGGATCTCCTTCGAGGTCCGGACCGGCGAGCTGTACGCCCTGCTCGGCACCAACGGCGCGGGCAAGACCACCACCCTGGAGACCCTCGAAGGCCACCGCCGTGCCCACTCCGGCACCGTCCGCGTGCTCGGCCACGACCCCTACGCGCAGCGCGCCGCCGTCCGGCCCCGCATGGGGATCATGCTGCAGGAGGGCGGCTTCTTCGGCGACCTCACCGTCGCCGAGACCGTGGAGCACTGGCGCGGCTTCACGCCCGCGCCGCGTCCCGCCGCCGAGGCGCTCGGCCTGGTCGGGCTGACCGAGCAGGCCGGCGTGCGCACCCGCCAGCTCTCCGGCGGCCAGAAGCGGCGGCTGGACCTCGCGCTGGCCCTGCTCGGCCGCCCCGCCGTGCTGTTCCTGGACGAGCCCACCACCGGCATGGACCCCGAGGCCCGGCACGCCACCTGGCAGGTGGTGCGCGACCTGGTCGCCGACGGCACCACCGTGCTGCTCACCACCCACTACCTGGAGGAGGCCGAGCAGCTCGCCGACCGGCTCGCCATCATGCACCGGGGCCGCGTCCAGGTGACCGGCACGGTCGCCGAGGTGCTGGCCGGGCACGGCGACCGCATCAGCTTCCGCGTCCCCGACCGCGTCCCGGTCGCCGAGCTGCCCGTGCTGGCCGGGGCCGCCGCCGACATCGCGGTGGACGGCGGCCGCGCCGTCGCCGCCTACACCGTCCCGGACGCGGGCCTCCAGGCGAGCCTGTACGCGCTGCTGCGCTGGGCCGACGAGCACGCCCTGACGCTGGAGGGCCTCCAGGCCCGCAGCGCCTCCCTTGAAGACGTCTTCCTGCGCACCGCCGAAGGAGCCGACCGATGACCCTGCGGACCACCGCCCCCGCGCCCGCGCCGGCCGCCGGGCCCGCCGCCCAGGCCGCGCCCTCCGCCCTCGCCGGCGCGCTGCGCGTCGCCCGCCTGGACCTGACGCTGCTGTGGCGCAACCGCACCGCCCTGTTCACCGTCATCGGGCTCCCGCTGCTGTTCGTCGCCATGCTGATCCCGATGCGCGGCAAGCCGATGGACGGCAAGGGCGACCTCGCCCTCTACCAGGGCACCGGCCACCTCGCCTTCTTCCTGATCTTCGCGGTGTTCATGAACCTGGTGAACGTGTTCACCGCCCGCCGCGAGGACCTCACCCTCAAGCGCCTGCGCGGCACCGCCCTGTCGGACGCGCAGATCCTGGCGGGCAGCACCCTCAACGCCACCGGGATCTACCTGGTGCAGGCGGTCGCGCTGCTGGTGGCGCTGGGCGTCGCGTTCGGCGGCCGCTTCCCCGCCGACCCCCTGCTGCTGCTGGTCGGGCTCGCGGGCGGCGCGGCGGTGTTCGCGCTGCTGGCGTTCGCCCTGTCGGGCCTCACCCCCAACGCCGACATGGCGCAGCTCACCGTGCTGCCAGTGATGTTCGCGTGCATGGCGGCGGCGGGCGTGATGTTCCCGCTGGAGGCGCTGCCCCCGGCGCTGCAGGAGGCCACGCGCTGGCTCCCGCTCAGCCCCGTCGTGGAGATCACCCGCACC
Source organism: Spirillospora sp. NPDC050679 (assembly GCA_044456955.1). Taxonomy (GTDB): domain Bacteria; phylum Actinomycetota; class Actinomycetes; order Streptosporangiales; family Streptosporangiaceae; genus Spirillospora. Next base: position 141,310 of record JBITGK010000026.1, on the reverse strand, counting down.
GCCTACTTCGGCCAGGACTACTTCGCCCACGACGCGCACCCCGCCGTCGGGTTCGTCGAGGGCTGGACCGCGGTCGCCCGCTCGTTCCTGGTGCTGGCGGTGTGGCTCGGCGTCGGCCGCGCGCTGGCCGGACGCTGGTTCCGCTGGGAGCCCCGGCGCTCCTGATCGCTACGCTGACCGGAAGGAGGGAACCCGCACCCATGGACGTCGCCACCACCGCCGGGCTGGAGGAACTCGACAGCCGCCGGCTGGAGAGCTACCAGCGCATCACCTACCGCTCCTTCCTGTTCGCCGGGGCCGGCATCCTGCTGCCCGCGATGGTCATCACCACCGTGGACCACGTCGACGGCAAGCTCCCGCTGTGGGTGGTCTTCGCCGGGCTCGGCTCGGTGGTGCTGGCCTTCTGGTTCTACGTGCGGCTGGTGCGGGCCGGTCTCGGCGGCGGCGTGTCCCGGCGCGACCTGGTGCTCGCGGGCGCGGCGACCCTGCCGTCCGCGCTGATGATGTTCGCCCATCCGGTCTGGACGTCGGTGCTGATCGGCATGGCGTCGGCCGTGGCGCTGTCGCCGATGACGCGGCGCGGCCTGGTGGTGCTCAGCGTGGGGACCGGCACCGCCGCCGGGGCGTTCGCCACCGTCGCCGCCCGGTTCCTGTACGAGGGGGACGGGCCGTTCCGCTGGTACTACGGGGTGCCGCTGACCGCCGTGATGATCGCCGTCACCGGCGCGGTGGTGTTCGTCAACCGCTACCAGCGGCGCATGTGGGAGCTGCACCAGCAGGCCCACTCCGCCCGCGAGGCGCTGGCCCGCGTCGCGGTCACCGAGGAGCGGATGCGCTTCTCGCGCGACCTGCACGACCTGCTCGGCCACAGCCTGTCGCTGATCGCGGTCAAGAGCGAGCTGGCGATCCGGATGGCCGACGCCGACCCCGAGCGGGCCAAGGCCGAGATGGCCGACGTGCGCCGCGCCGCCCGCGACTCGCTGCGCGAGGTGCGCGCCGCCGTGCGCGGCTACCGGGCCGTCGAGCTGGACGCCGAGCTGGCCGGGGTGCGCGCGGTGCTGGAGGCGGCCGGGGTGCGCTGCGAGACCGGGACGCCGCCCGCCGACCTGCCCGCCGACCTGCGGGCGGTGCTGGCGTGGGTGATCCGGGAGGGCGCGACCAACATCATCAAGCACAGCGAAGCGCGGCGCTGCGAGATCGCCTTCACCGTCTACGGTGGGTCCGTGGTGCTGGAGATGAGCAATGACGGGGTGCGGTCGGTGTCGGCGTCGTCGGACGGCGGGGCGGGCGGTGGGGACGGTCCCGGCTCGGGGCTGGCGGGGCTGAGCGAGCGGATCGAGGTCGTCGGCGGGACCTTCACCGCCGGTCCGCGCGGCCGTGACGGCTTCATGCTGCGGGCGGTCGTGCCGCTGCCGCGTGCCGAGTCCGCCGCCGGGGCGAGCGGGGTAGGCGGCGCAGGCGGCGCGGACCAGACGAGCTGGGCGAGCGGGGCCCCGGCGTGATCCGCATCTTGCTGGCCGACGACGAGCACCTGATCCGAGGCGCGGTCGCGGCACTGCTCGGCCTAGAGGCCGATCTGGAGGTGGTCGCCGAGGTGGGCCGCGGCGACCAGGTGGCCGACGCCGTCGCCGAGCACGACCCGGACGTGGCGGTGCTGGACATCGACATGCCGGGTGCGGACGGCCTGACCGTCGCCGAGCGGTTGAACGAGGCGGGGGCGCGGTGCGCGGTGTGCATGTTGACCAGCCTGGGACGCCCCGGCTACCTGCGCCGTGCGATGGCGGCGGGGGTACGGGGATTCATCGCCAAGGACGCTCCTACTGAGGAGTTGGCCACCGCGATCCGCAAGGTGCACGCGGGCGGCCGCTATCTGGACGCCGAACTGGCGGCGAGTGCGATGGCGGCGGGGGACAACCCGCTCACGGAGCGCGAACGCGAGATCCTGCGGCTGCTGGGGGCGGGGACTGAGACGGCGCGGATCGCTACGTTGCTGCATCTGTCGGAGGGGACGGTGCGGAACTACTTGTCGTCGGCGATGGCGAAGCTGGGGGAGTCGAACCGGTTGGCGGTGGTGCGGACGGCGCAGGAGATGGGCTGGATTTGAGTGGGTGGGGTTGTTGTGACAACGGCCCCTGGCTCGTGTCCGAGACGGGAATGCCTAGCCCAGGCCCGTGCGCCGCGCCCGAACAACGGCCTTGGCCCCGTGCTCTGCACATGACCAACAACCCGGGCCCCGTGCCCGTACGTCGACCGCCAGCCTCAACCCCGTGCTTCGCACCCGAGCAACGGCCTCAGCCCGCGCCGGGCACGTGCCCAGCGACCTCAGCCCGCGCCCGGCACCCGAGTAACAACTCCGGCCCCGTGCCGGAAACGGGACCGCGTAGCTCAGCCCGTGCAGGCGGGGGTGCAGGGGGCGGAGCCCCTTGCCCAGGGGGTGCGGGGGACGGAGTCCCAGCGGCTCTTATGAAACAGGCAGGCGCGGAGCGCTTCCTTTTGTCGGGGGTGTGGGGGCGGAGCCCCTGCCGGGGGTGTGGGGGCTGGCCCCTGCCCGGGTCTCGCCCGCCCGAAGCGAGCGCCAGCGAGCGTAGGGCGGGTGAGCCCCGGCATCGGGGGGTGTGGGGGGTCGTCCCCCCACAATGACACGCCGCTTTCGCCGAGGTCGCTGCACCGACTCAGTCTGTGGGGGTCTACACAAGACCGCCCAACTCAGCCCCGCGCGGGTTTGCCCACCCGAGCAACAACCCCAGCCCGTGGGGGGTTGGCTGCACGTGCGCACTCAGCTCAGCCACGCGGGGGTTTCCGCGCCCGGGCAACGACCTCAGCCCCCACCCCGCACCCGACCAACGACCCCAGCCGACGCTGCGCTGCGGAGTAGCCAGCTGAGGTTTCCGGCTCCGTGAACAAACTCCCACGGGGCCGGGCAGGGTGCGGATGTGCCGCGCTCAACCCCGGCGCGGGCTGATGTTGGTGTGCACGTGCCGGGCGCGGGCTGAGGTCGTTGACCAGGCGCGGAAACCCCTACGTGGCTGAGGCCGGCGCGGATGTGCACCTAACCCCGTGCGAGGCCGGGCTCGCTGGTCATGTGCAGAGCGCGTGGCTGGGGCAGGTGCGCACGTGCCGAACCCCGAGCGGGGTGGGGTTGTTGCTCGGGTGGACAAACCCGCGCGGGGCTGAGGCAGGTGAGAACGTGGGCAAACCCCCACGTGGTCGAGCTGGGCGGTCTGGTGTAGACCCCCACAGATACAGTCGGTGCAGCGACCTCGGCGAAAGCGGCTGTGTTTGCCTTGGGGGGACGTCCCCCCAAACCCCCACAACCGCGCCCTGGCGCATCCTCACTCGCTGGCGCTCGCTCCGGTGCACCAGGACCCGGCTAGGGGGCCAGCCCCCTCGACCCCCCGGCAGGGCTCCGCCCCACACCCCGCATAGGTCGGGCTCCGCCCGCAGTACCCCAAAAAGCCTGCTGGGACTCCGTCCCCCGCAAACCCCTGGCAAGGGGCTCCGCCCCCTGCACCCCCGCCGCGCGGGCCGAGGTTGTTGGGCGCGTGTCGGGCGGGGGGGGGGCTGAGGTCGTTGTTCGGGTGCGGAGCACGGGGTTGGGCTCAGTGGTCTGGTGTAGACCCCCACTGATGCGGATGGTGCCTCGTCTGCGGCGAAAGCGGCTGTGTCCGCCCCAGACACAAAGGCGGAGCTTCCGGCTCCGGCTCCGGCTCCGGAAGGACCGCCGCCGTACTACAAGAGCACGTAGACACACTTTCCCCCGCTGTCCACGGCGTTCCACCCGATCTTTCTCGTCAGGGTTTGCAGAATCGCCAGGCCCCGACCCGATTCGGTCGTGAGATCAAAGTCTTTGATCTTGGGCATCGTGGGACAGGTGTCGGCCACTTCCAGGACCGGGCCGGCCTCGGACAGGTAGAGCCGCACCACGGCCTTTTCGCACTCGGTGTGCTTGGCGACGTTGGAGAGCAGTTCGCACACGGCCAGCCGCGCCACGTAGGAGTCGATGTCCCATTCGGCGCAGACCTCCGCGACCCAGGAACGTGCGGCGTAGAGGCGGTCGGCGTCGGGTTCGATCACCAGGGAGAACAATACGATCACCTCGACTTCTGTTTTCTGCGTCACAGAATGGACGCGGAGAGTTAGCGTTGTCGTGGTTGTTCGCAACCCCTGGAAAAAGCGCGATCACGGAAGCGAGATCGTCATGACGAACCAATCCCCCGACCCCACGGCGAACATGTGGGCATGGATTGCCTTCACCCTGCGCTTTCAGCGCGTCGAGCGCGGTTTGTCCGGCGACGCCGTGGCCAAGGTCCTGAACTGCGCCCGCTCCACGATTTCCAGACTCGAAAGCGGCGAGGCCAAGCTGAACGACCAGCAGGCCGCCAAGCTCGACAAGGTGTGGAGGACAGGCGGGTTCTTCACGACCGCCCTCCGGTACGCCCGTCTAGGACACGATCCGAACTGGCTGGCGAGCTACGTCAGGTTCGAGGCACGGGCATCCATGATCCGCATGTTCAACGGCCAGTACATCCCGGCCCTGTTCCAGACCGAACCGGTGGCGCGCGCCTTGCTGGAGGCAGGTCGTAACGAGGATGTGGAGGGCGCGCTCGCCCAGCGGGCAGAACGGCAGAGGGTGCTGAGCCGGACCCCGCCGCCCGAACTCTGGCTGATCATGCCGGAGACGGTGCTGTGGTGGCCGATCGGCGGGGTGAAGGCATGGCGGGAGCAGTTGGCGCACCTGGTCGACCTGTCGGAGCTGCCGAACGTGACCTTGCGGATTCTGTCCCGCGCCTGCGGCGCGCACGAGGGCCTGGACGGCACTTTCAAAGTGATCACCGTGAAGGAGGGCGAGATCGGGTTCGTGGAGGCTCCCACGGGAGGGCGCCTCATCATGGACGGCGAGAAGGCCCAGGAGTTGCGCTTGAGATTCGAGCGCATCGGGGCGCTGGCGCTCCCCGTACACTCCAGTCGAAGCCGGATCATGGAAGCGATGGAGGACCTGAGATGAACGGTCCCGTGTGGCGCAAGTCCTCTCGGTCTGCGGAAGGCACGAACTGCGTCGAGGTCGCCGACCTCGGCGAGGTCGTCGGCCTGCGCGACAGCAAGTGTCCCGAGCGCGGCCATCTGGTGATCGAGCGGGATGCCCTCGCCGTCCTGGTGGGGCGCTTGAAGGAGTCCTGAGCCCCTGGCAGGTCACGCACGTCGCGTCCTTGGTCCTTCCCCTCGTCCGGCTAGGGTGCTGGGATGGACGAGCCTCTGGTCGCGCGCATGCGCGGATTCGGGACCACCATCTTCGCCGAGATGTCGGCGCTGGCCGCGCGGACCGGCGCGATCAACCTGGGGCAGGGGTTCCCCGACGAGGACGGCCCGGCCGCCATGCTCGAAGCCGCCGTCGAGGCCATCCGGGGCGGCGGCAACCAGTACCCGCCCGGCCCCGGCCTGCCCGTGCTGCGCGAGGCCGTCGCCGAGCAGAAGCTCGACCGGTACGGGCTCTCCTACGACCCCGCCACCGAGGTCTACATCACCGTGGGGGCCACCGAGGGCATCGCGGCGTCCGTGCTCGCCCTGGCCGGGCCCGGTGACGAGGTCATCGCCTTCGAGCCCACCTACGACTCCTACGCCGCCACGGTCGCGCTCTCCGGGGCCGCGTTGCGGCCGGTGCTCCTGCGGCCCGACGGCGGGCGCTTCACCTTCGACCCCGACGAGCTGCGGGCCGCCGTGACGCCGAGCACCCGGATGATCCTGGTGAACTCGCCGCACAATCCCGCCGGCACCGTCTTCACGCGCGAAGAGCTGCAGGTCATCGCCGACGTCTGCCGCGAGCACGACCTGGTCGCGCTGACCGACGAGGTCTACGAGTACCTCACCTTCGACGGCGCCGAGCACGTGCCGCTGGCGACGCTGGACGGGATGCGGGAGCGCACCGTCACCGTGTCGTCGGTCGGCAAGACGTTCTCGGTCACCGGGTGGAAGACCGGATGGGTCACCGGGCCCGCCGAGTTCGTGCGCGCGGTCCAGACCGTCAAGCAGTTCGTCACCTACGCCGTCGGCGGGCCCTGGCAGCAGGCCACCGCGTACGGGCTGCGCAACGAGCTGGCCTGGGTCGAGGAGCTGCGCAAGTCCCTGGAGGGCAAGCGCGACCGGCTCATCACCGGGCTGGAGGCCGCCGGGTTCACCGCCTTCCGGCCGCAGGGCACCTACTTCGTGCAGGCCGACATCCGGCCGCTCGGGTTCGCCGACGGCATGGAGCTGGCCGAGGCGCTGCCCGAAAAGGCCGGGGTCGTCGCCATCCCGACGCAGGTCTTCTACCAGCACCCGCAGGCCGGGGCGCCCTTCGTCCGCTTCGCGTTCTGCAAGCGGGACGACGTCATCGACGAGGCGGTGGAGCGGCTCGCCAGCCTCTCCTGAAACGGGCGTGTAAACGGCGGGGCCTTTCCGGGACTACTTCACGAACCCTCTCCCCGACCTCGAAGGGGCCTTCGTGGATGACCCCGAGACACGCTTCACCCGCCTGTACGACGCCAACCACCGGCGGGTGATGGCGTACGCGCTGACCCACGCCGAGCCGCACACGGCCGAGGACATCGTCAGCGAGACCTTCCTCATCGCCTGGCGGCGGCTGGGCGACGTCGGCGACCCCGCGCTGCCCTGGCTGCTCGGCGTCGCCCGCAACCTGCTGCACAAGCAGCGCGCCGGCGGGCGGCGCAGCCGGGACCTGACCGAGCGGATCAAGGCGCTCACCGGGCCGGCCGACCTGGCCGCCTGGGACGTGGCCGAGCACGTGGTGGAGCGCGAGGCGGCGCTGGCCGCGATCGCCGCGCTGCCCGAACGCGACCTGGAGACCCTCTCCCTGGTCACCTGGCACGGCCTGGAGCCCCGCCAGGCGGCCAAGGTCGTGGGCTGCTCGGCGGCGGCCTTCTTCGTCCGCCTGCACCGCGCCCGCAAGCGGCTCGCCCGCGCCCTGGAGGCGGCCCCCGCCCCGCGTCCCACCACCTCCCCGGTCGTCCGGGAGGCGACCCGATGACTTCTGGAGCGACGATGAACGACGATTCCGAGCGCGCCTTCGCCGACCTGCGCCCGGCCGCGCTGGACGAGATGGCCGGCGACGCGTTCGCGCGGCGGCGCGACGCCGACCTCGCGCACGCGATGCGCGCCGTGCCCGGCAAGGCGGCGCGGTCCCGGCGGCCCATGCTGCTGGCCGCCGGGCTCGCGGCGGGCGCCGTCGCGGTCGGCGGCGTCGTGGTGCTCGCCGACGGCGGCGACACCGGGACGGGCACGGCCGCGGTCCAGAGCCCGTCCGAGGTGCTGGACGCCCGCGCGGTCCTGCTGGCCAGCGCCCGGAAGGCGGCGCAGGCCCCGGCCACCACCGGCCGCTACTGGTACGACCGCGAGCGCATCACCTCGCGCGTGAGCGTCCTGGTGAAGAAGGGGAAGGCGGCAGCCGGCAAGCCCTCCCGCACGCCCCTGCCGTTCACCGCCCACACCGTCCACACCCAGGAGCACTGGCTCGCCCGCGACAAGGGCGATACCACCCGGTCGGTCGTCGGCATCGACCGCGAGGACGTGTTCGCCACGCCCTCCGACGAGGCCAAGTGGCGCAAGATGGGCGCGCCCGAGCTGGAGCCGTGGTCCCGCAAGCGCAAGGTGAACGACTACCGGGAGCCCATGCGCCAGACCATCGGCAACAAGAAGGTCACCTTCGCCGAGCTGGCCAAGCTCCCCGGGAACGCCGCCGGGCTGGAGGCCGAGCTGCGCCGCCGGCACACCGCCGACGTCAACGACCCGAAGTACCCGCTCCAGGACGGCTTCACCCAGTACGTCTGGGCCACCGCCCAGGACCTGCTGTCCGGGCCGATCCCGCCCGCCGTGCGCGGCGCGCTGTACCAGGTGCTGGCCAAGCAGCCGGGCCTGCGGGCGGGCGGGCGCGTCAAGGACCGGCAGGGCCGCTCCGGCGTCGCGATCGTCATGCCCGCGCAGAAGGGCTCCCGGCACGTGTCCGGCGACGACCTCGCCGAGTACCGGCTGATCGTCTCGCCGGACACCGGGCGGCTGCTGGCCTACGAGACCCGCGCGAAGGGCGGCGCGCTGCTGCTGTCGGTCGTGCACGAGGAGTCCGGCTGGACCGGGAAGCTGGGCGCACGTCCCTGACCCTCGCAACGTTGCCGAACCGGCGGTGCGGCTTGGGCGGAATTCGCCCGTGAGCGGCGGCCGCCCGCCGGTTTACGTTCTGCGGGAGACCCGACCACGGCCGAGGGGCGGTCCGGTGCCCGATCCGATCGAAGTCCGCAAGATCCCCATCGAGGGCGTGGCCGACGCCTCCGGGCTGGCCCGGCTGATCGACGACGGCGTGCTGGAGGCCGACCGGGTGCTGGCGGTCGTCGGCAAGACCGAGGGCAACGGCGGCGTCAACGACCACACCCGGCTGCTGGCCGACCGCGCCTTCCGCGAGGTGCTGCTGGCCAAGGGCTCCCGCGCCGAGGACGAGGTGCGGCGCGTCCCGCTGGTGTGGTCGGGCGGCACCGACGGCGTGCTCAGCCCGCACGCCACCGTGTTCGCCACCGTGGACCCCGCGTCCGCGCCGCGCACCGACGAGCCCCGGCTGTCGGTCGGCGTGGCGATGAGCGGGGTCGTCCGGCCCGAGGACATTGGCCGGCCCGCCATGGTGGAGACCGTCGCCGCCGGGGTGCGCGAGGCCATGGGGACCGCCGGGATCGACGACCCCGCCGACGTCCACTACGTCCAGACCAAGACGCCGCTGCTCACCCTGGACACCATCAACGACGCCCGGCGGCGCGGCCGCACCGTGGTGACCGACGACACGCTGAAGTCCATGGACGTGTCCAACTCCACCACCGCGCTCGGCATCGCGGTCGCGCTGGGCGAGATCGCGCCCCCGTCGGCCGAGCAGATCCACCGCGACCTGGCGCTGTACTCGTCGGTGGCCTCCTGCTCGTCGGGGGCGGAGCTGGACCGCGCCCAGATCGTGGTGGTCGGCAACGTCCGCGGCATCGGCGGCCGCTACCGCGCCGGGCACGGTGTGATGAAGGACGCACTGGACGCCGACGGCATCTGGGACGCGATCCGCGGGACGGGCCTCGACCTGCCCGACCGGCCACGCGCCGGCGACCTGGACGGCCGCCTGGTGAACGTGTTCGTCAAGTGCGAGGCCGACCCCTCCGGCCGGGTCCGGGGCCGCCGCAACATCATGCTGGACGACTCCGACGTGCACTGGCACCGCCAGATCAAGGCGTGCGTGGGCGGGGTGGCCGCCTCGGTCACCGGGGACCCGGCGGTGTTCGTGTCGGTCGCGGCCGTGCACCAGGGCCCCTCCGGCGGCGGCACGGTCGCGGCGATCGCCGATCTCGGCTGAGCGGCGCGGCCCCGCCGGGGGTGGCGGAGAGTATCGCGTTCGGCACCCGGCGCGGTCGCCGGAGGTTATAGCCTTCCACACGTGTCCGGAAAGACCATTCCCCAGCCCCAGTTCCCCGACGACGACGGCGGCGCCGACCCGCGGCTGCGCGAGGCGCTGGCCGGGTACGCGGCCGGGCGCGTCGGCGAGCACACCGTGCTGCGCGAGCTGGCCGGCGTCCGTCTGCTGGTGCCGGTGGTGGCGGTCCTCACCGAGGAGGAGCGGGTCGAGCCCGGCGAGCTGCGCCGGGAGAAGTCCAGCGACATGGCGCTGCCCACCCTGGTCGGCGAGGACGGCCGCCGCGGCGTGCTCGGCTTCACCTCCACCGAGACGCTGAAGGCGTGGCGGCCCGACGCGCGCCCGGTCGCGGTGCACGCGCGGCAGGCGTGCCTGGCGGCGCTGGACGAGGGCGCGCACGCGCTGGTGGTGGACGTGGCCGGCCCCGTGCCGTTCGCGGTGGACGGCCTGCGGCTGCACCTGCTGGCCGAGGGCCGCGCGGTCCCGCCGCCGCACGAGGACCCCGAGGTGCTGGCCGCGATCGAGGCGGCGTTCGGCTCCGACCCGGGCGTGACCGGCGTGCGGGCGGTCCAGGGCGTCAACGCCGAGCTGGCGGTGCGGTTCTCCGTCGCGCCCGGCCACGACGAGCGCACCACGGTGCAGCGCGTGTCGGACCGGCTCGCCGAGCTGCTGCGCGGCCGGATCGTCGGCGGCGTCGAGCTGAACGTCCACCGCCGCTGACCGGCGCGGGTAGGGTCGGGCGCGTGGACGCGCCGCCCGAATCCGCCTGGTCCCTGACGGCCGACTGGACCGGTCCGCTGCGCCGCCGCCCCGCCCTGGTCGCGGCCGGGTGCGCGGTGGTCGCGGCCGCGCTGGCGCTGCGGATCGGAGCGCGCGCCGACCTGCCCGCCTTCCTGTGCCTGGGCGTGCTCGGCGTGCTGCTGGGCGTGGTGGACACGGCGCTGAAGCGCCTGCCCGAGCCGCTGACCCTGCCCGGCTACGGGCTCGGCCTGGTCCTGCTCGGCGCGGCCGCCCCCTTCACCGACGGCGGCGGCGCGCGCCTGCTGCACGCGCTGGCCGGGCTGGCGGCGCTGGGCGCGCTGTTCGGCGTGCAGTGGGTGGTGATGCCGAACGCGATCGGCTTCGGCGACGTGACCCTGGCCGGGTTGCTCGGCCTCTATCTGGGCTGGCTGGGCGCGCAGGCGTGGCTGCTGGGCGTCGTGGCGACGTTCGTGCTGAGCCTGGCGACCTCGCTGGCGCTGCTGGCGCTGCGGCGCGCCGGGCGCAAGACGCAGATCCCGTACGGGCCGTTCCTGCTGGGCGGCGCGCTCGTCGCGATCCTGGCGCACGCCGGATAAATGGGTTGGCCCCGGCCGGGCCCTTTCGCCAGGCTAGGGCGATGGGCTTGGCCGAAGACTTCATCGACAACGGGTTCGTGCGCGTGGACGGAGCCGTGCCGCGCGGGCTGGTGGACGAGTGCCGCACGATCCTGTGGCGCGACACCGGATGCGACCCCGACGACCCCGCGACCTGGACGGAGCCGGTCGTGCGGCTGGGCCACTACGCCCGGCCGCCGTTCCGCGCCGCCGCCAACACCCCGCGCCTGCACGAGGCGTTCGACCTGCTGGCCGGCAAGGGGCGCTGGGCCCCGCAGGGCGGCCTCGGCACGTTCCCGGTGCGCTTCCCCAGCGAGCAGGAGCCGGGCGACGCGGGCTGGCACATCGACGTCAGCTTCCCCGGCGACGACCCGGCCGACTACATGCGCTACCGCGCCAACGTCTCCTCCAAGGGGCGCTGGCTGCTGATGCTGTTCCTGTTCTCCGACGTGGGGGAGCATGACGCGCCGACCCGCATCCGGGTCGGCTCCCACCTCGACGTGGCGCGCCTGCTGGAGCCGCACGGCGAGGACGGCCTGGACGCCATGGAGATCGCCGAGCGGGGCGCCGCCGCGACCGGGGACCATCCGGTCACGCTCGCCACCGGCCGCGCGGGCGACGTGTACCTGTGCCACCCCTTCCTGCTGCACGCCGCGCAGCCGCACCGCGGCACCGAGCCGCGCTTCATGGCCCAGCCGCCGCTGCTGCCCGCCCCCGGCCCGGACGGGCAGCCGAGCCTGGACCGGCCCGAAGCGGAGCGGGCGCTCGTCGAGACGGCCATCCTGCGAGGTCTGGGGCGCTGACCGCGCCTACGCTGAACCCCGGACCCCTTGCAGGAAAGAGCCCGACCGTGCCGACCGCGCCGACCATGCAGGACGCGCTGATCCGTCTGACCGAGTTCTGGGCGGCCCGCGGCTGCCTGATCACCCAGCCGATGAACACCGAGGTCGGGGCGGGCACGCTCAACCCCGCCACGGCGCTGCGCGTGCTCGGCCCCGAGCCGTGGCGGGCCGCCTACGTCGAGCCGAGCGTGCGGCCCGACGACTCCCGCTACGGCGACAACCCCAACCGGCTCCAGACCCACACCCAGTTCCAGGTGGTTCTGAAGCCCGAGCCCGGCGACGCCCAGCGGCTCTACCTCGACAGCCTGGCGGCCCTCGGCGTGGACCTCGCCGCGCACGACGTGCGGTTCGTCGAGGACGACTGGGCGTCCCCGGCGCTCGGCGCGTGGGGCCTCGGCTGGGAGGTGTGGCTGGACGGGCTGGAGATCACCCAGTTCACCTACTTCCAGCAGTCGGGCGGGCTGGTCCTCGACCCGGTCGCGGTCGAGATCACCTACGGGATGGAGCGCATCATGATGGCGCTCCAGGGGGTCGCGCACTTCAAGGACATCGCCTACGCGCCGGGCGTCCCCTACGGGGAGGCGTTCGGGCAGGCCGAGTACGAGATGAGCCGCTACTACCTGGACGAGGCCGACATCGGCGCCGTCCGGGGCCTGTTCGAGACCTATCTCGGCGAGGCGCGGCGGACGCTGGCGGCGCGGCTGCCGGTGCCCGCCCACTCCTACGTGCTCAAGTGCTCGCAGGCGTTCAACGTCCTGGACGCGCGCGGCGCGATCGGCACCACCGAGCGCGCCCGCGCGTTCGCCCGGATGCGGGGCCTGGCCCACCAGGTCGCCGAGCTGTGGGCCGAGCGCCGCGCCGAGCTCGGCCACCCGCTCGGGAACGCCGCCGCGCGCCCCGTCCCGGCGGCCGCGCCCGCCGACCCGCCCGAGATCACCGCGCCCGGCACGTTCGCGCTGGAGATCGGGACCGAGGAACTGCCGCCGCACGAGGTCGCCCGCACCGCCGAACACGTCGCCCGCCGCCTGCGGGAGGGGCTGGAGGCCGCGGGGCTGTACGCCGCCGCCTCGGAGATCGACTCCTACGGCGCCCCGCGCCGGATCATCGTGGTGGCCACCGGCGTCGAGCCGCGCGAGCCCGACACCGAGCAGGTCGTCAAGGGGCCCCGGCTCGCGGCCGCCTACGACGGCGGCGGCGCGCCCACCAAGGCGCTGCTGGGGTTCGCGCGAGCCCAGGGGATCGACCCCGCCGACGTCGGCACGGTCACCGTGGGCGGCGGCGAGTACGCCGGGTTCACCCGCCGCGTCACCGGCCGCCCGGCCGCCCGCGTGCTGGCCGAGCTGCTGCCGGAGATCGTGGCGGGGCTGCGGGCCGACAAGAACATGCGGTGGAACGCGCCGGGCCTGTCGTTCGCGCGGCCGATCCGGTGGCTGGTGGCGCTGCTGGACGGGCACGAGGTCCCGTTCACCGTCGCGACCCTGACGGCGGGCCGCACCAGCCGCGACCGCGACCGCGCCCCGCTGCCCGTCCCGTCCGCCGCCGAGCTGGTCGGCACGCTGCGCGCCGCGGGCGTCGAGCCGTCGGCCGCGCGCCGCCGCGACCTGATCGTCACCGGGGCCCGCGCGCTGGCCGGCCAGGCGGGCGGCACGGTGGACGCGGCGGCAGAGGGCGCGCTGATCGAGGAGATCGTCAACCTGGCGGAGCGGCCGGTCGGCGTCCTCGGCTCCTTCGACCCCGCCTACCTGGAGCTGCCGCCGCAGGTCCTCACCACCGTGATGCGCAAGCACCAGCGCTACCTGCCGGTGCGGTCGGCGGACGGCGCGCTGCTGCCGCACTTCGTCGCCTTCGCCGACGGGGACTGCGACCACGACGCGGTGCGCGCGGGCAACGAGGCGGTGCTGCGCGCCCGCTACGAGGACGCGTCGTTCTTCTTCGCCCAGGACCTGCGGCGCACCCCCGAGGAGATGAAGCGCGGCCTGGACCGGCTCACCTTCGCCGACCGGCTCGGCTCGATGGCCGACCGGTCGGTCCGCGTGGACACGATCGCCGAGGAGCTGGCCGGACGGCTGGAGCTGGCCGACGCCGAGCGCGAGACGCTGAGCCGCGCCGGGGAGCTGGCCCGCTTCGACCTGGCCTCGGCGATGGTGACCGAGCTGCCCGCGCTCGCCGGGACCATGGCCCGCGAGTACGCGCGCCGCGCGGGGGAGGACCCGGCGGTCGCCGAGGCGCTGTACGAGATGGAGCTGCCCCGCTCCTCCGGGGACGCCCCGCCGCCCGGCGCGGTCGGGGCGGTGCTGGCGGCCGCCGACCGGCTGGACCTGCTGGCCGGGCTGTTCGCGGTCGGCGCGGCCCCGACCGGGGGCTCGGACCCGTTCGGGCTGCGCCGCGCGGCGCTCGCCCTGACCGCGATCCTGCGCGCCCACCCCCGGCTCGCGCCGATCACGGTGGGGGCGGGCCTGGCGGTCGCGGCGCGGCACCAGCCCGTGCCGGTGCCGCCGGAGGCCCTGGCCGAGGCCGAGCGGTTCGTGGCCCGCCGCCTGGAGCAGAGCCTGCTGGACGAGGGGCATCCGGTCGCGGTGGTGCGCGCCGTCCTGCCGCACGCCGGATCGCCCGCCCACGCCGAGCGGGCCGCCGCCGACCTGGGCGGGCTGCTCGGGGACGCGCGCTTCCAGCGGCTCACCGCCGCCCTGCAGCGGGTGCTGCGCATCCTGCCCGACGACGCCGCGCCCGGCTACGACTCGGCGCTGTTCACCGAGCGGGCCGAGCATCGGCTGCACGAGGCGTTCACCGGCGTGCGCGGCGCGCTGCCCCGGCGCGCGAGCCTGCCGGAGTTCACCGAGGCCGCGTTCTCCCTGGCGCACCCGATCGACCTGTACTTCGACGAGGTGATGGTGATGGACGAGGACCCGGTCCTGCGCGCCAACCGGCTGGGCCTGCTCGCCTCCGTCCGGGAGCTGGTCGGCGGCGTGCTGGACTGGCGGGAGACCCCCTAGAACCAGGTCACCGGGACGCCGTGCGCCGGGGACTCGCCCAGCGCCCGCGCCCGGCCGCCGCCGGGCCACAGGCGCAGGGTGAGCGGGTACAGCAGCCCGGTGCCCTTCACCTCGAACGCCAGGTGCGCGAACGGGGCCGCCGCGGTGGCGGCGGCCCCGGCGGCCTCCAGGCTCGCGGAGACGCGGGCCCGCTCCTCGGCCGGCAGGTACATCCACATCACCGAGTGCCACACGACCGTGACCACGCCCTCGCGCGGCTCCAGCCCGGCCGTGAAGTCGCCCGCGCCCTGCCGGACGACCGTGGCCGGGACGCGCGCGGCCAGCTCCAGCGCGGCGCGCAGCCGCCGGGCGCGTTCGGGCTGGTCGGGCCACACGTACGACAGCAGCCGCAGGCGCGCGGCCGGGTCGGCGGGGTCCAGCGGCGCGGGGTCGCAGCCGAGCCGCTCCACGATCCTCAGGTCGGCGTCGAGCGGCGGCGTCCCGCCGCGCCACGCCTCGGGCAGCGTGACCGGCGAGTCGGCCGGGCCGTAAACGTCGTTGTAGCGGAAGCGGTCGGCGCGCAGGTTGAGGCCCGCGCTCGCCCCCAGCTCCAGCAGCCGCACCGGCAGCCCCGTCTCGGCGGCGACGGTGAGCAGGCCCCCGACGAGCGCGGCGGCGCGGCCGACCTCGTTGGTCTGCGGCGGATCGGCCAGCCCGGCGCGCACCTCGTCCTCGTGCTCGACCAGCGCGGCGCGGAACGCGGGCCAGGCGGCCAGGGGATCGGCGGTGCCCCCGGCGGTCGGGTAGTGCGCGGCCAGTTCGGATGCGCGGCCCTCCAGCACCAGGCGGTGCACCGTCCCCAGCAGGCGGAGCGCGAGCGCGCTCTCGTCGCGCCCGGCGAGCAGCCGAGCGACCGGGCCGCCCGCCCGGTAGTCGTCGGCTGCGCGCGCGAGCAGCTCGGCGTACATGGCCGCGCCGGTGTCGGCGCAGTAGCGGGCCTGGTGGAGCAGGACGTCTAGGGGATCGGTCATGCCAGCTCCTTCAACAGCCGTTCGCTTTGTTCGGCCCAATGCGCCAGGCCCAGCCGCCGGTGCACGTCGAGCGCGGCACGAGCGTGCTCGTGCGCCCGCGCGACGTCGCCCAGCCGGTACGCCAGCTCGGCCAGCACCTGGTGGGTCGAGCCCAGGCAGGCGCTGCCCATCCCCGCCACCACCAGCAGGTCGGCGTAGGGCGCGAGCCGCTCGTACAGGGCGGCGGGATCGGGCGTGCCGAGGCGGGCGGCGACCAGGCCCCACACCGGGACCAGGAAGTCGCCCACCCAGTCGTCGGCGACCTCGTGCCCCCAGCGGCCGATCAGCTCGCGCGCCAGGCCGGACCGCCCCGCCTCGGCGGCCGCCAGCACCGCCACCGGCCGCAGCGGCGACTGCGCGGCCTCCTCGGCGGTGGCGACCAGCGCGTCCACCAGCTCGGCGGCCCGGCCCTGGCCGCGCCGGATCGCGAACGTGGTGACCATCGTCCGGAACTCCCGGCCCCACAGCGCCGACCCGAACCGCATCACCGTGTGCCGGCCGAGCAGCTCCTCGGCCTCCGCCCAGCGGCCGTCCAGCGTGGCGCGGGCGGTCTGGGCGATGCGGACCATGCCCTCCAGCTCGGGCCGCCCCACCTCCAGCAGCCGCTCGCAGCGCGCCAGCTCCCGGTCCCAGCGCGCCAGGTCGCCCGCGCGCAGCAGGCACGCCATCAGCGACACCCGCGCCACCAGCTCCGCGCCGCGCTGCAACCCGGGCAGCTCCAGCATCTCCTCGGCCGCCCGCAGCCGCGCGGCGTTGCGGCCCGGCGCGAACGCCGCGAGCAGGTAGTTGGCCAGCACGCGGGCGCGCAGCGCGGGGTCGCCGGTCCGGCGGGCCAGCTCCACCGCCTCGGCGGCGGCGTCCTCGCCCTCGCGGCGGCGCGGCCCGTAGACCAGCGCGACGCCCTTGACGCCGAGCAGCAGCGCCCGGTCGGCGTCGGGCAGGTCCCCGGCCAGCAGCTTCTCGACCACCGCCACCAGGCGCCCGTCCACGGTGCCGTAGGGCCACCAGTTCCACAGGGCTGGGCCGCCGAACACCGCTACGGCGGCGATCAGCGCGGGCCGGTCGCCGACGCGCTCGGCCAGGTCCATCGCCTCCTCCAGCGCGCGGTACGCGGCCTCGGGCTCGCCGACGACGCGCAGCGCCCGCCCCAGCTCGGTCAGCAGGCGGCAGCGCGCGGCGTCGTCGCCGGGCGGGGTGTGCGCCAGCGCCAGCCGCAGCAGCTCGACGGCCTCGGCGCAGGCGAGCCGGTCGGCGGCCTCGCGGGCGGCGCGGGCGGCGTGCCGGGCCGCCCTGGCCGCGCCGCCCACCTTGGCGGCCAGCGCGAAGTGGTGCGCCAGCACGGCGGGCGGGACACCGGGGGCGGCCTCCATCGCGTGCCCGACGCGCAGGTGCAGGCGGGCGCGCTTCGCCCGGCCCAGCCCCGCGTACAGCGCGTCCTGGACCAGCGCGTGCGCGAACGCGTAGTCCGGGCCGTCCGGCGGCTCGACCAGCAGCCCGGTCGCCACGGCCGGGTCGAGCGCCGACAGCACCTCCTCCACCGGCCGGTCCGTCACCGCCGCGACGACCTCCGCGTCGATCTCGCGGCCCGCGACGGCGGCGGCGCGCAGCAGCGCCCCGGTCTCCTCCGGCAGCCGGGCGACGCGCTGCTCGATCACGTCGCGCGCCCCGCCGGGCACCTGCCGCCCGCCCGCGTCGGGCCGGTCGCCGAGCCGCAGCACCTCGCCCAGGTAGAACGGGTTGCCGCCGGTGCGCTCCAGCAGCGCCGCGACCCGTCCGGGCCCGGCGTCCGCGCCGCGCGTGCGCAGGTAGTCGGCGACCTGCGCGGCGGTGAACGGGGCCAGCTCGATCCGCTCGGCGTGCGGCTGCCGCGCCAGCGCGCCCAGCGCCTCGCGCAGCGCCGCCGGATGCGCGCCCGGCTCGGGCCGCAGCGTCGCGGCCACCAGCACCGGGCGGCCCGCGACCGCGTCGGCCAGGAAGGACAGCAGCCGCAGCGACGACACGTCGGCCCAGTGCAGGTCGTCCAGCACGATCACCAGCGGGCCGGCCGCCGTGAGCGCGGCCGCCACCCGCTCGTGCAGCTCGAACAGCGCGGCTCCGGCGTCGGCGCCGGGATCGAGCGCGCCGCCCGACAGCGGCGCGGCGTCGCCCGTGGCCTCCCGCAGGACCTGCGCCCACGGCCAGAAACCGGGGCAGGCCCCGTCCGGGCAGCGCCCCCGCGCCACCCGGAACCCGCGCGCGGCGGCCAGCTCGGCGGCCGACCGCACCAGCCGCGACTTGCCGACCCCGGCCTCGCCCGAGATCAGCAGCACCCCGCCCTCGCCCCGCCGCGCCCCGGCCAGCCGCCGCTCGACCAGGTCCAGCTCGGCGTCCCGGCCGACCAGCCGCTCGCCCGGCACCGGCCGGACCGGCTCCGGCGGCGCGACCTCGACGGGCCGCGGCGCGTTCAACGCCGGGTCCTGCGCGAACACCGCCTCCTCCAGCTCGCGCAGCTCCGGGCCCGGCTCCAGCCCCAGCTCGCCCGACAGCCGCTCGCGGACCCGGCGCAGCGCGCCCACCGCGTCGGCCTGCCGCCCCGCCCGGTACAGCGCCAGCACCAGCAGCCGCCAGGCCCGCTCCCGGTAGGGGTGCTCGGCGACCAGCGCCTCCAGGCCCGGCACGGCCGCGCCCGCCTCCTCCACCGCCAGCCGCGCCTCGGACAGGTCCTCCAGCGCCACCGCCCGCAACTCCGCCAGCCGCGCCACCACCGGCTGCGCGAACCCCTGGTCGGCGAACTCGCCCAGCGGCTCGCCGCGCCACAGCTCCAGCGCCCGGTCCAGCGCCCCCACCGCCTCGCGGTGCGCGCCGCGCGCCAGCGCCTGCCGCCCCTCGGCCGCCCCGGCGGCGAACCGCTCCAGGTCCACCCGCCCCGGCGCGACCGCCAGCAGGTAGCCGGGCTCGCGGGTCAGCAGCACGCGCGGCGGCGTGCGCGGGACCCGGTCCGGCTCCAGGACCCTGCGCAGGTGCGCGATGTACGCCTGGAGGGTGCGGGTGGCCCCGGCGGGCGGCTCGCCCGACCACAGCTCCTCCACCAGCCGGTCCAGCGACACCACCCGGCCCGGCTCGGTCGCCAGCATCGCCGTCAGCGCGCGCTGCTTGCGGACCCCGAGATCGAGCGCGCGCCCCGACGCGTCGGCCACCTCCAGCGGCCCGAACAGCCGGAACGTCAGCTCAGCCGCCATTTGTCACCCCTCGTGTGGAAGATCCCGGTGACAGCGTAGGACCCCAGCCCGACCCCAGCCCGATCCCAGCCGCCCGGCGCGAGAGTGGTCACACCGAACGAGAGGACGAGGACATGGACATCGCGAGCGAACTGGGCAAGGTCGTCGAAGGCGCCGTGCTGGCCCCCGGGGACGACGGCTTCGACCGGGCCCGGCGGCCCTGGAACCTGGCGGTGGACCAGCCGGTCCGCGCCGTCGTGGAGGCCGCGCACGCCGCCGACGTCGCCGCCCTGGTCCGGCACGCCCGCCTGGCGGGCCTGACCGTCACCGCCCAGCCCAG
This sequence comes from Spirillospora sp. NPDC050679, assembly GCA_044456955.1. Classification (GTDB taxonomy): domain Bacteria; phylum Actinomycetota; class Actinomycetes; order Streptosporangiales; family Streptosporangiaceae; genus Spirillospora. The sequence continues at coordinate 122,110 of JBITGK010000026.1, read as the reverse complement.
CGGCCACGGTGCGAGCGGCGCCACCGACGGCCTGATCCTGCTGCGCACCGGGCGCCTGGACGAGCTGACCGTCGACCCCGAGGCCCGCACCGCCCGCGTGGGCGCGGGCGTGAAGTGGGGCCGGGTCCTCAAGGAGACCGGCCCGCACGGGCTGATCGGCCTCGCCGGCAGCTCCCCGGTCGTCTCGGTCACCGGCTACACCCTCGGCGGCGGCCTCAGCTGGTTCGGCCGCAAGCACGGCTGGGCCGCCGACAGCGTCCGCGCCTTCGACGTCGTGGACGCCGAGGGCACGCCCGCCCGCGTCACCGCCGACTCCGACCCCGAGCTGTTCTGGGCCCTGCGCGGAGGCGGCGGCGACTACGCCCTGGTCACCGCCGTCGAGTTCGACCTGCACCCCGCGCCCGTCCTGTACGGCGGCCGGATGCTGTTCGGCGCAGACAGCGCCCCGGCCCTCCTGGACGCCTACCGCGAGGTCACCGCGACCGCGCCCGAGGAGCTGACCGTCTGGTACGAGCTGCTCCAGTTCCCCGGCGCGCCCGCCATGGTGGCGGTGGACAGCACCTTCCTCGGCGACGCCGCGACGGCCCAGGAGCTGCTGCGGCCCTTCGAGAAGGCCGGGACCCCCACCTCCGACACGCGCGCCGTCCTGCCGATCGCCGACCTCGGCACCATCACCAACGAGCCCACCGACCCCGGCCCTGGCCGCTCCCGCGCCGAACTCCTGACCCGCGTGGACGACCGGACCGCCGCCGCCCTGCTGGAGCGCCCGATCGACCCGCTGCTCACCGTCCAGCTCCGCCACCTGGGCGGCGCGCTGGCCCGCCCCGCCGACGGCAACGGCCCGACCGGCCCCGTCACCGAGCCCCACGCCCTCTACATGTTCGGCCTGGCCCCCGACCGGCAGGCCGAGGCGGCCGTGCGCGAGCGGCAGGACGAGATCGCCGCCGCCCTCCTCCCGCAGACCAGCGGCCGCAAGCCCTACACCTTCCTGGCCCCCGGTGAGACGGCCGCCGCGGCCTTCACCGCCACCGCGCTGGAGCGGCTGCGCGACGTCAAGCGGGCCCGCGACCCGCACGGCGTGCTCCGCGCCAACTACCCGGTCCTGGGATGACCACCAGGCCCCGTTCGGGTCCCGGCCGGTCTCAGAGACTGGACTCGGGACCCGGGCAGGGGGCCGGAGTCAATAGGATCGGGGCCATGCTGCGCTGGTTGACCGCGGGGGAGTCCCATGGCCCGGCCCTCACCGCGATCGTGGAGGGCCTTCCCGCCGGAGTCCGTGTGACCTCGGCCGACATCGCCGAGGAGTTGCGCCGCCGGCGGCTCGGCCACGGGCGGGGCGCCCGGATGAAGTTCGAGCAGGATCAGGTCACGATCCTGGGCGGGGTCCGGCACGGGCTCACGCTGGGCGGCCCGGTCGCGATCGAGGTCGGCAACACCGAGTGGCCCAAGTGGGAGACGGTCATGTCGGCCGACCCCGTGGACGCCGACGTGCTGGCCGCCCAGGCGCGCAACGCGCCGCTGTCGCAGCCCCGGCCCGGCCACGCCGACCTGGTCGGGATGCAGAAGTACGGCTTCACCGACGCCCGGCCGGTCCTGGAGCGCGCCAGCGCCCGCGAGACCGCCGCCCGCGTGGCGCTCGGCACCGTGGCCAAGGCGTTCCTCAAGCAGGTCCTGGACGTGGACGTGCTCAGCCACGTGATCGCGCTCGGCGAGGTCGAGGCCCCCGAGGGCGTGCTGCCCGGCCCGGACGACCTCGCCGCCGTGGACGACAGCCCCGTGCGCTGCTTCGACGGCGACGCGTCGGCGGCCATGGTCGCCCACATCGACGACCTCAAGAAGGCCGGCGACACCATCGGCGGCGTGGTCGAGGTGCTGGCCTACGGCCTGCCGCCCGGCCTCGGCAGCCACGTGCACTGGGACCGGCGGCTGGACGCCCGCCTGGCGGGCATCCTGATGGGCATCCAGGCGATCAAGGGCGTGGAGCTGGGCGACGGCTTCACCACCGCCCGGCGGCCCGGGTCCCGCGCGCACGACGAGATCGACAACACCCCCGAGGGGGTGCGGCGGCGCACCAACCGCGCCGGCGGTGTCGAGGGCGGCATGACCACCGGCGAGGTGCTGCGGGTGCGCGCGGCCATGAAGCCGATCTCCACCGTGCCGCGCCGGCTGGACACCATCGACGTCACCACCGGCGAGCCCGCCAAGGCGATCAACCAGCGCAGCGACGTGACCGCCGTCCCGGCGGCCGGGGTGGTCGCCGAGGCGATGGTGGCGCTGGTGCTGGCCGACGCCGCGCTGGAGAAGTTCGGCGGCGACTCGGCCGAGGAGACCGCGCGCAACGTCCAGGGTTACCTGTCCGCGCTGACGATCAAGTAAGGACCACGATGGCTCCCCAGGCAGTGCTCATCGGGCCGCCCGGCTCCGGGAAGTCCACCATCGGCGCGGCGCTGGCCGCCCGGCTCGGTGTCGCGCTGCGCGACACCGACGCCGACACCGAGGCCGCCGCCGGCAAGCCGATCGGCGAGATCTTCATCGACGACGGCGAGGAGCGGTTCCGCGAGCTGGAGCGGGCCGCGGTCGCCGCGGCGCTGGCCGGGCACGACGGCGTGCTGGCGCTCGGCGGCGGCGCGGTGCTGGCCCCCGAGACCCAGGAGCTGCTGGCCGGCCACACCGTGGTCTACCTCCAGGTGGGCCTGTCGGAGGCGGTCAAGCGCGTCGGGCTCGCCTCGGCGCGGCCGCTGCTGGTGCTGAACCCGCGCAGCCAGCTGCGCAAGCTGCTGGAGGAGCGGCTGCCGATCTACGAGCGGCTCGGCGTGCTGCACGTGGCGACCGACGGCCGCGAGCCGGAGGAGATCGTCGAGGAGATCGCGGCGCGCCTGGCCGCGCGCACGGCGGGGGAGGGCGCATGAGCCACGCGCGCGTGCACGTCGGCGGGGACGACCCCTACGACGTGGTGATCGGCGCCGGGGCGCTCGGCGAGCTGCCCGGCCTGCTGGGGCCGGGCGCGCGCACCGTCGCGGTGGTGCACGCCGAGGGCCTGCCGGAGATCGCCCGCCCGGTGTGCGGGGCGCTGGAGCAGGCCGGGTACGCCGTGCGCGCGCTGCCGGTCCCCGACGGCGAGGCGGCCAAGGAGGTCGGCGTGCTGGCCGGGCTGTGGTCGCGGTTCGCCGAGCTGGGCATGACCCGCTCCGACGTCGTGGTGGGCGTCGGCGGCGGCGCCACCACCGACCTGGCGGGCTTCGCCGCCGCGTCGTGGCTGCGCGGCGTCAGGTCGGTGCTGGTGCCGACGACGCTGCTCGGCATGGTGGACGCCGCGGTGGGCGGCAAGACCGGCATCAACATCCCCGAGGGCAAGAACCTGGTCGGCGCGTTCCACCCGCCCGCCGGGGTGCTGTGCGAGCTGTCCACGCTGCTGACGATGCCGCACGAGGACTACATCAGCGGCCTCGCCGAAGTGATCAAGGCCGGTTTCATCGCCGATCCCGAGATCCTGGAGCTGGTGGAGGCCGACCCCGAGGGCGCGGCCCGCCCCGACGGCCCGCACACCCTGGAGCTGGTCGAGCGCGCCGTCCGGGTGAAGGCGGAGGTGGTCTCGGCCGACCTCAAGGAGGCCGGCCTCCGCGAGATCCTGAACTACGGCCACACCCTCGCGCACGCCATCGAGAAGGCCGAGGAGTACCGGTTCCGGCACGGCCACGCCGTCGCGATCGGCATGGTCTACGCCGCCGAGCTGGCCCGCCGCGCCGGGCGGCTGCCCGCCGCCGTCGTGGAGCGGCACCGCGCGATCCTGGCCTCGGTGGGCCTGCCGACCTCGTACGCGGGGGAGGCGTGGCCGGAGCTGCGCAAGACGATGACCATCGACAAGAAGTCGCGGGGCAGGACGCTGCGGTTCGTCGTGCTGGACGGGGTGGCCGCGCCCGGCCGCCTGGAAGGGCCCGACGAGGACCTGCTCGCCGCCGCCTACCAGGGGGTCGCCAAGTGAACCGGGTGCTGGTGCTGAACGGGCCCAACCTGCGCAGGCTGGGCACCCGCGAGCCCGACGTGTACGGCGCGGCCACCTTCGACGACCTGGTGGCGCTGTGCCGCGACGCCGGCCGCCGGCTCGACCTGTCGGTGGAGGTGCGCCAGACCGACGACGAGGCCGAGATGATCGGCTGGGTGCACGAGGCCGCCGACGAGCGGCTGCCGGTCGTGCTGAACCCGGCCGCCTTCACCCACTACTCCTACGCGCTGCGCGACGCCCTCGCGCAGCGCACCGCGCCCCTGGTGGAGGTGCACATCTCCAACCCGGCCGCGCGCGAGGAGTTCCGGCACAACTCGGTGGTGGCGGGCGTGGCGACCGGCACCATCGCCGGGTTCGGCACGACCTCGTACGTGCTAGCGCTGCAGGCGGTCGCCGAGCTGATCGCCGAGGAGCGCGCCGCCGCCGGGAGCTGACCCGCGCGCCTCCCCCGACCCGCACCCGACCCGGGCCGTCAGCCGGACGCGGCCGCGGCCCGGGTCAGCTCCTTCAGCTCGGCCACCACGTCGTCCAGCGGCCGCACGTCGCGGTGCGCGCGGCACAGCAGCGTGGCCCCCTCCACGGCGGCGACGATCAGCCGGGCCAGCCGCGCCGCGCGCTCGTCGGGCACCCCCGCGTTGCCCAGCCCGGTGGCCAGCGTGTCCTCCCAGCGGTCGAACGCCGCCGCGGCCGCCTTCGACAGCTGGGGCGCGTCGTCGTGCGCCTCCACCGTCACCGCCACCACCGGGCAGCCCGCCCGGAACCCGCTCTTGATCAGCACCTGCCGCCACCAGCCCACGAAGGCGTCCACGGCCGCGGCCGCGTCCTCGCCCTGGGTGGCGGCCTCGATCCCCATGTTGAGGAACTCCCCGGCGTAGCGCACCGCCTCCTCGGCCAGCTGCACCTTGCCGCCGGGGAAGTGGTGGTAGATCGAGCCGCGCGGCGCGCCGCTGTGCGCGATCACGTCCCGGAAGCCCGTGCCCGAGTACCCGCGCTCGCGGAAGAGATAGGCGGCGCTGCGCACCATGCGTTCCCGGCTGTCGGTCCCCATGGCCCGATTATGACATTCATCATAAGGTTTGCGCCTTGACTATGACGATCGTCATAGCGAGCCTGTCCTTGCGGGCGGCGCCGGGCCGCCGCGCGGGTCGCCGCAGGGCGATCGCGGGACCGTCACGGGATCGTGGCAAGGGAGGCGCGGATGTCCACCGCGGGGCTGGCGCAGCTCAAAGAGCTGATCAACATGGGGGCGGCGCAGGGGATCGGGGTCGGCGCCCTGCTCGGCATGACCGCCGAGAGCCTGGAGCCGGGCCGGGTGGTGTTCGGGCTCACCACCGACCCCAAGCACAGCAACCCGCTGGGCACGGTGCACGGCGGGATCATGTCCACGCTGCTGGACTCGGCCATGGGCTGCGCGGTGCACACCTCGCTGCCCGAGGGCGCCGGGTACACCACCCTGGAGCTCAAGGTGAACTTCGTGCGCGCCGCGCCGATCGAGGGCGTGCCGCTGCGCTGCGAGGGCTCGGTGGTGCACCTGGGCCGCAGGGTCGCCACGACCGAGGGGCGCATCACCGACGGGAGCGGCAGGCTGATCGCGCACGGCACCAGCACCTGCATGGTGTTCCCGCCGGTTACCGACCAGTAGCGGGCTGGGTAGGGTCGGACGGGCGGCTCCGGCGAGCGGAGCCGGGCGCGCCCCGGACAAGGAGACCGAAAGTGATCGACCTGACGCGCGACGGCGACGTGTTCGTCCTGCGCTACGACGCCGGCGAGAACCGCTTCCACCCCGACTTCCTGGTCGCGGTGGACAAGGTCCTGGACGAGGTGGCCGCGCACGGCGGCCCGGCCGCGCTGGTCACCGTCGGCACCGGCAAGTTCTACTCCAACGGCCTGGACCTGGACTGGCTCGGCGCCAACCGGGAGCGGTTCGAGGACTACCTGAAGAGCGTCAACGCCCTGTACGCGCGGCTGCTGGAGCTGCCCGCGCCGACCGTCGCGGCGCTGAACGGGCACGCCTTCGCCGGCGGCATGATGCTCGCCCTCGCCCACGACTTCGCGGTGATGCGCGACGACCGGGGCTACCTGTGCCTGCCCGAGGTGGACCTCGGCATGAGCTTCACCCCCGGCATGAGCGCGCTGATCCAGGCGCGGCTCGCCCCGCGGGTCGCGCACGAGGCCATGATCAGCGGCCGCCGCTACACCGCCGGGCAGGCGCTGGAGGCCGGGATCGTGGCGCGGACCGCGCCCGAGGCCGAGGTGCTGCCCGCGGCGGTCGAGCTGGCCGCGTCGCTGGCCGGCAAGCAGGGCAAGGTCGTCGGCAAGATCCGCGGCGACATGTACCGGCCGGTGATCGAGGCCCTGCGCGGCCCGGTCTTCTGACCGGGGCTGGGCCGACGGCCCGGCGGGCGTTAGGTTACGGTCAACTGGAATCAGATTCGGTTTTACGGAAGGGACGCCGGATGCGCATCGGCATGGCGCTCAGCTACTCGGGCGGTTTCAAGGAGACCGTCAGCGAGCTGGCCGACTACGAGAAGGCCGGCCTCGACATCGTCTACGTCGCCGAGGCTTACAGCTTCGACGCGGTGAGCCAGATGGGCTACATCGCGGCCAAGACCGAGAAGCTGGAGATCGCCTCCGGCATCCTGCCCATCTACTCGCGGACGCCCACCCTGCTCGCCATGACGGCGGCGGGCCTGGACTACGTCTCGGAGGGCCGGTTCACCCTGGGCATCGGCGCCTCGGGCCCGCAGGTGATCGAGGGCTTCCACGGCGTGCCCTACCACGCCCCGCTCGGCCGCACCCGCGAGGTCATCGAGATCTGCCGCAAGGTCTGGAAGCGCGAGCGCCTCCAGCACGAGGGCAAGTACTACAACATGCCGCTGCCCGAGGGCCAGGGCACCGGCCTGGGCAAGCCGCTGAAGATCATCAACCACCCGGTGCGCGCCGACATCCCGGTGCTGGTGGCCGCGATCGGCCCCAAGAACGTCGAGCTGACCGCCGAGATCGCCAACGGCTGGGAGCCGATCTTCTACCTGCCCGAGAAGGCCGCCGACGTGTGGGGCCCCTCGCTGGCGGCGGGCAAGGCCAGGCGCGACCCCGCGCTCGGCGAGCTGGACGTGGTCGGCCAGGCCCACCTCGCCATCGGCGACGGGCTGGAGGGCTACCTGGAGTTCGGCCGCCCGATGGCCGCCCTCTACATCGGCGGCATGGGCGCCAAGGGCAAGAACTTCTACAACGACCTGTGCCGCCGCTACGGCTGGGAGAAGGAGGCGGAGGAGATCCAGGACCTCTACCTCGCCGGCAAGAAGGACGAGGCGGCCGCCAAGGTCCCCCACGAGCTGCTGGAGAAGATGTCGCTCATCGGCTCCGAGGGCCACGTCCGCGAGCGCCTCGCCGCCATGAAGGAGTCGGGCGTCACCACCCTCAACGTGAGCCCGATCGCGCAGGACCACAAGGGCAAGCTCGCCCTGATCGAGAAGGTCAAGGAGATGGCCGCCGACGTCTGACCGGCCGGACCCCGCGCCGCGGCCCGCACCCCGCCCGGGGCGCGGGCCGCGGCCGTCTAGAGGGCGGCGTGCACCTCCCGGGCCACGCGCTCGCCGGAGCGCACCGCGCCGTCCATGTAGCCGGTCCAGAAGTCGGAGGTCTCGGTGCCCGCCCAGTGCACCGGGCCGCACGGCGCGCGCAGCGCCGTCCCGAAGTCGCTCAGCACGCCGGGCGGCGCGATCCCGACCGGCCCGCCGCCGCTCCACACCTCGTTGTCCCAGCGCTGGTAGGCGGTGCGCACCGGGGACCTCGCCTTGTCGCCGAACAGCTTGGCGAACGAGTCCAGCCCGGCCGCCCGCAGCTGCTCGGGCGGGGCGGAGTCGAGCCGCCGGATGTTGGTCTGGTTGATGAAGCCCATCAGGATGCCGCGCGAGCCGTCCGCCGGGCTGTTGTCGAAGGTCGCGTCGATCGCCCCGCTGTCGGCCACCGCCTGCCCGGTCAGGCCGTCGGCCCGCCAGAACGGCGTCTCGTAGACCGCCACGAACTTGGCGATCGACCCCATCGGGTAGCGCTGCATCAGCTGGGCCCGGCTCGCGGGCAGCCCCGGCGTGAACTCGATCTTCCCGGCGATCGCGGGCGACATCGCCACCACCACGCGCTCAGCCGTCACGGTGATCCCGTCGGCGTTGACGGTCACGCCGCCGTCGCCGGCGACCACGCTGCGCACCGGCGCGTTGTAGCGCACCCGGTCGCCCAGCCTGGCCGCCAGCCGGATCGGCACCTGCTCGGACCCGCCCGTGAACCGGGTCTCCTGCGCGCCGCCCTTGGTGTTGATGAGCCGGTCCACGTTGCCGGGGCTGCCCGCGTTGCCCGCCGCCGCGATGTAGTGCAGCACGTACAGCAGGGACACGTCGCGCGAGCGCACCGACAGGGTGGCGCTGATGAAGGAGTCCATCAGGAACCGCGCCCCGGCGCTCAGCGAGTGCGCGCGCGACCAGGTGTGGAAGGTCTGGGAGTCCCACTCCTCGGCCTTGGCGGCCCTCCAGGGCTCGCCGACCGGCACGTCCTTGGCCATGTTGTTCAGGGAGGTCAGCGCGATCTGCAGGTCCACCACGCCCCAGTCGGGCGGGACCGAGCCGAGCAGGCCGTCGGTGGCGTAGAGCGAGCGCTTGCCGTTGCGGTAGTAGACGTTCTTGCCCGCGTTGTGGGTGGGGAAGGTCTCCACGCCCATCTCGGCGGTCAGGGCGGCGATGCGGTCCTGGGTGGGGCCGATGAACTCGGCGCCGCCCTCGCTGGTGGTGCCGTCGCCGAGCGGCAGGCCGTACACCCGGCCGCCGGGCCGGTCGCGGGCCTCCAGCACGATGACCGAGCGCCCGGCGGCGACCAGGTCGCGGGCGGCGGTCAGGCCGGCCAGTCCGGCGCCGACGATCACGACGTCGGCGCTCGCGGCGGCGGCGCGGCCCCGGGCGGAGGCCGGGGCCGGGGAGGCCGCCATGGCGGCGCCCGCCGCGGCGGTGAGCGCGCCGGTGCCCAGCAGACGGCGGCGGCTGACAGCGGTCAAGGGATCCTCCAGGGGTCGAACGACGGGTCCGGGAGCGGGATCTTGATCACATGCGCGGACAACGTACGGGCGCGCCCCAGCGGAGTCGAGAGTTCTTCATGTTCTGTGACCGCTCCGAGACACCCGGGGACACCCGGGAACACCCGGCCCGGCGCGCGGGCCGGGCCGCGGCGATGAACTAGAGTCCGTTTCATGGGGGAGACGCATGAATCGCGACGGGACCGCCTGGCCGCTCTGATCGCCCAGCGCGACGCCGAGGCGCTGCTGGTCACGCGGCTGGTCAACGTCCGCTACCTGACCGGCCTGGACAGCTCCAACGCGGCGCTGCTGGTGCGCGCCGACGGGCCCGCGGTGCTGGCCACCGACGCCCGCTACGGCGGCATGGCCGCCCAGGTCTGCCCCGAGCTGGAGGTGATCGTGGCCCGGCCCACCGCCGAGTCGCTGGTCACCCTGGCCGCCGACGCCGGGATCGGCCGCCTCGGCTTCGAGGCCCACGACCTCACCGTGGAGAAGCACGCCGCGCTCGCCGCCATGGACGGCGGCATCGCGTTCACGCCGCTCGGCCACCCGGTCGAGGAGCTGCGCCGGGTCAAGGACGAGCACGAGATCGCCCTGCTGGCCGAGGCGTGCGCGATCACCGACCGCGCCTTCGACGCGGTGCTGCCCACCCTGCGCCCCGGCCTGACCGAGCGCGAGATCGCCGTCGCGCTGGAGCGCCGCATGGTCGACTTCGGCGCCGAGGGCGTCGCGTTCGAGTCGATCGTGGCCTCCGGCCCCAACGGCGCGATCCCGCACCACCACCCCGGCGAGCGCGCCGTCGAGCCGGGCGACCTGGTCACCATGGACTTCGGCGCCCGCTACGGCGGCTACCACGCCGACATGACCCGCACCGTCGCGATCGGCGAGCCCGCCGCCTGGCAGCGCGAGGTCTACGACCTGGTGCGCCGCGCCCAGCAGGCGGCCGTCGACGCGGCCGTCCCCGGCGCCGAGACCGTCGCCGTGGACGCGGCCGCCCGCGACCTCATCAAGGCCGCCGGGCACGGCGACGACTTCCCGCACGGCCTCGGCCACGGCGTGGGCCTGGAGATCCACGAGGCTCCGCTCATGGGGTACGACAGGACCGGTAAGCTGATGGACCGAGTTCCGATCACCGCCGAGCCGGGCGTCTACCTGACCGGTCGGGGCGGAGTGCGCATCGAGGACACCCTGGTGGTCCGCGCGGCCGGGCCGGAACTCCTCACCAAGACGACCAAGGAGCTGCTCGTCCTGTGACGGGCGGCTTCTCGACCGGGAGACACACGTGGCGACGACGAACGACCTGAAGAACGGCATGACGCTGAAGATCGAGGGCCAGCTCTGGACGGTCCTGGAGTTCCAGCACGTCAAGCCCGGCAAGGGCCCGGCCTTCGTCCGCACCAAGATCAAGAACGTGCTCTCGGGCAAGACCGTGGACAAGACCTTCAACGCCGGCACCAAGGTGGAGGTCGCCAGCGTCGACAAGCGCGACATGCAGTACCTCTACCGCGAGGGCGAGGACTTCGTGTTCATGGACACCGAGACCTACGAGCAGCCGCACATCCCGGCCGCCGTCGTGGGCAGCGCGGCGAACTACATGCTCCCCGAGCAGACGGCGGTCATCGCCTTCAACGAGGAGAACCCCCTGTACGTCGAGCTGCCCGCCGCCGTGGTGCTGCAGATCACCGAGACCGAGCCGGGCCTGCAGGGCGACCGCTCCACCGGCGGCAGCAAGCCCGCCACCCTGGAGACCGGCGCGCAGATCCAGGTGCCGCTGTTCATCACCACCGGCGAGAAGGTCAAGGTCGACACCCGCTCCGGCGAGTACCTCGGCCGCGCCTGATGTCGGCACGCACCAAGGCGCGCAAGCTCGCCCTGGACATCCTGTTCGCCGCCGAGCTGCGCGAGGAGAGGCCGTCGGACGTGCTGGCCCAGCGCGGCCGGCCCAACCAGGACGAGCTGGCCGAGTTCCCCCACGCGGTGCGGATCGTGGAGGGCGTCCAGGAGCACGCCGAGCGGATCGACGAGCTGATCGCCACCTACGCGACCGGCTGGACGCTGGAGCGCATGCCGGTGGTCGACCGCAACATCCTGCGGATGGGCGCCTTCGAGCTGCTGTGGGTGGACGACGTCCCCGACGGCGTCGCGGTCACCGAGGCGGTCAAGCTGGCCACCGAGTTGTCCACCGACGAGTCGCCGCGGTTCGTCAACGGCCTGCTGGCCCAGCTCCAGCGGCTCAAGCCCTCCCTGTCGCTGTAGTGATGCCGGGTCTAGGGTGGGGCGGACATGAGCGGTGAGGTGAAGGGGGTGGCCGTGGCCGCCCAGCACGGCAAGCGGCAGCGGGGGCTGCCCCGGGGCGGCGGCAGGGTCCGCAGCGCCGTCCTGTGGGACGCGCTGCGCACGGTCCTGGACCGCATCGCCCCCGAGGCGGGGCCCAGCGACGTGGTCGACGTGGGCGGGGGCACCGGCGGCTTCGCGGTCCCGCTGGCCGAGCTCGGCCACCGGGTGACGGTGGTGGACTCCAGCCCCGACGCGCTGGCCGCGCTGGAGCGCCGCGCCGCCGAGTCCGGCGTCACCGTGCGCGCCGTCCAGGGCGACGCGGTCGACCTGCCCGGCCTGCTCGGCGGCGACGCGGCCGACCTGGTGCTGTGCCACAGCGTGCTGGAGTACGTGGAGGACCCGGCGGCCGCCATGGCCGCGCTGACCGCCGCCGTCCGGCCCGGCGGGTCGGTCAGCGTGCTGGTCGCCGGCCAGATCGCCGCCGCCCTGCACCGCGCCGCCGGCGGGCACTTCGACGACGCCCGGCGCGTGCTGGCCGACCCCGACGGGCGCTGGGGCGACCACGACCGCACCCCCCGGCGCTTCACCCGCGAGACGCTGACCGACCTGGCCACCGGCGCGGGCCTGGCCCCGCGCGAGCTGCACGGCGTGCGGATCTTCGCCGACCTGGTGCCGGGCGCGCTGATCGACGCCGACGCCGACTCGGCCGAGGCCCTGATCGCGCTGGAGTCGGCCGCGGCCACCCATCCGGTGCTGCGCGAGCTGGCCACCCAGCTGCACCTGGTGGCCGACCGGCGGTGAGCCGCAAGCAGCAGCTGCACCGGCCCGGCCCGCAGCCCGGTCCGCCGGCCGACGACACCGGCTGCCCGATCCTGCACGTGGACATGGACGCGTTCTTCGTCAGCGTCGAGCTGCTGGACCGTCCCGAGCTGCGCGGCCGCCCCGTCCTGGTGGGCGGGGCGGGCCCGCGCGGGGTGGTGGCCGCCGCCTCCTACGAGGCCCGCGCCTACGGGGTGCACTCGGCGATGCCGATGACCCGGGCGCGGCGGCTGTGCCCGCAGGCGGTGGTGCTGCCCGGCGACCACGCCAAGTACCGGCGGGTGTCGGCGGCGGTCTTCGAGATCTTCCGGTCGGTCACCCCGCTGGTGGAGCCGCTGTCGCTGGACGAGGCGTTCCTGGACGTGTCGGGGGCGCGCCGGCTGTTCGGCAGCCCCGCCGCGATCGCCCAGCGCGTGCGCGCCCAGGTCCGCGAGCAGCAGGGCATCACCTGCTCGGTCGGCGTCGCCGCCAACAAGTTCGTCGCCAAGCTCGCCTCCACCCGCTGCAAGCCCGACGGGCTGCTGGTGGTGCCCGCCGACGGGATCACCGACTTCCTGCACCCGCTGCCGGTCGGCGCGCTGTGGGGCGTCGGGGAGCGCACCGAGCAGGCCCTGGCGCGCCTCGGGCTGCGCACCGTGGGCCAGCTCGCCCAGACCTCCCTGGCCGCCCTCCAGCGCGAGATCGGCAACGCGCACGGCGCCCACCTGCACGAGCTGTCGTGGGGCCGCGACCCCCGCGAGGTCGTCCCGCACAGCCCCGACAAGAGCATCGGCGCCGAGGAGACCTTCGACACCGACATCGACGACCCCGAGACGATCCGCCGCGAGCTGCTGCGGCTGGCCGAGAAGGTCGGGGCGCGGCTGCGCGCGGCCGGATGCGCCGGGCGGACGGTGAGCGTCAAGCTGCGCAGCGCCGACTTCAAGACGATCACCAGGGCGCGCACGCTGCCCGAGTCCACCGACCTCGCCCGTGTGATCTATGTCACAGCGTGCGAGCTGTACGAGGCGGCCGGTCTGGAACGGGTACGTCTCCGGCTGGTCGGGGTCCGGGTGGAGAACCTGGAGCCCGCCGACCGGGCGCCGCGCCAGCTGGCCTTCGACGAACCGGAGACCGGATGGCGCGAGGCCGAGCGGGCGATGGACCAGGTGGCGCACCGGTTCGGCGCCGGCGCGGTCCGTCCGGCCGCGCTGGTCCGCAGGGACGGCGCGGAGCGGACGCGCGGCACCGGGCGTTCGGCCCGTCCGTACGGCGGGCCGGAATCCGGACCGGAAACCGGGCTTCAGGACATGCGTGACGGACGTGACGGCAGGGACAGGGGACGATGACACAAGGCGGTGAGATGGCCGGCGTGGGGTCCTCGGTTGGCCGTTTGCTTTCGTACGCTCGTCCGGCCTCGTATTCTGGGCATATCACCGTTGAGGTTCCCGTCCTGCACCGGATACCCCGTCGCGGGGCTGTCGTTGGGAGGCGCCGTGCCGCTCTCTGAGCACGAGCAGCGCATGCTCGAGCAGATCGAGTCTGCGTTGTACGCCGAGGATCCGAAGTTCGCGCACGCGGTCCGCTCCACCAATCCGCAGGTGCACTACAAGCGCCGGATCGTCAAGGCCGCTCTGGGCTTCGTGGTGGGCGTCTGCGCGCTGATGGCCGGCCTCGTCATGAACGCCGGCACCGTTACCGTCGCCATCAGCGTGGCCGGCTTCCTGCTCATGGTCGCCTGCTGCGTGTGGGCGCTGACGAGCTGGAAGCGCATGACCGGCATCGGCACCGAGCCGGCCGCCGGCCCGGCCGCGGGCGGCAAGCCCGCGCGCTCGGGATTCATGGAGCGCATGGAGGACCGCTGGCGCCGCCGCACCGAGGGCGAGTGACCCCCGGCACGGCGCGGGGCCCCGCCCCGCCCACTTCGTGATCTTCTGATCGCCCGCACGGCCCCGGCCGTGCGGGCGATCGTGCTTGCGCCCCCGCTCCGGACCGCCGCGCCCGGACGCCCCCCCTGCCTCAGCCGCGCCCGCCCGGGACGACCGTGCTTCGGGCGCTAGTGCTCCGGACGACCGTCCTGCGGACGACCGTCCTGCGGACGACCGTGCTCCGGGCGGTCGTGCTCCGATGCCCGTGTCCCGGACGGCCGTGTCTCCGGCGGCCATGTCCGGGACGGCCGTGCTCCGAGTGGTCGTGCTCTGCGTTGCCGGTGTCCTAGACGATCTTGTCCCCGGCGGCGGTGCTCCGGGGCGGCCGTGACTCCAGGGGCCGGGGGCCAGGGCCCAGGCGGCCGTGCCCGGCAGGCGCGGGGGTCAGCGCCCGCCCGGCAGCCGGTCCCGGACCCGCTCGGCGACCCGGTCGCGGACCCGTCCGGCCCGGCCGGTCACCACCGCGAACCGGGCGGCGGCCTCCTGGAGCGCCTCCCGCGTCGCCGAGCGCGTCGAGGCCACCGTGGACGGCGGCAGCAGCTTCGCCCGCAGCCGCGCCTGGCGGCTCACCGACGCCGCGAACGCCTCCCGCACCTTGCGCACGTCGGCCCGCAGCGCCTCGGCCGGGGCGTCCGCCGGAACGGGGGAGTAGCGCGCCATCTCCTCGGCGCGGGCGATGCGCCCGAGCGCCTGCGCGGTCTCGGCGTCCGGCTCCAGCAGCTGCGACAGCCGCCGCACGGTCGCCCGCGGGGTGTCGCTGGGACGCCAGGCCAGCCCGTGGTCGAGCGCGTCGGAGCGCATCTCCCGCCACGCGGCGTGCGCGGCGGCGCCCGCCCCGCCCGCGCGGCCCGTCCGGCCCGCGTCGGGCTCCGCGCCGCCCGGCCCGTCGCCGCCTCCCCGGCCGCCCGCGGCCTCCGGCCCGGCGGGCGGCACCGCCGCCCAGCGCCGCCGCCGGGTCACCAGCCGCGCCGCCATCGGCGCCGCCAGCAGCGCCAGCACCAGCACGGTCCCGGCGATCCAGCCGGTGGGGGCGCCGCCGCCCTCCTCCTCTGCGCCGTCGGCGCCGGTGCCCGGGTCCGGGCCGTTCAGGTCGCGGCGGGCCGCCGCGTCCGGCCCGGCCGACGCCGGGGCGCTCTCCGCGGGCGTGGGGGCGGGCGCGGACTCGGTGCCCCGCTCGGTCGCCTGGTCGGAGATCGGCTCGGAGTAGGGCGGGGTCACCGCGGTGCCCTGCCCGGCCGCGCCCGCCGGGGTCGGCTCGAACCGCACCCAGCCGGTGCCCTCGAAGTACAGCTCGGGCCAGGCGTGCGCGTCGCGGGAGCGCACCGTCCACAGGCCGGGGGCGGTCTGGGTGCCGGGCGTGTAGCCCATGGCGACCCGCGCCGGGATGTTCAGCGCCCGCGCCATCAGCGCCATCGCGGCGGCGAACTGCTCGCAGTAGCCGCGCTTGTCGCGCAGCAGGAACCCGGTCAGGTCGTTGCCGCGCTGCGGCGGCGGGGCCGACAGGTCGTAGGTGAAGCCGCCGTCCCGGGTGAACCAGCGCTGCAGCAGCACCGCCTTGCGGTGCGGGGTCAGCGCGCCGGAGGTGACGTCGTGCGCCAGCTTCACCACCTCGGGCGGCAGCGTGCGGGGGAGGGCGGTGTAGCGGCGCAGGACGTCGACCGGGGAGCCGGTGCTCGCGCCGAGCTGCTGGGCGGTGGGCATCGCCTGCAGGCTGGTGACGGTGTAGGAGCGGCCGCCCGCCGAGTCGCGCAGCGAGTAGACCATGCGCGAGGCGGCGTCCACCCGCCAGTCGCCCTTGATCGACACGCGGGCGGGCGCGTACGGCACCGGCAGGAAGGTCATGTTGCGCACCTGCCGCTCCACCTTCACCCGGGTGGTCACGCGCTGGGTCCGCACCGCGCCGAGCCCGGGCGGCGGCGGCAGCTCCTGGTCGGTCAGCCGGTCCTTGGCCGTGCTCTGCAGCGAGTAGTAGGACCAGCGGTCGCCGTCGAACCGGTCCAGCGCGTACAGCCGCAGGTAGTCGGGCCGCTGGCGCGCGTCGGTGCGGTAGGTCAGCACGACCGCGTCGTCGGGCCGGGTCAGCTCGCGCTTCAGGCTGACCAGCGGGTCGGGCGTGGTGACGGTCTGCGAGCCGCCGCCGCCCCCTCCGCCGCCGCCCAGCCCGAACAGCCCGCGGGGCTGCACGCCGGGGATCGCCATGGGCAGCAGCACCGCGACCGCGACCGCCGCCATCCCGATCCGGCGGCCGCTGGCGGCCAGCGCGCCGACGTCGGGGCGCTCCCGCCCGCCGCCCTGGTCGGCGCCCTCCTCGACCGCGCCCGCCAGCGGCACCCGCTCCGACCAGCGGGGGGTGAACACCACCCGGCCCCAGCCGCCCACCTGCTCGCGCGCGTCGGTCACCAGCAGCGCCAGGAAGCCCAGCGCGCCGACCGCGAACGCCGCCCAGCCCACGCTGTCCTCGCGCACCGCCGCCGGGACGCTGTACATCGCCAGCAGCGGCAGCCCGGCCGGGGCCGTGCGGCGCAGCCGCACCGCCAGCAGGTCGACCAGCACCGCCACCAGGCCGACCCCGGCCGCCGCCAGCAGCATGATCCCCGGCACCTGCGGCACCGGCGCGGCGTAGTTGTTGGCCGCCTCCCAGCCCTCGCCCGCCAGGTCCGCCAGCCGCCGCAGCGAGCCGGCGGTCGGCACCACGCCGAACAGCGCCTCGCCGGAGGCGTACACCACCGTCAGGTACAGGTGCAGCGCGGCCAGCCCCGCGATCGCGTTGAACACCGCCGGAATCCGGAACCGCCGCACCAGCAGGCCGCCGGCCGCGACGCTGAGCACCGCGCCCAGCCCCGCCCAGAACCAGGTCCGGCCCGTGAACAGCGGGTAGAGCCCGACCGACCCGGCCAGCGTCGCCAGCCCCGCCATGACCGTCAGCCGTATCCTCATGCGTCACCCCTGACGAAGTCCTCGCCCGCCTGGTCGGCCAGGGCCCACGCGCCCGCCAGCTCGGCGGCCGACCCGACCGTCAGCACCCGCCAGCCCGCCGCGCGCATCACCCGCGCCGTCCCGTCCGCGCCGTCGGTCCCGTCCCCGCCGCCGGGGCGGTCGCCGCCGGACAGGCCGGGCCCGACCAGCACCGCGACGTAGGTGGCGGTGCCGCGCCGCGCCGCCGCCACCGCCCGCGCCTCCTCGGCCGTCAGCGCCCCGAACACCGCGACCACCAGCCCGTCGCCCTCGCGGCCGCCGCCGGCGCCGCCGCGCAGCGCCGCCAGCCCCGGCGTCAGCGACCCGCCGGTCGAGGGCTTGGCCACCGCCAGCGCGTCCAGCAGCAGCCCCTCGAACGCGCCCTCCAGCGCCACCGCCGACGGCAGCGCCTCGCCCGCGTCGGTGACCAGCCGCAGCCCCATCCCGGCCCGGCCGAGGTGCACCCCGATCGAGGCGGCCACCGACACCGCCTGCTCGAACGACCCGCCCGGCCCCTCGCCCCAGTGCGCGCCGCGCCGGGTGTCCAGGAACAGCGAGCCGCTGCTCTGCCAGTGCTGCTCCTCGCGGCGCACCATCAGCTCGCCGCGCCGCGCGGTGGAGCGCCAGTGCACCCGCCGCAGGTCGTCGCCGTGCCGGTACTCGCGCGGCGCGATGTCGTCCTCGCCCGCCGACGCCACGGTGCGGGCCACGCTGTCGCCCCCGCCGGTCCACGCCCCCGCCAGGCGGCTCGGCGGCAGCGGCACGATCGCCGGCGTCACCGTCAGGGTGTCGGACAGGCTGAAGGAGCGCACCAGCTCCACCATCCCGAACGGGTCGGCCAGCCGCACCACCAGCGGCCCCACCCGGTACCGGCCGCGCACGTCGGAGCGGATGCGGTAGCTGAGCTCCCGCGAGCCGTGCGGCTCGACGCGGTCCAGCACGAACCGGGCCCGGCCGCCGAGGGCGTAGGGCACCTGGTCCTCCACCATCAGCAGGCCGCTCGGCAGCCGCGACACGTTCTCCAGCCGCAGGTCGGCGCGCGCCTCGTGGCCCACCGGCAGCCGCGAGGGGTCCAGCCGCCGGGCGCACGCCAGCCGGTAGCGGGTCCGCGACACCGCCAGCGTGCACAGCAGCGGCAGCACCAGCACCAGCACCCCGGCGCGCAGCAGGTCGCGCTCGCCCAGGATGAAGGCGCACACGACGGCGGTCGTGCCGGCGGCCACGAAGGACCGCCCCCGGGTGGTCAGGCCGGCCAGCGCTCTTCTCAATGCTCACTTCCGGGGTGCGGGAGGAGGCGGTCCGGCCGCGTCGCGGGGGACGGGCGGACCGGCGGGGGGATCGGTGCGGGAGTCGGCATCGTGTTCTTCAGGTCATGCGGGGACGCCTCGCGGCGGGCTCACTGGCGGGGGGAGGGCACCGGCAGGCGGTGCACCAGCTCGGTGACCACGTGCTCGGGGCGGCGGCGCTCCACCTGGGCCTCGGCGGTCGGCAGCAGCCGGTGCGCCAGCACGGGGACGGCGAGGTCCTGGATGTCGTCGGGCAGCACGTAGTCGCGGTCGTCCAGCGCCGCGTACGCGCGCGCCGCCCGCACCAGGTGCAGGGTCGCGCGCGGGGAGGCGCCGAGCCGCAGCTCGGGGTGGTTGCGGGTGGCGGTGACGAGGTCGATCACGTACTGCCGCACGGCCGGCGCCACGTGCTGCCCGCGCACGACCTCCACCAGCGCCCGCACGTCGGCGGCGTCCGCGACCGGGGCGAGCCGGTCCAGCGGGGAGGACTGCCCGTGCACGTCCAGCATCTCCAGCTCGGCGGCCGGGTCGGGGTAGCCCATGGAGATGCGGGCGGTGAACCGGTCGCGCTGCGCCTCGGGCAGCGGGTAGGTGCCCTCCATCTCCACCGGGTTCTGGGTGGCGACCACCATGAACGGCCGCTCCAGCCGGTAGCTGGTGCCGTCCACGGTGACCTGGCGCTCCTCCATGCACTCCAGCAGCGCCGACTGGGTCTTGGGGGAGGCCCGGTTGATCTCGTCGCCCACCAGCAGGTTGGCGAACACCGGGCCGGGCTTGAACTCGAACTCGCGCAGCTCCTGGTTGTAGGCGCTGACGCCGGTGATGTCGCTGGGCAGCAGGTCGGGGGTGAACTGCACCCGTCGCACCGAGCAGTCGATGGACCGCGCCAGCGCCTTGGCCAGCATCGTCTTGCCGACGCCCGGCACGTCCTCGATCAGCAGGTGCCCCTCCGACAGCAGCACCGTCAGCGCCAGGCGCACCGCGACGGGCTTGCCCTCCACGACCGACTCGACCGCGTCGCGGATCTTGTTGGCGACCTGCGCCAGCCCGTCGAGCCCGGAGGCCCGTCCACCGTGCGTGCCCACTGCCACTGGCAATCCTCCTCAGCCGACCGGCCGGCGCGGCGACCGTGCGCCCGTCCCAACGACAGTACGTCGTCGGGGCGACGGCCGCGATGTTCATGGGGAACGGGTGCTTATTGTGCTGTACCTGGACCGTCCTCACAGCCACGGCGGACGCACCACTTCACTCCACACCGGCGCGCAACGCCCCCTTCGGACCCCCTCCTGAGCCCGGATCCGGGGGTCGGGCGCGCCGCGGCGCGCTGGGGGAGGCCCGTCGCGCCCCACTTCGCACCACCCCTCGTGACCTGCGCTTTTGTCCGCGAAAGAGACGCGCGGGGCACGTTTTCCTGGTTGACGGTGGGGAAGAGTGGAGTAGAGTGGGGCGCCGTGGGGAGCAGTAGCGCCTCATGCGGCGCGGGAGGTGGGGCCGGTGTTCCTCGGCACCCATACGCCGCGCCTGGACGACAAGGGACGACTGTTCCTGCCGGCGAAGTACCGCGAGGAGCTGTCGGGGGGATTGGTGATCACGAAGGGCCAGGAGCGCTGCCTGTACGTCTTCCCCATGGCGGAGTTCCAGCGCATCACCGAGGCTCTGCGTGCGGCACCGGTCACCGAGCGGGCGGTCCGCGCCTACAGCCGGGTCTTCTTCGCCAGCGCCTCCGACGAGGTCCCCGACAAGCAGGGGCGCATCACGATCCCGCCGCCGCTGCGCACCTACGCCGACCTCTCCCGCGACTGCACCGTCATCGGTGCGAACACGCGCCTGGAGATCTGGGACACCAAGGCCTGGGAGACCTACCTGGAGCAGGAGGAGCAGGCCTTCTCCGACATCTCCGAGGAGGTGTTGCCCGGAATCCTCTGACATTCCACTCGTCGGTCCGCTGACCGGCACAGGCCCACGTTCGGCCAGGTCTCCAGCCGCTCTCCGGCCCTCTGGCGCAGCTTCCCCGGCGCCAGACGGCGACCCCCCGCGTACTGCGCGGTGACACTTCCTCAAGGGCAGCGGATGGGGACCTGGCCGGGCGAGGCCGCCGGGGGTGCCGAAGAAGGTCAGGCCGACGTTGCCACACAGTCCGCGAGCGGTGGCGGCACAAGGGGGTGAACCATGACCGTGGGCGACCACGCGGCCGAGGCCGGTCATGTACCGGTCATGCTCGACCGCGTCCTGGAACTACTGGCGCCGGCGGTGCGGGTCACCGGCCGGCCGCCGGTCTATCTCGACGGCACGCTCGGCATGGGAGGCCACGCCGAGGCGATGCTGGAGGCCCATCCCGACCTGCGCCTGATCGGCCTGGACCGCGACACCACCGCCCTGGAGCGGTCGGGGCGGCGGCTGGCCCGGTTCGGCGACCGGGTGAGCCTGGAGCACGCCGTCTACGACGAGCTGCCCGCGGTCCTGGACCGGCTCGGCGTCGCCGCCGTGGACGCCGCGCTGTTCGACCTCGGGGTGTCGTCCCCGCAGCTCGACGAGGCCGACCGCGGCTTCGCCTATTCCTACGACGCCCCGCTCGACATGCGGATGGACCGTACCCAGCGGCTGACCGCCGCCGAGGTGGTCAACGGCTACCCGCCCGCCGAGCTGGCCCGCATCCTGCGCGAGTACGGCGAGGAGCGGTTCGCCCAGCGGATCGCCGCCGCCATCGTCCGCGAGCGCGACCGCGCGCCGCTCGACTCCACCGCGCGCCTGGCCGACCTGGTGCGCACCGCCATCCCCGCCGCGACCCGGCGCACCGGCGGCAACCCCGCCAAGCGCACCTTCCAGGCGCTGCGCATCGAGGTCAACGGCGAGCTGGAGACCTGGCGCCGCGCGCTGCCGGCCGCCCTGGACGCGCTGCCGGTCGGCGGCCGGATCGTGGTGCTGTCCTACCACTCGCTGGAGGACCGCATCACCAAGCAGGTCCTGGCCGCGCAGACCGCCGACACCACCCCGCCCGAACTGCCCGTCCCGCTGCCCGAGCACCAGCCGCGCTTCCGGCTGCTGACCCGCGGCGCGGAACTGCCCACCGGCGCGGAGACCGAGACCAACCCACGGGCCGGGTCGGTGCGGCTGCGCGCCGCCGAGCGGGTCCGGGAGGCCAGATGACGACGACGACACGCCGATCGGGGCCGCAGAAGAAGACCCCGCCCGCGCCCCAGCGCCGCCGGCGCCCCGCCCGCGACGAACCCCCCGAGGACGGCGGCCAGGCCGAGAAGGGCCGGTCCGCCAAGGCCACCGGACGCGCGGCGGCTTCCCGGCCGCGCCGGTCGGAGGCCAAGCCCGCCAAGCCGGCCAAGGCCCCCAAGCCCGCGAAGCCGGGCGCCGCCAAGGGCGGGACGGCCAAGCCCGCCAAAACGGCCAAGCCGGCCAAGGCGAAGACCGCGTCCAAGGCCGCGGCGAAGGGCACGCCCAAGAGCGCGGCCAAGACCGTGCCCGCGCCGAGGGCCGCCGCCAAGCCGGGCACGCGCCCGGCCAGGGGCACCCGGACCGCCGAGCCCGCCAAGCCCAAGGCGTCGGCCAAGACGCAGGCCAAGGCGAAGGCGGCGGACAAGACCTCGCCCGAGACGCGGCCCAAGGCCGCGGCCAAGGGCGGGCCCGCGCGGGAGAGCGGCCGCGCCCGCGCGACCGCCTACGCCCGCGAGCGGGTCCGGCAGGCCCCCCCGCCCCGCACGCCGTTCGTGCTGCTCATCTGCGGCCTGCTGGGCGGCGCGCTGGTCAGCCTGCTGCTGCTCAACACCGTGCTGGCCGAGGACGCCATCCGCATGACCCAGCTCCAGCGCAGCACCAAGCTGCTGGAGCAGCAGCGCCAGGCGTACCAGCGCCAGATCGCGATGGAGGAGGCCCCCGACCAGCTGCGGATCAGGGCCGAGGGGATCGGGATGCGGCCCTCCGAGCACCTGGCGTTCCTCGACCCGGTGACCGGCCAGGCCACCACGGGCGGCTCGGTGCGGCCGGTGCCGCACTCGGCGGCCGCCGCCGCGGGCGCGGCGGGCGTGGTCGGTGTGCCCGGCGTCGTGGTGCCGGGCGACGGCGTGCCGGCCGCCCCGGGCGGCGGAGCGGGGGCCGTAGGGCCGTGAGGCTGCGCAGGCGCCCGGAGGCCGGCGGAACTGAAAGAGGTGCACCGTGACGAAACGACCGGCGGGCCCGCCGCCCGGTCGTAGGCGCGGCCCCCAGGGGCGGGGGCCCCGCGGTGCGGCGGGGCGCGACGACAGGAACGGCCCGGGCGCGGCGCGCGCGCCCGGGCGCCACACGGGCAACCCTCCCCGGGGGGGCGGGGGGGGGGGCCCCCCCGCCCCCCCCCCGGCCCGGGCGGGGCCCCCCCCCCGCGGGGGCCCCCGCCCCCCCCCGGGCCGCCCCGGCCAAGGGCGCGCC
>JBITGK010000026.1:79034-99381 GCA_044456955.1 Spirillospora sp. NPDC050679 | reverse complement strand
GACCCCCCGCCCCCCGCCCCCCCCCCCCCCGCCCCCCGGCCCGTAACGGGACGGTCCCGCCGCCGCGCGGCGACCAGGACCGCACCGGCGCCGGCCGCGACAAGGGCCGCGACGCGGGGCGCGCGGGCGGGGCGCGGGGCGCCGCGCAGGGCCGCCCGGCGCGCGACGGGGCCACCCGCCCCGCCGGAGGGCGGCCGCGCCGCCCCCGGCCCGGACCGCCGCGCCGCAGGCCGCGCCCGCGCGTGCCGTTCGTGCGCCGCGACCCGCTCAAGCGGCTCAACGTGACGCTGCTGGTGGTGGCGTTCGTGCTGTCGCTGTTCGCCGGCCGGCTGGTGCAGCTGCAGACCATCGAGTCGGGCGAGTACAAGGAGCGCGCGCTGGCGCAGCGGCTGCAGAAGATCAAGCTGTCCGCCGACCGGGGCGACATCACCGACGCGCAGGGCAACCCGCTGGCGCTGACCATGGAGGCGCGCGGCATCTTCGCCGACCCCTACGTGATCAAGCCGGAGAAGCGGCAGGCGATCGTCGACGCGCTGGCGCCGATGCTGGGCCTGGACCGGGCGTTCGTCATGCGCGCCATCAGCAAGCCCAAGAGCCGCTTCGAGTACCTGGCGCACGGGGTGCCGCCGGACCAGGCGCGGGTGGTGACCGGGCTGAAGTTCCTGGGCATCGGGACGGTCCCGGAATACCGCCGCGAATACCCCAACGCTTCGCTCGCCGCGGGCGTCATAGGGTTCGTGAACGGTGCGGGCGTGGGCGGTGCCGGCCTGGAGTCCTCGATGAACTCGGTGCTGGCCGGCAAGGACGGCTGGCAGCGGGTGGAGATCAGTCCCGAGGGCCAGCACATCCCCATGGGCGAGAGCCAGAAGAAGCCGTCGGTGCCCGGCCGCGACCTGCGGCTGTCGCTGCTGCGCGACGTGCAGTACCACGCCCAGCAGGCCATCGAGAAGCAGGTGCGCGCGACCGGCGCGCGCAGCGGCAGCGTGATCGTGATGGACCCGCGCACCGGGCAGCTGCTGGCGCTGGCCTCCGCGCCCGGCTACGACCCCAACCAGTACGGCCGGTACCGCAACTGGGGCAGCCCGATCGTGCAGGAGGCCTACGAGCCCGGCTCCACCGGCAAGGTGATCACCGCGGCCGCCGCGATGGAGAAGGGCGGGGTGCGGCCCTCCACCCCCTTCAAGGTCAGGGACAGCATCAGGAAGTACGACCGGGTGTTCACCGACTCCCACTCGCACCCGACCGAGCACCTGACCTTCGCCGGGGTGCTGGCCAAGTCCAGCAACGTCGGCACGATCATGGCGGCCGACCGGATCTCCCCGCAGACCCTGTACCAGTACCTGCGCGACTTCGGGTTCGGCGCCCGGACCGGCATCGGCCTGCCCGGCGAGACCGCGGGGCAGCTGCGGCCGCCGGACCAGTGGTCGGCGGTGGACCGCTACCCGATCGCCTTCGGGCAGACCATGTCGGTCAACGCCCTGCAGATGGCCAGCGTCTACGCCACCATCGCCAACGGCGGCGTCCGGGTCGCGCCCAACCTGATCACCGGCACCACCGACGAGAACGGCGCCTTCACCCCGGCCCCCGCGCCCGCCCAGAAGCGCGTGATCAGCAGCGAGACCGCGCGGCAGATCCGCGACATGCTGGAGGGCGCGACCGGCGACGAGGGCACCGCGCCGCTCGCCCGCATCAAGGGCTACCGGGTGGCGGGCAAGACCGGCACCGCCGAGATGATCAATCCGCGCACCGGCCGGTACCAGGGCGGCGGCTTCACCGCCTCCTTCGCCGGCTTCGCGCCCGCCGACGACCCGCAGCTGGTGGTCCAGGTCGTGCTGCAGAAGCCGACCGAGGGCAGCCACATGGGCGGCGACATTGCCGCGCCGGTGTTCCGGGACGTGATGAACTTCGCCCTGGGCACCCGCAAGATCCCGCCGACCGGGAGCAAACCGCCGATCGTCAAGATCTACGCCCGAGACTGACCGTAACGAGTACCCTCTCTCGCCGTGAGTTCCGCACCGTTGTCCCAGCCGACCAGTTCCGCCCGCACCGAAAGACACCCAATGCGACCGTCCGAAAACCAGGCCCGGCCACTGGCCGGGCTCGCTGGCCTGCTCGACGCCGAGCTGATCCCCGGACGGTCCGGTGCGGCCCCCGGGGACGTCGAGGTCTCCGGCATCACCCACGACTCGCGGGCGGTGCGGCCGGGCGACGTGTACGCGGCCCTGCCGGGCGCCCGCGCGCACGGCGCGGAGTTCGCCGCCCAGGCCGCCGAGGCGGGCGCGGCGGCGGTCCTGACCGACCCCGCCGGGCGCGAGCGGGCGGCGGCGACCGGGCTGCCGGTGCTGGTGACCGGCAACGTGCGCGCGCGGCTCGGCGAGGCCGCCGCCCACGTGTACGGCGATCCCGCCAAGGACCTGACGCTGATCGGCGTCACCGGCACCAGCGGCAAGTCCACCACCACCTTCCTGCTGGACGCGGGGCTGCGCGCGGCCGGGCTGAGGACCGGCCTGGTCGGCGGCGTGGAGATCCGGGTGGGCGGCGAGCGGGTGCCGAGCGCGCTGACCACCCCCGAGTCCACCGACCTGCACGCGCTGTTCGCGATGATGCGCGAGCGCGGCGTGACCGCCGCCGCCATGGAGGTCTCCAGCCACGCGCTGGAGCAGGGCCGGGTCGGCGGCGCGTTCTACGACGTGGCGATCTTCTCCAACCTGTCGCAGGACCACCTGGACTACCACCCGACGATGGAGGACTACTTCGCCGCCAAGGCGAAGCTGTTCACCCCCGGCTTCTGCCGGACCGGCGTGGTCAACCTCGACGACCACCACGGCCGCGAGCTGGCCGGGCGGGCGCCGGTGCCGGTCACCACCTACTCGGCCGCCGGCGACCCCAAGGCCGACTGGCGGGCGCTGGACGTGCGGCTCGGCTCCGACGGCAGCGTGTTCCGCGTCGTGGGGCCCGGCGGCGTGGAGGCCGACGCCTCGGTGCAGCTCACCGGCCCGTTCAACGTCTCCAACGCGCTCAGCGCCATCGTGGCGCTGGTGGAGGCGGGCGTCCCGCTGCAGACCGCCGTCACCGGCGTCGGCTCGCTGGCCGGCGTGCCGGGCCGCCTGGAGCGGGTGGACGAGGGCCAGGACTTCGTCGCGCTGGTGGACTACTCCCACAAGCCCGGCGCGGTCGAGGCGGTGCTGACGGCGCTGCGCCCGGTCACCGAGGGCCGGCTGGCCGTCGTGCTCGGCTGCGGCGGCGACCGCGACCGCGGCAAGCGCCCGCTCATGGGCGAGGCCGCCGCGCGCCTGGCCGACATGGCGTATTTCACCAACGACAACCCGAGGTCCGAGGACCCCCTCGCCATCCTCAACGCTATGGTCGAGGGCGGGCTCAAGGTGCCGCAGGCGCAGCGGGCGCACATCGTGGTCGAACCCGATCGCGCCGCCGCCATCGGGCTGGCCGTGGGCCGGGCCCGGCGCGGCGACGTGCTGGTCGTCGCGGGCAAGGGACACGAGCAGGGACAGTACGTGGCCGGTGAGGTCTTCGCGTTCGACGACCGCGAGGTCGTCCGCGAGGCGCTGCGCCGAGCCGTTGTGAGAGGGGACGGGACGCAGGCGTGATCCCACTTGCGCTGTCGGAGATCGCGGAGATCACCGGCGGCACCGTGATCGGCGACCGCCCCGAGACCGTGGTGCGCGGCCCGGTGGTCATCGACTCGCGCGCGGCCGGGCCCGGCGCGCTGTTCGCCGCCTTCCGCGGCGAGCGCGTGGACGGGCACGACTACGCCGCGCGGGCGCTGGCCTCCGGGGCCGCCGCGGTGCTGGCCGAGCGGCCGCCGGAGGCCGGACCGGACGGGCCCGCCGGGCCCGCCGTGGTCGTGGACGACGTCCAGCGGGCCCTCGGGCTGCTGGCGCGGGGCGTGCTCGCCCGGCTGCCCGGCGCCACGGTGACCGGCATCACCGGCTCGGCCGGCAAGACCTCCACCAAGGACCTCATCGCCCAGGTGCTGGGCGGCGGGGACGCCGGGGACGCCACCGTCGCGACGGCCGGCTCGTTCAACAACGAGATCGGGCTGCCGCTGACGGTGCTGCGCGCCGACGAGGGCACCCGCAACCTGGTGCTGGAGATGGGGGCCCGCGGCGTCGGCCACATCGCCTACCTGACCGGCATCGCCCGCCCGGACGTGGGCGTGGTGCTGAACGTCGGCAGCGCCCACCTCGGCGAGTTCGGCAGTCGCGAGGCGGTGGCGCGCGCCAAGGGCGAACTGGTGGAGGCGGTCCCGCAGGGCGGCACCGCGGTCCTCAACGCCGACGACCCGCTGGTGCGCGCCATGGCCGCGCGCACGGCCGGGGACGTCGTCACCTTCGGCCGCGGCCCGGAGGCGACCGTGCGGGCCGTGGACGAGCGGCTGGACGAGGCGGGCCGCGCCCGCTTCACGCTGGTCACCCCGGAGGGCGCGGCGGAGGTGGCGCTGCGCCTGCACGGCGCGCACGCGGTCGCCAACGCGCTGGCCGCCGCCGCCGTCGGGCGCGCCACCGGACTGGCGCCGCGGCGGGTCGCCGAGGCCCTGTCGGCCGCGGTCCCGGCCAGCCGGTGGCGGATGGAGGTCACCGAGCGCCCCGACGGGCTGACGGTGATCAACGACGCCTACAACGCCAACCCCGAGTCGGTGCGCGCCGCGGTGGACGTGCTGGCGCACATGGCCCGGGGCCGCCGCGCCTACGCGGTGCTGGGGGAGATGGCCGAACTGGGCGCCGGAGCTGTGGCGGAACATGCCAAGATCGGGCAGCATGTCGCGCGCAGCGGGATCGCGGGCCTGATCACGGTCGGCGAGGCCGCCGCCGCGATGGCCGAAGGGGCCGCGCAGGTGGCGTCATGGACGGGAGAGTGCGTACAGGTGGATGACGTCGGTGCGGCGATGACCGCGCTCAAGGAGCGGCTGCGGCCGCGGGACGTCGTACTGGTGAAGGGCTCCCGCGTCGCCGGCCTGGAACGGATCGCCGAGGGACTGCTGGCATGACCAACATCATCATCGCGGCCGGGATCGCCCTGATCATCGGCATGGTCGGCACCCCGGTGTGGATCCGGATCGTCAACCGGCTGGGCTACGGCCAGATGATCCGCGAGGAGGGCCCGTCGGGCCACCAGGGCAAGCGCGGCACCCCCACCATGGGCGGCGCCGTGTTCATCGTCGGCTCGCTGCTCGGCTACGCCGCCGCGCACGTGTTCGACGGCAGCGCCCCCACGGTGTCGGGCCTGCTGGTGCTGTTCCTGATGACCGGCCTCGGCCTGGTCGGCTTCGTGGACGACTACATCAAGGTGTTCAAGCAGCGCAGCCTCGGCCTGCGCAGCGGCGCCAAGATGATCGGCATCATCCTGGTCGGCGTGATCTTCGCGGTGGCCTCGCTCAACTTCCCCAACGGCTACGACATCACCCCCGCCTCCCCGCACCTGTCGTTCCTGCGCGACTTCGGCCCCTCGATCGGCGCGCCGATCTTCGTGATCTGGGCGCTGCTGCTGATCGCGGCGATGTCCAACGGCGTGAACCTCACCGACGGCCTGGACGGCCTGGCCGCCGGCCCCGCCGGCATGGTGCTGGCCGCCTACGTGATCATCGGCAACTGGCAGCTGCGCAACAGCTGCTACGACTTCGCGCTGGCCCCCAACTGCTACAGCGTGCGCGACCCCCTGGACCTCGCGGTGGTCGCCGCCGCCGTGCTGGGCGGGGTGTTCGGCTTCCTGTGGTGGAACGCGCCCCCCGCCAAGATCTTCATGGGCGACACCGGCTCGCTGGCCCTGGGCGGCGTGCTGGTGGGCCTGGCGATCCTCACCCGCACCCAGTTCCTGCTGGCCATCCTCTGCGGCCTGATCGTCATGATCACCCTGTCGGTGATCATCCAGGTCGGCGGGTTCAAGGCGACCGGCAAGCGGGTGTTCAAGATGGCGCCGCTGCAGCACCACTTCGAGCTGTCCGGCTGGGCCGAGACCACCATCGTCGTGCGGTTCTGGCTGATGTCGGCGCTGTTCACCGCGATCGGCCTCGGCCTGTTCTACCTGGAATGGATGCCCAAGAAGTGACGAGTGACCAGTGGGCGGACCGGCACGTCGCGGTGGCGGGGATCGGCCTGTCGGGCCGGGCCGCCGCGCGCGTGCTGGCCGGCCGGGGGGCCCGGGTCACCGTCGTGGAGAGCCGCGACGGCGAGGACGAGCGGGCGCACGCCGCCGAGCTGGAGGCGCTGGGCGCCACCGTGCGGCTGGGCGACGGCGAGACCCTGCCCGAGGGGGCCGACCTGGTGGTCGCCTCCCCGGGCTGGCGGCCCGACGCGCCGCTCCCGGCGGCCGCCGCCGAGGCGGGGATCGAGTTCTTCAGCGAGGTCGAGCTGGCCTGGCGGCTGCGCCGCCCCGGCCCGTCCGGCGAGCCCGCGCCGTGGCTGGCGCTGACCGGCACCAACGGCAAGACCACCGCCGTGCGGATGCTGACGCAGATCCTGAAGGCCGCCGGGCACAACGCCCTGGCGGTCGGCAACGTCGGCACCCCCATCGTGGAGGCGGTGCTGGACGAGAGCGTCGACGTGCTGGCGGTGGAGCTGTCGAGCTACCAGCTCCACTGGTCGAGCAGCGTGGCGCCGCTCGCGTCCGCGGTGCTGAACATCGCCCCCGACCACCTGGACTGGCACGGCTCGTTCGAGAACTACGCGGCGGACAAGCAGAAGATCTTCGCGCCCGGGAGCGTTCAGATCGTCAACGCCGACGACGCGCCCGCCGCCGCGCTCGGCGGCCCGGACGCGTTCGGCTTCACCCTGGACTGCCCCGCCCCCGGGCAACTCGGCGTCGTGGAGGAGCTGCTGGTCGACCGCGCGTTCGTGGACGACCCGCGCACGACCGCCGCCGAGCTGGCCGAGCTGTCGGACGTGCGGCCGTTCGCGCCCCACAACGTCGCCAACGCCCTGGCGGCCGCCGCCCTGGCCCGCGCCTTCGGCGTGCCGCCCGAGGCCGTCCGCGAGGGCCTGCGGGCCTTCGTGCCCGACCCGCACCGCATCGCCCACGTGGCGACCGTCGCGGGCGTGGACTACGTCGACGACTCCAAGGCCACCAACCCGCACGCCGCCGCCTCGTCGCTGGCTTCGTGCCGGTCGGCGGTGTGGATCGCCGGGGGGCTGCTCAAGGGCGCCGACGTGGACGACCTGGTGCGCTCGGCTGCCGACCGCCTGCGCGGCGCGGTGCTGCTGGGCGCCGACCGGGCCCGGATCGCCGAGGCGCTCGCGCGACACGCCCCGGATGTCCCGGTCGTGGACGTCCCCGACACCGACACTGGGGCGATGGAACGCGTCGTGACAGAAGCAGCAGCCCTGGCCCGGCCCGGCGACACGGTGCTCCTGGCGCCCGCGGGCGCCTCCTGGGACATGTTCACCAGCTACGGGGCCCGCGGCGACGCCTTCGCCGCGGCGGTGCGGGCGCTCCCCGACGCCGGGGCCGGAGCGCAGGCCGAGACGCGGCCCGAGACGAGGTAGCGCCGCGATGAGCGCCCTCCCCGCCGAGGAGCAGCCCGCCGGCCGGGCCCGGCCGCGCGAGCAGGTGGCGGCCGCCGTCGGGCTGCTGGACCGCCCGCTGACCTCCTACTACCTGGTGCTGGGCTGCACGGTGATGCTGCTGGCGCTGGGCCTGACCATGGTGCTGTCGGCGTCGCTGGTCAAGCAGCTGCAGGAGACCGGCTCGGCCTACACGCTGCTGCAGAAGCAGGCGATGTGGGTGGCGCTGGGGCTGCCGCTGATGTGGCTGGCGTCGCGGCTGCCGGTCAAGGCGTTCCGCGCGCTGGCCTATCCGATCCTGCTGCTGTCGGTGGTGGCGCTGCTGCTGGTGCTGGTGCCGGGCCTCGGCCGCACGGCGGGCGGCGCGACCCGCTGGATCGCCTTCGGGTCGTTCCAGCTCCAGCCGTCCGAGCCCGCCAAGCTCGCCCTGGTGCTGTGGGGCGCGGACCTGCTGGCCCGCAAGGAGCGCCTCGGCCAGCTCACCGAGTGGCGGCCGCTGCTGGTGCCGCTGCTGCCCGGCGCGGGCCTGCTGGTGCTGCTGGTCATGCTGGGCAACGACCTGGGCACCACGCTGGTGCTGCTGACGATCTTCCTGGCGCTGCTGTGGGTGGTGGGCGCGCCCGGCCGGCTGTTCATCGGCATCGCCGGGCTGGTCGGCCTGCTGGTGTCGATCCTCATCGTGGTCGAGCCCTACCGGATGCAGCGCCTGACCGGCTTCCTGGACTCCTCCAGCAGCCAGCTCACCCACAACTACCAGGGCACCCAGGGCCGCTACGCCATCGCCTCCGGCGGCCTGTTCGGCACCGGGCTGGGCGAGGGCCGCGCCAAGTGGGACTTCCTGCCGCACGCCGAGACCGACTTCATCTTCGCGATCGTGGGAGAGGAGTTCGGACTGGTCGGTACGCTCGTGGTGCTCGGGCTGTTCGGCCTGCTGGCCTACGCGGGCCTGCGGATCGCGCGCCGGGTGAAGGACCCGTTCACCCGGCTGGCCGCGGCGGGCGCCACCGCGTGGCTGCTGGTCCAGGCGATCGTCAACATCGGAGCGGTGATCGGCGTGTTCCCCATCACGGGCATCCCGCTGCCGCTGGTCTCCTACGGGGGATCGGCGCTGATCCCCACCCTGATCGCGCTCGGCATGCTGCTGGCCTTCGCCAAGCGGGAGCCGGGGGCCAGGCAGGCGCTTGCCGCCCGCGGTCCCGGACCGGTGCTGCGGGCCCTAAGCTGGCTGGGCCTGGCACGGCGCTGAATTCCCCCCACCGAACATGCTGAGGAGTTGTCAACGAGCATGAGGGTTGTCCTGGCCGGCGGCGGCACCGCCGGACACATCGAGCCCGCCCTGGCCCTGGCCGACGCGCTGCGCCGGGCGGACCCCAACACCGGCGTGGTGTGCCTGGGCACCGAGCGCGGCCTGGAGACCCGGCTGGTCCCGCAGCGCGGCTACGAGCTGGCGCTGATCCCGCCGGTGCCGCTGCCGCGCACGCTGACCCCCCAGCTGCTCACGGTGCCCGGCCGGCTGCGCGGCGCGATCAACGCCGCCGCCAACGTGCTGGACCAGGCGCGCGCCGACGTGCTGGTCGGCTTCGGCGGCTACGTCGCCACCCCCGGCTACCTGGCCGCGCGCAAGCGCAAGGTGCCGATCATCGTGCACGAGGCCAACCCCAAGCCGGGGCTGGCCAACAAGCTCGGTGCGCGCTTCACCGACCACGTCGCGGTCTCGCACACCGACTCGCCGCTGCCGAACGCCCGCTTCGTGGGCATCCCGCTGCGCCGCGAGATCGCCACGCTGGACCGGCTGGCGATGGGCGACAAGGCCCGCTCCTACTTCGGGCTGCTGCCCGACCTGCCGACCCTGCTGATCTTCGGCGGGTCGCAGGGCGCGCGCTCGCTCAACCAGGCCGCCGTCGCCGCCGCGCCCTACTTCCGGCAGGCCGGCATCCAGGTGCTGCACATCGTCGGCCCCAAGAACACCGAGGCCCCCGAGCAGGTCGCGGGCGGCCCGCAGTACGTCACCATCCCCTACTGCGACCGCATGGACCTGGCCTACGCGGCCGCCGACATGGCCATGTGCCGCGCGGGCGCGATGACCTGCGCGGAGCTGACCGCGGTGGCGCTGCCGGCGGTGTACGTGCCGCTGCCCATCGGCAACGGCGAGCAGCGCCTGAACGCCGAGCCCATCGTGGCGGCGGGCGGCGGCCTGCTGGTCGACAACGCCGAGCTGACCCCCGAGTGGATCGCGCACCAGCTGCTGCCGGTGCTGGCCGACCCGGGCCGGGTCGCGGCGATGTCGGAGGCGGCCGGGCGGATGGGCCGCCGGGACGCCGACGTGGCGCTGGCGCAGATGGTGTACGAAGTGGTGCGCGCGGAGGGAGCAGGGACCGCCCGATGAGTCTGATCAGTCCTGGGGAGGTCGTGCCGGCCGGGGAGCTCGGCCGGGTCCACTTCATCGCGATCGGCGGGGCCGGCATGTCCGGCATCGCGCGCGTGATGCTCAAGCGCGGCATCGCCGTCTCCGGCAGCGACGCCCGGGACTCCGACCTGCTGGCCCAGCTCCAGGGCCTGGGCGCGAAGGTGTTCGTCGGGCACGACGCCGCCCACCTCGGGGACGCCGACACCGTCGTCGTCTCCACCGCCATCCGCGAGACCAACCCCGAGCTGGTCGCCGCGCGCGAGCGCGGGCTGCGCGTGCTGCACCGGTCGGCGGCGCTCGCCGCGCTGATGGCCGGGCGGCGCGCGGTGGCGGTGGCGGGCACGCACGGCAAGACCACCACCACCTCGATGCTCACCGTCGCGCTGCAGCACGCCGGGGCCGACCCGTCCTACTGCATCGGCGGCCAGCTGGTCACCACCGGCCTCGGCGCCGACGAGGGCGCCGGCGAGGCGTTCGTGGCCGAGGCCGACGAGAGCGACGGCTCGTTCCTGATGTACACCCCGAGCGTCGCGGTGATCACCAACGTCGAGGCCGACCACCTGGACAACTACGGCGGCTTCGAGAAGGTGAAGGAGAACTTCGCCCTGTTCGTCGACCGGATCGAGCCGGGCGGCACGCTGGTGGCCGGCGCCGACGACCCGGTGGCGATGGAGCTGGCCGAGCGCGCCCGCGCGCGCGGCCTGACCGTGCGCACCTACGGCGAGGCCGAGGGCGCCGACCTGCGGGTGACCGGGTTCACCCCGCGCGGGCTGGGCTCGCGGTTCGAGATCGAGGGCGCGGGCCCGGTGGAGCTGCGCGTCCCCGGCCGCCACAACGCGCTGAACGCCGCCGCCGTCGTCGCGGTCGCCGAGGCGCTCGGGGCCGACACCGGGCTGGTCCGCGAGGGGCTGACGGCGTTCGGCGGCGCGATGCGCCGGCTGGAGCGCAAGGGCGAGGCCGGCGGGGCCGAGGTGTTCGACTCCTACGCCCACCACCCGACCGAGGTGACCGCCGACCTGTCGGCCACGCGCGACTACCTGGGCGAGAAGAGCGCCGAGTCCGGCGCGCCGGGCCGGATCGTGGCGGTGTTCCAGCCGCACCTGTACAGCCGCACCCGGTTCTTCGCCGCCGAGTTCGGCGCGGCCCTCGGGCTCGCCGACGTGGCGGTGGTGCTGGACGTGTACGGCGCGCGCGAGGACCCCGAGCCCGGCGTCACCGGCGAGCTGATCGCCGACCGCGTCCCGGCCGGCACCGAGCGCGTCTACGCGCCCGACTGGGACCGGGTGCCGGAGGTCGTGGCGGGGCTGGCCCGCCCGGGCGACGTGGTCATCACGCTGGGCGCGGGCGACGTCACCCGGCTCGGGCCGCTGATCCTGGAGCGGCTGGCCGGCTGAACCGGGCGATCGCGCCGCACCGGCGGGCAATCGTGTGATCTTTCATCTATCGGCGGCCTCCCGGGCGTGGGCTACCGCCCCGGCGGGCCCGCTGCGGTCATGCTGGGGGGATGACGACCGCGAGACCGTCGCCGGGCCGTGCCCCCTCCGCCGCCGCCGCGGGCGCCGCGGCCGACCCCGGCGCCGAGCCCCCCGACGCGCCGCGCGCGCGGCGCGGGCGCGGCCGGTGGAAGGTGGCGTTCGTCACCCTGCTGGTGGCGGCGCTGGTCGCGGCGGTGGGGTGGGTGCTGCTGGGCTCGCGGCTGCTGGTGGTGCGCAACGTCGAGGTGATCGGCACCTCGCTGGCGCCGCGCGACCGCGTGGTGGCCGCCGCCGACGTCCGGATGGGGCTGCCGATGGTGCGGCTGGGCATCGGCGACATGCGCGACCGCGTCGAGCGGCTGCGCGAGGTGCGGTCGGCGAAGGTGGAGCGGCACTGGCCCGCGACCGTGCGGATCACGGTGCGCGAGCGCGTCCCGGTCGCGGTGGTCGAGCGGGCCGGGCGCTTCTACCAGCTCGACCGGGACGGGGTGACGGTCGCCGACAGCGCGGCGCGGCCGCCCCGGCTCCCGGCGCTGGTCGCCGCCGCGCCCGGCCCGGCCGATCCGGCGGCCCTGGCGGGCCTGCGGGTGGCCGCCGAGCTGCCCGCCGCGCTCAAGCAGCGGCTGGTGGAGGTGTCGGCGCCCGGTCCCGAGGCGGTGTCGCTGCGGCTGACCGGCGGGCTGACGGTGGTGTGGGGCGCCCGGGGGCGGACGGGGGAGAAGGCCCGGCTGCTGGAGGCGCTGCGCAAGACCGCCGGCGGGCGCGCCGCGCGCACCATCGACGTGAGCTCGCCCGAGGTCGTCACCACCCGGTGACGGGCCGGTGCGCGGGCGCGGGCGGCGCGCGCCCCGGGACCGACACGGGACGCCGCCGGGACGATACTTTCAGTGAGTGGACGGCGGTGCGTGTGTCGCGGGGATTCCGGCCCGGCGATGGGGCACCCTTGACCGGTCGGCCCGCGCACGGCGGGCCCGGGCCGGGGGCGGTCGCGATGTTCTTCACCAACCGGGAAAACCGGTGCTCACCGCGACACGCCGCGCCAGTTGGGGCGGGGTTAGTTGACCCTGGCGGTAAGCCCGCCCTACTGTCCGTACCAGTCCTCAGGTTGACATAACTGTAAGCCTCAAGTTGAGGGTGAGGGTTGAGGGGGCCTCCGGGCCGCCCGATCCCACCGACGGAAGACACAGGTCAGGAACACCGAGGCGGCACCGGCCCACCGGCCGGTCCGGCCGGTCGATAGAGCGAGCGGAAAGGCCCCTCGTCGTGGCAGCACCGCAGAATTACCTCGCGGTCATCAAGGTCGTCGGCATCGGCGGCGGCGGCGTCAACGCCGTGAACCGGATGATCGAGGAGGGACTCAAGGGCGTCGAGTTCATCGCTATCAACACTGACGCCCAGGCGCTGCTGATGAGTGACGCCGACGTGAAACTCGACGTGGGCCGCGAGCTCACGCGGGGTCTGGGCGCCGGGGCCAACCCGGACGTCGGCCGCAAGGCGGCCGAGGACCACCGGGAGGAGATCGAGGAGGTCCTCAAGGGGGCCGACATGGTCTTCGTGACCGCCGGCGAGGGCGGCGGCACCGGCACCGGCGGCGCGCCGGTGGTGGCCAACATCGCCCGGTCGCTGGGCGCCCTCACCATCGGCGTGGTCACCCGCCCCTTCAGCTTCGAGGGCAAGCGGCGCGCCATGCAGGCGGAGGCCGGAATAGAGACACTGCGCGACGAGGTCGACACCCTCATCGTGATCCCCAACGACCGGCTGCTGTCGATCTCCGACCGGCAGGTCAGCGTGCTGGACGCCTTCAAGGCCGCCGACCAGGTGCTGCTGTCGGGTGTCCAGGGCATCACCGACCTCATCACCACCCCGGGCCTGATCAACCTGGACTTCGCCGACGTCAAGTCGGTCATGTCCGGCGCGGGCTCGGCGCTGATGGGCATCGGCTCGGCCCGCGGCGACGACCGCAGCGTGGCCGCCGCCGAGATGGCGATCTCCAGCCCGCTGCTGGAGGCCAGCATCGACGGCGCGCACGGCGTGCTGCTGTCGATCTCCGGCGGGTCCGACCTGGGCCTGTTCGAGATCAACGAGGCGGCGCAGCTGGTGTCCAACGCCGCCGCGCCGGACGCCAACATCATCTTCGGCGCGGTGATCGACGACGCGCTGGGCGACGAGGTCCGGGTGACCGTGATCGCGGCGGGGTTCGATGAACTCCGCCCTAACAAGCCGGCCGCGGAGCCCGAGGGCAAGAGGGTTCCGCCGCCGGCTCGCCCCACCCCGCCTCCTGCCCCGTCCGCACCCGCTCCCGCGGCCAACCCGATCCCGAGCCGCGTCGGCCGCTCGGAGCCGGTGAGCCCGCCGCCCGCGCCCGTCCAGCAGCCGGCGCCGGTCCAGCAGCCCGCGCCGCAGCCGGTCGCGCCGCCGGTCCCGCCGCCCGCGCAGCCGCAGGCCCCGGTCCAGCCGGCGGCCCCGCAGCAGGCGCACCACCAGTCGGTGGCGCAGGCCGCCGCGGCCCCGCAGCCGCCGCGCGCCGAGCCCGAGCGGCCGCAGCCGGTCCCGGCGCCCGTCGACCGCGCGCCCGCCGACCGCGCCCCGGCGCGCGAGGAGGCCCCGGCCCGTCCGGAGCCCTCGGGCCGCCCGGGCGAGGAGGACGGCGCCCGGCCGCCCGCGCCGCGCCCGTCGGGCGACCCGTCGCCGACCCGCGTGCACGCGGGCGAGTCCGAGAGCGGCCCGGCCGCCGGAGGCCGCCGCCGCTCGGTGGTGTTCGAGGACGACGACGACGACCTCGACGTCCCCGACTTCCTGAAGTGATCGACCGCGTCCCCCTGGGCGACGGCGTCGGCGCCGCGTTCACCGGCCGCTCCGGCGGGGTGAGCGCGGCGCCCTACGACGCCCTCAACCTCGGCGGCGCGGTCGGCGACGAGCCGGACGCGGTGCGCGCCAACCGGGAGCGCGCCGCCGCCGCCCTCGGGGTGCGGGCCGACCGCACCGTGTGGATGCGCCAGGTGCACGGCGCCGACGTGGCGGTCGTCACCGCCGCCGAGGCCGCCGCCGGCGCGGGCGAGGTGGACGCGATCGTGACCACCGAGCCCGGCGTGGTGCTGGCGGTCCTGGTCGCCGACTGCGCCCCGGTGCTGCTGGCCGACCCCGAGGCCGGGGTCGTCGGCGCGGCGCACGCGGGCCGCCCCGGCACCGCCGCCGGCGTCGTCCCGGCGCTGGTGGAGCGGATGCGCGAGCACGGCGCCGACTCCGCGCGCATCCGCGCCGCGATCGGCCCGGCCGCCTGCGGCGGCTGCTACGAGGTGCCCGCCGCGATGCGCGACGAGGTCGCCGCCGCGGTGCCCGGAGCTCGCGCCACCACCCGGCGGGGCACGCCCGGCCTGGACATCCGCGCCGGGATCGCCGGCCAGCTCGCCGAGGCGGGCGTGGCCGCCGTCACCGTCGACCCCCGCTGCACGCTCGAGACCCCCGACCTGTTCTCCTACCGCCGCGACGGCCGGACCGGGCGCTTCGCCGGGTTCGTCTGGCTCGACGGCGACAGCAAGGACGATCCCCGATGACCGACACCGGCGCCACCGCGGGCGCTGCGGAGCACACCGGCGGCGCGGCCGGGGCGGAGTCCGCCCGCCGCGCGGAGCTGGCCGCCAACCTCGCCGACGTCCGCGACCGCATCGCGGCGGCCTGCGCCGCCGCCGGGCGCGACCCGGCCGGGGTGACGCTGGTCGCGGTGACCAAGACTTTCCCGGCCTCCGACGTCCGTCTGCTGGCCGGACTCGGCCTCGACCAGGTCGCCGAGAACCGCGACCAGGAGGCCGCGCCGAAGGCCGCCGCCACCGCCGACCTCCCGCTGACCTGGCACTTCGTGGGGCAGCTGCAGACCAACAAGGCCGCCTCGGTGGCCGGGTACGCCGACGTGGTCCAGTCGGTGGACCGCGCCAGGCTGGTGCGGGCGCTGGACCGGGCCGCCGAGAGGGCCGGACGCACGCTGCGCTGCCTGGTGCAGGTCGGGCTGGACGAGGCCGAGGGCCGCGGCGGGGCCGCGCCGCGCGAGGTGCCGGAGCTGGCCGAGCAGATCGCCGGCGCCGCCCACCTGGAGCTCGGCGGGGTGATGGCGGTCGCGCCGCTGGGCGCCGATCCGGCCCCCGCCTTCGCCCGGCTGGCGGCGATCGCGGCCGACCTGCGGGACGCGCATCCGTCCGCCACGGCGGTTTCGGCGGGGATGAGCGGAGATCTGGAGCAGGCGATCGCGTGTGGCGCGACACACGTGCGTGTCGGTACGGCGTTGCTCGGCGGCCGACGGGCAATCGTCAGGTAATGTCCCCCCAGTGGTAGCTGCCGAAACGGCAGGCCACACAGACGTAGCGGGCCGAGCGCGGCGCCTGGCGCCGGGCGCCGC
This sequence comes from Spirillospora sp. NPDC050679, assembly GCA_044456955.1. Taxonomy (GTDB): domain Bacteria; phylum Actinomycetota; class Actinomycetes; order Streptosporangiales; family Streptosporangiaceae; genus Spirillospora. The sequence goes on along the minus strand of JBITGK010000026.1, from coordinate 83,592 downwards.
TGCCACAGGACGACGGAGGGGCGTATGGCCAGCGCGATGCGCAAGATGGCGGTCTACCTCGGCCTTGTGGAGGACGACCGCTACGACGACAAGTACGGCAAGTACGACGACTACGACGAGTACGAGGTCTACGACGACGAGGCCGATCCCGCCCAGGGGCGGCAGAACCGTCTGCGGGACGACGAATCCGGCGGTCAGCTTACCCGAGGGGACGAGGCCGCGGACCGGGATCGCGATCATCACTCGGCGTCGCCGACCGAGCGGCGCTCGGTGGCGCTTTACGAGTCGGGTACCACCGACCTGGCGCGTATCACTACGCTGCATCCCAGGACCTACAACGAGGCCCGGACCATCGGCGAGCACTTCCGCGAGGGCACGCCGGTGATCATGAACCTCACCGAGATGGTGGACAGCGACGCCAAGCGACTGGTCGATTTCGCGGCAGGTCTGGTATTCGGCCTGCACGGGAGCATCGAGCGTGTTACGAACAAGGTGTTCCTGTTGTCGCCCGCCAACGTCGAGGTGACGGCCGAGGACAAGGCCCGGATGGCAGAACGAGGATTCTTCAACCAGAGCTGACCACCGCCACATGTGAGAGTGTCCGTGAACATCGTTGGACTCGTACTGCAGTACGTGCTGCTGCTCTTCCTCCTGTTCCTCATCGGGAGGTTGATCCTGGAGGTGCTGCAGTCGTTCGCGCGGCAGTGGCGCCCCACCGGAGTGGTGCTGGTGATCGCCGAGGTGACCTACACCGTCACCGATCCGCCACTGAAACTGCTGAGGCGTTTCATCCCCCCGGTACGGCTGGGTAACGTGGCATTGGACCTCAGCTTCACTGTCCTCATCCTTGTGGTCTGGATCTTGATCATCTTCGTGCAGAAGCTCTGATCGGATACCGTCCTTGGGACAGACTCCAAGCGCGCCAAGGAGACGAACATGCCGCTCACACCCGCCGATGTGCGGAACAAGCAGTTCAGTACCACCAGGCTGAGGCCGGGGTACGACGAGGAGGAGGTGGACGCCTTCCTCGACGAGGTCGAGTCCGAGCTCGACCGCCTCATCCAGGAGAACGAGGAGCTGCGCGCCAAGCTGGCCGAGTGCCTGCGCGGCAAGGTGCCGGCCATGGCCGCGCCCATCGTGGAGCCCAAGCCGGACGTGGCCAAGATCCCCGAGCCGCCGCGCCCCGAGCCGCAGCCGCAGCCCGAGCCCGAGCCCGTCCCCCTCGGCGGCCTCGGCATGGCGCCCGCCCCGTCGGGCGAGGACAACATGGACACCGCCGCGCGCGTGCTGGCGCTGGCGCAGCAGACCGCCGACCAGGCGATCGCCGACGCCCGCCGCGAGGCCGACGAGACCCTCGGCCGGGCCCGCCGCGAGGCCGAGGAGATCCTCGGCAAGGCGCGCCGCCAGGCCGACCAGATCGTCAGCGAGGCCCGCTCGCGCGCCGAGGCCCTGGACCGCGACGCCCAGGAGCGGCACCGCCAGGTCATGGGCTCGCTGGTGCAGCAGCGCGAGGAGCTGGAGCGCGAGGTCGACAACCTGCGCGCCTTCGAGCGCGAGTACCGCAGCCGCCTGAAGGTCTACCTGGAGGGCCAGCTGCGCGACCTGGAGGCCGGCAGCACCGAGACCGGCGCCTTCCCGAGCGTCGCGGGCGGCTCGCCCATGCCCGTCTCCCCGCAGGGCGGCCAGCAGACCGGCCCGCAGAGCACCCTCCCGCACGCCGACCGCAACGGCGCCCAGCAGACCGGCGGCACCCCCTTCCCGCCCCCCGCCGAGCAGCCCCAGCACACCCAGCAGGTGCAGCACTCGGCCACGGGCGCGTTCCACGCCGGAGGCGACAACCCGCCGCACGAGAGGCGCTGAGGCCCGCTCCGCAGGCGATAGTGTCTACTCCGATCGCCGCGCCGCGGATGGCGTCGAAGCCATCCCGGCGGCGTTGGCGTTTCGGAACGTCGGCGGTGACCTCCCGGACCGGGACGGCGGTTCGGGACATGCGCCTGTAGAGGGGGAGAGACCCTGTGATCATCCTGAGTGGCGTGCTCGTGCTGGTGGCGATCGCCCTGCTCGTGGCGGGCATCGTCGCCGGGAACGGCGACAGCGCGCAGGTGCTGGGCGTGGACGCGCTGATCGTGATCTACACCTCGATCGCGGTCAGTGTGGTGTCGTTCCTCTGCCTGGCCATCGGGGTGTTCCTGCGGCGCAAGGAGATCTTCGGCACGGGCTCCGCGCCCGCTCCCCGGGATCGCCGCTCCAAGAAGGACAAGAAAGACAAGAAGGGCAAGAAGGGGCAGCCGGCGACCACCGCGGCCGCGAGCCGCGCCGCCGCCCCCTCCCCGGCCAAGGACGACGCGCCGGCCGACGACGAGGTGGAGATCCCCGCTCCGCCGATGGACGTCCCCGAAGAGGCGCTGGTCTACGTCATCCGCGGCCGCAAGCGGTACCACCTGGACACCTGCCGGCAGCTCGCCGGGCGGGACAAGGAAGACCTCACCTACATCGAGGCCAAGGAAGAGGGCTTCACGCCCTGCACCGCCTGCATGCCCGACACCGCCCTGGCGGCGCGCGCCGCGGTCTCGGCTCCGGCGGTCCCGGCCAAGAGCGGCGCCTCCGGCAAGGCGCGGGCCCGCTCGGGCGGCCCCGCCGTGGGCACGCCCGTCAGCGCCCCGATGGACGCCCCCGCCAAGCCCGGCCCGACCCGGCCGTCCGGCTCCGGCAAGCCCGACCTCGCCAAGCCCGACCTCGCCAAGACCGAGCCCGCCAAGCCCGAGCCCGCCAAGCCCGACTTCGGCAAGCCCGCCGCGGCCGCTTCCGGCCCCGCCGCCCCGGCCGCCGAGTCCGGCCCCGCCGATGCGACCCGGCCGCTGGACCCCGCTCCGTCCGACCCCGCGCCGCTCCCCTCGGCCTGGCCCGCCCCCGGCGGGACCACCCCCGCCCCGGCGAAGGACACCGCGCTGGACCTGCCGATCGCCGGCGCGGCGGCCAAGGCTTCCGCCCGTCCGGCGGAGGAGAAGGCGACCGGCTCCGCCGGCACCGCGCCGGTCCAGGACAAGCCGGCCGAGGACGCGCCGCTCCAGAGCGGGAGCGCTGGGGAGAAGACCGGCGCGAAGCCCTTCGGCGAGCCCGCCGAGGACACGGGCGCCGCGCCGAGCGCGCCCCGGCCGCGCAGGTCCGGCGACGCCGAGGCCGACGAGCCCGCCGTGCCCGAGCCGAAGCACGCCGACGCGAAGCCCGCTGACATGAAGGCCGCCGACACGAAGCCCGTGGCCGCGACGTCCGGTGAGGCGGAGCCGGCCGAAGTGAAGCCCGCTGAAGTGAAGCCCGCCGACGCCGCGTCCGGCGACGCGCAGGACGACGCCCCGGCGGCCGACGACCCGGGCCCGCAGGTGCGCATCCTCAGCGGCACCAAGCGCTACCACCGCACCGACTGCGCGCTGATCGAGGACATCGGCGACGAGGCCGACGACCTGGAGGCGCTGTCGCGGGCCGAGGCCAAGGCCCGGGGCTGCACGCCCTGCCTGGTGTGCCAGCCCGACCGCGAGCACGCCCGCGACTGAGCGCGCCGCCGCCCCGTCCGCCTCCGCGCACGGCCGTGATCCCCGGGACCGCCCGGCGGGTCACGGCCGTCGGCGTTCCCGCCGCCCGGATCAGGACATGCCGTGGCCGCGGTGCCGCTCGTGCGCGGCGCGGCGCCGCTCGATCCGCGCGCGGCGGCGTTCCGCGCGGGTGCGGCCCGGCTCGCGGCGCTTGACCGAGACGCCGCCGAACAGCGCCATCCCGGTGAGGCGGATCACCGGCGCGTCCGGCGCGACCTCCTCCTCGTGCGGCAGGCTGACGTCGCCCAGCACCGCCGTCACCCCGCTGACCACCCGCACGCCGGGCGGCACGGTGATGTCGACGCTGCCGAAGACGCAGGAGACGTTGACGGTGACCTCGCGCTGCGACAGCACCGCGCGCCGGAAGTCCAGCTCGACGCTGCCGAAGACGCACGAGACGCCGGTGGCGGGCTCCACCAGCCAGCGGCCCTTGCGCTCGGCGCCCGAGAACACCGCCACCAGGGTGGGCGAGTGCCGCTCGGGGGAGGGGAGGGCGTCCTTGCGCAGGGAGACCCTGGGCGCGGCGGGCGGCGGGAGCAGGTCCGCGGCGGAGCCGGGCAGGTCGCTCAGGACCGGCTCCAGCTCGGCGTAGGTCTTGGCCTGGTAGACGGCGTCGATGCGCTCGGCGTGCTCGTCGGGGGTGATGCGCCCCTCGGCCAGGGCCTCGCGCAGCCGGTCGGCCACCCGGTCCCGGTCGGCGTCGGAGGCGCGCATCCGCGCCGGGTCCGGCGGGCCGGGCGCCTCGGCCGGGGCGGCGCCGACCCCGGGGGCGGGCTCAGGCGGTGAGGGGTGTTCGGCAGGATTCACCCCGCCATCATCGCAAACGCGATGTGTCGCAAAAAGGTCCTCCGGGGCGGGGGGGGGGGGCGGGGGGGGGGCCCCCCCCCGGGCCCCCCCCGGCCCCGGGGGGCGGGGGGGGGGCGGGCCCCCGGGGCCCCCCCGAGGGGGGGGTGCGCGCCGCCCCCGCG
>JBITGK010000026.1:0-79024 GCA_044456955.1 Spirillospora sp. NPDC050679 | reverse complement strand
CCGCACCCCACCCCCCCCCGCCAAAACCCCACCCCGGCGTGCAACAAACCCCGCGCCGGGCGCCGGCGCCGGGCCCGCCGGGGCCCCCCCCCCCGCCCCCCCCCGGAGGACCGGTGGGGCAGTGGAGGGTCAGGACGCCTTGCGCAGCCAGTAGGAGAGCTTCAGCTCCTCCTCGCGGACCGCGTCCAGACCGGCGCCGGGCTCGCCCTCGTGCACGGCGTCGGCCAGGACCTCGGCGGCGACCTCGGCCTCGTGCGCGCGCAGCGCCTCGGCCAGCTCGTCGCCGTCGGCCCGCCACCACAGCTCGATCCGGTCGGTGACCTCCAGGCCGGCGGCCTTGCGGGCCTCCTGGAACAGCCGGACCACCTCGCGGACCAGGCCCGCGCGGCGCAGCTCCGGCGTCACCGTCAGGTCGAGCGCGACGGTCTCGCCGGCGGCGCTCTCCACCGCCCAGCCGCTGCGCGGCCGCTCGGTGACGATGACGTCGCCGGGGCCGAGCGCGACCGCGCCGACCTCGGGCACCTCGACGGTGACGGCGCCGTCGGCGCGCAGCGCGGTGACCAGCGCGGCGGCGTCGGCGCCGGTGACGGCCTTGGCGACCTTCGGGGTGTCCTTGGCGTACCGCTTGCCGAGCTCGCGGAAGTTGGGCTTGACCTCGTACTCGACCAGGTCGCCGCCGATCGAGGACAGGTCCTCGAAGGCCACGACGTTCAGCTCGTCGGCGATCTGGCCGCGCAGCTCCTCGGGCAGGGCCGCCCAGCCGGGCGCGCCGACCAAGGCGCGGCCGAGCGGCTGCCGGGTGCGCACGGCGCTGGCGGTGCGGGCCGAGCGGCCGAGCTCCACCAGCCGCCGCACCAGCGCCATCTGCTCGGTGAGCCCTTGGTCGAGCAGCGCCTCGTCCACGGCCGGCCAATCGGCCAGGTGCACCGACTCGGGCGAGCCCTCGGGCCGAAGCACGTCCCACACGTGGTCGGTGACGAACGGCACCATCGGCGCCATCAGCCGGGTGAGGGTCTCCAGGCACTCGTACAGGGTGGCGAACGCCGAGGCGCTCTCGGGCGTCTGCGCGCCGTTCCAGAACCGCCGCCGCGACCGCCGCACGTACCAGTTGGACAGGTCGTCGACGAACTCGGCGAGCCGCCGCCCGGCGCGCGCGGTGTCGAACTGCTCCAGCGCCTGGTCCACCTCGCGGGTGGTGCGGTGCAGTTCGGCCAGCGCCCAGCGGTCCAGCAGCGGCCGGTCGGCCGGGGCCGGGGCCTCGGCGAGCCGGTCGGGGGTCCAGGCGCGGCCCTGCGCGGCGGCGGCGTTGGCGTACAGCACGAAGAACGAGGCGGTGTTCCAGTAGGTGAGGAGCACCTTGCGGACGATCTCCTCCAGGCCCGCGTGCCCGATGCGGCGGGAGGCCCAGGGCAGGCCGCTGGCCAGCATGTACCAGCGCAGCGCGTCGGCGCCGTGCTGGTCCATCAGCGGGATGGGCTGCAGCACGTTGCCGAGGTGCTTGCTCATCTTGCGGCCGTCCTCGGCGAGGATCAGGCCGAGGCACAGCACGTTCTCGTAGGACGACCGGTCGAACACCAGCGTGCCGACCGCCATCAGCGAGTAGAACCAGCCGCGGGTCTGGTCCTGGGCCTCGCAGATGTACTGCGCGGGGTAGGACTTCTCGAAGACGTCCTCGTTCTGGTGGGGGGCGCCCCACTGCGCGAACGGCATCGAGCCCGAGTCGTACCAGGCGTCGATCACGTCGGGGACGCGCCTGGCCTCGCCGCCGCAGGTGGGGCAGGCGAAGGTGACGTCGTCCACGTAGGGGCGGTGCGGGTCCAGCGCGGACAGGTCCCGCCCGGCCAGCTCGCCCAGCTCCTTCAGCGACCCGACGCAGGTGACGTGGTCCTCGTCATCGCCGCAGACCCACAGCGGCAGGGGCGTGCCCCAGTAGCGGCTGCGCGACAGCGACCAGTCGACGTTGTTGCGCAGCCACTCCCCGTACCGGCCCTCCTTGACCGTCTCGGGGAACCAGTTGGTCTTCTCGTTCTCCTCCAGCAGCCGCTGCTTGATCTCGGTGGTGCGGATGTACCAGGCCGGGAGCGCGTAGTAGAGCAGCGGGGTGTGGCAGCGCCAGCAGTGCGGGTAGCTGTGCTCGAAGTGGCCGCCGCGGAACAGCAGGCCGCGCTCGCGCAGGTCGGCGGTGAGCTCCTCGTCGGCGTCCTTGAAGAACCTGCCGCCGACCATCGGGACGGTGGGCAGGAACTTCCCGTCCGGGCCGATGGGGTTGACGATCGGCATCCCGTAGTTCTTGCAGACGGTCATGTCGTCGGCGCCGAACGCGGGGGCCTGGTGCACCAGGCCGGTGCCGTCCTCGACGGTGACGTAGTCGCCCAGCACCACGTAGTGCGCGCCGGGGATCTCGACCAGGTCGAAGGGCCGCTTGTAGGGGGTGCGCTCCAGCTCGGAGCCCTGGAAGGTCGCCAGCCGCTCGGCGTCCTCGCCCAGCACCTTGCCGACCAGCGGCTCGGCCACCACCAGCACCTCGTCGGACCCGGCGGGCCGGGCGGCGACGTAGGTGACCTCGGGGTGCACGGCCACGGCGGTGTTGGACACCAGCGTCCACGGGGTGGTCGTCCAGATCAGCAGCGAGGCGTTCAGGTCGGCCAGCGGCCCGGCGGTGACCGGCATCCGCACGTACACCGAGGGGCTGGAGACCGTCTCGTACCCGCCGGGCTGGCCCAGCTCGTGGTCGGACAGGCCGGTGCCGCAGCGCGGGCAGTAGGGGGTGATGCGGAAGTCGCGGAACAGCAGGCCCTTGTCGAAGACGACCTTGAGCGACCACCAGACGGCCTGCACGTACTCGGGGTCCATGGTGCGGTAGGCCTGGGCGGTGTCCACCCAGTAGCCCATCCGCTCGGTCATCTCCTCGAACGCGTCCACGTGCCGCATGACCGACTCGCGGCAGCGGTCGTTGAACTCGGCGATGCCGTAGGTCTCGATGTCCTTCTTGCCGGTGAGGCCGAGCTCCTTCTCGACCGCGACCTCGACGGGCAGGCCGTGGCAGTCCCAGCCGCCCTTGCGGGGGACGTGGTAGCCCTTCATGGTCTTGAAGCGGGGGAAGACGTCCTTGAAGACGCGGGCCTCGACGTGGTGGACGCCGGGCATGCCGTTGGCGGTGGGCGGGCCCTCGTAGAAGACCCAGCGGGGGCCGGAGGCGTTGCGCTCCAGCGACCGCTCGAACACCTTGCTGTCCTGCCAGCGGCGCAGCATGTCCCGCTCCAGGGCGGGCAGATCGACCTGCGCGGGCAGGGGCCGGAACTGACGGCTCACGGTGGGCGGACCTCCGGATCGACGCGTGACTGCACGTGGACCGGAGGGACGAGGCGCCCGTGCGGGGCCCCGCGGTACCACCCTCCTTGGCCGCCTCCGGGGGATCGTCCCCGGACACGGCCCGCTTCGTTGGAGTCTCGGCTGCCGGGTCTACTGGGTCCCGGCGGCCGGGGCGGCCGGTGCCGGGACGGTTCCTCCGACGGCTCAGGGGTGATCAGACCGCCGGGCCGGCCTCCGGGCTCGCACCGTCCCCGGATCGCTCATGGCTGCTTGCAGCGGCAGGTGTCCCCATCAGCGCCTGCCGATGAGACTGCTCGTCAAGAGCCTAACGCACGCGGTGGGCGGACTCTTCCCAATTACCGGCCGGGAGCCCCCGCCGCGGCCGGGGCCGGGCCAGAGATTTGGGGGATCGCCGGGTTTCCGCCCGCACGGTGACGGGGCATATGCGGCGTGTAACTCAGCCAGGCCGTTCGCCGTGCCGTGAAAGGGGACACATGCAGCCCGCACCGCCTGTCGAGGAGATCAGCGCCAGAGGGGCCGGAACGGCCGGAGCGGAGAAGGGGCCGGCGTCCCCGGGAGGCAAGGTGCGCACGGCGCGCGCCGTGTCGGGCAAAGCGGCGGCAAAGCCCGCCGTGAAGAAGGCGGCGGCCCGCGCCGCCACCAAGGGCGCGAAGGCCAAGGCGGCCAAGGGGGCCGGGCCTGCGGAGAAGGCGGCCGCGGCGAAGGCCGGGGGTTCCCGGGCCGCCGCGAAGGCCGAGCCCGCCAAGAAGGCGGCCAAGGCCACGGTCAAGAGCACAGGCGCGGCCAAGCCCGCCGCCGTGTCCGCCGCGAAGCCCGCCGCCAAGACGACCGCTAAGGCCACCGCAAAGGCCGCGGCGAAGTCCGTCGCCAAGGCCACCGCCAGGCCCGCCTCCGGGTCCGCGGCCGAGGCCGAGGTCGAGGAGGCGGCGGAGAAGGCCGCCGAGAGGGCCGCCGAGAAGGTCCTCGAAGAGGCGGCCCGTCCCGGCGCCCAGACGGCGCCGGCGGCCGGGCTTCCGGTCCGGGCGGGCGAGGACCGCTGGACCGACGCCGAGCTGGCCGAGGTGCGGGCGGCGCTGGAGGGCGAGATGGCCGCCCTGCGCGTGCAGGTCGCGGCCGCCGAGTCCGCCATCGCCGAGGGCGACGCCAGCGACGGCGCGGGCGACGACCAGGCCGACGCCGGGGCCAAGACCTACGAGCGCGAGCACGAGATGTCGCTGGCCAACAACGCCCGGGACCTGCACGACCAGAACGAGCGCGCGGTCATGCGGATGGACGCCGGGACCTACGGCGTCTGCGAGTCGTGCTCCCAGCCGATCGGCAAGGCGCGCCTGCAGGCCGTTCCGCGTGCGACCATGTGCATACCATGCAAAGCGCGAGAGGAACGTCGCTGAGCGACGCACAAGACCCCAAGGACGCGGCCGCGGGCCCCGCCGGCGCCCCGCGGCCGCGCCGTGTCGGCGTGCTGATCGCCGTCGCGGTGACCGCCCTGGCCCTGGACGTGGTCTCCAAGATCATCGTGGTGGCCACCCTCCAGGACCGTCCCCCCATCGAGCTGCTGGGCGGCCTGCTGACGCTGCGCGAGACGCGCAACAGCGGCGCGGCGTTCTCCATCGGCACCGGCTACACCGTGGTCTTCACGATGATCGCCATCGGGGTGGTGGTGGCCATCATCCGCACCGCCCGCAACCTGCGCAGCCTGCCCTGGGCGATCTGCCTGGGGCTGATGCTGGGCGGCGCGTTCGGTAACCTGGTCGACCGGATCCTGCGGGCCCCGGCCCCGCTCAAGGGGCACGTGGTCGACTGGATCGAGCTGCCGAACTGGCCGGTGTTCAACCTGGCCGACTCGGCGATCGTCTGCGGCGGGGTGCTGGCGGTGCTGCTGGCCGCGCGCGGACTGCAGATCGACGGCACCCGGGTGACCGGCAAGGAGACCGAGACGGCCGGCAAGGCCGACGAGGGCGACAAGGCCGACACCGCCGGGACGCCCGAGGCCGGCGACGCCGGGCCGCGGCCCGGGTCCGTCCCCGGAGGGGGGCCGGAGCCTGAGGCGGGGCCCGCGTCCGCCGCCGGGGCCGTCGAGCCCGAGACCAAGCCGGAAGAGAAGTCCTGATGAGCGATGTGCGCAGCCTCCCGGTCCCCGACGGGCTGGAGGGCGAGCGGGTCGACGCCGCGCTGGCGCGGCTGTTCGGCCTGTCCCGCAGCCGGGCCGCCGACATCGCGGCGGCCGGCGAGGTGACCATGGACGGCAGGGAGGTCGGCAAGTCCGACCGCCTGCACGCCGGGGCCTGGCTGGAGGTCACCCTCCCGCCGCCGCCCGCGCCGCCCGCCCCGGTCGCCGAGCCGGTCCCCGGCATGGGGATCCTGTACGAGGACGACGACATCGTCGTGGTGGACAAGCCGATCGGCGTGGCCGCGCACCCCACCACCGGCTGGACCGGGCAGACCGTGCTGGGCGGCCTGCTGGGCGCCGGGCACACCATCGCCACCAGCGGCGCGTCCGAGCGGCAGGGCATCGTGCACCGGCTGGACGCCAACACCACCGGCGCGATGGTGGTGGCCAAGAGCGAGGTCGCCTACTCGCGGCTGAAGCGCGCGTTCAAGGAGCGCCGCATCGACAAGCGCTACCAGGCCCTGGTGCAGGGCCACCCGGACCCGTTCCGGGGCACCGTGGACGCGCCCATCGACCGGCACCCCTCCGGCGACGGCCGCTTCGCGGTGGTGGCGGGCGGCAAGCCGTCGGTGACGCACTACGACACCGTGGAGGCGTTCCGCGCCGCCACCCTGCTGGACGTGGACCTGGAGACCGGCCGCACCCACCAGATCCGGGTGCACATGTCGGCGATCCGGCACCCCATCGCCGGCGACATGGCCTATGGCGCCGACCCGACGCTGGCGGCGCGGCTCGGCCTGAAGCGCCAGTGGCTGCACGCGGTCCGGCTGGGGTTCGAGCACCCCACCCGCGGCGAGTGGGTGCAGTTCGAGAGCGCCTACCCCGACGACCTGGCCCGCGCCCTGGAGATCGTCGCCGGGGAGTCCTGACCGGGTCCGCCGGCCCGTCCCGACGCCCGTCCCGACGCCGGGCCCGCCGACGGGCCCGGCGGCCTCACAGGCCCAGCAGCCGCAGTCCCGCCGCGACCCCGGCGGCCGCGCCCAGCACCACCAGGAACGGCGCGCGCAGCAGCAGCGCCGCCACCGCGGCCGCCAGGCCCGCCATGCGCGGCCCGTCGAAGTCCAGCGACCGGCCGTCGGCCAGCGACTGCACCGCTATCAGCGCGGTGAGCAGCGCGACGGGGATCAGGTCGGTGAAGCGGCGCACCCGGGGGTCGGCCAGCACCCGCTGCGGGGTGACCAGGCCGCCCAGCTTCAGCGCGTAGCAGCCGAGGCCGGTCGCCACGATCGCGATCCACACGCTCACGCGCCCGCCCCCGGCCGCCCGGTGTCCGGCTCGGCGTCCCGCCCGGTGTCCGGCTCGGCGTCCGGCCCGTCCGGCCCGTCCGGCCGCGCGCCGGGGCGCAGCAGGGCGGGCAGCACGGCGACCGCGGCCAGCATGACCGGCACCCCCGGCGGCAGCAGCGGCGTGGCGGCCAGCGCGATCACCGCAGCGGCCGCGGCGACCGCGACCTCGGTGCGGCCCGCGGTCAGCCGGGGCCACAGCAGCGCCAGGAACGCCGCCGGGCCGAGCACGTCCAGCCCGACGGCGCCCGGGTCGCCGAGCCGGGCCGCGCCCGCCGCGCCGAGCAGCGTGGTCACGTTCCAGGTGGCGAAGATGCTGATCCCGGTGGCGTAGAAGGCGGCGCGGGCCGCCGCGCGGCCCGGCTGGGCGGTCGCCACCGCCGTGGTCTCGTCGATCACGACCTGCGCGGTGAGCAGCCGCCGCCAGCCCCGCACCCGCAGGGTCTCCGCCAGCCGCAGCCCGTACAGGGCGTTGCGGCCGCTCAGCAGCACCGCGCCGAGCGCGCCCGCCGCCAGGCCGCCGCCCGCGCCGATCACCCCGATCAGCGCGAACTGGGACGCGCCGGTGAACGCCAGCAGGCTCAGCGCGCACGCCTGCGCCACGCTCAGCCCCGCCGTCACGGCCGACGCGCCGAACGCCAGCCCCGACACCCCCACCGTCAGCCCCACCCCGAGCCCGTCGCGGACCGCCGCGCGGACCTGGGCCCTCTCCTTCGGCGGCCCCTCGGCCCCCGTCGCCGTCTGCACCGTCGTCATGCCGGCGACGCTACGGGCCGCGCTTTGCCGGATCTTGAACGTTCTTGCGCGGCCCCGGCTCCTTTACGCGATCGAATCCTCACCACAGGTGATCATGGGGGCGGCGGCGGGTAGCCCGTGATCGGGTCCGGCGCGGGCCCCGGTGGCCGGGAGGGGGACGGTGTGACGGGGAAGGACGACGATCCGGGATGGCGGGTCGGCGGCCCGGCCGGGGAGCGCGCCCGGGAGGCGGCGCGCGCCGCCGCGCGGCAGGCCGCGGAGGCCGCCCGGTACGAGGCCGTCCTGGCCCGGAGGGCCGCCCAGGGCACCCAGGCGCTGCCGGGCATCGACGACGAGCCCGAGGACGAGGGCTACCGCAAGTCCCTCAAGCCCCGGCACGTCCAGATGATCGCGATGGGCGGCGCGATCGGCGTCGGCCTGTTCCTCGGCACCGCCCAGCGGCTGCACCAGACCGGCCCCGGCCTGGTGCTGGCCTACCTGGCCGCCGGGATCGCGGCGTTCTTCGTGATGCGGGCGCTGGGCGAGCTGGTGCTGTACCGGCCGACCTCCGGGAGCTTCGTCACCTACGCGCGCGAGTTCATCGGCCCCTGGGCCGGGTTCGCCAGCGGCTGGATGTACTGGCTGAACTGGGCGATGACCGGCGTCGCCGAGATCACCGCGGTCGGGATCTACGTGCACTACTGGGCGCCGGGCTTCCCGCAGTGGCTGTCGGCGCTGATCGCGCTGGCGGTGCTGCTGGCGGTCAACCTGGTGTCGGTGCGGCTGTTCGGCGAGCTGGAGTTCTGGTTCGCGCTGCTGAAGGTCGTGGCGATCACGGTGTTCCTGGTGGTCGGCCTCGCCCTGCTGGTCACCGGGGCCGGCGTCGGCGAGCACCGCGCCGGGCTGTCCAACCTCACCGACCACGGCGGCTTCTTCCCCGAGGGCTGGTGGGTGGTGCTGCTCAGCCTGCAGGCGGTGATCTTCGCCTACGCCGCGATCGAGATGGTCGGCATCTCGGCCGGGGAGGCCCAGAACCCGCGCCAGGTGCTGCCCAAGGCCATCAACGGCGTGGTCTGGCGCATCGCGCTGTTCTACGTCGGCGCGGTCTTCCTGCTGGTGGTGGTGCTGCCGTGGACGGTCTACCGGCCGGGCGAGAGCCCGTTCGTCACCGTGTTCGCCGCGCTCGGCGTCCCGGCCATCGGCGGGATCATGAACCTGGTGGTGCTCACCGCGGCGCTGTCGTCCACCAACTCGGGCCTGTACTCCACCGGCCGCATCCTGCGGTCGCTGTCGCAGCGCGGCGAGGCCCCGCGGATCACCGGCAGGATGAGCTCCCACCACGTGCCCTACGGCGGCATCCTGTTCACCTCGGTGGTCTACCTGGCCGGGGTGCTGCTCAACGTGGTGGTGCCGCACGAGGCGTTCGACATCGCCACCTCCATCGCCTCGCTGGGCGTGCTGACGACCTGGGCGACGCTGCTGTACGCCCAGATCCGCTTCCGCCGCGCCGCGCAGCGCGGCGAGGTGGAGCGGCCCGACTACCGGATGCCGGGCGCGCCCTACACCGGCTGGGCGACGCTGGCGTTCCTGGCGCTGGTGGTGTGCCTGATGGCCTTCGACGAGGACCAGCGCTGGGCGGTGGTGGCGATCCCGTTCCTGGCGGTGGCGCTGCTGGCCGGCTGGAAGGCCGTCAGCCGGCGCGGCGGCGCTCTTCGGACACCTCAAGCCCCGCCTCGATGACGGCGTTCATGATCCGGGCCAGCCGCTCGGGGCCGAGCGAGGGGGCGCGCGCGGCCATCGCCGCGACGATCTCCCGCTCGCGCTCGGGGTTGCGCCCGGCGAACCCGCCGACCGGCTTGAGCCGCTGCACCACCCCGGCCAGCTCGGCCCGGCGCTCCAGCAGGGCCGCCAGCGCGGCGTCGATCCCGTCGATGGCGGCGCGGGCGGCGGCCAGGGAGGTCACCGTCTCCGGGTGCGGCAGCGGGACGCGCAGCGCGTCGCCGTCGGGGGTCGGGTCGGTCAGGGCCTGCTCGATCATGGCGGGGTCCTTCGCTCGCGGCGGCCGCTCGCGCCGGAAGGTGCCCGGGGCCGCGCTGGTCATGAGAAAAGGCAGCCCCATCGGTGGGCGCTGCCTCGTCTGCCGGCTCCGGGGTCGTCGCTAGGGGGCGCCGACCGGCTCGTGCGGAGCCGGCTGCGTAAACCCGAAATAGCGACGTTCCATGGCCGCAATGGTAGACCGGCCCCGCCCGTGGACGTCAAACACCGGACGGGGCGTCCCGCATCCTGAGACGCCTCACAGGTCCCGGCGCATCCACACGTGCGGTATCCCGGCCTCCATCTCCTCGGCGCCGAACGCGGCGTAGCCCAGCCGCTCGTAGAAGGCGCGCGCCGGGGTCTGCGCGTGCAGCTCGACCGCCTCCAGGCCGGCCTTCCGGGCCCGCTCCTCCACGGCCCGGACCAGCGCCGCGCCCAGCCCGGTGCCGCGCGCCTCCGGCAGCACCGCGAGCCGCCCCAGCACCGCCGTCCCGCCGCGGCGCACCATCCGCACGGTGCCGACCGGACCGTCGCCGAGCCGGGCCAGGAAGTGCTCGGCCTCCCCGTCCAGCTCGTCCAGTTCCAGTTCGACGGGCACGCCCTGCTCGGCGACGAAGACCTGGAGCCGGATCGCGAACGCCTCCTCGCGGTCCGCCTCGGTGACCGCGGGTACGACCTCGGTGTCCATGCCCCCAGCTCTACCATGTCGGGCATGACCGCCGAGCGCGCGCACCACTGGAGGCACCCCGCCCTGCCGGGGCTGGACCTGCTGCGCGCCCGCTACGTCACCTACCGCTTCGGCCGGCACGTGCACGAGTCCTACGCCATCGGGCTGATCGAGTCGGGGGTGGAGGAGTTCGAGCACACCGGCGACCTGTGGCGCGCCGGGCCCGGCATGATCGGCGTGGTGAACCCCGAGGTGGTGCACACCGGCCAGGCGGGCACCCCCGAGGGCTGGGCCTACCGCGTCCTCTACCCCACCCCGGACCTGATGGCCGGGATCGCCGCCGAGCTAGGCGCGGCCCCGGGGACCCCCTCCTTCCCCGTCCCGGTCATCGACGACCCGCAGGCGGTGGCGCTGCTGCGCGTGGCGCACCGCGCGGGGGAGCGGGGCGACGCGCTGGCCGCCTCCTCCCTGATGCGCGAGGGCCTGGCCGTCCTGCTGCGCCATGCCCGGAACGTTCCAGAGCCGCGCCCGGCCCGCGCCGTCCCCGCCGCGGTCCGGACCGCCCGCGACATCCTGCACGCCGACCTGCTGGACCCTCCCGCGCTGGAGGAGCTGGCCGAGGCCGCGGGGACGGGCCCGTTCCGCCTGGTGCGCGCCTTCCGCGCCGCCTACGGCCTGCCGCCGCACGCCTACCTGAACCAGATCCGCGTCCACGAGGCCCGCCGCCTGCTGGAGGAGGGCCTGCGCCCCGCCGAGGTGGCCGCGCGCACCGGCTTCGCCGACCAGGCGCACCTGACGCGCCACTTCAAGCGGGCGGTGGGCGTGCCGCCGGGCGCCTACCGCAAGGCCCGCCTGCGCTGACCGGACCCGGTGGCGAATCCGTCGCCGAGTCGGACTCCGAGGGAGGGATCGGGCATCCGGTGTGTCCGGGCCCGGGTTGTCGGTGGCGCGGGTTAGGCTCTCAGGACCGCGTCGTCCCGGTCGCCGGACCGGGACGGCGGCCTTCCCCCGGGACCGACACCGCCGCCGCGTGCCGACCGCACGTGCGCGGTCGCATGCATTCGCAGCAGCAGGAGGCGCAACAGTCGTGGCCGACTCGTTCGTTCATCTTCATGTTCATACGGAGTACTCGATGCTCGACGGAGCAGCGCGGCTCAAGCAGATGTTCGAAGAGGTCAGCCGGCAGGGGATGCCGGCGATCGCGATGACCGACCACGGCAACATGCACGGCGCCTACGACTTCCACAGGCAGGCGACGGCGGCCGGGGTCACCCCGATCATCGGCATCGAGGCGTATCTGGCGCCCGAGTCCCGCTACCACAAGAAGAAGGTCCAGTGGGGTGAGCCCAGCCAGAAGCGCGACGACGTCTCCGGCGGCGGGCTGATCAACCACAAGACGCTGTGGGCGCGGAACAAGACGGGCCTGCACAACCTGTTCAAGCTCTCCAGCCGCGCCTACCTGGAGGGTTTCGTCTTCAAGTACGCGCGCATGGACGAGGAGCTCCTGGCCGAGCACTCCGAGGGCGTGATGGCGACCACGGGCTGCCCGTCGGGCAAGGTGCAGACGCGGCTGCGGCTGGGCCAGTTCGACGAGGCGCTGAAGGCCGCCGCCACCTTCCAGGACATCTTCGGCAAGGACAACTACTTCCTGGAGCTGATGGACCACGGCCTGGACATCGAGCGCCGGGTCCGCCAGGGCCTGATCGACATCGGCAAGAAGCTGAACATCCCGCCGGTGGTCACCAACGACTCGCACTACACCCACGAGTCGGAGGCCACCGCGCACGACGCGCTGCTGTGCGTGCAGGTCGGCAAGCAGCTGGCCGACCCCGACCGGTTCCGCTTCGACGGCAGCGGCTACTACATCAAGACCGCCGACGAGATGCGGTCGATCGACAACTCCGACATCTGGGTCGAGGGCTGCAGGAACACCCTGCTGATCGCCGAGAAGGTCGATCCGGCCGGAATGTTCGAGTTCCGCGACCTGAGCCCGCGCTTCCCGGTGCCGGAGGGCGAGACCGAGGAGAGCTGGTTCCGCAAGGAGGTCTGGGCGGGGCTGGAGCGGCGCTTCCCCGAGGGGATCCCCGACGAGTACCGCAAGCAGGCCGAGTACGAGATGGGCGTCATCCTCGGCAAGGGGTACCCGTCGTACTTCCTGGTCGTGGCCGACTTCATCATGTGGGCCAAGAACAACGGCATCCTGGTGGGGCCGGGGCGCGGCAGCGCGGCGGGCTCGCTGGTGGCCTACGCGATGGGCATCACCGACCTGGACCCGCTGCCGCACGGCCTGATCTTCGAGCGGTTCCTCAACCCCGAGCGCGCCTCGATGCCCGACATCGACATCGACTTCCCTGAAGACCGGCGGGCGGAGGTCATCCGCTACACCACCGAGAAGTGGGGCGAGGACAAGGTCTCGTTCATCGCGACCTTCGGCACCATCAAGGCGAAGGCGGCCATCAAGGACGCGGGCCGCGTCCTGGGCTTCCCGTACGCGCTGGGCGACCGCATCTCCAAGGCGTTCCCGCCGGCGGTCATGGGCAAGGACATCCCGCTGTCGGGCATCTTCGACGACAAGCACCCCCGGTACGGCGAGGCGGGCGAGCTCCGCAAGCTGTACGAGGAGGAGCCCGACGTCAAGCAGATCATGGACCTGGCGCAGGGCCTGGAGGGGCTGATCCGGCAGACCGGCGTGCACGCGGCCGGGATCATCATGAGCGGCGAGACCATCACCGACCATGTGCCGATCATGCGCCGGGACGCCGACGGCGCGATCATCACGCAGTTCGACTACCCGACCTGCGAGACGCTCGGCCTGCTGAAGATGGACTTCCTGGGCCTGCGCAACCTGACGATCATCGACGACGCGCTCAAGGGCATCAAGAAGAACAAGGGCATCGACGTCGACCTGCTGTCGCTGCCGCTGACCGACCCCAAGACCTACGAGCTGCTGTCGCGGGGCGACACCCTCGGGGTGTTCCAGTTCGACGGCGGGCCGATGCGGGCGCTGCTGCGGCTGATGAAGCCCGACAACTTCGAGGACATCTCGGCGGTGGGCGCGCTGTACCGGCCGGGTCCGATGGGCGCCAACTCCCACACCAACTACGCGCTGCGCAAGAACGGCCAGCAGGAGATCACCCCGATCCACCCCGAGCTGGAGGAGCCGCTCAAGGAGATCCTCGGCACCACCTACGGCCTGATCGTCTACCAGGAGCAGGTCATGGCGATCGCGCAGAAGGTGGCCGGGTACTCGCTCGGCAAGGCCGACCTGCTGCGCCGGGTGATGGGCAAGAAGAAGAAGGCCGAGCTGGACGCCCAGTTCGAGGGCTTCGAGGCGGGGATGATCGAGCGCGGCTTCTCCAAGGAGGCCGTCAAGACGCTGTGGGACATCCTGGTCCCGTTCTCCGACTACGCGTTCAACAAGGCGCACAGCGCGGCCTACGGCCTGGTGTCGTACTGGACGGCCTACCTGAAGGCCAACTACCCGGCCGAGTACATGGCGGGCCTGCTCACCTCGGTGGGCGACGACAAGGACAAGAGCGCGCTCTACCTGAACGAGTGCCGCCGCATGGGCCTGAAGGTGCTGCCGCCGGACGTCAACACCTCCGAGGCCGACTTCACCCCGATGGGCGACACCGAGATCCGCTTCGGCCTGTCGGCGGTCCGCAACGTGGGCGCCAACGTGGTGGACGGCATCTGCGCGGCCCGCAAGGAGAAGGGCGCCTACACCGACTTCAACGACTTCCTGAGCAAGGTCCCCTCGGTGGTCTGCAACAAGCGCACCATCGAGTCGCTGATCAAGGCGGGCGCCTTCGACGAGCTGGGGCACCGGCGCAAGGCGCTGCTGATGGTGCACGAGCAGGCCATCGACTCGGTGGTCGACATCAAGCGCAAGGAGGCCATCGGCCAGGACTCGCTGTTCGGGGCGCTGGAGGACGACGGCGGCGACGACGCGTTCGCGGTGGCGATCCCCGACGACGAGGAGTGGGACAAGTCCACCCGGCTGTCGTTCGAGCGGGAGATGCTCGGCCTGTACGTCTCCGACCACCCGCTGCTCGGCATCGAGCACATCCTGGAGCGGGAGGCCGACGCGTCGGTGGCGTCGCTGAGCCAGGGGGAGCGGCCCGACGGCCAGGTGGTCGTGGTGGCGGGCCTGCTGTCGGGGCTGCAGCGCAAGGTGACCAAGACCGGCAACTCGTGGGCGATGTTCAGCCTGGAGGACCTGTCGGGCGTCATCGAGGTGATGTGCTTCCCCTCCTCCTACCAGCTGTGCTCGACGCTGCTGGCCGAGGACACGGTGCTGGTGGTGAAGGGGCGGCTGGACCGCCGCGAGGACGTCGCCAAGATCATCGCGATGGAGGTCACGCAGCCGGACCTGACGGTGACCGACGCGATGGGGCCGCTGTCGGTGCAGCTGCCGCTGGGCCGGTGCACGCCGCCGGTGGTGGCGGGGCTGAAGGAGGTGCTGATGTCGCACCCCGGTTCGTCGGAGGTCCACCTGCACCTGCAGAACGGGCCGCGCACCACGGTGGTGCGGCTGGACGACCGGCTGCGGGTGGCGCCGTCCCCCGCGCTGATGGGCGATCTGAAGCAGCTGCTCGGCCCGTCCTGCCTGATGTGACGGCCCGGTCCCGGCCGCCGTGCGCCGGCGGCCGGGACCGCCCGGCCGGGCGCGGGTGTGCGGCACGGGCGCGCGGCGCGGACGCCCGGGGCCGGGACGGAGCGGGGCGGGACGGTGGCGCGGGTCGCTCAGAGCCCGGCCGGGCTCAGCGCGGCCTCCCAGTCCACGAAGCGGCCGAGGCCGTCGAAGTGGGCGCGCGCGGAGCCGCCGCCGGGCAGGCGGACCTCGGTGACGCCGTCGCCCTCGCGGTAGGGGACGCGGTGGTGGCTGAGCAGCCGGGCCAGGGTGAGGCGCGGCTCGTGCGGGAAGAGGCTGACGGCGTTCATCAGCAGCCGGGGCACCGGGACCGGGTCCCAGGTCGCGGGCGGGGCCTGCGGATCGTCCACGTGCAGGTAGGCCGAGCCGCCGTCGTACCCGGCGCCGATGTACCCGCCGCCGCCCAGCACCCCGCCGGCCGCCATCGCGATCAGCTCGCCGCCGTGCCCGGCCGGGCCCTCGTACCAGCCGAGGTCCACCTCGGGGGTGGTGAACTCGGGGATCTCCAGCCGCTCGCCCAGCGCGCGGATCACCAGGGTGGGCTCCACCGCCGGGTGCGCGTCGCCGAACTGGGGGTTGGCCCAGCCCCACAGCCAGGTGCGCTCGCGCGCGGCGTAGCTGCCGAGCAGCGAGACCCGCACCGCGACGCCGCCGCTGGCGTAGCTGCGCGCGGTCAGGTCGGCGCTCCAGTCCTCGCGCGGCAGGAACTCCGCCAGCGTCTCCTGCTGCTGCAGGACGACCGCGGCGAGGGCGGCGCCGAGGCGCTCGAAGGCGGGCGAGAAACCGGACATGTCGCGCACATTATCCCAAGAATCGGGCCGGTCGGGGGCGGTAATCGGACAGCCGGCGGTCGTCGATCGGCTGACCTGGGCGGGCTAGGCTTCCGTTGTCAGGGGACACGCGAACGACGCCGCCGTCAAGGGCCGGCAAGAGGAGCGTACGAGGTGCGGGGACCGACCGGGAGGGACTTGCGAACCTGGGCGGCCACCAGTGCGCTGATCGCGCTGCTGGGCCCCCTGGCGGGCCTGCTGTGGGCGGCGGTCGCCCCTTCGGTGGCGTATCTGGTGGTGCGCGGCGAGGCGCTGCCGGCCGACCCCGAGGGGCAGGGCCCCATCGGGATCGACGCCCGGTACGCGCTGATCTGCGCCGTCGCCGGGCTGCTCTGCGGCGCGCTGGCCTACCTGCGCGGCGGTCGCGGCAACGACGTGGCGCTGCTGCTGGGGCTGGCGTCCGGCGGCCTGGCCGCGGCGCTGCTGGCGGCCTATGTCGGTCACCGGATCGGCCTTCCGGGGTTCGAGCGGTCCGTGGCCGCCGCCGCCGACGGCGCCACCGTCACCGGCGTCGCCGAGCTGCGGGCCCGGGGGCTGGTGGTGGCCTGGCCGCTGCTGGCGGTGGCGGCCTACGGCGTGCTGGAGCTGCTGGTCAAGCGGCTACCGGCGGGCGATGGCGGCGGTCGCGGCGCCGGTGAGGCGGAGCAGGTCGGCGGGGGAGAGCTCGATCTGCAGGCCGCGCCGGCCGGCCGAGACGTAGACGGTGTCGAACGCTGAGGCCGACTCGTCCAGCACCGTCGGCAGCCGCCTGCGCTGCCCGAGCGGGCTGATCCCGCCGACCACGTAGCCGGTGGCGCGCTCGGCGTCGTGCGGGTCGGCCATGCGCGCCTTCTTGCCGCCCGCGGCCGCCGCCAGCGCCTTCAGGTCCAGCGACGCCGACACCGGCACGATCCCCACGGTGAGGCGCCCGTCCACCTCGGCCAGCAGCGTCTTGAACAGCCGCTCGTGCGGCACGCCCAGGGCGTCGGCGGCGGCCTGCCCGTAGGACTCGGCGGCCGGGTCGGCCTCGTAGGCGTGCAGGGTGAAGTCGATCTTCGCCTTGGCGGCGGCGACGGTGGCGGGGGTCCCCTTGCCGCCCCGGCCGCCCGACGCGGCGGCCTGCTTGGACTTGCCTGAGCTCATGCCCCCAGTGTGCCCATGATGATCACCTTCCGCACCGGGTTCGCCGGGTGCCGCGCGGCGGTCAGTTCGGCTGGAAGGAGCCGTCCAGGAACTGCCCGGCCGGGACCGTGGGCAGCGCCTTCAGCAGCCGGTTCTCGCGGGCCAGCAGGTCGCACTCGATGCGCAGCCGCAGCGCGGCGTCCTCGGCGGCCAGCAGCCGCTGCTTGTCGTGGCCGTCCAGCACCACCGCGGCGGCGATCAGGTAGGACAGCCGCACCGGGTCGGCGGGCGGGTCCACCTGCTCGGCGGGCTGCGCGCCCACGGCCGCGATCCGCCGCCGGTACACCTGGTACAGCGACCGCGCCCGCCGGGCGGCCGGGCCGGGGTCGGCGCCGGGCCCCTCGGGCAGCGCCTCGACCTCGCCGCACAGGTAGGGCAGCGACCGGTCCACGCCCTTCAGGCGGAACCGCCGGGACCCGACGGTGACGATGTCGTAGCGGCCGTCGGGGTGCCGGGTCGCCTCCTGCAGCTCGGCGACGCAGCCGATCTCGGCCAGCCGGGGCGTGCGTTCCGGTCCCAGGCCCGGCGGCCCGCCGGCCTGGTGGCCCAGCTCGATGCCCACCACGCCGAAGCGGCGCGGCCCGGGCCGGTCGAGCAGGTCGGCGGCCAGGCGCAGGTAGCGGTCCTCGAACAGGTGCAGCGGCAGCACCAGGCCCGGGAACAGCACGGTGCCCAGCGGGAACAACGGCAGCCACTCGGTCACGAGGGATCCCCCGCTCGGTCCGGGGCGCCGGCGCGCGCGCCCTCGGCGCCACCCTACGTCCGGCACGTTGATCTTGGAAAGCTGAAATTCTCACAGTCTGAAGAGCGGTCCGAAAAGCGCCCCGCCAAGGGGGCCGGAAAGGGGGACCACCCGAACGGGGCATGTGGTCCTGGTCACGGCTGACCAGATCCTCCGCGAGTTCGGGCCAGATCCCGCCGTCCGCCGGGAACCGGCCGCCCGGCGCGGCTACGGTCGGCTGCGATCCCGGGGGGTTCGCCCTCCGGGCGGAGTGCGAGAGGCCGCCGTCATGTGGCTCAACCTGTTCCTGCTCAGCCTGGCGAGCCTGGTGGTCGGATTCGTCCTCGGCTGGATCGTCGCCTGCCCGCGCCGGTGGGACGCCCGCTTCACCGACGAGCCCGCCGCCCGGCACGAGGACCTGCCGTCCTTCGGCCGGATCACCGGCCCCGCTTGAGGCCACTGCCCGCGATTGGCCGTTTTCCGCCGGACGGGCCCCGGCTAGCGTCGACGGCATGAGAATCCTCGTTGTCGACGCGTTCACCGACAGCCCGTTCGGCGGCAACCCCGCCGGGGTCTGCGTGCTGCAGGGCCCGGCCGACCCGGCCTGGATGCAGCAGGTCGCCGCCGAGATGCGGCACTCCGAGACCGCCTTCGTCCGCCCGCTGGAGGAGGCCGACGCCGACTTCGAGCTGCGCTGGTTCACCCCGGCGACGGAGGTCGCCCTGTGCGGGCACGCCACCCTGGCGAGCGCCCACGCCCTCTACGAGACCGGCCTGGTCCCGGCCGAGCGGCCGATCCGGTTCCGGACGCTGCACAGCGGCGTCCTCACCGTGACGAACGTGACCGGAGGCTACCTGGAGGGCGGCTCTTTGGAGATGGACTTCCCCGCCGTCCCGCCCGAGGCCGTGTCCGCGCCGGACGGCTTGGCCGAGGCGCTCGGCGCGCCCGTCGGCTGGACCGGCCGCAACGCCCAGAACGACCTGGTCGTCGAGGTCGCCGACGAGGCGACCGTCCGCAAGCTCGCCCCCGACGTCAGGGCGCTGGGCGAGATCGACGCGCGCGGGGTGGTGCCCACCGCCGCCGCCGACCCCGGCCAGAACTACGACTTCGTCTCCCGCTTCTTCGCGGCGCGCATCCTGCACGGCGACGGAGAGGACCCGGTGACCGGCTCGGCGCACTGCGCGCTGGCCCCCTACTGGGCGGCGAAGCTGGGCCGGGACGAGCTGACCGGCTACCAGGCGTCCGAGCGCGGCGGCACGGTGCGCACCGCGCTGCGCGGCGACCGGGTGGTGCTGTCGGGCCGGGCCGTCACCGTGCTGGACGGCGAGCTGCGCGCGTGACCGGAAACTCCCGGTTCGCCGCGGTTCCCGGTGCTGTGACCTGCGCCGCACACGTCTCGGCACGTGAGATGATGCGCCGGGGGCCAGGGGTACTCCGTAGACTGGACAGGTGATTTCCCGTATCGACCTGCGCGGCTCGCTCCCCGGCGACCTGCGCTCCGTGCTGCCCCGCGCCGACTTCGACGTCGAGGCCGCCCTTGAGAAGGTGCGGCCCATCTGCGAGGACGTGCGCCATCGCGGCTCGGCGGCGGTACGGGAGCACACCAGGGCCTTCGACGGGGTGGAGCTGGAGAGCACCCGCGTGCCCACCGCCGCGGTCCACCAGGCGCTGCGCGCCCTCGACCCGGCCGTCCGCGACGCGCTGGAGGAGAGCATCCGGCGCGCCCGCCTGGTCCACCGCGACCAGCGCCGCACCGACACCACCACCAAGGTCGTCCCCGGCGGCACCGTCACCGAGCGGTGGGTGCCGGTCGGCCGGGTCGGGCTGTACGTGCCGGGCGGCAACGCCGTCTACCCCTCCAGCGTCGTGATGAACGTGGTGCCCGCCCAGGAGGCCGGGGTCGGCTCGCTGGCCGTCACCTCGCCCGCCCAGCGCGAGTTCGGCGGCCTGCCGCACCCGACGATCCTGGCGGCGTGCGCGCTGCTGGGCGTCGACGAGGTGTACGCCGCCGGGGGCGCGCAGGCGATCGCGATGTTCGCCTACGGCACCGACGAGTGCCCGCGCGCCGACCTGGTCACCGGCCCCGGCAACATCTACGTCGCCGCCGCCAAGCGGCTGCTCAAGGGCGTCATCGGCATCGACTCCGAGGCCGGGCCCACCGAGATCGCGATCCTGGCCGACGACACCGCCGACCCGGTGCACCTGGCCGCCGACCTGATCAGCCAGGCCGAGCACGACACGCTGGCCGCCGCGGTCCTGGTCACCGACTCGCCCGCGCTGGCCTCGGCCGTGGAGGCCGAGCTGGCCGGCCAGGTCGCCCGCGCCAAGCACCGCGAGCGGATCGCCGCCGCGCTCGCCGGCCGCCAGTCGGGCATCGTGCTGGTGGACGACATCGCCGCCGGCCTCAGCGTCGTGGACGCCTACGCCGCCGAGCACCTGGAGATCCAGACCGCCGACGCCGCCGGGGTCGCGGCGCGGGTCCGCAACGCCGGGGCGGTGTTCGTCGGCCCGTACTCGCCGGTCTCGCTGGGCGACTACCTCGCCGGGTCCAACCACGTGCTCCCGACCGGCGGGTGCGCCTGCCACTCCTCGGGCCTGTCGGTCCAGTCGTTCCTGCGCGGCGTCCACGTGGTCGAGTACGACCGCGCCGCGCTCGCGGAGGCCACCGGCCGCGTGGTCGCCCTCGCCGAGGCCGAGGACCTGCCCGCCCACGGCGCGGCGCTGAAGGCCCGCTTCGACTGGGAGGTGCCGTCGTGACGCGCGAGACCAGCCTGGACGACCTGCCCATCCGCGACGACCTGCGCGGCAAGAGGCCCTACGGCGCGCCGCAGCTGGACGTGCCCTACGCGCTCAACACCAACGAGAACCCCTACCCGCCCTCCGACCGCCTGGTCAAGGCGCTCGGCGAGGCGGTGATGGACGTGGCCGGGTCGCTCAACCGCTACCCCGACCGCGACGCCACCGCCCTGCGCGAGGACCTCGCCGCGTTCCTCAACGCCGACAGCCCCGGCGCGGGCCTGACCGCCGAGCGGGTGTGGGCCGCCAACGGCTCCAACGAGATCATCCAGCAGATCCTCCAGGCGTTCGGCGGCCCCGGCCGCACCGCGCTGGGCTTCGAGCCGTCCTACTCCATGCACCCGGTGATCACCGAGGTGTCGGGCACCCGCTGGGTCGACGCCCACCGCGACGCCGACTTCGGCCTGGAGCCCGAGCGCGCCGTCGCGGCCGTCGCCGAGCACCGGCCCGACGTCGTCTTCCTCACCTCGCCCAACAACCCGACCGGCACCGCGCTGCCGCTCGCCGCGATCGAGGCGGTGCTGGAGGCCGCGCCCGGCATGGTCGTGGTGGACGAGGCGTACGGCGAGTTCCGCCGCGAGGGCACGCCCTCGGCGCTGACCCTGCTGGAGGGGCACCCCCGGCTGATCGTCACCCGCACCATGTCCAAGGCGTTCGCGATGGCGGGCACGCGGCTGGGCTACCTGGCCGCCGACCCCGCCGTCATCGAGGCGCTGCTGCTGGTGCGGCTGCCCTACCACCTGTCGGCCGTCACGCAGGCGGTCGCGCGCACCGCGCTGACCTTCCGCGAGGAGCTGCTGGGCAGCGTGGACGCGCTGCGCGCCGAGCGCGACGCGCTGGTGGCGTGGCTGCGCGGCGAGGGGTTCGCCGTCGCCGACTCCGACGCCAACTTCGTGCTGTTCGGCACCTTCCCCGACCGCGCGCAGGTCTGGCAGAGCCTGCTGGTGCGCGGCGTGCTGATCCGCGAGGTGGGGCCGCCCGAGTGGCTGCGGGTCAGCGTCGGCACCCCGGGGGAGATGGCCGCGTTCCGAGAAGCTTTGAAGGAGTCCGTGTGAATCGCGTAGGCAAGGTCGAGCGGGGGACCAAGGAGACCAGCGTGCTGGTCGAGATCGACCTGGACGGCACCGGCGAGGTCGACGTCGCCACCGGCGTCGGGTTCTTCGACCACATGCTGGCCCAGCTCGGCAAGCACGGGTCGTTCGACCTGACCGTCAAGACCGCCGGCGACCTGCACATCGACAGCCACCACACCATCGAGGACACCGCGATCGCGCTCGGCCAGGCGTTCCGCCAGGCCCTGGGCGACAAGGCCGGCATCCGCCGCTTCGCCGACGCCTCCATCCCGCTGGACGAGGCGCTCGCGCAGGTCACCGTGGACGTGTCGGGCCGCCCCTACCTGGTGCACACCGAGCCCGCCGGGATGGCCCCGATGATCGGCCCGGAGTACGACACGACCATGACCCGGCACGTGTTCGAGTCGTTCGTGTCCAACGCCCAGGTCGCGCTGCACGTGCACGTCCCCTACGGCCGCAACGCCCACCACATCGTGGAGGCGCAGTTCAAGGCCCTGGCGCGGGCGCTGCGCGACGCGGTCGCCTTCGACCCCAAGGTCCACGGCATCCCCTCCACCAAGGGGGCCCTGTAGCCGTGGACGTGGGCGGAGTGGAGCTGTCCTACGCCAACGTCCTGCTGTTCGGACTGGCGGTGTTCCTGCTCATGGGCGTGATCAGCTTCATCAGGCAGGGCCTGAAGATCGCCGCGCTGGTGGTGCTGGCGCTGGCGGTGCTGGCGGCGACCGGGGGAGTGATGTGGGGATGAGTCCGTCGATCGTCGTCCTGGACTACGGTTCGGGCAACCTGCGCTCGGCCGAGCGCGCCTTCGCGCGGCACGGCGTCGAGGTGACCGTCACCTCCGACTGGGACGCCGCGCTGGAGGCCGACGGCCTGGTGGTGCCGGGCGTCGGCGCCTTCGCCGCCTGCATGGCGGGGCTGCGGGAGATCCGCGGCGAGCAGATCATCGGCCGCCGGCTGTCCGGCGGCCGCCCGGTCCTCGGCATCTGCGTCGGCATGCAGATCCTGTTCGGCAAGGGCGTGGAGCACGGCGTCACCACCGAGGGCTGCGACGAGTGGCCCGGCACCGTCGAGCGCCTGGAGGCGCCGGTGCTGCCGCACATGGGCTGGAACACCGTGGACGCCCCCGGGGAGACCGTGCTGTTCCGCGGCATGGACCCCGGGACCCGGTTCTACTTCGTGCACTCCTACGGCGTGCGGCGCTGGGAGCTGGAGCCCGACCCGGCCGGCAACCTCGCGCCGCCGCTGGTCACCTGGGCCGAGCACGGCGACCGGTTCGTGGCCGCCGTCGAGAACGGCGCGCTGTGCGCCACCCAGTTCCACCCGGAGAAGTCCGGCGACGCCGGGGCACAGCTCATCGAGAACTGGCTCAGCACCGTCGGTGAGTAAGGAACGGGCCAGGAGGCGGGCCGAACGGGAGGCCGCGGCGGCGAAGGCGGCCGCCGAGCGCGCCGAACGCGACGCCCGCCTGGCCCGCCGCCGCGCGCGGCGCGACCGCCTCGCCGCCCTGGTGCCGAAGCCCGTCCGGTACCGGCGCGCGGGCGGGGTGCTCGCGCAGCGGCGCCGCGTGCAGAACCGGCTGACCTTCGGGGTCTTCCTGGCGGTGCAGATCGCCGGCTGGTTCCTGCTGGCGACCTGGCCCGCCCGGCTGGCGCTGCTGGCGCTGTCGCTGTTCCTGGTCCCGGTGTTCGTCACCCTGGCCTTCGACCGCCGCCGCTGACCGGCGGCCCCGATCCGTCCACCCTCTCCCTGGATAAGGTTTCGCCCATGACACTCACGCTCCTTCCCGCCGTTGACGTCGCCGACGGCCAGGCCGTGCGCCTGGTGCAGGGCGAGGCCGGCACCGAGACCTCCTACGGGGCGCCGCTGGAGGCGGCGCTCGCCTGGCAGAACGCGGGGGCGGAGTGGATCCACCTGGTGGACCTGGACGCGGCGTTCGGCCGCGGCTCCAACCGCGAGCTGCTGGCCGAGGTCACCGGCCGCCTGGACGTGGACGTGGAGCTGTCGGGCGGCATCCGCGACGACGCCTCGCTGGAGGCGGCCCTCGCCACCGGCTGCCGCCGCGTCAACATCGGCACCGCCGCGCTGGAGGACCCCGAGTGGTGTCGCCGGATCATCGGCGAGTACGGCGACCGCATCGCGGTCGGCCTGGACGTGCGCGGCACCACGCTGGCCGCCCGCGGCTGGACCCGCGAGGGCGGCGACCTGTGGGAGGTGCTGGAGCGGCTGGAGCGCGACGGCTGCCCGCGCTACGTGGTCACCGACGTCACCAAGGACGGCACGCTG
This sequence comes from Spirillospora sp. NPDC050679, assembly GCA_044456955.1. GTDB lineage: Bacteria > Actinomycetota > Actinomycetes > Streptosporangiales > Streptosporangiaceae > Spirillospora. The sequence goes on along the minus strand of JBITGK010000026.1, from coordinate 55,284 downwards.
CGCGGCCCCAACACCGAGCTGCTGCGCGAGGTGTGCGGCCGCACCGACAAGCCGGTGGTGGCCTCCGGCGGGGTGTCCTCGCTGGACGACCTGCGCGCCCTGGCCGGGCTGGTCCCGGCGGGCGTCGAGGGCGCCATCGTCGGCAAGGCCCTGTACGCCGGGGCGTTCACGCTCGAAGAGGCCCTGGCGGCCGTCAAGTGATCGAGCGCATCACCTCCGGCGGCCCCTGGGAGGACAAGTTCGGCTACTCCCGCGCGGTCCTGGCGGGCGACCTGGCGCTGGTCGCCGGGTGCACCGCGACCGTGGACGGGGAGGTCGTGCACTCCGGCGACGCGTTCGAGCAGACCCGCACCGCGTTCCAGATCGGCCTGTGGTCGCTGGAGCGGCTCGGGCTGGGCCGCCAGGACGTGGTGCGCACCCGCATGTACGTCACCGACGCCGCGCACGTGGACGAGGCCGGCCGCGCGCACGGCGAGCTGTTCGGGGAGGTCCGCCCGGTCGCCACGATGGTGGTGGTGGCCGGGCTGATCGACCCGCGGATGCTGGTCGAGGTCGAGATCGAAGCCTATCGGGGGGAACTGTGACCGTCGCGGTCCGCGTGATCCCGTGCCTGGACGTGGACGCCGGGCGCGTGGTGAAGGGCGTCAACTTCCAGAACCTGCGCGACGCCGGCGATCCGGTGGAGCTCGCGCGCCGCTACGACGCCGAGGGCGCCGACGAGCTGACGTTCCTGGACATCACCGCCTCCAGCGGCGACCGCTCCACCACCTACGACGTCGTGCGCCGCACCGCCGAGCAGGTGTTCATCCCGCTGACGGTGGGCGGCGGCGTCCGCACCGTCGAGGACGTCAACACGCTGCTGCGCGCGGGCGCCGACAAGGTGTCGGTCAACACCGCCGCCATCGCCCGCCCGGAGTTCCTGCGCGAGGCCGCGCACCGGTTCGGCTCCCAGTGCGTGGTGCTGTCGGTGGACGCCCGCCGCGCGCCCGGCACGCCCTCCGGCTACGAGGTCACCACGCACGGCGGCCGCAAGGGCACCGGCATCGACGCGATCGAGTGGGCGCGGCGCGGCGAGGAGCTCGGCGTCGGCGAGGTCCTGCTGAACTCCATGGACGCCGACGGCACCAAGAACGGCTTCGACCTGGAGATGCTGCGCCGGGTCCGCGAGGCCGTGTCGGTCCCGGTGATCGCCTCGGGCGGCGCGGGCGCGCTGGAGCACTTCGCCCCGGCGGTCGGCGCGGGCGCCGACGCGGTGCTGGCCGCCAGCGTCTTCCACTTCGGCGAGCTGAGGATCTCCGAGGTGAAGGACACCCTGCGCGCGGCCGGGCACCCGGTCCGGTGACCGTCGCCCTCGCCACCTTCGCCGCCCTCCCCGAGGGCTCCGACGACGTCGTCGCGCTGCGGGGGGCCCTGGCCGCCCTCGGCGTGGAGGCGGTCCCGGCGGTCTGGGACGACGCCGGCGTCGACTGGGCCGCCTTCGACCTGGTCGTGGTCCGCTCCACCTGGGACTACACCGACCGGCGCGAGGAGTTCCTGGCGTGGGCCGGGAGCGTCCCGCGCCTGCTCAACGACGCCGCCGTGCTGCGCTGGAACACCGACAAGCGCTACCTGCGCGACCTCGCCGAGGCGGGCGTCCCGGTGACGCCCACGCTCTGGGACCCGCCGGAACTGCCCGCCGACTGGCCCGAGTACGTCGTCAAGCCCGCGGTGTCGTCGGGGTCGCGCGACACCGCCCGCTGGCGCGCGGGCGAGGAGGACCGGGCCCGCGAGCACCTGCGCGCCCTGCGGTCGGCGGGCCGCACCGCGATGGTGCAGCCGTACCTGTCGGCCATCGACACCGCCGGGGAGACCGCGCTGCTGTTCTGCGACCGCGAGTTCAGCCACGCGGCGCGCAAGGCCCCGATCCTCGCGGCGGGCGCCGGCGTCCTGGACGCCCCGAACGGCGGCCAGATCACCCCGGCGTCCGCCACCTCCGAGCAGCTCGCCGTGGCCCACCGCGCCCTGGAGGCCGTTCCCGGCGACCTGCTGTACGCGCGCGTGGACCTGGTGCCGGGCCCGGACGGCTCCCCGCTCCTGATGGAGCTGGAGCTGACCGAACCGGCCCTCTTCCTGGACCAGGCCCCCGGCGCCGCCGACCGCTACGCCAAGGCCATCGCCGAACGGCTGTGAGCCGCACGCCCCCCTGGAGGACGACCATGGCCCGGAACGACCACGCCGACCTCGTCCTGACCGGCGGGACCGTCCACACCCACGACCCGGCGCGCCCGCGCGCCGAGGCGGTGGCGGTCTCCGGCGGCCGGATCGTCGCCGTGGGCGGCGCGGCGGAGGTCGGGGAGCGGATCGGGCCGCGCACCGAGGTCCGGCCGCTGGCCGGGCGCGCCGTGGTCCCCGCCTTCCAGGACGCGCACGTCCACCCGCTGACCGGCGGGCTGGAGATGCTGAGCTGCGATCTGACCGGGCTCGACCGGCGCGGCTGCCTGGAGGCGGTCGCCCGCTACGCCGCCGACCGCCCGGACGCCGCGTGGATCACCGGCGGCGGCTGGTCGATGACCGCCTTCCCCGGCGGCCTCCCGCGGGCCGCCGACCTGGACGCCGCCGTCCCGGACCGGCCGGTGTTCCTGCCCAACCGCGACCACCACGGCGCCTGGGTCAACTCCCGGGCGCTGGAGCTGGCCGGGATCACCGCCGACACGCCCGACCCCGCCGACGGCCGCATCGAGCGCGACGGCCGGGGCGCGCCCTCGGGCGTCCTGCACGAGGGCGCGATGCGGCTGGTGGAACGCCTGGTCCCCGCCCCGGACCTGGAGCAGGAGTGCGCGGCGCTGCTGGCCGCGCAGCGGTACCTGCACTCGCTCGGCGTCACCGCCTGGCAGGACGCCATCGTGGGCGACTACGCGGGCATCCCCGACCCCACCCGCGCCTACCGGGACCTGGCCGCGCGCGGCCTGCTCACCGCGCGGGTGCGCGGGTGCCTGTGGTGGGAGCGCGACCGGGGCGTCGAGCAGATCGCGGGGCTGCTCGAACGCCGCGCCGCCGCCGGGCCCGGCCTGGCGTTCGACGCCGTGAAGATCATGCAGGACGGGGTGTGCGAGAACTTCACCGCCGCCACCCTCGCCCCCTACCTGGACCGGCACGGCCGTCCCACCGGCGGCAGCGGGCTGTCGTTCGTGGAGCCCGCCGCGCTCGCCGAGGCGGTCTCGGCGCTGCACGCCGAGGGCTTCCAGGTGCACTTCCACACCATCGGCGAACGCGCCGTCCGCGAGGCCCTGGACGCCGTCGCCGCCGCGGTGCGCCGGCACGGGCCGCGCGACCTGCGCCACCACCTGGCGCACGTGCAGATCGTGCACCCCGACGACGTGCCGCGCTTCGCCGCGCTCGGTGCCAGTGCCAACATGCAGCCGCTGTGGGCCTACAACGACGACCAGATGGCCGAGCTGACGCTGCCGTTCCTGGGGGAGGAGCGGGGCCGCTGGCAGTACCCGTTCGCCGCCCTCGAACGCTCCGGCGCGCACCTGGCGATGGGCAGCGACTGGCCGGTCTCCTCGCCCAACCCGCTCTACGGGATGCACGTCGCGGTCAACCGCACCACCTACGAGCCCGACGCCGACCCCTCGCCGGAGGCCAACCGGCCGTTCCTGCCCGAGCAGCGGCTCGGCGCGGCCGCCGCGCTGCGCGCCGCCACGCTCGGCTCGGCGCACGTCAACCACCTGGACGACCGCACCGGCGCGATCAGGCCCGGCCTGGACGCCGACCTGGCCGTCCTGGACCGCGACCCCCTCGCCGTCCCGGCGGAGGAGATCCGCACGCTGCGGGTGGAGACCACGATCGCGCGCGGCCGGATCGTGCACGACGCCGCGCGCGGGGCCTGACCGCCTACTCCACGTCGGCCTCCGGGTCGGGCACGGTCGCCTTGGGCGACACCGCCACGACCGGCAGCAGCACCGCCGAGGGACGGTCGGGGTCGTGGAAGACCTCCTGGTCGGCCGCGACCATCGCGCGGGCGGTGAGCAGGGGCTCGCCGGTGCCGGGGTTGGCGGCGACCTTGGGATAGGCGCCGCTGGTGACGTGCACCCGCACGCGGTGCCCGCGCCGGAACCGGTGCGCGGTCGGCCACAGGTCGATCGCGACCCGGCGCACGCCCTCGGTGCCGACGGGCTCGGCGGCGAGGGGCCGGGAGGCCGGCCCGGACAGGCCGGTCGGAGAGGGCGGGGCGGGGCTGAGCCGGAGGCCGCCCTCGCAGACGTTGCGGGAGGTCCCGTCCGGCGACACATCCAGTAGCCGCACCACGAAGTCGGTGTGCTCGCGGCTGGACCGCACGAACAGGTCGGCGTGCACCGGGCCGATCACGTCCAAGTCGTCGGCCAGCACCGGTGAGGTGAACACCAGCACGTCGTCGCGCTTCTCCAGCGGCCGGTTGTCCACCGGTTTGGAGCTGCCCAGCAGCGTCGGCCCGCCGAGCGCCGGGGTGGGGCGGGCCGGGTCGAACCGGTAGGCGCTGGGCGCGTGGTCCTGCGGCCCGTCCTCGCCCAGCCCGCCTCCGCCGTGCCCATCGCCCGCGTGCAGGTGCCAGCGCTCCTGCCGCATCCCCGGCGGCGGCCAGTCGTCGTAGTCGCGCCACTCGCGCGCGCCCACCACGTACAGCCGCACCGGGTGCTCGCGCAGGCCCGAGGGGTCGCCGCGCAGGTGGGCGCGGAACCAGGCGAGGGACTCGCGGAACGCCACCAGCCCGTGCCGCGCGTCGGTGTGCCACCACGGCCCGACCGTCAGGTACGGCCGCCGCCCGGCCGCCCGCAGCGCCAGGTAGTCCTTGAGCTCCCACGGCAGGAAGATGTCGAACCAGCCGCCCAGGAACGTCACCGGCGCCTCGATCCCCCCGACCGAGGCGCTGAAGTCGCGGGTGCTCCAGTAGTCGCCGCCGGGCTCGTGGTTGGCCAGCAGGTCCTGGTAGAACCGCATCGGCGCGCCGCCGGCCAGCGCGTCCAGCTCCGACAGCGGGCGCCCGGAGCGGGCCGCGCGCAGCGCCCGCCGCCGCGACAGCAGCGGCGCGGTGAGCATCCCGAGGCGCTGCTGCTGGCGGCTGGTCAGGTCGGTCCACGACAGCGTGGACTCCAGCGCGAACGAGCCGCCCACGTACGCGGCGTCGCGGAAGGACGAGGCGGTGATCTGCATCGCCATCGCCTTCAGCTCGGGCCCGGCCTCGGCGGCCAGCGCCCACGCCGAGTACCCGAGGTAGCTGGCGCCGTAGGTGGCGAACGAGCCGCCGAACCACGGCTGCCGCTTCAGCCACTCCACGGTGGCCACGCCGTCGTCGCGCTCGCTGCCCAGCGGGTCGAACTCGCCGCCGGACCCGAACGTGCCGCGCGCGCTCTGCACCACGAGCTGGAACCCGAACGGCACGAACGGCAGCCCGTTCAGCACCGAGGCGGGCCCGCGCCGCCCGTAGGGGGTGCGCACGAGGATGGTCGGCGGCGGGCGGCGCGCGCCCACCGGGACGTAGCGGTCGGCGAGCAGCGTGACGCCGTCCGGCATGGGCACCGGGAGGTCGCGCTGCACGGTGTAGCGCGGGAGTCGGAGGGGCGCGGCGGGCAGGAGGTCCCTGAGGGCCATGCGTTCTCCAGCAGGCCGTACGAACCTGGCGGGGGCGGGTTTCCGTCGGCCGGATCGGGGGTCTACTGAGTGGTAACGGTAGCCGGTCGATCGGCGGGCGGCATCCCGGCAGGTCACAGGGGTCCGGTCAGCAGCTCCCAGGGGTCGCCGCCCAGCGCGCCCAGCTCGGCGGCCCAGGCGTGCTCGTCGCCGTGCTCCTCCCGCCACGACCACAGCCGCAGCGTGGACCGGTGCAGCGGGTGCTCGGCGGTGACGCCGATCGCGCCGTGCACCTGGTGCGCGATCGCCGCGACCTCGCCCGCCGCGCGCGAGGCGCCGGCCTTGGCGGAGGCGACCGCGACGGGGTCGTCCGGCGTCCGCACGGCCGCGCGCACCGCGACGTCGGCGACCACGACCTCTCCGGCCAGCTCCGCCAGCAGGTGCTGCACGGCCTGGAACCGCCCGATCGGGCGGCCGAACTGCTCGCGCTCGCCCGCGTAGGCCACCGCCAGCTCCAGCGCGCGCCGCATCGCCCCGGTGAGCTGCACGGCCCGCGCCAGCGCGCCCCAGCGCCGCAGGTCGGCGGGCGTCACCGGGGAGGGCGCGACGGCCTCGGCGGGGACGGCGTCGAACGCCAGGTCGTCGCGGGGCTCGCCCGCCAGGTTCGCGCCCTCGGCGATCCCGGTGGGCGCGGGACCGGGCACCGCCACCGTCCCGTCGGCGAGCAGCACGGCGCACCGCGCCGCCCGGCCCCAGGGGACGCGGCGCAGCGTCCCGCTCAACGCGCCGCCCGACAGCTCGACCGCGCCGTGCGCGACGGTCAGCGGCCCGGCGGGCACCGGCAGGCCGGCCGCCGCGAGCAGCCGCCCCGCCAGCCAGCCGGTCTCGGCCAGCGGCACCGCCGCGCCGTGGTACCCGGCCGCGCGCAGCAGCACGGCGGCGTCCTCCGGCGTCCCGCCGCTGCCGCCCGCCTCCTCCGGCACCCCCACCAGCGTCAGCCCGGCCTCCTCCAGCGCGGGCCACGGATCGGGCGCGGCCATGATCCGGTGCGCCGTCTCCTCCAGCAGTCCGCCCATCACCGCACCCCCAGGCCGCGCGCCACGATGCCGCGCAGGATCTCGTTCGTGCCGCCCCGCAGCGTGAACCCCGGCGCCTGCGCGACCGCCTCGGCCAGCGCCCGCGCCAGGGGGTCGTCCGACCCCGGGTCGGGCTCGACCGCCGTGTGCCGCCGCACGGTCTCCACCACCTCCCGCTCGAAGCGGGTCCCCAGGTCCTTCACCAGCGCCGCCGGGAGGTCGGGCGTGCGACCCCGGGCCAGCGCCCCGGCCACGCCCAGCGACGCCTGCCGCAGCGCCCACAGCCGAGCCAGCAGCCCGCCGACGGCGCTCCTGGCGCCGGGCCCGTCGGCGCGCTCGGCCAGCAGCCGGACCAGCAGGAACGTGCTGAGGAGCCGCTCGGGGCCGCTGCGCTCGTAGGCGAGCTCGGCGGTCACCTGCCGCCAGCCGTCGCCGACCCGCCCCAGCACCATCGCGTCGGGGACGAAGGCGCCGTCGAAGACCACCTCGTTGAAGTGGTGCCCGCCCGTCATCGCCAGGATGGGCCGCACCGCCACGCCCTCGGCGGGCAGCGGCACGATGAACTGGCTCAGGCCCGCGTGCCGGTCGTCCCCGGCGGGGGAGCTGCGCGCCAGCACCAGGATCGCGTGCGCCAGGTGGGCGCCGCTCGTCCACACCTTGGTCCCGTGCAGCCGCCACCCGCCCGGCACGCGCTCCGCGCGCGTGCGGACCGACGCCAGGTCCGAACCGGAGTCGGGCTCGCTCATCCCGATCGCGAAGAAGCACTCGCCGCGCGCGATGGCGGGCAGGAACCGCCGCCGCTGCTCCTCGGTCCCGTTGGCCAGGACGCTCGGCCCCACCTGCCGGTCGGCGATCCAGTGCGCGCCCACCGGGGCGCCCGCCGCCAGCAGCTCCTCGATCACCACGAACCGCTCCAGCGGCGACCGCCCGTGCCCGCCGTAGCGCTCGGGCAGCGTCATGCCGAGCCAGCCCCGCTCGCCGAGGCGGCGGCTGAAGGCGGGGTCGGCGCCGGTGAGCCAGCCGTCGCAGCGGGGCGCGAACGGCTCGGCCGCCAGGAACGCGCGGACCCGCGCGCGCAGCGCGGCGGCCTCCGGCGGCAGGGTCTCCGGGTCCAGATCCGGCAACGTCGCCACATGCGCCTCCTCGAGATCCGCAGGTGAGGTTACCGGGGCCGCGGCGACGCCCTGTCAGTGGCCCCTTACCGGGCCGGGCGGCCCTGGCGGACGCCGCGCGGGTCTGTCATGGTGACGCCACAGGGGCCGCACGACCTCCCGGGAGACCAGCATGTGGGCCGCACCGCACGCACCGCACCCGTCGCCGAGGAGCGGCCCGAGCGCGGGCTGGTACAGCGTCCCGGCCATCCTGGTGGCGGCGGCGGTCATCTGGACGGTGCTGTTCGTCGCCGGGAACGCCGAGGGGCTGAGCGCGGCCGGGGGCCCCTCGGCCGAGGGCGACGCCGAGTCCGGCGTGACCGTGCGCCTGGCCGAGGGCTACGGCTACTTCCTCTACGTCGACCGCGACGCGCCCGCACCCACCTCCTGCTCGGTGACGGCCGCCGGGGCGTACGGCCAGGTCGCCCTCACCCGCAAGAACTCCTGGAGCGCGAGCACCGAGGCGGGCCACCGCTACACCGCGACCTTCCAGGCTCCCCTGTCGGGCCGCGCGCGCCTCACCTGCCAGGGCACCCAGGGCCGCATCCTGGTCAAGCCGGACGACACCGTCGCCGGGTACCTCGGTCTGACGATCATCGGCGGGGGCGGCGCGCTGGTGCTGGCGGGCGTGGTGTGGGCCGTGGTGTTCGTCCGCCGCAACAACGCCCGCCGCCGCGCCGCCGCCCCGCCGGGGGCGCCCGGCGGCTACCCGCCGGGCCCCTACCCCTACGGCTGACGGCCCGCGCCGGCCGGTCCGCCCCGGCGCCCGGGGCGGGCCGCCGGTCGCGGGGTCAGCGCGCGGCGTCCTTGGCCAGGTGGCGGCCGATCACCATGCGCTGGATCTGGTTGGTGCCCTCGAAGATCTGCATGACCTTGGCCTCGCGCATGTACCGCTCCACCGGGAAGTCGCGGGTGTAGCCGTAGCCGCCCAGCACCTGCACGGCGTCGACGGTCACCTTCATCGCCGCGTCGGTGGCCACCAGCTTGGCGATCGACGCCTGGCGGCCGAACGGCAGGCCGCGGTCCTTGCGCCGGGCGGCCTCCAGGTAGGTGGCGCGGGCCGACTCCACGGCGGCGGCCATGTCGGCCAGCAGGAACGACAGGCCCTGGTTGGCGATGATCGGGCGGCCGAACTGCTCGCGCTGGGCGGCGTAGGCCACCGCGTGGTCGAGCGCGCCCTGGGCGAGGCCGACCGCGCAGGCGGCGATGCCGAGGCGGCCCGAGTCCAGCGCCGACAGCGCGATCGAGAAGCCCTGGCCCTCGGCGCCCAGCCGCCGGTCGGCGGGCACCAGCGCGTCCTCGAAGACCAGCTGGGCGGTGGTGGAGCCGGTCAGGCCCATCTTGCGCTCGGGCGCGCCGAAGGACAGCCCGTCCATGCGCCCGTCGGTGAGGAAGCAGGAGATGCCGCGGCCGCCCTCGTCGGAGGTGCGGGCGAACAGCACGTAGAAGTCGGCCTCACCGCCGTGGGTGATCCACATCTTGGTGCCGTTGATCCGGTAGTGGCCGTCCTCGGCGGTCGCGCGGGTGGTCAGCGCGCCCGCGTCCGAGCCCGCCTGCGCCTCCGACAGCGCGTACCCGCCCAGCAGCTCGCCGCCCAGCATCTCGGGCAGCCGCTCGCGCTGCCCGTCCGACCCGAACGCCGCCAGCGGGTAGCACGACAGGGTGTGCACGCTGACGCCGACGGCCACCGACGCCCACACCGAGGCGATCTCCTCCAGCACCTGGAGGTAGACCTCGTAGGGCTGCCCGCCGCCGCCATGCTCCTCGGGATAGGGCAGTCCGAGCAGCCCGGCGCGGCCGAGCAGGCGGAACACCTCGCGCGGGAAGGCGGCGGCCTCCTCGGCGGGGGCGGCGCGGGGGGCGAGCTCCTTGCGGACCAGTTCGCGGGTCAGCGCGATGAGGTCCTCGGCTTCGGGGGTGGGAAGCATCCGTTCAGCGGGCATGCCCCCATCTTGGCGGATCAGCCGGCCAGCTCGCGCTCCAGAGGGGTGCGAAAGCGGGGGGTGACCCGCACGTCGCCGATCCAGGCGGCGACGCGGGCGGCCTCGGCGTCGATCGCGGCGGCCGCGTCCGCGCCCACGTCCTCCAGCAGGCGCACCGCGACCCCGCCGTCGCCGCGCTGGGCCCAGCCGCCCACGATCCGGCCGTCCCACCAGACCGTGGGACCGATGTTGCCGTTGCGGTCGAACAGCGCGGGCCCGTGGCCGCCCAGGAACCAGCCGCGCTCCTGCCAGCCCATCGGGGTGGGGTCCAGGGCGGGCAGCAGCGCCGCCCACGGCTCGGCGCCGGGCACCGGCTCCAGGTCGTCGGCCAGCACCAGGCCGGTGCCGCCGCCCTCCAGCTCGACCTCGGCCACCTCCAGCAGGGCCAGGGCCTTGCGGACGTCGCCGAGCGACCAGCCCGTCCACCACTTGAGGTCGGAGACCGGGGCCGGGCCGAACGAGCGCAGCCAGGCGCGCACGAGGTCGGCGCGGGCCCGGTCGGCCGAGACGCGCGGGACGCCGCCGGGCAGCCACGCCTCCATCGGGGCCCACCTGTACTGGCTGCTGATCCAGGACCCGTTGGGGCGGCCCCGCACGATCAGCCCCTCGCAGCCCAGCGTGACCAGCACCCAGGTCGTGATCGAGGTGGGCTTGGAGTAGGACTTGCCGGGGGAGGGGTTCACCTTGGTGCGCAGCCGGGGCTCGGCGGCGCTGAGCTGCGCGCCGGTCGCCTCGCCCAGGTCGAGCAGGGCGCGGTGGGTGTCCTCCTCGACCGAGCGCCACCACGACTCCACGTCGGGGATCGAGCCGTCCTGCTCCAGGAAGCGCGAGTAGGTGCGGCGCTGCTTGGCGGCCAGCGCGTCGGCGCAGGACGCCTGGAGCACCGGCACCAGCTCGGTGGGCGCCACGAACATGGTGCGGCGCATCGCCAGCATCCGCAGCAGCGTGCGGTCGTCGTACAGGGCCCGCTCGACGTCGGCGGGCGCGGCCGTCGCGGTGCGCGCGGCGACCGACAGGAACACCGTCGCCGGGTCGGTGGCGTGCAGGACGGTCAGGGACCGGGCGATGGCGGCGACGTCGCCGGTGCGGGCCGCCGGGGCCAGCCGGTGGCGGGACGCCAGCCGGGCCCGCCGCTGCGCCGTGCTGATGAGGGGCATGGGCGCAGCCTAGGACCCGGCACCGACAGCCGCGGGGGAGGGCCGGGGTCAGCCGCCGTGCGAGACCTTGACGACGACCTTGTCCTTGGTGACGGAGGTGACGTCGACGTTGAAGCCGTCGGCCTGCTGCTGCCCGTTCTCCAGCGGCACCGACACCTGCTGGCCGCCGATCTTGAGGGTGACGGTGTCGCCCTGCACGCCCACCAGCTCGACCTTGGCGCCCAGGATGTTGGCGCTGGCGTCCACGCCGCGGTCGAAGGTGATGGTGCAGGCGTTGACCGAGCAGTCGGTCGTGGTGTTCTCCCCGCCGCACGCCGCCGCCGCGCCGAGCGGCAGCAGGAGCAGGGGGAGCGCTCGGGCGGTGCGGGCGAGGCCGCGGCGGCCTGTGGTGATCATGTCTGCGAGTCTATGGAGCCCGGCCGTGCCGTTTCGTCCTCTTACCGGCGGAATCGCGGCGGGTCGGAGTAGTACCCGGTGATGATCCTGGCGCGGGGCCGGAACCGCGTCCGCGCGCCTCGCGTCCAAGGGCCTCGCGTCCGGGCGGGTCAGCCGCCGTGGTGGGCGCCGCTCACGACCTCCCCGCCCAGGTCCCCGCGCAGCGCCTGGAGGGTCTGCGGGGCGCCGACCGCGACCCAGCGCGTGCCCACCAGGTACGAGCCGCCCCACGGCTTGGCCTCCTCCAGCCACGCCCGCTGCCCCTGGTCGGTGGTGAAGCCGACCAGGGTGTAGCGGCCCCGGCCGGTCCGGCAGGCGCCCTGGCGCAGCTCGTCGGCGGCGCGCTTGCCGGTCAGCGTGCAGCCCGTCCTGGCGGCGAGCTGCTCGATGGTCGCCGGCGCCGCGGCCTCGCCGCCGCCGTGGCCCGAGCCCGGGTGGGTCCCCTGGCCGGGCGCGCCGGTGCAGCCGGCCGCCAGGGGCACGAGCAGCGCGGCCCCGCCCAGCAGTGCGGTCCGGCCGAAGTGGTGCAGCGATCCCATGATGGCCCGTCCTCCCACGGAGAATGCGAGATGCAGTTCGACGGGCGGTACGCGCCCGGCGGGCCGGGGGTTCAGCGGCAGGGTTCAGCGGCAGGGCGCGGCGGACGGGGGCCGGCGGGCCGGGCGGGGGAGCGCGCGGGGGGAGCGGGGCGCGCCGGGGCGGGTCAAGTGATCATGCGTGCGGCGGCCGTGGCGCGGATTCCGGGCTCTTCGGCGGCGTCGTGGTGGAGCCGTTGCAGGCGGGTCCGGGTCTCCTGGGTGAGGGGGGCGAGCTGGACGGCGATCTCGCGCACCCCCTCCTCGCAGTCCCACAGGCCCTCGATGGTGTAGGTCTCGGCGGTGTGCGGGGCGGTGCGGGTCAGCGCGGTCAGCACGCGCGGGCGCAGGTAGGCGTACGTGGACTCCGACCAGGCGGTTTTCAGCAGCGGGACGGCCTCTCCGGCGCGCAGCCGGCCCAGTCCCTCGATGGGCCCGGCGGACTCGCCCCACTCGCGGCGGGCCAGGGCGTCGTCCAGGGCCCGCATCAGCAGCGGTATGTCCTGCCGTGTGCCGTGGCGGGCCAGGATGCGCAGCCCCATGTCGGCGCAGCCGCCTCTGGAGGCGGCCCACTCGCGGGCGCGCGGGAGCGTCTCCGGACCGCCGAACTCGCGCAGCGCGCGGCACACGACACCGCCCCAGCGGTTGCCGGGGCGCTGAGGCAGCACCTCCTCGGCGAGGTCGAGAAGGCCGGGGGAGCGGCGCCGCCCCAGCTCGAAGATCGCCGACACGGCGCCGTCGTCGCCGCGCCGGGCCAGTTCCAGCAGTTCCTCCTCGGTGCGGGCGGGGCGCTCGGCGGCCGGTCCGCCCGGCCGCCGCATCCGCCCGGCGGGGCGCCGCCGCTCCAGGGCCGCCGCGATCCGCGGCTGCCGCTCGGCCCAAATCTCGATCACCGGATTGTGCGGGCCGGCCACCAGGTGGTCCAGCTCGGCCTCGTCGCAGCGCGTCGCCGCCAACCGGTCCAGCCCGATCGTCAGGGAGGGGTCCCGCAGGCCCACAAGCTCGTCCAGGGCGTCGAACCAGTGCGCCCCCTCCTCGGCGTACCGGCGCAGCACCTCGGCCGCCTCGCGGCGGCTCAGGCGCACCAGGTCGGCCAGCACCGCCAGCGGCAGCGCCGCCCGCCAGTCGTCGGAGTCGGTGAGGTCGTCCGGGGCGAAGAGGAACTCGGCCAAGGGGCCGGTGGGCAACTCCAGGTCCACCATCAGGCGCGCGTAATACAGCGCCCGGTCCTCGCACTGGCGGTCCCAGCGCGGATCGCGGAGCACGCAGTCGTACACGTACTCCCCGGCGCCCCTTCTGTCGGCCGCGCGCCGCGCGGCCCGGCCCAGGCCCCGCTGCAACTGTCCGTGCAGCGTGCTCGATGATTCCAAGACGACCTCATGGCTGCTCACCCCAGCAGAATGCGCAGCAGACCAGATATCGGGCAAGTGCTTTAGCGGCGGCGCGGCGCTCAGATCGTGCGCTGGGCGATCCACGACTCGTGCAGCCCCGCGTAGACGCCGGGTTCGGCGACCAGCCGGGCGTGCGGGCCGCGCTGCACGATCCGGCCCGCGTCGAACACGATGACCTCGTCGGCGGCCTCGGCCGTGGACATCCGGTGCGCGATCGAGATCGCCGTGCGGCCCCGCGTCACCCCGTCCAGCGCCCGCTGCAGGCGCACCTCGGTGGCCGGGTCGACCGCGGAGGTGGCCTCGTCCAGCACCAGCAGGTCCGGGTCGGCGATGTAGGCGCGGGCGAGCGCCACCAGCTGCCGCTCGCCGGCCGACAGCGACTCGCCGCGCTGCCCCACCGGCGTGGCCAGCCCGCGCGGCAGGCCCTCCAGCCAGTCGGCGAGCCCCAGCTCGGTCAGGGCCAGCACCAGGTCCTCGTCGGTGGCGTCCGGCCTGCCGTAGCGGATGTTGTCGGCCAGCGAGGCGTCGAACAGGAAGCCGTCCTGCGGCACCATCACGATCCGCTCGCGCAGCGAGGAGAACCGCACCCGGTCCAGCGGCACGCCGTCCACCAGCACCCGCCCGGCGGTGGGGTCCATCAGCCGGGTCAGCAGCTTGGCGAAGGTGGTCTTGCCCGAGCCGGTCTCGCCGACGATCGCGACCCGGGTGCGCGGCGCGATCTCCGCGTCCACCCCGTGCAGCACCGGCGGCCCGCCCGGGTAGGCGAACCCCACGTCCTCGAACCGCACCTCGATCGGGCCGCGCGGCAGCGCCTCGCCCTCCTCGCCGGGGTCGGCCACGTCGGGCTCGGTGTCCAGCACGCCCAGCACGCGCCGCCACCCGGCGATCGCGTTCTGCGCCTCGTTCAGCACCTCGGTGGCGGTCTGCATGGGGCTGACGAACAGCGTCACCAGGAACAGGAACGCCACCAGCTCGCCGGCCGTCAGGTGCCCGCCCACGCCCAGCAGCGTGCCGGCGACCACCACCGCGGCGGTCGCGACCGCCGCGACCAGCTCGCTGGCCGGGAAGGTCATCGCCACCAGGCCCTGCGCGCGCGTCTGCGCCCGGCGCGTCGCCGCGACGGTCTCGTCCACCTTCTGCGCGGTGCGCTCCTCGGAGGCGTAGGCGCGGATCACCGACGCGCCCACCACCGACTCGCTGACGGCCGCCAGCAGGTCGCCGGTGCGCTCGCGGACCCGCGTGTAGGCCGCCGAGATCAGGCGCTGGAAGCGGCGCAGCGCGAACGCCAGCGGCACGAACGCCACCCACACCAGCAGCGCCAGCGGCCAGGAGTACACCGCCATCAGCACGCTGGCCACCACCAGTTGGCCCAGCGAGATGATGATCATCAGCCCGCCCCACTGCATGAACTGGCTGATCTGGTCCACGTCGCCGGTCACCCGCGACACCAGCGCGCCGCGCCGCTCGCCGCTCTGGGTGAGCATGGACAGGTCGTGCACGTGCCGGAACGCCTTGACCCGCAGCGAGGCCAGGCCCGTCTCGGTGGTCCGGTACAGCCGCACGTTCATCGCGTACGCGCTGACCGCCGTGATCAGCACCGCCACCGCGCACAGCAGCACCGCCGTGCGGATGAACCCGATGTCGGGCCCGTGCGCGCCGGTCACGCCCTTGTCGATGGTCTGCTGCACCGCGATCGGCACCACCACGCGGCCCGCCGTGGCCACCAGCGCCAGCGCCAGCGTGCCCGCCAGCCCCGCCCGGAACTCCGGCGACAGCCGCAGCCCCCGGCGCAGCGTGCTGATCGCGCCCTCGCCGATGGAAGTCTCGCTCAGCGCCGTCACTTCAGCACCCCGTCCTCTACTCCGCCCTCGACCTCGCCGGTCCCGTCGGGCTCCAGCGCCTCCTGCTCGGCCTCGGCCCGCTCGTAGGCGTTCACGAGGTTGCGGTAGCCCGTCGAGCGGGTCAGCAGCTCCGCGTGCGTCCCCCGGTCGGACACCCGGCCGTGCTCCAGGTAGACCACCTCGTCGGCCAGCGCGATGGTGGCCTTGCGGTAGGCCACCACGATCACGGTCGCGCCGCCGCCCCGCCCCTCGCGCAGCGCGGCCAGGATGCGGGCCTCGACCTGCGGGTCCACCGCCGAGGTCGCGTCGTCCAGCACCAGCAGCCGCGGCCGCCGCACCAGGGCGCGCGCGAGCGCGAGCCGCTGGCGCTGCCCGCCCGACAGCGTCGCGCCGCGCTCGCCGACCTGGGTGTCCAGGCCCCCGGGCAGCGCCGCCACGAACCCGTCGGCCTGCGCCAGCCGCAGCGCCTCCCAGACCCGCTCGTCGGGCAGGTCGGCGCCCAGCGTGATGTTGCCGCGCACGGTGTCGTCGAACAGGAACGTCTGCTGGGGCACCAGCGCGGCGGTCTCGGCGACGCCGCCCCGCCGCAGGTCCCGCACGTCCACCCCGTCCAGCAGCACCGCGCCCTCGGCCGGGTCCACCAGCCGCACCAGCAGCGAGGTCAGCGTGGACTTGCCCGCGCCGGTCGGGCCGACCAGCGCGATCGTGCGCCCAGGTCCGGCGCTGAACGACACCTCGCGCAGCACGTCCCCGGGCTCGTCGCCGTCGGCCGGCTCGTAGCCGAACCGCACCGCGCGCACCTCCAGCGACGCCGCCGCGTCCCCGGCGGGCTCGGCCGCGCCGTAGGGCAGCGACCCGCCGGCGTCCAGCACGCCCCGGACCCGCCGCCAGCCCACGACGCTGCGCGGCACCTCGGCCAGCACCCAGCCCAGCGCCCGGATCGGCCAGGCCAGCAGGGTGAACAGGTAGGCCACGTTCACCAGGTCGCCGGCGCTCATCGCGCCGGACCTCAACCGCATCGACCCGATCAGCAGCACCGCCAGCACGCCCAGGCTGGGCAGCGCCTCCAGGACCGGGTCGAACAGCCCGCGCACCCGGCCCACCTTGATGTTGGCGTCGCGCAGCGCGTCGGCCGCCGCGGCGAAGCGCTCGGTCTCGGCCTGCTCGCGGCCCAGCGTCTTGACCACCAGGCCGCCCTCGAAGCTCTCGTGCGCGACCTCGCTGACCTCGGCGCGCAGCTGCTGCGCCCGCGTCGCCACGGGCGCCAGCTTGCGCTGGTACACCACGTTGAGCAGGGCGATCGCGGGGAACACCAGGAACCCCACCACCGCCACGGTGACGTCGGTCAGCACGATCGACACCGCCGCGATCACCAGCATGAACACCACGCCCACCGCCATCGGCAGCGGCGCGATCGGCGCCCAGGACGCCTCCACGTCGGCGTTGGCGTTGGACAGCAGCTGCCCGGTGGGGTGCCGGTGGTGCCAGGCCAGCGGCAGCCTCAGGTACTGGCGGGTCACCTCGCGCCGGTACTTGGCCTGCATCCGGTACTGCATCAGGCCCGCGTAGAAGCGGCGGCCCGCCACGCCCAGCGCCTTCAGGGCCGCCACCCCGACGATCGCCGCGGCCGCGCCCGCCAGCGCGCCCGCGGTGGTGCTCCCGGACCGGAACGCCGGCAGCATCACGTGCTCGGTCGCCCAGCCCAGCACCTGCGCGGTGCCGACCGTCATCAGCGCGTACAGCGCGCTGGCCAGCACCGACAGCGTGAACACCCGGGGCTCTGCCTTGATCGCGACCCACAGCACCGCCATCCCCTCCCGGAGGACGCGCGGATTGACGCGGGGGGCTCCTGGTGGCACGGCACAACTCCTTCACGCACGGCGGCTGCCCGGGGGAACGCCCCCTTACGTGGCGGATGGAGGGGGTCTGCGGGCCTGCACATGCCTACCATCCGGCGAGAGCGCTTATTCCCGCCCGGCCAGGCACGCCCTGCCGCCGCAGGCCCACCGCCACCCGCCGCGGCCCGCCGTCGCGCGGGCCCCCGCCTGGCCGGGACCGGCCTCCGCGCCCCCGCCGTGCCCGGAATACCGCCGCAGCCGGAGGACTTCTCCATCGAGCGGGCGTCCGGGCCGGGGGCGCACGCGGAGTGGCCGGCGGAGAGCGCTCCGGCGACGGGGGAGGGGATTGGCGGCGGTCGCGCGAGTTGTCACGCTTCGATCTTCAAGTCGTTGACAAAAGTGCCAACGCCGGGGCGATTGTTTGTGCACGTTCCGCGCATCCGGTGCGCGCCTCGGGAGTGGGTTCGCAGGTCACTGCCGTGGACGCGGGAGGAAAGCACAACTCCGCGGATAAGAATTGCCCGGTTTGTCCCGAGAAAGATTATGTTCACCGGCATAGCGGCGACTCCCGGCGCCCCGCGGGCGCGCTCTGCCGGGGCGGGGCGCGCGGCGGCCGGTGCGGCGGCGGGCGCGGCGCGCACGGGGCGGGACCGCTGTCGCACCCGTCAGGATCAACGGGCGTCACCGGGAGTGTCAAGACCCTGACCGAGAACGGTTGGAACCTTTAACGGGCAGGTAACGGCCTGGTTCGCCAAGGGGTGAATCGCAAGGGTTGCGGCACCTCCGCATTACGCGGAACCGGTGATACGGTGGGGTCGTCGGTTGCAGTCGTGGTTCTCGATCGTTTGGTTGGACGCCCGCGAACTGATGGCAGCGGGCGTTTTGGCTTTTCCGGGACCTGCCGGCGGCGAGAGCGTTCCGCAGCGACCGCCCTGGGTCCACGAGGTGTGGGCCCACGTTTTGCCGCAAGGAGAAAGACATGCCCCAGCAGGGCACCGTGAAGTGGTTCAACGCCGAAAAGGGCTTCGGTTTCATCGCCGTGGACGGCGGCGGACCGGACGTCTTCGTGCACTACTCGGCGATCCAGTCCTCCGGCTACCGCACCCTGGACGAGAACCAGCGGGTTCAGTTCGAGGTGACGCAGGGTAACCGGGGCCCGCAGGCCGACCAGGTCGTCCCCCTGTAACACCCGCAGTCGTACGTCAGGGCCCGCATCCCGGCAGGGATGCGGGCCCTTTCGTGTCCGCCGGCGCAGGCCGGCGTCCCTCCCGTGCCGGTCCCGTCCGCCGCCCCATGCGCGGGGCTCGGTG
This sequence comes from Spirillospora sp. NPDC050679, assembly GCA_044456955.1. Lineage (GTDB taxonomy): Bacteria > Actinomycetota > Actinomycetes > Streptosporangiales > Streptosporangiaceae > Spirillospora. Next base: position 36,942 of record JBITGK010000026.1, on the reverse strand, counting down.
CGGCGGACCGGGGCCACCCGGCAGAATGAGGCCCATGTCCGCTCGCCCGTCCAATCTGGACCCCAAGATCGCCGATCGCCTCAAGCGCGACCCCAACGGCCTCGTCCCGGCCATCGCCCAGCAGTACGACACCGGTGAGGTGCTCATGCTGGGGTGGATGGACGACGAGGCGCTGCACCGCACCCTCACCACCGGCCGCTGCACCTACTGGTCGCGCAGCCGCCAGGAGTACTGGGTGAAGGGGGAGTCCTCCGGCCACCAGCAGTGGGTGAAGTCGGTCGCCCTCGACTGCGACGCCGACGCGATCCTGGTGAAGGTGGACCAGGTCGGCGCGGCCTGCCACACCGGCGACCGCACCTGCTGGGACGCCGACGTGCTCGACGCCGTGGTGGGGGAACGGCCGAAGTCGCCATGACCCCCGCGCGCGAACGCGGCCTGGCGGCGCTGGTGTGCGCCGCCGGCGCCGGGCTCACGCTGCTGGCCGCCGGACGCCCCTGGGCGACCGTCCGGGCCCGCGACGCGATCACGCCGTTCAGCCTGGAGCTGACCGGCCGCGACCTCGGCGCGCTGCCCGGCGGCCTGGGCTGGGCGGCGCTGGCGGGGATGGCGGTGCTGTTCGCCACGCGCGGCCGGGTCCGCGCCGGCCTCGGCGCGCTGCTGGCGGTGTTCGGCGCGGTCATCGCCGTCTCGTCGGTCACCGGCATCCAGGCCGGGGAGGTGCGCGCCGCCGCGGCGGGCAAGAGCACCATGCTGCGCCTGGCCGGGGAGACCGCCGTGCAGACCGGGCCCTGGTGGGCGGTGTCGCTGGCCGGAGGCGTGCTGATCGTGGCCGCCGGGCTGTTCACGCTGGTGCGCGGCGCCCGCTGGCCCGGCATGTCGGCCCGCTACGAGCGCCAGGGGGCCGCTCCCGCCGGTCCCGCTCCCGCAAGGCCGGCCGCCGCCGGCGACGATTCCGCCAGCCTGTGGAAGTCCCTGGACCGGGGCGAGGACCCCACCGAGGAGTCCACCAGGGAGTCCACCGGGGACTCCGCCGGGAGCCCCGCCGCGGAACCGGCCGACCGACCCGCCGACCGGTCCGCCGGCGAGTCCCGCCCGTCATGACCGCCGAGGGCGGGCTGGTGCTGGTCGTCGAGCACGAGCCCGCCGTCGCCGAGCTCCAGCGCCGCTACCTGGCCCGCGAGGGCTACGACGTGCAGATCGAGCGCGACCCGGCCGCCGCCCCGGCGGCGGTGGCCCGGGTCCGCGCCGACGTGGTCGTGCTCGACCTGTCGGCCGCCGGGCTGCCCCTGGGGCTGCGCCCCGCCGACCTGTACCGGCGGGTCGCCGACGCGGCCCGCCCCGCCCCGGTCGTGGCGCTCGTGGACGCGCCCGACCCGGCGGCCGCACGCGGTCTCGGCCGCCACCGGGTGTCCCGCCCCTTCTCTCCCCGCGTGCTGGTCGCGGCGGTGGGGGAGGCGCTGCGGGCCGGAGCGCCGGGCGGCGGCTCCGGGCCCGAGGGGGAGGAGCGCCCGCCCGAGCTGCTGCGCGCGGGCCCGCTGACCCTGGACCCGCACCACCGCACGGCCGCGGTCGGCGACCGGTCGGCGGTCCTCACCGTCACCGAGTTCGACCTGCTGGAGTTCCTGATGGGCAACCCCGGCCGGGTGTTCAGCCGCGAGCAGCTCCTGGACGCCGCCTGGGGGCCGGGCGCGGGCGCGGGAAGCCGCACCGTGGACGTCCACGTGGCGCAGCTGCGCGCCAAGCTCGGCGCCGACAGCCCCATCCGCACGGTCCGGGGCGTCGGCTATGTCCTGGACGCCTAGGCTGGCCGTGTGAGCCGCGTACCCGCCTACAAGCCGCCGCGCGCGCCCGCACGAGGCGTACGCGCCCTTCTGGTCCCTGCGGGGGTCCTGGCGGCCGTCGCGGCCGCCGTGACGCTGGTGGCGTCCGTGGACCCGCACGAACCCGGGCACTACCCCACCTGCCCCTTCCTGGCCATATCCGGCCTCTACTGTCCAGGCTGCGGCGGCCTCCGCATGGTCAACTCCCTGGCCCACGGGCAGGTCGGCGCGGCCTTGGGCAGCAATCCGTACCTGTTCCTGCTGCTACCGGTCGCGGCCTGGGCCTGGGGAAGCTGGACGGTCCACCGGGCACGCGGCGAGCCCTGGCGCCCGGCCCTCCTCCGGCCGCCCGCCATCGCCGCCTTCCTGGTCGTCACGCTGGCCTTCTGGGTGGTGCGCAATCTCCCGTTCGCGCACGTCCTGGCCCCGTGAGCGGCGCGGGGCGGCCCGGCGGCGGCCCGGAGTGCGCCGCCCGCGGCCGGTGCGGCTACGATCGGTGCACGGATCGACCGGAACATAGGGGGCCTACCGCGTGAGTGTTCTCGACGAGATCATCGACGGCGTCCGGGCCGATCTCGCCGAAAGGCAGCGAGAGGTCCCGCTGGCCGCCCTCAAGGACAAGGCCGCGGCCGCCCCGGCCCCGCGCGACGCGCTGGGGGCGCTGCGCGGCCAGGGCGTGTCGGTCATCGCCGAGGTCAAGCGCTCCAGCCCGTCCAAGGGCGCGCTCGCCGCGATCGCCGACCCCGCCGCGCTCGCCCGCGACTACGAGGCCGGCGGCGCCAAGGTGATCAGCGTGCTGACCGAGCGGCGGCGCTTCGGCGGCAGCCTGGAGGACCTGGCCGCGGTCCGCGCCAACGTGGACATCCCGATCCTGCGCAAGGACTTCATCGTCACCTCCTACCAGCTGTGGGAGGCGCGCGCGCACGGCGCCGACCTGGCGCTGCTGATCGTGGCCGCGCTGGAGCAGGACGCGCTGGTGTCGCTGGTGGAGCGGGCCGAGTCGATCGGCCTGCTGCCGCTGGTGGAGGTGCACACCGAGGACGAGGCCGCCCGCGCCGTGGACGCCGGGGCCAAGGTCATCGGCGTGAACGTGCGCGACCTGAAGACCCTCAAGGTGGACCGCGAGGTGTTCGCCCGGGTCGCCCCGGCCATCCCCAAGGGGATCGTCACCATCGCCGAGTCCGGCGTGCGCGGCCCCCACGACCTGCTGGCCTACGCCTCGCACGGGGCCGACGCGGTGCTGGTCGGCGAGAGCCTGGTCATCGGCAAGGAGCCGCGCGCCGCGGTCGCCGACCTCGTCGCCGCCGGGGCCCACCCGGCGCTGCGGCAGAGCGGCTGACGGTAGGCTACGGCCATGCTGATGGAGCCCCTGCGCGAACGATGGCGCGCTTGTCCGACGTCTCACTAACCGGATAAGCCCTCTCCGCACGACAGGACGAGAATTCAGATGACCATCGATTCCGCGCGCGGCTCCGCCATGCCCGCGCCCGAATCCGCGCCCGCATCCGTGCCCGACGCCACCGGCCACTTCGGCGTCTTCGGCGGCCGCTTCGCCCCCGAGGCCCTGATGGCCGCGCTGGACGAGCTCGACCGCGAGTTCGCCGCCGCCCGCGAGGACCCGGAGTTCACCGGCGAGCTGAACGGCCTGCTGAAGGACTACGCGGGCCGCCCCAGCCTGCTCACCGAGGCCAGGCGCTTCGCCGAGCACGCCGGCGGCGCCCGCGTGCTGCTCAAGCGCGAGGACCTCAACCACACCGGCTCCCACAAGATCAACAACGTGCTCGGCCAGGCGCTGCTCACCCGGCGCATGGGCAAGAAGCGCATGATCGCCGAGACCGGCGCCGGGCAGCACGGCGTGGCCACCGCCACCGCCGCGGCGCTGATGGGCCTGGAGTGCACCGTCTTCATGGGCGAGGTCGACACCCAGCGCCAGGCGCTCAACGTCGCGCGGATGCGGATGCTGGGCGCCCAGGTCGTCCCGGTCCGCACCGGCAGCCGCACCCTCAAGGACGCCTGCAACGAGGCGTTCCGCGACTGGGTCGCCACCGTCGACGACACCCACTACTGCGTCGGCTCCACCATGGGCCCGCACCCGTTCCCGATGATGGTGCGCGAGCTCCAGCGCATCATCGGCGTGGAGGCCCGGCAGCAGGTCATCGACCTCACCGGGAAGCTGCCCGACGCCGTCGTGGCCTGCGTCGGCGGCGGCTCCAACTCCATCGGCGCCTTCCACGCTTTCGTGGACGACCCCTCGGTCCGGCTCTGCGGCTTCGAGGCCGCCGGCGACGGCGTGGAGACCGGGCGGCACGCCGCCACCATCTCCGGCGGCCGCGTCGGCGTCATCCACGGCATGCGCACCTACCTGCTGCAGGACGAGGACGGCCAGACCGTCGAGTCGCACTCGATCTCGGCCGGGCTCGACTACCCCGGCGTCGGCCCCGAGCACTCCTGGCTGCACGACACCGGCCGCGCCGAGTACCGCCCCGTCACCGACGCCGAGGCGATGGAGGCGTTCTCGCTGCTGTGCCGCACCGAGGGCATCATCCCGGCGATCGAGTCGGCGCACGCGCTGGCCGGCGCGATCAAGGTCGGCCGGGAGCTCGGCCCGGAGGGCACCCTGGTGGTGTGCCTGTCGGGCCGCGGCGACAAGGACATGCACACCGCCGCCGAGTACTTCGGCCTGATGCCGGAGGGCGAGGGCCGATGAGCGTCCAGGACGCCTACGACAAGGCCAAGGCCGAGGGCCGGGCCGCGCTGGTCGGCTACCTGCCCGCGGGCTTCCCCGACCACCAGGGCGCGATCGACGCCGCGACCGCCATGGTCGAGGCCGGATGCGACGTGATCGAGATCGGGCTGCCCTACAGCGACCCGATGATGGACGGCCCCACCATCCAGGACGCGGTGCACCGGGCGCTGGTCGGCGGCGTCCGCGTCGCCGACGTGCTGCGCACCGTCGAGGCCGTCGCCGCCACCGGCGCGCCGACCCTGGTCATGACCTACTGGAACCCCGTCGACCGCTACGGCGTGGACGCCTTCGCCCGCGACCTGAAGTCGGCCGGCGGCCAGGGCCTGATCACCCCCGACCTCACGCCCGAGGAGGCCGGGCCGTGGCTGGCGGCCGCCGACGAGCACGACCTGGACAAGGTGTTCCTGGTCGCGCTCAGCTCCACCGACGAGCGCATCGAGAAGATCACCCGGCTGTGCCGGGGCTTCGTCTACGCCGCCTCGCTGATGGGCGTCACCGGCGCCCGCACCGCGCTGGACACCGGCGCGCCCCGGCTGGTGGAGCGCACCCGCACCGTCATCGGCAAGGACGCCGGGACCGCGCCGCACGGCGGCGCGCTGCCGGTCGGCCTCGGCCTCGGCGTCGGCACCGGGGTGCAGGCGGCCGAGGTGGCCCGGTTCGCCGACGGCGTGATCGTCGGATCGGCGTTCATCCGCCGCCTGCTGGACGCCCCCGACCGGGCCGCCGGCCTCGCGGGCGTCCGCGAGCTGGCCGCCGAGCTGGCCGAGGGCGTGCGCGGCCGCGCCTGACCGGTTTTCGGACCGCCGCGCGCCCGATTCGGCGCGTCGTTCCTACGCGGGCCTTATCCCTGGTCCCTTAAGGTGAGACCCGGCCGGGCCGGGGCGCTGACACAGCCGCCCCGGCCCGGCGCGACGGCGACCGACGGGCTCGGAGGGAACACGGATGGTGCAGCACGCCGAGGCGACCGGCGAGGGGGCGGCGGTGCCGCCGGCCCCCGCCCGTCCGCCGTGGTTCGCGATCTCGGCCTGGGTCCTCACCCTCGCCGGCCTGGCGATCTCGGTCTACCTGACGGTGACCCACTACAACGAGGGCGCGCTGGTCTGCTCCACGAACAAGACGGTGGACTGCCACTCGGTCACCACCAGCGAGTACTCCGAGCTGCTCGGGATCCCGCTGCCGCTGCTGGGGCTGGCGTTCTTCATCGGCTTCGCCGTGCTGATCACCCCGCCCGCGCTGCGGTCGGGCAGCCCGGTGCTGCGCTGGGCGCGGCTCGGCAGCGTGTGCGTCGGCGTGCTGTTCGTGGTGTACCTGGTGACCGCCGAGCTGGCCATCCTGCACAAGATCTGCCTGTGGTGCACCGGCGTGCACGTCATCACTATCCTGCTGTTCATCCTCGTCCTGGTGGACGAGTTCCGCCGGATCGGTCAGACCGACTAGATCCGATCCCCACGCGGCGCCCGGCCGCTGGGCCGATTGAGGAGTACTCCATGAGCAAGGCCGCACGGGAGCGGTCCGCGCGCGAGCGGCTGGCCGTCGAGCGCAAGAAGCAGGCCGCGCGCCAGAAGCAGCAGCGGCTGCTGGCGATCATCCTCGGCGGGGTGGTCGCGGTGGCGGCGATCGTGGCCGTCACCGTGGTGGTCCTGGACCAGAAGAGCAAGCGCGACCAGACGGCAGCCCCCTACACCGGGCCGCAGGCGCCGCTGACGCGCGAGGCCGACGGCTCGATCGTGATGGCCAAGCCCGGGGTGACCAAGCCCGTGCTGGAGGTCTTCGAGGACTTCCAGTGCCCGGCCTGCCAGCAGTTCGAGGAGGCCGGCGGCAAGGACGTCAAGGAGCTGGCCGCCGAGGGCAAGGTCAAGGTCGTCTACCGGCCGTTCCACCTGTTCGGCCAGCAGCCCGACCCGATCAAGTCCAACTCCTTCCGCTCGGCCGCGGCGGCATTGTGCGTCCCGGCCGACAAGTGGCTGTCCTACCACGACGCGCTGTTCAAGTTCCAGCCGCGCGAGGGCAGCGAGGGCTTCGCGCCCAAGGACCTGGTCGCCTGGGGCAAGGACGTCGGCGTGACCGACGCCGGCTTCGACAAGTGCGTCACCGACCAGCAGAAGAAGGCGCAGGTCGAGTCGATGACCACCTACGCCCTGCAGGAGCGCAAGATCGACAGCACCCCGACGGTGTTCCTGGACGGCAAGAAGCTCGACCAGCGCGGCATGGCCGACATCAAGGGCGCCGTCGCCGCGGCGGCCACCGCCAAGTAGGCCGTTCGCTCCGGCGCGACACCAGCGCGACACCGACGCCGCGTCCCCTCCACGGGGGCGCGGCGTCGCTTCTCCCACCCGCCCTCCGCACCGCCGAACGCCCTGGCAGTAGCCTCTGAACCGGGGCGATGCGCATCACGCACGATCGGGGAACGCGGATGGGCAAGGCGGAACGGGACCGTTCGGCGAGGGAGCGGCTCGCGGACGAACGCGTCCGGGGCCAGACGAAGGCGCGGCAGCGCAGGCTGCTGCTGGCCGCGGTCGGCGCCGTCGCGGCCGTCGCCGCGGTCGTGGCCGTGGTGGTCGTGGCGGTCCGCGGCGGCGATGACGACGGGGGCGCGAAGACCGCCTCCTCCTACACCGGGCCGCTGGCGCCGGTGTCGCGGCAGGCGGACGGATCGACGCTGATGGCCCAGGCCGGAGTGGCCGAGCCCGTGCTGGAGCTCTTCGAGGACTTCCAGTGCCCGGTCTGCAAGAAGGCCGAGGACGCCTCCGGGGACACGATCAAGAGGCTGGCGGGGGAGGGCGCGCTCCGCGTCGTCTACCGGCCCCTGCAGCTGTTCCGGGGCGCCGACCGCGAGCCGCTGTCGTCCAACAGCCACCGCGCCGCCAACGCGGCGCTGTGCGCGCCCGCCGACCGCTGGCTGGCCTTCCACGACACCCTCTACGCCAACCAGCCCGAAGAGGGCGACGAGGGATTCTCCAACGCCGACCTGGTCTCCTGGGGGCAGCGCGCCGGCATCACCGATCCCGCCTTCCCCGGCTGTGTCAACGGCGACGCCAAGGCGGCCGAGCTGGCGAAGATGACCGAGTACGCCCTGACGGACCGCAAGATCGAGGGCACGCCCACCGTCCTGCTGGACGGCAAGGCCCTGGACCTGCGCTCCCAGGTGCTGGACCCCGGGGGGCTGGAGAAGGCCGTTCGGGCCGCCGGGCGCGGCTGAGACGGGGCCGGAGCGGCGCCGCGCGAGGGGCGGGACGGCACTGGAAGGGCGCCCGCGGGACGGTCCCGGCCGCCGCCGATCCGATCTTCCTCGGACCGGGGGCACGGGCGCGCCGCGAAGGCGGTAACGTCATCGCTCATGCAGCCGCTCGCCTCCATTCCGAGTCCCGCCGAAGGTGTCTGGCACCTCGGACCCGTCCCGATCCGCGCCTACGCCCTGATGATCATTCTTGGCATCGTCGTGGCGGTCTGGCTCGGCGAGCGGCGCTGGGCCGCCAAGGGCGGCACACCCGGCGTGATCATCGACGTCGCGGTCTGGGCCGTGCCGTTCGGGCTGGTCGGCGGCCGGCTCTACCACGTGGTCACCGACTACCAGCGCTACTTCGGCGAGGGCCGCGACCCGGTCAACGCGCTGAAGATCTGGGAGGGCGGCCTCGGCATCTGGGGCGCGGTCGTGCTGGGCGCGCTCGGCGCGGTGATCGGCTGCCGCCGGCACGGCGTCTCGGTGCTGGCGCTGGGCGACGCGATCGCCCCCGGCATCGCCCTGGCGCAGGCCATCGGCCGCTGGGGCAACTGGTGGAACCAGGAGCTGTACGGGCGGCCGCTGGACGCGCCCTGGGCCCTGGAGATCGACCAGGCGCACCGGCCCCGCCTGTCGGACGGCAGCCTGGACCCCAAGTACGCCGACATCGCCACCTACCACCCCACGTTCCTGTACGAGTCGCTGTGGTGCGTGGGCGTCGCGATCCTGGTGATCTGGGCCGACCGCCGCTGGAAGCTCACCCACGGCCGCGCGTTCGCCCTCTACGTGGCCGCCTACACCGTGGGCCGGTTCTGGATCGAGTGGCTGCGCATCGACGACGCGCACCAGATCCTGGGCCTGCGGCTGAACGACTGGACCGCCGTGGTCGTGTTCCTCGGCGCGGTCGCCTACCTGTACTACGCCCGCAACAAGACCGGCCCGGAGAACGTCGGCGCCCCCGCCGAGACCGGCACGGCCGCCGAGGCGGAGACCGCTCCCGAGCCGGAGCCCGCCGAGAAGGCGGAGAAGGCCGACAAGGCCGACAAGCCTGAGAAGGCCGCTCCCGTCGTCCTCGCCAAGGACGACGACGCAGAGCCTGAGGCCAAGCCCGAACAGGACGCGGAGCCCGAGACCGTGCTCGCGACGCCGGAGCCGGAGGCGGAAGCCAAGGACGAGACCCGCACCGAGGCCGCGCCCGAGGTGAAGGAAGGACCCGAGACCAGGGTTGAGGCCGAGCCCGTCGACGAGCCCGAGGCCCCGGCGGACGAGCCGGCGGACAAGGCCGACGACGTGGAGGCCGACGAGCCGGAGGCCGGGCCCGAGCCCGACATCAAGGCCGAGGAGAAGCCCGCCGCCGCCGACGCCGAAGGCGCGACCGGCAACGAGAGCGGCGACAAGACCGAGGACAAGGCCGCCAAGTAGCCGTGCCCGAGGAACCCGGGATCTCGGCCGAGATCCACCACCGGCACCGGGACGTCACCGGCGGCTGGTTGCGGCCCGCGGTGTTCGGCGCGATGGACGGCCTGGTCTCCAACTTCGCGCTGATCGCCGGCATCGCCGGAGGCCAGGCCCCGCAGCGCGTGGTGCTGCTGGCCGGCCTGGCGGGCCTGGCGGCCGGCGCGTTCTCGATGGCGGCGGGGGAGTACGTCTCGGTGGCCTCCCAGTCGGAGCTGGCGGCCGCCGAGATCGAGGTGGAGCGGCTGGAGCTGGTCCGCCACCCGGCCGCCGAGGAGCGCGAGCTGGCCGCGATGTTCGAGGCGCGCGGCGTGGACGCCGAGACCGCCGCCGAGGTGGCCCGGCAGCTGTCCCGCGACCCCGAGCACGCGCTGGCCGTGCACGCCCGCGAGGAGCTGGGCGTGGAGCCGGGGGACCTGCCCTCGCCGCTGCTGGCGGCCGGGTCGTCGTTCGCCTCGTTCGCGGTGGGCGCGCTGCTGCCGGTGCTGCCCTACCTGCTGGGCGCCACCAGCCTGTGGCCCGCCGCGCTGCTGGCGGGGCTGGGGCTGTTCGGCGCGGGCGCGCTGGTGGCGCGGGTGACCGCCCGGTCCTGGTGGTCGGGCGGGCTGCGGCAGCTGGCCCTGGGCGGCGCGGCGGCCGCCCTCACCTACGGCGTCGGGGCGCTGATCGGCGTCAACGGCGTCTGAGGGGCGGGACCGCGCCGCAGGGCCGACAAAGGGGTAGGAAGCTCCCTTTTGGCGCGCGAAGGGCGGCGGGACCGCTAAGCTCCCGGCTGTGATCGAGGCGCGTGACACTGGTGCTCCCCAGGCGGCGTCCGCCGACCGCGGACGCGACTTCTGGCCGGAGGAGGGCGGCAAGCCCGCCCGCAGGCTCCCCCCGCCCAAGGTGCTGTTCGGCGCCGCGGGCGCCCTGGTCGCCGTCGTATTGGCGGCCGTGGCCGCGGTCGTGCTGACCGGCGGCGAGGAGAAGAAACCGGCGGCCGCCCCGCTGCTGCCGGTCGCCTACACCCCCGACCACGAGGTCGAGGGCATGGCCGCGATCGCCCAGCGGTCCGCCGACGCGAGGCCGCTGGCCCCGGGCGAGGTGTTCGGCGGCGACACCAAGAGCGTGTCGACCGGCAAGTACGCCTTCACCCTCGCCGGGACCGACGTCTCCACCGACTGCAAGGCCGTCACCTGGGGCGACCGCCTGCACGCCGACCTGGCCGCCCAGGGCTGCACGCAGGTGCTGCGCGGCGCCTACGTCAGCTCCGACAAGCGCCACCTGGGCCAGTTCGCCGTCCTCAACATGAAGGACCTGGCGGGCGCGCGGCAGGTGCTGCGCGCCATCGACCCGCAGACCAAGGCCGGGTTCGTGCTGCCGCTCAACCCCAAGGGCGCCCCGGCGTTCGGCACGGGCTTCAGCGCCGCCTACGCCAAGGCGATGGGCCACTACGCCGTGGTGACGTGGGTGCAGCGCGCGGGCGGGGCCCAGCCCGGGTCGCTCAACGAGGTGATCGAGGCCAGCCTCCCGGTGGAGAAGCCCGCCGACTTCGTGTGGGGACGCATCGAGATGGCCGGCGGGAAGGCGCGGTGAACCGGCCGGGCGGTGCCGCGGCCGCGTTCCCCGGGCAGTAGTCTGCGCCGACGTGGACCATGACGAACCCGGCCGCTCCCGGCGCGGCGCGGTGGCCCGCTCCGGCCGGCCGTCCCCTTCCCGGACGCCGGCCCGCCGGTCCGGCGGCTCCCGCCGTGGCGGCGCGGCGCGCGGAGGACCCCGCCCGCCCCGCCCCGCCGGCCCGCCGCAGCGCACCCGTCCCGCACCGCCGGAGCCTTCCCTCGACCGCGCCGCGGGCGCTCCCGGCCATGCCGCCGATCATGCGCCGGGCGAGGAAGGGCCGCTGCGCTCCGAGGCCCCGCCCCCGCCGCGTACCAAGCGCGCCAAACGCGGGAACGCGGGCAAACGCGGCGGCAAGGGCGGCTTCAAGGGCCCGAAGCTGTACTTCACGGCCGCTGGCGCCCTGCTGGCCGTGGTCGCCGTGCTGCTGGCACTGCTGGTGGCGACCCGCGAGGACGAGCCTGCGAAGAAGCGCCAGACCCCGCTCCCGGTCGGGCGGCCCGCAGCCGGGGGCCCGTCCCCGGCGTCGTACTCCAGCTCGCCTTCCACCGCCGCCTACGAGGCCGTGGCCCAGCGCACGTCCGACGCCACGCCCCTGACCGCCACGGAGATGTTCTCGGGCACCGCCGCGAGCGTCCGCGCCGATGGCGGAGCGCGGCTGACGCTGCGCGCCAAGCGCCTCGACTCCTCCTGCACCGAAGCGGTGTGGGGCCTCCCGGCCGCCAAGGAGCTGGCGCGCGGCCGCTGCACGCAGGCGGCGCGCGCCCTGTACGCCGACACGAGGAAGGGCTACGCCCTGGCCGTGACGGTCTTCAACCTCGCCGCCGTCGACGACGCCGACCGGCTGGTGGACGCCCTCGGCCGCGTGCGCGGCGGCGGCTTCGTGCGGCCGCTGGCCGCCGACGAGCCGCTGGACCGGTTCGGCCAGGGCTACGGCATGGCGCGCGGCCTGGCGATCGGCCACTACGCGGTGGTGGCGTGGGCGCAGCGGGTGGATGGCAAGGGCGACGAGCGCGACGAGACCCTGCTGACGCTGCTGATCGAGGGCGGGAAGTCGCCCGGCGTGCTCGGCCGCGTCGTCCGCGCCGACTGACCGGCGGGCCGCCCCGCCGGCAGCCCTCCGCCGGCCCGCCGACCGGCCCGCCGGACCCGTCCCGCAGGCCCGCTCCGGCCACCGGAAACCCCCGCCCTCTCACGCATGATCCGGCTACTCCTGGGTAAACATGCGTCCCCGGTGACGATGATCACCGAGGTCAGGGCGGTTTGCCAGGAAAAGCGGCCGCTATCCTGGTCTAAACCACTGTGTGAAGACCCGCGAAGCATCGACGCCGATGAAGTTTCGCGATCTGGTCCAGTCGGGCATGATCCCGGCAGTGATGTAATGTCTTCACACCGCAGCAGGGCCAACGTCGTCCCGTGCCTGCACTGACATCCAGCAGTGACACTGACGACGACGGGAGGGTTGATGGCTGCTGCTGCCCTCACGCCGGGCCGGCCTCAGAACCAGGGGCTGTACGACCCGGCAAACGAGCACGACGCCTGCGGCGTCGGCATGGTGGCCGACCTGCACGGTCGCAAGAGCCACGACATCGTTCAGAACGCCCTGACCGTCCTGCGGAATCTGGACCACCGCGGTGCGGTCGGCGCCGAGCCCGACGACGGCGACGGCGTGGGCGTGCTGGTGCAGATCCCCGACGCCTTCTTCCGCGAGGTCTGCGACTTCAGCCTGCCCGAGGCCGGCGCGTACGCCGCCGGCATCGCCTTCCTGCCGACCGACGCCGACGAGCGCGCCGCGGCCGTGGCGCACATCGAGACCCTGTGCGTCGAGGAGGGCCTGACGGTCCTGGGGTGGCGCGAGCTGCCGCACGACCCCGACTTCGCCGGCCCCGCCGCGCGCCGGGCCATGCCCCACTTCGCGCAGCTGTTCGTGGCGCCCGCCGCGCACGGCCCGCACACCGGCAAGACCGGCCTGGAGCTGGACCGCGCGGTGTTCTGCATGCGCGAGCGCGCCGAGCAGGACGTGCGGGTCTACTTCCCGAGCCTGTCCAGCCGCACCATCGTGTACAAGGGGATGCTCACCACCCCGCAGCTGGAGCCGTTCTTCCCCGACCTGTCGGACCGCCGCCTCACCTCGGCGATCGCGCTGGTCCACTCGCGGTTCTCCACCAACACCTTCCCGGCCTGGGAGCTGGCCCACCCCTACCGGTTCATCGCGCACAACGGCGAGATCAACACCGTCAAGGGCAACCGCAACTGGATGCGCGCCCGCGAGGCGCTGCTGCGCTCGGACCTGATCCCCGGCGACCTGTCGCGGATCTACCCGGTCATCGACATCGAGGCCAGCGACACCGCCTCCTTCGACGAGTGCCTGGAGCTGCTGCACCTGGCCGGCCGGTCGCTGCCGCACGCGGTGCTGATGATGATCCCCGAGGCGTGGGAGAACCACACCGAGATGGACCCGGCCCGCCGGGCCTTCTACGAGTTCCACTCCACCCTGATGGAGGCCTGGGACGGCCCCGCCAGCGTCACCTTCACCGACGGCACCGTCGTCGGCGCGGTGCTGGACCGCAACGGCCTGCGCCCGGGCCGCTACTGGGTCACCGACGAGGGCTTCGTCGTGCTGTCCAGCGAGTCCGGCGTGCTGGACATCGACCAGGACAAGGTGGTCCGCAAGGGCCGCCTGCAGCCCGGCAAGATCTTCCTGGTGGACACCGCGGCCGGCCGCATCATCGAGGACGACGAGGTCAAGGCCGAGCTGGCCGCCGAGCACCCCTACGGCGAGTGGCTGCACGAGGGCCTGGTCCGCTTCGAGGAGCTGCCGCAGCGCGAGCGCGAGGTGCCCACGCACGAGACGCTCGTCAAGCGCCAGCAGACCTTCGGGTACACCCTGGAGGAGCAGCGGATCATCCTGACGCCCATGGCGCGGACCGGCGCCGAGCCGATCGGGTCGATGGGCACCGACACCCCCATCGCGGTGCTGTCGGAGCGCCCGCGCCTGCTGTTCGACTACTTCAAGCAGCTGTTCGCGCAGGTCACCAACCCGCCGCTGGACGCCATCCGCGAGGAGCTGGTCACCAGCCTGCAGTCCACCCTCGGCCCCGAGGGCAACCTGCTGGAGCCGGGGCCGGAGTCGTGCCGCCGCCTGGTGCTGCCCACCCCGATCCTGGACAACGACGAGCTGTCCAAGATCATCCACATCAACGACGAGGGCTCCCTGCCGCACCTGCAGGCGCACGTCGTGCACGGCCTGTACGAGGTGGCCGGCGGCGGCGAGGCGCTGGAGCAGCGGCTCGCCGAGATCTGCTCGGAGGTCTCGCGCGCCATCGACGCCGGCGCCCGCATCATCGTGCTGTCGGACCGCGGCTCGGACTCGGCCAAGGCCGCGATCCCCTCGCTGCTGCTGACCGGCGCGGTGCACCACCACCTGATCCGGGAGAAGACCCGCACGCAGGTCGGCCTGGTCGTGGAGACCGCCGAGGCCCGCGAGTGCCACCACATGGCGCTGCTGATCGGCTACGGCGCCTCGGCGATCAACCCCTACCTGGCGCTGGAGACGGTCGAGGACCTGATCAAGACCGGCGCGCTCACCGGCATCGACGCCGCCAAGGCCACCCGCAACCTGGTCAAGGGCTACGGCAAGGGCGTGCTGAAGGTCATGTCCAAGATGGGCGTGTCCACCGTCGCCTCCTACACCGGCGCGCAGATCTTCGAGGCCATCGGCCTGGGCGCCGAGGTGGTGGACCGCTGCTTCACCGGCACCACCTCCCGGCTCGGCGGCGTCGGCTTCGAGGTCATCGCCCGCGAGGTCGCCGAGCGCCACCGCAGGGCCTATCCGCCCGGCGGGAACGAGGCCGCGCACCGCACCCTGGAGGTCGGCGGCGAGTACCAGTGGCGCCGCGAGGGCGAGCTGCACCTGTTCAACCCCGACACGGTGTTCAAGCTGCAGCACGCCACCCGCACCCGCCGGTACGAGATCTTCAAGGAGTACACCGGCAAGGTCGACGCCCAGGCCGAGAAGCTGATGACGCTGCGCGGCCTGTTCGCCCTGAAGGAGGGCGCGCGCCCGCCGGTGCCGATCGACGAGGTCGAGCCGGTATCGGAGATCGTCAAGCGGTTCTCCACCGGCGCGATGTCCTACGGCTCCATCTCCGCCGAGGCGCACGAGACCCTCGCCATCGCGATGAACCGCCTCGGCGGCAAGTCCAACACCGGCGAGGGCGGCGAGGACCCGGCCCGCTTCACCCCCGACGCCAACGGCGACCTGCGGCGCAGCGCGATCAAGCAGGTCGCGTCCGGCCGCTTCGGGGTGACCTCGGAGTACCTCACCAACGCCGACGACATCCAGATCAAGATGGCGCAGGGCGCCAAGCCCGGCGAGGGCGGCCAGCTGCCCGGCCACAAGGTGTACCCGTGGGTGGCCAAGACCCGGCACTCCACGCCGGGCGTGGGCCTGATCTCGCCGCCGCCGCACCACGACATCTACTCGATCGAGGACCTGGCGCAGCTCATCCACGACCTGAAGAACGCCAACCCCGCCGCCCGCGTGCACGTGAAGCTGGTGTCGGAGGTCGGCGTCGGCACGGTCGCGGCCGGGGTGTCCAAGGCGCACGCCGACGTGGTGCTGATCTCCGGGCACGACGGCGGCACCGGCGCCTCCCCGCTCACCTCCCTCAAGCACGCCGGCGCGCCCTGGGAGGTCGGCCTCGCCGAGACCCAGCAGACGCTGCTGCTCAACGGCCTGCGCGACCGCATCGTGGTGCAGGCCGACGGGCAGATGAAGACCGGCCGCGACGTGATCATCGCGGCGCTGCTGGGCGCCGAGGAGTTCGGGTTCGCCACCGCCCCGCTGGTGGTGTCGGGCTGCGTGATGATGCGCGTGTGCCACCTGGACACCTGCCCGGTGGGCGTGGCCACCCAGAACCCGGTGCTGCGCGAGCGCTTCTCCGGCAAGCCCGAGTTCGTCGTCAACTTCTTCGAGTTCGTCGCCGAGGAGGTCCGCGAGTACCTGGCGGCGCTCGGCTTCCGCTCGCTGGACGAGGCGATCGGGCAGGTCGAGCTGATCGACACGCGCCGCGCGGTCGACCACTGGAAGGCCGCCGGGCTGGACCTGTCGCCGATCCTGCACCGGCCCGAGCTGCCCGCGGGCGCGTCCCTGCGGCAGACCACCGTGCAGGACCACGGGCTGGACAAGGCGCTGGACAACACGCTGATCCAGCTCGCCGAGGGCGCCATCGCAGGCGGCGACAAGGTCACGCTCGAACTGCCCATCCGCAACGTCAACCGCACCGTCGGCACGATGCTGGGCCACCGGGTGACCCGCGCGTGGGGCGGCGAGGGCCTGCCCGACGGCACCATCGACATCACCTTCACCGGCTCGGCGGGCAACTCCTTCGGCGCGTTCGTGCCGCGCGGCGTCACCCTCCGGCTGGTCGGCGACGCCAACGACTACGTGGGCAAGGGCCTGTCGGGCGGCCGCATCACCGTGCGCCCGCCGGCCGAGGCGGTGTTCGAGGCCGAGACCCAGATCATCGGCGGCAACGTCATCCTGTACGGCGCCACCTCGGGCGAGCTGTTCGCCCGGGGCGTGGTCGGCGAGCGGTTCTGCGTGCGCAACTCCGGCGCCACCGCCGTCGTCGAGGGCGTGGGCGACCACGCGCTGGAGTACATGACCGGCGGCCGCGCGGTGATCCTGGGCGGCACCGGCCGCAACGTGGCGGCCGGCATGTCCGGCGGCATCGCCTACGTGCTGGACCTGAACGCCGAGCGCGTCAACCGGGAGATGGTGGACCTGGAGCCGCTGAGCGGCGAGGACGCGGAGTTCGTGCGCGGCCTGGTCGAGCGGCACCTGGCCGAGACCGGCTCCACCGTCGCCGAGAAGCTGCTGACCGACTGGGAGGCCGCCACCGCGCGCCTCACCAAGATCATGCCGCGGGACTACCGGCGGGTGCTCGAGGCGGCCGAGGCCGCCCGGGCCGAGGGCCGCGACGTCGACGAGGCCATCATGGCCGCCGCGCAGAGCTGAGAGGGGGAACACCGCAATGGCTGACCCTAAGGGTTTCCTGACCGTCGCGCGGGAGCTCCCCAAGCGCCGCCCGGTCGACGTGCGCATCAAGTCCTGGTCGGAGGTCTACGAGGACTTCGGCAAGGAGCGGCTGGAGAAGCAGGCCAGCCGGTGCATGGACTGCGGCATCCCGTTCTGCCACCAGGGCTGCCCGCTGGGCAACCTGATCCCCGAGTGGAACGACCTGGTCTACCGCACCGACTGGCACGAGGCGATCGAGCGCCTGCACGCCACCAACAACTTCCCCGAGTTCACCGGGAAGCTGTGCCCGGCGCCGTGCGAGGCCGCCTGCGTGCTCGGCATCAACCAGGACCCGGTCGCGATCAAGCGCGTCGAGGCCGAGATCATCGACCGGGCGTGGGCCGAGGGCTGGGTGCGCCCGCAGCCCCCGGCGGTCCGCACCGGCAAGAAGGTCGCGGTCGTCGGCTCGGGCCCGGCCGGGCTCGCCGCCGCCCAGCAGCTCACCCGCGCCGGCCACGAGGTCAGGGTGTACGAGCGCGCCGACCGCGTCGGCGGCCTGCTGCGCTACGGCATCCCCGAGTTCAAGATGGAGAAGCGGCACCTGGACCGCCGCATCGGCCAGATGCGCGCCGAGGGCACCGAGTTCAAGACCTCGGTGAACGTGGGCGTGGACGTCACCGCCGACGAGCTGCGCGAGCGCTACGACGCGGTGGTGCTGTCCGGCGGCGCGACCGCCTGGCGCGACCTGCCGGTCCCCGGCCGCGAGCTCAGGGGCGTCTTCCAGGCCATGGAGTACCTCCCGCCCGCCAACAAGGTGCAGGAGGGCGACTTCGAGGTCTCGCCGATCTCGGCGCGGGGCAAGCACGTGGTGGTCATCGGCGGCGGCGACACCGGCGCCGACTGCGTCGGCACCGCGATCCGGCAGGGGGCCGCCTCGGTCACCCAGCTGGAGATCATGCCGCAGCCCCCGGCGGCGCGCACCGACGCGCAGCCGTGGCCGACCTACCCGATGCTGTTCAAGATGGAGAGCGCCCACGAGGAGCTCGCCGACTTCGGCGGCGACCGTCTCTACGCGGTCTCCACCGTGGAGTTCCTCGGCGACGCCGACGGCAACCTGCGGGCGCTGAAGCTGGTGGGCGTGGAGGGCCCGCAGACCGGCTTCAAGCCGATCGAGGGCACCGAGCGCGAGATCCCGGCCGAGCTGGTCACCCTGGCCATGGGCTTCCTCGGCCCGCAGAAGGCCGGGCTGCTGGAGCAGCTGGGGGTCGAGCTCGACCAGCGCGGCAACGTGGTCCGCGACGCCGACTACCGCACCTCGGTGGACGGGGTCTTCGCGGCCGGCGACATGGGCCGCGGCCAGTCCCTGATCGTCTGGGCGATCGCCGAGGGCCGCGCCGCCGCGCACGGGGTGGACAAGTTCCTCACCGGGCAGACGGCGCTGCCGTACCCGATCCCGCCGACCGCGCGCCCCATCGCCTGACCCGTCCGTCCGGCCGCCGTGCCCCGCCTGCCGGGGCACGGCGGCTTCGTCTATGTAGGGGAGCCCATGCCGACCCGGCGCATCGATGTGACCACCTGGTACCTGGAGCAGCGGGACCCGGGCGACCTGCGCCCCGCGCGCGAGCCGGGGGAGGCGTGCGAGATCGTGCGGGCCGAGGTGCCGAGCCCGGAGCTGAGCCGGTTCCTCTACACGGCGGTGGGCGGCGACTGGCACTGGGCCGACCGGCTGCCCTGGTCCTACGAGCAGTGGCGCAACTGGCTGGTACGGCCCGGCGTGGAGACCTGGGTCGCGTACGTGCGCGGCACCCCGGCCGGGTACGTGGAGCTGGACCCGCAGGGCGGGGACCAGGTCGAGATCGCCTGCTCCGGGCTGCTGCCGGGCTTCGTCGGCCGGGGCTTGGGCGGCCACCTGCTGGCAACCGGGGCCGCCCGCGCCTGGGACCTGGCCGGCCGCTGGCCCGGCCGCGCCCCCACCCGGCGGGTGTGGCTGCGCGCCTCCTCCAACGACGCCCCGGCGGCGCTGCACGCCTGCCAGGCGCGGGGCTTCCGCGTCTACGACGTCAGGGTGCGGGCCGAGACCGTGGGGCACCGGCCGCCGGGGCCCTGGCCGGGGGCTCACGACCCGGACACCCGGACCTAGCCGGGCGGGGATAGGCCCGCCCACCAGGAATGACTACTTTGTGAAATCGAATGATTCCGCAGAGTTCCAGTCCTTGGAGGTGGTGGCCATGGGTCGTTCCCGGATCGCCCGGATCCTCGTCCCGACGGTGCTCGCGCTGGCCTGGCTGAGCGCGGTCGGCCCTGCCGCGCCCGGCCAGGCGCGGGACGCCGCGCCGACCGCCTTGCGGACGGACACACGGGGGGACATGCGGGGAGATATGGCGGCCGCCGCGCCGGGTGCCGCTGCGGACGCCCGCGCGGCGCGGCTGGTCGCCGACCGGGAGGCGCCGGCCGGGACCGCCGTCCCCGGCCGGTGCGCCGACGCCTGCCCCAGCGTCTACGACCCGGTCACCTGCACCTTCGACAACGGCGACGTGCAGACCTTCGGCAACCGCTGCGAGGCCGAGCGCTACGCGTGCCAGAACGGCCGCACCATCCTGTCCTGCAGCCGCGGCGTGCGCTGACCGCTCCGGCCCGTACCCCGGCGCGTGCCCCCAGGACGGACCGGCCCCGGCCGGTCAGGGCTCGACGGGCCCCGTCCGGGCCGTCAGGCGCGCGCCCAGCTCGCGCAGCACCTCCACCAGCAGCTCCACGTCCTCGCGGGTGGTGCGCCAGTTCAGCGCCGCCGGGCGGAACACCGTCATCCCCCGGTAGGTGCTGGTCCCGGCGTACACCCGCCCGTCGGCGAGCAGCGCCTCGCCCAGCCGCGCGTTCAGCGCGTCCAGGTCCTCCTCAGCCACCCCGTCCGGCCGGTACCGGAAGCACACCACGCACATCTGCACCGGCGCCAGCAGCTCCAGGTCGGGGGCCCGGTCCACCAGCGACCCCAGGTGGGCCGACACCTCCAGGTGCCGCTCCACCATCTCCCGGTGCCCCCGCCGCCCGTAGGCGCGCAGCGTCGCCCAGATCGGCAGCGCCCGCGCCCGCCGCGACGACTCCGGCCCCAGCATGTTGTAGTTGACGCGCCCGTCGTCCCCGCCGGGCAGGTACGCCGCGCCCCACGCGCCGAACGCGCGGGCCAGCGCCTCCGGGTCGCGCACGAACGAGAAGCCGCTCTCGTAGGGCACGTTCAGCCACTTGTGCCCGTCGGCGGTCACCGAGTCGGCGCGCTCCACCCCCTCGGCCAGGTAGGCGGTGCGCGGCGACAGCGCGGTGAACAGCCCGAACGCGCCGTCCACGTGCAGCCACGCGCCGAACCGCTCGGCCAGGTCGGCCAGCTCGTCCAGCGGGTCGGCCGCCCCGGTGTTGACCTCGCCGAGGTTGCCGACGATCACCGCGGGCGCGCCGTCCAGCCCCTCCAGCGCCGCCGCGAGCGCGGGCAGGTCCACGCGCCCGGTGTCGTCGCGCGCGAACGTGCGCAGCGTGTCGCGGCCGCAGCCGAGGATCTGCAGCGCCTTGCGCGTGCTGACGTGCACCAGGCCGCTGCTGAGCACCGGCATCTGCGGCAGCCCAGCCAGGCCCTGCGCCGCCACGTCCACGCCGTGCCGGCCCGCCCACCACGACCGGGCCGCCGCCAGCCCCGCCACGTGCGCCAGCGTCGCGCTCGGCGTCAGCACCCCGCCGAACGAGGCGGGCAGCCCGAACAGGTCCTTCAGCCAGTCCAGCACCACCGTCTCGGCGCGCGCCGCAAGCGGCGAGGTCAGCCACAGCCCGGCGGCCTGGTCCAGCAGGGACGCCGTCCAGTCCCCGGCCATCGCCGCGGGGGTCGAGCCGCCCACCACGAAGTGGAAGAACCGCGGGCCGGAGGAGTGGGTGGCCGCCTCGGTGCCGACCCGCAGCAGCCGCTCGACGCTGCGCACCGCGCCGTCGCCGTGCTCGGGCAGCGGCCCGCCCAGCTCCTCCAGCAGCCCGTCGCGGGAGTGGTCGTGCACGGGCCGCTCGGCGAGGCCCGCCAGGTAAGGGCCGGCGGCGCGCGCCACCAGATCCAGGGCGGCCGCGGCCGCGTCGCGTTCGTGCAGGGGGTCGCTCATGCGGCACAGTGAAGCAGCGCCGCCACCGAAATGTCGATCTTGCGACGTCCGGTTCCGGCCGTGCCGGGGCCCGCGCGGGCCGGGGCGCGGCGCGCCGACGGGCGGGGGAGCGGACGCGCCGCCGGACGCCCGCGCACCGGTCCGGCGCACCGCCGGGAACGGGCCAACGACCCCCGGGGACGATCGGGAGACGGCAGGCGGCGCATCGGCATCCGCTCCCCGCCCACCGGATCGATCACGGCTCCGCAGCGCCCGCCACCCCGGCGACCAGCGGGAACGGCGAACCCGGCCGCACGCACGCCTCCCCGCCCGAGCGCACGCCGACGTCACCGGCGGCACGACCCCTCCGTCCTCCGGTCACCTCAGAGCACGGAGGGCGAACAAGATCGGTTCAACGCCCCGAAACGGCCGCCGCGGACGAAACCGGCCCGCCGCGCCCTCACTCTGCCCGATGGTCCCGTCACACGGTGCTCCTTGTGCTCGCCCGGGAGGTCCGCTAATTTTTCGCGCCACCCGGCCACCCACCGCTGGGGTGGCCGGGTCCGTTTTCGACAAGACCGCCGCCGGGCCCGCCCCATAGCGTGCACGCATGAAGATCCTGGACGCGACCGCGCTGGACGGGGCCGAGGAATTCCTGCGGCTGAACGCGCGCCTCATCGACCGCCGCCGCTTCGCCCTCCACTTCCGCGGCGGCTCCCCGGACGCCCTCCTCGCGGCGCTGCGCCCCTACGCCAACCCCGACGGCGGCTACGGCCACGCCCTCGAACCCGACCTGCGGGGCGAGGACAGCCAGCCCGTCCCCACCCAGCACGCCCTGGAGACCCTGCACGAGGCGGGGGCCGACGGCGATCCCGCCGTCCTCCGCGCGTGCGACTTCCTGGAATCGGTGACCCGGCCCGACGGGGGAGTGCCGTTCGCGCTCCCCAGCGTCCGCAACGCCCCGCACGCCCCCTGGTGGCGCGTCGAGGGCGACGACCCGCCCTCCGGCATCAACCCCACCGCCTCCCTCGCCGGGCTGCTGCACCGCGCCGGAGCACGGCACCCCTGGCTCGACCGCGCCACCGAGTACTGCTGGGACCGCCTCGACGACACCGGCGCGCCACTCGGCCCCTACGACGTGCTGGCCGTCCTCACCTTCCTGGACCACGTCCCGGACCGCGTCCGCGCCCAGACGGCCCTCACCCGCCTCAGGGACGCCCTGCTCGCCCCGGTCACCCTCGAACTCGACGCGCCCGGACACCGGCACTACCCCCTGGACCTCGCTTCCGACCCGGGCCGCCTCGCCCGCGGGCTGTTCGACGACGACGTCATCGACCGCCACCTGGACGCCCTGGCCGACGCACGCCTGCCCGACGGCGGCTGGACCGTGGACTTCCCCGCCTGGACCCCCGTCACCGGGCCCGAATGGCGCGGGTACGCCACCGTCCAGAACCTGCTGACGCTCCGGGCTTACGGCAGGATCAAGACGTGACCCCCGAGAACGTGAGCGACCACTGCCTGGACCTGCCCGGCGCCACCGAGGACTTCCCCTTCGGCCCCCAGCCGGCCGTCTACCGCGTCGGCGGCAAGATCTTCGCCCTGCTCGCCGAGGACGCCGACCCGCCCCGCGTCAGCCTCAAGCTGCCGCCCGAGGAGGTGCGGGCGCTCCGGGCGCAGCACCCCGGGACCGTCCTGCCGGGCTACCACCTCAACAAGCGCCACTGGGTGACGGTGCTGCTGGAGGGCGCGCTGTCCGGCGGGGAGATCCGCGACCTCATCGACGAGTCGCACGACGTCGTCGTCGGCACCCTGCCCCGGCGCCTCCGCCCCGTCCCCTCGGACTGACCCTCACAGCAGCTCGCGGATCGGCACGCCGCCCAGGTCCCGCACCTCGTGCGCGAGGTGCGCCTGGTCGGCGTACCCCGCCTCGTACGCCACCTCCGCCAGCGCCCGGCCCGACCGCGCCAGCCGCAGCGCCCGCTGGAAGCGCAGCACCCGCTGCACCGTCTTCGGCCCGTAGCCGAACGCGGCGTGCGCCCGGCGGCGCACCTGCCGCTCGCCCAAGCCCAGCTCGTCGGCCACCTGCCGCACCGACCCGCCCGCCAGCCCCGCCGTCAGCAGCGGCACCAGCGGATCAGGCGGCCCCGCGGCCGCCGCGCGCTCCGCCACCGCCCCCACCAGCACCGAACGGGGATCATCGGCCCCCGCCAGCGCCTCCGCGAGCCGATCGGCCTCCGCGCCCCACAAATCCCGCAGCGGCACCCGCGCGTCGCGCACGGCGTCGGCCGGGGAGCCCAGCACCGGCGCCGCCGTCCCCGGCCGGAACCGCACCCCCACCAACCGGTCGCCCGGCTCCAGCCGCGCCGGAACCGGCCCGGTGTCCGGCCCCGCCACCTGGAGCGCGCCCGTGCGCGCCCACCAGATCACGTCCACGCACCCGTCCGGCACCACCCGCTGCACGAACGGCCCGCCGAGATCGTCCGGCACCCGCGACCACCACGCGCACGCCAGCCCCGCCCCGGGCGGCACCGGCCCCTCCGTGTACGACGTGGGATTCACAACATCCTGCATACCACCCTCCCTGACGGGCAGAGCGTGGGCACGACGACACGACAACGGGAGGACGCCCCCCATGGCCACCGATCTGACCGGAAAGACCATCGCCTTCCTGTGCGCCCCCGAGGGGACCGAGCAGATCGAACTGACCGAGCCCTGGCAGGCCGTCGAACGGGCCGGCGGCACACCCCGCTTGGTCTCCACCCAGTCCGGCGCCATCCAGGGCTTCAACCACCTGGACAAGGGCGACACCTTCACCGCCGACACCACCGTCGACGTCTCCGGTCCCGGCGAGTTCGACGCGCTGGTGCTGCCCGGCGGCGTCGCCAACCCCGACTTCCTGCGCACCGACGCGGGCGCCGTCGCGTTCGTCAGGGCGTTCTTCGACGCGGGCAAGCCGGTCGCCGCCATCTGCCACGCCCCCTGGACCCTCATCGAGGCCGACGTGGTGCGCGGCCGCGTCCTCACCTCCTGGCCCAGCCTGCGCACCGACCTGCAGAACGCCGGGGCCACCTGGGTCGACCAGGAGGTGAAGGTCTGCGACCACGGCCCCAACCTGCTGGTGACCAGCCGCAAGCCCGACGACCTCAAGGCGTTCTGCCAGGCCGTCGTGCAGGCGTTCGGACGCTGATCCCCGCCGGGCCCCATCCGGTCCCCCCGGCGCCTCCCGAAGCCCCGCAGCGCCCGCCCCGCAGGGCCTGCGGCGGCCTCGAAGCCCCCGGTGGTCTAGCCCAAGGTCTGGACCACCGGGTGAATCTTCGGCGACCGCATCCTGCACGAATATCCTTACCCGCTGGTAACTAAGTACCGTTATGCCTGTGAACCGTCGAGCGAAGATCGTCAGCACCATCGGCCCCGCCTGCTCCAGCGACGAGGGCATCCGCGCCCTGGTCGACGCCGGCGTCGACGTCGCCCGGCTCAACATGAGCCACGGCGACCACGCCGGCCACGAGGAGGTCTACCACCGCATCCGCGCCGCCGCGGAGGCCACCGGGCGCGGCGTCGGCATCCTCGCCGACCTCCAGGGACCGAAGATCCGCATCGGCCGCTTCCCCGACGGCCCCGTACGCCTCACGCTCGGCGACGAGTTCACCATCACCACCGAGGACGTCCCCGGCACCCGCAAAGAGGTCTCCACCACCTACCAGGGCCTGCCCGGCGACGTCGGCCCCGGCGACACCGTCCTGATCGACGACGGCCGCGTCGCCCTGGAGGTCACCGACGTCACCGGCCCCCGCGTCCGCACCACCGTCACCGTGGGCGGCATGGTCTCCGACAACAAGGGCCTCAACCTGCCCGGCGTCCCCGTCAGCGTCCCCGCCCTCACCGACAAGGACGAGACCGACCTGCGCTGGGCCCTGCGCCTCGGCGTCGACCTGGTCGCCCTCTCCTTCGTCCGCACCCCCGCCGACGCCGAGATCTGCTACCAGATCATGGAGGAGGAGGGCGTCCGCGTCCCCCTCATCGCCAAGATCGAGAAGCCCCAGGCCGTCGACGCCCTCCCCGAGATCGTCGCCGCCTTCGACGGCATCATGGTCGCCCGCGGCGACCTCGGCGTCGAGCTGCCCCTGGAGCAGGTCCCCATCGTGCAGAAGCGCGCGATCGAGCTGTGCCGCGAGAAGGCCCGGCCCGTCATCGTGGCGACCCAGATGCTCGAATCCATGATCTCCTCGCCCCGGCCCACCCGCGCCGAGACCTCCGACGTCGCCAACGCCGTCTTCGAGGGCGCCGACGCCGTCATGCTCTCCGGCGAGACCAGCGTCGGCCAGTACCCGATCCAGGCCGTCGAGACCATGAGCCGCATCGTCACCACTGCGGAGAAGGCCTCCCTCCAGGCCACCCACACCCTCGACCGCGTCCCCGAGACCGTCGGCGGCGCCATCGCCCGCGCCGCGGCCGAGGTCGGCGCCACCGTCGACGCCGAGGCCCTGGTCGCCTTCACCATGTCCGGCGAGACCGCCCGCCGCCTGTCGCGCTACCGCTCGCCCATCCCGCTGCTCGCCTTCACCTCCGTCCCCGCCGTCCGCGGCCGCCTCGCCCACGTCTGGGGCGTGGAGACCTACATCGTCCCCTTCGCCAACCACACCGACGAGATGGTCCGCCAGGTCGAGCAGGGCCTCCTGGAGTCCGGCCGCTGCCAGAAGGGCGACCGCGTCGTCATCGTCGCCGGCTCGCCCCCCGGCACCCCCGGCTCCACCAACGCCCTGCGCGTGCACCGCATCGGCGACGCCATCGCGCACGCCGCCGCCAACGACTGACCCCGGCGCCCCAGTCACCGGACGATCACATTTCCGGTTCGTCCCCGACACGCGGGCAACCACCAGGCCGTCCACCGCGTCACGGTCCGGCGCCCGCCCCCGCCCCGGGGGCGGGCGCCGGACCGCTCTGGACACGCCCGACCGCCGCACCCCATGCTTGATCGCATGAGCGACGACACCCCCCGGCCCGACGGCCCCCAGGACCGCTGGAGCAGCCTCCCGCCCCGCACGCCGCTGGAGGAGCTGGAGACCGGCCACGAGGTCCCCCCGACCCCCCAGGCCATCAGCGAGGGCGGCCCCACCCCCATGGACGAGGCCACCCGCTACCCGGTCTGAACGCGCGGCGGTCGGGTCTGACGAACCCGTCCGACCGCGCCACCGCCCCCTTTGGGGGACCGAGACTTTCAGGGGCCGGCGGTGCTGTTTCCGCACGGTGTCCCATGCGGCCAGAAGGCCGATGGTGTCGCTGAACAGAAGCCGAATGTCGTCTGAGGCATTGGTGAAGAAACGGTGCGGGCATTCGCGCCGGAGTTCGTGCGGCGACAGTTCGCGCCGCGTCACATTGATCACTCGGCGGCCGTCCGAGCGCCGGAGGCCGCGGGCGACGGGGCGGAGCCGCATAACGCGGGGCGCCCGTTCCGCGGCTCGCTTCGCCGACGGTACGGGCGCGGTAGCGGGGATCGAGGGCGCGGGCGGTGCACGGCGGGCCGTCCATGCCCGACAGCATGGCCCCCGCCTATGACAAAATGCCGCCCGCCCAGATCGGCGAACGACATTGGCTGATTTTGTGCCCCGAGTGGGATTCGAACCCACACTTGATGGTGTTTGAGACCATTTCCTCTGCCATTGGGATATCGGGGCTTGTGTCCTGAAAAAATGGACATGCTGTTGAGCTCGCGGCCTCGATCGGGGCAGGGCCGACCTGGCGGAGACCAGCGTAGCCGATCCCGGTAGTCTCGTGCGCGTGACGGAGAGCGCTCGGCGAGTTGTGATCGCAGAAGATGAGGCCCTGATCCGCCTGGATCTCAAGGAGATGCTGCAGGAGGACGGTTACGAGGTCGTCGGCGAGGCCGGGGACGGGGAGACCGCCGTCCGGCTGGCGACCGAGCTGAAGCCGGACCTGGTGATCCTGGACGTCAAGATGCCGGTGCTGGACGGCATCTCGGCCGCCGAGCGCATCTCGGCGGACCGGATCGCGCCGGTGGTGATGCTGACGGCGTTCTCGCAGCGCGAGCTGGTCCAGCGGGCGACCGAGGCCGGGGCGATGGCGTACCTGGTGAAGCCGTTCACCAAGACCGACCTGGCCCCGGTGATCGAGGTGGCGGTCAGCCGCTACGCGGAGATGCGGGCGCTGGAGGCCGAGGTCGCGGGGCTGCACGACCGGCTGGAGACGCGGAAGCTGGTGGACCGGGCGAAGGGCATCCTGCAGGAGGCGCACGGGTGGACCGAGCCCGAGGCGTTCCGGTGGATCCAGAAGACGTCGATGGACCGCCGGCTGACGATGCGCGCGGTGGCCGAGGCGGTGCTGGCGGGCGCGTCGGGCGGTGGCGCGGGGGCGGGCGAGCCCGCCGCGGGCTGAGGGCTCCGGGCGCGTGGCGGCGGTGACGCACTGTGATCATTCCAGGCAAATCCGGCTGTCGGATGGGCACGGGGGCGTAACGAACAAATAACCCTTCTATCCGGGGGAGCTGTTTTGGGATGGCGCTCCGGTGTACGACATACCTGATCCCCGAGTGACCGATTTCTCCCCCTGAGGTTCGGCGTCGGGGCATGACTCGTACCCGATCCCCGGATCCGGATGGAAAGGTTGGGCACCTTGCGGCGCAACATGATGAGGGTCACCGGCGCGGTGGCGATGAGCGCGGTGCTGGCGCTCGGCGCTGGTGCTTGCGGTGGCGGCGACGACGACAAGTCGGGCGGCGACGGCATCACGATCGGGTTCATGGGCGACCTGACGGGTGAGAACTCGGGCCTGGTGATTCCGCCGTACCAGGGCGCGCAGCTGGCGGTGGAGCAGTACAACGCCACCAACCCCAAGACCAAGGTCACCCTGAAGAAGTACGACAGCCAGGGCAAGCCGGAGCAGGCGACCACGCTGGCGCAGGGTGCGATCAAGAACGACAAGATCACCGCGATGATCGGCCCGGCGTTCTCGGGCGAGTCGCAGTCGGTCGCGCCGATCCTGGAAGAGGCCAAGATCCCGAGCGTGACGCCGTCGGCGACCAACATCACGCTGGCGGAGAAGGGCTGGAAGTTCTGGCACCGCGCGGTGGCCGACGACGCGGTGCAGGGCGCCGGCGCCGGCGGCTTCATCGCCGACCAGGTGAAGGCGAAGAAGGTCTTCACCGCGCACGACAACCAGGACTACGGCAAGGGCCTGGCGGAGAGCATCGCCAACGTCGTCAAGCCCAAGGGCGCCCAGGTCGAGTCGGACGGCGTGGACGACAAGGCCACCGACTACTCCTCGACCGTCAACAAGATCAAGCAGTTCAACCCCGAGATCGTGTACTTCGGCGGTTACTACTCGGTCGCGGGCAAGCTGTTCAAGCAGCTCCGCGAGGCCGGCTACAAGGGCAAGATGATGTCGGGCGACGGCTCGCTCGCCACCGGCCTGGTCGAGGGCGCGGGGCAGCAGAACGCCCAGGGCGCCCTGCTGAGCTGCGGCTGCGTGATCGACGCGGCGGGCAAGGTCAGCGCCAAGAGCAAGAAGTTCGCCGAGGAGTACAAGGCGAAGTTCGGTTCGGACGTGGCGATCTACTCCTCCGAGGGCTACGACGCGGCGACGGCGCTGCTGGAGGCCATCAAGGCCGGCAAGACCAAGCCCGAGGAGATCAACGACTTCCTCAAGACGGTGAGCTTCGAGGGCGTCGGCAAGCAGATCAAGTTCGACGACAAGGGCGAGCTGGCCTCCCAGGACATCTACGTCTACGAGGTCAAGGACAACACGATCCCGCTGCTCGGCAAGAGCACCGAGGCCAAGCCGACCGCCTGAGCGGCGGCTCGTTCCTGAACCGAATCCGACCCCCCTTCTGAGCGGGGACCCTGTTGGCGCGGGAGCGGGAGCGCTACGAGCGCTCCCGCTCCTTTTCACAGAGGCGACCAAAGGTGCTCGACAACTTCGTTAATCAATTCTGGCCGTCCACCATCGACGGCCTGTCGCTGGGAGCGATCTACGCGCTCATCGCGCTGGGCTACACGATGGTCTACGGCGTGCTGCGACTGATCAACTTCGCGCATGCCGAGATCTTCATGATCGGCACGTTCGCGTCGGTCTTCACCGTGCAGGCCATGGGGCTGTCGGCGGTCGGCGGGCTGGGCCTGATCGGCGTCGTGGTGGTGCTGGCGCTGGTGTCCGGCCTGGTGTCGGGCGGCAGCGCGGTGCTGCTGGAGGCGGCGGCCTACCGCCCGCTGCGCAAACGCGGGGCGTCGCGGCTGGCGGCGCTGATCTCGGCGATCGGCGCGTCGATCTTCATCCAGCAGCTGTTCGCCACCATCGCGGTGCCGCTGCTGTTCGACACCTCCAAGGAGGCCGGCAAGCTGCCGGTGAACGAGCACTTCGTCACCCGCAGCAACGTGATCGACTTCGGTCCGATCACCATCTCCAACGACCGGTTGATCGTCTTCCTGGGCGCCATCCTGATGATGATCGCGCTGGACCAGTTCGTGAACCGGACCAAGCTGGGCCGCGGCATCCGCTCCACGGCGCAGGACCCGGAGACCGCGGTGCTGATGGGCGTCAACATCGACCGGGTGGTGACCGCGACGTTCATGGTCGGCGGCATCATGGCGGGCGTGGCCGCGGCGCTGTACATCGTGCGGTTCGAGCAGGCGTGGTACTTCTCGGGCTTCCTGCTCGGCATCAAGGCGTTCACCGCGGCGGTGCTGGGCGGCATCGGCAACATCCGCGGCGCCCTGGTCGGCGGTTTCGCCCTGGGCCTCTTCGAGGCGTACGGGGCGAGCATTTTCGGTTCGGGGTGGAAGGACGTCGTCGCGTTCTCCGTTCTGATCCTGGTCCTGATGTTCCGTCCCACCGGCATCCTCGGTGAGTCCCTTCAGCAGGCGCGCGCATGAACCTTTCGAAGACTTCCAAAGGCATCGGCGGACGCGGGTTCTCCCTGGACCCGCTCCGGGACCGTTGGGCCGCCGCGCCGGGCTCCGCGCGCTGGGCGGTCTACGCACTGCTGGTCGTCGGTGCGATCCTGCTGCCCAGCGAGGGCGTCGGCTCGTTCATGGCGGGCGGCGGCGGCGACTGGGCCACGATGCTCAGCGACCAGATCGGCATCTACATCCTGCTCGGGCTCGGCCTGAACATCGTGGTCGGCATGGCGGGTCTGCTGGACCTCGGCTATGTGGCGTTCTACGCGGTGGGCGGCTACACGATCGGCATCTTCGCCTCCAAGTTCGGATGGCACTTCTGGGAGACGCTGGTCCTGGCGATCCTGTTCTCGGCGCTGGCCGGCGTGCTGCTGGGCGCTCCGACGCTGCGGCTGCGCGGCGACTACCTGGCGATCGTCACGCTGGGGTTCGGTGAGATCGTCAAGAAGACGGTCAACAACACCCAGTACGTGAACGGGCCGCGCGGCATCCAGGGCATCCCGCACCCGCCGACGCTGAGCGAGTTCGAGATCTTCGGGGTGCAGCCGCTGAAGTACGGGCTGCTGGACTCGCGCCCCTACTACTACCTGCTGCTGCTGTTCATCATCGTGGCGATCATCTTCACCAAGCGGATGGAGCGCAGCCGGGTGGGCCGGGCGTGGGCCTCGATCCGCGAGGACGAGGACGCGGCCGAGCTGATGGGCGTGCCGACGTTCAAGTTCAAGCTGGCGGCGTTCGCGCTGGGCGCGGCGATCGGCGGCAGCGGCGGCGTGGTGTTCGCGGCCAAGCAGACCTCGATCAACCCGGAGAACTTCACCTTCCTGGTGTCGGCGCTGATCCTGGCGGCGGTCGTGCTGGGCGGCTCGGGCAACATCCCGGGCGTCATCGTGGGCGCGTTCGTGGTGGCGTGGCTGCCCGAGCGCTTCCGCGAGCTGGCCGACTACCGCATGCTGATCTTCGGCCTGGCCCTGATGGTCATGATGATCTTCCGGCCGGAGGGCCTGTGGCCGTCCCGCCAGCGCAAGGCGGAACTGGCCGAGGGCACCGGCGGCATGGGCAGTATGGGGGCAGAGGTGGCCGGTCCCGGCACGGCCGGTCCGGGCGCCGCGGGCCACACCGCGGAGGTGGGCAAGTGAGCGACAACAGGCCGGACGCGGTCCTGGAGCTGCGGGAGGTGGTCATGCGCTTCGGCGGCGTGACCGCCATCAACAAGCTGGACCTGCGGATCGACAAGGGCGAGATCTTCGCGCTGATCGGCCCGAACGGCGCGGGCAAGACGACGGTGTTCAACGTGACCACCGGCGTGTACCGGCCGACCGAGGGCCAGGTGGTCTTCGGCGGGCAGCGCATCGACGGCAAGAAGCGCTACCAGGTGACCAAGCTGGGCGTGGCGCGCACGTTCCAGAACGTGCGGCTGTTCCACAACATGACCGCCCTGGAGAACGTGATGGTGGGCGCGGACGCGCATCACCGCACGGGCTTCATGGGGGCCTGGCTGGGGCTGCCGTGGCACCGGCGCGAGGAGCGCGAGGGCCGGGAGAAGGCCCGCGAGCTGCTGGAGCTGGTGGGCATCAAGCACCGCATCGAGGAGGCGGCCAAGAACCTGCCCTACGGCGACCAGCGTCGGCTGGAGATCGCGCGGGCGCTGGCCACCGACCCCAAGCTGCTGCTGCTCGACGAGCCCGCCGCGGGCATGAACCCGGCGGAGAAGATCGCGCTGCAGGAGCTGATCCGCAACATCCGCGACCGGGGCGTGACCGTGCTGCTGATCGAGCACGACATGAGCCTGGTCATGGGGATCAGCGACCGGATCGCGGTGCTGGACTTCGGGCAGAAGATCGCCGAGGGCCTGCCGGCCGAGATTCAGAACGACCCGCGGGTCATCGAGGCGTATCTGGGGGCTCCGGCCGATGCTTCTTGAGATCAAGGACATCCACGTCCACTACGGAAAGATCGCGGCGCTCAAGGGCATCACCGCGGCGGTCGACGAGGGTGAGATCGTCTCGCTGATCGGCGCCAACGGCGCCGGCAAGACCACGACGCTCAAGACGATCTCGGGGCTGCGCCCGCTGTCGTCGGGGTCGATCGTGTTCGAGGGCAAGGACATCTCCAAGATGCCGGGCCACAAGCGCGTGGTCGCCGGGATCGGGCAGTCGCCGGAGGGCCGGGGCTGCTTCCCCGGCATGACGGTGGAGGAGAACCTCCTGATGGGGGCCTACTCCCGCAAGGACGACCACTCCAAGGAGCTGGCCGAGGCCTACGAGCTGTTCCCGCGGCTCGCCGAGCGCAAGACGCAGGCGGCCGGCACCATGTCCGGCGGCGAGCAGCAGATGCTGGCGATCGGCCGGGCGCTGATGTCCAAGCCGAAGGTGCTGCTGCTGGACGAGCCGTCCATGGGCCTGGCGCCGATGCTGGTGCAGCAGATCTTCACGATCATCCAGGAGATCAACCGGCGCGGCACCACGGTGCTGCTGGTCGAACAGAACGCCCAGCAGGCGCTCCAGATCGCGCACCGCGCGTACGTGCTGGAGACCGGCCGGGTCGTGAAGTCGGCCCCCGCGTCGGACCTGCTGGACGACCCGCAGGTGCGCGCCGCCTACCTGGGCGGCGACCTGGGCGGCGACGCCGACGCGCCCGCCGGCGACACGCCGGACGGTCCGTCGCTGAGCAAGTCCGAGGACTGACCCGGACGGTCCGGAGGCCCCGGCGGCCCGCGAACACGCGGGCCGCCGGGGCCTCGCGCGTTCAGGACAGCGGGATGTCGGCGGCCGGGGGCTGCGACACCGCGCCGACGGTGGGGGAGCCGAGGACACGCAGCGCCTTGGACTTCACGTCGTGCGGGACGTCGTAGTACAGGTCGAACTCGGCGCGCATGAACGCGCCCACCGACAACCGCTCGGGCTGTCGCTTGACCATGGTGGCGTTGAAGTCCGGCTCGTGGGCGCGGCCGTCGGCGGTCACCAGGTACTGCTTCCAGGTGTCGAACACCTGGGTGTCGCGCCCCTTGTTGACCGCCAGGATCCGCAGCCGGATGTAGCGGCCCTTCGGCTTCAGCTCGGCGTGCGTGCCGAACAGCGACTTCAGCGGGTCGCTGAGCCCGAGGACGGTGACCTCCAGGTCGGCGCTGCGCCCGGTCCGGCCGTGCATGACGCGCTCGTCCTCGCGGGCCTTCTCCGAAGGCAGCGCGTAGGAGGGCGGCGGCGGCTCCTCCGAACAGCCCGGCACCACGCTCAGGACAAGGGCGACGCTCAACCCCGCACGAAGACGCATGCACGGAACCTACGCCCGTCCCGGTGATCGGAGAAGACCCGATCAAGGCGGACGTGCAACGGCCCGGGACGGCCTTTGGGGCCGTACGTGCCTTCCCCGGACACGTACGTTGTCTACTCAGCCGTCCCGGGCCGTTCTGATCCACGGTACAGATCAGTGGCGGTCCGCCGCAAAGAAAGGTACCCACCTGATCCGAAAGGACCACATGGGATCAGGCGGTCGGCCTGTCGCGCAGCATGCAGGTCAGGCGGGCGGTGCACACGCGCCGGTCCTGCTCGTCGGTGATGACGATCTCGTAGGTGGCCAGGGTGCGGCCGCCGTGCAGGCGGGTGGCGACCCCGGTCACGAAGCCCTCGGTGGCCGAGCGGTGGTGGGTGGCGTTGATCTCGATGCCGACCGCGATCCGGTCCGGACCCGCGTGCAGCGCCGAGCCCACCGACCCCAGCGACTCGGCCAGGACGCAGGAGGCGCCGCCGTGCAGGAGCCCGTAGGGCTGGGTGTTGCCCTTGACCGGCATCCGGCCCACCACGCGCTCGGGCGTGGCCTCCAGGTACTCGATCCCCATGGCCTTGCCCAGATCGCCGAGCACCTCGCCGCCGAACCGCTCGGCGAGACCCGCCTGCTCCTCCGTCATTGAGCCTCCCTCAAACTGTCGTAGGCGCAGACTAGAGTCACGGTGTGGCGACCAAAGCACCGACCCCTGACAAGCATGACCGGCTCCTCCTGCTCGACGGTCACTCCCTGGCCTACCGGGCGTTCTTCGCCCTCCCGGTGGAGAACTTCTCCACCAGCGACGGGCAGCCCACCAACGCGGTCTACGGGTTCACCTCGATGCTCATCAACGTGATGCGCGACGAGCAGCCCACCCACGTCGCGGTGGCGTTCGACCGGTCCGAGCCGACCTTCCGGCACGAGGCCTACGACGAGTACAAGGCCGGCCGCGCCAAGACGCCCGACGAGTTCCGCAGCCAGGTCAGCCTGATCTTCGAGGTGCTGGACGCGCTGCGCATCCCCCGCCTGTCGGTGGCCGGGTTCGAGGCCGACGACATCATCGCCACCCTGGCCACCCAGGCGTCCCGGGCGGGCATGCAGACCCTCATCCTCACCGGCGACCGCGACGCGTTCCAGCTGGTCGACGAGCGCGTCACCGTCCTGTACCCCAAGCGCGGGGTGTCGGAGCTGGCCCGCATGGACCCGGCCGCGGTCGAGGAGAAGTACGGCGTGCCGCCCGAGCGCTACCGCGAGCTGGCCGCGCTGGTGGGGGAGAGCAGCGACAATCTGCCCGGCGTGCCCGGCGTCGGCCCCAAGACCGCCGCCAAGTGGCTGACCAAGTACGGCAGCCTGGACGAGCTGGTCGCGCACGTCGACGAGATCAAGGGCAAGGCCGGCGAGAGCCTGCGCGAGCACCTGGCCGGCGTGCTGCGCAACCAGCAGATCAACAAGCTCGACTGCGAGGTCGGCCTGGAGCTCGCCCCGCCCCAGCTGTCGATGGGCCAGTGGGACCGCGAGGAGATCCACACCCTGTTCGACTCGCTGCAGTTCCGGGTGCTGCGCGAGCGCCTGTACGCCTCGATCTCGGCCGTCGAGCCCGAGGCCGAGGAGGGCTTCGAGGTCGACCTGCGGTCCCTGGAGCCCGGCGAGCTCGGTACCTGGCTGGAGGCCAACGCCACCACCGCCGACCGCGTCGGCCTCGCCGTCACCGGCACCTGGGGCCGCGGCACCGGCGAGCTGACCGGGCTGGCCCTGGCCTCCAAGAAGGGCCCCGCCGTCCACCTCGACCCCGCCGAGCTGGTCGCCGACGACGAGAAGGCCCTCGGCGCGTGGCTCGCCGACCCCGCCCGCCCCAAGGCCATGCACGAGGCCAAGGGCCCTATGCTGGCCCTGGCCGCGCGCGGCCTGACCCTGGCCGGCCTCACCAGCGACACCGCCCTGGCCGCCTACCTGGCCCTGCCCGGCCAGCGCACCTTCGACCTCGGCGACCTCGTGCTGCGCTACCTGCACCGCGAGCTGAGCGCCGAGAACGACGACTCCGGCCAGCTCACCCTGGACGGCACCGGCGAGGAGGAGGCCGCCCGCGACCTGGCCGTGCGCGCCCGCGCCGTCACCGAGCTCGCCGACGTCCTGGACGCCGACCTGGAAAAGCGCGGCGCGACCCGCCTGCTGCACGAGGTCGAGCTGCCCCTGGTGGGCGTGCTGGCCGACATGGAGCGCGCCGGCATCGCCGTGGACGCCGACCACCTGGCGTCCCTGTCGGCCTCCCTGGGCGCCCAGGTCAAGGAGATGGAGCGCCTCGCCCACGACGCCGTCGGCCACGAGTTCAACCTCGGCTCGCCCAAGCAGGTCCAGCAGGTGCTGTTCGAGGAGCTCGGCCTGCCCAAGACCAAGCGCACCAAGACCGGCTACACCACCGACTCCGAGGCCCTCACCGGCCTGCTGGCCAAGGACGGCCACCCGGTGCTGGAGCACATCCTGCGCTGGCGCGAGGTCGCCAAGCTCAAGAGCATCGTCGACTCGCTGATCCCCATGGCCGACGACGGCGGCCGCATCCACACCACCTTCAACCAGATGGTGGCGGCCACCGGACGCCTGTCGTCCACCGACCCCAACCTGCAGAACATCCCCATCCGCACCGCCGAGGGCCGCCAGATCCGCGAGGCGTTCGTCGTCGGCGGCGGCTACGCCTCCCTGCTCACCGCCGACTACAGCCAGATCGAGCTGCGGATCATGGCGCACCTGTCGGAGGACGCGGCCCTGCTGGAGGCGTTCGGCTCGGGCACCGACTTCCACACCGTCACCGCCTCGCACGTGTTCAAGCTGCCGCCCGAGCAGATCGACTCCGAACTGCGCGCCCGCATCAAGGCGATGAACTACGGCCTCGCCTACGGCCTGTCGGCCTACGGCCTGTCCCAGCAGCTCAGCATCTCGCCCGACGAGGCCCGCGGCCTGATGGAGGAGTACTTCCAGCAGTTCGGCGGCGTCCGCGACTACCTCCAGGAAGTGGTCGCCAAGGCCCGCCACGACGGCTACACCGAGACCATCCTCGGCCGCCGCCGCTACCTGCCCGACCTCAACTCCGACAACAGGCAGCGCCGCGAGATGGCCGAGCGCATGGCGCTGAACGCCCCCATTCAGGGCTCGGCCGCCGACATCGTGAAGGTCGCGTCCCTGAACGTGGACCGCGCCCTCCGCGAGGCCGGCCTGACCTCCCGGATGCTGCTGCAGGTCCACGACGAACTGGTCTTCGAGGTAGCCGACGGCGAACTGGACCGCCTCCAGGACCTGGTCCGCGAACAGATGATCGGCGCCTACGACCTGAGGGCCCCCCTGGAAGTCTCCATGGGAACCGGCCGCACCTGGCAGGACGCTGCTCATTAAGGCTTCTCGGCCCGAACCCCTCGCCTAGGGGCTCGGGAACCGGCGTGTTGTTTTGGTCTTCCGGCCCGTTTCCCTCGCCTAGCGGCTCGGGAAGCGACCGGAAGGCGGGCGAGCGCCGCATCGCTTCGCGCTCTACCGCCGGCAGGGCCTTGCCTTCGGCTTTGGCCCTGCCGGCGGTAGTTGGTCGCTCGCGTGCACCCTGGGCACCGCCCGTAACCACCCCGGGTAGGGAAGACCCCAAGATCTAGGGGCGAAGCCCATGCTTTTCGGGGGTGTGGGGGCGGAGCCCCTGCCGGGGGTGTGGGGGCTGGCCCCTGCCCGGGTCTCGCCCGCCCGGAGGGAGCGCCAGCGAGTGCAGGGCGGGTGAGCCCCGGCATGTGTGGGGTTTGGGGGCCGGCCCCCAAAGAAAACACAGCCGCT
>JBITGK010000025.1:83398-149796 GCA_044456955.1 Spirillospora sp. NPDC050679 | reverse complement strand
TGGTCTTTAACACCCCCGGTGCCCCCCGGGGGGGGGGCCCCCCCGCCGCCCCCGCGCGGGGGGGGGGGGGCGGGGGGGGCCGGCCCCCCCGGGGGGGGGGCCCCGCCGCCCGGCGCCGCCCCCGCGGCCTTTTCCTTGACCGATCCGGGGCGCGCGGCTGGTGTTGCGGCGGCCCGGTCCCGGAAACGAGCCGCGCATGTGGCAGGACCTGTGGGACATGGGCGTCCCGGTCGCGGACAAGGCCGTGCGCACGGTCGCGGTCTTCCTGGTGGTCGTCCTGCTGCTGCGCTTCGCGGGGCGGCGGGAGCTGGCCCAGCTGAACGGCCTGGACTTCGTGGTCATGCTGCTGCTGTCCAACGTGGTGCAGAACGCCGTCATCGGCCCGGACAACTCCCTGGTCGGCGGGCTGCTCGGCGCGGTGGTGCTGCTGGCGGCCAACGGCCTGCTGACCCGGCTCGCCGTGCACGTCCCCTGGGTCGGCGGCCTGGTCCGCGGCAGGATCAGCGTGCTGGCCGAGGACGGCGCGTACCGGCGGCGCACCCTGGACCGGATCGGGCTGCGCCCCGAGGAGGTGGACCAGGCCATCCAGGAGCAGGGCGGCGACGGCGTGCAGGACACCCGGCTGGTCACCCTGCTGCCGGGCGGCGCGGTGGTGGTGCGGCTGCGCCGCGCCGAGCAGTCGGCCAGCTACGGCGACGTCACCGAGCTGCGGGCCCGCCTGGAACGCATCGAACGGCATCTGGAGCGCCTCGCCGCCCCGCCCGGCGGCGGGCCCGGCGGCAGGTCCGGCCGCTCCGGAGGATGAGCGGTTTTGCGTAGTCCGGGGGCTTTCTTGGTGTTGCGTGCCCTCCCTTGCGGCTAGCAGTGGGAAGAGGCCCCGCCGGCCGAGGCC
The DNA here is from genome assembly GCA_044456955.1 of Spirillospora sp. NPDC050679. GTDB lineage: Bacteria > Actinomycetota > Actinomycetes > Streptosporangiales > Streptosporangiaceae > Spirillospora. Next base: position 148,904 of record JBITGK010000025.1, on the reverse strand, counting down.
GGGCCGCGACTGAGCGCATCTTTTCCGGGGGACCGCTGTGGCCAGTACACCGTTCGGCTCGATGTTCGACGATCCCTTCCGGGGGTTCGAGTACCTGACGGGGCGCATGTTCGGGTCGCCCGAGTCCTGGCCGCCCCGCGCGGGCGGCGTGCAGCGCGTGGACATCGGCCGGCTGCTCAGCGAGTCCGGCCGCGAGATGGTCGGGCAGGCGCTCGCCCGCGCCGGGGAGCGCGGCGCGGCCGACCTGGACGTGGTGGACCTGCTGGGCGCCGCCGCGCAGACCGACCCCGCCCGCGGCCTGCTGGACTCGGCGGGCGTCGACCCCGACGCGCTGCTGGCCCGCATCGACGACGTGGCCGGCGGCGGCTCGCCCGGCGAGGCGCCCTCCACGCTCACGCCCGCGGCCAAGCGGGCGCTGCTGGACTCCCAGCGCGTCTCGCGCGCCCTGGACGCCAGCTACATCGGCCCCGAGCACCTGCTGCTGGCGCTGGCGGCCAACCCCGACTCCGCCGCCGCCCGGATGCTGGCGGCGCAGGGGGTGTCGGCCAACGAGCTGCAGGACGCGATCCTGTCCGGCCCCGACCAGCAGGGCGCGGGCGCCGCGCAGCAGGGCGGCCGGGGCCGGGGCAAGAGCGACACCCCGACGCTGGACGAGTACGGCCGCGACCTCACCGAGGTGGCCCGCGGCGGCGACCTGGACCCGGTGGTGGGCCGCGAGGAGGAGATCGAGCAGGCCATCGAGGTGCTGTCGCGGCGCACCAAGAACAACCCGTGCCTGATCGGCGAGCCGGGCGTCGGCAAGACCGCCATCGTGGAGGGCATCGCCCAGCGCATCGTCACCGGCGCGGTCCCCGAGACCCTCAAGGGCAAGCGGGTGGTCGCGCTGGACCTGACCGGCATGGTCGCCGGCACCAAGTACCGCGGCGAGTTCGAGGAGCGCGTCAAGAAGGTCGTGGACGAGATCCGGGCGCACTCCGACGACCTGGTGATCTTCATCGACGAGGTGCACACCCTGGTCGGCGCGGGCGCCTCCGAGGGCGGCATGGACGCCGCCAACATCCTCAAGCCCGCGCTGTCGCGCGGCGAACTGCACGTCATCGCGGCCACCACCATCTCCGAGTACCGCAAGAACATCGAGAAGGACGCCGCGCTGGAGCGCCGCTTCCAGCCGGTGCTGGTGCCCGAGCCGACCGTCGAGGACACCGTCACGATCCTGGCCGGGCTGCGCGACAAGTACGAGGCCCACCACCAGGTGCGCATCACCGACGACGCGGTGGACGCCGCCGCGCGCATGTCGGCCCGCTACATCTCCGACCGGTTCCTGCCCGACAAGGCCATCGACCTGATGGACCAGGCCGCCGCCCGGGTGCGGCTGCGCTCGATGTCGCCCGACGACGACGCGCGCGAGCTGGAGCGCCGCCTGGAGGGGCTGCACCGCGACAAGGACCAGGCGATCGCCAGCGAGAACTTCGGCCGCGCCGAGGAGCTGCGCCTGGAGATCGAGCGGCTGCGCCCCGAGCTGGACCGGGCCCGGCGCGGGGAGGACCAGGTGCCGCAGGTCACCGCCACCGACATCGCCGAGGTGGTGTCGCGGCGCACCGGCATCCCGGTCGCCCAGCTCACCGAGCAGGAGCGCGACCGGCTGATGAGGCTGGAGCAGCACCTGCACGAGCGGGTGGTCGGCCAGGACGAGGCGGTGCGGGCGGTCGCCGAGGCGGTGCGCCGGGGCCGGGCGGGCCTGTCGGACCCGAACCGGCCGCAGGGCAGCTTCCTGTTCCTCGGCCCGACCGGCGTCGGCAAGACCGAGCTGGCGCGGGCCCTTGCCGACATCCTGTTCGGCGGCAGCGACCACATGGTCCGCATCGACATGAGCGAGTTCCAGGAGAAGCACACCGTCTCCCGGCTGATCGGCGCCCCGCCCGGCTACGTCGGGTACGAGGAGGCCGGCCAGCTCACCGAGGCGGTGCGGCGGCGGCCGCACTCGGTGGTGCTGCTCGACGAGATCGAGAAGGCCCACCCCGACGTGATGAACATCCTGCTGCAGATGCTCGACGACGGCCGGCTCACCGACGGCCAGGGCCGCACCGTCGACTTCAGCAACACCGTCGTCATCATGACCAGCAACGTCGGCGCGCAGCTGATCCTGGAGTCCGACGGCGACACCGCCGCGCTGCACGACCAGATCATGGACCTGCTGCTGCACACCCTGCGGCCCGAGCTGCTCAACCGGATCGACGAGACCATCGTGTTCACCCGCCTGGACCGCGGGCAGCTGCGGCAGATTGTGGACCTGCTGCTGGACAAGACCCGCCAGCGGCTGGCCGGGCAGGCGGTGGAGCTGGAGGTCACCGACGCCGCCAAGGACTGGCTGGCCGAGCGCGGCTACAAGCCCGAGTTCGGCGCCCGGCCGCTGCGCCGCACCATCCAGCGCGAGGTCGACAACCCGCTGTCGCGGATGCTGCTGACCGGCGAGGTGGACGAGGGCTTCACCGTGCGCGTGGACGCCGGCGACGAGGACGCCCTGGCCATCGACGTGCGCGCCGGCGACCGGACGGCCGAGCAGATCGACGCCGCCGCCGTGGGCGGCGCCCCGGCCGACTCCCAGGGAGGGAACGATGTTTGACGTCATCACGCGCAACTGGTGGGTGCTCGCGCTGCGGGGAGCGTTCGCCGTCCTGTTCGGCGTCGTCGCCTGGATCTGGCCCGGCATCACCGTGTGGGCGCTGGTGCTGCTGTTCGGCGCCTACGCCCTGGTGGACGGGGTGTTCTCGCTGGTCGGCGCGTTCACCGGCGGCACCGGGCAGTCCCGGGGCTGGATGGCGGTGTCGGGCGTCGCGGGCATCGTCCTGGGCGTCATGGCGCTGGCGTGGCCCGGCGTCACCGGGCTGGTGCTGCTGATGCTGATCGCCGCCTGGGCCGTGGTCACCGGCGTCATGGAGATCGTCGCGGCCTTCGCGCTGCGCAAGGAGATCGAGGGGGAGTGGCTGTACGCGCTCACCGGCGCGGTCTCGGTGCTGTTCGGCGTGCTGCTGTTCGTCTGGCCCGCCTCCGGCGCGCTCGCGGTGGTCTGGATGATCGGGTTCTTCGCGATCCTGTTCGGCGCGCTGATGCTGGGCGCGGCGTTCCGCATCCGCAAGCTCGGCAAGGAGGCCGAGCGGCACGGCTACCGCGGCGCGGAGGGCGGGACGGAGGGCGGCGCGTCCGTCGCCCACTGAGCGTGCGCGCCGGGGGTCCGCGCGAACCTCAACACCGCTTGAGGACCGCGTAGGATCCCCGGCATGACACGGCTGGAATTCAGGGTCCACGAACTGACGGTCGGCCAGCTCGCCGAGCGCAGCGGGGTGGCCGTCTCGGCGCTGCACTTCTACGAGGCCAAGGGGCTGATCAGCAGCCGCCGCACCGCGGGCAACCAGCGCCGGTTCGCCCGCGACGCGCTGCGCCGGGTGTCGTTCATCAAGGTGTCGCAGCGGGTCGGCATCCCGCTCAGCGAGATCAAGGCGGCGCTGGACACCCTGCCGGAGGAGCGCACGCCGACGGTGGCCGACTGGGCGCGGCTGTCGGAGACGTGGAAGGCCGACCTGGACGACCGGATCGCGCAGCTGCAGAAGCTGCGCGACGACCTCACCGACTGCATCGGCTGCGGCTGCCTGTCCATCAACAAGTGCGCCCTGGCCAACCCCTACGACCGGCTCGGCGACGAGGGGCCGGGGCCGCGCAGGCTGCTGGTGCGGCACGGCGCCCCGCAGGCGGGCGACGGCGGCACGGGCGATGGCACGGGCGGCACCGCGGTCGCGGAGGCCGGAGCCGCCACCGCGCCGGACGCCGGCGATGCCGAGCCCTGCGCGGTGGACGGCTGCTGACGCCTCACCCCCGCCTGGTGTCGCGGGTGCGCGGGTCCAGGCGGCGCGGCGCGGGCTCCCGGCCGGCGGGTTGGTCGGGCGGCTGGGGGGTCTCGCGGTGCGGGATCGGCAGCTCGACCGGCTCGTCGGCCAGCGTGACCTCCTCGCCGTGGTGGAGGAGCTTCAGGCCGCGCCCCTCCAGCAGCTCGTAGGCGGCGCTGTCGGCGTGCACGGTCACCCTGATGCGGTTGCCGCGGTAGCGCATCCGGAACGACAGGCGGCTGATCCCGCCGGGCAGCCGGGGCGCGAAGCGCAGCAGCCCCTCCCGCACGCGCAGCCCGCCGAACCCGGCCACCAGCCCCGACCACGCCCCGGCCATCGAGGCGATGTGCAGGCCGTCGCGGGTGTTGCGGTTCAGGTCGTGCAGGTCCAGCAGCGCGGTCTCGCCGAGGTAGTCGTGCGCCAGGTCCAGGTGCCCGACCTCGGCGGCGACCACCGCCTGCGTCTGCGCCGACAGGGAGGAGTCCCGCACGGTGATGGACTCGTAGTAGTCGAAGTCGCGGGCCTTCTGCTCGTCGGTGAACGCCTCCCCGCACAGGTGCAGCGCCAGCACCAGGTCGGCCTGCTTGACCACCTGCTTGCGGTACAGGTCGAAGTAGGGGAAGTTCAGCAGCAGCGGGTACTGGTCGGGCTTGGTGGCCGCGAAGTCCCAGCGCGCGTGGTTGGTGAACCCCTCGCTCTGCGGGTGCACGCCGAGCCGGTCGTCGTAGGGCACCAGCATCGCCGCCGCCGCGTCCCGCCAGGACGCGGCCTCCTCGGTGGTGACGCCGAGCCGGTCGGCCTCGTCGGGGTGGCGCATCGCCAGCCGGGCGGCCTCCTGGAGGTTCCGGCGCGCCATCAGGTTGGTGTAGACGTTGTTGTCCACCACGGCGGTGTACTCGTCGGGGCCGGTGACCCCGTCGATGCGGAACACGCCCTCCACGTCGTGGTGGCCGAGGTCCCGCCACAGCCGCGCGGTGGCCACCAGGAGCTCCAGGCCGATCTCGCGCTCGAACTCCTCGTCCGGCACGGCGTCCATGTAGCGCACGGCGGCGTCGGCGATGTCGGCGTTGATGTGGAACGCGGCGGTGCCCGCGGGCCAGTACCCCGAGCACTCCTGCCCCCGGATGGTCCGCCACGGGTACGCCGCGCCCGCCAGCCCGAGCTGCCGGGCGCGCTCGCGGGCGAGCGGCAGCGTCATGTGCCGCCAGGCCAGCGCGTCGGCGGCGGCCTGCGGGTGGGTGTAGGTCAGCACCGGCAGCACGAACGTCTCGGTGTCCCAGAAGGTGTGGCCGTCGTAGCCGGGCCCGGTCAGCCCCTTGGCCGGGATCATGCGGCGCTCGGCGCGCGCGCCCGCCTGCAGGATGTGGAACAGCCCGAACCGCACCGCCTGCTGGATCTCGGCGTCCCCGTCCACCTCCACGTCCGCGCCGCACCAGAAGTCGTCGAGGTAGTCGTGCTGCTCCTTCAGCAGCCCCTCCCAGCCGGTGTGCTGGGCCCCGGCGAGCGCCGCGACCACCTGGTCGTGCAGGGCGGGCCGGGACCGGCGGCTGGACCAGCCGTAGGCCAGGTACTTGGTCAGGCACAGGCTCTCGCCGGTCTCCAGCCGGGTGGCGACCGTCAGCCGGCCCACGTCGGGGGAGCTCTCGGTGTCCACCGCCATCGACTCCGGGCCGCTGATGTCGTGGGTCATCCCCGCGGCCATCCGCAGCTTGCTCTCGCGGGTGCGGTGCACCAGCAGCACCTTGGTGCCGTTGGCGACGTGCTCCTCGCCGACCAGGGGGTCCGACAGCACCGCCGAGGCGCGCGGGTCCTTGCCGGAGGAGGGCAGCGCCTCGTTGGCGACCAGCTCGGACTGGGCGACGACGCGGACAGCCTGGTCGACCGGCTCGACGGTGTAGCGGATCGCCGCGATGGCGCGCTGGGTGAGCGACACCATGCGCACCGAGGTGATGCGGACGGTCTTGCCCGCCGGGGAGGTCCACTCCACGCGGCGGGTGAGGGTGCCCGCGCGCATGTCGAGCACCCGCTCGTGGTGGTGCAGGCGGCCGTAGCGCACGTCGAACGGCTCGTCGTCCACCAGCAGCCGGACCAGCTTGCCGTTGGTGACGTTGATGACGGTCTGGCCCTCGTCGGGCAGGCCGTAGGCGGTCTCGGCGTGCGGCAGCGGCCGCTCCTCGAAGAAGGAGTTCAGGTAGGTCCCGGGCAGCCCGTGCGGCTCGCCCTCGTCCAGGTTGCCGCGCAGCCCGACGTGCCCGTTGGACAGCGCGAACACCGACTCGCTCTGCGCCAGCCGGTCCAGGCGCAGCTCGCCCTCGCGCACGCACCAGGGCTCCACCTGGTACACCGGCCGGTCCGGCGCCTCGGCGCCCCTCTGCTTCCCGCTCCTGCGCCGCTGTGTCACCGGGCCTCCCTCAGCTCCGCCAGATCGCCGACCACCACGTCCGCGCCGCGCTCGGCGAGCCCGGCCGCGTGCTCATCGTCCACCCGGTTGACTCCCACCACGAAGCCGAAGTTCCCGGCGCGGCCGGCCTCCACGCCGGCCAGCGCGTCCTCGAACACCGCCGCGTCCCCGGGCGCGACGCCGACCTCGCGCGCGCCCTCCAGGAAGGTGTCGGGGGCAGGCTTGCCGGGCAGGTCGCGCTCGGCGGCGACGACGCCGTCCACGCGGGCGTCGAACAGGTCGGTGATGCCGACGGTCTCCAGGACCTGGGCGGTGTTGGCGCTGGAGGAGACCACGGCGGTCTTCAGGCCCGCCTCGCGCGCGGCGCGCACGTAGTCGATCGAGCCCTCGAACACCTCCACCCCCTCGTCCTTGATCAGCTGGAGGACCAGCTCGTTCTTGCGGTTGCCGAGGCCGCGCACGGTCTCGCGGTCGGGCGGGTCGTCCGGCGAGCCCTCGGGCAGCTCGATCCCGCGCGACCGCAGGAACGAGCGGGTGCCGTCCTCGCGGCGCTTGCCGTCCACGTACGGGCCGTAGTCCTTGACCAGGTCGAACGGGGTGAACGGCTCCCCGGTGCGCTCGGCGCGGGCCCGCAGGTACTCGTCGAACATCTGCTTCCACGCCGCGGCGTGCACGGCGGCCGTACGGGTCAGGACTCCGTCGAGGTCGAACAGGCACGCCTGGATGTGGTCGGGCAGTCCGAGCATCGCTCCTCTTTCGCCGGGGGCGGACAGAATTCGGTGTAGCGGGCCCTTCCCGCCAGGAACAAGGACATGCGCCCGCCGGTTGCCCGAACCGAGGGAGATCATTTCCCGTACGACGTGGGTAGATGCCACCTGGGGGAGGAGACGCACATGGAAAAGGCTCACGAGGCCGAGGGCAGGGCGCAGATCGGCGTCACGGGACTGGCGGTCATGGGCCGCAACCTGGCCCGCAATTTCGCCCGGAACGGCTACACCGTCGCCGTGCACAACCGCACCGCCGCGAAGACGAAGGCCCTGGTGGAGGAGTTCGGCCACGAGGGCGCCTTCGTGCCGGCCGAGACCGCCGAGGAGTTCGTGGCGGCGCTGGAGCGGCCCCGCCGCCTGATGATCATGGTGAAGGCGGGCGCGGCCACCGACGCGGTGATCGAGGAGTTCGCGCCGCTGCTGGAGCCCGGGGACATGATCGTGGACGGCGGGAACGCGCACTTCGCCGACACCAGGCGCCGCGAGGCAGCGCTGCGCGAGCGCGGCATCCACTTCGTGGGCGTCGGCGTCTCAGGCGGCGAGGAGGGCGCGCTGAACGGGCCCAGCATCATGCCCGGCGGCTCGGCGGAGTCCTACCGGGCGCTCGGGCCGATGTTCGAGAAGATCGCCGCGCAGGTGGACGGGGTGCCCTGCAGCACCCACGTCGGACCCGACGGGGCCGGGCACTTCGTCAAGATGGTGCACAACGGCATCGAGTACGCCGACATGCAGCTCATCGCCGAGTCCTACGACCTGCTCCGGCACGCGGCCGGGCTGGACCCGGCGCAGATCGCGGAGGTCTTCCGCACCTGGAACACCGGGCGGCTGGAGTCCTACCTCGTCGAGATCACCGCCGAGGTGCTGGCGCACACCGACGCCGCCACCGGTAAGCCGTTCGTGGACGTGGTCCTCGACCAGGCCGAGCAGAAGGGCACCGGCCGCTGGACCGTGCAGACCGCGCTGGACCTCGGCGTCCCGGTCGGCGGCATCGCCGAGGCGGTGTTCGCCCGCTCGGTCTCCGGCCACGCCGACCTGCGCGAGGCCGCCCGGGGCCTGCCGGGCCCCGCGCCCGAGCGGGTCGCGGGCCCCGAGTTCGCCGACAAGGTCGAGAAGGCGCTGTACGCCTCCAAGATCGTCGCCTACGCGCAGGGCTTCCACCAGATCGCCGCCGGCAGCGCCGAGTACGGCTGGGACATCGACCTCGGCGCGATGGCGACCATCTGGCGCGGCGGCTGCATCATCCGGGCCCGCTTCCTCGATCGCATCCGCGAGGCGTACGAGGGCGACCCGGCGCCGGTCACGCTGCTGGCCGACGAGTACTTCGCCGACGCGCTCGCCGACGCCCAGGACGCCTGGCGCGAGGTGACGGCGGTCGCGGCGCGGATCGGCGTGCCCACGCCCGGCTTCTCCAGCGCGCTGGCCTACTACGACTCGCTGCGCGCCGAGCGGCTTCCGGCCGCGCTGGTGCAGGGGCAGCGCGACTTCTTCGGCGCGCACACCTACCGGCGGGTGGACCGCGACGGCTCGTTCCACACGCTGTGGGGCGGCGACCGGTCCGAGGTCGGGGCCTGAGCGGGCCCCGGCGGGGCGCGGAGGGGCCGGGCGGTCCCGGTCCGGGCGGGCGCCCGGACCGGGATCAGTCCTTGTCGAGGGCGGCGTCCAGCTCGTCCACGTACAGCAGGTCCGGGCGGACCTGCCCGGTGCGGTAGGCCGCCCGGCCCACGATGTGCGCGGCGACCGGCACGGTCACCAACTGGAGCAGCGCCACCAGCACCAGCGTGGTGACCACCTCCACGGTCGGGAACCAGATCCCGACCGCGATCAGCACCAGCACCAGGCCCACCGCCTGCGGCTTGGTCGCGGCGTGCATCCGGATGAGCAGGTCCGGCAGCCGCAGCAGCCCCAGCCCCGCGCTGAGCGCGGCGGCCGCGCCCACCAGCAGCAGCGCGCCGATCAGGTAGGTCGTCACACCCGCTCCTCCTCCTCGTCGTCGCGGTGCACCATGAACCGCGCGATGGCGACCGACCCGACGAACCCCACCACCGACAGCGCCAGCAGGATCGGCAGCACCCACGGGTCGTCGCGGCCGATCGCCTCCACGCCCAGCCCCGCCATGATCACCGCGACCAGCACGTCCAGCGCCAGCGCGCGGTCCAGCATCGTCGGCCCGCGCACCAGCCGGGCCAGGGTCAGCGCGGCGGCCGCGCCCAGCATCAGGCCCGCGATCGTGATCACCGTGTTCACCGGCCGCCCCCCGTCCCGCTCGCGGCGCCGTCCCCGCCCCCGGCGAGGGCGCGCCGGTCGGCGGCGGTGCCGAACGCGCGCACCACCCGGCCCTCCTGCGCCAGCACGTCCCGCCGGGCCTGCGCCACCGTCGCCTCGTCGTCGGCGCCCAGCACGTGCAGGAACAGCGTCGCGTCGGTGCGCCGCACGTCCACCACCACCGTGCCGGGCGTGGCCGACAGCGCGATCGCGGTGATGGTCATCATCATGTCCGAGCGGGTCCGCAGCGGAACCCCGATCACCGAGTTGGCGGTCGGCCGCCCCGACCCGACCGCCTGCCAGGCGAGCGGCCCGGCGCTCTTCAGCAGGTCCACCGCGAACCGCGCCGCGAACCGCGCGAACCCCACCGGGTGCAGCCGCATCCCCGGGTCCAGCGGCGGCATCGGGAACACCAGGGCCAGCAGCAGCGCCAGCACCAGCCCCGACACCAGGTTGGCGAGGGAGAACCTGTCCCACATCAGCTGCCACAGCAGCGTCAGCCACAACACCAGCGGGAACTGCACGACCCGCTTCCCGATCCGAACGCTGTAGGGCGGGTGCTCCGCCATCACGATCCCTCCGGCGCCATCGGCCGTACGGCCTGCACGTAGTCCTGCCGTTGGAGCAGCTCGGCGGCGGCCCGGCCGCTCAGCGCCACCAGGGGGCCGCCCGCCACGGTGTAGGCCAGGCTGAGCGCCACCATCGCCACGGTCGCGCCGACCATGGTGGCCGGGAGCCGCAGCGAGGGCGGCGCGTCGTCCTCATCGCTCTCGTCGTCCTCGTCGTCTGCGCCGTCCCCGTCCGCCGCGGGGCCGCCGGTGTCGCCCGCGGCCTCGGCCGGGGTGCGCCAGAACGCCTGGTTCCACACCTTCACCAGCGAGTACAGGGTCAGCAGGCTGGTCACCACGGCGGCCGCCACCAGCACCGCCGCCAGCGGCCCGCCGTCGGCGAGCCCGGCGCGCAGCAGCCCCAGCTTGCCCAGGAACCCCGACATCGGCGGGATGCCGCCGAGGTTCATGGCCGGGATGAAGAACAGCACCCCGACCAGCGGCGCGGTGCGCGCCAGCCCGCCCAGCCGGTTCAGCGACGTCGCGCCGCCGCGCCGCTCGATCAGCCCGGTCACCAGGAACAGCGCGGTCTGGATCGTGATGTGGTGCAGCACGTAGAACACCGCGGCGGCGACCGCGCCCAGCGTGCCCAGCGCCACCCCGAACACCAGGTAGCCGATATGGCTGACCAGGGTGAACGACACCAGCCGCTTGACGTCGGTCTGCACCATCGCGCCCAGCACCCCCACCAGCATGCTCAGCAGCGCCGCCACCAGCAGCAGCGTGCGCAGCCGCCCGTCGGGGAACAGCAGCGTCTCGGCGCGCAGCACCCCGTACACGCCGATCTTGGTGAGCAGCCCGGCGAACACCGCCGTCACCGGCGCGGGCGCGGTGGGGTAGGAGTCGGGCAGCCACATCGACAGCGGGAAGACCGCGGCCTTGACCCCGAAGGCGGTCAGCAGCATCACCTCGGCGGTCAGCGCGACCCCCGGCGGCAGCGTCGCGATCCGCTCGGCGAGCTGGGCGAGGTTGACGGTGCCGGTGGCGGCGTACAGCACCGCGATGGCGACCAGGAACAGCATCGACGACAGCAGCGCGACCACGATGTAGGTGGTGCCGGCCCGCACCCGGGTGGCGGTGCCGCCCAGGGTGATCAGCACGTAGCTGGCCATCAGCATGATCTCGAAGCCGACGTAGAGGTTGAACAGGTCCCCGGCCAGGAACGCGTCGGCGACCCCGGCCACCAGCAGCAGGTAGGTCGGGTGGAACACCGACAGCGGGCCCGGCCCCTCCCGGTCGGCCATGTCCTGCCCGATGGCGTAGACCATCACGCACAGGGTGACCGCGGCCGACACCGCCAGCATCAGCGCCGAGAGCCGGTCGGCGACCAGCGTGATGCCGATCGGCGCGGGCCAGCCGCCGAGCTGGGCCACCTGGGGCCCCTCGCGGTCGGCGCGCACCAGCAGCGCCACCGCGATGGCCAGCACCGATGCCAGCACCGTCACGCTGATGCAGCGCTGCAGCACCGGGTGGCGCGGGCCGAGGGTGATCTTCACTCCGGCGGCCAGCAGCGGCAGCAGCACCGCCAGCGGCAGCAGCTGGTTCATCGGCCCGCCCCGTTCGTGTCGCCGCCGGCGCCGCCGCCGGTGCCACCGGACCGGCCGGCCTCGCCGGACCCGTCGGTGTCGTCGGTCTCGGCGGGGTCGGCGACCGCGCGCCGCTCCCGCTCGGCGCGGATCTGCGCGCGCAGCTCGCCGCGCGCCCGCCGGATCTCCCGCCGCCGCTCGCGCGACCAGTGCCGGAACTCGCGGCGCTGCTCGCGGATCTGGGCGCGCAGCTCCTGGTCGTCGCCGCCCACCCGGCGGTCCTCCACGTCGTCGCGCACCTCGTCGTCGCCGCTCAGCCGGGCCGCGCGGTAGGCGATGGCCAGCACGAACGCCGCCGACGCCAGCGAGATGACGATCGCGGTCAGGATCATCGCCTGCGGCAGCGGGTCGTTCATCGCGCCGGTCCGCTTGGTCCGGTAGAGCCCGCCGGCCAGGATGGGCGCGGTGCCGGCCGGCCCGCCGGTGGACAGCAGCAGCAGGTTCATCCCGTTGCCGAGCAGCAGCACCCCGACCACCAGCCGGACCATGCTGCGCTCCAGCAGCAGCGAGACCCCGGCCGCCACCAGCGCGCCGCCCCCGCCCGCCAGCACCACCGTGCCCGTCATCGGGTCCACCCCGCGCCCCCCGGTCGCCTCACGCGTCCTCCCCCGTCTGCCGGTCGATCTCCGCGCCGAGCGCGTTGAGGATGTCCAGCACCAGCCCGACCACGATCAGGTAGACCCCCACGTCGAAGACCAGCGAGGACGGCAGGTGCACCGGCCCGAGCAGCGGCAGGTGCGGCTCCCAGGTGCCGTTGGCCAGCACCGCGTCGCCCCACAGCAGCCCGCCCAGCCCGGTCCCCGCCGCGACCACCAGCCCGACGCCCAGCAGCGCGCCGACGCTGACCGGCGCGGCCTCGGCCAGCTCGAACGGCCCGCCCGCCAGGTAGCGGATCACCAGTGCCAGGCCCGCGACGATGCCGGCGGCGAACCCGCCGCCGGGCGCGGAGTGCCCGGTGAACAGCAGGTACAGCGACAGCAGCAGCACCGTGTGGAAGGTCATCCGGGCGACCACCTCCACGATGATGGAGCGGCGCTCGGCGGCCAGCGTCCCGCCCGCCGCCAGCCAGTCGCGCTCGTGCGGGGCGTCCGGCGCGGCCCGGTCCTCGTCGGCGGACTCCAGGTTCAGCGAGGGCAGTCCGCGCACCGCCCAGACGTCGCCGCCCGCGCCCGCCTCGCGGACGCGGCGCGGGCCGCGCGCCCGCCGCCCGGCGAACACCATGCTGGTCACGCCGATCGCGGCCAGCGCCACCACCGAGCTCTCGCCCAGGGTGTCCCAGGCGCGCAGGTCCACCAGCGTGGTGGCGATGATGTTGGTGCCGCCCGCCTGCTCGGTCGCCGCCGGGAACCCCTCGGCGATCGACGGCGCGGTGCGGGCGCGCGAGGCCAGCAGCGTCGCCAGCGTGGCCAGCAGGCCGGCCAGCGCGCCGACCGCCAGGTGGGCGCGCCGCCGCGGCATCGACACGCGCGCGGGCGGGCCGCCGGGCAGCCTGCGCAGCACCAGCACGAACACCAGCAGGCTGACGGTCTCCACCAGGAACTGGGTGAGCGCCAGGTCGGGCGCGCCCTGCAGCACGAACAGCGTGGCCACGCCGTAGCCCGAGGCCCCGGCCAGCACCACGGTCGGCGCGCGGCCCTTGGCCCGGACCGCCGCGACCGCGCCCGCCACCGTCAGCGCGACGACCAGGGCCTGGGCCGGGCTGTCCCACCAGCGCGGCCCCGCCAGGCTGGGCAGCGCGCCGCCCAGCAGCAGCGCGCCCGCCGTGAGGGAGGTCGCGGTGACCAGGATGACCAGCAGGTACCCCGGCAGCGACCCGCGCTGCACGGTCCCGGTGAGCTGCACGGCGAACACCGTCAGCCCCCGCATGATGCGCCGGTAGACCCGGCTCGGCTCGAACAGCACCGTGCGCCGCTGGAGCGCGGCGACCCCGCCTCGGCCCACGAACAGCCCGGCGCCGATCGCCAGCGAGATCGCGCTCAGCACCAGCGCGGCGCCGACGCCGTGCCAGGCGGACAGGTGGTAGCCGTCGGCCGGGTAGGGGCCGGCGCTGCGCCCCATCGGCGCGTCCAGCCGCGCCACGAACAGCCCGAGCAGCACGCCCGCGGCGGCCAGCGCCACCGGCGGGCCGAGCATCAGCGGGCCGGGGCGGTGCCAGGGGCTGTCGGCGACGCCGGGCTTGCGGGCGAACGCGCCCCACACGAAGCGCAGGCTGTAGGCGGCGGTGAACGCCGACCCGATCACCAGCACCGCCAGGACCGGCGCGTGCCCCTCGGTGAACGCCTCGTAGGCGGCCTCCTTGCCGGCGAAGCCCAGCGTGGCGGGGACGCCCGCCATGGACGCCGCCGCCGCGACCGCCGCCCCGCACGCGACCGGCGCGCGGCGCGCCAGCCCCGACAGCTCCCGCAGATCGCGGGTGCCGGTGCCGTGGTCGACGATCCCGACCACCATGAACAGCGCGGCCTTGAACAGCGCGTGCGCCAGCAGCATGGTGACCCCGGCCAGCGCCGCCGTCCGCCACCCCGCGCCGGTCAGCACCGTCAGGAACCCGAGCTGGCTCACCGTCCCGTAGGCCAGTACCAGCTTCAGGTCGTGCTCGCGCAGCGCCCGCCACCCGGCCAGCAGCATGGTCGCGCCGCCGAGTCCCAGCACGACCGGCCGCCAGACCGGCGCCGCCGCGAACGCGGGCGCGAGCCGCGCCACCAGGTAGACCCCGGCCTTCACCATGGCGGCGGCGTGCAGGAACGCGCTGACCGGCGTGGGCGCGGCCATCGCGCCCGGCAGCCACAGCCCGAACGGCATGATCGCCGACTTCGACAGCGCCCCGGCCAGGACCAGCACCAGCGCCACCGAGACCGCCGTGCCCCGCGGCGGGTCGGCCAGGATCGCCGACAGCCGGAAGGTGCCCGCGTGCTGCCCCAGCAGGACCAACCCGACCAGCATGGCCAGCCCGCCGAAGGTGGTGACCACGATCGCCTGCGTCGCGGCCTTGCGGGCGGCGGCGCGCCCGGCGTCGAAGCCGACCAGCAGGTAGGACAGGACCGTGGTCAGCTCCCAGAAGACGTAGAGCAGGATCAGGTCGTCGGCCAGGACCAGGCCCAGCATCGCGGCGGCGAAGGCCAGCAGTTCGCCGGCGACCGCGCCGACGCCCGGCTGCCCCGCGCCGAAGTAGCGGGCGCAGTAGGCCACGATGAGCGCGCCGACGCCGCCGACGATCAGGACCATCAGCCAGGCGAGCGCGTCGGCGCGCAGCGCCAGCTCCAGGTCCAGGCCCGGTATCCACGACCAGGTCTGCTCGCGCGGCCGGTCGCCGCGCAGCCAGGGCGGCAGCGCCCAGGCGGCGGCCGCGAGCGGCACCAGCGCCAGCGCCAGGAAGGCGGTACGTCCGAGCCACCGGACCAGCGCGGGCGCAGCCAGGGCGGCGGCGCAGTGCGCGGCGAGCAACAGCAGCATGGTGCCCCAGAGAGTGTGATCGGCAACTCTCCGCGACGTTAGGAGGCCCGGGCCCTCCACCGGCGCTCTGACATGCCGGGGAGGGCGTCCGCGCAGCGGGGCTTTACCCGGCCACGGTCAGCACGATCTTCCCGGCGGTGCGCCCGGCCTCGCCGATCTCGTGCGCCTTGCCCGCCAGCTCCAGCGGCAGCACGGTGTCGATCTCGACGCGCAGCCGCCCGGCCTCGGCCAGCGCGGCGATCTCCCGGAGGCCGCCGTGATCGGGCTCCACGATGGTGAATCCGGCGCGCAGCCCCGCCTTCTCCGCCTCCTCGGCGAGCGCGGCCTCGGCGGGGGAGGCCAGCGACACCACCATCCCGCCCGGCCGCAGCGTGCGCAGCGAGCGCGGCCCGTACTCCCCGCCGATGGTGTCCACGACCACGTCGATGTCGCGGACCGCCTCGGCGAAGTCGGTGGCCGTGTAGTCCACGACCTCGTCGGCGCCCAGGCCGCGCACGAAGTCGTGCTTGGCGGCGCGGGCGGTGCCGACCACGTACGCGCCGCGCGCCTTGGCGATCTGCACGGCCAGGTGCCCCACCCCGCCCGCCGCCGCGTGCACCAGCACCCGCTGTCCGGCCCGCACCCCGGCGGTGTCCACCAGGGACTGCCAGGCGGTCAGGCCCGCGACCGGCAGCGCGGCGGCCTCCACGTGCGACAGCCCGGCGGGCTTGCGGGCCAGGTGCCGCGCGGGGGACACGAGGTACTCGGCGTAGGCCCCGGCCGGCCGCGGCAGGCGCGGCATCCCGAACACCTCGTCCCCGGGCCGCCACATGGTCACCCCGAGGCCGACCTCCTCCACCACGCCCGACACGTCCCAGCCCAGCCGCACCGGGTCCCCGCCGAGCAGGCCGCCGGTGGAGCGGTGCCACCAGTCGGTCGGGTTGACCCCGGCGGCGTGCACCCGGACCAGCACCTCCGAGGGCCCCGGCTCCGGCCGCTCCACTTCGACGATCTTCAGGACCTCGGGTCCGCCGAGGGTGTCCTGGCCGATGGCGCGCATGTTCTCTCCCGTTTCCGTCGTGCTCCCCGCGGGGGGCCGTGCCTTGCGTGATCAAGACTGCCGGGGCGGCGCGGGCGCCACGAGTGGCCATATGGCCATGGTGTGAAAGGATCTGGCCATGTCGCGCAGCGTGCACCGTGTCGTGGTCCTGGCCCTGGAGGGCGTCTACCCGTTCGAGCTGAGCATCCCGGTGCGGATCTTCGGCACCGCCGCCGGACCGGACGGCGGGCCGCTGTACGAGGTCAGCACCTGCTCGCTGGACGGCGGCCCGGTCGTGACCAGCGCCGACTTCGCCATCACCGTGCAGCACGGCGCGGAGGCCGTCGCCGCGGCCGACACCTTGGTGATCCCGCCGTTCGGCTGCGGCTACGAGCAGGAACGCGAATGGCTGCCCGCACCGCTGGCCGAGGCCCTGGCCCGGCTGCGGCCCGGCGCCCGGATCGTGTCGATCTGCACCGCCTCCTACGTGCTGGCCGCCGCCGGGATGCTGGACGGCCGCCGCGCCACCACCCACTGGAACGAGGCCGAGCACTTCCAGCGGGCCTTCCCCCGCGTCGAGGTGGACGCCGGCGTGCTGTTCGTGGACGACGGCGACGTGCTCACCGCCGCCGGGGTCGCCGCCGGGGTGGACCTGTGCCTGCACCTGGTGCGCCGCGACCACGGCAGCGAGGTCGCCAACGGCGTCGCGCGCCGCTGCGTGGTGCCGCCCTGGCGGGAGGGCGGCCAGGCCCAGTTCATCGAGCGCCCCGTGCCCCGGCAGACCGACGCCACCACCTCGGCGACCCGCGCCTGGGCGCTGGAGCACCTGCACCGGCCGATCTCGCTGGCCGAGCTGGCCCGGCACGCCCGGATGAGCGTGCGCACCTTCTCCCGCCGCTTCCGCGACGAGGTCGGGATGACGCCCGGCCAGTGGCTCACCCAGCAGCGCGTCGAGCACGCCCGGAGGCTGCTGGAGACCACCGGCCTGCCGGTGGACCGGATCGCGGCCGAGGCCGGGTTCGGCACCGCCGCGTCGCTGCGGCAGCACATGGTCGCGCTGACGGGGGTGCCGCCGTCGGCCTACCGGCAGACCTTCCGCGCGGGCGTCTGAGGCCGCCCCCGGGTGTCCGCCTCCGCATGATCGGGGAGGGGGACGATAATCGGAGGGACGCGCGGACGACGAGGTCCGGCGGAAGGAGCGTGATGCCATGGCGACCGTGGTGCTGGTCGGGACCCTGGACACCAAGGGGCCGGAGTACGCCTGGTTGCGCGACCGCCTGCGGGACCTGGGCTGCGAGGTCGTCCTGGTGGACGTCGGCGTGCAGGCCGACGCCGAGGTCGCCGCGGACGTGACCGCCGACCGGGTCGCGCGGGCCGCCGGGACCGACCTCGCGGCGCTGCGCGCCGCGGGCGACCGGGGCGCCGCCGTCACGGCGATGGGCGAGGGCGCCGCCGCCGTGCTGGCCGGGCTCTACACCGAGGGCCGGACCGACGCGGTGCTCGCGGTCGGCGGCAGCGGCGGGTCCTCGATCGCCGCGCGGGCGGTGCGCGACCTGCCGGTCGGGCTGCCCAAGCTGATCGTGTCCACCATGGCCTCGGGCGACGTGTCGCCCTACGTCGGGGCCAAGGACGTCACCATCACCTACAGCGTGGTGGACATCGCGGGCCTCAACCGGGTGTCGCGGACCGTGCTGGGCAACGCGGCGGCCGCGGCCGCCGGGATGGCGCAGGCGCACGCGGCGGGGCGGGAGTCGGCCGACGACCGGCCGCTGGTCGCCGCGTCCATGTTCGGCGTGACCACCCCGGCGGTGGACGCCGCCCGCGAGCGGCTGGAGGAGCTGGGCTACGAGGTCCTGGTGTTCCACGCCACCGGCTCGGGCGGCCGGGCCCTGGAGGCCCTGGTCGACAGCGGCATGGTGGCCGGGGTGCTGGACCTCACCACCACCGAGCTGGCCGACGACCTGGTCGGCGGGGTGCTGTCGGCGGGCCCGGACCGGCTGACGGCCGCCGGGCGCGCGGGCGTGCCGCAGGTGGTGGCGCCCGGCGCGCTGGACATGGTCAACTTCGGGCCGCTGGAGACCGTGCCGGACGCCTTCAAGGGCCGGAACCTCTACGTGCACAACCCGACGGTCACCCTGATGCGGACCACGCCGGAGGAGATGGCCGAGCTGGGCCGCCGGCTGGCCGCCAAGCTCGCCGCCGCCACCGGGCCCACGGCGCTGTTCGTCCCGCTGCGCGGGGTGTCGGCGCTGGACGCCGAGGGCATGCCCTTCCACGACCCGGAGGCCGACCGCGCCGCCTTCGCCGAGATGGGGGAGGGCGAGCGGCTCGACCTGCACGTCAACGATCCCGCGTTCGGCCGGGCCATGGCCGAGCGCCTGCACGAAATGATCAAGGGGGAGGGGCAGTGAACCGCGAGGACGTCCTGGAGCGGCTGCGCCGCACCGTCGCCGCCGCCGAGCCGGTCGTCGGCGCGGGCGCGGGCACCGGCCTGTCGGCCAAGTGCGCCGAGGCCGGGGGCGTGGACCTGATCATCATCTACAACTCCGGCCGCTACCGGATGGCCGGGCGCGGCTCGCTGGCGGGCCTGCTGCCCTACGGCGACGCCAACCAGATCGTGGTCGAGATGGCCGCCGAGGTCCTGCCGGTCGTGCGCGACACCCCGGTGCTGGCCGGGGTGTGCGGCACCGACCCCTTCCGGGTGATGCCGCGCTTTCTCGATCAACTCAAGGCGATGGGTTTCGCCGGGGTGCAGAACTTCCCGACCGTGGGCCTGTACGACGGGGTGTTCCGCCAGAACCTGGAGGAGACCGGCATGGGCTACGACCTGGAGGTCGAGATGGTCCGGCTGGCCCACGAGCGCGACCTGCTCACCGCGCCCTACGTGTTCGATGAGGACCAGGCGCGCGCCATGGCCGAGGCGGGCGCCGACGTGCTGGTCCCGCACGTCGGGCTCACCACCAAGGGCAGCATCGGCGCGGGCACCGCCCTCACCCTGGACGAGGCCGTCGCCCGCGTCCAGGCCATGCGCGACGCCGCGGCGGCCGTCCGCCCCGACGTCATGGTGCTGTGCCACGGCGGCCCCATCGCCGAGCCCGAGGACGCCGCGTACGTCCTCGCCAACACCGAGGGCGTCGTCGGCTTCTTCGGCGCCTCCTCGGTCGAGCGCCTGCCCACCGAGCGCGCCATCACCGCCCAGGTCCAAGCCTTCAAGAGCGTGGAGGTCTGATGCTGCTCAGCCCGGACGCCGTGCCCACCGCGACCTTCGACTGGGGCTCGATCAAGTGGTTCGTGACCCCCTCGTCGGTGCCGGGCGCGGGCAGCACCCTCGGCGAGGTGATCGTCAACCCCGGCAAGGGCCACGCCCGGCACCGCCACCCGGCGGCCGAGGAGATCATCTACGTGGTCTCCGGCGAGGCCGTCCAGACGGTGGCCGACGGCGAGCCCTTCACGATCCGGGAGGGCGAGGCCGTGCACATCCCCACGGGCGCCTTCCACTCCACCTTCAACGCCGCCTGGCGGCCGCTGCGGCTGATCGTCACCTACACGCCCGGCGGCGAGGAGAAGGCCCTGGAAGGCGCGCCCGACTACCGCCTGCACGCCCCCGGGACCGTTCCGGAGTGGCACCGGGAGTGACCGCGCGCCCCTCCTTCTGTCGCATCCACCTTGCGATCAAGGGCAGGATGGAGGGGTGAGCCTTATCGAGCAGCTTCCTTCCGGTGACGACGTCGGCCCCGACTCCCTTTTCGAGGCGTTCGAGACGTGGGTGTCGGGGCGCGGGATCACGCTGTACCCCGCCCAGGAGGAGGCGCTCATCGAGGTGGTGTCGGGCGCCAACGTGATCCTGGCCACCCCCACCGGCTCGGGCAAGAGCCTGGTGGCGGCCGGGGCGCTGTTCGCCGCCCTCGCCAACGACCAGGTCGGCTTCTACACCGCGCCGATCAAGGCGCTGGTGTCGGAGAAGTTCTTCGACCTGGTCGAGATGTTCGGCCGCGAGAACGTCGGCATGATGACCGGCGACGCCAGCGTCAACCCCGACGCCCCGATCATCTGCTGCACCGCCGAGGTGCTGGCCAACATGGCGCTGCGCGACGGCGCCGACGCCGACGTCGGCGTGGTCGTGATGGACGAGTTCCACTTCTACGCCGAGCCCGAGCGCGGCTGGGCCTGGCAGATCCCGATCCTGGAGCTGCCCCAGGCCCAGTTCCTGCTGATGTCGGCGACCCTCGGCGACGTGGAGTTCTTCCAGAAGGACCTCACCCGCCGCACCGGCCGCCCGACCGCGCTGGTCACCTCCGCCGAGCGGCCGGTGCCGCTGATCTACGACTACCGGCTCACCCCGCTGCACGAGACCATCGAGGAGCTGCTCGGCGAGCAGAAGGCCCCGATCTACCTGGTGCACTTCACCCAGGCCGCCGCGATCGAGCGGGCGCAGTCGCTGATGAGCATCAACGTGTGCACCAAGGAGGAGAAGGCGAAGATCGCCGAGCTGATCGGCAACTTCCGCTTCACCACGAAGTTCGGCCGCAACCTGTCGCGGTTCGTGCGGCACGGCATCGGCGTGCACCACGCCGGGATGCTGCCCAAGTACCGGCGGCTGGTGGAGAAGCTCGCCCAGGCCGGGCTGCTGAAGGTCATCTGCGGCACCGACACCCTCGGCGTCGGCGTCAACGTGCCGATCCGCACCGTGGTGTTCACCGCGCTCAGCAAGTACGACGGGCACCGGGTGCGGCGGCTGCGCGCCCGCGAGTTCCACCAGATCGCCGGGCGCGCCGGCCGCGCCGGGTTCGACACCGTCGGCTTCGTGGTCGCCCAGGCCCCCGAGCACGTGGTCGAGAACGAGAAGGCCCTGGCCAAGGCGGGCGACGACCCCAAGAAGCGCCGCAAGGTCCAGCGCAAGAAGGCCCCCGAGGGCTTCGTCGGCTGGGACGAGGAGACCTTCATCAAGCTCCAGACCGCCGAGCCGGAGCTGCTGAAGTCCCGCTTCCAGGTCAGCCACGCCATGCTGCTGTCGGTGATCGCCCGCCCCGGCAACGCCTTCGCGGCCATGCGGCGGCTGCTCACCGACAACCACGAGGACAAGGCCGCCCAGCGCCGCCACATCGCCCGCGCCATCGCGATCTACCGGTCGCTGCTGGCCGGGGGCGTGGTGGAGACCCTGGAGGTCCCCGACGAGCAGGGCCGCTACGCGCGCATCACCGTGGACCTGCAGGAGGACTTCGCGCTCAACCAGCCGCTGTCCACCTTCGCGCTGGCCGCCTTCGAGATCCTCGACCCGTCCTCGCCCTCCTACGCGCTGGACGTGCTGTCGGTCATCGAGGCGACGCTGGACGACCCGCGCCAGATCCTGGCCGCCCAGCTCAACAAGGCGCGCGGCGAGGCCGTGCAGGCGATGAAGGCCGAGGGCATCGAGTACGAGGAGCGCATGGAGCTGCTCCAGGACGTCGACTACCCCAAGCCCCTGGAGGAGGAGCTGACGGCCGCCTACGAGATCTACCGGGCCGGGCACCCGTGGGTCGGCGACCACGAGCTGCGCCCCAAGACCGTGGTGCGCGACATGTACGAGCGCGCGATGACCTTCACCGAGTACACCGGCTACTACGAGCTGGCGCGCGGCGAGGGCCTGGTGCTGCGCTACCTGTCGGGCGCCTACAAGGCGCTGCAGCAGACCGTGCCCGAGTCGATCAAGAACGACGACCTGATCGACCTGATCGAGTGGCTGGGCGAGCTGGTCCGCCAGGTCGACTCCAGCCTGCTGGACGAGTGGGAGCAGCTGGCCAACCCGACCGACGACCCCGAGGCCGTCATCGAGGAGAAGGTCACCCGGGTCACCGCCAACGCCCGCGCGTTCCGGGTGCTGGTCCGCAACGCGCTGTTCCGGCGGGTGGAGCTGGCCGCGCTGGAGCGCTACGACCTGCTCGGCGAGCTCGACCCCGACTTCGGCTCCGACGCCTGGCGCGAGGCCATGGACGCCTACTACGACGAGCACGACGAGCTGCTCACCGGCCCCGACGCGCGCGGCCCCAAGCTGCTGCAGATCGAGGAGGTCCCCGCCGACGAACTGTGGCGGGTCCGGCAGGTGTTCGACGACCCGGCCGGCGACCACGACTGGGGGATCAGCGCCGAGGTCGACCTCGCCGGGTCCGACCAGGCGGGCGAGGCGGTCGTCCGCGTCACCGCCGTGGACCGCCTCTGACCGGCCGGCGGACCCCGCAGGACCCCCGCCGGGCCCGCCGGCCGGGCGGTCATTCCGCCGCGCCGCCCCAGCCTCCGTAGGGCACGGTGAGCACCTCCATGTGGTGGCCGTCGGGGTCGTCGAAGTAGACCCCGCGGCCGCCGTCGTTGGTGTTGATCTCACCGGCGCCGCCGCCGTCGGGGCGGGCGTAGAAGCGCGCGCCCGACTCCTTGATACGGGCGAGGACGCCGTCGAAGTCCTCCTCGGGCACCAGGAACGCGCAGTGGTGCCAGCGGAAGTCGGCGGAGTCCATGTAGTCGAGCGTGACGCCGTTGCCGGTGCGCACCGGCACGAACGGCCCCCACTGCTCGCCCGCCTCCACGCCCAGGATGCGGGCGAGGAACTCGGCGGAGGCGCGCTTGTCGGTGGCGGGGACGATGATGTGGTCGAGCCGCACGGACATGGGATCACCTTCCTCGGAGCGGTTCTTCCCGCAGTCTCCGACCTCGACCATGGTTGAGGTCAACCCCTCCGGCCCGGCCCAGATATCGGACGGGCAACGGCCCCGCAGTTTCCCGTGTCCGGCTGGACGCGCAGCGTGATGATCCTGTCATGCGCCCCCATCGCCGAATCCCGCCCTCCGGCTACACCCGGGCCGCGCCGCAGCCGCCCGGCCCTCGGAGGCTCCCGTATCTGGCGGCGGCCGTCGGCGCGGCGGCGCTCGTCGCCGGGCTGGCGTTGCCCGGTGACGCCCCGCGAGGCGGTTCCGGCGCGCTCAGCCCTGAGAAGCCCGCCGCCGCGACTCCGCGGCCGGTCGCGGCGCGCCCCCCGTCGGCCCCCGCGGCGATAGCCCGGCAGCTCGCGCCCTCCCTGCTGCCCAGGGGAGGGGCGGACAGGAAGGCGCAGGAGAAGGCCCAGAAGGCGGGGGAGAGGGAGGTGAAGCGGCGATCGGAGCCCCGTGCGGAGCCCCGGCCCCGTCCCTCCCGCCCGTCCCGCGCGTCGCGTCCGTCCCGGCCGTCGCGCAAGCCCGTCGCCCGGCCCTCCGTCGCGGCTCCGCCCGCCGCTTCGGGCTGGGCGAGGAGGGAGTGCGCCCGGCGGTTCCCCCACGACGCGCGGCGCCGGGGCGCCTGCACGGCGGTGCTGGGGCGGCTGGGCGGCCGCTGAAGGCCGCCGCCGCGGGCGGGCCGGGCGTCAGGGGCGGCGGCCGACGCCCGTCATCAGCTCGCGCAGGCGCAGCGGCCCGCTCGTCTCGGGCGCCAGCGGCGGCGTCCCCATCCCGGCGCCGTGGCGCAGGCCCTCCAGGAACTCCCGGACGGCGGCGGGGCCGGTGTACTCGGGCATCCAGCCCAGCTCGCCGCGGGCCCGCGCGGTGCTCATGATGGGGGCGCGCAGGATCAGGTCGAACAGGTACGGCGAGGCCGGGACCAGGCCGAGCCGCCAGGCCGCCGCCAGCGCGGCGCGCGCCCCGGCCGCCGGGACCGGCACCCGCCGGGCCTCCAGCAGCCCGGCCAGCTCGGCGGTGTCGATCACTGGCTCGGCCGCGATGTTGAACGCCCCGCGCGCCTCGCCGGTCACCGCCAGCCGGAAGGCCGCCCCGGCGTCGGAGGAGTGCAGCGCCTGGAAGGCCAGGCCGGGGATGTCGGGGACCACCGGGATCACGCCCGGCCGCACCAGCGAGCCGGGCAGGAACGGCCCGGCGAACAGGCGGCGCTGCGCGGTGGCCGCCTCGCGCTTGAAGATGAAGCCGGGCCGCAGCCGCACCGACCGCAGGTCCGGGTGCTCGGCCTCCACGCCGTCCAGCAGCCGCTCCACGTAGGCCTTCTCGCGGCTGTAGGCGGCCTCGGGCCATCCGTGGGTGGGCCAGGACTCGTCGCGGCGCCGGTCCTTGGCCGAGGGGGAGTAGGCGCCGACGGAGGAGGAGTACACCAGGGCGGGGACGCCCGCGTCGGTGACGGCCCGGAAGACCCGGGCGCTGCCCAGCACGTTGTTCCGCCACGTGACCGACGGCGTGCGCGTGGGCTGGAACAGCCAGGCCAGGTGGACCACCGCGTCCGCGCCGCGGAACAGCGCCGCCAGGTCGTCGCGGGCGACGTCGGCCTGGGCCCACTCGGTCTTGTCGATCCTCAGCTCGGTGCGCCGCCGGGCTAGTCCGAGGATCGAGGTGATCCGCGGATCGGCGGCGAGCGCCTGGACGGTGCTGGTGCCCACGTTGCCGGTGGCGCCGACGACCACGACGCGCATGGTGCCTCCCTGGGGTGCCCGCGCCCTGGCGCGGTCCGGACGGCTGCCCGGGACAGCCGTCCTACCCCCTGAGCTGGGCGTTCATGCGCGCGGGCGGCCGTCAGGCGGCCTCGGCGGTGATGCGCCTGGTGATGTCGGCGCGCAGGGCGTCCACGTCGAGGCCCAGGGCGTGCAGCAGCCGGACCGACAGGAACTCCCGGTCGTGCAGCAGGCCCAGCAGCAGGTGGCCGTCGCCGATCTCCCCGCTCTTGAGCCGCAGCGTGTGCCGCAGGCTCAGCTCCAGGGCCTTCTTGGCGGGGGCGGTGAACGGGATGTGCCCCTTGCCCCGGCGGAACCGGCCGGGCGTCGCGTCCAGCGCGCCCTCGCCGAACGTGCTCTCGGTCGCCTGCCGGACGGCGTCCAGGTCGATGCCGAGGGTGCGCAGCGCCTCGGCGTCCAGCGGGTCGTCGCCGGTCTCCGCCAGCCGGGCGACGTGCTCGCGCAGCTCGCCGGGCTCCAGCCCCTGAGCGCGCAGGGCCCGCCCGCCGGGGCCGTCGCTCCCCGCCAGCGCCAGCAGCAGGTGCTCGGTGCCGATCCGGCGGTGGCCGAGGTCGCGCGCCTCCTGCTGGGAGCCGACGACGACGGCGCGGGCCTGCTTGGTGAAGCGTTCGAACATCGCTACTTCTCCTTGTTCAGGATGCGGCGTCCGCCGCCGTGCTTCTTGTGGACGGCCTGCCGGCTGACGCCGAGGCAGACCGCGATCTCCTGCCAGGACCAGCCCTGGTCCCGGGCGCTGGCCACCTGCAGGGCCTCCAGCCGCTCGGCCAGCTCGCGCAGCGCGCGCACGGCCCGCAGCCCGACCGCCGGGTCCCGGCTGCCCGCCTCCTTGGCGAGCGTCACTCCATCGCTCATGACGTCAATGTAGGTTGACAGCGAGGGCGTGTCAACCCTGGTTGACGTTCGAGGGGGGAGGGCGGACGGCGGGGCCGGTCAGTCCGGGGCGACCAGCGTGCCCAGCAGGTCGTCCAGGCTGATCAGGCCCACGGTGCGCCCGTCCGCGCCGTGCACCAGCCCGAGGTGGCTGTGCGCGGCGCGCATCACCGCCACCGCCTCGGCCACCGCCAGGTCGACGGGCACGTCGGGCACCGGGTGGGCCAGCTCGCCCGCGCGGGTCGTGCGGTCCCGCGCCCGCGCCAGGTAGGCGTCGCGGACGTGCACCATGCGCGGCGGCTCCGCCAGCCGCACCGGGCCGCCGCCCGCCTTGGGGGCGCCGAGCATCAGCCGGGTGCGGCCGGTCCGCGCGGCGGTCTCCACCACCTGCTGCGGGGTCGCCGACGCGGGCACCGCGATGATGGCGTCCGGCGGGATCAGCAGGTCGGCCAGCGGCGCGCGCGGGGCGTCCAGCGCGGCGGTGAGGATCGACAGGTCGTTCTCCTCGATCAGCCCGAGCCGCCGCGACTCCAGCGCCAGGCTGCGCAGCTGCTCGGGCGTGCGCGACACGCTCGCCGAGTCCCTGGGGCGCACGCCCACCAGCCGCAGCAGCAGGTTGGTGGTCCCGTTCAGCGCCGCCAGCAGCGGCCGCACCACCTTCGCGAAGGCCCGGAACGGCGGGGCCAGCAGCATCGCCGACCGCTCGGGCCGCGCGATCGCCCACGACTTGGGCGCCATCTCCCCGATCACCATGTGCAGGAAGGTCACCAGCGCCAGCGCCAGCACGAACGCCACCGCGTGCGCGGCGCCCTCCGGCAGCCCGGCCGCGTGGAACAGCGGGGTCAGCGTCCCGGCGATCACCGGCTCGGACACCAGGCCGAGGCCCAGCGAGCACATCGTGATGCCGAGCTGCGCGCCCGCCAGCATCAGCGACAGCTCGCGGATGCCCGCCACCGCCGACGCGGCCGCCCGCGACCCCTGCGCCGCGGCCTTCTCCAGGCGTGGCCGCTTGGCCGCCACCAGCGCGAACTCCGCCGCGACGAAGAAGCCGTTGCCCACCAGCAGCGCCAGCGTCAGCGGCGCGCCCACCGACAGGTTCATCCGGTCTCCCTCTCCGCCCGGTCCTCGCGCGCGGCCGCGCCGCCGTCCGGGTCCCGCTCCACGGTGCGCACGCGGATCAGCTCGGGCACGTGCCGGTGCACCGACAGCACTTCCACCACCGCGCGGCGGGGCGGCTCGTCCATCCGGGTGGGCGCGAGGTCCACCGTCACCACGTCGCCGGGCTCGGCGACCCGGCCGAGGCGCTGCAGCAGCAGCCCCGCCACCGTCTCGTAGTCGCCCTCCGGCAGCGCGATGCCGGTCTCGTGGGCGACCTCGTCCATCCGCAGCCCGGCGTCGGTGGTCCACCACTCGCCCCGGCGGATCGCCAGGTCGTCGTCCACCTCGTTCTCGTCGGCGATCTCGCCGACCAGCTCCTCGGCCACGTCCTCCCAGGTGATCAGGCCGGCGAAGCCGCCGTACTCGTCCACCACGCAGGCCAGCGGCGCGGCCGCGGCCTGGAGCTGGGCCACCACCTCCGGCAGCGGCAGCGTGGAGGGCACCATCAGCGGCGGCCGGGCCAGCGCCCGCACCGGGGTCGCGGCGATCTCGGCGGGGCTGAGCCGGATCAGCTCGTCCAGCCCCACCACGCCCAGCACGTCGTCCACCCGGTCGCCGACCACCGGGTAGCGGGTGTGGCCGTGCGCGGTGATGATCTCGTTGAGCGCGGTGGCCGGGGCGTCGGCCGAGACCGTGACCACGTCCACCCGCGGCACCATGACCTCCTCGGCGGTGCGCTCGGAGAACGACAGCGCCCGCTCCAGCAGGTCGGCGTGGCCGGCCTGCAGCTGCTCGCCGGACTCGCCGATGATGTGGCCGAGCTCCTCCAGCGTCGCGCCGTGGTGCAGCTCCTCGACCGGCTCGATCCCGACCGAGCGCAGCAGCCTGTTGGCCGCCGCGTCGAACAGCCGGATCAGCGGCGAGGCGATCCTCATGTAGACCAGGGTCGAGGAGGCCAGCGCGCGGGCCATCGGCTCGGCCCGGCTGAGCGCCAGGTTCTTGGGGAACAGCTCGCCCAGCACCATCTGGATCACCGTGGCCAGCACGAACCCGGCCGCCACCGCGACCCCGCCGACCATGCCCGCCGGGAGCCCGGCGGCCTGCAGCGGCTCCTCCAGCAGGTCGGCCAGCGCGGGCTTGGCGATGAAGCCGACCACCAGCGCGGTCACGGTGATGCCGAGCTGCGCGCCCGACAGCATGAACGACAGCCGCTCCATCACCCGCACCGCGCGGGCCGCCCGCCGGTCGCCCTCGCGGGCCTGCTGCTCCAGGTCGGGCCGGTCGGCGGTGACGTAGGCGAACTCCTGCGCGACGAAGTAG
The DNA here is from genome assembly GCA_044456955.1 of Spirillospora sp. NPDC050679. Taxonomy (GTDB): domain Bacteria; phylum Actinomycetota; class Actinomycetes; order Streptosporangiales; family Streptosporangiaceae; genus Spirillospora. The sequence goes on along the minus strand of JBITGK010000025.1, from coordinate 121,188 downwards.
CCGGTGGCGGCGGTCAGCAGCAGGACGGCCAGCAGGCCGAGCGCGGCGTTCACCGGGCCCGCCCCGGGGCCGCGCGGCGCGGGTCGCGGCGCGGTTCACAGCGCCGGTGGCGGTGTCGGTCTCGGCCGGTGTCGCCGGACACGGTCCTCCTTCCGCGCGGTCCCCGCCGCGCGTGCCTGGGAATGCTGCCTACCTTCCCCATTCAAGATCCTTACTACCCTGGTGGTCCCGGCCGCCGCGCGGCCGCGACGACCCGAGAGGACGCCCATGACGAGCAAGGGCAGTATGCCCGCCGGAACCGACGCGCTGGTGGAGACCGAGATCGTGGACCAGCACCGGTTCATCGAGGGGTGGCTGAACGGGACCGCCCCGCGCTCGGCGCAGCACTACGCCGCGTTCGTCGCGCGGCACACGCCCGGCTTCGTCCTGCACGGGCCCGGCGGCGACGCCGTGCGCCGCGACGCGCTGATGGCCGGGCTGGAGCAGGCGCACGGCGCGGCGCCGGGCCTGGCCATCGAGATCCGCGGGGTGCGCGTGCTGGAGGAGGCGGGCGGTCTGGTCGCCGCGGTGTACGAGGAGCACCAGCGGTCCCCGGCCGAGACCAGCGCCCGGCGCAGCACGGTGCTGTTCGTCCGCGACGAGGCCGCCCCCAACGGGCTGCTGTGGCGGCACCTGCACGAGACCTGGATCGGTCCCGGGGACGCCTGACGGTTACCCGCGCCGCCGCCGTGGAATGAATCGGGCGGAACGCTCCCGCGCGTCCACGACTGCGAGGAAGGCGCCGATGCCCGAGCCGTTCGCGTCCTCGGCCGACCTGACCGACAAGCCGCAGACCCTGGAGGTCCTCGCCGACGGGGTCTACGCCCTGACCGCCGAGGGCGACCCCAACGTCGCCGCCGTGGAGGGCGAGGACTTCCTCGTCTGCTTCGAGGCGCTGGCCACCCCGGCGGCGGCGCGCGACTGGCTCGCGGTGCTGCGCGCCCACACCGACAAGCCGATCCGCCACCTGGTGCTGTCCCACTACCACGCGGTCCGCACGCTGGGCGCCGCCGCGTTCGCCGCGCCGGTGATCGTGGCGCACGACCGCACCCGCGCCCTGATCGCCGAGCGCGGCCGCCAGGACTGGGAGTCGGAGTACGGGCGGATGCCCCGGCTGTTCAAGCGGCCCGAGACCATCCCCGGCCTCACCTGGCCGACCCTCACCTTCTCCGACACCCTCACCATCGACCTCGGCGGGGACCGCGGCGACCTGGAGCTGGCCTACTGCGGGCGCGGCCACACCGAGGGCGACGTGGTGGCGTGGCTGCCCAAGCACCGCATCATGTTCGCGGGCGACCTGGTGGAGTCGCGGGCCGCGCTCTACACCGGCGACGCCTTCCACCGCGAGTGGGCCGGGGCCACCCTGGACCGGGTCGCCGCGTTCGGCGCCGAGACGCTGGTCGGCGGGCGCGGCGAGGTCGCCCACGGCCGCGACGCGGTGCGAGAGGCGATCGGGCGCACCCGCGACTTCCTGGAGGTCATGATCGCCGAGGTCGGCGAGGTGCGCGACCGGGGCGGCACGCCGCGCGAGGCGTTCGCGGCCGTGCACGACGCGCTCGCGCCCGCCTACGGCGGCTGGCCGATCTTCGAGCACTGCCTGCCGTTCGACGTGTCCCGGCTCTGGGACGAGCTGGCGGGGATCGAGCGCCCCCGGATCTGGACCGCCGAGCGCGATCGCCGCGTCTGGGCAGAGCTGCGGGGCTGACCGGGATGCGGCCCGTCGCCGTGGTGGGCGCCGGCCCGGTCGGGCTCACCGCCGCGCTGCTGCTGGCGCGCTGGGGCGTGCCGGTGACGGTGCTGGAGCGGCGCGCCGCCCGCGTCCCGGCCGGCTCGCGGTCGATCTGCCAGCAGCGCGACGTGCTGGACGTGTGGGCCGCCGTCGGCGCCGGCGTGATCGCCGAGGAGGGCCTGACCTGGACCACCGCGCGCACCTACTACCGCGACCGGGAGCTGTTCTCCTGGCGGTTCGCCGACGCGGGGCCGCTGCCGCCGTTCGTCAACATCTCCCAGACCCGCACCGAGGAGGTCCTGGACGGCCTCGCCGCGCGCGACCCCCGCATCGAGGTGCGGTGGGGGAGCGAGGTCACCGGCGTCGACCAGGACGCGACCGGCGTCACCCTGCGCCTCCGCGAGGGGGAGCCGGTCCGCGCCCCCTACGCCGTGGCGTGCTCGGGGAGCCGCCCCGGGGTGCGCGAGGCGCTCGGGGTGGCCTTCCCCGGCCGCGACTTCGGCGACCGCTTCCTGATCATGGACCTGCGCGCCGACCTGCCCGGCTGGCGGCACGAGCGGCGCTTCTACTTCGACCCGCCCTGGAACCCCGGCCGCCAGGTCCTCATCCACCCCTGCCCCGGCTCGGCCTACCGGATGGACTGGCAGGTGCCGCCCGGCTTCGACCTGGAGGCCGAGCGCGCGTCGGGCGGGCTGGACCGCCGCGTCCGGCGCGTCGTCGGCGACCGGCCCTACGAGCCGCTGTGGGCGTCGGTGTACCGCTTCCACTCCCGCGTCGCCGACCGGATGCGCGCCGGGCGCGTGCTGCTGGCCGGGGACTGCGCGCACCTGTTCGCGCCGTTCGGGGCGCGCGGCCTGAACTCCGGGGTGCCCGACGCCGAGAACGCCGCCTGGAAGATCGCTTTCGTGCTGCGCGGCTGGTCGCCCCCGGCCCTGCTGGACAGCTACCACCACGAGCGGCACGCCGCCGCCCGCGAGAACCTGGAGGTCACCGCGGCGACCATGCGGTTCCTCGCGCCGCAGGACGAGGCCGGCCGGGAGCGGCGGCGGCGCGCGCTGGAGCGGGCCGCCGCCGACCCCGCCGACACCGGCGGCATCGACTCGGGCCGCTTCGCCGAGCCCTACTGGTACGCCGCCTCGCCGCTGACCACGCCCGAGCCGACCCGCCCGGCCCCGCGCCGCCCGCCCAGGGGGCGGCCCCAGCCCGCCGCGCCCGGCGTCATCGTGCCCGACGCGCCGCTGGACCTGCCCGGCGCCGCGCGCCTGCGGGAACTGCTGCGCTCGGGCTTCACGCTCCTGCTGGCCCCCGACCTGCCGCGGGAGGGGTTCGCCGAGGCGCTGCTCGCCGCCACCGCCGCCCCGGTGACGGTGCTGCGCACCGCCGACCTGGACCCGTCCGGGGGCCTGGCCGCCTCGCTGGACGTGCGGCCCGGCGAGGCGTGGCTGGTCCGGCCCGACGCGCACCTGGCCGCCGTCCTGCCCCGCCCCGAGCCGGCCGCCGCCGTCGCCGCCCTGCGCCGGGCGCTCGGCTTCGCCTCCGGTGTCAGTGCGCGGTGATGAGCACGACGCCCGCCGCCACCACGCAGGCCGCCGCGATCCGCTGGATGCCCATCCGCTCGGAGAAGAACACCGCCCCGATGATCGCGCCCGAGATCACCCCGGTCTCGCGCAGGGCCGCCACCGACGCGAGCGTCCCGCGCGTCTGGGCCCACAGCACGATCCCGTACCCGGCCAGCGCGAACACCCCGCCCGCCAGGCCCAGCGCGCGCTCGCGGCGCTCCACGCCCCTCAGCAGGCCGCCGCGCCGCACCGCCCAGACGCCCAGGAAGGTCAGTGGGGCCTCGATCCCGAACAGCCACACCGTGTAGGACACCGCGCCCTCGGCGACCCGCACCCCCATGCCGTCCAGCAGCGTGTACCCGGCGATCGACGCGCCGGTCAGCAGCGCCGCGCCGATCGCGCGCGGATCGCGCCGCACCTCGCCGCGCAGCGTCCCGGCGAACGCCAGCACCGCGAGCCCGCCGCACACCGCCGCCACGCCCGCGAACTGCGCGGGCGTCAGGCGCTCGCCCAGGAACACCGCCGCGACCACCGCCACCAGCAGCGGCGCGCTGCCCCGCGCCAGCGGGTAGACCTGGTTGAAGTCGCCCAGCGAGTACGACTTGAGCAGCAGCGCCATGTAGCCGATGTGCAGCGCCACCGACGCCAGCAGCCAGGGCCAGGCGGCGGGCGCGGGCGGGTCCGCGAACGGCAGCAGCGGCAGCACCAGCACCGACTGCCCGAGCGCGATCAGCGCCACCGACGCCCAGCGGTCGCTCGCCCCCTTGGCGATGGCGTTCCAGGTCGCGTGCAGGACCCCGGCGAAGATCACGGCGAGTGAGGCGGTCATGCCCCCACTCCACCCCGCCGCTCCCGATCCGGACAGGGATTTAGGCTGGACCTCAATGATCGAGCTGCGCCTCGGGGTCGAGGACCTCGCCGACACCCGCTTCGCCGTCTCCGCGCTCGCCGAGGCCGTGCTGAGCCTGCGGGTGTGGCTGCTGCCCGGCTACTACGTGCAGCAGCTGCCCTGGCTGCGCCAGGCCCGCGCCGCGCTCGGCGACCTGGACATCGCCCCGCTGCTGGCGCTGGTCGGCGCGCACCGCGCCGTCCCCGACTTCCTCACCGCCCGCCCCGACCCGCGGGGCCACGGGCCGGTCGCCGAGTTCGCCGCCGAACTGGAGCGCGTCCGGGCCGTGCCGCCCGCCAAGGTCGCCGCCGACGTCCGCGCCGCGCTCCAGGGGCGGCCCGTCCCGCCCGTCCTGGCTGGCGGCCTGGACCGGCCCGCCCTGCTGCGCGACCGCCTCGCCGAGCTCCTTGACGATTACTGGGGCCTCGTCCTCGAACCGCACTGGCCCCGGATGCGCGGCGTCCTGGAGGCCGACATGCTCTACCGCGCCCAGCGGCTCACCCGGGGCGGCGCGCGGCTGCTGTTCGCCGACCTGCACCGCACCATCGGCTGGCGCGACGGGGTGCTCCGGCTGGAGCTGTCGTACCCGCACCGGGAGCTGACCATCCCGGTCACCGGGCGCGGGGTGTGCCTGATGCCCGCGCTGTTCGTCAAGACGCCCGGCCTGCCGCTCAACCCCGACGAGCCGCCCACCGTGCTGTACCCGGCGCGCGGCATCGCCACGGTCTGGGAGACCGCGCCGCCGCCCCCGCCCGATGTGCTGGCCGCCCTGCTCGGCCGCCCCAAGGCGCTGATCCTGGGCTGCCTGGACCGGCCCGCCTCCACCACCGACCTGGCCCGCCGCCTCGGCGTCACGCCCGGCGCGGTCTCCCAGCACCTGGCGGTGCTGCACGGCGCGGGGCTGGTCGGCAAGGCCCGCGCCGGGCGGTCGGTGCTGTACGCGCGCACCGACACCGGCGACCGGTTGCTGCGCGGCGCCCCCGGCGCGTCCGCGGGCGCGGAATCGCGCTGACTCCTGGAGCGCGCCCGCCTGCCGTGATAGGCACGAAATGACCCATGGGTTAGCGGTTTCTTGCAGCGGCGGGAGAGCCAATGACCGACAACGGACGTCCCCGGCCCGTCTTCGACCCGTCCCTCCCGGCCGGTGACCGCGCCCTGCTGGCCGCCGCCCCCGGACTGCTGGCCGCCGCGAGCCTGCCCCCGCCCCCGCGCCCGCACGTCGGCGCCGCGACCGTCGCCGCGCGGATCGTGTGGATACCGCTGTTCGCCTTCTTCTACGGCGTGCTGCCCGGCGGCTGGTTCCGGGTGTTCTTCCTGGCCTCGCTGGACGACGACGACCTGATGGGCGGCGTCATGCGCTGGGGGAGGCTGCCGCTGCTGGCGATGCTGCTGACCCCGGCGGTGCAGGTCGTACTGCTGCTGCTCGGCCAGGACGAGGCGGCGGGCGCGCTGGCGGCGGCCAGTTTCGCCGCCTGGGTCGCCGGGGCCGTGCGCCACCTGCGCGAGCCCGCCGCCGCCCGCGCCGCCCGCGAGCTGCACGGCCGCTACCTGCTGCCCGCCGACTTCGACCGGCCCGCGACCCGGCTGCTGAACCGGGTCCAGCGCGCCGTGGACGCGGTGCTGGGCTCCCAGTCGCACCGCGCCGGGCTGCTGGACGCCATCGACAACGCCGTGCTGCTGCCCCGCGAGGAGTGGGCGATCGCCGGCGCGCTGGCCGAGCACACCAGGCTGCGCCGCGAGCACCGGGCCCAGCAGCCGGGGCGGCTCAGCGCCGAGGTCCGCGCCCTGCTGGAGCCGCAGCGCCGCGCCCTGGAGCTGTCGGTCCGCTCGGTCACCGAGCGGGTGGAGGCGCTGGAGGGCTACGCCCGCCGGGTCCGCGACGCCGACGACGCCTACCACGAGTGGCAGGTGCTCCAGCGCATCCCCGAGCAGAACGCCCGGCACCGCGACCTGCTGGCCGGGACCGTGCGCGACGACCTGGCGCGCGCGGAGATCGGGCGGCTGGCGGACGACGCCCAGCGCGCCGAGAAGGCGTTCCGGGGCAGCATCGGCAACGCGGTGCGCGCCGCGGGCGGCCTCGCCGTCCCCGGACCCGCCTCCGAGCCGGCTCCCGGGCCCGCCGATCCCGGCCGGACCGCGTCCGCCTGAACCCCGCCTGGCCTGGGGCTCGAACGCGAATCGGGAGCCTCCGGCCGTTTAAGCGCGCCGCACAGGGAACCTGCTGTGGCATGAAGCTGCTCTACAAACCGTTGTCGATCCTCATCAGCGTGCTCGCCGCGCAACTGGCGGGCGTCGTCTTCAAGCAGGTCTGGAAGCGGGCCGCGGGCCAGGACGACGCTCCCGACGCCGACGACCAGAACTACTCCTGGCGCCAGGTCCTCGTCGCCGCGACCGTGCAGGGCGCCATCTTCGGTCTGGTGAAGGCGGCCGTCCAGCGGTCGGGCGCGCAGGCCGTCCGCAAGACCACCGGCCACTGGCCCGGCGACGACTGACCGCAACCGACCCCGCGAGCACCGCCCGCCCAGGCCCCTAGGGACACCGTGATGAGCAAGAAGAAGACCAGCCCCGAAGCCCCGACCCAGCTGTCCCCGCTGTCCTGGTGGGGCGCGGTGAAACGGTCGTTCGGCGAGTTCAAGGACGACGACCTGCCCGACTGGGCGGCGGCGCTCACCTACTACGGGGTGCTGTCGATCTTCCCTGCGATGCTGGTGGTGGTGTCGCTGGTGGGCCTGGGCGGCAAGTCGCTGTCCCAGGACCTGATCGCCAACGTCGGCGAGGTCGCCCCCGGCTCGGTCAAGCAGGTGCTGACCAACGCCCTCACCGAGCTCCAGCGCGGCGCGGGCGGCGCGGGCCTGGTCGCGATCATCGGTCTGCTGGCCGCGATCTGGTCGGCCTCGGGCTACGTGGGGGCGTTCATGCGCGCCTCCAACGCCATCTACGACGTGCCCGAGGGGCGGCCGATCTGGAAGACGCTGCCGCTGCGGATCGCGGTCACCCTGGTCACGCTGCTGCTGCTGGCGGTCTCGGCGATCGCGGTGGTGGTGTCGGGCCCGATCGCGCGCCAGGTCGGCGACCTGCTCGGCTTCGGCTCGGAGGCCGTGACCGTCTGGAGCGTCGCCAAGTGGCCGGTGCTGCTGCTGGTGGCCAGCTTCCTGTTCTCGCTGCTGTACTGGGCCTCGCCGAACGCCAAGCACGGCTTCAAGTGGGTCACCCCCGGCGGGGTGCTGGCGCTGCTGCTGTGGCTGGCCGCCTCGGCCGGGTTCGCCTTCTACGTGGCCAACTTCAGCTCCTACAACAAGACCTACGGCAGCCTGGCGGGCGTCATCGTCTTCCTGGTCTGGCTGTGGATCTCCAACCTGGCGATCCTGCTGGGCGCGGAGGTCAACGCCGAGCTCGAACGCAGCCGCGCCATCGCCGGCGGCCTCCCCGAGGACGTCGAGCCCTACGTCGAGCCCCGCGACACCCGCGGCTTCGACGAGGAGCAGAAGAAGGAGTTCGCCGCCCGCGAGGAGATCACCCGGGAGGAGGCCCCCACCTCCACCGAGCGGCGGAAGTGAGGGCCCGTCCGGGCGGCGGCTACTTCTTGCACATGGGTTCGGGGACGCCGTAGACCGCGCGCATCAGCACGTGCTCCGACACCGTCCAGATCCGGCCCTGGCCGCCCCAGCAGTGCAGGGCCTCCGGGCCGATGCCGAGCGGCGTGTTCGCCGGGGTCAGGTTCGTCCAGGTGACGCCGTCCACCCACGCCCGGCGGAACATCTTGCCGGGGTTGCTGGTGCCGTTGCTCTGCGAGAAGAACCAGGCCCCGTAGGAGCCGGCGACGCCCTGCACCCGGGCCAGCCTCAGCCAGGCGGCGTGGTTGGCCCGGATGACGCCGCCGGTGTCGGCGAAGGGCTCGGCCCACGTCTCGTCCAGCGGCCAGGTGGCCATCCGGCCGTTGGTGGACTGGTCGGGGTGCGGCAGCTCGTCGGCCTGCGGCTTGCGGCAGTACTCGCCGCTGACCAGCACGTCGGGGTCCTGGGTGCGGTCCACCGCCAGGTAGGACGTCTTGGGCGGCCCCTGGTCGCCGACGCAGGAGTACTGCGCCCCGTTGGCGAGGGCCCCGGTCTCGTGGAACCAGGACGACGCCTGCGGGATCACGTAGCGGTGCCCGTAGCCGTAGTACCTGCCGTCGTCCATCAGCCCGAACTTGCTGGGCTGCTGCACCGAGCGGGTGCCGAGGTCCACGATGTGCTTGAGGTTGAACACGCGGACCCCGCGCCGGGTGTCGGCCAGGTAGAGGTGGTCGCCGTACCAGACGATGCCGCCCGCGTGGATGGGCACGGTCTTGTACGCCTGCTCGCCGCCCTCCTTGACGGGCTCGACGAGCAGGACGTGGTCGTACTTGCCGGTCGCGGTGTTGAAGACCGACACCCGCACCCCGTGCGTCGGGCCCTGCCCGGTGTCCTTGGCGGCGTCGTCGTACCAGCTCACCAGGAGCGCCTTGCGGCCGCCCCACTGCTCGGTCCCGGCGGCGTCGGCGATGCCGCTGATGCCCTGCGGGGTCCAGCGCTCGTGCTCGAAGTCGGCCTGGGTGAAGCAGTAGACGGTGGCATCGGCCGGTACCTCGGCCTCGCCGCCGCAGTCGGTGTCCTGCACTTTGGGCGCGTTGTCGATGATCGTGGTGAACTCGCCCTCGCCGGTGCCGCCGTTGGCCTGGGCGACGGCCTGGGTGAGGGCGGCGAGCGTGCCGTTGGCGATGTTGTCCTGGCCGCCCTTCAGCGCGAAGCGGGCGAGGCTCGGCGGCTGGGTCGGGGCGGCGGCGAGGACGGCGGCGGGGACGGCGGGGGAAGCGTGGACGGGGAGCGCGGTCGCCAGTGCCGCCAGGGCGGCGGCACCGGCGACGAGCATTCGGCGCGGTTTCATGGTCACCTCCGGGTGATCACCCGGAAGGTAAAAAATGCGCTGAATGTCCGCTATGTCAGATCATGCCAAGGCGGCCCGTCTGGCCGGGACCGGCCCGCCCGCTACAGCAGGGCGACGGCCCGGTCCACCGCGCCCGCCACGTCGCCGTCGGGCGGGTAGAGCAGGGAACGGCCCACCACCAGACCCCTGACCTGGGGAAAGGCCAGGGCCTCGGCCCACGAGGCGAAGGCCGCGCCGGCGTCGCCGACCTCGCCGCCCAGCAGCAGGACGGGCAGGGTGGTGGCGGCGAGGACGCGCTCCATCCCGGCCACGACCGGCAGCTTCAGCCACGTGTAGGCCGAGGTGCGGCCGAGCCCGGAGGCGACCGCGACCGAGCGGACCACCGCCTCGGCCGACAGGTCGTTGCGCAGCCGCCCGTCCGCCCACGCCGCCCAGAACGGCTCGATCAGCGCGATCAGCCCCCGGTCGGCCAGCTCGTTGACCGCCTGCGCCGCGCCCGCCAGCGTGAACGCGGTGTCGGCGTCCTCCGGCGCGATCCGCAGCAGCATCTTGCCGCCGTCGAACCGCATCCCGGCCACGGCCTGGGCGTCGTAGCCGGTGAAGCGGTCGTCGGCCTCGAACGCCGCCCCGGCGAGGCCGCCCCGGTTCATCGACCCGAACACCGCCCGCCCCTCCAGCGCGCCGAGCAGCAGCAGGTCCTCCAGCACGTCGGCGGTGCCGAGCACGCCGGTGACGCCGGGCCGCTCCAGCGCCGTGCACACCCGGTGCAGCAGCTCGCCCCGGTCGGCCATGGCGAGCGGGTCGCCGCCCGCCGCCAGCGCGCCCCGGGCCGGATGGTCGGCTGCGATGATCATTGCGCGGCCGTGGTCGCCCAGCGCCGACACCGCCCGCGACCGGCGGGCGGCGGCCGCCGCGATCGCGCCCGGGTCCACCGCCCGGGCGTCCATGACCTGGCGCAGTCGATCGATCACCGCTCACCTCACCGTCTCGGCCCGGATGCCGCCTTCCACCATGCCATCCGGCGGACCCGCCGGCCTACGGGCGCGGGCGGGGACCGGGCTCCAGGTCGGGCAGGACGGTGAGCTGCGGGACGCCGGTGCGCGGGTGCGCGCCCACCTCGGCGGCGACGCCGTAGACGTCCGCGAGCAGCGCGGGCGTCAGCACCTCGGCGGGCGTGCCCGCCGCGACGACCCGGCCGCCGTCCAGCACCACGATCCGGTCGCAGAACGCGGCGGCGAGGTTCAGGTCGTGCAGCGCGACGACGGCGGTGACGCCGAGCCGCCGCACCAGCCGCAGCGCGGCGTACTGGTGGCGCAGGTCCAGATGGTTGGTCGGCTCGTCCAGCACCAGCGCGTCGGGCTGCTGGACGAGCGCGCGGGCGATCAGCACCCGCTGCTTCTCCCCGCCCGACAGCCGGTCGAACGGGCCGTCGGCGAGCTCGGCCACGCCCAGCGCCGCCAGCGCCTCCAGCACGATCCTCCGGTCCTCGGCATCGTCGCCCTCGAAGGCCCGCTTGTAGGGGGAGCGGCCCATCGCCGCCACGTCGTACACCGTCAGCTCGAAGTCGCCGGGGGTCTCCTGGAGCACCGCGGCGAGGCGGCGGGCCAGCGCCCGGCCCCGCATCCGCCGCACGTCCTCGCCGTCCAGCAGCACCCGGCCCGACGCGGGCCGCACCGCCCGGTAGAAGGCGCGCAACAGGGTGGACTTGCCCGCGCCGTTCGGGCCCGCCAGCCCGACGACCTCGCCCGGCGCGGCGGTCAGCGAGACCCCCTCCACCAGGGTGCGGCCCCCGGCGGTGACGGTGACCTCCTCGGCGCGCAGTTCGGCCGGCCGCGCGGGGCCGGTGGCCGGGCCGTGCGCGGGACCGGTCACCGGGCCGCCCCGCGCCGCATCAGCCACAGGAAAAACGGTCCGCCGACCACGGCGGTCAGGATGCCCACGGGGATCTCCTCCGGGCGGATCACGGTGCGCGCCACCACGTCGGCGGCGATCAGGAACGCCGCGCCCAGCAGCGCGGCGGCGGGCAGGGCGCGCCGGTGGTCGGCGCCGACCAGCAGCCGGGTGATGTGCGGCAGCATCAGCCCCACGAAGCCGATCTGGCCGCTGACCGACACGATCACCCCGACCAGCAGGGCGACCAGCACGAACAGCGCGGCGCGGAACCGGTGCACCTCCAGGCCCATCGCGGCGGCGGCCTCCTCGCCGGCCAGCAGCAGGTTGAGCCGCCGCGCCACCCCCAGCAGCGCCGCCGTCCCGGCCAGCACGGCGGCGGCCGGGACCCAGAACACCGCCCAGGTGGTCCCGGCGAGACCGCCCAGCATCCAGCGCAGCGCCGCGTCGGCCTTGTGCGGGTCGTCGGAGGTGACCACCAGGAAGCTCGCCACGGCCGACAGCACCTCGGCGGTGGCGACCCCGGCCAGCACCAGCCGCACCGTGGTCATCCGCCCGCCCGAGCGCGCCAGCGCGTACACCGCGACCAGCGCCGCCAGCGCCCCGGCGAACGCCGCGCCCGGCAGCGTGAACGCCCCCAGGAACGCCAGGTTGAACACCACGACGGCGACCGCGCCGACCGTCGCGCCCGAGGAGACCCCGAGCAGCATCGGATCGGCCAGCGGGTTGCGCACCAGCGCCTGCAGCGCGGTGCCGCACACCGCGAGGCCCGCGCCGACCACCCCGGCCAGCAGCACCCGGGGCAGCCGCACGTCCCACACGATCGTCTCGCGGACCGGCGGCCAGGACGGCTCGGCCAGCCCGGTGAGCCGGTGCAGCACGATCTCCCACACCTGGCCGGGCGGGAGGCCGACCGACCCGACCGCGACGCCCGCCGTCGCCGCCACCAGCACCAGCGCGGCCAGCACGGCGAGCACCAGGCCGTAGCGGGCGCGCGAGCGCGCGGTGCGGGCGGCGGCCTCCCGCACCGTCACTTGAACGAGCCGGGGTGCAGCTGCCGGGCCAGGGACTCCACGGCCGCCGGGACGCGCACGCCCAGCACCGTGGACGACAGCGGCAGCACCGCGAACCTCTCGTCCCGGACGGCCGGGACGTCCTTCAATGCCGGGTTGCCGAGCAGGAACCGCTTCTTGGCCTCCACCGGCTGGTCCCCGTAGTCGTAGATGAGGATGACGTCGGGGGCGCGCTCGGCCACCTGCTCGAACGACACGTCGCCGAAGCGCTTGGGCAGGTCGGCGAAGACGTTCGTCCCGCCCGCCAGCTTGATCATCTCGTTGCCGATGCCCGCGCCGCCGGCGGTGAAGGCGGTCTTGTCGCCGCTGTCGTAGACCGCCACCCGGGGCGCGGACACGCCCGCGACCCGGCCGCGCACCCGCTCTAGCACGCCGTCCATGGCCGCGACCAGCTCGTCCGCGCGGTCGCCGACGCCGAAGATCCTGCCGACGTCGCGGACCTCGGCGCGGACCTGCTCCATGGTCACCGGCCCGGCGGGGCAGTTCTCGACGCTCAGGTGCGTGTTGACGCCCGCCTTGCCGAGCGCCGCCCGGCCCCGGCCGGACTTGTCGTCGAAGGCGCTGGCGAAGCCGCCGTAGACGAAGTCGGGCTCGGCCGACAGCAGCGCCTCGTCGGAGGGGTACTCCTTCGCCAGCACCTTGATCCCGCGGTAGGCGGCCGCGTACTCGGGCAGCACCGCGTCGTCCAGGTAGGCGGTGCCGACCATCGAGCGCTCCAGCCCGAGGGCCAGCATGATCTCGGTGGCGTGCTGGTTGAGCGTCACCGCGCGCCGGGGCGGCGCCTTGTAGGTGGTGGTGACCCCGCAGTTGGCCACCGTCACCGGGAATCCCGCCGCCGTGGCGGCGGCCTGCGGCTTGGCGGCCGTGCCGCCGCACCCGGCGGTCACCAGGGCGACCAGGGCGAGCAGCAGGAGGGGGAGCGATGGCAGTGCGCGTGCCGGCAGTGCGCGTGTCGGCAGTGTGCGTGTCGGCAATGAGCGGTTGCCCGTCATGGGCGTGCGTCCTCTCACCGGAACCGGGCCGGAGATCTCCACGGCGCGCGGAACGGGGAGGACGGGACGGCGCACGGCGCGGTCCGCACCCCCGGGGGATTCCGCGCCCCATGGCGGGTCGGTGCGACGGGCCAGTCTCCTGACTCCCGGATCGGCGCTCGCCCCGGCCTTCCCGCCTCTCGGCAGTGGCCATCGGTGGGGTCCGCTCCCCGGTCACAGTGGCGCGACCGCGCCGGATTCGCACCGGCTTCCTGGCTGTCGTCGCGTGAACGCCACGATCGTAGCCCTTGCCGGCGCGGAGCCGGTCATCAGGCCCGGCGGGGGATCAGTGCCCCGAGACCATCAGATAGACGGCCGCGGCGACGTGCGCGACCACCGTCACCACGCCCATCACGATGAACAGCTTGCGGGCCGTGGGGTGGCCGAAGGTGCCGCTGTTGGCCGGGGTGCGCTCGCTGCGGTCCACCACCTGCTGCTCCAGCGACTCCAGGGACGGGAACAGCCGCCTTGCCTTGGACGCCATCGGATCTCCTGTCAGCGCGGACCTCTCACCCCATGCATACCCGGTGCCCCGCCCGGAGGCCGCACCGGGCGGGGTGAGACGCGCCACCCCGCCCCGCCCGTCGCACCCGCCCGTCACACCCGCCCTTCACACCCGGGCGGCGATCCCGTGCCGGTGGGCGATGCCGTGCAGGTCGGTGGTGCAGTCCTGGCCGAGGGCCCGGAACCGCCAGCCCTCGGCGCGCCGGTACAGCTCGGCGATGACCACCGAGCTGCGGGCGCGGAGGTCCTCCTCCAGCTCGTAGCGGGCCAGGTCCGCGCCGTCATCGGCGTCCGCCCCGTCGCCGGAGCGCACGCTGACCCGGACGTAGGGGCCGTGCACGTCGCCGAGGGACCGGCAGGGCTGGGGCGGGTCCTGGACGGCGGCGGCGAACCGCACCCCCGCCGCCCCGGCGGGCAGCAGCGCCAGGTCCACCTCGAACCCCGAGCCGTCCGGCCCCGCCAGCCGGACCGCGCCGCCGTGCGCCTCCGGCCGCCCGGCGTGCACGAAGGACCGGTCCGACAGGGCCCGGCCGTGCTCGTCGACCACCAGCGCGCCGACCGCCAGGGCCGGCCCGCGCCGGCGGCCGAGGCCCACCGCGAGCAGTCCCCGCCCGGCGGCGGCCGGGGGGAGTGGAACGCTGCCGCCTCGCTGCAAGTGAAACGCCATCCGGGCTCCTCGGGGGGACGTGCGCCGTCGCTATACGGACGCTCAAGATCGCACCGTCGTTCCCACGGGCCCGGCGCTGGGATACTCGGGGCGTGCCAGCCAAACAGCCGGTCCGCCGCGGCCGCCCCGGATACGACCTGGACACGCTGCTGTCGGTCGCGGTCCAACTGTTCAACGAGCGCGGCTACGAGGCCGCCAGCATGGAGGCGCTGGCGCAGCGGCTGGGCATCACCAAGTCGGCGATCTACTACCACGTGCCCAGCAAGGAGGGCCTGCTGAAGCTGGCCGTGGACCGGGCGCTGGACGGGCTGTTCGAGGCCGCCGACCGGGCCGCGGCGCTGGACGGGCCGGCGATCGACCGGCTGGAGTTCCTGGTGCGCGCCAGCGTCCGGGTGCTGGCCGAGCGGCTGCCGTTCGTCACCCTGCTGCTGCGGGTGCGGGGCAACACCGAGGTGGAGCGCGCGGCCCTGGCGCGCCGCCGCGAGTTCGACCACCTGGTGGCCGGGCTGATGGCGCGCGCCGCCGAGGAGGGCGACCTACACCCCGACGTCGACCCGGCGATCGGGGCGCGGCTGCTGTTCGGCACCGTGAACTCGCTGATCGAGTGGTACCGGCCCGGCGGCGGCGTCGACGCCGAGGCGCTGGCGGCGATGGTGTGCACCGCCGCGTTCGAGGGCCTGCGGCACCGCTCATGATCGGCCCCCGCCGCCCCTGACCCGCTGGTCGGACCCCCTTTTCAGCGGAGCCGCCCCGTGTTAGCGTTTTCTACCGAACGGACGGTCAGTAATTCGGGAGGTCCATCCCATGAGCCCGTTGCGCAGCTACCTGGCGGGGGCCTGGCACACCCCCTCCGACCAGGGCGTTCCGCTCCACGACGCGGTCACCGGCGCGGAGGTCGCCCGGTTCTCGGCCGAGGGCGCGGACTACGCCGCCGCGCTGGAGTACGGCCGCCGCCGCGGCGCCGCGCTCCGGGAGCTGACCTTCCACCAGCGCGCCGCGCTGCTGAAGGCCCTGGCCTCCCACCTGCGCGAGCACCGCGAGGAGCTGTACGCGCTGTCGGCCCGCACCGGCGCCACCCGCGCCGACTCCCGCGTCGACGTGGACGGCGGCATCGGCACCCTGCTCGCCTTCTCCAGCAAGGGCCGCCGCGAGCTGCCCAACGACACCGTGCACGTGGACGGCGACGTCGAGCCGCTGGGGAAGACCGGCGCCTTCCTCGGCCGGCACGTGCACACCCCGCTGCACGGCGTCTCGGTGCAGATCAACGCCTTCAACTTCCCCGTCTGGGGGCCGCTGGAGAAGCTCGCCCCGGCCTTCATCGCGGGCCTGCCGTCCCTGATCAAGCCCGCGCCGCAGACCGCCTACCTGACCGCGCGGCTGGTCGAGCTGATCATCGAGTCCGGCGTCCTGCCCGAGGGGTCGGTCCAGCTCGCCTGCGCCGACCCCGGCGACCTGCTGGACCACCTGACCGAGCAGGACGTGCTGTCGTTCACCGGCTCGGCCGACACCGCCCGCCGGCTGCGCGCCCACCCGCGCCTGGTGGAGCGCGCGGTGCGCTTCAACGCCGAGGCCGACTCGCTCAACTGCGCGATCCTCGGCCCCGACGGCGACCTCGACCTGTACGCCGACCAGCTGGTCACCGAGATGACCGTCAAGGCGGGCCAGAAGTGCACCGCGATCCGCCGCGCGTTCGTGCCGCGCGACCGCCTGGACGAGGTCGCCGAGGCCGTCCGCGCCCGGCTCGCCGGCGTCGTGGTCGGCGACCCGGCCGCCGAGGGCGTGCGGATGGGGCCGCTGGTCAGCCGCCAGCAGCGCGAGGAGGTCCGCCGCTCCCTCAAGGCGCTGGGCGGCGAGGTCCTGTTCGGCGACCCCGACCGGGTCGAGGCGGTCGGCGCCGACGCCGAGCTGGGCGCGTTCGTGTCGCCGGTGCTGCTGCTCGGCGACCCCGAGCGCCCCGAGCCGCACGAGGTCGAGGCGTTCGGCCCGGTCAGCACCCTGATGCCGTACGACTCGGCCGAGCAGGTCGTGGCCTACGCCGCGCGCGGCCAGGGCAGCCTGGTCGGCTCGGTGGTCACCGAGGACCCGGCGTTCGCCCGCGAGGTCGTGCTCGGCGCGGCCCCCTGGCACGGCCGCCTGCTGGTGCTGGACCGCGCCGCCGCCAAGGAGTCCACCGGGCACGGCTCGCCGATGCCCGCGCTGGTGCACGGCGGCCCCGGCCGCGCCGGGGGCGGCGAGGAGCTGGGCGGCGTCCGCGCGGTCCTGCGCCTGATGCAGCGCACCGCCGTCCAGGGCTCCCCGCAGACCCTCACCGCCGTCACCGGCCGCTGGACGCCGGGCGCGGCGCGCGCCGACGACGGCGTGCACCCGTTCCGCAAGTCCCTGGCCGAGCTGAAGGTGGGCGACTCGGTCACCGCCGGGCCGCGCCCGGTCACCATGGCCGACATCGAGCACTTCGCCGAGTTCACCGGCGACACCTTCTACGCCCACATGGACGAGGAGGCCGCCCGCGCCAACCCGCTGTTCGGCGGCCGCGTCGCGCACGGCTACCTGGTGGTGTCGTTCGCCGCCGGGCTGTTCGTCTCGCCCGAGCCCGGCCCGGTGCTGGCCAACTACGGGCTGGAGAACCTGCGCTTCCTCACCCCCGTCAAGCCCGGCGACGAGCTGACGGTCACCCTCACCGCCAAGCAGGTCAACCCGCGCGAGAACGCCGACTACGGCGAGGTCCGCTGGGACACCGACGTCGTCAACCAGGACGGCGAGTCGGTCGCCAAGTACGACGTGCTGACGCTGGTGGCCAAGGAGACGCCGCGATGAGCGCCTTCGACGAGATCATCGCGCGCGACCAGCGGGTCGAGCCGCGCGACGAGATGCCGGAGGGCTACCGCAGGACGATGGTGCGCCAGATCGCCCAGCACGCCCACTCGGAGATCATCGGGATGCAGCCGGAGGGCTACTGGATCACCCGCGCGCCCTCGCTGCGCCGCAAGGCGATCCTGCTGGCCAAGGTGCAGGACGAGGCGGGCCACGGCCTGTACCTGTACGCGGCCGCCGAGACGCTCGGCGTGGACCGCGCCGACCTCACCGAGCGCCTGGTCGACGGCCGGCAGAAGTACTCCTCGATCTTCAACTACCCGACGCTGTCCTACGCCGACGTCGGGGTGATCGGCTGGCTGGTGGACGGCGCGGCCATCTGCAACCAGGTGCCGCTGTGCCGCAGCTCCTACGGCCCCTACGCCCGCGCGATGGTGCGCATCTGCAAGGAGGAGTCCTTCCACCAGCGGCAGGGCTACGAGCTGCTGATGACGATGATGCGCGGCACCGCCGAGCAGCGCGCGGCCGTCCAGGACGCGGTGGACCGCTGGTGGTGGCCGTCGCTGATGATGTTCGGCCCGCCCGACGCCGACTCGCCCAACACCGCCCGCTCCATGGCCTGGAAGATCAAGCGGCACACCAACGACGAGCTGCGGCAGCGCTTCGTGGACATGACCGTCCCGCAGGCGGAGTTCCTCGGCGTGACCCTGCCCGACCCCGAGCTGCGCTGGAACCCCGAGCGCGGCCGCCACGACTTCGGCGCCCCCGACTGGGAGGAGCTGAAGCGCGTGATCTCCGGGGACGGCCCCTGCAACGCCGAGCGCATCGCCAACCGCCGCCGCGCCCACGAGGAGGGCGCGTGGGTCCGCGAGGCCGCCGAGGCCCACGCGCGCAAGAAGGGGGCCGCGGCATGAGCTGGCCGCTGTACGAGGTCTTCGTCCGCGGCAAGCGGGGCCTCAACCACGTGCACGTCGGGTCGCTGCACGCCCCCGACGACGAGTCCGCGCTGCACAACGCGCGCGACCTCTACACGCGCCGCAACGAGGGCGTGAGCATCTGGGTGGTGCGCTCGGAGCACCTGGTCGCCTCCAGCCCGGACGAGAAGGACGCCTTCTTCGAGCCCAGCGGCGACAAGATCTACCGGCACCCCACCTTCTACGAGATCCCCGACGAAGTGCCGCACATCTGATGGACGAGACGAACGTGTACGCCGCGCTGACCGAGGACAACGACGCCCGCTGGGCGTTCGGCACCGGGTTCAGCGACCCCCTCGCCGGGGTCGAGATGGCCCCGGCGGGCGAGGACCTGGCGGCCTACTGCCTGATGCTGGGCGACGACGCGCTGATCATGTCGCAGCGGCTCCAGGAGTGGGTGGCCCGCGCCCCCGAGCTGGAGGACGAGGTCGCGCTCGCCAACATCGGCCTGGACCTGCTCGGCCAGGCCCGCGTGCTGCTGGCCCGCACCGGCCGCGACGAGGACGGGCTCGCCTACCGGCGCGGGGCGGCGGAGTTCCGCAACGTGCGGCTGGCCGAGCTGCCCAACGGCGACTTCGCGCACCTGGTCGTGCGGCTGCTGGTGTTCTCGACCTGGCGGCTGGCGCTGCTGGACCGGCTCACCGCCTCCGCCGACCCGACGCTGGCCGCGATCGCGGCCAAGGGCGTCAAGGAGGTCGCCTACCACCGCGACTACGCGGCCCGCTGGGCGGTCCGGCTGGGCGACGGCACCGAGGAGTCCCACCGGCGGATGCGCCGCGCCCTGGACGAGCTGTGGCCCTACGTCCCCGAGCTGTTCGTGTCCGATCCCGTCGAGTCGGCCCCCTTCGCGGTCGACCCGGCGTCGCTGCGCGAGGAGTTCGACCAGGTCGTCGGGCAGGTGCTGGAGGCGGCGACCCTGCCGGTCCCCGCCGCCGCCGGCGACCCGGTCCCGCGCGGCGTGCACACCTCCGCGCTGGAGCCGCTGCTGGAGGAGATGCAGAGCGTCGCGCGCGCCTTCCCGGAGGCGACATGGTGAACGATGCGGCGAAGGACGCGGCGAAGAGCGCGCGGGCGGTCGCCGAGACCGTCACCGACCCCGAGCTGCCCCAGGTCACCCTCGCCGACCTCGGCGTGCTGCGTGAGGTCGCCGAGGACGGCGGCCGGGTGACGGTGTCGATCACCCCGACCTACAGCGGCTGCCCCGCCCTGGACGCCATGCACGACGACCTGGTGGCGCGGCTCAACTCCGCCGGGTACGACGACGTCGAGGTGCGGATCGTGCTGCATCCGGCGTGGAGCACCGACGACATCACCGAGGCGGGGCGCCGCAAGCTCGCCGCCGCTGGCATCGCCCCGCCCGGCCCCGCGCCCCGCCGGGGGAGCGGCCCGGTGCCGCTGACCCTGGGCCCCACGCGGCGCGCAAGTTGCCCGCACTGCGGGTCGCCCGACACCCGCGAGCAGTCGCCGTTCGGGTCCACCGCCTGCAAGGCGCTGCGCCGCTGCGACGCCTGCGGCGAGCCGTTCGAGCACCTCAAGGAGATCTGAGATGACGCTCGCGACGACCCCCGAGGCGGCCCCCGAGCACCGCCGCTTCCACCGGCTGCGGGTGGGCCGCGTGGAGCGGTTGTGCGCCGACGCGGTCGCCCTCACGTTCGAGGTGCCCGACGAGCTGGCGCACCTGTACGCCTTCCAGCCCGGCAAGTCGCTGGCGCTGCGCCGCTTCGTGGACGGCCGCGAGGAGCGCCGCTCCTACTCCATCTGCGCCCGGGCGGGCGCCCGGCCGCGCGTCGGGGTCCGCGAGGTGCCGGGCGGCCTGATGTCGTCGTGGCTGGTGCACGAGGTGCGGCCCGGCGACGAGATCGAGGTGCAGCCGCCCAGCGGCTCGTTCACCGGCGACCTGCTGCCGGGCGACCGCCACGTGATGATCGCGGCCGGGTCGGGCATCACGCCGATCCTGTCGCTGGCCTCCTCCGCGCTGGCCGCCGGCGCGCACGTCACGCTGTTCTACGGCAACCGCCGCAGCGACACCGTGATGTTCGCCGACGAGCTGGCCGACCTGAAGGACCTGCACCCCGACCGCTTCGAGCTGGTGCACGTGCTGTCGCGCGAGCCGCGCGAGGCCGAGCTGTTCTCCGGCCGCCTGGACGCCGCCCGGCTGTCGGCGCTGCTGCCGCCGCTGGTGCCGGTCGGCGAGGTGGACCACTGGTGGCTGTGCGGCCCGCACGGCATGGTCACCGGCGCCCGCGAGGTGCTGAAGGGCTTCGAGGTGCCCGACGAGCGCGTCCACCAGGAGCTGTTCTACGTCGGCGAGGTCGAGCACCACGCCGAGGAGCCGGTGCCGGACGGGCCGTCCAGCACCGTCACGCTCGTGCTGGACGGGCGCGCCACCACCCTGGAGCTGCCCGCCGGCACGACTGTGCTGGACGGGGCCCAGCGGGTCCGCCCCGACCTGCCGTTCGCCTGCAAGGGCGGGGTCTGCGGCACCTGCCGGGCCAAGGTCACCTGCGGCGAGATCGCGATGCGCCGCAACTTCGCGCTGGACGCCGCCGAGACCGACGCCGGGTTCGTGCTGACCTGTCAGGCGCTGCCGGTCTCCGACGCGGTGACCGTGGACTACGACGCCTGAGCCGAGGCGCCGCCGGGGCGGGGGCCGCTACAGGGGCGGCGTCCCGCCGGGCGCCCACCCGCCCGCCAGCTCGCCCGGCGACTCGTCGAAGATGAGCAGCGTGCGGGTGCTGCGCACGCCCGGGATCGCGTGCAGGTCGTACAGCACCAGCTCGCGCAGCGCGGCCTGGTCGGGCACCCGCACCAGCGCGATCACGTCGAAGTCGCCGCCGGTCAGCGCGAAGTGGTGGATCGCCGGCAGCCGCCGCAGCTGCTCGCGCACCTCGCGCCAGGAGTTCTGCTCGATCTTCAGCGTCAGGTACGCCGAGGTCGCCAGCCCGACCTGCGCCGGGTCCAGCCGCGCCGAGAAGCCCTTGACGACGCCCTCGCGGACCAGCCGGTCGAGGCGGCTGTAGGCGTTGGCGCGCGAGACGCGCACCCGCTCGGCCAGCGCGCGGACCGACATGCGGCCGTCGTGCAGCAGCGCGGCGACGATGGCGCGGTCGATGTCGTCGAGCACCGCGGCAATCCGTCTCGCGGGTGGCCGCTCCGGCGGCGCCGCCGCGTCCGTTCGTCCGGCGGGCGGGTCGTTATCGGCCATTTCGTCTCATGATTTCTCCAGCTATGGACTGACTGGTCCCGGCGAAAGCAATGTAGTGGACATATGGCCGATTTGAGGAGGGTGGTGGCCGTGGCGGCGAAGAAGCCGGGTACGGAACTGCTTCCCGGTCGTGGACCCCTGCGGTTCATCGACGCGGACGGACGGCCCGTCAAGCCGGGCAAGAGCGGGGGAGCGGTCATGCCCGCCCCCGACAGGCTGCTGGAGGCCCACCGCGCGCTGGTGGTCGGCCGCCGGTTCGACCGGCAGGCGACCAGCCTGGTCAAGCAGGGGCGGCTGGCGGTGTACCCGTCGGCGCACGGGCAGGAGGCGAGCGAGGTCGGCGCGGTCCTCGCCCTGCGCGACACCGACTGGGTGTTCCCGACCTACCGCGACAGCGTCGCGCTGGTGACGCGCGGCATCGACCCCGTGGAGGTGCTGACGCTGCTGCGCGGCGACTGGCACTGCGGCTACGACCCGGTCGCGCACCGCACCGCCCCGCAGTGCACGCCGCTGGCGACCCAGGCCCCGCACGCGGTCGGCGTCGGCCACGCCGCGCGCCTCAAGGGCGAGGACACCGTCGTCCTGGCCTTCCTGGGCGACGGCGCGACCAGCGAGGGCGACTTCCACGAGGCGATGAACTTCGCGGCGGTGTTCAAGTCGCCGGTGGTGTTCCTCGTCCAGAACAACCAGTACGCGATCTCGGTGCCGCTGGCCCGCCAGACCGCCGCGCCGTCGCTGGCCCACAAGGCGGTCGGCTACGGCGTGCCGGGCGTGGGCGTGGACGGCAACGACGTGGCCGCCGTCATGGCGGCGGTGGAGCAGGCCGCCGAGCGCGCCCGCGCGGGGGAGGGGCCGACGCTGATCGAGGCCCACACCTACCGGATCGAGGCCCACACCAACGCCGACGACGCCACCCGCTACCGCGCCGACGACGAGGTGGCCGCCTGGCTGCGGCGCGACCCGGTGGAGCGGCTGACGACCTACCTGCGCGAGGCCGGGCTGCTGGACGGCGCGCGCGAGGCCGCCGTCGCCGAGGAGGCCGAGCGCGTCGCCGCCGACCTGCGCGACCGCATCGACGACCAGCGCCCGCCCGCCCCGGAGGAGCTGTTCGCGCACGTCTACGCCGAGCCCACGGCGCAGCTCCGCGAGCAGGCCGCCCTGATCGCCGAGGAGGTGTGACGGTGCCCGCGACGAGAACGACCGCGGCGAAGCCCGCCGCGCTGTCGATGGCCCAGGCCCTCAACGCCGCGCTGGCCGACGCCATGGCCGAGGACCCGCGCGTGGTGGTGTTCGGCGAGGACGTGGGGCCGCTCGGCGGCGTCTTCCGCGTCACCGACGGGCTGACCGCCAAGTTCGGCGAGGACCGCTGCTTCGACACCCCGCTGGCGGAGTCGGGCATCGTCGGCCTGGCGGTCGGCATGGCCATGAACGGCCTGCGCCCGGTGGTGGAGATGCAGTTCGACGCCTTCGCCTACCCGGCGTTCGAGCAGATCGTCAGCCACGTCGCCAAGATGCGCAACCGCACCCGGGGCGCGATCGGCCTGCCGATGGTCATCCGCGTCCCCTACGGCGGCGGCATCGGCGGCGTGGAGCACCACTCCGACTCCTCCGAGGCGTACTACGCCCACACCCCCGGCCTGACCGTGGTCGCCCCCGCGACCGTCGCCGACGCCTACGCGCTGCTGCGCGAGGCGGTCGAGCACCCCGACCCGGTGGTGTTCCTGGAGCCCAAGCGCCTGTACTGGGCCAAGGAGGAGGTGCGCCTGCCCGCGCGCGGCGAGCCGTTCGGCCGCGCCGCCGTCCGCCGCGCCGGCGCCGACGCCACCCTCATCGCCTACGGCCCCACCGTCCCGGTGGCGCTCGCGGCGGCCGAGGAGGCCGTCGCCGAGGGCTGGGACCTGGAGGTGGTGGACCTGCGCACGCTGGTGCCGTTCGACGACGCCACCGTCACCGCCAGCGTCATGAAGACGGGCCGCGCCGTGGTGGTGTCGGAGGCGCACGGCTTCGCCGGGGTCGCCGCCGAGATCGCCGCCCGCGTGGGCGAGCGCTGCTTCCACGCGCTGGAGGCCCCGGTCCGCCGCGTCACCGGCCTGGACGTCCCCTACCCGCCGCCCAAGCTGGAGCACCACCACCTGCCGTCGGTGGACCGGGTGCTCGACGCGGTGGCCGGCCTGCAGTGGGAGGACGCGTGACCGCCCGCCCCTTCGCCCTGCCCGACCTGGGCGAGGGCCTGACCGAGGCCGAGGTCGTCCGCTGGCTGGTCGCGGCGGGCGACACCGTCGAAGTGGACCAGCCGGTGGTCGAGGTCGAGACGGCCAAGGCCACCGTGGAGGTCCCCACCCCCTACGGCGGCGTCGTGGCCGAGCTGCGCGCCGCCGAGGGCGAGGTCGTGGACGTCGGCGCGACCCTGCTCGTCGTGGACGACGGGCCCGTCCCCGGCGCCTCCGTGCCGGAGTCGCCCGAGGCGCGCCGCTACGTGGAGGAGGAGCGGGCCGGGTCGGGCAACGTCCTGGTCGGCTACGGCACCGCCGAGCCCGCCCGCCGCGGCAGGCGGCGCCCCGCGCGCCGCAAGGCCGCCGCCTCCGCGTCCACCGCCACGGCGGCGGCCGGCGCGACGCGCCCGCTGGTCATCTCGCCGGTCGTGCGCCGCCTGGCCCGCGACCACGGGGTGGACCTGGCCGGGCTCACCGGGAGCGCGGACGGCGGGATCATCACCCGCGCCGACGTCGAGCGGGCCATCGAGGCGGCGAAGAAGCCGGTCGAGGAGCCCGCCGGGAAGGCCGCCGCAGCGGTCGCCCCGGTCACGGCCCCCGCAGCGGTCCCGGACGCTTCCCTGCCCGCCCCGGTCCGCGACCGAGTCCCGCTGCGCGGCGCGCGGCAGGCCGCCGCCGAGCTGTTCGCCCGCAGCCGCCGCGAGATCCCCGAGGCCACCACCTGGGTGGACGTGGACGCCACCGAGCTGGTCGCGCTCCGCGAGGCGCTCAACGCGCGGCGGCCGGACCGGCCCATCGGCCTGCTGGCGCTGCTGGCGCGGTTCACGGTCGCGGGCCTGGTCCGCCACCCGGAGATGAACAGCCGCGTGGCCGGATCGGAGGTCGTCCGGTTCGACGGCGTCAACCTCGGCCTGGCCGCCCAGACCGACCGCGGCCTGGTCGTGCCGGTCGTCCGGGAGGCGCACCGGCTGAGCGCCCGCGGGCTGCACGACGAGATCGCCCGCCTGACCGCCGCCGCCCGCGAGGGCGGCCTGTCGGCCGCCGACCTGACCGGCGGCACCTTCACGCTCAACAACTACGGGGTGTTCGGGGTGGACGGCTCCGCCCCGATCATCAACCACCCCGAGGCCGCCATCCTGGGCGTGGGCCGGATCATCGACCGGCCCTGGGTGGTGGACGGCGAGGTCGTGCCGCGCAAGGTGACGCAGCTGTCGCTGGCGTTCGACCACCGCGTCTGCGACGGCGGCCCGGCCGCCGCGTTCCTGCGGTTCGTCGCCGACTGCGTCGAGAACCCGCACGACGCGCTCGCCGACCTGTGACGCCCGGACCGCCCCGGGAGCCTTCCCGGGGCGGTCCCGGCGCGGGCCGTCAGCGCAGCGACTTGGCCACGGTCAGGAAGATCGCCGAGTCCTCCAGCGCCTCAAGGGTGTGGGACTCCTCGGGCACCACCAGGAGGTCGCCGGTGACCGCGTCCCAGGACGCGGACGCGGTGGCCATCCGGACCCGCCCGGCCAGCACGTGCAGCGTCGCCTCGCCCGGCCCCACGTGCTCGTCCAGCCCGGCGCCCGCCCGCAGCGCGATCAGCGTCTGGCGCAGCACGTGCTCGTGGCCGCCGTGCACGGTGGTCGCCGACCGGCCGCTGGAGGCGGCCCTCGCGAGGGCGAGGTGCTCGCGCGCGGCCGCCGTCAAGGACAGTTTGTTCACCGGTCTCCCCCCGCGTGCCCCGATCCGTCGCCTGCGAAGTAGATCTTCCCGGTAGGGGCCGGTTTCCACGGCCCGGCGGGCAAAGAGTGGGTCTGCCGCCCGATCGGCGCGGGCCGCCGCCCGGCCGCTCCCGCGAATCCGTCATGAACAATCGCGAACCGAACTCTTGACGGCGCGTTCCTCCTGGTTGCATGATCCCCCTAATCTTCATGAAGAATTAGGAGCCACGGAATGCGCATCGCCAATCTCGCCGGCCGCCTGGTCCTGGTCCGCGCGGACCGGGCCGTGGACGTGGAGCGCGCCTCCGGCGGCCGGTTCGCCGCCGATCCGCAGGCCGTCTACGCCGACTGGGCCGCCTTCCGGGACTGGGCCGCCACCGCCGACCTGCCCGCCGGCGAGCCCTTCGAGGCCGCCGACCTCGGCGCCCCGGCGCCCGCGCCGCGCCAGGTTTTCGCCATCGGCCTGAACTACCGCGACCACGCCGCCGAGTCCGGCTTCGACGCCCCCGAGGGCCTGCCGCCGGTGTTCACCAAGTTCGCCACCGCGCTCACCGGCCCGGTCACCGACGTGGTGCTGCCCGACGGCGGCCGCACCGACTGGGAGGTCGAGCTGGTCGCGGTGATCGGCCGGACCGCCCGGAACGTCGCCGAGGCCGACGGCTGGGACCACGTCGCCGGGCTCACCGTCGGCCAGGACATCTCCGAGCGGGTCTCCCAGCTCGCCGGGCCCGCCCCGCAGTTCAGCCTCGGCAAGTCCTTCCCCGGCTTCGCGCCGACCGGGCCGTGGCTGGTCACCCCGGACGAGTTCGCCGACCCCGGCGACCTGGCGCTCGGCTCGTCGATCAACGGGGAGCAGGTCCAGAAGGGCCGCACCCGCGACCTGATCTTCTCGGTGCCGGTCCTGGTGGCCCGGCTGTCGGCGGTGCTGCCGCTGCTGCCCGGCGACCTGGTGTTCACCGGCACCCCGGCGGGCGTCGGCCTCGGCCGCACCCCGCAGCGCTGGCTGCGGCCGGGCGACGAGCTGGTCAGCCACGTCGAGGGCATCGGCGAGCTGCGCCAGCGCTTCGTGCCCGCCTGACCCTCCCGCCCCCGCGCACCCCTCCCACCCCCACCCCAGCCGAGGAGAGGTCCATGCCTCTGCACCGCCTGAGCTCCGTCACCATCGGGGTCCCCAACGTCGCCGACACCATCGCCTACTACACCGACTTCGGACTCGCCCCCGACACCGACGGCTGGCTGCGCACCACCGACGGCGGCCGCCAGCTCCGCGTCGTCGCCGCGCCCGCCCGCCGCCTGGTGGAGCTGCGGGTCGGCGCCGACTCCGCCGACGACCTCGGCGCGGCGGCCGCCCGGCTGGCCCGGCTCGGCGTCGGCCACGACCTGGCCGGGGCCGCCCTCACCGCCACCGAGCCGGCCACCGGCGTGCGGGCGGTCCTGGAGGTGCAGCCCCGGCTGGAGCAGCCCGCCGTCCCCGCCACCCCCTACAACGGGCCCGGGCGCGTCGAGCGCGCGGGCGGCCGGGCGCCCGGCGTGCTGCGCACCGCGCCCGTCCGGCCCCGCAAGCTCGGCCACGCGGTGGTCGGCACCACCGACTTCGCCGCCACCACCGCCTTCTTCCGCGACGGCCTGGGCTTCCGCGTCAGCGACAGGATCAAGGACGCCGGGATCTTCCTGCGCTGCTCCACCGACCACCACAACGTGCTGGTGCTGGCCGCCCCGGTGGCCTTCCTGCACCACACCTCCTGGCAGGTGGACGACGTCGACGAGGTCGGGCGCGGCGCGTCGGCGATGCTGGCCGGCCGCCCCGAGCGGCACGTGTGGGGCCTCGGCCGCCACCACGCCGGGTCCAACTTTTTCTGGTACCTGAAGGACCCCGCCGGGAACTTCTCCGAGTACTACTCCGACATGGACTGCGTCGAGGACGACCGGCTCTGGACGCCCGAGGCGCTCGAAGGCGCCAGGGGGCTGTTCAACTGGGGCCCGCCGCCCCCGCCGTCGTTCCTGCACCCCGACGACCTGGCCGAGCTGATGACCGGGACCCACTCCCGGTGAGCGTCCCCACCGTCCCCGTCCTGGTCGCGGGCGGCGGCCCGACCGGCCTGGCGACCGCGCTGGAGCTGGCCCACCACGGCGTGCGCAGCCTGGTGGTCGAGCCGCGCGCCGAGGTGTCGTGGCTGCGCCCGCGCGCCAAGACCACCTCGGCGCGCACCATGGAGCTGCTGCGCCGGTGGGGCCTCGCGGACGCCGTCCGCGGCCGCGCCGCGCTGCCGGTCGCCTGGTCCGACCAGGCCGTGTTCGCCACCGCGCTGCTCGGCCGCGAGATCACCCGCTTCCGCGGCTGCTTCGGCCTGGACCTCACCGGCGACGACCGCGCCGCCGAACCCGGCCAGCAGATCACCCAGCCCGCCGTGGAGCAGGTGCTGCGCGAGGCGGTCGCCGCCTCCCCCCACGCCACTCTGCGGACCGGCGCGCGCGTCACCGCCCTGCGCCAGGACGCCGGCGGCGTCACGGCCACCGTCACCGCCGACGACGGCGGGGAGGAGCACGTCCGCGCCGCCTACGCCGTCGGCTGCGACGGCGCGCGCAGCGTCGTCCGCGACGCGATCGGCGCGCGCTACGAGGGCTCCAGCGACGGGCGCCCCAACTTCAACATCGTCTTCCGGGCCCCCGGCCTGGCCGACCGCGTCCCGCACGGCCCCGCCGTCCACTACTGGGTGCTGCGCCCCGACCAGCCCGGCCTGGTCGGGCGGCTGGACCTCGCCGACACCTGGTGGTGCATCGGCCAGGGCGTCACCCAGGCCGAGGGCGAGGCCGACCCCGTCCGCATCATCCGCAACCTGGTCGGCGCCGACATCGACCCCGAGATCCTGGCCACCGACCCCTGGACGGCCCGGATGCTGCTCGCCGACCGGTACGCGCGCGGCCGCGTCTTCCTGGCCGGCGACGCCGCGCACCAGAACCCGCCCTGGGGCGGGCACGGCTTCAACACCGGCGTCGGCGACGCCGTCAACCTCGGCTGGAAGCTCGCCGCCGTCCTCAACGGCTGGGCCCCGCCGGACCTGCTCGACAGCTACGAGGCCGAACGGCGGCCGATCGCCGCCCGGACCATCGCCGAGGCCGCCCGCAACATGGCGACCCTCGCCCCCGAACTCGCCGACCCGCGCCTGACCGGCACCGGCGCCGACTTCGAGGCGGCCCGCCCCGCCGTGGCGGCGGCCGTCCAGCGCACCAAGGCGGCCGAGTTCCACAGCCTCGACCTGGTGCTCGGCTACACCTACGCGGGCTCGCCCGTGGTGTCGGCGACCGGCGGCGACCGCCTGCCGCACCGCTGGCTCGCCCCCGGGCTGTCCCGCTACGACCGCCTGGGCCGGGGCCTCACCCTGCTCGGCGACCTCACCGACCCGGCCGCCGCCGACTTCGCCAAGACCGCCGAAGCCGAGGGCGTGCCCCTGGACCTGGCCGACGACGGCGGACCCGGCCTCACCCTCGTCCGCCCCGACCAGCACGTCGCCTGGCGCACCGAGGACGGCGGCGCCGCCCGGGACGCGCTGCGCCGCGCCACCGGCCACAAGGAGCGCCCATGACCGTGCCGCCGACCCCTCACCCGGCCGCCGCCCCCGCGCGGCCCGGCCGCCAGCGCGCCGTCCTGCTGCTGTCCTGCCTGATCCTGTTCGTGGACGGCTACGACCTGTTCAGCCTCGGCACCGTCGGGCCGAGCCTGCTGCACTACAAGCCCTGGGGCGCCGACCACGCCACCCTCGGGATGCTCGGCAGCGTCACCGCCCTCGGCATGCCGGCCGGGTCGATGCTGGCGGGCTGGGCCGCCGACCGCTGGGGCCGCCGCGTCCCGATGGCCGCGGCGGTCGCCGGGATCTCGCTGGCGATGCTGGCCGCGGCCGCCGCGCCCGGCCTCGGCGCGTTCGCCGCCGCCCGCTTCGCCACCGGCGTCGGCATCGGCGCGCTGGCTCCGTTGGTGGGCGCGTTCGTCACCGACGGCGCGCCGCCGCGCCGCCGCACCCTGCACCTGTCGATCGCGATGGGCTCGCTCGGCGTCGGCGGCATCGCCTCCTCGCTGCTGGGCCGCCTGCTGCTGCCCGAGGCGCACTTCCAGACGCTGTTCTGGGTGGGCGTGATCCCGATCGTGACCGTCCCGCTGATCTGGAGGCTGGTCCCGGCCGCGCCGCCCGGACGGGGCCACGCGGACGCCGGCGGGGGCCGCCGGATCGCCCGGCTGTTCACCCCCGCCGACCGCCGCGCCACCCTGGTGTTCTGGGCCGCCGCGTTCATGAGCATGGCGCTGGTGTTCAGCACCACCGCCTGGCTGCCCACGGTGATGATGAAGTCGGGGTACGACCTCGGCTCGGCCCTGGAGTTCTCCATCGCCTTCACCGCGGGCGCCACCATCGGCGGCGTGGCGCTGTCGCCGCTGGCCGACCGGGGCCATCTGAAGAAGATCACCCTGGGCTGCTTCGCGCTGGCGGCGGTCGCCCTGTTCGTGCTCAGCACCCCGCAGCCGCGCCCGCTGCTGCTGGCGGTGTCGGCGCTGGCCGGGCTCGGCTCGCTGGGCTGCCAGAACATGGTGATCGCCTGCATGACCGCCTGGTACCCGGCGCGGCTGCGCGGCACCGGCCTCGGCTTCGGCCTGGGCGTGGGGCGGCTGGGCGCGATCGCGGGTCCCGGCTACCTGGCCGCCGTGACCTCGCTGGCGTCCTCCTCGCGGGCGGGTTTCTTCGCCTTCATGGTCCCGGCGGTCCTCGGCGCGGCCGTCGTCGCGCTGCTGCCCCGCCAAGCCCCGGAGCCGGAGGACGCTCCCGCCGCCGAACCCGCCGCCGTCCCCGCCTGACGCAACGGAAACGCCCCGTCCCGGCCGCACGGCCGGGACGGGGCGTTCCTGCTGCGGTTCAGGGATTGACGACCGACATCCAGATCGGCTCGTCGCGGCTCTGCATGGCTTCCACCGCGCGGCCCGCCTCGGCCAGCGGGAACCGGTGGGTGATCAGTTCGTCGGCGGTCAGCGCGCCCCGGCCGAGCAGCTGCAGCACCTGCTCGGCGTCGGCGCGGGTGCACGCGCGGGTGCCCACGATCCGCCAGCAGTTGCGCATCAGCAGCAGCGGCGGGACCGCCAGCGGCGCGGCGTTGGCGCCCATGTGCACCAGCGTGCCGCCGGTGGCCAGGGCCGCCATCGACTGGACCGTGGCCGCGCCCTGGGGCACGAAGTCCAGCACCGCGTCCGCGCCCTCGGGCGCCAGCGACCGCAGCGCGCGGGTCAGCCCGCCGCTCTCGGCCCACCCGTCGGGCAGCTCCTCCAGCGCGACGGTCTCGGCGGGCACGTCCGCCAGGCCGCGCACGGCCGCCAGCCTCTCGGCGCTGCGGCCCACCAGGAGCAGGCGGGCCACGCCGAAGTGCCGGGCGAGCTTGACGGTGGCGGTGCCCATCGTGCCGGTCGCGGCCGTGACGACCAGCGTCGCGGCCGGGGGAAGCCCGGCGCACTTGAGGGCGCGCACCGCGTTGGCCAGGTCGTGCACCTTCGCGCCCACGTCGAAGCCCACCGCGTCGGGCAGCGGGTCCAGCAGCCAGTGCGGGACGCGCACGTACTCGGCGAGGCCGCCGTCGTGGTAGGCGTCGTACAGCGGCATCGGCACGTCGCCGAACGCCGCGTGCCCGATCATCGCCTGCTGCGCGCACATCATCTCGCGGTCGGTGCGGCAGTACCGGCACGAGCGGCAGGTGAGGTTCGGGTGCACCCGGACCCGGTCGCCCGGCGCGAACCCGGTGACCTCCGCGCCGACCGCCGCGACCGTCCCGGCGGCCTCGTGCCCCAGGGTGGTGGGCAGGTGCCGGAACGCGCCCTGCGCCAGCAGCCGCATCATGCCGGGGGCGAGCCCGGCGGCGGCCACCTTGACCAGCACGTCGGCCGGACCCGGCTCGGGCACCGGGATCTCGGCCATGACCAGGGCGTCCGCGCCCCGCTCGGCGCGGGCGGCCAGCATCAGGCCGCCCGCGCCGGTGCCGGAGGCCGTCACGGCAGTCGCCGGTCGAGGAAGGCGTGGGTGCGTTCCCAGGCGGTGGCGGCGGGCTCGGGTTGGTATTTGTCGGGGCGTGCGTCGGCGGCGAAGGCGTGGCCTGCGCCGTTGTAGACGTGCTGTTCGTACTCGACCCCGGCTTCGCGCAGTGCGGTGTCGATGGCGGTGATGTGTTCGGCCGGGATGGTGGGGTCGGCGCCGCCGACGTGGATGAGTAGGGGGGCGTCGATGCTCTTGACCCGGTCGAGGACCGCATGAGGCCCTGCGGCGATGCCGGGACCGTAGAACACGACGGTTCCGGCCAGGCCGGGGACGGCGGTGGCGGCGGTGAAGGCGGCGCGTCCGCCGAAGCAGAAACCGACCACGGCGGTGCGCCCGACCGGGACCCCTTGGGCGTCCAGGCGGCCCAGCACGGCCTGCATGTCGGTGATGATCTGATCCGCTCCGATGGCGCCGATCAAGGGCATGGCTTCGGCGTGCTGGTCGTAGCCGAGGGTGCCCACGCCGTTGCGGTGGAACAGGTCGGGTGCCAAGGCGAGGTAGCCGCGGTCGGCGAAGCGTCGGGTGATGTCCTGGATGTGGTCGTTGACGCCGAACGCCTCCTGCAACACCACCACGGCACGATCCACGTCCCCGGCAGGGCGAGCGGTGTAGACCCGCATCGGGCCGTCGGCGGTGTCGACCGTGATCCATTCGGTCGTGGTGCGTTCGCTCATGGGTGTCTCCTCACTCGGTGGGCAGCGCGTCGTAGTACTCGGCGGCGCCGGGGTGCAGGGGGATCGGGGCCCGGCCCATCGCGACCGGGTCCAGGGGATAGGTGATCGGGCTGCGCTCGGGCGGGATGTGCCGGTACTGCCGCTCGATGAGGTGCCGGGTCTCGCCGAGTATCCACGCGACGGCGTAGGCGACGTCGTCGGCCAGGTCGGCGCGGGCCAGGACCAGGAAGTCGGAGAAGTCCAGCGTCCGGAACGACGGGCAGCCCGGGAAGTACCCCTCCTCGATCACCGCGGCGGGCCAGGACAGGTCGTCCCGCAGGCCGTCGAGCACCTCCTCCTCGACCTCCAGGAAGTGGAAGTCGCCGCCGAACTCCTGCCAGTGCGGCAGCATGACCGCCTCGTGCACCACCGCGTCCGCGCGGCCCGCCAGCACGTGGTCGAAGGTCTCGAAGGGCCGCTCGTCGCACAGGAACTCCCCGCCCCACCCGGTGACGTCCACGCCCGAGCGCGTCAGCAGCTCGTGCGCGGCCAGCCCGACGTGGTTGACGCCGTCGTGCACCGAGGTGGCCAGCGTCAGCTTCGGCGCGGCCTCGCGCAGCTCGGCGAACGAGGTGATCCCGAGCGACCTGTGCACGCCCATCACCAGCCGGTCGCGCTGCGGCACCACGCTCAGCGCCCGCAGTTCGGGGAACGCCTCGCCGGCGTAGGCTCCGCGCCCGTCCAGCGCGGCGGTGACGAACGCGGCAGGGGTGGCCAGTGCGATGTGCACCTCGCCGCGCCCGACCGCGCGCACGGAGTCGGAGAAGCCCCGGCCGTTCCAGACCGCGACCTTGGTGTGCGGCCCGGCCCGGTCGGTCAGCTCCTGGGAGATCCAGCCGCACACCCGGTGCAGGTTGGCCATGCCCCAGTCGCCGCGCAGGTGCAGCGTCAGGGACCGGGCGATGTCCGGCTCGGGCGGGCGTGCGGTGTCGTTCCGGATGGTGCTCACGGTGTCGCCTCTTCTCGCCGGGGTGGCACGGTGGTGCCGAGATAGGGGGCCAGCCCGGCGCGCACCCGGCCCGCCTGCGCGGCGGTGAAGACCGCCGCGACGTACCGGTCGGGGCGCACCAGCACGAAGCGGCCGCGCGCGCCGGCCAGCGCGGCGTCGAGCCGGCCGTCGGCGTCGGCTATGGCCTGCCGTCCGCCGTTCGGCCGGGGGAGCCGCTCGCCGGGCACCACGTCCACGTGCCCGATTCCCCACGCGCCGGGGAACGCGTCGGCGACGCGGGCCCAGTCGGCCTCGGTGACGCCGACGCCGAGCAGCGCCATGCCGTCGCCCAGCACCTCGTCCAGCAGGCGGGGGCGCAGGCCGGGTGGGACCAGGACGCGCGGCTGGGGGAGCATCGTGCCCGTCATCTCCGCGCCGCCGATGCGCGCCACCAGGCCGTCGGTGTGCACCGCGCGCGGCCGGAACCGCATCTCGGCGAGGTAGCGGCGGCCCCACGGCGTCAGCAGCAGCGTCCGGACGACGGCGTCGCGCACGCGTCCGCGCATCGGGTCCACGGTCATGACGATCCGGCCGAGCCGCTCGGAGTAGGCGACCATCGCGGCGGCGTGCGGCAGCCGCTCGGACTCGTAGGTGTCCAGCAGCCGCTCGGCGGCGCGGCCGTGCCAGACCTCGGCCAGCTTCCAGGCCAGGTTGGCGGCGTCGCGGACGCCGGAGTTGAGGCCCTGCCCGGCGAACGGCGGCATCATGTGCGCCGCGTCGCCCAGCAGGAAGCAGCGCCCGGCGCGCCACCGGTCGGCGACCACCGCGTTGAAGGTGTAGTTGGTGCAGCGCTCCACCTGCTCGGGCGCGATGTCGCGGTAGGGCGCGACCAGCCGCCGGATGGTGGCGAAGTCGGGCGGCTCGCCCGCCGCGCCCTCGCCGGGCCGCAGCCGGAACTCGTACCGGCAGCGGCCGTCCCGCCCCGGGATGATGACGGTGGGGCGGTCGGGGCGCCCGAGGTGCATCCCGTAGCGCTGGTCGTGGGCGTCGCCCACGGTGTCGGCGACCAGCCACACCTCGCGGTGGCTGGTGCCGGTCATGCCGATGCCCTTCAGCTCGCGGACGGTGCTGCGGCCGCCGTCGCAGCCCAGCACC
Source organism: Spirillospora sp. NPDC050679 (assembly GCA_044456955.1). Classification (GTDB taxonomy): domain Bacteria; phylum Actinomycetota; class Actinomycetes; order Streptosporangiales; family Streptosporangiaceae; genus Spirillospora. The sequence goes on along the minus strand of JBITGK010000025.1, from coordinate 87,135 downwards.
CAGCCCGTCCGCAGCTCGGTGGCCCCGTCCCCGGCGCGCAGCCGCGCGGTCACCCCCTCGCCGGACTCCTCCAGCGCGACCAGCTCGGTGCCGAAGCGGACCTCGACGCCCGGCCGCTCCGCCAGCGCCTTCAGCAGCGTGCGCTCCAGCTCGGGCTGGGCGAACTGGTTCTTGAACGGGTGGCCCAGCCGGTACGGCTCGGGGCCGCGCGCCTGGAACAGCGGCCGCCCCTTGCGGTCGTAGTAGCGGGTGCCGGTGCCCGGCACGACGATCTCCAGCACGGCGTCGGCGAGCCCGGCGGCCTGGAAGGTGCGCAGCGACTCGTCGTCCAGGCTGATCGCCTTCGCCTCGTCGCTGGTGGCGGCGTTGCGCTCCACCACCACGACCGGCACGCCGCGCGCGGCCAGCAGGTGCGCGGTGGTCAGCCCGACCGGGCCCGCGCCCACGATGAGGACCGGGGGGCTCACGGGCGGCCGTCCCTGCGGTCCAGGTAGCGCCAGCCGGCCTGGAGCTGGCCGTCCGGCCAGCACTGGTCCCGCTTGGCCGCGGCCTCGGCGGGGTCGGACCAGTCGCGCACCGGGCCCGCCGCCATCGCCATCAGCTGGGTCTGGCAGGCGCGGTCCAGCAGCACCGCGTGCATGACGGCCGCGCCGACGTCGGCCCCGGCGGCGACCAGCCCGTGCCGGGGCAGCAGCGCGGCGGGCGCGTCGCCCAGCGCCTCGGCCAGCTCGCGGCCCAGCTCGGGGGTCTCGACGAGCCCGCCGGTGCGGGTGAAGCGCGGCACGTCCGCGCCGCCGAACAGCGTGCCCTCGTGGGAGACCGGCAGCAGCGGCACCGCCAGCGCCGCGAACGCGACGGCGGCCTGCGCGTGGGTGTGCACCGAACAGTGGAGGGCGGGGTTCCGCCGCAGGATCTCCAGGTGGATGTGGCACTCCTTGTGCGGGGCGCCCTCGCCGTCGACGACCCGCGCGTCGAAGGAGACCAGCTGCAGCCGGTCGCGCCCCACCTCCTCCAGGCCCCAGCCCGGAGCCTTGATCCAGATGCCGCGGCCCTCGGGGTCGCGCACCGCGACATGGCCCCAGACCATGTCGCCCTGCCCGGCGGCGGCCAGCGCCAGCCCCGCGCGGACCGTCAGGCCGCGCGCCTCGTCCGGGCTCATCGCGCCCCTCCGGTCTCGGTGCCGGGCCGCGCCCCGGCGGCCCGGGTCGGCTCGGCCACGCGCTCCAGCGGCGACTCGGAGACGATCGTCAGGTGCGCGCTCGGCTCCGCGTGGACGCTGGTGAACGCGACGCCCGCCGGGATGCGGACGAAGTCGCCGGGCTCCAGCTGGACCGTTCCGCGCTGGGTGACCAGCGTCCGCGTCCCGGAGAGCTGGTAGTGCACCTCGTCGGCGTTGCGCACCCGCCGGTACAGGCGGCCGTCGCCGGAGGCGGCGAAGGCGCGGCCGATGAGCACGTGCCGGGAGGTGTAGAGCCAGGTCGTGCCGGGGGCGTCGGCCGGGCGCAGCACCCGCAGCCGTTCGGCCTCGTCCTCGGCCTGCTCCAGCAGCGCCCGCTCGTCCACCGGCGAGATCGCCACGTCCCGTCCGGGGCCGGACAGCCCGTCGGTGAGCAGCTCGTTGACGGGCGCCGCCTCCCAGCCCTCGAACGGCGGGATCGCCACCCGCGAGGTCCGGTCGGCCGGCAGCGCCTCGGCCATCGGCGCGGGGACGTAGAACAGCAGGTGGATGTCGGCGCGCCCGTAGTTGTCGTGCACGACGCCGACCGGCAGCCGGGACAGGTCGCCGGGCTCCAGGTCCACGCTGCCCAGGTCGCTCATCAGCGTCCGCACGCCCGCGACCTGGTAGGAGACCTCGTCCACCTCCAGGTTGCGGTGGTAGAAGGGCTGGCGGCCGTTCATGGTCTGCCACTCCACGCGCAGGTGCGCGCCCTGGTAGACGTCGCGCGGCGGCGCGAACGCCTGCTCGCGGTACTCGGCCGGGAAGCGCACGACCTCGACCGGCGGATGGTCGCGCCAGCGCTTGGGCGCGCCCGGCGGGAGGACCGGCTCGGCGTGCAGCAGGTCCGCGCGGCGCCGCAGCACGCGCGGTGGGGCGTCGAACGGGAAGGTCTCCAGGTGCTCGCGCACGGTGTCCATGGCTGTGTCGTCCCTCATGCCCTGTTCCTCACGGCCCGTCACGCCTCGGCGCGCACGGTGTTGCGCAGCGTCCCGATGCCCTCGACCTCGACCTCGACCACGTCGCCGTCGGCGAGGAAGACCTGCGGGTCGCGGCGGAAGCCGACCCCGCCGGGGGTGCCGGTCAGGATGACGTCGCCCGGCTCCAGCCGGGTGAACTCCGAGACCACCGCGACCAGCTCCGGGATGTCGAAGATGAGCCGGTCGGTGTTGGCCGACTGCATCTGGCGGCCGTTCAGCCGCAGCTCGATGTCCAGCTTTCCGGGGTCCAGCTCGTCGGCGGTGACCAGGACCGGGCCGAGCGGGGTGGAGTCGTCCCACGCCTTGCCCTGGGTCCACTGGTGGGTCCGGTACTGGTAGTCGCGCATGGTCACGTCGTTGGCGATCGTGTAGCCCAGCACGTGGTCGAACGCGGCCTCGCGGGCGATGCGGCGGCCGCCCTCGCCGATCACCACCGCCAGCTCGGCCTCGTAGTCCACCTGGGCGGACTCGGGCGGCAGCGTGATCGGCGCGCCGTGCCCGACCAGGTTGCTCGCGAACTTCGGGAACAGCACCGGGTAGGTCGGCAGCTCGCGGCCCGTCTCGGCCACGTGCGAGCGGTAGTTGAGCCCGACGCAGAAGACCTTGCCGGGGTGCGCGACCGGGAGCAGGGTCAGCCCGGCGAGCTCGACGCCCTCCGGGTCGGCCTCGGCCTCGCGCAGCGCCCGCGCCGGGGTCGTCCGGTCGATCCGGTCCACCCCGCGCAGCCGGTGCACCAGGGTCCCCTCCAGGCGGCCGACGGCCGTGCCGCCGCCACCGGTCCCGTCGTCGTCGCGGTAGGCGACCAAGCGCATCGTGACACCTGCTCTCTGTGATGTCCTGATTATCAGTGCATCGATCCTGTATTTCGGAACACCCTAGATCTGGAGCGAGGGCCGGTCAATGGGTTAGCCTCGTTTTGCAAAACAGGATGCTCATCCTGAAAAACGAGACAAGGAGCGGCTGGTGGCCATCGCCGAACTAGGACACACCGGACTGTGGGTGTTCGACCTCCCCCGGATGCGCGACTTCTACGAGCGGGTGCTCGGGCTCACCGTCACCGACGAGGACGAGGGGCACGGCATCGTCTTCTTCAGCTCCCGGCCCGCCGAGGAGCACCACGAGTTCGTGCTCCAGACCGGCCGCACCGCCGAGCCGGGCGCCAAGCAGCAGCACCAGATCTCCTGGCGGGTGGAGGCGCTGGAGGACCTGCGCGCCTACCACCGCCGGTTCGAGGCCGAGGGGGTGGAGGTCCAGCAGGAGGTCACCCACGGCAACGCCTTCGGCATCTACTTCTTCGACCCCGAGGGCAACCGGAACGAGGTCTACCTGCGCATCGACCGGGACGTGCGGCAGCCGTTCCGCAAGTCCATCGACTTCGGCCTGCCCGCCGAGGAGATCTACGCCGAGGCCGAGCGGCTGCTGAGCGACGGCGGCCCGGACTACCAGCCGGTCCAGTAGGGCGGCCGGAGGCGGGGGGGGGGGGGCGGCCGCGCGGCCGCCGGCCCGGCCGCGGGGGCGCCCGCCCCGCCGCCGCCCCCCCC
>JBITGK010000025.1:0-83389 GCA_044456955.1 Spirillospora sp. NPDC050679 | reverse complement strand
CGGCGTGCCCGGGGTCGGCCCGCCCCCCCCCAGCCACCCACCGGCCTGGCCGGGGGCCCGCGCGCCGGGCGCCCGCCCGCCCCCCCGCCCCCCGGGGGCCGCCCCCCCCCGCGCCTCCGCCGGGACCGGCCACCGGTCTCAGGAGTCCAGCACCTTCAGGCGCTCGCTGATCCGGGCGGCGGCCTCCTCGACCGCGGCCGCCATCTCGGGCACCCGCTCGTCGGGCACGCGGTGCGACAGCGCCGCGACGCTCACCGCCGCCACGACCGCGCCGTCCGCGCCGCGGATCGGGGCGGCCACCCCCAGCACGTCGGGGTCCAGCTCGCCGCGCGTGACCGCGGTGCCCGACGCGCGGATCTCCGCCAGCCGCGCGCGCAGCTCGGCCGGCCCGGTGACGGTCGCGCCGGTGAAGCGCGGCAGCCCGCCCTCGACCACCTCGGCGATCTCTGGCTCGGGCGCCCAGGCCAGCAGGACGAGCGCGGCCGCGCCCGCGTTGACCGGCAGCACGTGCCCGCGCTCGTAGGACAGCCGCACCGGGTGGTCGCTCTCCTCGCGCTCCAGGCAGACCACGGTGGCCCCGGTCCGCCGGGTGAGCAGGGCGGTCTCGCCGGTGCGCTCCACCAGCCCGCGCATCACCGGCCGGGAGATCTCCGACAGGCCGAGGCCCTTGCGGGCGAGCCGGGCCAGCTCGAACACCCGGGGGCCGAGCCGGTACCCGGCCGGGCGCTGCTCCTCCACGAACCCCGAGGACACCAGGCCCTTGAGGTAGCGGTAGGCGGTGGAGCGGGCGACGCCGAGGTGGTCGGCGACCTCCTGCCCGCTGAGCACCAGGCGCGCGTCGTCGAACAGCAGCAGGATGTCCAGGGCGCGGTCGGCGGTGGAGTTGCGCTCGCGGTAGCCGCTCGACCGTTCGTGCTGTCCTGTCATGCAGGAGACACTACATGAAAAACAGGTCCGCGCCGGGGTGTGCGCGTCGCTCAGCGCTCTCCGGCCAGCGCCTCCAGCAGCGCGGTGGTGGAGCGCGCCTCGGTCAGCCCCAGCTCCCACGCCTCGGCCCCCAGCGCCGCCGCGCCGCGCCGCTTGGCGTCGGTGTGCGGGTCGCCGACGGTGTAGGCCAGCGCCACCGGCTCCAGCGGCCGCAGCAGCTCGACGTAGTCGGCCCAACCGGCCGTGGCGGGCGGACCGGAGATCACGAAGACCCCCGCCACCGGGCGCAGCGCCGCCATGGTCTCGGCGCGTTCGGCGGCCGGGTTGACCGGCCGTTCCGGCCCCTTCCAGGCCCGCACCCGCGCGTCGTCCTCGATCCCCACCACGACCGGGAAGCCCCGGTCGGCGGCCGCGGTGAGGAACCGCACGTGCCCCACGTGCAGCACGTCGAACACCCCGGTGATCACGACCGGCCGCCCGGCCGGGCGCGGCCCGGCCCAGGCGGCCGTGAGCCTTTGATCCTCCACCGTGGCCTGCCCCCTCGCTACGTCGCCTTCCTCAGGGTTCACGGTAGCCCCGGCCGCCACCGCCCCCGACCGCCGGGGGCGCCGGGGCGGCGGCGGCCGGTCGGCGGGACGGCCCGCGGGCGGCCGCTCAGGCGAAGCGCCGGACGAAGGCGAGCGCGGTGTCGCAGACCTCCCGCCAGCCCGAGTCGACGGTCAGCGAGTGCCCGCGCCCCGGCATCTCGACGATCTCGGTCACCGCGTGCTCGTTGCGCGCCTGCTTCTTGTAGGAGGCGTTGGCGATGGCCCAGGGGACGGTGTGGTCCTTCTCCCCGGAGACGATCAGCAGGGGGCCGCGCCCGGCCCCGGTGCTGTCCACCTTCGTCTCGCTCCAGGGGTTGAAGTTGGCGACCGCCGCCTGGAACAGCGGCGCGCCCGGCGCCGGCACCGCGAACGTCTCGTACAGCTCCTTCGCCTCGGCCTCGGAGACCGCGTTGGCGAACGCGTAGCGGAACTGCTCGTAGGTGAGCGGCACCGCGCGGTGGACGTTGGCGGGGTTGCTCAGCACCGGCGCGGCCGCGCGCAGCGAGGACACCGGCAGCGGCAGCACGCCCTGGAACGGCGCCGGGTCGATCGCCACGGTCGCGCACGACAGGCCGCGCCCGGCCAGGATCTGCGCCAGCAGCCCGCCGAAGGAGTGGCCGACCAGCACCGGCCGCCGGTCCAGCCGGGAGATCAGCGCCTCGAAGTGGTCGGCGACCTGCCCGACGGTCTTGTGCGCGAAGACCTCCGGGTGCTCGCGGGCCTCGGCGACGGTCCCGGGGTCGTCGGGCCAGCCGGGCAGCACCGGCGCGAACCCGGCCTCGGCGAACACCGCGGCCCACCGGTCCCAGCTGCTCGGCAGCAGCCACAGGCCGTGCACGAAGACCACCGGGACCAGCCCCGATGCGTTGGCCTGCTCGATCTGCCGGACGTCGTGCTCACTGGTCATGGTCGTTTCCTCGGGGTCGGGGACGGGCCCGCTCATGCCGTGGCCACCAGTGGCGGCGGTCGGGTCCCGATGGGGCCGACCCTAGGAAGCGCCCTACGGCTCCGGCTTGCGTCAGATGACGTACGCGCGCCCGGCCGCCCGGTGTACGTCAGCCGAGCACGTCGCGGAGCTGCGCGCGCGAGGTGACGCCGAGCTTGGGGAACAGCCGGTACAAGTGGGTGCTGACGGTGCGGTGCGACAGGTAGAGCTGCTCGCCGATCTCCCGGTTGGTGAGCCCGGCAGCGGCCATGCGGGCGATCTGGAGCTCCTGCGAGCTGAGCCGGTCCCGCGCGGCGGGGGAGCGGCGGTCGCTCGGCTCGCCCGCCGCGCGCAGCTCGTGGCGCGCCCGTTCGCCCCAGGGCAGCGCACCGAGCGCGTCGAACGAGTCGCGCGCGGCCCGCAGTGGCGCGCGCGAATCGGCGACGCGCCGCCTGCGGCGCAGCCAGGAGCCGTAGGCCAGCTGCAGGCGGGCCCGCGCGAACGGCCAGCGTTCCAGGTCCGCCGCCAGGGCTTCGCCGAACCGCTCCTCGGCCTCGTCCTCGCCCGCCAGCAGCGCCCGCGCGTACCGCAGGCCGATGTGCGTCAGCGGCGCGGGCGTCAGCGCCGCCATCTCGGCCGTCTCCAGCACCGCCTCGCGCGCCTGCTCTGGGTGCCCGGCGCCGACCGCGGCCTCGGCCAGCTCGCCGATGCCCCAGCTCCGCACGAACGGGTGGTGGTAGGGGTCGGCCGGGTCGAACGCCCGCCGCAGCTGCCCGTAGGCGTCCGCGTGCCGCCCGTCGCCCAGCAGCACCAGGCCCCGGGCGATCTGTAGGAAGGCGAGGTTGGAGCGGTTGGCCATCGGCACCACCGTGCGCTCGGCCTCGGCCAGCAGGGCGAGCCCGGCGTCCCGGTCGCCGCGCGCCCCGACCAGCATCCCGCCGGCGATCTTCGCGCCGGCCGCCCAGCGCGGCATCCCGGTGTCGGCCGCCAGCCGCCGCGCCTCGTCGGCCGCGACGGCGGCCAGCTCCCAGTCGCCGCAGTGGAAGGCCTGGAACGCCTGGGAGGTGAGCGTCTGCGTCAGCACGCCCAGCCGCCCCTGTGCGCGCAGCGTGGCGGCCGACAGCGCCAGCTGGGCGCCCGCCAGGTCGTAGGCGCCCACGCAGGTCGCCGCCGTGCCCAGCATCCGCGCCGCCGTGCCGTCGGCCGCACGGAGGGCCGACGGCCGGGACAGCCGCTCGACGACCACCGCGCCGCGCTCGGCGGGCGCGGCGGTGGCCAGCAGGAACAGCAGCTCGGGATCGTCGGGCGGCACCGGCAGCCGCTCCGCCGCCGCGACCACCCGCCCGCGCGTCTCCCCGTCCGCGCCCGACCACCAGCAGCGCAGCGCAGCCGCGCGCAGCAGGTGCGTCCCGAAGCCGGGCTCCCCGCCGGCCACCGCCCGCTCGGCGGCCGCCACCAGCGCGCCGATGCGGACCGTTCCATCGGCCAGGCCGTCCTCCACCAGCTCCCGCAGCCACAGCGCGCGCACCTGCTCGGCCGGGCCCGGCGCGAGCTCCCCGGCCGCCGCCAGCAGCCGGGTCACCTGGTCGCGGCGGCCCTGCTCGAAGGCCAGCTCGGCGGCGCGCAGCAGCCGGCCGCCGCGCCGCGCCGGGTCGGCGCTCAGCGCCGCCACCGCCACGGTGATCGCGCCGCGGGCGCGGGCCCGGTCGGCCACCGCGGCCAGCTCGGCCGCCACCGGCTCGTCGGTGCGGTCCAGCGCGGCGGCCCGGTGCCAGGCCCGCCGGTCCGGATCGGCGGCCAGCGCCTGCGCCAGCGCCGTGTGCGCGGCCGACCGGTCGGCCGCGGCCGCGCCCTGGTAGACCGCCGACCGCACCAGCGGATGCCGGAACCGCACCACCCCGCCCTCGACCTCCGCCAGCCCGGCGCGGGCGGCCTCCTCCAGCGCGCCGGCCGCGCCGTCCCCGACGCCGGGCCGCAGGTGCCGCAGCGCTGCCAGCACCTCGGCCACGATGCCGTCGTCGTCGGCGGCCGCGACCAGCAGCGCGGCGCGGGCCGCGCCGGACAGCTCGGCGGCGCGGGCGGCGAAGGCCCGCTCCAGCCGGGTGGTGAGCGGCAGGAACAGCGACCCCGGCGCGGCCCGCCCGCGCTCCAGCGCCTTGGGCAGCTCGACCAGGGCCAGCGGGTTCCCGGTGGCCTCGGCCAGCACCCGTTCGCGGTCCACGGCCGCGAGCGAGGGCGCGCGGTCGGCCAGCAGCGCGGCCGAGTCCCGCGCGTCCAGCCGGTCCAGCAGCAGCGAGGGCACGTCCCAGTCGTCCTCGGCCGCGCCGTAGCCGGTGCGGCCCGCCACCAGCAGCGCGACCGGCTCGGCCGCCAGCCGCCGCGCCGCGAAGCGCAGCACGTCCACCGTCGGCCCGTCCAGCCACTGCACGTCGTCCACCAGCGCCAGCAGCGGCCGCCGCGCCGCGGCGTCGCTGAGCAGGTTCAGTGCGGCCAGCGCGATCATGAAGAACTCGGGCCCGGCGGCCTCGGCCATCCCGAACGCGCCCAGCAGCGCCTCGCGCTGCCGGGCGGGCAGCCGCCCGGCGTCCTTCAGCAGCGGCCCCAGCAGCTGGTGCAGCCCGGCGAAGGCGAGGCGCGTCTCGGCCTGCACCCCCGCCGCGCGCAGCACCGCCATGCCGTGCCCGGCGGCCGGCCCGGCGGCGCGCTCCAGCAGCAGGGACTTGCCGATGCCCGGCTCGCCCCGCACCACCAGCGCGCCGCCCGCCGACGCCCGCGCGCGGGCGGCCAGCTCCTCGACCGCACCGGTCTCGCGCCCGCGTCCGAAGAGGGTGACCACCCGACTCGTTCTCCCAGCTCACCCGTCGTCTTCCCGGCAAAGGCCGACAAACAATGATCTGCCAATCCGCGCCGCGCGTCGAATCGCACCGGCCCGGTGTGGCGCACCGGCCAGCGGGGATCATCGCCAGCACACGGGGGCGCGGTCCGGGGCGCGGGGGCGCCGGAGCGAGGGCGTGAGGGGGCGGTCGTGGACCAGCTTGTGTTGATCTTCCTGGTGCTGCTGGCCACGATCCTGGCCGAACCGCTGAGCCGCCGGGTCGGCCTGCCCCCGGCGGTGCTGCTGACGGTGTTCGGCTGCGTGCTGGCGTTGGTCCCGGCGGTCCCGATGGTGCACATCGACCCCGACCTGATCCTGCCCCTGGTGCTGCCGCCGCTGCTGTACGCCTCGGCGCGGCGCACCTCCTGGCGGGAGTTCGCCGCGAACTGGGGCCCGATCACGATGCGCGCGGTGGGGCTGGTCCTGGCGACCGCCGCCGCCGTGGCGGCGGTGTTCCACGCCTGCTACCCGGCGCTCCCGCTGGCCGCCGCCGTCGCGCTCGGCGCGCTGGTCGCCCCGCCGGACCCGGTCGCCGCCACCGCGCTGGCCGGGCGGCTCGGGCTGCCGCGCCGCCTGGTGTCGATGCTGGAGGGCGAGGGGCTGTTCAACGACGTCACGGCCCTGGTCGTCTACGGCGTGGCGGTGCAGGCCGTGGTCACCGGCCGCTTCTCCACGCTGGACGCGCTGGGGGACTTCGTGCTGTCGGCGGTCGTCGCGGTGGCGGTGGGCCTCGCCCTGGGCTGGGCGGGCAGCCGCCTGATGGGGTGGCTGGAGGAGGCCACCTGGAAGGTCGCGCTGACGCTGCTGCTGCCGTTCGCCGCCTTCGGCCTGGCCGAGGCGTGGAGCGGCTCGTCGGTGCTGGCGGTGCTGGTGTGCGCGCTGTACCTCACCGACGCGGTCACCCACTCCGACGACGCCGACTACCGCCTGGTCGGCGAGTCCTTCTGGGAGATCATCGAGATGCTGGTCAGCGGCTTCGCCTTCGGGCTGATCGGCCTGGAGCTCGGCACGGTGCTGGAGGCGGTCGGCTCGGACTGGGGCCGGCTCGCCGGGGGAGCGGCCCTGGTGATCGCGGTGGTGGTGGGGCTGCGGCTGGTGTGGCTGATGGCCACCTGGCTGCTGTTCACCCGGCGCGACACCGGGCACCAGGCCGACGAGCCCTACACCTGGCGCGAGACGCTGGTGACCTGGTGGGCCGGGATGCGCGGGGTCGCCACGGTCGCGCTGGCGCTGGCGGTCCCGCTCACCACCGACGACGGCGCGCCCTTCCCCGGCCGCGCCGAGATCCTGTTCACCGCGTTCGCGGTCGTGCTGTTCACGCTGCTGCTCCAGGGCCCGACGCTGCCCCTGGTGGTCCGGCTGACCGGCGTGCACGCCGACACCGAGCGGGAGCGGACGCTGGAGCGGGAGCTGTGGAGCCGCGTGCTCCGCGCCGAGCTGGCGCGGCTCAAGGAGATCGCCGAGAACCAGGACCTGCCCGACGAGTACTACGAGCGGCTGCGCTCGATGTTCCTGCAGCGGCTGGCCCGCGCCGACCCGGAGGCCGCCGACGAGGACGCCCGCGCCGGCGCGCGCCGCGACGTGAAGCTGCTCGGGCGGATGCGCGCCGTCCAGGAGGAGGTGCTGGCCGCCGGGCGCCGGGAGGCCCTGGCGGCGCGGCGCGAGCCGGGGATGCCGCCGGACCTGGTGGACCGGGTCATGCGCCGGCTGGACCTGCGCTCGGCGTCCTGAGCGCCGGACCGCCGGTCAGAACAGCGCGGGCGGCTCGGCCGGGATCGGCTCGGGCAGCGGCTCGACGCCCGGTACCAGGGCCCGCACCTCGTCGTGGAAGCGCCGCGCGAGCGGCAGGGCCTCGGCGTTGTCGGGCGTGTGGACGAACACCGTCGGGGTCCGGCCCTCCCGCAGCCATTCGGCGACCGTGCCCACCCAGAACCGCCAGCCCTCGACGGTCCGGTCGACGTCGTCGCGGCCCAGGTAGCGGACGACCGGCCGGTCGGTGAGGGCGCGGGACCGGCGCGGCACCCGCGGCTTCTTCATCCAGGCCTCCCGCTCGGCGTCGGTGGTCGGCGGGGTCCGGAACAGGGTGACGGTGTCGAACGGCACCCACTCGGCCCCCACGCCCTCCAGGACCTGCTCCAGCCGCCGGGCGGCGCGCGGGTCCTCGAAGAACGCCCGGTGCCGCACCTCGACCGCGTACCGGTACTCGCGCGGCAGCCGGTGCAGGAACGCCGCCAGCGCGCCCAGGTCCGCCGGCCCGAACGAGCCCGGCAGCTGCGCCCAGAGCGTGTCGGCGCGCGGCCCGAGCGGCTCGATCGCCGTCAGGAACGCGCCCAGCTCCTGGTCGGCGTCCGCCAGCCGCCGCTCGTGAGTGATCGTCTTGGGCAGCTTGAGCAGGAACCGGAAGTCCGGGGCGGTCTGCTCGGCCCACGACTCCACCGTGGCGCGCGCGGGCGTGGCGTAGAAGGTGGTGTTGCCCTCCACCGCGTCGCACCAGGACGCGTAGGCCCGCAGCCGCTCCCCGGACGGGAGCGGGTGGGGCAGGAAGCGCCCCTGCCATGGCGCGTGCGTCCACATCGCACATCCCACATGAAGCCGCATGTCCCCGACGTTAGCGGAGGCTCAGACCAGGGCGTGCCCGTAGGCGTCGACGAGCGGCCCGAGATCGGGCCCGCCGAAGCGGTCGGCCATGGCGGTGAACCTCGCGGCCTTGTCGTCGCCGAAGCGCCGCAGGTTCGCCGCGGCGGTGGCGGCGGAGACGAACACCGGCGGCCGGGTCTTGCTGTGGAACTTGTCGGCGTACATGACCAGCTCTTCCTCGCCGGTCTCGGCCAGGTAGTCGCAGGGCGGCAGCGGCAGGCCCTGCCGCTCGACGTCGTCGCGGGTCAGGCCCGCGCCGGTGTGGTGGGAGCAGAACCGGCCGATCTCCTCGGGCAGGCCGACCTCGCGCAGCAGGTCGTGGCCGAGCACGCCGTGGCGGATGTAGCGCCCGTGGTCGATCTCGCCGGACGGCCCGTACAGGCGGTAGACGCCGATGTCGTGGAGCAGCGCCCCGGCGCGGACGAGCGCGGTGTCGAGCCCGAGGTCGCGGCGGGCCATGAGCTGCTCGGCCACCGCGCAGACGATCCGGCAGTGCGTGTGGACGAGGTCGAACGCCTCGCGGGTGGGCGCGAACTTCTCGTGCAGGCCACGGATCTCTTCGTCGGTCGGAATCCGCATGGTCGGGACCCTACCCGCCGCAGATCGCCGGATGCGGCGGGCCGTCACAGCAGGGGCAGGCCGAGGGCGTGGTCCAGCTGCCAGGCAAGCGAGGCCAGCGCGCCGGAGGCCAGGCCCGCCCCGGCCAGCGCCAGCGGGCCGCTGATGGTGTTCTTGCCGGGCGCGGTGGTCAGCAGGGCCTCCACCCGTTGGACGACGCCCGAGCCGGTGAAGGCGGGGAAGAGCGTCGGCAGGGGCCCGGCCTCCGACTGCTTCAGCGCGACGTGGGCGATGGTGCGGGCGACCAGGGCGCGGTCGCCGACGGCCTCGGCGGCGTCCTCGTCGGCCCAGCGCTCCAGGGTGAAGCGCAGGCGGGCGTTCAGCGGCCGCAGCGGCGGGACGATCCCGGCGGCCAGCGCGCCGAGCGCCAGGTAGCGGTGGTGGCGGTGCCGCAGGTGCGACGCCTCGTGCTGGAACACCACCCCCAGCTGCCGCCGGTCCAGCGAGTCCAGCAGGCCCCGGGAGACGATGACGCCCCCGTGCCGGCCCGGCACGGCGATCACCAGCGGGGCGTCGGAGTCGACCACGCCGCGCGCGGTGCGCTGCGCGCCGCGCACCTCGGCCGTCCAGCGCGCCGACAGGCGGGCGGCGGTGGCGGCGGCGAGGCCGGTCAGGGCCAGCGCGGGGACGCCGAGGGCCGCGTGCACCGGCTGGTCGTCGCCGAACAGCGCCCACTCGGGCAGCCGGTCGGCGGCCGCCGGGAACAGCGTGGCCGCGTAGTTGAGGCTGATGAACACCAGCGTGCCGAGCACGCTGGCGACGGCGGCCGCGGCGGCGGTCGCCAGCAGCCGCGCCGACCAGGCCGGGTGCAGGGGGAGCGGCGCCAGGCCGAGCAGGACGCCGAGGGACAGGGCCAGGGCGGCGGGCAGGAACGTCAGCCAGATCACGGGTGGTCCTCGGGGGAGGGGCGGGACTCCTCCAGCAGCGTGCGCAGCGCCTCCTCCTCGTCGGGGGAGAGGTTCCGCACGAACCGGCTCAGCACGCCGGAGGGGTCGCTGGCGTGCCGCAGGTGGTCGTGCATCCGGTCGGCGACCAGGCCCGACTCGTCCACCGCCAGCCGGTACAGGTAGTGCCGGCCCGCGCGCACCCGGGTGACCAGGTGCTTGGCGTGCAGCCGGAACAGGATCGTGTTGATGGTGGTGTAGGCGGGCTCGCCGGGGATGCGGGCCCGCAGGTCGGAGGTGCTGGCCGGGCCGTCGGCGGCCGCCAGCGCGGCCAGCACCTCGGCCTCCAGCTGCCCCAGGGGTCGTCGCGGCACGGCCGCCCACCTCCAAGATCGTCCATGATGCGCCGGTCGTCCAGCGCAGCGTAGTGGCGTGCTCAGGCGGCCGGGACCGGCCCCGTGCCCGGCGCTGTGCCCGGCGCTGTGCCCGTCGTGGGGAACAGCCGCCGCAGCATGTCGCTGACGGTGACCACGCCCAGCACGTCCCCGCCCTCGGTGACCAGGGCGAGCTGCGTGCCGGACTCGCGCATCCGGGTCAGCGCCTCGTAGACCGGCGTCCCGGCCGGGACGAGGTGGACCGGCCGCGTCAGGCGGGCGATGCCGGAGGACTCCGGCTCGGTGAGGGTGTCGCGCACGTGGACCATCCGCCAGTCGGAGCCCGGCCCGGTCACCAGGATGCGCAGGTGGCCGGAGGCGCGGCTCGCGGCCTGGACGTCGGCCACGGTGGCCTCCGGCGCGACCGCGGTCGGCTCGGCGTCCGGCCGGAGCAGGTCGCCGATCCGCAGCGTCTGCAGGTCCAGCGCCTCCGACAGCTGCGCGGAGTACCCGGCGTCCAGCGCGCCGACGTTGGCCGAGTGCTCGACCAGGTGCCGCAGCGTGTCGGGGTCCTGGCCGGAGGCGACCTGGTCGGCGGCCTCGACGCCGGCCTTGCGCAGGCACCAGTTGGCGGCGCGGTTGAGGGCGCGCAGCAGCGGCCGCGTGAGCCACATGAAGCCGCGCATGGGCAGCGCCAGCAGCGTCGCCGACCTCTCGGGGTGGGCGATGGCCCACGACTTGGGCGCCATCTCGCCGATCACCAGGTGCAGGAACGTCACGATGATCAGCGCCAGCACGAACCCGGCGGCGTCGGCCAGCCACGTCGGCGCGCCCCAGGACGCGAGCGCGGGGGTGAGCCAGTGGTGCACGGCCGGCTTGGTGATCGCGCCCAGCGCCAGGGTGCAGATCGTGATGCCGAGCTGCGCCCCGGCCAGCAGCAGCGTCAGCTCCGAGGCGCTGCGCAGCGCCGCCCGCGCCGAGCGGCTGGTGGGGGCGGCGTCCTCCAGGCGGTGCCGCTTGGCGGCCATGAGCGCGAACTCGACCGCGACGAAGAACGCGCTCGCCGCGATGATCGCGACGGTGGCGGCCAGGACCGCCCACGGGCTGCTCATCGGCCCTCCTCCCCGGCGTCGGCGGTGACGATCCGGAGCCGGACGGAGGCGGGCACGTGGTCCTCGACCTCCAGCACGGTCATCCGCGCGGCCCGGACCGGCGGGTCGTCGCCGCGGGCGAGGTCGGCGGGGTCGGCGGGCAGCTCGACCTCCACCTCGGTCCCCTCCTCCGGCAGCGCGCCGCAGGCGGCGATCACCAGCCCGGCGAGGGTCTCGTAGTCGCCGGCGGGCAGCCGGTGGTCGATGGTGCGCTCCACCTCGTCCAGCGGGAGGCCGCCCGGGACGATCCAGCCCTCCCCGGCGGCGGTCGCGGCGGGCCCGGCGGCCGGGTCGTGCTCGTCGGTGATCTCGCCGACCAGCTCCTCGGCCAGGTCCTCCAGCGTCACCACGCCGGCGAAGCCGCCGAACTCGTCGATGACGCAGGCGAGCTGGGCCCGGTCGGCGGCCAGCCGCTCCAGCGCGGCCGGCAGCGGCATCAGCGTCGGCACCAGCAGCGCCGGACGCATGATCGTCGACACCGGCCGGCCGCGGTCGGCGGCGGCCAGCACGTCGGCCAGGTGCACCACCCCCGCGATCCGCCCGGCGGCGTCCAGCACCGGGTAGCGGGAGTGACCGGCGCCCATCGCGCGCCGCACCTCGGCGATCGACGCGGTGTCGGGCACGGTGTCCACCCGGGCCCGGGGGATCATGGCGTGCTCCACGTCGCGGCGCGGGAAGTCCAGGATGCGGTCCAGCAGCATCGACAGCTCCGGCGGCAGGTCGCCGCTGCGCCGCGAGTCGGCCACGATGTGCGCCAGGTCGCGCTCGGTGGCGGCGTGCTCCACGTCGTGCACCGGCTCGATCCGCAGCAGCCGCAGCAGCAGGTTGGACGACATGTCGAACACCCGGACCAGCGGGCCGAACACCTTCAGGTAGACCAGCGTGGACCGGGCGAGGCGGCGCGCCACCGGTTCGGGGCGCGCGATCGCCAGGTTCTTGGGGAACAGCTCGCCGAACACCATCTGCACCAGCGTGGACAGCGCGAGCGCCAGCACCGTCCCGGCCGCGATCCCGGCGGCCGCCGACAGCCCGGCGCCGTCGAGCGCGCGGCCGAGGGCGCGGCCGATCAGCGGCTCGGCGACGTAGCCGACCAGCAGGCCGGTGACGGTGATGCCGAGCTGGGCGCCCGACAGCATGAACGAGGTGCGCCGCGTCACCGCCAGTGCGAGGCCGGCGGTCCGGTCGCCGGACGCGGCGCGCGCGTTCAGCCGCGACCGGTCCACGGCCATGTAGGCGAACTCCTGGGCGACGAAGTAGCCGGTGAGCGCGGTGATCAGCAGCACCGTCGCGACGCCGAGCAGCAGGGACAAGGCGATGGTCAACGGTGGCCCGCCCGGGGTCGGGCGGCGCGGCGGCGGTGGTCCATGAACCCATACTACGGTTGTAATACTTCACCGGCCCCAGGTGGCCCCCTCACCCCGCCGGGGCCTCCGCCGCGGCCAGCTCGGCGCCGACCCGCGCGGCCCGCTCCCGCAGCCAGATGTGCGCGGCGTCCTGGGCGTGCACCGGGTGCCACCACATCGCCTCCTGCACCGGGACCGCCTCGAACGGGCACGGCAGCACCCGCACCGCCGTCGCCCGCACCGCCCGGCGGGCCAGCCGCTCCTGCACCATCGCCACCCGCCGGGTGCCCTCCACCAGGTAGGGCAGCAGGTGGAAGGCCTGCACCGACACCTCCACCCGCGGGCTGACGCCGATCATCGCGAGCTGCCGCGCCACCGGGGCGTCGTAGGGCCGCTGGTAGACCGCCCACGGCAGCCGGGCCAGGTCGTCCAGGGTGAGCGAGCCGCCGACGTCGGGGTGGTCGTCGGCCACCAGGCACACCCAGCGGTCCCGGTACAGGTCCACCGCCGGCAGGTCGTCGATGATGCCGTGCGGCATGAGCAGGCCGTCCACCGTGCTCAGCAGCGCCGCCGGGCGCTCGACGACCTCCGGGCCGGTCTGCCGGAAGGTGAACCGCACGCCCGGGGCCTCCCGGTGCACCGCCCGCGTCAGCGCCGCCCCGAACACCGCCGCGCCGTAGTCGGAGCTGATCAGGGTGAACTCGCGCTCCTCGGCGGCCGGGTCGAACCCGGCCTGCGTGCTGAAGACCCGCTCCAGCAGGTCGCAGGCCGCGGCGGAGCGGCCCAGCAGCGCGGCCCCGAGCGGCGTCAGGTCGTAGGAGTTGCCGGTGCGCACCAGCAGCTCGTCGCCGAAGTGGCGGCGCAGCCGGGCGAGCGCGGCGCTCATCGCGGGCTGGCTGAGGCCGATCCGGCGGCCCGCGCGGGTCACGTTCCGTTCCTCCAGCAGCGCGCGCAGCGCGGTGACGAGGTTGAGGTCCAGGTTGGCGAGGTGCACGGCGGCCATCCGTCCCGTCGATGACTCACATATGTGAAATCGATTTCCCTGATCGCTTGGCGGAGGTCCACATTAGTCGCAGTTCACCGGGAGGAAATCACGTGGAAACACCCTCGACCTTCGCCGGGCCCTTCGCCCTCGGCACCTTCTCCCGCCGAGGAGGTGCTCCGTTCGCGGGCCTGGTCACCCCGGACGGCGGGGTCCTGGACCTGGCCGCCGCGCTGGCCGAGCCGGGCCTGACGACGCGCGACCTGCTGGCGCGCTGGGACGCCGTGCTGCCCCGGCTGCACGAGCTGGCGGCGGCGGGCGGGGACCGCACGGACCTGTCCGGCCTGCGCGTGCACGCGCCGGTCGAGCCCCGGCAGGTCTTCCAGTCGGGCGCCAACTACCGCACCCACGTCATCGACCTGGCCGTGGCGCACGAGCCCGAGGGCGGCCGGCCCGCCGAGCAGGTGCGCGCCGAGACCGCCGCGATGATGGACCGCCGCGCCGCCGAGGACCTGCCGTACGTGTTCATCGGCCTGCCGTCCTCGATCACCGGCCCCTATGACGACGTGGTGCTGCCGTCCTGGTGCGCCAAGCCCGACTGGGAGCTGGAGCTGGCCGCCGTCATCGGCCGCCCCGCCCACCGGGTGGGCGTGGACGAGGCGCTGTCCCACGTGGCCGCCTACACGATCGCCAACGACCTGACGGCCCGCGAGGCGGTGTTCCGCCGCGACATGCCGGAGATCGGCACCGACTGGCTGCGCGCCAAGAACGCCCCCGGCTTCACCCCGCTCGGCCCCTGGCTGGTGCCGGCCGCCTCGGTCGGCGACCCCTCCGACCTGCGGGTGACGCTGCGGCTCAACGGCGACACCATGCAGGACGAGACCACCAAGGACATGATCTTCGATGTCGCGCGGCTGGTCTCCCACATCTCCCAGACCTCGGTGCTGCTGCCCGGCGACCTGGTGCTGACCGGCAGCCCCGCCGGCAACGGCATGCACTGGGGGCGGCTGCTGCGCGACGGCGACGTCATGGAGGGCGAGATCACCGGCCTCGGCGCCCAGCGCACCCGCTGCGTCGCGGAGGCCGCGCCGTGAGCGGCCCGGCGACCGACCCGGCCCGGCTCGACCCGGCCGACCCCGAGGGCGCGATCGCGGCCGCCGCCGCGGCGTACTCCAACTGGGGCCGCTGGGGCGAGGACGACCGCCTCGGCACCCTCAACCACCTCACCGAGGAGCACCGCCGCGCCGCCGCCGCGCTGGTCCGGCGCGGCGCGAGCTTCTCGCTGTCGCAGCGCTTCGACATGGACGGCCCGCAGAAGGGCTGGCGGCGGCGCACCAACCCGGTGCACACCATGCTCGACACCGGCACCGACGCCGCGCTCGGCCTCCAGGGCTTCCCGCACGGCATCGGCGGCGCCGACGACGTGATCGCCATGCCGCTGCAGTGCTCCACCCAGTGGGACGGCCTCGGCCACATCTTCGACCACGGCAAGGCGTGGAACGGCCGCCCCGCCGAACGCGTCGTGACCGGCGACGGCGACCTGGTCACCGGCATCGAGCACATGGCCCCGCACGTCGCCGGGCGCGGCGTGCTCCTGGACGTCGGCCGCGTGGTCGGCGAGGACGGCGAGCTGCCCGACGGCTTCGCCATCACCGAGGAGCACCTCGTCCGCACCGCCGAGGCGCACGGCGTCGCGGTCGGCGCCGGCGACATCGTGTGCGTGCGGACCGGGCAGCTCGCCCGCGTCCGCCGCGACGGCTGGGGCGAGTACGCGGGCGGCCCCGCGCCCGGCCTGTCGTTCACCACCGCCGGCTGGCTGCACCGCACCGAGATCGCCGCGATCGCCACCGACACCTGGGGCTTCGAGGTGCGCCCGAACGAGTTCGAGCACGCCTTCCAGCCCCTGCACCAGGTCGCCATCCCCAACATCGGGCTGCTCGTCGGCGAGATGTGGGACCTGGACGCGCTGGCCGCCGACTGCGCGGCCGACGGCGTGTACGAGTTCTGGCTGTCGGCCGCGCCGCTGCCCATCACCGGGGCGGTCGGCTCCCCGGTCAACCCCCTGGCCGTGAAGTGAAGGAGAACGCCGTGCCCGCAGACAGCCCCAGCGCCGGCTCCGTCCTGGTCATCGGCGGCGGCACCGCCGGAAGCGTCCTCGCCGTCCTGCTGCGCCGCGCCGGGATCGCGGTGGACCTGGTGGAGGTCAGCGCGGACTGGAACGTGCGCGGCTCCGGCATCACCCTCCAGGGCAACGCGCTGCGCGTGCTGCGCGAGGCCGGCGTCTGGGAGGAGGTCCGCGCGCTCGGGCACGGCTTCGACACCCTCGGCCTGATCGCCCCGGACGGCACCGTGCTGCACGTCGCCGAGGACATCCGCACCGGCGGCGACGACCTGCCCGCCACCCTCGGGATGCGCCGCCCGGACCTGCAGCGCGTCCTGACCGGCGCGGTCCGCGCCTCCGGCGCCCGCGTCCGGCTCGGCACCACCGTCACCGCCCTGGACCAGGACGGCGACGGCGTGCGGGTCGCCTTCGACGACGCCACCACCGGCCGCTACGACCTGGTGGTGGGCGCCGACGGGCTCGGCTCGGCCACCCGCGCGATGATCGGCGTCCCGGACCGGCCCGAGCCGACCGGCATGGGCATCTGGCGCGTGGAGGCGCCGCGCCCGGCGTCGGTCACCCGCACCGACCTGGCCTACGGCGGCCCCTGCTACATCGCCGGGTACTGCCCGACCGGCCCGGACACCCTGTACGCCTACCTGGTGGAGTCCAAGCGCGACCGCGCCGACGTGGACCCCGCCCGGCACGCCGAGGAGATGCGCCGCCTGGCCGAGGGCTACGGCGGCGCCTGGACCGCCATCCGCGAGTCGATCACCGATCCCGCGCGGGTCAACCACACCCGCTTCGACCGGCTGCTGGTCGAGGGGCCCTGGCACCGGGGCCGGGTCGTGCTCGTCGGCGACGCCGCGCACTGCTGCCCGCCCACGCTGGCGCAGGGCGCGGCGATGTCCCTGGAGGACGCGTGGGTGCTGGCCGAGCTGCTGGCCTCAGGCCGCCCGCTCGACGACGCCCTGCTCACCGAGTACCGCGACCGCCGGATGCCGCGCGTGCGGATGGTCGTGGACAACTCCGTCCAGCTCGGCCGCTGGCTGATGGACGGCGTCCGCGACGCCGACGTGCCCGGCCTGATGGCCCGCACGATGACCGTCCTGAAGGAGCGCCCATGACCACGGCGTCCACGACCGCGGCGTCCGCGAGCAGGCCGTCCGGCCTCACGGTGGACGTGCACGCCCACCTGCTGCTGCCGGAGGTGGAGCGGGCCGTCGCCGGGCGGCCCGGCCACGCCGCCGCCCGCGAGCTGGAGGCGCGCCGCAACGGCCCCGAGGCGATGCCCGTCAACGGCGAGATGATCCGCGCCCGGATGCCGCTGCTTACCGACGCCGCCGCGCGCCTGGCCGCGATGGACCAGGCGGGGGTGGACCTCCAGCTCGTCAGCCCGTCCCCGTCCCACTACCACTACTGGGCCGACGAGGACCTGGCCCGCACCGTCTGGGAGCTGGCCGCCGCCGGGGTCGCCGCGCACTGCGCCGAGGCCCCCGACCGGCTGCGCGGCCTCGGCCTGGCCCCGCTCCAGCACCCGGGCCTCGCCGCCGAGGCCCTGGACCACGCGCTGGCGGCGGGACTGCTCGGCGTGGAGATCTCCAGCCACGCCCCGGGCCGGGAGCTGTCGGACCCCGACTACGAGCCCTTCTGGACCCGGGCGGAGGAGACCGGCGCGCTGCTGTTCCTGCACCCGTTCGGCTGCACGCTCGACGAGCGGCTGGACCGCTGGTACCTGTCCAACTCGGTCGGGCAGCCGGCCGAGAACGCCGTCGCGCTGTCCCACCTGATCTTCTCCGGAGTGCTGGACCGGCACCCCGGCCTGAAGATCGTCGCGGCGCACGGCGGCGGCTACCTGCCCGGCCACGCCGGGCGCGCCGACCACGCCTGGCGGGTCCGCCCCGACGCGCGCGGCTGCGCCCGCGAACCCAGCTCCTACCTGCGCGGGCTGTACTTCGACTCGCTCGTCCACGACCCCGGCGCGCTGCGCGCCCTGATCGCCGCCGCCGGGCCGGGCCGGGTGCTGCTCGGCTCGGACTTCCCGTTCGACATGGGCACCGACGACCCGGTGGGCGCGCTGCGCGCCGCCGGACTGCCCGAGCCGGTCGAACGCGCCGTGCGCGGCGCGAACGCCGCCGCCCTGCTGAACCTCGCCGACGCCCCCCGCACCCGCCGACCCTCACCCCGAGAGGACCGCCCATGACCGCCCGCCTGCTCACCCACCTGCGGCACGTGGACCTCGCCGTGCCCGACTACGACGCCCAGCTCGACTTCTACGGCGGCGTCTGGGGCCTGACCAAGGTCGCCGAGGACTCCGGCATCAGCTTCCTGGCCGCCGAGGGCAGCCCCGAGCAGTACGTGGTCCGGCTCCGCCGCGCCGACGACAAGCGCCTCGACCTGGTCTCCTTCGGCGCGGCCGACGCCGCCGACGTGGACGCCCTGGCCGAGCGGCTGCTCGCGGACGGCGTCCAGCTGGTCACCCGGCCGGACGCCCTGGACACCCCCGGCGGCGGCTACGGCTTCCGCTTCTTCGACGTGGACGGCCGCACCGTCGAGGTCTCCGCCGACGTCGCCGTCCGCGAGCACCGCCGCATCGAGGAGCGCGAGGCCATCCCGGTGCGCCTGTCCCACGTCGTGCTGAACTCGCCCGACCTCAACCGCACCCGCCAGTGGTACGAGCGGCACCTCGGCTTCCGCCTGTCGGACACCCTCAGCTCCCCGCACATGGGCGAGGTCATGCACTTCATGCGGATCAGCTCCCAGCACCACTCCATGGCCATCGCAAAGGGCCCGCACACCTCCCTGCACCACGTGTCGTTCGAGATGCGCGGCCTGGACGAGTACATGCGCGGCTCCGGCCGGGTGACGCGCGCGGGCTTCCGCAAGATCTGGGGGCCGGGCCGCCACATGGCGGGCGACAACACCTTCACCTACTTCCTCGACCCGCACGGCAACACCGTCGAGTACACGACCGAGCTGGAGGAGCTGGACGAGGACACCTGGCACCCGCACGTCTACGACTTCTCCCAGCCCGAGGTCACCGACCAGTGGGGCACCGCCAACCCGATGAACGAGCTGGTCGCCAAGGAGTCGTTCAACGACCCCGACCGCGGCTGCTTCGTGGCCCCGCCGGTCTGAGGAGGACCCCGTGCGCTTCGCCGCCTACGAGCACGACTCCCGGCGCGGGACGGCCGTCCTGGAGGAGGACGGGACCCTCCGCCCCCTCCTGGACGAACGCCCCTTCACCGACCTGCTCGCCGAGGGCCTGGACGCGCTGCTCGCCGTCCGCACCGGCCCGCCCGGACCGCACGTGTCGGAGGTGCGCCTCCTGCCGCCGCTGCGGCCGCCCTCGGTGCGCGACTTCGTCACCTTCGAGGAGCACGTCGAAGGCGTGCGCCGCTCGGTGGACGGGACCGCGGGCGTGCCCGACCAGTGGTACGCCGCGCCCACCTTCTACTTCGCCAACCCCTACGCGGTGATCGGCCCGCACGACGAGGTCCCCATGCCGCCGGGGTCGGACGTCCTGGACTTCGAGCTGGAGGTCGCCGCCGTCATCGGCCCCGAGGGCCGCGACCTCACCCCGGAGCGGGCCCGCGACCACATCGTCGGCTACACCGTCTTCAACGACTGGTCCGCGCGCGACCTCCAGTCGGCCGAGATGAAGGTGGGCCTCGGCCCGTGCAAGGGCAAGGACACCGCCACCACGCTCGGCCCCCACCTGGTCACCGCCGACGAGCTGGAGCCGTACCGCGACGCCGACGGCTTCCTGCGCCTGGCCCTCACCGCCGAGGTCAACGGGCGGGTCGTCGGCGAGGACCTGCTGTCGAACATGGGCTGGACGTTCGAGGAGATGACCGCCTACGCCTCGCGCGGCACCCTCGTGCGGCCCGGCGACGTCCTGGGGTCGGGCACCTGCGGGAACGGCGGCTGCCTGGCGGAGCTGTGGGGCGTGCGCGGCCGCGAGGACCCGCCGCCGCTGGGGCCGGGCGACACCGTCACCCTGACCGTCGAGGGGATCGGCGCCGTCTCCAACACCGTCGTCGCGGGAGCGGAGCCCGTGCCGATCCCGCCGGCCCGCCGCCGCACCCGCGAGCGCCCGGGGCGGCCCGCCGGGTGACGGCGCGCGCGGCGGGGGCCGTCCGGCTCAGGGCAGGAGCACGATCTTCCCGACGTGCTCGCCCGCGTCGAGCGCCTCGTGCGCCCGCCGCGCCTCCGCCAGCGGGTACCGCGCGCCGATCACCGGGGCGATGCGGCCGCTCGCCGCGAACGCCAGCACCTGCTCCTGCTCGCGCCGCGTGGCGGCGCGCGTGCCGAGGAGGTCCAGGTGCTTGCGGAAGACGTCGCCGATCGCGAGTTCGGCGGTCCGGCCGCCCATGACCGCCGCCAGCACGATCCGCGCGCCGAGCCCGGCGGCGTCGACCGCTAGCGGCAGCATGGGGCCGCCGACGTTGTCCAGCACCACGTCCACCCCGGCGCCGCCGGTGTGCGCGCGGATCTGCTCGACCACGTCGGGGGAGCGGCGGTCCACCACCACGTCCGCGCCCGCCGCGCGCAGCGCCTCCGCCTTCTCCGGCGCGCCGGACAGCGCGATGACCAGGCCCGCCCCGGCGAGCCGGGACAGCTGCAGCGAAGCGGTGCCCATGCCGCCGGACGCGCCGGTGACCAGCACGCTGTCGCCGGGCTGCACGCGGGCGCGCGCGTTGACCATGTGCAGCACCGTGCCGTACGACCACAGCACGCAGGCCAGCGTCTCGTCGTCCACCCCGTCGGGGGAGGGCAGCAGCCCGTGCTCGGGGACGGTCACGTATTCGGCGTAGCCGCCGAACCTCTGGTGCGCGGGAAGCTCGGTGTCCAGGCACAGGTTGTCGAGGCCCCGGCGGCAGGACGCGCACCGCCCGCACGCCGGGCAGGTCATCACCACGACCCGTGCGTCCGGCGCGAACCGCTCCGCCCCGGGGCCGAGCGCGGCCACCTCCCCGGCGGCCTCGCGCCCGAGCTGGAAGGGCAGCCGGAGCGCCGAGGTCCCCGGGCGCGGCCGGACCGCGCCCTTGCGGTATCCGGCGTCCCACCAGCTCGCGGAGGTCGCCCGCACGCGGACCAGCACCTCGCCCGGCCCCGGCTCGGGCACCGGCACCCGCTCGACCTTCAGGACCTCCGGGCCGCCGTGCTCGTGAATCCGCACGGCGGTCATCGACTCGGCCAAGGGGCGCTCCTGAATCTCGGTACGCATGTCCTGTCAGATGAACAAGCAAATTCATCCTGCAGGACGATAGTTACGAAAAACAAGACATGCGCCAAGAGTGCGCCCAGGCGGTGCCGCCCCGTCCGTTCTAAATGACCTCAGCCGTCACGCGAGTGCCTAACTGTCCCGGCGGGGCAAAGCCGAAGGCGAGCCCCGCCGGGACAGATCGCGAAGCGATGTGGCACTCGCCAAGGCACGGTCAGGGTGCGAGCCGCCAGGCGAGTGCCCTGGGCCGGGACTTCAATCAATACCGTCGGCGACCTGGCCGTCGGTCGGGTACAGGTGCGCGCGCAGGCGGTCGAGTTCGCGGCGGTCGCGCTTGGTGGGCCGCCCCGCGCCCCGGTCGCGGCGGCCGATCGGGATCAGCATCTCGCGCGGCGGCGGAGGCGGGCTGTTGTCGGTCAGGCACTCCTGCGCGACGGGCGCCCCCACCCGCTTGCGCACGATGCGCCGCACCACGACGATCCGCTCGCGCCCCTCGTGGCGCAGCCGGACCTCGTCGCCGACCTTGACGGCCGTGGCGGGCTTGGCCCGCTCGTCGTTGATCCGGACGTGCCCGGCCCGGCACGCGGCGGTCGCCTGCGAGCGGGTCTTCAGCAGCCGCACGGACCAGATCCACAGATCCACCCGCACCGAACCCTCGTCTGCCATGCGATGCAGCCTATGCGAAGCCGCCTATCCGGCGGCGGGCGCGGCGGTCCCGCGCGGCAGCCGGGCGGCGACGGCCTCCAGGAACAGCTCCAGCGCGAACGGGTACGCGCTGTGCCCCATGTCGGCGGCCAGCAGGTGCGCGGTCGCGTTGATGTTGGGGTGGGTGTCGGCGGGCAGGCGGGCGTAGCGGGCGCGCCAGATCCGCTCGTCGCCCTCGCGCGCCGGCGCGGGCAGGGCGTCGGCGGCCGCCTCCAGCGCCGCCAGGCCCAGGGCCTGGTCGACGAAGGCGTGGTAGATCCGCACGGCCTCCGCGTCGGGGAAGCCCGCCGAGCGCAGGACGCCCAGGATCGCCTCGACGGCCCGCGCCTCGTTGTCGCGGCCGGTGGTGCGGTGGGCCGCCAGCACGGCCGCCTGCGGATGCGCCCGGTAGGAGGCGCACAGCCGCGTCCCGATCTCCCGCAGGTCGGCGCGCCAGTCGCCGGTCGGCGCCCAGCCGCTCTGGGCACGGCCGATCAGCTCGTCGGCGACCGCCAGCAGCAGGTCGTCGGCGTTGCGGAAGTAGCGGTACAGCGAGCTGGGGTCGGCGCCGAGCGCCGCGCCCAGCCGCCGCACCGTCAGCGCCTCCGCCCCGTGCTGGGCGATCAGCCGCAGTGCCGTCTCCACGATGGCCCGCTCCGACAGCACCGTGCCCTGCTTGGTCGGCCGCCTGCGGCGGCGCCGCTCCTCGGGGACCACACGATCGTTCACCCGGCCATCTTATGACAACACCATTGACGTTCAAGCGGCGGCGGGTTTTCATGGCGTGCCGCGGCAGACCGCCGGGGCGGCGCGTGCGCGCGCCGCCGGCGGTCCCCGACCCCGCCGACCGCACGAAGGGTGAAGACCATGTCCATCGACGGCCCCGACCTCGGTCTCGGGAGCTGGCCCGGCCGCCGGGCCCGCATCACCCCCGACCGCGTCGCGCTGGTCCAGGGCGACCGGCGGCTGACCTACGCCGAGCTGGACGACCGGGTGCGCCGCCTCGCCGGGGCGCTGCGCGGGCTGGGCGTGCGGCGCGGCGACCGGGTCGCCTACCTGGGGGCCAACGACGTCGCCGTGTTCGAGACGCTGTTCGCCACCGGGACGCTCGGCGCGGTCTTCGTCCCGCTGAACACCCGCCTGTCGGGCACCGAGATCCGCTACATGCTGGCCGACAGCGGCGCGTCGGTGCTGGTGCACAGCGCCGACACCGACGCGCTGGCCGGGGCCGCCGCGCCGCTGCCGGAGAGCGTGCGCGCGGTCGTGGCGCTGTCGCCCGGCTCCTGCCCGCTCGGCGGCCGGGACTACCGGGAGCTGATCGAGGCGGCCGAACCCGCCGGCGCCGCGGCGGTCGGCCTGGACGACCCCTGCCTGATCCTCTACACCTCGGGCACCACCGGCAGGCCCAAGGGCGCCGTGCTCACCCACGGCAACCTGACCTGGAACACCGTCAACCAGCTCGCCCACGTGGACACGCTCGGCAGCGACCGCGCCCTGGTCGTCGCGCCGCTGTTCCACTGCGTCGGGCTCGGGCAGATCACCCTGCCGACCCTGTTCAAGGGCGGCAGCGTGGAGCCGGTGCCCCGCTTCGACCCCGGCGCGATCCTGGACCTGATCGGGCGCAGGAGGACCACCTCGTTCTCCGCCGTGCCGACGATGCTCCAGATGATGTGCGGGCACCCGTCCTGGACGGACGCCGACCTGTCCTCGCTGACCTGCGTGCTGTACGGCGGGTCGCCGGTCCGCGCGGACGTCGCGCGGGCCTGGCTGGACCGGGGCGTCCGGCTGCTCCAGGGCTACGGGATGACCGAGGCGGCGCCGGGCGTGCACATGGCGGTGGCCGACGGCGCGGACGAGCGCCCGACCTCGGTCGGCGTGCCGCACTTCTTCACCGACGTCGCGCACCTGCGTTCGGGCCGGGCCGTCCCCGCCGGGCCGGGCGAGCCCGCCGAGCTCCTGGTGCGCGGGCCGAACGTGTTCGCCGGCTACTGGGGACGGCCCGAGGACAGCGCCGCGAGCTTCGTCGAGGGCGGCTGGTTCCGCACCGGCGACCTGGTGCGGGTGGACGAGGCGGGCTGGGCGCAGGTGGCCGACCGCGTCAAGGACATGATCATCTCGGGCGGGGAGAACGTCTACCCCGCCGAGGTGGAGACGGTCGTCACCGCGCTGCCGCAGGTCGCCGACTGCGCCGTGGTCGCGGTGCCGGACGAGCGGTGGGGCGAGGTCGGCGCGGCCCACGTCGTGCTCCGCCCCGGGGCCGCCCTGACCGAGGCGGAGCTGCGCGCCCACCTGGAGGCGCGGCTGGCCCGCTACAAGATCCCCAAGACCGTGCGGTTCGCGGCCGACCTGCCGCGCACCGCCACCGGAAAGATCCGGCGCGCCGAGCTCCGCCGCGCCGCGCAGACGCCCGCCCAGATGGACGCCCGGACGGACGCCCAGGGACAGGAGAACGACAGATGACCGCTTCCCTCCAGGTGGAGCGGCACGGCGACACCGCCGTGCTGCGGCTGTGCCGCCCCCGCAAGCGCAACGCCCTGGACGACGCCACGGTGCTCGGCGTGGAGGAGTTCTTCCGCCGCCCGCCGCAGGGCGTCGGCGCGGTCGTCCTGGACGCCGAGGGCGAGCACTTCTCCGCCGGCCTCGACCTGGCCGAGCTGACCGAGCGCTCGACCCTGGAGTCCCTGGACCACTCGCTGATGTGGCACCGCGCCATGGACCGCGTCGAGGAGTCGCCGGTGCCGGTGATCGCGGTGCTCAAGGGCGCGGTGATCGGCGGAGGTCTGGAGCTGGCCTGCGCGGCGCACCTGCGCGTGGCCGAGCCGTCGGCGTTCTACGCGCTGCCCGAGGGCCAGCGCGGCCTGTTCGTGGGAGGCGGCGGCTCGGTGCGCGTGCCCCGGCTGATTGGGGCGCACCGGATGGCGGACATGATGCTGACCGGGCGGGTGTACGACGCCGCCGAAGGCCAGTCGATCGGCCTGTCCCACTACCTGACCGAGCCGGGCGGCGGACTGGCCCGCGCGCTCGAACTGGCCGCCAAGGTCGCCGCCAACTCGCCGGTCACCAACTTCGCCGTCCTGCGGGCGCTGCCCCGCATCGCCGAGGCCGCCCCCGCCGAGGGCTACCTGCTGGAGTCGCTGATGGCGGCGGTGGCCTCCGGCAGCGACGAGGCCAAGCAGCGGATGCGCGAGTTCCTGGCGGGCCGGGCGGCCAAGGTGGCCCGGTGAAGCCGCTGACCGTCCCGGCCCCGGACGTCCGCGACACCACCGTGGTCGGCCGGTACCTGGCCTGGCTGGAGGAGGCGCGCGGGCTGCGCTTCGCGGAGTACGCGGACCTGTGGCGCTGGTCGGTCGAGGACCTGCCGGGCTTCTGGACCTCGATCTGGGACTTCTTCGAGGTGCGGGCGCACACGCCGCCCCGCGAAGCGCTCGAAAGCCGTGCCATGCCCGGAGCGCGGTGGTTCCCCGGCGCGACCCTCAACTACGCCGAGCACGCCTTGGGCCGCCCCGAGGACGCCGGGAACGTGGCCGTGATCGCGCACTCCCAGACCCGGCCCCCGGTCACGCTGACCTTCGGCGAGCTGCGCGACCAGGTCGCCCGCGCCCGCGAAGGGCTGCGCGGGCTGGGCGTCGGCCCCGGCGACCGGGTCGTCGCCTACCTGCCCAACATCCCCGAGACGCTGGTCGCCTTCCTGGCCACCGCGAGCCTCGGAGCGATCTGGGCCAGCTGCGCCCCGGAGTTCGGCCCGCGCGGCGTTCTGGACCGGTTCGGGCAGCTCGAACCGAAGGTGCTGCTCTGCGTCACCGGCTACGCCTACGGCGACCGCGCCATCGACCGGAGGGCCGAGGCGGCGGAGATCGGCGCGGGGCTGCCGGGCCTGGAGCACGTCGTCCACGTCCCCTACGGAGCGCACACCGAGGCGCCCGAGGGGGCGTCCGGCTGGGCGGACCTGCTGGGCGCTCCCGGCGACGGGCCGGAGAGCGGGCCGGAGAGCGGGCCGGAGTTCGAGGCCGTGCCCTTCGACCACCCGCTGTTCGTGCTGTTCTCGTCCGGGACGACCGGCAGGCCCAAGGCGATCGTCCACGGGCACGGCGGCGTCCTGCTCGAACACCTCAAGAACCACGGGCTGAGCTGGGACCTGCGTCCGGGCGACCGGATGCTGTGGTTCACCACCACCGCGTGGATGATGTGGAACGCGCTGGTGTCGGGCCTGCTGCTGCGGTCCGCCATCGTCATGATCGACGGGAACCCGGCCCATCCCGACCTGGCCTGGCAGTGGCGGCTGGCGGCCGAGACCGGCACGACGCTGATGGGCGCGAGCCCCGCCTTCCTCATGGCCTGCCGAAAGGAGGGCCTGCGCCCCGCCGACGACCTCGACCTGTCCCGGCTCCGCCAGATCGGCTCGGCCGGGAGCCCGCTGCCCGCCGAGGGCTCCCGGTGGGTGCACGACCGGATCGGCCCGGACGTCCTGCTCAACCTGGGCAGCGGCGGCACCGACGTGTGCACGGGCCTGCTGCAGGGCGGGCCGCTGCAGCCGTCCTGGCCGGGCGCGATCTCCGGCCCGGCGCTCGGCGTCGCCGCCGCTGCCTACGACCCCGCCGGGACGCCGGTCGTCGGGCGGCTGGGGGAGCTGGTCGTCACCGAGCCGATGCCGTCCATGCCGGTCGGCTTCTGGAACGATCCGGACGGGAAGCGGTACCGGGCCGCCTACTTCGAGGACTTCCCCGGCGTGTGGCGGCACGGCGACTGGGTCCGCTTCGACCCCGACGGCCACTGCGCGGTCACGGGCCGCTCCGACGCCACCCTCAACCGGGGCGGCGTGCGCCTGGGCACCGCCGACTTCTACGCCGTCGTCGAGGAGCTCGACGAGATCGGCGACAGCCTGGTGGTCCACCTGGAGGACGACGACGAGCTGCTGCTGTTCGTCGTCCTGCGGCCGGGCCGCGTCCTGGACGGCGACCTGCGCCGGAAGCTGGCCGGGGCCCTCCGCGCCGCGCTGTCCCCGCGCCACGTCCCCGACACCGTCGAGGCCGTGCCCGCCGTCCCCCGCAACCGCACGGGCAAGAAGCTCGAAGTGCCGGTCAAGCGCATCCTGCTCGGCGCCCGCCCCCAGGACGTCATCGGCTCCGACGTGCTGGCCGACCCCGCGTCGCTGGACGCCTTCACCACCTTCAGGAGGACCCCGTGACCGTCGAGAGCGCGGCCGTCGTCGGCACCGGCGTCATCGGCGCGAGCTGGGCGGCCGCCTTCCTCGCCCGGGGACTGGACGTCGTCGCGTGCGACCCCGCGCCCGGCGCGGAGGCGCGGCTGCGGCAGGCCGTCGCCGACTGCTGGCCCACCATGGAACGCGTCGGCCTCGCATCCGGCGCGTCCCCGGACCGCCTGGCCTTCACCACCGACCCGGCCCAGGCCGCGGGCATGGCCGACTTCGTCCAGGAGAACGGCCCGGAACGCCTGGCAGACAAGCAGCGGCTCTTCGAGGCGCTCGACGCGGCCGCCGCCCCGGGAACGGTCCTGGCGAGCAGTTCCTCGGGCCTGCGCCCCAGCGACGTCCAGAGCGCGTGCCGCCACCACCCGGAGCGGGTGCTGATCGGCCACCCCTTCAACCCGCCCCACCTCATCCCGCTGGTCGAGGTGGTCCCCGGCGAGCGGACCTCGGAGGAGGCCGTCGCCGCCGCCCTGTCCTTCTACACCGGCATCGGCAAGCGGCCGATCCGGCTGCGGGCCGAGCTGCCCGGCCACGTCGCCAACCGGCTCCAGGCCGCGCTGTGGCGCGAGGCGTACTCCCTGGTCGAGCGGGGCGTCGCCACCGTCGAGGACATCGACACCGCCATCGCCCACGGGCCCGGCCTGCGCTGGGCGCTGCTCGGCCCGTTCGCCTGCCAGCACCTGTCCGGCGGCCCCGGCGGCATCGCCCACACGCTGGAGCACCTCGGCCCGCCGATGGAGGACTGGTGGCGCACCCTCGGCGACCCCAGCCTCACGCCCGCCCTCACCGAGCGGATCGTGGCGGGCACGGCCGACGAGATGGCCGGCCGCGACCCCGCCGTCCTCGCGGCCGAACGCGACGAACTGCTGACCCTCCTGCTGGCCGCCAAGGCCGCGACCACCACGCTCCAGTAAGGACCCGCCCCGTGAACCTCGACGACCTCACCGCGATCGACTTCCACGTCCACGTCGAGCAGGACGCCCACGGGCACTTCTCGCTCGACCGGGAGCTGATGGACGCCTCCGCCGCCTACTTCAAGTCCAGCGAGCACCGGACCCCCACCCTGGCCCACATCGCCGAGCACTACCGGGAGCGCCGGATGGCGGCGGTGGTGTTCACCGTCGACGCCGCCACCGCCCTCGGGCATCCCGCGCTGTCCAGCGAGGAGATCGCCGACGCGGCCCGCGACCACGCCGACGTCCTGGTCCCGTTCGGGTCGGTGGACCCGCACCGGGTGCCCGAGGCGGTGGAGCGGGCCCGCCGCCTGGTCGGCGACCACGGCGTCCGCGGCTTCAAGTTCCACCCGAGCCTCCAGGCGTTCCGGCCCGACGACCCGCGCTTCCACCCGATCTACGCGGCGCTGGAGGAGCTCGGCGTCCCCGCGCTGTTCCACACCGGGCAGACCGGCATCGGCGCCGGCCTGCCCGGCGGCCGCGGCATCAAGCTCCGCTACTCCGACCCGATGCTCCTGGACGACGTGGCCGCCGACTTCCCCGGCCTCACCATCGTGCTGGCCCACCCCTCGGTGCCCTGGCAGGACGAGGCCATCTCCATCGCCACCCACAAGGCCAACGTCTTCATCGACCTGTCGGGCTGGTCGCCCAAGTACTTCCCGCCGCAGCTGGTGCGGGCGGCCAACTCGGTGCTGCGCCGCAAGGTGCTGTTCGGTTCCGACTTCCCGGTCATCACCCCCGACCGCTGGCTGAACGACTTCGCCGGCCTGGACCTCAAGCCGGAGGTGCGCCCGCTCATCCTCAAGGACAACGCCGCGCGCGTGCTCGGCCTGAAGGACGGCTGACGCCCCGGCTCAGGGGTGGACGACGCCCATCCACATCGGCTCCCGGCGCTCCTCGACCAGGGCCATCGCCTCGTTGACCTCGGCCAGCGGGAAGCGGTGGGTGACCAGGCGCTCGGCCTTGAGCGCCCCCGAGCCCAGCAGGTCCAGCGCCATGGCGGTGTCGCCGCGGGTGCAGGCGCGGGTGCCGACGTACCGCCAGCAGCCGAGCATCGTCACGCGCAGGGGCACCGTCAGGGAGGCGCCGTTGCCGCCCATGTGCACGAGCGTGCCGCCGTTCGCCAGCGCCATCATCGACTGGTCGGCGCCGGGACCGGCCGGGAGGTAGTCGAGCACCGCCTCCGGGCCTTCCGGGACGAGTTCGCGGATTCGCTTGGTGAGCCCGCCGTCCGAGCCCCAGTCCGGCCCCAGCTCCTCCAGGGCGATGACGTCGGTCGGCAGCGTCCCCGCCAGCTCCCGCACGGCTTCAAGGCGCTGCGCGGAGCGGCCGACCAGGACGAGGCGCGCGACCCCGAAGTGCTCGGCGAGCAGGACCGACGCCGTGCCCATGGTGCCGGTCGCCGCGGTGACCACCAGGGTGGCGTCCGCGAGCGGCCCGGCGCACCGCAGGGCGCGGACCGCGTTGCCCAGGTCGTGCACCTTGGCGCCGAGGTCGAAGCCGACGCCGTCCGGCAGGACGTCGACGAGCCAGTGCGGCACGCGGACGTACTCGGCGAGGCCGCCGTCGTGGTAGCGCCCGTACAGCTCCAGCGAGCCGGTCCCGAAGGCCGCCTGGCCGATCATCGCGGACTCCGCGCACATCTGCTCGCGGTCGGTCGTGCAGTACCGGCAGGTGCGGCAGGACAGCATCGGGTGGACGCGCACGCGCCGCCCGACCAGGTCCTCCCCGGCCGCGGCGCCCGCCGCGACGACGGTCCCGGCCGCCTCGTGGCCGGGCGTGGTCGGCAGATGCCGGAACGCCCCGTTCCTCAGCAGCTTCATCGTGCTGGGCGCGAGGCCGGCCGCGGCCACCCGGACCAGCACGTCCTCGGGGCCCGGTTCGGGGACCGGCACCTCCTCCAGGCGCAGGACGTCCGAGGCCCGGTGGGCGCGGGCGGCGGTCATGAGGCTCATGGGGTCCCCTTCTCGGTTCGCTGGTCAGCCACGGCGCAGTTCCTCCAGCTCGGCCGGGGCCAGGCGCCGACCGGTCCTGGTGCCCTCGGCGACCTGCGGCACGGCGAGCGCCGACAGGAGCGTGACGTGGGCGCTCGGCTCGGTGGCGATGCTGGTGAAGGCGATGCCGACCGGCACGCGGACGAAGTCGCCCGGCTCCAGGTGCAGGGCCCCGAGCTGGGTGACCAGGGTCCGGCGCCCGCTGATCTGGTACTGGATCTCGTCGGCGTCGCGGTGCGTGCGGTAGGTCCGCCCGTCGGAGGCGGCGGTGAACGTGCGCCCGATCCACACCCGCTCCGAGCGGTAGAGCCAGGTCGTCCCCTCCGCGTCGGGCTCCGGCCGCAGCACGCGGATGCGCTCGGCCTCGTTCTGGACCTGTTCGAGCAGCATCCGCTCGTCCACCTGCGCCATGACGGTGTCGTGCTCGGGGCCGCCGAGGCACTCGGTGGTCATCAGGTTGCGCGGCCTGTCCTTCCAACCGGGGAACGGCGGCACGAGCAGCTCGGAGGCGCGCGCCGCCGGGTACCGCTCCTCGACCGGGGCCGGGACGTAGAACAGCACGTGGATGTCGGTGTCGGCGTGGTTGTCGTGGGCGACGGCCACGGGGATGCGGGAGAAGTCGCCCGGCTCGAGCCGGACGGTGCCGAGTTCGGTCATCAGCGTCCGGGTGCCGAACACCTGGTAGGACAGCTCGTCCACGTCGCAGTTGCGGTGGTAGAAGGGCTGCCGGAACCCGCTCATGGACTGCCGCTCCACGCGCAGGTGGTCGCTCTCGTACACCCCCGCCGGCGGCTCGAAGTCCTTGGGGACGAACTCGGCGGGGTAGTGGACCGCCTCGATCGGCCGGAGCGGCCGCGGGGGCCGCTTGGGCGAGGGCAGCGGCTCGGCGAGCAGGAGCTCCTCCCGGTGCCGCACGATCCGGGGCGGCCGGTCGAACGGAAACGCGTCGATGTGTTCGGAGACGATTCCCATGGTGCGTTCCTTTTCCGGGGGCGGGGGAGCGGGGCGTCCGGCGGGAGGGGTCACTCCAGCACGCCGGTGACCTGCGGGTACAGCCGCATGTACGCCTCGGCCATGGTCGCGTGCTCCAAGCCGAGGTTGGGGCCGGCGTTGCGCTTGAGCTGCACGCCGCGCCGCTTGGCGAGGTCGGTGTAGTAGTCCCACATGTGCCGCTGGGCGGCCAGGCACTCCATCGCCTCGCGCTTGAGGTGGAACACCGGGCTGATGTCCAGCAGCACCTGCGGCTTGAAGTCGCACTGCTCGGGCTGGTGCGGTTCGAAGAAGAACACCGGCGGCGCGCCCAGCGGCTCGCCGGGGCCCGGGTAGCCGATCGCCTGGGCGAGGACGCGGGCCTGCACCGCCATCCGGGAGGCGGCGGGGTGGTCGCCGTTGTAGGGGTCGGCCGGCGGGTGGGTCAGCACCACGTGCGGGTCCACCTCCCGGTAGACGCGCACGATGCGGTCGACCAGCTCGCCGGTCTCGCGCAGGGGGTAGTCGCCCGCGTCCAGGAACTCGATCTCGGCGCCGAGCACCGCGGCGGCCCTGGCCGCCTCGTCGCGCCGCAGCTCCTTGATCTCCTCCAGCGCCATGCCCTGCCGCCACGCCTTGGCGGACTCGCCGCGCTCGCCGTAGCTGAGGCAGAGCACCTTGGCCCGCCGGCCCTGCGCGGCGGCCAGGGCGATCGCCCCGCCCGCCCGCCACACGAAGTCGCCGGCGTGGGCGCTCACCACCAGCAGCGCTCCGGTCGCAGTGCCCTCAGTGCTCATCGTCTCGTTCTCCCTGGTTCGGTGCGGCAGGTCCGCGGCGACCGCCAAGCTAGAAGATCGTCTCCAAAATTGTCAACAATTTTGGAGACAATGAGGAAAGCCGTCGTACGGCGCAGGTGGCGCCCGCCCTCCGGCGGAGCGGCGGGCGCCACCTCACCTCAGGGGTTCTGGGGCGCGGGCCGCGGCACCGGCAGACGGTGCGCGGCCGCGCCCGGCTTGGCCCGCGGCAGCAGGGCGACGGCGAGGGCGCCCAGCACGGCCGGGATGGCGAAGGCGTAGAAGCCCGCCTTGGGCGAGGCGACGAGCACCGTCATGGCGGCCAGGTAGGACGGGCCCACGATGGCCCCGACGCGCCCCACGCCCAGGCCGACGCCCATGCCCGTGGAGCGCAGCGCGGTCGGGTAGTGGTCGGCCATGCAGGCGACCACCAGGCTCTGGGTGCCGAGCGAGCCGACGCCCGCCAGCGCGCACAGCAGCAGCAGGAGCGGCCGGGGGTGCTGCACGCTCAGCGCCAGCAGGGCGACCGCGCCCATCAGGAAGCCGCCGATGGTGATCGCGCGCAGGTGGCCCCGGCCGCCCAGCAGCGTCAGGGCCGTCGTGCCGAGCGCGCCGCCGCTGGTGAAGGCGATGGAGAACTCAAGCGCCGAGCCCAGGTCGTACCCCGAGCGGATCAGCACCGAGGGCAGCCAGGCGCTGGTGCTGTAGATGAGCGTGAACGACATGAAGGCGGCCAGCCACAGGACCAGCGTGGCGCGCGTCCGGCCGGAGGCGAACAGCTCGATGACCCGGGCGCGCTCGACGCGGCCGACCCCGACGGCGCCCGCGACGTCCGCCAGGAGCCGCCAGAGGACCGGCACCAGCAGCAGCGGCAGCGCGCCGAGCGCGAACACCCACCTGAACGAGTGCTCGGGGAGCAGGAGCCGGCCCGCCAGGGCCGAGGCCCCGCCCCCGATGCCGATGGCGGCCATGGCGACGGCGATGTAGAGGGTCCGCCGCCCCGCCGAGGCGTTGTCGGCGACCAGCGCGCCGACGAGCGGCGCGAGCGCCCCGACCCCGGCCCCGGTGAGGACCCGGGCGGCGGTGAAGGTGGACAGGTCGGGGGCCAGGGCCGCGAGCAGCATGGCCGCCGAGATCAGGGCGAGGGACACCACGAGCGGGATGCGGCGCCCCCACCGGTCGCCCGCCCAGCCCGCCAGCGCCGACCCGGCGGGCATGCCCAGCGCCGCGGCGCTGCCGAGCATTCCGAGGGTCGCGGGACCGGCGCCCCAGATGTGGGACTTCAGCAGGGTGGGGCCGACCGTGCCCAGGGCGAACAGGTCGTATCCGTCGATGAACAGGATGGCCATGCCGACGAGGAGCACGGATCGGCGGCCGTGCGCGGGGCCGGAACGGTCTTGGTTGGCGGACATGTGCGTCTCCTGCGCGATATGCGGTGCACGGTGAAGGAAAGGCGCGAACGAGCGCCCTCGGCCGATCCGTCGGGCACGCCGGCGCCGTGCGGCGTGCCACTGGCCCCCGGTGACCGTCCATGGCGTCCGCCTGGGCCATCGGCCTCAGGGCGGAGCGGGGTCAGCTGCTTGCGGGCAGCCGTTGATCGAGGAAGGTGTGGGTGCGTTCCCAGGCGGTGGTGGCGGGTTGGGGTTGGTATTTGTCGGGGCGTGCGTCGGCGGCGAAGGCGTGGCCTGCGCCGTTGTAGACGTGCTGTTCGTACTCGACCCCGGCTTCGCGCAACGCGGTGTCGATGGCGGTGATGTGTTCGGCCGGGATGGTGGGGTCGGCGCCGCCGACGTGGATGAGCATGGGGGCGTCGATGCCCTTGGCTCGGTCGAGGACGGTGTGGGGTCCGGCGGCGATGCCGGGTCCGTAGAACACCACGGTGCCGGCCAGGCCGGGGATGGCGGTGGCGGTGGTGAAGGCGGCGCGTCCGCCGAAGCAGAAGCCGACCACGGCGGTGCGTCCGGCTGGGATGCCTGTGGAGGCGAGGTGGTCCAGTACGGCTTGCATGTCGGTGATGATCTGGTCGGGGCCGATGGCGCCGATCAGTGGCATGGCCTGGGCGTGCTGGTCATAGCCGAGAACACCCACGCCGTTGCGGTGGAACAGGTCGGGTGCCAGCGCCAGGTATCCCCGTTCGGCGAAGCGTCGGGTGATGTCCTGGATGTGGTCGTTGACGCCGAACGCCTCCTGCAACACCACCACGGCGCGATCGGCCTCCCCAGCGGGACGGGTCGCGTACACGCGCATCGGGCCGTCGGCGGTATCGACCGTGATCCATTCAGTCATGCGGAACCACTCTCTTGGTGTGCGGAAG
Source organism: Spirillospora sp. NPDC050679 (assembly GCA_044456955.1). Taxonomy (GTDB): domain Bacteria; phylum Actinomycetota; class Actinomycetes; order Streptosporangiales; family Streptosporangiaceae; genus Spirillospora. Next base: position 49,844 of record JBITGK010000025.1, on the reverse strand, counting down.
AGGAAGGAGGCAGCGCGTCGTAGTACTCGGCGGCACCGGGGTGCAGCGGGATCGGCGTGCGCCCCATCGCCACCGGGTCCAGGGGATAGGTGACGGAGCTGCGCTCGGGCGGGATGTGCCGGTACTGCCGCTCGATGACCTCCCTGGTCTCCCCGAGCACCCAGGCGATCGCGTACGCGAGGTCGTCGGGGAGGTCGGCGCGGGTGAGCACCAGGAAGTCGGAGAAGTCCAAGGTCCGGAACGACGGGCAGCCCGGGAAATACCCCTCCTCGACCTGAGCCCGCGGCCAGGAGAGGTCGGTCCACAGGCCGTCGAGCACCTCCTCCTCGACCTCCAGGAAGTGCAGCTCGCCGCCGAACTCCTGCCAGGGCGGCAGCATGACCGCCTCGTGGATGATCGCGTCGGCCCGGCCCGCCCTGACGTGGTCGAAGGTCTCGAAGGGGCGCTCGTCCCGCAGGAACTCCCCGCCCCACCCGAGCACGTCCACGCCGGAACGGGCGAGCAATTCGCCGGCGGCGAGGCCGACGTAGTTCTCCCCGTCGTCGACCGAGGTGGCCAGCGTCAGCTTCGGCGCGGCCTCGCGCAGCTCGGCGAACGAGGTGATCCCGAGCGACCTGCGCACGCCCATCACCAGCCGGTCGCGCTGCGGCACCACGCCCAGCGCCCGCAGCTCCGGGAGCGCCTCGTCCGCGAACACCCCGCGCCCGTCCAGCGCGGCGGCCGTGAACGCGGCCGGGGTGGTCATGGCCACCTGCACCTCGCCCCGCCCCACCGCCCGCGCGGCGTCGGAGCAGCCTCGGCCGTTCCAGACCGCGACCCTGGTGCCGGGGCCGCAACGGTCGGTCAGTTCCTGCGAGATCCAGCCGCAGATGCGGTGCAGGTTGGCCGAGCCCCAGTCGCCCTGCAGGTGCAGGGTGAGGGATCGGTCGATCTTCGGTTCCCGGGGGCGTCCGCCCGCCGGCTGCCGCGATGCCATGGCGTCTCCGAACGTTTCGGAACCCGCGCCGGGCCGTTCGCCGTGCGACGGCTCGTGCGGGCCTCGATGAAACCTTCATGATGATTAGCGGCATAGTGCAGCCACCTCAGCGCACCGTCAAGGCATTGTTCATAATCATTATGTCTGCTAAGGAGGTGGAAGGCGTCGTTCCCGTCGCCGTGATTGTCGGCAAGATTGTTGACAATCTCCGACCGGCTCTCCTAGCGTCCTCGCTGCGGGGCGACCGGCCCGGCGAGCGACGCGACGCCATCGAGGAGCCATGAGAACTGTGATCGTCACCGACCCGCCGCGCGCCGACGCCGGGACGGTGGACAGGCTCGCCGGGTACGGCGTGGCCACGGTGCACGAGGCGATGGGCCGCACCGGCTTCCTGGGGCCCGGCCTGCGCCCGGTCCAGCAGGGCGCGCGCATCGGCGGGACCGCCGTGACGGCGCTGTGCTGGCCGGGCGACAACCTGATGATCCACGCCGCCGTGGAGCAGTGCCGCCCCGGCGACGTCCTGGTGGTCGCCACCACCTCGCCGTGCGCCGACGGGCTGTTCGGCGAGCTGTTCGCCACCGCCCTCCAGGTGCGCGGCGTGCGCGGGCTGGTCACCGCCACCGGGGTCCGCGACGTGGCCGAGTTGCGCGCCATGGGCTTCCCCGCCTGGTCGGCGGCGGTGAGCGCGCAGGGTTCGGTGAAGGCCACGCCGGGCGCGGTGAACGTGCCGGTCGTCGTCGGCGGGCAGCGGATCTGCGCCGGCGACGTCGTGCTCGCCGACGACGACGGCGTCCTGCGCGTGCCCCGCTCGGAGGCCGGCCGCGCGGCGGAGGCGGCGCAGGCCAGGCTGGAGAAGGAGGAGGCAACGCGCGAGGCGTTCCGCGCCGGGCAGCTCGGCCTGGACCGCTACGGCCTGCGCGCCAAGCTCGAAGAGCTCGGCGTCGAGTACGTCCCCTACGAGGACTACCGGGCGGACGCGCCGTGAGAGGCGTGCGCTGCCTGCTCATGCGCGGCGGCACCTCCAAGGGCGCCTACTTTCTCGCCGAGGACCTGCCCGCCGACCCCGCCGAGCGCGACGGCCTCCTCCTGCGGATCGTCGGCGGCCCCGACCCCCGGCAGATCGACGGCGTCGGCGGCGGCCACCCGCTCACCACCAAGGTCGCGGTGGTCTCGCCGTCCGCGCGGCCGGACGCCGACGTGGACTACCTGTTCCTGCAGCCGGACCCGGAGGCCGCCACCGTCTCCGACCGGCAGAACTGCGGCAACATCCTGGCGGGCGTGGGCCCGTTCGCGGTCGAGCGCGGCCTGGTCGCGCCCGGCCCCGGCGGCACGACGGTGCGCGTCCACATGGTCAACTCCGGGTCCGTCGCGGCCGCGACCTTTGCCACCCCCGGCGGCGCGGTCCGCTACGACGGCGACACCGCCATCTCCGGAGTGCCCGGCACGGCCGCGCCGATCCGGCTCGACTTCACCGGCACCGAGGGCTCGGCCTGCGGCGCGCTGCTGCCCACCGGCAACCGCCGCGACGTCGTCGACGGCATCGAGGTGACCTGCATCGACAACGGGATGCCCGTGGTCGTCGCCGCGGCCGCCGACTTCGGCCTGACCGGCGCCGAGACCGCGGACGAGCTGACCGACCCCGCGCTCGTCCGCCGCGTCCAGTCCCTGCGCACGCGGGCGGGCGAGCTGATGGGCCTGGGCGACGTCCGCGACGCCTCGATCCCCAAGACCACGCTGGTCTCCGCGCCGCGCGCGGGCGGGACCCTGAACACCCGCACCTTCATCCCGCTGAAGCCGCACACCTCCATCGGCGTGCTCGGCGCGATCAGCGTCGGCACGGCGGCCCTGCTGGAGGGCACCGTCGCCCATGCCCACGCCCGCCCGACCGGTGACCGGCTCTCCATCGAGCACCCGACCGGCTCCCTGGAGGTGTCGGTCGAGCTGGACGCCGCCTCCGCCCGCGTGCGCCGCTCCGGCGTGATCCGCACCGCCCGCAAGCTCTTCGACGGCACCGTCTTCCCCCGCAGCCAGGAGTCCTCATGACCGGCGACATCGCCCACATCGGCCACGTCGAACTGCTCACCCCCGAACCCGAGCGCAGCCTGCGGTTCTTCACCCACGTCATGGGCCTGACCGAGAACGGCCGCGACGGCGACTCGGTCTACCTGCGCACCTGGGACGACTACGAGCACCACAGCCTCAAGCTCACCGCGCACAGCACCTCCGGCATCCGCCGCACGGCCCTGCGCGCCGCCAGCCAGGAGGCGCTCGACCGGCGCGTCAAGGCGCTCGCGGACGCGGGGCGCGGCATCGGCTGGACCGACGGCGACGCGGGGATCGGCCCCACCTACCTGTTCACCGACCCCGACGGCCACGAGTTCGAGCTGTACTGGGAGAGCGAGTGGTACGAGCCCGCCGAAGAGCTGCGCCCCGCCCTGAAGAACCAGGCGCAGGCGTACCCGGGCCGGGGCGTGTGCGTGCGGCGGCTCGACCACGTCAACTTCCTGGCCGCCGACACCGAGTCCAACGGCGACTTCGTGCGCGACCTGCTCGGCGGCCGGGTCACCGAGCAGATCCGGCTCGACGACGGCACCATCGCCGCTCAGTGGCTGCACTTCACCAACAAGTCCTACGACCTGGTCTACACGCGGGACCGGACCGGCGCCCGGGGACGGCTGCACCACATCGCGTTCGCCACCGACACCCGCGAGGACATCCTGCGCGCCGCCGACATCTTCCTGGAGAACGGCGTCTTCATCGAGACCGGCCCGCACAAGCACGCCATCCAGCAGACGTTCTTCCTCTACGTCTACGAGCCCGGCGGCAACCGCGTCGAGCTGTGCAACCCCGGCGCGCGCCTGATCCTGGCGCCCGACTGGAAGACCGTCACCTGGACCGAGGCCGAGCGCGCCAAGGGCCAGGCGTGGGGGCTGCAGACCATCGAGTCCTTCCACACCCACGGCACGCCCCCGGTCGCCTGACGCGCCCGACGCGCCTGACACGCCGGAAGCGCCCCCGCCCGGCCGCTACAGTGAACGGCGACATTATTGGCGACAATACTGGGGTGACGCGATGGCAGGGGCAGCGGGCGGCGGCGGCTCACGGCCCGCCGAGCCGGTGGCGGCCCGGCTCCGGGAGGCGATCCTCGACGGCGAGTTCGTCCCCGGCCAGCGCCTGATCGAGGGCGACCTCACCGACCGCTTCGCCGCCAGCCGCGCCGCCGTCCGGGCGGCCCTGCTGGAGCTGGCCGGCGAGGGCCTGGTCGAGCGCGTGCAGAACCGCGGCGCGCGCGTCCGGGCCGTCTCGCTGGAGGAGGCCGTCGAGATCTGCGAGCTGCGCATGGTGGTCGAGGGCCTGTGCGCGGCCAAGGCCGCCGAGCGGATCACCGGGGCGGAGATCGAGGAGCTGCGGGGCCTCGGCACCGAGATGGCCGAGGCCGTCGCCTCGGGGGACGTCCTCGGGTACTCGCGCCTGAACAAGCGGCTGCACGCCCGCGTCCAGGAGATCAGCGCCCAGCGGACCGCCGCGCTCGTGCTGGAGCGCCTGCGCGCCCAGAACGTCCGCCACCAGTTCAGGCTGGCCATGCACCCGGGCCGTCCCGCGGCCTCCCTGCCCGAGCACCGGGCCATCATCGACGCGGTCTGCGCCCGCGACCCCGAGGCCGCCGAGCGGGCCGCCCGCGACCACCTGCGCAGCGTCATCCGGACGCTGCGGCAGGTGGCGCGGGACGCGCCCGCCTGACCCGGGTCCGCAGGGGCGGGTCAGGGGTTGACCACGGCCATCCAGATGGGCTCGGTGCGGCCGCGGAGGGCACGCATCGCCTCGTCGGCCCGGGCCAGCGGATAGCGGTGGGTGATGAGCTCGTCGGCCCGCAGCTCGCCCGAGCCCAGCAGCTCCAGGACGGCCGAGGTCTCCACGCGGGTGCAGCCCCGCGTGCCGACGACGCGCCAGCACCGCGTCATGATCTGGCGGATGGGGAAGGGCAGCGTGTAGTCGTTGCCGCCCACGTGCACGAGGCTCCCGCCGGTGGCCAGCGCGGTGACCGCCTGGCCGGTGCCGGGGCCCTGCGGGAGGTAGTCGAGCACCGCGTCCGCGCCGCCCGGCACCAGCTCCAGCAGGCGGTCGGTGAGCGCGGAGGTCTCCTCCCAGCCGGCGGGCAGCTCCTCCAGGGCGACCGTGTCGGTCGGCAGGGCGCCCGCCAGCGGACGGACCGCTTCGAGCCGTTCGGCGGAGCGGCCGACCAGCACCAGGCGCCGCACGCCGAAGAACGGCGCGAGCTTGATGGTGGCGGTCCCCATCGCGCCGGTCGGCGCGGTGACCACGACGGTGCCGCCCGGATGCAGGCCCGCGCAGCCGAGCGCCCGGTAGGCGTTGCCGAGCTCGTGCAGCTTCGCGCCGACGTCGAAGCTCACCCGGTCGGGCAGCACGTCCACCAGCCAGTGCGGCACGCGGACGTACTCGGCCAGCCCGCCGTCGTGGTAGCGGGCGTACAGCTCCAGCTCGCCGGTGCCGAACGCGGCGTGCCCGATCATCGCGGCCTCGGCGCACATCTGCTGGCGGCCGGTGTCGCAGTAGCGGCACGAGCCGCACGACAGCACCGGGTGCATCCGGACCCGCGCGCCGAGCAGCGCCGGGTCCACCCGGTCGCCCGTCTCGACGACGGTCCCTGCCGCCTCGTGCCCGGGCGTGCTCGGCAGGTGCCGGTACAGCCCGCGCGCCAGGTGCTTGACGATGCTCGGCGCGAGCCCGGCGGAGGCCACCTTGACCAGCACGTCGTCCGGCCCGATGCGCGGGACGTCGACCTTCTCGGTGCGCAGCTCGACGGAGCCCTCGCGCACCCGGACCGCGAGCATCCCGCTCATCGCAGCGCCTCCACTTCCTCGGCGGTGATCCGCCGGCCCCGCTTGGTGGTCTCGGCGACCTGCGGCACCGTCCCGGCCGCGGCGATCATGATGTGCTCGCTCGGCCCGGCGTGGACGCTGGTGAACGCCACGCCCATGGGGACGCGCACGAAGTCGCCCGGCACGATCTCCAGGGCCCCGCGCTGGGTGACCAGCGTGCGGGTGCCGCTGACCTGGTACTGGATCTCGTCGGCGTCGCGGTGGCAGGTGTAGACGCGGCCGTCGCCGCTCGCCGCCGAGGTCACGCCGATGAGGACGCGCGGCGCCTCGTACAGCCACCCGGTCCCGGCCGGCCGCAGCAGCCGGAGCCGCCCCTCGTTGTGCTCGGCCGTCTCCAGCAGCAGCCTCTCGTCGATCGGGGCGATGTGGATGCCCTGGTTCCTCCCGCCGAGCATCTCGGTGATCATCTCGTTCTGCACGGCCGGCTCCCAGCCGGGGAACGGGACCTCCAGGTACTCCGACAGGCGCGCGGCGGGCACGCGCTCGCGCACCGGGCCCGGCGTGTAGAACAGCATGTGCTTGTCGCGGCGGCCGTGGTTGTCGTGGGAGACCCCGGCCGGCAGCCGGGAGAAGTCGCCGGGGACGTGCTCCAGGGTGCCGAGCTCGGTGATCAGGGTCCGCTCGCCGTCCACCTGGTAGGACAGCTCGTCCACGTCGGCGTTGCGGTGGTAGAAGCCCTGCCGGAAGTCCATGCTCTGCACCTCCAGCCGCAGGAAGTCGGCCTCGTAGAAGCCGCGCGGGTGGCTGCGGGGCTGGTCGACGTACTCGGGGCTGAAGTGCACCGCCTCGACCGGGCCGTGCTCGCGCAGCGCCCGCGCCCGGATCGGCAGGGGGTCGCCGAGCAGCAGCTCCTCCCGGCGCCGCAGGACGTGGGGCGGGTCGGTGAAGGGGAAGGCGTCGAGGTGTTCGAGGACGATGCCCATGGTCAGAGGTACCCCTTGTCCTTGTAGTAGTGCTCGGCCGCCGGATGCAGCGGCACGGGCGGGTCCAGGTGCAGCCGCCGCATGTCGACCGGCGCGGTCATCGCGGCGGTGGGGCCGGTGAAGCGGGCCGAGATCTGCTCCCTCTGCTCGTCGATCGCCGCCATCGTGCAGCGCACGACCTCGTCGGGGAGGTCGTCGGCGCAGTACAGGACCCAGCCGGAGAAGTCGATGGTCGGCACGTCGCGCTCGACGCCGCGCAGCCGCCCCGCGCGCAGCGCGCCGGACGGCATCCCGAGCTCCGCGCAGCGCGCCAGGACGTCCGGCTCGATCGGCAGGTAGGTGAGGTCGTAGCCCTCGCTGATGCGCTTCCAGCGCCAGGTCATCACCGCCTCGTCGAAGACGGCGTCGAACGAGGGGTCCACCGGGACCGACTCGGGCTGGTTCGGGTAGCGGGGGCGGTCGTGCAGGACCGTGCCGCCCCAGCGTTCGAGGTCGGCCACGGTGAACCCGTAGAGGGAGAACAGCCGCTCCAGCGCGAAGGCGGCCGGGTGCCCGGACTCCTTGGTGGGCATCGAGATCCGCAGCGGCAGCTCGCGCTCGCGGACGTCGTGCAGGCTGGTGACGCCGTGCTCGGCGCGCACGGCGAGCACCAGCTGGTCGTCGTGGGGGAAGGTGGCGAGGGTCCGCAGGCGGCCGCGGCCGCGGTCGGCCTCCGTCAGGTGCCAGGAGGGGGTGGTGATCGCCAGCTGGTAGCGGCCCTCCAGGACGAGGTCGGGGCCGCGCAGGGCGAGCTCGGCGTAGGGCGTGCCGGTGACCGCGGCGATCGTGGAGCCGCGGGGGAGTCCCTCGCCCCGGGCGAGGCCGTGGGCGATGAGCCCGCCCACGTTGGTGAAGTTGCCGCCCGGGCACAGGATCCGCAGGTCGGTGGGGTCGGTCATGGGGCTGCTCCTCGGTGCGTTGCCTCGGTGCGTGAGCGCACGCCGGAGGGGGCGCCGCCGTCGTCGCGCCGGTCCGGGCCAGATCATGTCTCGTTTTGCACGACGAGTGTCCTGAATTATGTGACATCGATGGGGCGGGGGCAAGGGGGCGGTGCGGTTCCGCCGGGCCGCCCTAGGATTCGGTCATGACAGGACGGCAGCCGGAGAAACCGCGCACCTACCGCGAGCGCAACTCGACCGCCGACCGGGCGCTGGACATCCTGCTGCTGTTCGACGACTCCCGCCTGGTGCTCGGCGGCCAGGAGATCGCCGACCGGCTCGGGGTCGCCCGCTCCACCGCCTACCGCTACCTGCAGAGCCTGCTGGCCTCCGGGCTGGTGGAGGAGACCAGCCCCGCGGGCTACCGCCTCGGCCCCCAGGTGTTCGAGCTGGCCCGGCTCGCCCGCAAGGGGCTCGGGCTGTCGGAGGCCGCCCGGCCGGTGATGCGGGACCTGGCCGCCGAGACCGGCGAGACGGTGCTGCTCACCCGCCGGACCGGCGCCGAGGTCGTCTGCCTGGAGCGCCACGAGGCCGACCGCCCCGTACGGCTGTCCTACGAGCGCGGCCACGTGCTGCCGATCAACGCCGGCGCGGCGGCCCTCGCCCTGCTGGCCTGGGCCCCCGGCGAGGTGGTCGACGAGGCCGTCGAGGGCGCCGAGCTGCCCCGCTTCACCGACGCGACCCTCACCGACGCCGGGGCCCTGCGCGCCCGGCTGGCCGAGATCCGGGACGCCGGCGTCGCGGTCACCCGGGGCGAGCTGGACCCCGACGTGGTCGGCGTCGCCGTGCCGGTCCGCGACGCCGGGGGAGAGGTCGTCGCGGCGCTGAGCGTCGCCGCGCTCGCGCACCACGTCCCGGACGAGCGGCTGCCGGAGCTGACGGCGGCGGTCGGCCGGGCCGTCGAGCGGATGGAGAAGCGGCTCCGACGCTGAGTTCCCCGCGACTTCCCCGCGCGTTTTCCGCTTGCGCGCACCCACGGCCCCGGACGACCGTCCGGGGCCGTTCGCGTTCCGGCGACCGGTGCGCGGGGCGGGCGAATGTGGCCCACGCAACACCGACCCCTTGCCTCGGCACCCTCCGAGTCGCATAATTCAGGACCACTGTCACGTAAAGCGGGACAGTGGCGAGGAGGAGGGTTCACCATGAGGCACCACCTGACGCGGCGCTGGCGGCCGCTTGTCGCGGCGGCGCTGCTGGTCGGAGCGGCCGCCGGGTGCGGCTCGGACGCCGCCGACCAGAAGGCCAACACCGCCGCCGCCGAGGCGGCCAAGACCCGGCTGGCGGCCAACCCCGAACTGACCGCGCTGGTGGCCGCCGCGAAGAAGGAGGGCGCCCTCAACCTCAACTGGGGCTTCGACGGGGCGGGCACGGCCAAGGCGCTCACGGCGGCCTTCACCGCCGCCTACGGCCCGGAAATCAAGATCACCCTGACGCCGAGCCAGAACGTGTCGGCCAACGTCGCCAAGCTCCAGCAGGAGTACAAGGCCGGGACGCCCGCCTCCAGCGACGCCTTCCTCGGCAACTCCGAGTTCACCGTGGGGGTCGGCCCCAAGGGCGCCGACGCGCTGCTCAAGGTCGACTGGGAGAGGATCGCGCCCTGGACCAAGGGCCTGGCCGGCGGCGACGGCGCGGTCCTGTCGCTCAGCGACCTGATCCCCGGCTTCACCTACAACACCGGGCAGATCGCCGCGAAGGACCTGCCGCGGAGCGCGCGCGACGTCGTCAGGCTCGGCAAGCCCGTCGCCAGCACCCCCTACGCCGCGCAGTTCAACGTCCTCGGCGACAAGGACGCCATGGGCCCCGACGGCCTGCGCGCCTACCTCAAGGACTTCAAGCCCGCCGGGTACCTCGGCTGCGGCGAGCTGAACCGGGTCGCCTCCGGCGAGTTCGCCGCGCTGTGGATCTCCTGCGGCAGGAACAACGGCGACATGCTGGCGGCCAAGGGCGCCCCGATCGCCACCGAGGTCGTCAAGGACGCGGCGATCGTCTCCACCCGCTACATGGCGATCCCCAAGAACGCCCGCCACCCCAACGCCGCCAAGCTGTGGATGACCTGGCTGGTCACCCCCGAGGCGCAGCGGGTGCTGATGAAGCACGAGTTCGCCGACAACCGCCGGATCGCCGGCAGCCGGACCGCCGAGCAGATCGCCGACTACGAGGCCCGCGGGGTGAAGTTCACCAAGGTGGACTACGACTTCGCGGTCGGGCGCCCGGAGCTGTACAACGGCCGGTTCAAGGGCGAGCTGGTCAAGCTCCTGACGGCCAAGTGACGCCGGTGATGACCGACCGGCCGGGGCGGGCCGCCGCCCCGGAGGACCCGGACCCGCGCGGCCCCGGGAAGCCGCCGTCCGCCCGCCGCCCGTCCCTGCCGGGCCTGCTCGCGGCCGTCATCAGCGTTCCGGCGCTGTGCGTGGTCGGCCTGCTGGTCCTGGTGGTCTACCTGGGCTTCCGCGCGCACGGATCGCCTGACGGCGCGCTCACCCTGGACAACTACCGGTCGCTGTTCGGCGACGCCCAGGTCTGGGGCGTCGTCAAGAACACCCTGCTCTACGTCGCGGTCTCGGTCGTGGTGGCGCTGTTCTTCGGCACCGCCCTGGCCCTGCTGGTGGAGCGCACCGACTTCGGCTGGGAGCGCACCATCGGCACCGCGATGGTGCTGCGCATCCTCATCCCCAGCTTCTTCACCGCGATGGGGTGGATCTTCCTGTTCCACCCGCGCATCGGCGCGGTCAACCAGTGGCTCAAGCAGTGGTTCGGCCTGGACGAGGGGCCGGTCAACATCGTGTCGCTGGTCGGCATGGGGTTCGTGGAGGGCCTGGCGCTGTCGGCGCTGGTGTTCACGATGGTGTCGGCCAGCCTGCGCGGCCTTGACGGCTCGCTGGAGGAGGCGGCGCGGGCCTCGGGCGCGGGCCCGTGGACGGTGCTGCGGCGGGTGACGCTGCCGCTCATCTACCCCGGGCTGCTCGGCGCGTCCCTGTTCGCCGCGACGATCGCCATCTCCTCGCTGGACATCCCGCTGATCATGGGCCTGTCCAACCGGATCTACGTGTTCAGCAGCTACCTGTACGTGGCGACCATCCCCTCGGCCGGCGCGACCGAGTACGGGGTGCCCGCCGCGTTCAGCGGCGCGATGATCGTGCTGGCCGCGGGGTTCAGCGTCTGGTACATCCGCTCGCTGCGCTCGGGCCGCAAGTACCAGGTCGTCACCGGCAAGGGCTACCGCCCCGCCACCGTCCGGCTCGGCCGCTGGCGCTGGGCCGCGTGGCTGTTCGTGGCCGGCTACTTCCTGTGGTCCACGGTCCTGCCGGTGCTGATGGTCGCCTGGATCTCGCTGCTGCCGTTCGTGCAGGCGCCCTCCGCCGCGTCGCTGCGCAACGCCTCGTTCGACAACTACGCGAACCTGGACTGGGACCTGCTGCTGCGCGGGCTGGAGACCTCGCTCAAGCTGATGCTGCTGGCCCCGACGCTGGCGGTGCTGCTGAGCCTGGCGTTCTCGTTCGTGGTGGTGCGCTCGCGGCTGCGGTTCCGGTTCGCCTACGACTTCGTGGCGTTCCTGCCGCAGGCGGTGCCGAGCACCATCTTCGCGTTCGGCGCGATGGTCACCGCCCTGTACTGGACCGACGGCTGGTACGAGCTGTACGGCACCCTCGCCCTGCTCGTGCTGGTGATGGGACTGGTCCAGATCGCGTTCGGCACCCGCATGTTCAACGCGGCGCTGCTGCAGATCCACGTCGAGCTGGAGGAGGCGGCCGCCATGTCGGGCGCGTCGGGCTGGCAGAGCGTCCGGCGGATCACGCTGCCGCTGCTGAAGCCGGTCGCGACCTACACCTGGCTGTGGCTGGCCCTGCTGAGCCTGCGCGACCTGACGGTCCCGACCCTGCTCGGCTCCAAGGACACCCTCACCCTGTCGGTGGCCTCCTGGACGCTGTTCAACACCGGCCAGGTCGGGGCGTCCTCGGCGGTCACCATCCTGATGATCGGTTTCATGGCCCCCGTCGTGGTGGCCTTCCTGCTGCTCACGCGCAAGAACGAAGGGGGGACGGTCTGATGGCGAGCCAGCCGCTGACGGTCCAGGGCCTGTGCAAGGACTTCGTCGCCGACCGGGGCGCCACGGTGAAGGCCGTCGACGGCGTCGGCTTCCAGGTCGGGGAGGGCGAGCTCTACACCCTGCTCGGCCCCTCGGGCTGCGGCAAGACCTCGACGCTGCGCGCGGTGGCCGGGCTGGAGCGCCCCGACGCGGGCCGGATCGTGATCGACGGCGCCGTGGTCACCGACGGCCGCGCGTTCGTCCCGTCCAACCGGCGCGACATCGGGATGGTGTTCCAGAGCTACGGCATCTGGCCGCACATGACGGTCTTCGACAACGCGGCCTTCCCGCTCCAGGTGAGCAGGCCGAGGACGCCGAAGAAGGAGATCAGGCAGCGGGTCGAGGCCGCCCTGGCGACCGTGCACCTGGCCGGCTTCGAGGGGCGCATGGCGACCCAGCTGTCGGGCGGCCAGCAGCAGCGGCTCGCCCTGGCCCGCGCCCTGGTGCGCCGCCCCAAGCTGCTGCTGCTGGACGAGCCGCTGTCCAACCTGGACGCCAAGCTCCGGCAGGCCATGCGGGCGGAGCTGGCGAGCCTGCAGCAGGAGCTGGGGATCACGACGCTGTTCGTGACGCACGACCAGGACGAGGCGCTGAGCATGTCCAGCCGGATCGCGGTGATGCAGTCGGGCCGGATCGTGCAGGAGGGGAGCCCGCGCGAGATCTACCAGCGGCCCGCGACCCGGTTCGTGGCCGACTTCGTCGGCACGACCAACTTCCTGGACGGGAAGGCGCTGCCGGGATCGCGCGTGGAGACGGCCGTGGGCGAGCTGGCGGTGGGGCAGGCCCCGGCGGCGGGTCGGCAGGTGCTGCTGGCGATCCGTCCCGAGACGGTGCGGCTGCACCAGGACGAGCCCGCGGGCGTCCCGAACGTCGTCAAGGGTGAAGTGGAACGGCTGATGTTCGTGGGCGAGTGCGTGGACTGCCACGTGCGGGTCGGGGAGGAGACCTGGGTGACGCGGCAGGACCCGCGGTTGGCGGCTGAGCCGGGCGACCAGGTGTGGCTGGAGCTCCCGGCCGAGCACGTCTCCGTACTGCCCTGAGCGCGGCCGTGCGGCAGGACCCGGCGCCTGCCGCACGGCCGAGCGCGCGGACGGCAGCGACGACGACCGCCGCTGACCGCGACCTCGTCCCGTCCCCGGGCGCCCGGACGGGGCGCGGACCCGCGCCGGACGGAGTGCGCGGCCCCGGGTGCCCGAACTCATACGATGGCGGCATGCCAGAGCACGAGCGCCCCTCGCCCCCGGTCGTCCACCGGCACGAGCGCGTCCCGGACCGGGAGCAGATCGAGGAGGCCAGCTCGGTGTTCGCGCTGCTGTCGGACCCGACCCGGCTGCACCTGCTGTGGCTGCTGTCGGACGGCGAGGCCGACGTGACCACGCTCGTCGAGGCCAGCGGCGCCGCCCGGCCCGCCGTCAGCCAGCACCTGGCCAAGCTCCGGCTCGCGGGACTGGTGCAGTTCCGCAAGGAGGGGCGGCACGCGGTGTACTCGCTGCGCGACGGCCACCTGCGCAGCCTCGTCCTGGAGGCGCTGAACCACGCCGACCACAAGGTGACCGGCGAGCCCTGGCACTCCTGATCCCCGTCCGGGAATGGCACCGGCCCCCTCTTGGTTAATGTGTGCGCAACTGCGCACATATGCACGGAAAGGTTGGGCCATGTTCACCGTCCTACGCGACCGCACCTACCGGCACCTGTTCGCCGCCCAGGCCATCGCCCTGGTGGGCACCGGCCTGGCCACCGTGGCGCTGAGCCTGCTCGCCTACGACCTGGCCGGGTCCGACGCCTCGGCGGTGCTCGGCACCGCCCTGGCCATCAAGATGGTCGCCTACGTCGCGGTCTCCCAGGCGGTCGGCGCGGTCGCCGACCGGCTCCCGCGCCGCGCGCTGATGGCGGGCACCGACCTGCTCCGGGGCGGCGTCGCGCTGGCGCTGCCGTTCGTGACCGAGGTCTGGCAGGTCTACGTCCTGATCTTCCTGCTCCAGTCCGCCTCGGCCGCCTTCACCCCGACCTTCCAGGCGACCATCCCCGAGGTCCTGCCGGCCGAGCGCGACTACACGCGGGCGCTGTCGCTGTCGCGGCTCGCCTACGACCTGGAGAGCCTGTTCAGCCCGGTCCTCGCCGCCGGACTGCTGGCCCTGGTCAGCTACAACTGGCTGTTCTTCGGCACCGTGCTGGGTTTCCTCGCCTCGGCCGCGCTGGTCGTCTCGGTGGCGCTGCCCAAGCCCGCGCCGGTGACCCGCGCCGGCGGCCCCCTCGCCAAGGCGACCTACGGCGCGCGCCTGTTCGGGACCACCCCGGCGCTGCGGGCGCTGCTGGCGCTGAACACGGTCGTCGCGGCCGCAGGCGCCATGGTCATCGTCAACACCGTGGTGCTGGTCCGCGAGCAGCTCGGCCGCGCGACCGGGGACGTCTCCCTGGCGCTGGGGGCGTTCGGCGCGGGCTCGATGCTGGTCGCCCTGGCGCTGCCCCGCGTCCTGGACCGGCTCGACGCCCGGACCGTGATGCTGCCCGCCGCCGCCGTCCTGGTCGCGGTGACGGGCGCGGTCACCGCCGGGCTGGCGTTCGGCGCGTTCTCCTGGGCGGCGCTGCTGGTCGCGTGGGCGGTCCTGGGCGCGGCCACCGCCGCGGTGCTGACCCCGACCGGCAACCTGATCCGCCGCGCGGTGGCCGCCGCCGACCTGCCCGCCGCCTTCGCCGCGCAGTTCTCCCTGTCCCACGCCGCGTGGCTGCTGACCTACCCGCTGGCCGGGTGGCTGGCGGCGGGCGCGGGCATGGCCGCGGCGGGGGCCGCGCTGGCCGCGATCGGCCTGGCCGCGGCCGTGGCGGCCTGGGTCCTGTGGTCCGGAGGGAAGGCGTCGCCCGCCCGCGTTGCGGCGGAGCGGGAGCACGAACTGGCCGCGTGAGCGGCCGGGGTCCGGCGAGGCGCCGCGCCGTCCCAGAAGGGCGGCGCGGACCTCTAGGCGATTAACCAAGCGCTTGCTACGCTCCGGGCATGATCTCCACGGTTGTCTGGGGCACCGGCAACGTCGGCCGGCTGGCCGTCCGGGCCGTCGAAGCCCACCCGGCGCTCGACCTGGTGTCGGTTCTGGTCCACGACCCCGCCAAGGTCGGCCGCGACGCCGGCGACCTCGGCGGGCTCGACGAGGAGCTCGGCGTGGCGGCGACCGACGACGTCGAGGCGGTGCTGGCGGCGCGCCCCCGGGCCGTGGTGTACGCGGCGTCCGGCGACATCCGCCCCGACGAGGCCCTCGCCGACATCGTCAGGGCGGTCAGGGCCGGGGCCGTGGTCGTCACCCCCGCGCTCTACGCGCTCTACGACCAGCGCAACGCCCCGCCGGAGGTGCGCGAGCCGGTGCTGGCCGCCATCGCCGAGGGCGGCGGCTCGCTGTTCGTGTCCGGCGTCGACCCGGGCTGGGGCAACGACGTGCTCCCGCTGCTGGTCAGCGGGCTCGGCACCGTCGTGGACGTGGTCCGCTGCCAGGAGATCTTCGACTACTCCACCTACGACCAGGAGGACTCGGTCCGCCTCCTGGTCGGCATGGGGCAGCCCATGGACTACGAGCCGCCGATGCTCGCGCCGACGGTCCCGACCATGGTGTGGGGCGGCCAGGTGCGGCTGATGGCCAGGGCGCTCGGCGTCGAGCTCGACGAGATCCGCGAGACCCTGGAGCGCCGCCCCCTGGACGCCGCCGTCACCACCCCGACGATGGGGGAGTTCGCGGCCGGGACCCAGGGCGCGGTGCGGTTCGAGGTGCAGGGCATCGTCGAGGGCGAGCCCCGCATCGTCATCGAGCACGTCACGCGCATCCACGCCTCGTGCGCGCCGGACTGGCCCGTCCCACCCGACGGCGACGGCGCGCACCGGGTCGTCATCGAGGGGCGCCCGCGCATCGAGGTGACGGTCGAGGCCACCGACGAGGGCGGCAACCGGGCCGCCGGCGGGAACGCCACCGCCGTAGGCCGCCTGGTCGGCGCCATCGACTGGCTCGCGGCCGCCGAACCCGGCCTCTACGACGCGCTCGACGTCCCGCTGCGCCCCGCGACCGGCAGGCTCGGAAGGAAACGGCCATGAACATCGACATCCCCGAGGGCAGGAACCCGATCGAGTACGTGTGGGGCGAGATGGTCCCCGGCATCGGGCCCGCCGCGTCGAACTTCTCGCTCGCGGTGTACGCCCACACGACCCTCGGCCTGCGCGAGTTCGAGGCCGCGCGGCTGCGGATCGCCCAGATCAACGGCTGCGTCTTCTGCCTCGACTGGCGGACCGAGCGCGACGGTCAGAAGGTGGAGGAGGAGTTCGCCGACGCGGTGACCGAATGGCGGACCACCGACGCCTTCGACGACCGGACCAGGTTGGCCGCCGAGTACGCCGAGCGGTACGCCCTGGACCACCACGGCCTGGACGAGGAGTTCTGGGGCCGGATGACCGCGCACTACAGCCAGCTGGAGATCGTTGAACTGAGCATGAGCATCGGCTCCTGGCTGGCCTTCGGCCGCCTCAACCGCGTGCTGGGCCTCGACACCATGTGCGTGCTGCCCGGGGCCCTGCCCGAGCGCTGACCCGATCGGACGATTTGCCTGCTCAGGTACCCCCCGGGGTATGTTGGGGGCGATCGGAGGTCGAACATGCAGATGAACGAGGCGCTGGCCGGCGACGCGCTGACCCGGCTCCGCCGGGCCCAGGGCCAGCTCGCCGGGGTGATCTCGATGATCGAGGCCGGTGAGGACTGCGTGAAGGTGCTCACCCAGCTCGCCGCGGTGTCCAAGGCGCTGGACCGGGCGGGCTTCAAGCTCGTCGCCACCGGCATGCGGCACTGCCAGGCCGCGCAGGAGCGCGGCGAGGAGCCGCCGATGGAGGTCGCCGACCTGGAGCGGCTGTTCCTGGCCCTGGCCTGACCCCACCGCTTTCGGCACGCCCACCGCCAGAACCGCGACAACCTCTGGCCATGGGCGGAGCCATGCCCGCGCGATACCCCCCGGGGTATCTAAGGAGAAGAGAGACATGGAGATCGTCCCGTTCCGGACCGCCGGTCTGGGGGACCAGAGCTACCTGCTCGTCCACGAGGGGCGCGGCGTCCTGGTCGACCCGCAGCGCGACATCGACCGCTTCCTGGACGCGGCCGCCGCGCGCGACGTCGAGCTGCGGTTCGTCCTGGAGACCCACCTGCACAACGACTACGTCTCCGGAGCCGAGCAGGCGGCCCTGCGCACCGGGGCCGAGCTGGTGCTGCCCGCCGGGGCGGCCCCTGCCTACCCGCACACCCCGGCGTTCCACCTGGAGGACATCCCCGGCGGGGGCGGGCTGTCGCTGCGGCCGATCCACACGCCGGGCCACACGCCCGAGCACACCTCCTACCTGGTGCTGATCGACGACGAGCCGGTCGCGGTGTTCTCCGGCGGCAGCCTGCTGGTCTCCTCGGCGGGCCGCCCCGACCTGCTCGGCCCCGAGCGAGCCCGGACCCTGGCCCGCCACCAGTACGGATCGGTGCACCGCCTGGCCGCCCTGCCCGGCGGCGTCGAGCTGCTGCCCACCCACGGCGAGGGGTCGTTCTGCAGCGTCACCGGCGCGGGCAAGCACACCTCGACCATCGCCGAGGAGAACTCCGGCAACCCGCTGCTGGCCCTGCCCGACCGGGAGGCGTTCGCGGACGAGCTGCTCGCCGCCCCGCTGCCGATCCCCGCCTTCTACGAGCACATGGGCCCGGCCAACACGCTCGGCGTCCCCGCCATGCCGGAGACGACCGTGCCCGAGCTCACCCTCGACGAGGCCGGTGAGGCCCACCTGGTCGACATCCGGCCGCGCACCGCGCAGGCCGACGGCTTCAAGCCGGGCTCCCTCGGCATCGAGCTGGCCGACGACTTCGCAGTCTGGGCGGGGTGGCTGCTGCCCCACGACGCGCAGATCGTCCTGGTCGCCGAACCCGGCCAGGACGTGGCCGAGGCCGTCACCCAGCTCGCCCGCATCGGCATGGACGACGTGCGCGGCGTGGTCCGCGACCTCGGCCAAGACGCCACCGCCTCCTTCGAACTGCTGGACCTGCCCGCCTTCACCGGCCGCCTGCCCGGCGCCCAGGTGCTGGACGTCCGCACGCCCGCCGAGCGGCGCGCCCGCCCGCTCCCCGGCGCCGTGGAGCGCTTCCTGCCCGACCTGGTCGGCGAGGGCGCGCCGGACGGCCTGGACCCCGAACGCCCGCTGCTGGTCGCCTGCGGATCGGGCCGCCGCGCCTCGATCGCCGCGACCCTCCTGGCCGCCCAGGGCCACCGGCCCGTCGTGCTGACCGGCGCCGGGGCGGGCGACGCCGCCGACGCCCTCTGAGAACGGAGAACCCCCTCGTGACCACGATCGACATCGCCACGGCCCGCGCCCTGGCCGCCGACGCCCTCATGCTGGACGTGCGCACCGCCGCCGAGTTCCAGACCGCGCACATCGCCGAAGCCGTCCACGTGCCGCTGGACCGCCTCGACGGGCACCTGCCCCGGCTCAAGGAAGAAGACGCAGACCGGATCGTGCTGATCTGCCAGTCCGGCGGACGGGCCCGCACCGCCCAATCGAAACTGGCCGCCGCCGGACTGCCCGCAACAGTGCTGGAGGGCGGCATGAACGCCTGGCTGTCAGCGGGAGCGCCGGTGGAACGCGGCGAGCAGCGTTGGAGCCTCGAACGACAGGTCCGCCTGGTGGCCGGCCTGCTGGTGCTGACCTCCGTCATAGCGAGCCTGTGGCTGCCCTGGACTCTGCTGATCACCGCGTTCGTCGGCGCGGGGCTCACCTACGCGGGCGCCAGCGACAACTGCCTGATGGGCATCCTGCTGACCCGGCTGCCCTACAACCGCGACCCCGGCAAGGCGTGTCCGCGATGAACCTGGCAGCGGTCCTGCTGGGCGCGGCGGTTGTCGGAGTCGTGCTGGGCCTGCTGGGCGCGGGCGGTTCCGTGCTGGCCGTCCCCTTGCTGGTCTACGGCGCGGGACAGCCGATGGCGGTGGCCGTCCCCACCTCCCTGCTGGTGGTGACCGCCTCCAGCCTCGGCGCGCTGGCCCCGCGCCTGCGCGGCGGCCAGGTGCGCTGGCCGGTCGCCGCCGTCTTCGCCGCGGGCGGAGTGCCCGCGGCGCTGCTCGGTGCCCTCCTAGGCCGGGGCTTGCCAGAACAACTGCTGATGTCGGCCTTCGGAGCCGTTATGGCCATAGTGGCTGTGCGGATGCTGCGTGGAGCGGAGAACACCGGCGGCGCGTGCAGGACGACCAGCGGCCGCGTCGACCGCCGCCGCTGCCTGCCCCGCGCGCTGATGGCCGGAGCGGGAATCGGCCTGCTGACGGGTCTGCTGGGCGTCGGCGGCGGCTTCGCAGTGGTCCCCGCCCTGACGCTCCTGCTCGGCCTGCCCGCGTCCGAGGCGGTCGCCACATCCCTGGTCGTCATCGTCATCAACTCACTCGCGGGCTTCGCCGGCCACGCCACCGCCGCCCTGGACTGGCCCACCGTGCTCGCCTTCACCACGGCGGCAACAGTCACCGCCATGGCCGCAGGCCGCTTCGCGGGCACCCTCTCACCCGACCGAGTGCGCAAAGGCTTCGCCTGGACGATCCTGATCCTGGCCCCCATAACCACAGCCGCAGCCTTCATCTGACCAAGCGCCTCGAAGCACGACCCCGCAGAGCGTCCCAGGCCAGCGGATGCCGTTTGGAGGTACCCGGGCAGTGGGGGCGTCAATGGAACCTCTTCAGCCGAACAATCCAGTGCAGATCGGCATGGGGCAGCCCCGCGGCGGTGAAGTTGGTCCGCACCGAACACGCCGACAGGTTCACGCGAGACCGCACTGCGGGTAGGCGGCTCTTCCACACCGCCCCGGTCGTGGACACGGAGGCTGACCCCATGGATGGTCATCGCCTACCTCCAGGGGCCATCCCTGAACGAGGCGGTGGCCCGGCACGGCCCCACGGTCACCACCGTCCTCGACTGGCTCAGCACCGCCGGCCAACCTCCACCAACGCCCCCAGCGGAAGAAAGCAGACATGCCGAGACGGCACCAGAACCCCGCCGAACCTCTGTGTCGCCCCGCACGAAACGTGCCGACCCCATCGCCACGGAGCAGATCCTCCAGCCGCCCAGCGAAGGTCACCGCCGTCATGGTCGCCCTACTGGAAGCGTGGGGCCGCTGGAGAAGATAAGCGTCCCGCCCCCTCCAATATGACGGAACGATCAGCTCGTTGGCATTCCGCCCGGACGGCAGGCTCCTAACGGGAAGCAGCGAGAACGGGAAGATGGAGCACGTCCACCAGAGCAACCAGGAGTTCCGTCAGTGCACGCGGCCTGGTGAAGGTGATAGTGCTGACTCCGGACGGCCCAGGAGACCATTATCGGCGTCGATCGTTCGGTGGTGCAGAACGAAGTTCACTCATCCTCGTCCTGGTCTCGGAGGTTCTCGGGAAGTGGCAGTCCGTACTTCTCAGCCAGGTAAAGGGTCTGGGCGTAGAGACGGGCCTGATGGACCACGTCGCCCAGGACATACGCGTTGGTGCCTGCTCCGGCGAATACGGCGACCACCGGCATCGCTTTCGCGACTTTGCTGACGGGAATCGCACGCCCGTTCGCGAACTGCTTCATGAGATTCTCGACAGCCGCCATCAGCTTGTGGTCGTCTCGCAACTTGGGGCTCCACCGCACTCGGCCCTTGGCGGCATTGAAGGCTGCGCCGGCCTTTCGGGCGGTCTCGGCCTTCGGCGCCTGGTTGCGGTAGGCGCGCATGACCATTCGATCGACGAGGTGCCTCATCTCGTCGTCGTTCACGT
The DNA here is from genome assembly GCA_044456955.1 of Spirillospora sp. NPDC050679. GTDB lineage: Bacteria > Actinomycetota > Actinomycetes > Streptosporangiales > Streptosporangiaceae > Spirillospora. The sequence continues at coordinate 29,199 of JBITGK010000025.1, read as the reverse complement.
CAAGGCCGTATGCGTAACAGACCCGTGTCGCGACCGCCGTGGACAGTACGTGCGTCACCACCATGTCCAGCCCGATGGCTGCGACGCCGCCCGCATACGGGACCATCGCGAGCGCACCCATCGCTCCGCCTTGGATTGCCCCGCTCGTGCGCCACTTCAGGGCCATCGTCCGGGTGAAGTCGTCGAGGTGCTTGAGGTCGAGCTTCCTGAGATCCTCAAGTTGCGCGACCTCGCGTCCCGCCGCTCGATGGTGTTCCAGGACCTTCTCGGGATCCATGAGCTCGGTCGTCCAGTCGGTCACGAGCTCGAGGAGGTGGACCACCGCCTTGGCGGTAGGGACCAGGGCCGCATCCCCCACTCTTTCGATGCCGTCCTTGACGACAGGGGGAGTGACGCTTGAGACGGCCTTGCCGGCTCTTCGAGCGGCGTCCTTGACCGGCCCACTCGCCCCGTCGAGCGCGGCCCGGGCCTTCGGAGGGAGCAGGAGGCGGCGCTCGGCCTTCTTCGCCCAGTGCTGCTGCAACGCCGCCCAACGCCGCTCCTCGTAAGGGGACATCGCGCGGACCAGCTCCGGATCTTCGCTCATGCCCGCAAGGCTAGGGGGAGAGGACCGACACAAGTTGGCTGTTCAAGGAACATTCCTCTGCAAATCCAGCTGATTCCTGGCCGAGGACCTGGCTGTTTTCGGCCAGGTGAGAGGCGGCAGTCTTAGGGACGAGACTGCATCAGCCATTTGGCGCGGTCTTTAGGACGTCCCTTAGTTCGTATGAGCTGAACGGTTCCAGACCTGTGCGGAGAGGACCCCATGTCTGATCGGCGAGCGGATGGCCCCTGCCCGCGCTGCCCCGTGCGAGTCTCCGCGCAGGCCGAGAACCGGCCAACGGCACCCACACGGTCAGTCTGGCTCCATTTACGGGCCAAGTGGGGACACCAAGACCCGCCGCAGCTTCCGTCGGATCGTCGCCTAGCTGGGGCTGCCGGCCAAGGACTGGACGCCCGTGATATACGGCACAGCTTCGTCTGGCTGCTGTCTGACGATGGTGTGCCGATCGAGGTCATCGCCCGCCTGGCCGGCCTCAGCGGGACGGCGGTCACCGAACGGCTACCGCCACCAGATCCGGCCGGTGATGGACGACGGCGCGACCGTCATGGACCGCATCTTCCCCGGTGCTGATCAGCAGGCGTAGTCACCCAGTTAGTCACTTAGGAACGGAAAAAGGCCACTTCCGAATGATCGGAAGTGGCCTTTGACCACCGGTCGGGACGGCGGGATTTGAACCCACGACCCCTTGACCCCCAGTCAAGTGCGCTGCCAAACTGCGCTACGTCCCGGTGCCCGCGTCAGCAGGCGTGATTACTGTAGCGCAGACTTCGGGCTCATGCGTACTCGGTTGATCCGGTCCCGGTCGCCGGGTCCGGTGGGCTGCGATCTGGTAGGCATGCCGGGTGTTGTCTTCGGTTGTTCGGGCTGGGCTCTCCCTCGTGGTCGGAGGGGCTCCGGTGGGGGTCGCCTGCGGGTGCGGGTCGGGTGGTGAGCCTTCGCCCTCGGGTACCAGGGGGGCCGTGTCCTCGCCCGCGGAGAGCCGCGCTCCGGCGTCGCGGGCGCCGGTGAAGGTCAAGGTGCCCGCGGGGGTGCGGGCCTCCTACGTCGTGTTCGATCGGGACGCGGGGCGGGTCGTGCTGGAGCATCGGCCCCACCAGACGTTCCGGCCCGCCTCGGTGGTCAAGATCCTCATCGCCCTGGACCACCTGCGGGGGCGGCGCGGGGCGGCGGGGGACCGGGTGCTGTTGCAGCGGATGCTCCGGTCCAGCGACGACAAGGCCGCCACGGCCCTGTGGAAGCGGGGCGGGCAGGCGGCGATCATCCGGCGGACGGCGCCGCTGGCCGGGTTGACCGACACCCAGGGGCCGCCCGCGGACAAGCCCGGGTTCTGGGGCTATACGGCCTTGAGCGCGGCCGATGTCGTCCGCACCTATCGGTACCTCCTGGAGAAGGCGCCCAGGGCGCACCGGGAGTTCGTGCTCGCGCAGCTCCGCCGGGCCACCCCTTGCGGCTCCGACGGCTTCGACCAGTACTTCGGCATTCCCCGCGCCGTGCCCCGGCCCTGGGCCGTCAAGCAGGGGTGGTCCGGGTTCGGGCTGACGCCCGAGGACCCCTGCGGGGCCACGGCCCAGGCGCTTTCCGCGCGGCCCGCCGATCTGGGGATCGGGCGGCCCGTCCTGCACACGACCGGGCTCGTGGACGGGGAGCGGAAGATCGTCGCCGTGCTGACGCTCCAGCCGGCGGGCTCCTCCTTCCGGGCGGCGGCGGCCCGGATCACGGCCCTGACCAGGCAGGTCCATCGGGCCGGGCAGGGCCGGGCGGTGTCAACCCCCCGCCCGGGTGGGTAGGGGTACCGGGGCCGCCGGCGCCGGCGGGCGGAAGGGGAAAGTCGCGGCAAAGATGTGGACTGGGAAAGAAATGCTTAGCCGTCGGTGTTCGTGAGCGTATGTACCTTTTCGTGGGTGAGGGCGTAGCACACCGAACGGGGGATCACGGGTGACGGAGGTCCACGGTCCGCCTGCGGAGCTGACCGAACTGCGCGACGCCGCGCGCGAGCGGGCGCTGCTGGCCGAGGCGCGCGCCGTCCTCGCCGGCCGGCTCGGCTGCCCGTCGGGGGAGGCGCTGCAGCACCTCATCTGGCTCGCCCGCGATCTCGACGTGGAGCTGCCCGAGGCCGCCGCCCTGGTCGCCCGGGGCGACGGCGTCGACGCCCCCGCGGTGCCCGCCGCCCGGGCGCTGAAGGCCGTGCCCGCCGAGCCCGCGCTGGCACCGCGCCCGTCCGAGCACGAGGAGGTCCTGCGCCGCGTCGCCGCCGCGGACTCCCTGGACGACGAGGCGCTGCTGATCGCCCTGCCCGACGACCCCCAGGCCCGCGCCGCGCTCGGCGCCTCCCTGGAATCGGCCGCCCACCTGATCCCCGTCCGGGGCCCCGAGGGCCGCGTGGTGGACTTCCTGTACGCCGCGCTGAACGACCATGCGCGCGACCTGTTCGACCGCGGCCCCGCCGAACTGGCGGGGGCCCGCCTGCTGCGCACCGACCCTGGATCGGCCCTGAACGGGCTGTTCGACGCCTACGTCCAGGTCCTGGAGACCGGGGTCCCCTTCACGCGCGGCCCCTTCGAGCACTCCACCGCCCAGGACGGGCTCACCCGCTCGTCCCGCATGAGCCTGCGCGGTGTGCCCGTCCCCACCGGCATCGTGGTGACCTGGCACTTCCACCGCGAGGAGGACCGGGTCCGGCGGCGCCTGGAGCGGGTCGAGCGGCTGGCCAAGATCGCGTTCGGCGAGTGGGACCTGGTCAGCGGCGAGGTCGCCTGGTCGGCCGAGCTGATGGCCAACTACGGGCTGAGCCCCGACACCGTGCCCGCCACCCCGCACGACCTGGCCAAGGTCGTGGCCGAGGACGACGTCGCGGTGGTCGAGGAGGCCGTGCAGACGCTGATGTCGCGCCTGGAGCCGGTCGAGATCGAGCACCGCGTCGCCACGCCCGACGGGCGGCACCGGCACCTGTGGCTGGTCGCCGAGCCCGTGCTGGACGCCAACGGGCGGCCGGTCGCGGTGCACATCGTCTCCCAGGACATCTCCCGCCGCCGCGGCATCGAGCAGGCGCTCGCCGACACCCGCCGCGCCATGCTGCGCCAGCAGATCCGCGCCGCCCAGGAGCACCGCGTCGCGGTCACCCTGCGCCGCGCGGTGCTGCCCGACTCCGGCGAGATCGAGCCGCTGCCGGGCCTGGACGTCGCGGTCCGCAGCCTGGCCGCCGGGAGCGCCGACCGCATCGGCGGCGACTGGTTCGCCACCCGCGCGCTGCCCGACGGCCGCGCGCTGTTCGCGATCGGTGACGCCGCCGGGCACGGCCTGACCGCCGCCGCCGCGATGGCCCGCACCCGCGGCGGGCTGCTCGGCCTCGCCTACACCGGGCGGCCGCCCGGCCGCCTGATGGCGTGGCTGAACGAGCTGGTCGGCGACCTCGACCACGCCGCCACCGGCACCGCCGTGGTCGCGCGCTTCGACCCCGCGACCCGGCTGCTGGAGTGGACCAGCGCCGGGCACCCGCCGCCCATCCTGGTCCGCGACGGCGCCGCGCTCGTGCTGGAGACCCCGCCCGACACCATGCTGGGCGCGCTCCCGGTCATCGAGTACGCCACCCATACCCGCGAACTGCTCCCCGGCGACCTGCTGTTCCTCTACACCGACGGGCTGATCGAGCGCCGCGACGCCGGGCTGGACACCCAGATCGAGCGGCTGGCGGGCATCATGGCCGACGCCGCCGACGAGCCGGAGTCCATGCTGGCCGGCGTGCTGGAGCGCATGGAGCACGACGGCGAGTCCGACGACACCACGCTGTTCGCGCTGCGCGTCGAGTGAGCTGAGAACGCCCGCCCGGCCCCTTCGGGGGCCGCCGCGTGCATTCTTTCTAACAACCGTTTGGTAGAGTTCACCCGTGAACCAGAACGAGAGCCCCGCCGACCGGGCGTTCCGGGCCGAGGTGCGCGCCTGGCTGGAGGACAACCTGTCGGGCGATTTCGCGCACGCGCGCGGCCTGGGCGGGCCGGGCCGCGAGCACGAGGCGTTCGCGGAGCGGCTCGCCTGGGAGCGGCACCTGGCCGACGCCGGGTGGACGTGCGTCGGCTGGCCGGAGGAGTTCGGCGGCCGCGGCGCCAGCGTCGAGCAGCAGGTCATCTTCCACGAGGAGTACGCGCTGGCCGACGCCCCCGCGCGGGTCGGCCACATCGGCGAGAACCTCCTCGGCCCCACGATCATCGCGTTCGGCACGCCCGAGCAGCGCGCCCGCTTCCTGCCGCCGATCGTGGCGGTGGAGGAGCTGTGGTGCCAGGGCTACTCCGAGCCCGACGCCGGGTCCGACCTCGCCAACGTGCAGACCCGCGCCGTGCTCGGCGACGACGGCTGGCGCGTCACCGGCCAGAAGGTGTGGACCTCGCTGGCGATGGAGGCCGACTGGTGCTTCGTCGTCTGCCGCACCGAGCCCGGTTCGGCCCGCCACCGCGGCCTGTCCTACCTGCTGGTGCCGATGCGCCAGGAGGGCGTGGAGATCCGCCCGATCGTGCAGCTGACCGGCACCTCGGAGTTCAACGAGGTGTTCTTCGACGGCGCCCGCGCCGAGGCCGGCCACATCGTCGGCGCGCCCGGCGAGGGCTGGAGGATCGCGATGGCCACGCTGGGCTTCGAGCGCGGCGTCGCCACCCTCGGCCAGCAGGTCGGCTTCCGCCGCGAGCTGCACGGCGTCATCGAGCTGGCCCGCCGCACCGGCGCGATCGACGACCCGCTGCTGCGCGACCGGATCACCCGCTCCTGGACCGGCCTGGAGGTCATGCGGCTGAACGCGCTGCGCACCATGGCGGGCGTGGCCTCCGGCGCGCCCGGCCCCGAGTCCTCGATCTCCAAGCTGGTGTGGGGCACCTGGCACCGCGAGCTGGGGGAGCTGGCCATGGACGTGCTCGGCGCCGCCGGGCTGGTCGCCGACGGCGAGCCCTACGACCTGAACGACTGGCAGCGGCTGTTCCTGTTCTCCCGCTCCGACACCATCTACGCCGGGTCGAACGAGATCCAGCGCAACATCATCGCCGAGCGCGTGCTCGGTCTGCCTCGCGAGCGGCGAGGGACCGAGTGAGGAACGAACGAGGGAGAGAGCGCGACCATGAACACGGAGGCGCGAGGATGACGCCGCCGACCTACGTCCCCGGACACGGCCTGCTCAAGGACCGCGCCGTCGTCATCACCGCCGCCGCCGGCGCGGGCATCGGCGGCGCCACCGCGCGCCGCTGCCTGGAGGAGGGCGCCCGCGTCCTGATCTCCGACGCGCACGAGCGCCGCCTGGCGGCCTCGGCCGCCGAGCTGGAGAAGGAGTTCGGCGCCGACCGCGTCGCCGCGCTGCCCTGCGACGTCACCGACGAGGAGCAGGTGCGGGCGCTGTACGCGCTGGGCGTGGAGCGCTTCGGCCGGATCGACGTCGCCGTCAACAACGCGGGGCTCGGCGGCACCGCCGACCTGGTCGACATGCCCGACGAGCAGTGGGACCGCGTCCTGGACATCACCCTCAACGGCACCATGCGCTGCACCCGCGCCGCCCTGCGCCTCATGCGCGACCAGGGCGCGGGCGTCATCGTCAACAACGCCTCGGTGATCGGCTGGCGGGCGCAGAAGGGCCAGTCGCACTACGCCGCCGCCAAGGCCGGGGTCATGGCGCTCACCCGCTGCGCCGCGCTGGAGGCCGCCGAGTTCGGCGTGCGGATCAACGCGGTGTCGCCGTCGCTGGCCATGCACCCGCACCTGGTGAAGGTCACCTCGGAAGAGCTGCTGGAGGAGCTGACGCGCCGGGAGGCGTTCGGCCGCTACGCCGAGCCGTGGGAGGTGGCCAACGTTATCGTCTTCCTGGCCAGCGACTACTCGTCCTACATGACGGGCGAGGTCGTCTCCGTCTCCAGCCAGAAAGCCTGAACATGAGTCCACGACGGCGCGATGCCGAGGGCACCGCGGCCGCCCGCGCGGAACGGCGGGCCGAGCTGCTCGCCACCGCCGCCGAGGTGTTCGCCTCCCAGGGGTACTCGGCCACCACGATCCGCAAGGTGGCCGACGCCGCCGGCCTGCTCGGCGGCAGCCTGTACTACCACTTCGACTCCAAGGAGTCGATGGCCGACGAGATCCTGTCGACGTTCCTGCACGACATGTGGAGCGCCTACGACCGGGTCCTCGCCGCCGGGATGGGCGCCCGCGAGACCCTGGAGGCGCTGGTCGTGGAGTCGTTCCGCTCCATCGACCGGCACCGCCCCGCCGTCGTGGTCTACCAGAACGAGTCCAAGCACCTGGCCACCAGCGAGCGGTTCCACTACCTGCTCGACTCGCACCGCCGGTTCGAGGAGATGTGGACCTCGCTGCTGTCCCGGGGCGTGGCCGAGGGCGCCTTCCGCGCCGACCTCGACACGACCCTGGTCTACCGGTTCATCCGCGACACCGTCTGGGTGGCGGCCAACTGGTACCAGCGCGGCGGGCGCCTGTCCGCCGACGACATCGCCAAGCAGTACCTCGCCATGGTCCTGGAGGGGATCCAGGCGAGCTGACCCCCGCGAGAAGGAGACCCCCCATGGCCGAGGCCTACATCGTCGAGGCGGTCCGCGCGCCGGTCGGGCGGCGCAACGGCGGTTTCGCCGCCGTGCACCCCGCCGACATGGGCGCGCACGTGTTGACGGCGCTGATGGACCGCTCGGGCGTCGACCCGGCCGCGGTCGAGGACGTGGTCTTCGGCTGCGTGGACACGATCGGCCCGCAGGCCGGCGACATCGCCCGCACCTGCTGGCTGGCCGCCGGGCTGCCCGAGGAGGTGCCCGGCGTCACCGTGGACCGCCAGTGCGGCTCCTCCCAGCAGGCCGTGCATTTCGCCGCGCAGGCGGTGCTGTCGGGCACCAGCGACCTGGTGGTGGCGGGCGGCGTGCAGAACATGTCGCAGATCCCCATCGCCTCCGCCATGACCGCCGCCGAGCCGCTGGGCTTCGACAAGGGCCCGTTCGCCGGGTCCAAGGGCTGGGCGGCGCGCTACGGCGACGCCGAGGTGTCGCAGTTCGCCGGCGCCGAGATGATCGCCCGCGACTGGGACCTGTCCCGCGAGGAGATGGAGGCGTTCGCCTACCAGTCGCACCAGCGGGCGATCCGCGCGATCGACGAGGGCCGCTTCGAGCGGGAGATCGCCCCCTACGAGGGCCTCACCACCGACGAGGGCCCGCGCCGCGACACCAGCCTGGAGAAGATGGCAGGGCTGAAGACCCTGGTCGAGGGCGGCCGCCTCACCGCGGCGGTGTCCTCGCAGATCTCCGACGGCGCGGCGGCGCTGCTGATCGCCTCCGAGCGCGCCGTCCGCGAGCACGGCCTCACCCCGCGCGCCCGCGTGCACCACCTGTCGGCGCGCGGCGAGGACCCCATCCGGATGCTCTCGGCGCCGATCCCCGCCACCGCGTACGCGCTGAAGAAGGCCGGGATGACGATCGGCGACATCGACGCCGTCGAGATCAACGAGGCGTTCGCGCCGGTGGTGCTGGCCTGGCTGAAGGAGACCGGCGCCGACCCGGCGATCGTCAACCCCAACGGCGGCGCGATCGCGCTCGGCCACCCGCTCGGCGCGACCGGCGCGCGGCTGATGACCACGCTGCTGCACGAGCTGGAGCGCACCGGCGGCCGCTACGGCCTGCAGACGATGTGCGAGGGCGGCGGCCAGGCGAACGTCACCGTCATCGAACGCCTCTGAGCCCGAACGCCGGGGGCCGTGGACGCGCCGTCCGCGGCCCCTGCGATCATGCCCATGGTCATAAGGGACGTACGAGGCGGAACCAGTGACGGGGAGTGGTCGCATGGCGGGCCTGCTCGACGGCTTGCGGATCGTGGAGGTCTCCAGTTTCGTGGCCGCCCCGCTCGGCGGCATGACGCTGGCCCAGCTCGGCGCCGAGGTGGTGCGGGTCGACCCGATCGGCGGCGCGGCCGACGCCGGGCGCTGGCCGCTGGCCCCGTCCGGCACCAGCCTGCTGTGGACCGGCATGAACAAGGGCAAGCGCTCGGTCACCGTGGACCTGCGCGCCCCGGCGGGCCGCGAGGTGGTGACCAGCCTGGTCGCCGACGCCGGGACCGTGCTCACCAACGCGGTCGGCCGGAGCTGGCTGTCGCACGAGGCGCTGTCGCGGGTCCGCCGCGACCTGATCCACCTCCAGATCGAGGGGCGCCACGACGGCGGCGCCGCGGTGGACTACACCGTCAACGCCGAGATCGGGTTCCCGATGGTCACCGGCCCGGCCGACCACGCCGCCCCCGTCAGCCACGTGCTGCCGGCCTGGGACGTGGCGTGCGGCCTGTACGCGGCGGTCGGCCTGCTGGCCGCCGAGCGCCGCCGCTCCCGCACCGGCGAGGGCGCGCGCATCAGGCTGCCGCTGTACGACGTGGCGCTGGCCACCGCGGGCAACCTCGGCCTGCTCGCCGAGGCGCAGCTCGGCGCGGAGCGCCCCCGCATCGGCAACCACCTGTTCGGCGGCTTCGGCCGCGACTTCGCGCTCGCCGACGGCGGCCGCGTCATGGTCGTCGCCCTCACCGCGCGCCACTTCGCCGACCTGTGCGCGGCGACCGGGCTGGACGGCACCGTCGCCGAGCTGGCCCGCCTGCTGAACGCCGACTTCACCGTGGACGGCGACCGCTACCGCCACCGCGAGGCCCTGGCGGCGCTGGTCGCCCCCTGGTTCGAGGCCCGCACGCTGGCCGAGGTGGGCGACGCGCTGGCGAGGTCGTCGGTGCTGTGGGCGCCCTACCGGCGCTTCTCCGAGATCGACCTGGACGGGAACCCGATGATGGGCGAGATCGACCAACCCGGCGTCGGCCGGATCAAGGCCCCGGCGTCCCCGCTGGACACCGGCGACCGCGCGCCCGTACCGGCGCCCGGCCTCGGCGAGCACACCGAGGAGGTGCTGTCCGCGCTCGGCCTGGACACCGCCGCGCTGCGCGCCCAGGGGGTGGTCGCGTGATCGGCATGGACGGCTGGGCCCCGGGGCCGCTGGAGACCGCCGAACGCATCGACGCCGCCCCCTCCGCCGCGCTCGCCGGGCTGCTCGGCGTCGAACCGCCGGAGAAGGAGCTGCCGCCGCTGTGGCACTGGCTGCACTTCCTGGACCGGCCCGCGCAGCACGAGCTGGGCCCCGACGGGCACCCGCTCGCCGGGCACTTCCTGCCGCCGGTCCCGGACCGCCGCCGCATGTTCGCGGGCGGCCGCTACCTGGTGCGCGAGCCGCTGCGCGTCGGCGACGAGGTCACGCGCCGCTCCGAGCTCGCGTCCACCGCCGTCAAGACGGGCCGCAGCGGCGAGATGGCGTTCGTGACCGTCCGCCACACGTTCCTGCGCGACGGCGCCGCGATCGCGGTCGAGGAGCAGGACCTGGTCTACCGCAGCGGCGATCCGGCGGCCCGCCCCGAGCCGCCGTCGTTCGAGCCGCCGCGGGCCGACGAGCCGTGGACGCTGCCGATGACCGCCGACCCGGTGCTGCTGTTCCGGTTCAGCGCGCTCACCTACAACGCCCACCGCATCCACTACGACGAGGCGTACGCGACCGGCGTCGAAGGGCATCCCGGCCTGGTCGTCCACGGGCCGCTGCTGGCCCTGCTCTGCCTGGAGCTGCCGCGCCGCGCCGGGCACGCGGTGACCGAGCTGGCGTTCCGCGCGCGCCGACCGGTCTACGCGGGGCAGCCGTTCGCCGCGGTGGGCTCGGAGGACGGCGAGCTGGCGATCCGCGCGCCCGGCGGCGTCACCGCGATGACCGCGACCTGGACAGGCCCGCCCGCCACTCGATGACCTCCTTGCGGTTGACCAGGAGCCCCGACGCGATGAAGGCGGCCGCGCCGAGGAGGCCCGGGGCCCCGGTCCGCAGCGTCTCGCTGATGTCGTCGGGGTAGAGGAGGCACACGCCCACCAGCCCGACCAGGATCAGGACGCCGAAGCCGACACCGATCCGGCTGATCGCCATGGCGGCGAAGGGACCGCCGGCCCAGGCCCGGTAGAGCAGCAGCGCCAGGACCGCGAACCAGAACGCCGTGCCGGCCAGCGCGGCCGGTCCGTAGCCGCCGGAGGCGACCGCGAGCGTCGAGGTGCCCACCCATACCGCGCCGAACAGGACGATGCTCGCCACCAGCGCCGGCGGGCGGCCCGCGATCCGCAGGGTCATGGGGCCGGAGCGTAGCGGCCGCCGCCCGGCCCCGGCGCCCCTAGATCCGGTTCCGGTCGATCAGCTGCTTGACGATCACGTTGCGCTGGATCTCGTTGGTGCCCTCGCCGACGATCATCAGGGGCGCGTCGCGGAAGTAGCGCTCCACGTCGAACTCGGTGGAGTAGCCCGCCGCGCCGTGCACGCGCACCGCGTTCAGCGCGATCTCCATGGCGGCCTCCGAGGCGTACAGCTTGGCCATGCCCGCCTCCATGTCGCAGCGCTCCCCGGCGTCCAGCCGCTCGGCGGCGTCCAGGGTGAGCAGCCGCGCCGCGCGCAGCTTGGTCGCCATGTCGGCCAGGTAGTTGCCGACCGACTGGTGCTGCCAGATCGGCCTGCCGAACGCCTCGCGCTGCTGGGCGTAGCGCAGCGAGTCCTCCAGCGCGGCCCGCCCCACGCCCAGGGCGCGCGCGGCGACCTGGATGCGGCCCACCTCCAGCCCCCGCATCATCTGCGGGAACCCCCGGCCCTCCTCGCCGCCCAGCACGGCGTCCAGCGGGGCCTCGAACCCCTCGAACACCAGCTCGCAGCTCTCCACGCCCTTGTAGCCGAGCTTGGGCAGGTCGCGCGAGACCGTCAGGCCCGGCCCCTTCTCCACCAGCAGGATGCTGATGCCGCGGTGCCGGGGCTCGGCGGCCGGGTCGGTCTTGCACATCAGCGCGATCAGCCCGGAGCGGCGCGCGTTGGTGATCCACATCTTGGCGCCGTCCACCACGTACCGGTCGCCGGACCGGCGCGCCACCGTGCCCATCGCCTGCAGGTCCGACCCGCCCGACGGCTCGGTCAGCGCCATCGTGGCGCGCAGCTCGCCGGTCGCCATCCGGGGCAGGTAGCGGCGCTTCTGCTCCTCGGTGCCGAACACCGCGATCAGGTGCGACACCACGGTGTGCCCGCCGAACGCGCCCGCCAGCGTCATCCAGCCGCGCGCCAGCTCCTCGGTCACCAGCGCGTAGCAGCGCTTGGACACCGCCGACTCCCCGTAGGGCGCGGGCACCGCCAGCCCGTACACGCCCAGCCGCTTCATCCGCTCGATCAGGTGCTCGGGGTAGGTCCCGGCGTGCTCCAGCTCGCGGGCCGCCGGGCGGACCTCGCGGTCCACGAAATCGGCGACGACCTCGACGATGGCGCGTTCCTCGTCGTTCAGTGCGAACACGGGCGTCTCCCCTCCCGGCGGACGATCGGCGCGAGTGTTTCATATATCTGATCAGACCGGTCGTCCATACTGGTCCCGACCGGCCGGCCGCGCGACGCCGGCCGCGGAGGGAGGCGGCACAGTGGCCCGTACCGGTGACGCGGGGGCCCTCGGCCGCCGCCGCCAGCTCAGCGACGAGGTGGCCGCCTACGTCCGCGACCTCATCATGTCCGGGCAGGTCAGGCACGGGGAGTTCCTGCGCCTGGAGCGCGTCGCCGAGGACCTCGGGGTCAGCGTGACGCCGGTGCGCGAGGCGCTGCTGTCGCTGCGCGGCGAGGGGTTCGTCGTGCTGGAGCCGCGCCGGGGGTTCATGCCCGCGCCGCTCTCCCGGCAGGACGTGCGGGACCTGTTCGACGCCCAGGCCCACTTCGCCGGCGAGCTGGCCGCCCGCGCCGCCGCGCGGATCATCGGGGCCGAGATCGCCGAGCTGGAGCGCACGCAGACCCGCCTGGAGGCGGCCGTCCGGACCCGCGACGCCGACGCCATCGAGGAGGCCAACCACCACTTCCACCGCGTGGTGAACCTCGCCGCCGCCTCGCCCAAGACCGCCTGGCTGCTGCGGCTGGTCGCGCGGTACGCGCCGCGCCGCTTCTACTCGGCCGTCCACGGCTGGCCCGAGGCGTCGGTGGACGACCACCACCTGGTGCTGGCGGCGCTGCGGGCCGGTGACGCCGACGCGGCGCGGCAGGCGATGCGCAACCACATCCGGCACGCCGGGACGCTGCTGGTGGTGCATCTGGAGGCGCGGGGCTTCTGGGACGAGGCGCGGGGCGGCGCGACGCCGGACGGCGGAGCACCCGACTGACCGGCGGCGGCCCCTTCCGCTCCGTCCCCGCCGGTCATATCGTATAAAAAATCCGGAAGGGGCCCCAGTGATAGCGGTGACCGACCACGGCACGACCCGGGTGCTGGCCTTCGACCGGCCCGAGGCCCGCAACGCCGTCGACGTCCCCACGCGCGAGCGGCTGCTGGACGAACTGCGCGCGGCCGTGGCCGCGCCCGGCGTGCGGGCGATCGTGCTGACCGGCAACGGCGGCACCTTCTGCGCGGGCGGCGACGTGCGCGAGATGCGGGGCGTGGGCCCCGAGGCGGTGGCGGCCCGGCTGGAGCCGCTGCACGAGGCGGTCCGGCTCATGACGGGTTGCGCGAAGCCGGTCGTGGCGGCGGTCGAGGGCGTCGCCGCAGGGCTGGGGGTGTCGTTCGCGGCGGCCTGCGACCACGTGGTGGCGGCCGAGGACGCCCGCTTCGTCGCCGCGTTCGGCAAGGTCGGCCTGGTCCCCGACGGCGGCCTGCTGTGGACGCTGCCCCAGCGCGTCGGGATCGGCCGTGCCAAGGACCTGCTGGTGTTCGGCCGCACCGTCTCCGCGCGCCGCGCCTACGAGATCGGCCTGGCCGACGGCCTCGCCCCGCCCGGCGGCGCGCTGGACGCGGCGCTGGAGCTGGCGGCGGGGGCCGCCGCGCTGGCCCCGCTGTCGGTCGCCGCGACCAAGCGGACGCTGGGCCGCGCCGAGCCCGACCTGGACCGGCTGCTGGCGGCCGAGCTGGAGGAGCAGACCGCGATCTACGCCAGCGCCGACTTCGCCGAGGGCCGCGCCGCGTTCGCCGAGCGCCGCCCGCCCCGCTTCGAGGGCCGCTGAGCAGTGCCCCGCTGAGCAGTGCCCCATAGCAGTGCCCCTGAGCAGTGCCCGACGTCCCGGCCCCCGAGGAGAGCACCGGTGAGCAGACTCCAGCAGACCCACGGGCTGAGCGACGAGCAGCGCGAGATCGTCGCCACGGTGCGGGCGTTCGTGGACCGGGAGGTCCTGCCGGCCGCCGCCGAGCTGGAGCGCGCCGACGAGTACCCGCAGGCGATCGTGGACCGCATGCGCGAGCTGGGCCTGTTCGGGCTGACGATCGGCGCCGAGCACGGCGGGCTGGGGGAGTCGCTGCTCACCTACGCGCTGGTGGTGGAGGAGCTGTCGCGCGGCTGGATGAGCGTGTCGGGCATCGTCAACACGCACTTCATCGTCGCCTGGATGATCACCCACCACGGCACCGCCGAGCAGCGCGAGCGCTACCTGCCGCGGATGGCGACCGGGGAGGTCCGCGGCGCGTTCTCGATGTCGGAGCCGGGCTGCGGCTCGGACGTGTCGGCGATCCGCACCCGCGCGGTCCGCGACGGCGACCACTACGTCGTCGACGGCCAGAAGATGTGGCTGACCAACGGCGCCTCGGCCAACCTGGTCGCCACCCTCGTCAGGACCGACCCCGGCGCCGGGCACAAGGGCATGACGACGCTGCTGGTGGACAAGGAGCCCGGCTTCGGCGAGGTCGCGCCCGGCCTGACGGTGCCGGGGAAGATCTCCAAGATGGGCTACAAGGGCGTGGACACCACCGAGCTGGTCTTCGCCGGGCACCGCGTGCCCGCCGCGCAGGTACTCGGGGGCGCCGAGGGGCGCGGCTTCTACCAGATGATGGACGGCGTGGAGGTCGGCCGCGTCAACGTCGCCGCGCGCGGCTGCGGCGTCGCCCGCCGCGCCTACGAGCTGGGCCTGGACTACGCCCGGCGGCGCGAGACCTTCGGCCGCCCCATCGCCGGGCACCAGGCGGTGCTGTTCCGGCTGGCGGAGATGGCGACCAAGGTCGAGGCCGCGCACCAGATGATGGTGATGGCCGCGCGCCGCAAGGACTCCGGCGAGCGCAACGACCTGGAGGCGGGCATGGCCAAGTACCTGGCCAGCGAGTACTGCAAGGAGGTCGTGGAGGACTCCTTCCGCATCCACGGCGGCTACGGCTACTCCACCGAGTACGAGATTGAGCGCCTGTACCGGGAGGCGCCGATGCTGCTGATCGGCGAGGGCACCGCCGACATCCAGAAGATGATCATCGGGCGGCGGCTGCTCGCCGAGTGAGCGCCCTGGGCGGTGCCCCGGCCGGCGCCCCGATCCGGGGGGAGTGCCCGATATCGTGGCGGCATGGCCGCCGCGAACTCCTCCGTCCCCGACCGTCGCCGCGAAGAGCTGCGCGACTTCCTGCGCACCCGCCGGGCCCGCCTCACTCCCGCCGACGTCGGGATGCCCGAGGCCGGCCGCCGCCGCACCCCGGGGCTGCGGCGCGAGGAGGTCGCCGTGCTGGCCGGGGTCGGGGTGTCCTGGTACACCTGGCTGGAGCAGGGCCGCGACATCAAGGTCTCCGGCGACGTGCTGGACGCGATCAGCCGGGCGCTGCGGCTGGACGGGCGCGAGCGCGAGCACCTGTACCTGCTGGCCGGGCTGAACCCGCCGATCGCCGAGGTGGCCCCCGCCGTGCCCGTCACCCCCGAGCTGCAGCGGCTGCTGGACGCCTGGTCGCCCCGGCCCGGCTACGTCCGCGACCGGTACTGGAACTTCCTGGCCATCAACGACGCCGCCCGCGAGGTGTTCGGCTACGGCGACACCGACCACAACTGCATGGTCAGCTTCTTCACCAACGTCCGCTACCGGGCGCTGCACGCCGAGTGGCAGGAGGCCGCGCCCGGCGTGGTCGGCCGCTTCCGAGCCGACGCCGCCCGCTACCCCGACGACCCGGAGTTCGACCGGCTGATCGGGGACATGCTGGCCACCAGCCCCGAGTTCGCCGAGCTGTGGGCGCGGCACGAGGTCGGCGGGGAGAGCCAGGTCCGCAAGGCGATCCGCCATCCCGAGGCGGGGGACCTGGTCTTCGAGGCGACGCGGCTGCCGCTGCCCGACCGGCCCGGCCACGACCTGGTCCTGCACAACCCGCTGCCCGGCACCCTGGAGCGCCTGGAGCGGCACATGGCGCGGATCAGGCTCGTCCGCGCGAGCTGAGCGCCGCCCGGCAGGGTGGTGGTGCCACACCCAGGATAAACCGGCACTGCCGGCCCGCCCGCGCCCTCGGCAGGATCGAGGGCATGGACAACGACCGATTCGCTGGGAAGATCGCTCTTGTGACCGGCGGGAGCAGCGGGATGGGCCTGGCCACCGCGCGCCGCCTGCTGGACGAGGGCGCCCGCACCGTCATCACCGGCCGCGACGCCGGCCGCCTGGAGCGGGCGGCCGAGGAACTGGACGCGGGCGACCGCGTCCTGGCCGTCGCGGGCGACGCCGCGAGCCCGGCCGACCTCGACGCCCTCATGGCCGAGATCGGCGACCGGTACGGGCGGCTCGACGTGCTGTTCGCCAACGCGGGCGTCGGCACGTTCAAGCGCTCCGCCGACATCACCGAGGCCGACTTCGACCACACGGTGGCCGTCAACCTCAAGGGCGTGTTCTTCACCGTCCAGAAGGCCGTCCCGCTGATGCCCGAGGGCGGCGCCATCGTCATCAACGCCTCCTGGACCACCAGCCGCGGCCTGCCGCTCGCCTCGGTCTACTCGGCGACCAAGGCCGCCGCGCACAACCTCGCCCGCACCTTCGCCGCCGACCTGGCGGACCGGGGCATCCGCGTCAACTCCGTCAGCCCCGGCTACATCGACACCCCCATGTACCCGGAGGCGGCGCTCCCGGAGGAGGAGGCGGCCGCGCTGCGCGCGCGGGTCGCCGCCGGGCGCTTCGGCCGTCCCGAGGAGGTCGCCGCCGCGGTCGCCTTCCTCGCCTCCCGCGACGCCTCCTACGTCAACGCCCAAGACCTGATCATCGACGGCGGCCTCGTCGCCGCCGCGGCCTGAACCCGAAGGGAAGCATCCAATGCGCACTCGCGACTTCCACGGCACCCCCGTCGGCGCGGTCGGCCTCGGCTGCATGGGCATGAGCTGGGCCTACAGCGCCTCCGAGCGCGACGACGACGCGTCGGTCGCGCTGATCCGCGAGGCCCTCGACCTCGGCGTGACGTTCCTGGACACCGCCCAGGTGTACGGCGACGGCCACAACGAGACCCTCGTCGGCCGCGCCCTGAAGGGCCGCCGCGACCAGGCGGTCGTGGCCACCAAGACCGGCCTGGTCGTCGACGACGCCGCCACCCACGCCATGCACCGCGACGGCTCGCCCGAGCACGTCCGGCGGTCGGCCGAGGAGAGCCTGCGCCGCCTGGACACCGACGTCATCGACCTGTTCTACCTGCACCGCATCGACCCGGAGGTGCCGCTCACCGACTCCTGGGGCGCGATGGCCGAACTGGTCGCCGAGGGCAAGGTCCGCCGCCTCGGCCTGTCGGAGGTCACCGTCGCGCAGGCCGAGGAGGCGCACCGCGTCCACCCGGTCTCCGCGATCCAGTCGGAGCTGTCGCTGTGGACGCGCGACGCGATGGGCGCGCCCGGCGGGCAGGCGGGCGGCGGCTCCGACAGCACCGCCGCCGCGACGGACGGCGTCGGCGACGTGGTCGGCTGGTGCCGCGGCAGCGGCGCGGCGTTCGTGCCGTTCTCCCCGCTCGGCCGCGGCTTCCTCACCGGCGCCGTGACCAGCGCCGACCTGGAGGAGGGCGACTTCCGCGCGAAGAACCCGCGCTTCCAGGAGGAGGCGCTGAAGGCCAACCTGCGGATCGTCGACATCGTCAAGGCCGTCGCCGAGCGGCGCGGCGCGACGCCCGCGCAGGTCGCCATCGCCTGGACGCTCGCCCAGGGCGACCACGTCATCCCGATCCCCGGCACCAAGAAGTCCCGCTACCTGCACGACAACGCGGGCGCGGCGGACCTGGACCTCACCGCCGAGGACATCGCCGAGCTCGACGCCTTGCCCGCCCCCACCGGAGACCGCTACTGATGCGCGCGATCACGATCCCCGAATTCGGCGGCGCGGAGGTGCTGCGCGGCGCCGACGTCAAGGTCCCCGAGCCCGGACCGGGCCAGGTGTCCATCGACGTGGCCTACGCGGGCGCGAACTTCGCCGAGGTCCTCTACCGGCAGGGCGTGGTGGACGTGCCGCTGCCGTTCGTCCCCGGCATCGAGGTGTCCGGGCGCGTGCGCGCGGTCGGCGACGGTGTCGAAGACCTGCGGCCCGGGCAGCCGGTCGCGGCGCTGACCATCGTGGACGGCGGCGGCTACGCCGAGGTGGCGGTCACCTCCGCCGACCTGGTCGCCCCGCTGGACGGGCTGCCGCCGGACGTCGCGGCGGGCGTGCCGTCCAACAGCACCACCGCGTTCCTGGTCCTGGACCGGGTCGCGCGGATCGAGCCGGGCGAGAGCGTGCTGGTGCACGCGGCCGCCGGGGGAGTGGGCAGCCAGCTCGGCCAGGCCGCCCGCCTGCTCGGCGCGGGCCGCGTCGTCGGCACGGTCGGCTCCCCGGCCAAGGTCGAGGCGGCGAAGGCGTTCGGCTACGACGAGGTGGTGCTGCGCGACCAGGTGCCGGACGGCCCGTTCGACGTCGTGGTGGACATGGTCGGCGGCCCGGCGCGCCGCGCGGGCGTGGACCTGCTCGCGCCGATGGGCCGCCTGGTCGTGATGGGCAACGCCTCGGGCGCCGACGACGTGGGCCTGTCCGCCAACGGCCTGTGGTTCGCCAACAGGACGGTGTCGGGTTTCAACCTGGCCGCGTTCTCCGCCGCCTTCCCCGAGCAGGCGGGCCGGGCCCTGCGCCGCGCGGTCGCGGCCGCCGAGTCCGGCGCGCTGCGCCTCCAGGTGGAGACGCTGCCGCTGGAGGGGGCCGCCGAGGCGCACCGCCGCATCGAGACCGGCGCGACGACCGGCAAGCTCGTCCTGGCGGTCGCCCCGTGACGGCCCCGCCGGGCGCGCCCGCGGGCGCGCCCGGCGCGGACCGGGGCCGGTCCGGGACGTGATCCGCGGTTTGCGTGGAGGAGGGCCGCCCGGCACGGCAGAATGATCTTCGGTTCCGGCCCCCGACGCGAGGAGCAGGCGTTGACGACCCCCGAGCAGGCGCCCCCCGGCGTGGACCCCGAGGTCCCGAGCGTCGCCCGCATGTACGACTACTACCTGGGCGGCAAGGACAACTTCGCCGCCGACCGCGAGGCCGCCGAGAAGGTCATCGCGATCAGCCGCGAGGTCGGCAACGACCTGCGGGGGGCCGCCCGCGCCAACCGCGGCTTCCTCGGCCGGGCCGTGCGGTCGCTGGCGGCCGGCGGCTGCCGCCAGTTCCTGGACGTGGGGGCCGGGCTGCCCACGCAGGAGAACGTGCACCAGGTCGTGCTGCGGGAGGCCCCCGACGCGCAGGTCGTCTACGTCGACAACGACCCGACGGTGCTCGTCCACGCCCGCGCCCTGCTCGCCGACAACCCGCGGACCAGCGTCGTCGAGGGGGACCTGCACGACCCCGAGGGCGTCCTCGCCCACCAGGTGGTGCGCGAGCGCATCGACTTCGACCGGCCGGTGACCGTGATCCTGTGCGCCATCCTCCAGTTCGTGCCCGACGACGAGGCGGCCGCCTCGATCGTGGCGCGGCTGTGCGCGGACCTGGCGCCCGGCAGCCACCTGGTGCTGTCGCACCCGTTCCCGGGCGAGGGGCAGGACGAGCCGCTGTCGCAGGTGGACGGCATCTACAAGCGCAGCGCCGCCGGATCGTTCACGCTGCGCGGCCGCGAGCGGCTCACCGCCCTGCTCGGCGACGCCGAGCCCGTGCCGCCGGGCCTCGTGCCGGTGGAGGTGTGGGAGCCGGGCGCCGACCTGGCGCCCGACTTCCGCACCCCCACCTACCTCGGCGTCGTCGCCCGCGTCAGGTAGCCCTGCTGGGCGGCGATTCGCTCGGCCGCCTGCGCGACGACGGCGCCGATCAGCTCGGCGCAGGTCGGCAGGTCGTCCAGCACCGCGACGACCTGCCCGGAGGCCATCACCCCGAGGTCGGGGCGGCCGTCCACCATGGCGGCCTTCAGCAGCATCGGGGTGTTGGCGGCCATCAGCACCTGCGACCACGACAGGTCCTTGCCGTGCTTCATCGCGCGGCCGTCGGCGAGCATCGCGCGCCAGGACATGCCGGAGATCTTCTTGAACGCGGCGGCGTTGCGCAGCGCCCGGACGGTGCCCGACACCCGGCCCGAGCGTTCGAGGGCGTCCACCAGGTCGCTGCGCAGCACCCGGTGCGGCATCCCGTCCACCTGGCGGGTCACCACCGTCTCCCCGGTGCCGAGGTAGACCCGCTTGACCTCCTCGGGCACCGCCGAGTCGGCGGTCAGCAGGAACCGCGTGCCCATCGCCACGCCCGCCGCGCCGTAGGCGAGGGCGGCGGCCAGGCCGCGGCCGTCGAAGAAGCCGCCGGCGGCGATCACGGGGATGTCCACCGCGTCCACCACCTGGGGCAGCAGCAGCGTGGTGGCGACCGCGCCGGTGTGGCCGCCGCCCTCGCCGCCCTGCACCAGCACCGCGTCGGCGCCCCACGCGGCGACCTTCTCGGCGTGGCGGCGCGCGCCGACCGAGGGGACCACCACCACGCCCGCGTCCTTGAGCTTGGCGATCAGGTCGGGCTTGGGGGCCAGCGCGAACGAGGCGACCTTGACCCGCTCCTTGATGAGCAGGTCGATGCGGTCGCCCGCGTCGGAGGCGTCGGCGCGCAGGTTGACGCCGAACGGCGCGTCGGTGCGCTCCTTCACCTCCCGCACGGCCCCCGCGAGCTGTTCCAGCGTCATCGTCGCCGACGCCAGGATGCCGAGGCCGCCCGCGTTCGCCACCGCCGTCACCAGGCGCGGGCCCGCCACCCAGCCCATGCCGGTCTGCACGACCGGGTGCCGCACGCCCACCAGGCGGGTGAGCGGGGTCTCCAGGACCTGCCCGCTCACTGCGGCACCTCGCGTTCCCGCAGGCCCTTGGGGTCCAGGACCTCGCGCATGACGCGCAGCTCTTCGCCGGTGGGCAGGCGCGTCTCGGGCACCTCGTCCGGGACGGCCAGCTCGAAGCCGGTGCTCTGCACGACCTGCTCGACGGTGACTCCGGGGTGCACCGAGCGCAGCCGCATCCGCCGGTCGGGCGTGGCGAAGTCCAGCACGGCCAGGTTGGTGACCACGCGCCGGATCTCGTGGGCGCCCCGGTCGTGGCCGACGCCGCTGACGAAGTCGACCCGCTCGGTGAACACGCGCGCCGAGTGCTTGGGCACCCAGTAGCTGGTGGTGTTCAGCAGCGTGTTGCCGGGCCCGCCGCGCACGCCGAGCAGCTGCCGGGAGGGCCGCTCCCAGTCGCCGATGCAGGAGATGTTGGTGTTGCCGAACGGGTCGATCTGGCTGGGGCCCATCACCACGTGCCGCCGCCCGTTCAGCACCAGCCACAGGTGGTCGCGGAACGGCAGCCAGCCCTCCACCTCGGCGGCCTGCGCGCCGAGCGGGACCGGCGCCGCGCTCAGCGACGGGCCGCCGTCGGTGGTCAGCAGGTCCGGCTCGAAGGTGGCGCGGGCCAGCCGCGAGCCCAGCATCGGCACGAACCCGGCGACGGCCGCGGCGACGATCTCCCCGTCGCCCCGGAACAGTTCGGCGCAGGCGACCGCGCAGACCTCGGCGCGCGTGGCGGTGGCGTCGGCGGTGGTCTCGGTGGCAGCGGTGCTCATCGGTTCTCCTCCCGCCAGACGCGCACGGCGTCCTGGTAGGCGGCCTCGTCGCCGGACAGGAAACGTTCGCGGAACGCCGCCCACTGCTCGGGGTCGGCGGCGGCCTTGGCGTAGAGCCGCTGGAACGCCTCGTCGCGGCCGTGGTCGGGCGCGCAGTCGGTGAAGTGCGCGCCGTTGGGGGTCTCCACCACCCCGGCCACGTGCGCGCGGCTGATCAGCAGGGACTGGGCGGGCCCCTCCTTCAGCAGGTCGGGGGTGTCCACCAGGCGCTCGCACGAAACGTAGGTGCGGTCGGCCGCCTTGGCGAACAGGTCGTCCATGTAGGGGTCGGGCCCCAGGTACTGGGCGTTGCCGCGCGCGTCGGCGCGGTTCATGTGGACGAGCGCCGCGTCCATCGTCAGCGCCGGGACCGCCACCAGCTCGGTGCCGTCCTCGTAGGGGGAGCGGACCGTCTTCAGGTGCGGGTTGACGCGCATCACGTCCGAGCCGAGCCCGACGGGCGTGGGCAGGAACGGCAGCCGGTGCGCCGCCGCGTACAGCCCGAACATGAACATGCCCTCGTCGTACTCGGTCAGCTCGATCGCGCCCTCCTGGCGCGCCTGCCGGAAGTGCGGCTCCAGCGGGACCGAGTCCAGGGTGACGAACGCGGTGACCAGCCGCCGCACCTTCCCGGCCGCGCACAGCAGCCCGACGTCGGGGCCGCCGTAGGACACCACCGTCAGGTCGGCGAGGTCCGAGCGCAGGATCTCCCGGACCAGCGCCATCGGCTTGCGCCGCGACCCCCAGCCGCCGATCCCGAGCGTCATGCCGCTGCGCAGCGACGCGACGACCTCGGCGGCCGTCATGACCTTTCCGCTCATCGCTCGGCCCCCTTCGCCACGAAGGCGTCGCGGTGCTCGTCGCCCGCGCCCATCAGGTTCAGCTCGAAGGTGAAGCCCTGCTCGAAGCGGTAGCTGCGCCGCACGTCCACCGGATCGATGCCGTTCAGCGACTCCTTGGCCCGCCGGATCACGTACCGGTCCTTGGCGGCGATGCTCCCGGCGACCTCCAGCGCGCGCAGCCGCAGCTGGTCGGCGGGCACCACGTCCAGCACCGAGCCGTGGTGGTGCAGCTCGGCGGCGGTGACGTTGCGGCAGGTGTAGACCATCGCGCGCATCAGGTGCTGGGGCACCAGGCGCGCCAGGTGGGTGGCCGCGCCGAGCGCGCCCCGGTCCACCTCCGGCAGCCCGAAGTAGGCGTCCTCGGACGCCACGACGATGTCGGCGTTGCCGGCCAGCCCGACGCCGCCGCCGAGGCAGAAGCCGTGCACCGCGGCGACGACCGGCACCTCGCACTCGTAGACGGCCGCGAACGCCGCGAAGCAGCCCCGGTTGGCCCCCACCAGGGCGGTGTGCCCCGCGGTGGCCTGCATCTCCTTGATGTCCACTCCGGCGTTGAAGCCGCGGCCCTCGGCGCGCAGCACGACGGCGCCGACGCCCGGGTCGCGGCCGGCCGCCAGCACCGCCTCGGCCAGCTCGAACCAGCCGGCCACGGTCAGGGCGTTGACCGGCGGCGCGGCGACGACGATCTCGGCGACCCCGTCCGGATGGGTCGTGGTGGCGATTCCCATGCGCTACCTTTCCACCAAACATTTGTTAGAACTGACCGTAGCAGTCACCGCCGAGAGGGGAGAAGCGTGCTGAGCCTGGATCTGAGCGGCCGGACCGTCGTCGTCACCGGAGGGGTGCGCGGCGTCGGCCTCGGTGTCAGCCGCGCCTTCCTGGAGGCCGGGGCCGAGGTGGTCGCGGTGGCCCGGCGCGAGCCGGACGCCCTGCCCGAGGCCGGGGGCCGCACCGCCCGCTTCGCCTCCCTGGACGCGCGCGACCCCGACGCCGCGCAGGCGTTCTTCGCCGCCCTGGACCGGGTCGACGTGCTGGTCAACAACGCGGGCGGCACCCCGTACCTGCCGGTCTCCGACGGTGAGGTGCGCACCCACGTCAAGATCATCGAGCTGAACCTGACCTCGGCGCTGATCATGTCCCGCGCCGCCGCCGAGCGGATGCGCGAGCAGGAGGCGGGCGGCTCGATCGTCAACATCAGCAGCGTCAGCGGCGTGCGCCCCTCGCCCGGCACCGCCGCCTACGGCGCGGCCAAGGCGGGCCTGGAGAGCCTGACCTCGTCCCTGGCCGTGGAGTGGGCGCCGCGCATCCGCGTGAACGCGGTGACGCTCGGCATGGTCCGCACCGAGCAGGCCCACCTGCACTACGGCGACGAGGCGGGCGTCGCCGCCGTCGAGCGCACCGTCCCGCTCGGCCGCCTGGCCGACCCCTACGACGTCGGCGCCGCCTGCGTGTTCCTGGCCTCGGACCTGGCCGGGTACGTCACCGGGTCCGCGCTGCTGCTGCACGGCGGGGGAGAGCGACCCGCCTTCCTGGACGCCGCCACCGCCAACAAGGAGGATGCGAAGTGATCTGTGAGGACCGCGTGGTCGTCGTCACCGGTGCCGGGCGCGGGCTCGGCCGCGCGCACGCGCTGGAGTTCGCCCGCCAGGGGGCCGCCGTCGTGGTCAACGACCTCGGCGTGGCCCGTGACGGCACCGGCGCCGCCTCCGGCGGCCCGGCCGAGGACGTCGTCGCCGAGATCCGGGCGGCGGGCGGCCGGGCGGTCGCCAGCCCCCACGACATCGCCGCCGACCTCGGCGCCGCCGCCCTGGTCGCCACCGCCATCGAGCACTTCGGCCGGCTGGACGTGCTGGTCAACAACGCCGGGTTCCTGCGCGACCGGATGCTGATCAACCTGTCCGAGGAGGAGTGGGACGCGGTCATGCGGGTGCACCTGAAGGGGCACTTCCTGCCGCTCAAGCACGCCGGGCAGTACTGGCGCGCCGAGAGCAAGGCCGGCCGCCCGGTGGACGGCCGCGTGATCAACACCTCCTCCGGCGCGGGCCTGCTCGGCAGCGTCGGCCAGGGCAACTACTCCGCCGCCAAGGCCGGGATCGTCGGCCTCACCCTGGTCGCCTCGGCCGAGCTCGGCCGCTACGGCGTGACGGTGAACGCCATCGCGCCCGCCGCGCGCACCCGCATGACCGAGGAGGTGTTCGCGCAGACCATGGCCGCGCCCGCCGAGGGCGAGTTCGACGCGATGGCCCCCGAGAACGTGTCGCCGCTGGTGGTGTGGCTGGGCTCGGCGGAGTCGCGCGGGATCACCGGCCGCGTCTTCGAGGCCGAGGGCGGCCGGATCTGCGTCATGGACGGGTTCCGGCACGGGCCCGTGGCCGACAAGGGCGCCCGCTGGGACTCCGCCGAGGTCGGCCCGGTCGTCGCCGACCTGCTCGCCAAGGCCCCCGCGCCCGAGCCCGTCTACGGGGCCGGGTGACCGTGGCGGCGTCCTGAGGGCTGCGGGGAGGCCGGCCTCCCCGCAGCCCGGCCGCCTACCCGGCGGCCAGCAGCTCCCGGATCTCGGCCACGGCCCGGCGCAGCTCGTCGGCGAACGCCTCCATCGCGGCGGCCACCGTGCGCGGCGTGCTCAGGTAGACGTTGAACCGGTCGGGCAGCAGCACGTAGGCGACGCCGATGCACTTGTCGCTGGTCGCGCCGAACCCGAAGTAGCGGATGCTGGACGACGGCGCCGAGCTGGTGCTCAGGTAGTCGTCGCGCATCGTGGTCCAGCCGGGCGACTCGTACAGCGCCAGCGGCTCCTCGGCGCCCAGCTCCCGGCCGCGCCGCTTCTGGACGAGCTGCAGCTCCCACAGGTGCTGCTCGGGCGCCTGCCCGGCCTGGCACTCCTTGGCGCGCGCCACGTGCGCCTCGGCGGCGGCCCGGAACGCCGCCAGCCGGGTCGCGGCGTCGGCCTCCAGATCGTCCATCGCCGCCACGAACCGCACGACCTCGGGCGTCACCACGCGCATCGCCTCGGTGCGGCCGTTGCGGTACTGGCGGGTGGCGATCGACTCGTAGGTGGCGCCGGTCAGGCCCTTGGCGCGCCGGTGCGCGAGCTGGTACGCCATCTGCACGAACGCGTCGGGGGAGCAGCCCAGCCGCTTGGCGTCGTTCCCGCCGAAGTCGTCGAACGCGACCGTGGTGGTCGCGGTGGCCGCCGCGTACGCCGCGAACGACTCGGCGGCCCTGCGCACCCGCGCGCGCAGCGCCGCGTCCAGCACGAACTCCACCGCCTCCACGGCCGGCGTGCCCTGCTCCACCGCGCCCGACGCCCGCGACGCCTCCTCCGCGGGCGCGCCCAGCAGCGCGTCCACGAAGCTCAGCACGGTGGTGCCGTCCAGGCCGCAGTGCTCGACGTTGATCCCGGCCGTGCCGTCGGCGAACACCACCAGCGAGACCGCCTTGTCGAACCACCGGTTGCCGCTGTCGCCGTGCAGCAGGTGGTCGCAGGCGTCCAGGTCGTCGCGCGGCGCGAAGTCCTCCAGGCACACGCAGAACAGCGCGGTCTCCACATCGTCCAGCGACGCGGCGTTGCCCGGGTCGTGGGCGAGCAGCGCCGCGCGCGTCTCCGCCCACTCCGCGCGCGCCATGGTGGTCAGGTGCCCCACCGAGGTGTCGGCCCCGGCCGGGGCCGCCCCCGCCTTCATGACCGTGCGCAGGCCCTCGCGGTACTCCTCGGCCGTGTGGGGGAGGCTGCCCTCTCCCAGCACGTCCATCCGGAACATGCGGCCCCGGAAGAACACCACGATGTGCCGCGCCCGCGACGGGCCCGGCCACTCCTCCGAGTAGGGGGCGCGCACGGTGTCCTGGACCTCGCCGGGGATGCGCGTGGTCGAGAACAGGTACTTGTTCTGCTCCATCGACAGCGGCCTGCCGCGCTGCACGACCGGCTCGACGCGCTCTTGGTCCAGCAGCAGCTTGTAGGCGACCGCGCCCGCGATCAGCCCGGCGGCGCGCTCCACCTGGTCCCGCCCGCTGTCCTGGAACAGGAAGAAGAAGTTGGCGTTCAGCGCGATGCGGTCGCGGCGGCCCAGGTAGCGGTAGGGCCAGAACGTGTCGAGCCAGCTGCGCACGCCGGGCTCGGCGTCGTAGCGCTCCAGCGCCGCGTGCAGCTTGCGCGCCGCGCCGTCGGGCCGCAGGAAGTCGGCCACCGCGGCCTCGGTCTCGGCCAGCTCGTCGGCGGTCAGCAGCGGCGCGCACCACTCCAGGAACCGGCGGCAGCTGTCCTCCAGCGCGGGCAGCGGCACGCGCGGCAGCCGGTCCTCGTGGCCGAAGGTGGGGACGGGGGATGGGGGGCTGGTGTTCAATGCGTTCCTCGATCGGGGCGGTTCCGGGGACGGGACAGGTAGAGCCGGGCGTAGAACCAGCCGTCGGTTTCCAGGCCGCCGGGGTCCACGCCGAGGTCGGACAGGGTGTCCAGGACGAGCGCCTGCTCCTCGGCGGTGGCGAAGCGGCGCTGCCGGAAGAGCCGCTCGGACCGCTCGGTCCGGTAGCCGGCGGCGTCCAGCAGGTCCTCGACGGGGTCGAAGGGGAACATGCGCAGCACGAAGTGCGCCATCCACGGCAGGCCCCCGGCGCCATTGCCGGCCACGCTGTTGGCTTCGAGGATCCGCGCGATCGTGCGGCCGGTGACGTAGCCCAGGCAGCCGGTCGAGACGACCAGGTCGGCGGCCAGCCGCCGCCGCTGCTCCTCGGTGGGGTCGGCGGACTCCAGGTCGGCGTGCACCGCGTCGTCGAGGAACCCGGCGGCCAGCGCGTAGGCCAGCGCGTCGCCGGAGGCGTCCAGCCCCACGAAGCGGGCGCCGCCGCGGCCGCGCGCGCCGACCATCTCCCGGTCGCGCGCCAGCAGGGCGGCCCGGTCGCGCAGGGCCGCGTCGGGACCGGCGTAGCGCTCGTACAGCTCGTCCATGGTCGCGTCGCACCTCGCCAGGGCGGCGTTGATCCCGTAGGAGCAGCCGATGTCCAGCACGGTGGGCTCCGGGACCGGCCGAGTTTCACGGTACTCCCGGACCAGGGCGGCGAAGTGCGGTTTCGCCAACTGGGGGATCTGGTAGTCCAGCGGCCGCAGCGTGCCGAAGTAGGCGCGCGGGTCGGGCTGCGCGTAGATGTGGTCCAGGGAGATCTTTCCGGTCGTTCCGACGTCCATGGGGCGCCTTTCTGGCTGGAGGGCTTCCTGGAGGGCGGTGCGGGACGGCGCGGGGCGCGGCGCAGGGGCGGCGCGCGGGTGTCGTGGGGGCCGTGCGGATGGCGCCCCGTGCCGGTGCCGTCAGTCCAGGAGGCGGTCGCCTCGCACGGCGTTGCCCTCGGCCGCCAGGTGCTCGGGCAGCACCCGCCCGAAGAGCTGCCGCGTGCGCGCCACGCTGCCCACCACGCCCGGACGCCCGCTGTAGGCGAAGATCGCCGAATGGCGGGCGGCGCCCCCGCGCACCGTGCTCACCCGGTGCAGCGAGTAGCGGCCCTTGAACAGCTGCAGGTCGCCCGGCCGCAGCGCCAGCCGGCGGACCAGCCGGTCGCCGCGGCCCTCCAGGACGTCGCGGACGTCGTCGAGATTCTCCGCCTCGGCGGAACGGATGTTGGGGCAGTATTCGAACGCGCCGCCCTCGTCCGATTCCTGGGTGAGCATGCTGACGGTGAACTCGTTGGTGTCGAAGTGCCAGGGGTGTTCCATGCCGGGATTGACCACGTTCAGGCACAGGCCCGACAACGGGTCCGCCAGTTCGTGCACCTCGGGAAGCCCGAAGCAGGCCGCGACGAAACGGCGGAACCGCTCGCTCGAATACAGCCGCGCGATGATCGAATCCGCGGGAATGCGGTCGCGCGCCACAAAGGCGTTGCCGCGCCGGATGCGGATGCGCCCCGGATGCCCTTCGGGCAGGTCGGCGTCCAGGGGGATGTTGTAGGCGTTGACGGTCTCCACGTCGTAGTGCGCCAGCGGGGCCAGCTCGGCGCCCTCCCGGCGCAGGGCCCCGTGCAGGGAGGCGGGCACGAAGCCGGGCAGGACGCTGCAGCCCGTCGCCTCCAGGTCGTGCCGGACCCGCGCCACCACCGCCGCCAGGGCGGGGCCGTCGGGTTCCGCCAGGGGATAGCGGGCGGTGTCGATGAGGTCGATGAGGGGGCCGATCGCTTGCGAGGTGCTCATGGGGGTCCTCTCCGCGCGCGCCGCACCACCCGCCGCGCCGGCGGGGCCCGGCCGGCCCGGTGATCGCGAACCTCCTCGGGTTCTAGCACAGCGGCCGCGGGCCATTCATGATCGTTATTTGTCACCGAGTGCGCGACGGTTTTCGGGCCGCACGCGTGACCTGTGGATTCGATGATCCGTTCCGGCGGCCCTGCGGCCGATAAATCGGCCCAATGTGGTCTATATCACCCGACATTGTGCGGACGGACGATGATCTCTGTTGATTCCGGGCGTCCCTTTGCGCGCCGGGCACTCGCCATAGGCGTGCGGCCGTGCGAACGTGGGGTCACCGAACCGTCCGCCTCCCGAAGGCGTCGTAAAGGCCGAGGTATCGCCGCAGACGATTCCGAAAGGCCGGTGGAGATGGTTCCCGACCGTCGTTCCCCCGAGTCCCCGCCGCCCGCCGATCGTGCGGGCGACGGGCGCCGTCTCGCGCACGAGATGACGATGGGCTTCGGCATCGGAACGGGCGCGGCCCCGCAGCCCACGGCCCAGGGCCGACGCGGGCGGCGCGGGCGGCGCGGGCACCGGCGCCGGTCCCTCCTGCCCGCGCTGCTGGGCGGCGCGGCCCTGACGGCGCTGGGCCTCCTGCTCGGCCTCGCGGCTTCCCTCGGCCGGACCGGTCCGGGGGGGCCCCCGGCCCGGCGCCGGACGGCGCGCGAGATGCGGCGGGTGGGAGCCCGGGGCCGGGAGCCCGGCGAGCCGAGAAAGGGGGGGGGCGCCACACCCCCC
>JBITGK010000024.1:0-155459 GCA_044456955.1 Spirillospora sp. NPDC050679 | reverse complement strand
CCCCCCGGCAGGGCTCCGCCCCACACCCCGCAAACGACGGGCTCCGCCCGCCGTGCCTGCTTCATACGGCAGGGGCTCCGCCCCCGCACCCCCGGCAAGGGCTCCGCCCCTGCACCCCGGGTGGGATGGGGCTCTACCAGGAGGCGGCTGGATCAGATTGTGAAGGCATGGGTGCAAAGCCACGGCCGAGGACGTACGCCGCCCGGCGGGCCCCCAGAGCCCTCACTTCAACAAACACGTGTCCTCCCGTTTCCTGCGGGTACGTGGCCGCACATGAGCAGCAAGTCCCGCCGTCGCCCCTCAAAGGCCGAGCTCGCCGAGAACGCCGACGGCTCCCTGGAGCAGAACATGGCCCTGGCCAAGCAGGTGATAGAGGCCGCGCAGCAGGAGATGGCCGAGAAGGCCCGCCAGCGCATCCCCGCCCTCCGGCTCGGCGCGGTCGCGGGCACCCTCGGGGCGCTCGCGACCGCCGCCTCCTACCGGATGAACATGGCCCTACTGGAGAAGAAGCTGCCGCCCGAGCTGGCCGCCCTGGTCGCCGCGGCCGTCTACAGCGGCGGCGCCGGGGCCGCCGCCGTGGCCGCGGTCCACAAGTGGCGCGGGCTGCCCGCGCCGCTGCCGACCGAGACCGCGCGGCAGGTCGTGGAGGTCATCACCGACGCGAAGGACTGAGTCCCGAAGGACCGAAGCCCGGGGCAGCGAGCCCCGGCGCGCTGAGGCGCGGGGTGTTGGCGCGGATCAGCTCCTCCTCCAGGTAGCGGCTGGTCTCCCGGTGCCATTTCAGGATGCCCGCCATCCAGTCGCGCAGCTCCTCCACGTGGTCGTCCAGCGCCGCGCGGGCGCGGTCGTCCAGGTCGAGGTCGTCGCACAGCAGCGGCAGCGCGGTCGCGCACAGGTGCTCGAACTCCCGCAGCCGCGCCGTCATCAGGTCGTTGACGATCGCGACGGCCTCGCGACGGCCGCACGACAGGAACCGCTCGACGGCCAGCACCCCGTTGTGGGTCTCGCCCTCGAACTCGATCTCCTTCTGGTAGGAGAACACGTCGTTGGTCAGGCAGGCGTAGTCCATCGCGGCGTTCTCGATCGCGATCATGGTGTCGGACTCGTAGACGGCGTCGGGGATCTCGCCCAGGTGCCCGATGCGGGTCAGACTCATCGTGAGGTCGGAGCCGAACGTGCGCCGCCGCATCTCGATGTAGTCCACCGGGTCGGGCACCCGCTGCTGGATGTGGTTGTTCAGCTCCCACAGCCAGCTCCCGGTCATCTTCTCCACCGCCGCCCGGAACAGCGCGCGGCCCTTGGGCGGCATCGGTCCGGCGGTGCGCCGCCACAGGTCGGCCAGCCCCGCCTCCACGGGGTTGAGCGGCGGCGGCGTCGGGCCGCAGTCCAGCGGCATGAACAGAGGCATCCGCGCGTTGAACACCTTCGCCCCGGCCATGTCGCGGTCCCGGAAGAAGATCGCCGGGAAGTAGTCGTCGCCGTAGGTGCCCCAGGCCAGCCACTGCGCCGACAGGTCCAGCTCCTCGGCGGTGGCGTCGGGGTCGATGGACGCCGAGCAGATCTCGAACGCGTACCCGGCGAGGCCGCGCTCGTCCCAGATCGGCTCGGGCATCCGCGCCACCGGCTCGTACATGCCCATCTCGCCGCACCACCGGATGCAGGACTCCCGCGCCCGGTCGCGGTGCGGGTTGACCCGGACCGGGTACGGCATCGTGAAGTCGGGCAGCTCGGTCGGCCCCACGCGCCGGAACGGCACGTTCATGTTGCTCGCCACGACGTTGCGGCGCGCGGCCCGCAGCACGGTCGGCAGGTGCGCGGCGGCGGTGCCGAGGCCGGTGGGCCCGCCCAGCGTGAGCGCGCTGCGGTCGGTGCCCTTGTTCATGTAGCGGCTGGAGCGCATGTGCCACGCGTGGCCGCCGGACTGCCAGTCCTGGAGGCCCTTGACGTAGGCGGCGACGGCGGCGCGCTCGGGCGGGGTGAGCGCGTGCTCCTCCAGCAGCGGCGGCAGCTCGGTGAACGCGGTGTTCTCGAACTGCCGCAGCCGGGAGGTGATCAGCTCGTTGACGGTGTCGGCGGCCTGCTGCGGCCCCACCTCCAGGAACCGCTCGACCACCAGCACGCAGTTGTTGACCTCGCCCTCGCGCTCGGTCTCGCGCTGGTAGGAGAAGACGTCGTTGCGCAGGTGCACCCCGTCGGAGAAGGTGTCGCGCAGGACGCGCATCGGCCGCGTCTCCGCCACCCGGTCGGGCACCTCGGCGTTCACCGCGTGCTCGACCAGCCCCGCCGACCACGGCGCGCCGCCCACCTTGCGCCGCATCGACACGTACTCGATCGGGTTCGGGACGCGCCCGTCGTTGATGTTGTGGAGCTCCCAGATCGAGGAGTCCAGCAGGTCGACGGTGTAGCGCCGGAAACGTTCGGCCCAGCCGGCCGTCCGCGCCGGGACGGTGCGCGCCCACAGGTCGGCCAGGCCGCGCTCGACCGCGTTGACCGGCTCGGGCATGGCGGCCGACGGGGCCAGCGGCATGAACGCCCCCAGCCGCGCCAGGTACGCCTTGGCCCCCTCCATGTCGCCGGTCTTCTTGTAGACCTCCAGGAAGTGGTCGTCGAAGTAGAAGACCCACACGTACCAGTCGGTGACCAGGTCGAGCATGGGGGCGTCGCAGTCGGGGTGGGTGTAGGCGCACAGGAGGGCGTAGTCCATCGCCTCCAGCGCGGCCTCGCTCCAGATCTCGGGGGTGCCGGGGTCGCGGGTGTCGTCCACCATGCCCATGTCGCGGGCCCACTGGCGGGTGTGCTCGCGGGCGCCCTCCAGGTGGGGGTTGATGCGGGCCGGATGCGGGACGTAGAAGTCAGGCAGTTCGAACGGCTGCATAGGACCGCAACGTATCGCGCCTCCGCCGTCGCGCAGAGTGACATTCTGCTGTCCCGCACGTCCCGGAAAGCTCGCCCGTTTCCCGGCCGGGACGGTACGCGTCTGCTTGATCATCCGTACAGAGAGCGCCGGCGGACCCGTTCAACCTGCGGTTTCGGGGTAAGACCCCGATCATGGACAGCGCGAACACCCGGGGCGGCGCACCGCCGGTGCCCGCTCAGATCACCCTGACCGTGAACGGGCGCGAGCACCGCCTCGACATCGACACCCGCACCTCCCTGCTGGACGCGCTGCGCGAGCGCCTCGGGCTGACCGGAGCCAAGAAGGGCTGCGACCACGGGCAGTGCGGGGCGTGCACGGTCCTGCTGGACGGCCGCCGCGCCAACTCCTGCCTCGCGCTGGCGGTCGCGAACGACGGCGCGGAGGTCACCACCGTCGAGGGGCTGGCCGGCGAGGACGGACTGAGCCCGCTCCAGGAGGCGTTCGTGGAGCGCGACGCCCTGCAGTGCGGCTACTGCACCCCGGGCCAGCTCTGCTCGGCCACCGGGATGCTGGCCGAGGCCGCCGAGGGCTGGCCCAGCTTCGTCACCGAGGACCTGGCCGCCGAGCCGCCCGCGCTGGACGACGCCGAGATCCGCGAGCGCATGAGCGGCAACCTGTGCCGGTGCGGCGCCTACACCAACATCGTCGCGGCGGTCCGGGAGGCGGGGGCGTGAGGCCGTTCACCTACGAGCGCGCGGGCAGCGTGGACGATGCGCTCGCGCTGCACGGCGCGGAGACCCGCTACCTGGGCGGCGGCACCAACCTGGTGGACCTGATGCGGCTGGGCGTGGAGCGGCCCGCCCGCCTCGTGGACGTCACGCGGCTGCCCTACGACCAGATCACCGTCGCGCCGGACGGCGGCCTGCTCATCGGCACGTCGGTGCGCAACAGCGACCTGGCGGTGAGCTGGAGCGTGCGCCAGACGCACCCGATGCTGTCCATGGCCGTCCTGGCCGGGGCCTCGGGGCAGATCCGCAACCAGGCCACCGTCGGGGGCAACCTGCTCCAGCGCACCCGCTGCCCCTACTTCCAGGACATCACCAAGCCGTGCAACAAGCGGGAGCCGGGGACCGGCTGCCCGGCCCGCAAGGGCGAGAACCACAACATGGCGATCTTCGGGCACTCGACGGCGTGCGTGGCGACCCACCCGTCCGACATGGCGGTGGCACTGGCCGCGCTGGACGCCTCCGTCCACGTGCACAACCGCGACGGGAAACGCGTCCTGCCGCTGAGCGAGTTCTACCGCTTCCCCAAAGAGGACCCGTCCCGCGACACCGTCCTGGAGCCGGGGGAGCTCATCACCGAGGTGGAGGTGCCGCCGCTCGGGATGCCCTCGACCTACCGGAAGGTGCGCGAGCGCGCGTCGTTCGCGTTCGCGCTGGTCTCCATCGCGGGGGCGCTGAAGGTGGAGGACGGCGTCGTGCAGGACTGCCGCATCGCCCTGGGCGGCGTGGCGCACAGGCCGTGGCGGGCCTACCGCGCCGAGGAGATGCTGCGCGGCGTCGCCGCCACCAAGGAGAACTACCTGCGGGCCGCCGACGCCGAGCTGGAGTCCGCGCACCCGCTGCGCGACAACGCCTACAAGATCCCGCTGGCCCGCAACCTGATCGTCCGCACCATGCTGAACCTGGGGGAGGGGGCATGAGGCACCTGGAGCGCATCGAGGCCCGCGACAAGGTCACCGGCCGGGCCCGCTACGCGTTCGAGTACCCGGTCGAGGGCGCCGCGTACCTGATGGGGGTGCAGGCCGACATCGCCTGCGGCGAGATCGTGTCGGTGGACCACGAGGCGGCGCTGGCGCTGCCGGGCGTGCTGGCCGTGCTGTCCTGCGAGAACGCGCCCGAGCTGAAGGAGTCCGACGACGCGGAGCTGATGCTCTTCCAGTCCCGGAAGGTGTCCTACCGGGGCCAGTTCGTCGCGGCCGTGGTCGCCGAGACGTGGGAGACCGTGCAGGAGGCGGCCCGGCTCCTGCGGATCTGCTACACCGGCGAGCGGCGGCCGGACGTGCGGCTGAGCGCAGACCACCCGGGCATCTACGTGCCCGACGACTTCCCGGCGGTGTCGGAACTGGGCGACCCGGAGGCGGCGTTCGCGACCGCCGCCGTCCAGATGGACGCGACCTACACGACCCCGGCCGAGCACAACAACCCGATGGAGCCGCACGCGACCGTCGCGTCGTGGGAGGGCGACCACCTCACGGTCTACGACTCCAACCAGGGGGCCTCCGCCGTGCAGAGCGCCCTGGCCGAGGTCTTCGGGATGGACCCAGGGCAGGTCCGCGTCGTGTCGCCGCACGTGGGCGGCGGTTTCGGCTCCAAGGGCACGCCCCGCCCCAACGTCGTGCTGGCCGCCATGGCGGCGCGCGAGGCCGGGCGGCCGGTGAAGCTGATGGTGACGCGGCAGCAGATGTTCGCGACGACGGGCTACCGGACGCCGACGATCCAGCGCGTCCGGCTGGGGGCCGACGCCGATGGCCGGCTGACGGCGATCCTGCACGAGGTGGTGGAGCAGAACTCCACCGTCCGCCCGTTCAACGAGCAGGCCGCCATACCGACGCGCATGATGTACCGGGCGCCCAACCGGCGCACCGCGCACCGGGTGACCCGCCTGGACGTGCCGTCC
Organism: Spirillospora sp. NPDC050679; assembly: GCA_044456955.1. Lineage (GTDB taxonomy): Bacteria > Actinomycetota > Actinomycetes > Streptosporangiales > Streptosporangiaceae > Spirillospora. The sequence goes on along the minus strand of JBITGK010000024.1, from coordinate 149,920 downwards.
ACGTCGTGGATGCGCGCGCCCGGCGAGAACCCCGGCATGTACGCGCTGGAGGCCGCCATGGACGAGCTGGCCCACACGATCGGCATCGACCCGATCGAGCTGCGGCTGCGCAATGAGCCCGAGCGCGACCCGGAGAAGGACATCCCGTTCAGCTCCCGCAACCTGGTGGCCTGCCTGAAGACGGGCGCGGAGCGCTTCGGCTGGGCCGACCGCGACCCGACGCCCGCGATCCGCCGCCGGGGCCGCAGGCTCGTCGGGACCGGCGTCGCGGCGGCCACCTACCCGGCGATCCGCGAGCCCAACAAGGCGGCGGCCCGCGCCGAGCCGGACGGCACCTTCACCATCCGGATCGCCGCCGCCGACATCGGCACCGGAGCCCGCACGGCCCTGACGCTGATCGCCGCCGAGGCCCTGAAGACCGATCCGGCGCAGGTCACCGTGGAGCTGGGTGACAGCTCGCTGCCCAAGGCGTCCCTGGCGGGCGGCTCCACGGGCACGTCGAGCTGGGGCACGGCCGTGGTCCGCGCCTGCGAGGCGCTGCTGGACGACCTGGACGGCGAGATCCCGCCCGAGGGCGTCGAGGCGACGGCCGACACCGCCGAGGAGGTGAAGTCGGCGGCCGAGTACTCCCGCCACGCCTTCGGCGCGCACTTCGTCGAGGCGGAGGTGGACATCGACACCGGCGAGGTGCGCATCCCGCGGATGCTCGGCGTCTTCGCGGCGGGCCGCATCATCAGCCCGATCACGGCGCACTCCCAGTTCATCGGCGGCATGGTGATGGGCATCGGCATGGCGCTGATGGAGCAGAGCACGATGGACGCCGAGTTCGGCGACTACCTGAACCACGACCTGGCGCAGTACCACGTCCCGACGTGCGCCGACATCGGCGACCTGCAGGCGATGTGGATCGACGAGGAGGACCCACACCTGAACCCGATGGGCACCAAGGGCATCGGCGAGATCGGGATCGTGGGCGCGGCGGCGGCGGTGGCGAACGCGGTCCACCACGCGACCGGCGTCCGGGTGCGCGACCTGCCGATCACTCCGGCCCACCTGCTGCCCGATTTCTAGAACGGCGGAGGGAAAGGAGAATGCCCCAGGCTCCGGCCGGAGTCGGGGGCATTCTTGCCGCTGGGTTAGGAGTTGGTGAAGCGGCCAAAGCTCGTGCGGTCGATGAGCAGCTTGGGCCCGTTGGGGTCTTGGCTGTCGCGGATCGCCACGACGTCCAGTGTGGATGCGGCTTCAACGCGCCGACGGCTCGTCATTCGACGCCGTCGGACCGTAGCAAAGCCGGCACGGACGAACGTTGAGAGAAGTACTCGTCCCTTAGAGCAGGAGGCGTCGATTCCACCGTGCCCATATGCCGAACGGCCCGTTCAGCGATCCGTGAACGGGCCGTTCGTCGTTCAAGTCAAAACAGGAACGGGCTTACCAGGCGACGACGAGCTTGCCCGCGTAGGCGATCTTCTCCCACTGCGTGGCCTTGAGCTTGCGCTTGCCGTACGCGGGGTCCCAGATCAGGTAGGTCGACTGGTTCCAGCTGGTGGTGTCGTCGAAGCCGTAGACGACCACGTAGTGGGCGACCGCCTTGCCCGCCTTGGGGTACCAGCTCTTCTTGGCGTAGACGGTCAGGACGAGCGGGCCCTGGCCGCGGAAGTAGGAGTAGCGCGTCGCGTTCCACAGGTTCGGGTTCTTGACGCTGCGGTGCGCCTTGTACTTGGTGCCCTTGGTCTTCCACGCCTTGTTGATGTAGTTGGTCATCTCGCGGCCCATCGCGACCGGCGAGGTGAAGCCGATCTTGTTGGTGGCCATCTTCTTCGCGAGGGACGCCTGCGTGCCGCTGCCGACCTTGGCGTGGTAGCTCAGGGCGCTGGCGGCCGCGGCCGGGCCGCACCAGTTCTTCTTTTTCTGCTTCTGGCCCTTGATGCCCATGGTCTTCCAGTAGGCCGCCGCGGTGACCTCGTCGGACGGCGGCTCCCAGAGGATCTTCCAGTTGTGCCCGGCGGCCGGCGCCTGCGCGGCGGGGGCCTTCGGGGCGGGGGCCTGCGGAGCGGCGAAGGCGAGTGACGGGGTCGCCGCCACGACGCCCGCCGCGACGAGCACGGAGGCCAGCTGTGCGGATGCGCGTGCCATTGGTCCCTCCAGGGGGATGGGGGTTGCGGGGTCGGCCGGGCCAAGGACGACTATGGCGATCTTCGACTCACGCGGATAGGTGCGTTGGGGCCATCTCGGCGACCGCCGCATGGGCCCTGGGGGCTACCGGGGCACGGCCCGTCCGCTCCGCCGCGAGAGGTGATCGGCGCGGCCGGAGCGGGTATCCAACCGTCGCTCGGGGGCGAGCCGTCCACCCGAGGTGATCGCCGTGTACCAACAGGTCCTCGACCCCGTCGCCCACTCCCTCGCCTGGAGTTCCCTGTTCGCCGCGCTGCCGCTGGCGGTGCTGTTCGTCCTGCTCGGCGCGGTGCGGATGCCCGCGTGGGCGGCCTCGCTGATCGCGCTGGCCGTCGCGCTCCTGGTCGCCGTCGTGGTCTACGGGATGCCCGCCGGTCAGGCCCTGCTCGCGGGCTCGGAGGGGGCCGCGTTCGGGTTCTTCCCCATCCTGTGGATCGTCATCAACGCGATCTGGGTCTACAACATGACGGTGGCGACCGGGCACTTCGACGTGCTGCGCCGCTCGTTCGCCCGGGTCAGCGACGACCACCGGCTGCAGGCCATTCTCATCGCCTTCTCGTTCGGCGCGCTGATCGAGGCCCTGGCGGGCTTCGGGACGCCGGTCGCGGTCACCTCGGTCATGCTGATCGCGCTCGGCTTCGCGCCCCTCAAGGCCGCCGTGCTGGCGCTGACCGCCAACACCGCGCCGGTCGCGTTCGGCGCGATGGCGACCCCGGTGCTGACCCTGGGCAAGGTCACCGACCTCGACAGCGACACCCTGGGCGCGATGATCGGGCGGCAGACGCCGATCCTGGCGGTGTTCGTGCCGCTGGTCCTGGTGGTGATCGTGGACGGCCGGCGCGGCCTGCGCGAGTCGTGGGCCGCCGCCCTGGTCGCCGGGGCCGCGTTCGGCCTGGCCCAGTACGCCACCGCGAACTTCCTGTCGGTGCCGCTGGCCGACGTGGTGGCCGCGCTCGCCTCCGCCGCCGCCGTGGTGGCGATGGTGCGGCTGCGTCCCGCTCCGCGTCCGGCCCCCGTCGCGGGCGGCGCGGCCGACGAGCCGACGCCGGAGTTCGCCGCCCGCGTGTCCGGCGACTCCCGGGCCGACGCCGTCCGCGCCTACGCCCCCTACGCGATCATCATCGCGGTCTTCGTCGTCTGCCAGATCGGGCAGGTCAAGGACCTGCTGGACCGCGCCACCCGCACGTTCGACTGGCCGGGCCTGCACCTGACCGACCCGTCCGGCAAGCCGCTCGGCCTGGTCACCTTCACCCTGAACCACCTGACCACCCCCGGCACCCAGATGCTGGTCGCGGGCCTGCTCACCATGCTCGCGCTGCGCGTGGGCCCCGGCGCGGCCGTCCGCGCCTACGGGGCGACGCTGGCCCAGCTCAAGTGGGCGATCGTGACGGTGATGGCGGTGCTGGCGCTGGCGTTCGTGATGAACGCGTCGGGCCAGACCATCACGCTGGGCACCTGGATGGCGGGCGCCGGCGCGGCGTTCGCGCTGCTGTCGCCGGTGCTGGGCTGGCTGGGCACGGCCGTCACGGGGTCGGACACCTCCTCCAACTCGCTGTTCGGCGCGCTGCAGATCACCGCCGCCGACAAGGCGGGGCTGTCGCCGGTGTTGATGGCGGCGAGCAACAGCTCCGGCGGCGTGCTCGGCAAGATGGTGTCCCCGCAGAACCTGGCGATCGTCGCCGCGGCCGTCGGCCTGGACGGCAAGGAGGGCGAGGTGTTCCGCCGGGTGGTCGGCTGGAGCCTGGCGTTCCTGGTGGGGATGTGCCTGCTGTCGTGGCTGCAGTCCACCCCCGTCCTGTCCTGGATGGTGCCCTGACCGCTTGCCGTACCTATCGAAAAACGATAGATTCGCATCGTGATTCGATAGGAGGAGCGGGAATGGGAAAGCTGACGACGCTGGTGCTGCGCCCGGTGCTGGCGCTGCTGCTCGCGGGCTCGGTGTTCGTGCAGACGGTCATGGTGTGGCTGCTGGCCGTGGACCTGAAGGAGGAGCTGGACCCCGACCACGTGCACATCCGGCTGCCGATCCTGGCGATCGTGGTCCTGCTGATCGTCACGATCCAGGTCGTGCTGGTCTGCGTGTGGCGGCTGGTGACGCTGGTGCGGCGCGGGACGGTGTTCACCCACGCCTCCTTCCGCTACGTGGACGTGGTGATCGGCGCTATCGTGGCGGCCGCGCTCCTGGTGTTCGCGCTCGCGGTCGTCCTGGCGCCGGGGGAGGCCGTCGCCCCGGGCATCGTCCTGCTGCTGTGCGGGCTCGTCGTGGCGATCCTGGGGGTCGCGCTCGTCGTGCTCGTCATGAGGAAGCTGCTGGCGCAGGCCGTCGCGCGCGACGCCGAGGCGGCGCGGATGCAGGCCGAGCTGGACGAGGTGATCTGATGCCGATCGTCGTCGACATCGACGTGATGCTGGCCAAGCGCAAGATGTCGGTGGGCGAACTGGCGGACCGCGTCGGGATCACGCCCGCGAACCTGGCGGTGCTGAAGAACGGCCGCGCGAAGGCGGTGCGCTTCGCGACTTTGGCCGCCCTGTGCGAGGCGCTCGACTGCCAACCGGGCGACCTGCTGCGCTGGGAGTCCAAGACCCCCGCCGACACCTGACCCAGCCGACGCTCAGGCCGAGCCGCTGTGCTGGAACAACGACCAGAAGAAGACGAGTTCGCGCTTGGTGCCGCCCTCATCCGGCGAACGGTGCGGAAGGGCGTAGGCACTGTACGGGGGCCAGACTTCCAGTTCTTCCAAGGGGCCGAAACGGGACTCTATTTCGGTCTTGGTCATCGACCAGGAGGAGATCTGGGAGGGAGAGCTGACCGAGGGAGGGGCGCCTCCTTCGCGGACGAACCGCTCGTCCCACAGGACGCCGTCGGAATCGCCGCTGATCTCAAAGAGGAAATCCTTCCAGAGCGGGAGACGGAAGGAGCGCGCCAGGCACTCCTGACCGTCGACCGTGCGCGCGCCCTCCTTGACCGGCTCGCCGAGCAGGTCGCTGACCAGCTCGAAGACCGGGCGGACCCGGCTGCTGCCGGGGTGGACCAGAAGCTTCAGATCGCTGATGCGGCGGTAGGCGTCTTCCATGATGTAGCGGTCGGCCCGGAGGGAACCCAGAGCGCGTTCGACCAGCTCGCGGACCTCCGGGTGATCGTCCGGCATCGTCCTCAGCAGGTAGAGCTGGTAGTCGGTGGTGCCCGGGTGCGCGGTCTCGGTCATTGTCCCCTCATTCTCGGCTAGTCGAGAAACACGATGTTGATTTTCCCGTTCACGACCTCGCGCCTGGTCTTCCGCGCTGTGACGGTGCCGTCCGGGTGGACGAGGAAGGTGTCCTTCACCTGGGGCTGTGTCGGGAGGATGGCGATATCGCCGTTGGGCATGGGCTCCCAGCCGCCCACTCCGGTGAACGCTTGCCTGGAAGCCGCCACCACGACCTTGACCGTCTCGGCCTGGGGAAGGCCGAGGGCGTGGACATGCCGCATGATGTTCTCTTTGCCCTTCCCGCGCGGAAGGCGTTCCGTCTCTCGGCCGATCACCTCGCCAGCCACATCCGGTCCGCGCTCGGCCAGGATTTCCCGCATACTCCGGCCGGATGCGAGGATCTCATCCATTTGCTCAGGAGTGAGCAGCGAGGATTGCAGACTTGGGGTCGGTTTACCCGGAGAAGATGTCGCTCCGGCGACTTTCTTGTCGGGCGGGCCTGCGACTTTGCGGTCGCCGGGGGACGGAGTAGGGCTGCTCTTGGGCGGGCCCGCCACCTTGATGTCGCCCTGTTCGGGGGGCTTCGACGAGGGCTTGGGGTCCGGGGGCGGGGTCGGCTTGGACGTTTCCAGGCTGTCCGGCTTGATGTTCCGGGGTGCTTCGGGCAGGGTGTCGCGGCCGGTTGGGCGGATGTTCTTCACCTTTCCGCCCAGGTTCCTCGCGCCGGCCCCGAGCCGGGCCGCCGCGCCCGAACCTGCGGCCGTGCCGCCCGTCACCACCGTCAGGATGATCCCCGGGCCCGCCTCTCCCATCGCGCGGAGCGGGTCGTGGGTCCACTCCTCCCAGTTGACCATCGCCTTGGCGAACGCCACCGGGTCCTGGACTCCCTGGTAGAGGCCCTTGAGCTGTCCGATCGGGCCCCGCTGCATCCAGCCTTTCGGGCTCACGGCTACGTAGAGGGGTGCGGTCCAGGGGTTGGCGGCCAGGCCGGCCAGGCCGATGTCCTTGGCGCCGTTCAGGACGCCGGGCAGGTAGTGCTTCAGGTAGCCCTTCCACGCGCCTTTCAGGGACGGCTTCTCCGGCGGGGGAGGTGCTCCCGGCGTCACGGCCTTCACCGTGCAGACCGGTACCGGAGCGGGCTGCGGCTGGTCGGACTTGAGCAGTTCGGCGCGGCGGCGTTCCAGGTCCTGCCGTTGGGCGGAGAGCCAGTCGCCCGCGTGGCGGACCCTCGTGCCCGGTGCGGCGCTGAGGCCCAGTCCGGTGAGGGTCTGCGCGAGAGCGTGGCCCGCCTCTTGCCAAGAGCGTCCTGCTTGGGCCAGTTCGGCACCCAGGGAGCTCAGCAGTTCGGGGGAGCCGGAGCGCACGGCGTCGCTCTCGCGCGGTCCGCCGCGCGGTGGGGCGGGCACGTACGGCTCGCCGACGCGCGGCGGACCGCCCTCGGCCTGGGACGCCAGCTTCTTCACCTGGTCGAACGCCTCGTAGAACCCGGACCTGGCGGCCTGGTGCCGTTCCGCCATCCCCGCGAAGAGCCGACCCCCGGCCGGGCCCTCCAGCGCCCCGCCCGCCAGGGTCGCGTACGCCTTCTGCAGCGCGGGGCCGTGCTGGTCGGCGAGCCGTTTGACCCGCTGCAGCTCCGCGGCCGCCTGCTCGGCTCGGCTCACGGCACCACCGCCCCGCCCAGGGCGGCCAGAAGCAAGATCCTCGTCAAAGGCGCACTCCCGCTCGGTATCGGGCCGACGAGGAGATGAGACGCGCGTCGTTCCGGCCGCGCCCGGTGGATGCCGGAAGCGGTCACCGGGTGGACGGGGAGATCGCCGCGCGGTATCCGGCCTCAGAGGTCCAGGGGGTCGCCGTCCATCCAGCGGGCCAGGGCGTCGCGGTCGATCAGCAGCAGGTCGCCCTGCTCCTCCCTGGCGGGGCCGGTGAAGTACGCGTTGGTGATCAGCACGCCCCGGTGGCCCCGGTAGAAGCCGTGCACCGCGCCGATGAGGTTGCGGACGCGGTCGGCGCCCACGTTCTTGCGCTGGCGCTTGCACTGCACCGCGACGCGCCGCCCGTCCGGGGTCGTCGCCGTCACGTCCACGCCCCGGTCGCCGGTCCGCCCCACGACCTGGACGGCCTGGTGGCCGTCGCGCCGCAGCAGCGAGGCCACCAGCTCCTCGAACTCGGCCCCCGTCATGTCGTCCACCACGCTCAGATGGGCTAGCGCCCGCACGCGCTCGGCCTCGCGCCGCTCCTGGTGGCGGGCCCACAGCAGCCCGCCCGCGCCGATCCCGGCCACGACCAGCACCGCCAGCAGCCAGCCCCAGTACGCCAGCACCAGCCGGTACGCCAGGTAGCCCAAGAAGATCGAGGCGGCCCCGGCCGTCAGCGCGCCCGCGGCCACCAGCGCGGGGTGCCACTCCCGGCGCGCGGGCGGCTCCGGCGGGGCGGACGGAGCGGGCTCTGCCATGGATGCCTCCCGGGGACGGCCGCAAGCAGCATCGCACGCGCCTGCGACAGCCGGCGAAGCCCCAGTTGGCGGGGGGTGCGGCCGGGCATGACAATCTTCTCGGAAGTTCTTCGCGGCCGGATGTCGAGAACGCCTCGGCGGCTCCGACCCCATCGCGTCAGGCGGCCCTACGAGGAGGCGAACGTGAAGTACATGCTGATGATCTACAACCGGCCCGGGTTCCTGGAGGAGCTGAGCGAGGACGAGCGCACCGCGCTGTTCGGCGAGGTCGACGCGATCATGCGTGAGCTCACCGAGTCCGGCGAGCTGGTCGGCGGCCAGGCCCTCGCCGACCCCGCGCAGGCCCGCACCGTCCGGCTGCGCGACGGGCTGCCCGCCGTCACCGACGGGCCCTTCCTGGAGTCCAAGGAGGTGTTCGCCGGCTACATCGCGGTGGACTGCGAGACGCCCGAGCGGGCCGCCGAGATCGCCGCGCGCTGGCCCGACGTCCGCTTCGGCGGCGCCATGGAGGTCCGGCCGATCATGGACGACGCCGGGACGGAGATGTGAGCGACGGCCCGTTCCCCGAGGACCTGCGCGCCCTCGCGCCGCGCGTCCTCGGGGCGCTGGTCCGGCGGCACGGCCAGTTCGACGCCTGCGAGGACGCCGTCCAGGAGGCCCTGCTCGCCGCCGCGGTCCAGTGGCCCGCCGAGGGCGCGCCCGCCAACCCCTACGGCTGGCTCATCACCGTCGCCACCCGGCGGCTCACCGACCAGTGGCGCAGCGAGAGCGCCCGCCGCGACCGCGAGGCCGCCCTCGCCGCCGAGGCCGAGGTCCTCGCCCCGGCCGCCGACGAGCGGCCCGCCGACGGCGACGACACCCTGACGCTGCTGTTCCTGTGCTGCCACCCCGCGCTGACCGCGCCCTCGCAGGTCGCCCTGACCCTGCGTGCCGTCGGCGGCCTCACCACCGCGCAGATCGCCCAGGCGTTCCTGGTGCCCGAGGCGACGATGGCGCAGCGCATCAGCCGCGCCAAGCAGCGCATCAAGGCGGCCGGGGCGCGCTTCGAGCCGCCCCCGGCCGACGAGCGCGACCGGCGCCTGGCCGCCGTCCTGCACACCCTCTACCTGGTGTTCAACGAGGGGTACACCGCCTCCGGCGGCGCCGAGCTGCAGCGCGCCGAGCTGACCGCCGAGGCGCTGCGCCTCACCCGCGAGCTGCACCGGCTGCTGCCCGGCGACGGCGAGACCGCCGGGCTGCTGGCGCTGATGCTGCTCACCGACGCCCGCCGCGCCGCCCGCACCGGCCTCGGCGGCGCGCTGGTGCCGCTGGCCGAGCAGGACCGCGACCGCTGGGACCGCGCCGCGATCGACGAGGGCCTGGCGCTGATCGCCGACGCCCTCACCTGGTCGCCGCCCGGCCCCTACCAGCTCCAGGCCGCCATCGCCGCCGTGCACGCCGAGGCCCCGGACGCCGCCGCCACCGACTGGCCGCAGATCCTGGCCCTGTACCGGCTGCTGGCGCACCTGGCGCCCAACCCGATGGTCACCCTGAACCAGGCCGTCGCCGCCGCGATGGTCGACGGCCCGCAGGCGGGCTTGGACCTGCTGCGCCCGCTGGAGGAGGACGAGCGCACGGCGGGCCACCACCGCCTCGCCGCCGTCCGCGCCCACCTGCTCGAACGCGCTGGCGACCGCGCCGCCGCGCGCGCCGCCTACCGCGAGGCGGCCCGCCGCACCACCAGCCTCCCCGAACGCCGCTACCTCGAAGCCAAAGCATCAGAAGGAACACGATGAACCTGAACGTCCCCGGCGCGACCCTGTACTACCAGACCCGCGGCACCGGCCCCGTCCTGCTGCTGATCTGCGGCGGCATCATGGACGCCGCCGGGTACTCCGCCCTCGCCGACCGCCTCGCCGACCGCTTCACCGTCGTCACCTACGACCGGCGCGGCAACTCCCGCAGCCCGCTGGCCGGACCGGACGAGCCGCAGCGCATCGGCACGCACGCCGACGACGCCCACCGCCTCCTCGCGGCCGTCACCGACGAGCCCGCCCATGTCTTCGGCAACAGCTCCGGCGCCCTGATCGCCCTCGACCTGGCCGCCCGCCACCCCGGCCAGGTCCGCCGCGTGATCGCCCACGAGCCCCCGGCGTTCGAGATGCTCCCGGACGCCGAGCACTGGCGCACGGTCGTCGGGCAGATCCGCGAGGCGTACGAGACCGCGGGCGCGGGCGCGGCGATGCACGTCTTCGGCACGGCCATGGGCATGGCCGACGAGGAGCCGCAGGGCGAGCCCCACCCCGACGTGCTGGAGATGATGGGCCGCATGGAGAAGAACATGGACTTCTTCATCGGCCACGAGGTCCCGCCGTTCAGCGGCTACGTCCCCGACCTGGACGCGCTGGCGTCGGCCCCGGTCGTCCTGGCCGCGGGCGAGACGACCAAGGACGAGCCGCCCCACCGCGCGACCCTCGCGATCGCCGAGCGCCTGGGCGTCGAGCCGGTCCTGCTCCCCGGCGGCCACGGCGGCTTCGGCAGCCGCACCGACGACTTCGCCGCCCGTCTCGCGGACCTTCTCGCCCGGTAGCGCGCCTTTTGCCCCATGCTGGTCCTGTGGACGACCAGCCGCCGTCGCTTCGGGACTGCCGCTCGGCGGCCAAGGCCGTCCGGGCGGCGGGCCGGGGCCGCGCCGTCCTGCGGCGCCTGCGGCCCCGGGGCAACGGCCTGCTGTACCGCTCGCGACCCCCGGCGTGGCTCCTGCTCTACACGGCCGGACGCACCGGGCGGCTCGTGTGGCGCGGGCCGGACGCGTTCGCCGTGCTGCGCCCGCCGCTGCGATCGCGGCGGGCAGGGGGAGCGGCCGTCCGGCTCCTGGACGCCGCCGACCGCTGGTGGGACCTGGTGGTTTTGGTCGTCCCCGCAGGCACGGCCCTGGTCGTGGCCCTCGCCGCCGCCTTGTTCGGCGGGACGCCCGGCCGCTGGGCGGGGCTCGTGCTCGCGCTGCTGGCCATGGTGTACGTGTGCGTCCTGCTCGTCCTCTTCACGGCGGGCGGCGCGCTGTGGCTGCTGCGCGCGCTGGAGGGCTGGCACGGCGAGGACCGCGAGACCCGCGAGGCCCTGGACGGGCTGCTGGCCGACAACTGGACGGCCGAACTGTGGCACGGCCCCGGCGACCGCGCGATGGCGGCGGCCGTCCTGGAGCGCGCCGGAGGGGCGGACGCTGAGGTCGCCGTCCTGTGCGACGCGGCGCGGCTGACGGACTCCGTGGCCCTCCACGACCTCCGCGCGCACGCGCGCTCCCGCCGGGTCGGCGCCGAGGAGGTCCTGATCCTCGGCGCGGGGCGGCCCGGCCGCGACGACCACGAGAACGCGGGCATGTCCGGCGGGCTGCTCCTGCTGGCGGCGGCCATCGCCGTCATCGTGCTGTTCCAGGCGGGCGCGGTCGCCGATGCGGAGCGCGCGGCGTGCGCCGGCGCCTGCGCCGGGCGGGCGGCGGACTTCGGGCGGGCGCTGTCCTGGCTGCTGGAGGCCGTCACCTGGGGCGGGTTCTCCTCGCCCTACGAGGCGGTCACGGCCCGCTCGAACGTCCTCGGAATGATCAACCATGCGCTGGTGCCGACGTTCCTGGGATGCGCGTGGGTGGCAGCCCGCAACCTCGCCCGCCGCACGCGCCGGGCGCGGGAGCGGGTCCGGGCGGACGTGCTCGGCGAGCGGGCCGAGCCCGCCGGACCGGACGTCCGCAACGACATCAGGGGGGACGTCCACGGCCCCGCCGTCCAGGCCCGCGACATCAACCTGGAGATCAACGTCTACGGCCCCGACCGCTAGCCGGCCGTCCTCCGCAGGCGGTCCAGCGCGGCGCGGGCCGCCTCCGCCACCGGCGGGTCGGGGTGGTGGGCGGCGATCGCGTCCAGCACGCCGGGCCCGCCCGGGTGGTCGCAGCCGCCGAACAGCGACACCAGCCTCGCCATCTTCGCCACGTCCTCCTGCACGTAGCCGAGCCCGTGCAGCGATCCGGCGCTGGGCGGGTCCTTCTCGAAGTGCAGCACCGCCAGGTCGATCAGCGCCCACAGGTCGGCCGTCCGTCCCGCGTCGGGCGCGCGCTCCCGCTCCTCCTCCGGCAGCACGCCGCGCACCAGCGAGCCCAGCCTCGGGTCGGCGGCGAGCCCGGCCAGCGCGCGGCGGCCCGCCGGGCCGAAGGTGTCGCCGAACGTCCCGGCCAGCAGGTCCAGGCCGGTGCGCCGTGCCGCCGGGCCCACCTCGGTCAGCGCCGCGCTGATCTGCGCGACGCCCGCCTCGACCGTGCGCTCGGCGAGCCAGCCGGCGGCCTCCTCGTGGACGAGGCCGACCGGGTAGGCGGTGAGCGCGCGCAGCAGCGCGGCGGCGTCGGCGCGGGCGTGGGAGCCGAGGACGGGGATCGCCAGCCCGCTCGCCTCCTCCAGCAGGGTGCGGCAGACGTAGCGGCCCAGGGGGGTGGCGCCGATCCCGAACATGGCGTGCTCGACCAGCCCGGCGTCGGCGAGCGCGCCGACGTGCAGCCGGACGAGCGGGCGGGCGGCCTCCACCGACAGAGCCTCCAGCGGTATCCAGCCGTTGCGCGCGTACAGGCACACCAGCAGGTTGCCGGTCAGGCCCTCCTCGCCCGGACCGCCCCGGCCCACGCCGCCCCAAAGGTCGATCATGAGGATGAGCAGGCGCCGCCAGGACTCCAGCGCCTGCTCGGTGAGGGGGTCGGGGAGCGGGTCGGCGAGCGCGGCCGCGCCGGGACCGGGCCACACCAGGCGGCGGTCGGCGTCGATGTGCAGCACGCCGCTGTCGACGAGCGCGCGCCAGAACCCGCGCAGCGCCCGCCCGCCCCCGGCCGGTCCGGAGGGGGCCGGGCCGTCCAGGCGGTCGATCAGGGCGGCGAGGTCCTCGGCGGCGAGGTCGCCGTCCTGGTCGACCTCCCGGCCGGGACGGACCCACTCGACGAGGGTCCGCACCATCGCGTGCAGCTCGGTCCGCCGGGCGGCCAGAAGCAGTTCGGCGGGCGAGGCGAGCCTGACCGGAGGCAGGGGGCGCGGGCCGCCGGCCCGGTCGCCGCCCGGGAAGGACCGCCGGGGCGCGCCCTGCTCGATCGCGCGTGCGACCAGTTCCTCGTGGAGGCCGTGATGGGGGGTCACAAAACGCACAGCGTAGTATGGCGATCACTCAAAGGGACGGCCTTTCCGGAAAAGGCGGAGTTCTTGTAATGGCGATAAGCGCCTCGGCAATACCGGGGAGTTTCCCTGCACCGCCTTGGACGTCGAATCCCCAGCTCAGCGCGGTGCGATGATTTTCCCCGCCCGGAGCGGCCGCCGCCGCTACGCTGCTGTTGACAAGATCGTCGCGCTTGACTCCCCCGGGAAGTGCTCTCCATGACCGACACACCGCCTTCTGTGGACCTCCGCACCGACGAGCCGCACCCCGCGCGGGTGTACGACTTCTACCTCGGCGGCAAGGACCATTTCGGCGCCGATCGCGCGTTCGGCCAGCAGGTTCTGAACATCTGCCCGCAACTGCGGCCGCTGGCGCAGGCCAACCGCAGGTTCCTGGCCCGTTCCGTCGGTCTGCTCGCGGGCGAGTACGGGGTCCGGCAGTTCCTCGACCTCGGCACGGGGCTGCCGACCTCGCCCAACCTGCACGAGGTCGCCCAGGGCGTCGCGCCCGAGTCCCGCGTGGTGTACGTCGACAACGACCCGATCGTGCTCGCCCACGCCCGCGCGCTGCTGACCAGCCGGCCGGAGGGCGCCACCGACTACATCGACTCGGACGTCGTCGACATCGACCGCATCCTGGAGCAGGCGGCCCGGACGCTCGACTTCGACCGCCCGGTGGCGGTGAGCGCGCTGGCCCTGTTCCACTTCCTGCCCGATCCCAAGCCCGGCGACCTGCTGGCCCGCCTGCGCGACCGGCTCGTGCCCGGCAGCTTCCTGACGATCAGCCACGTGCTCCCGAGCCTGCGGGAGGTCGCCGCGGCCTACCAGGGGACGATGGGGCTGGGCACGCTGCGCGACAGGGACGAGATCACCGCGCTGTTCGGCGGGTTCGAGTTCCTGGAGCCCGGCCTGGTCGAGCCGTACCGGTGGCGGCCCGAGCTGGACCCCGCCGAGGAGGGGCCCAGCGACGAGATCGCGGACCTGGGCGTCTGCGCGGTGGCCCGCAAGCCGGAGGCGTGACGGGGTCCGCGCCGGGGAGCGATGCCCGGCCGCGGCGCCCGCGCCGCGACCGGGACGCCTCCCGGAAATGCCGATGGGCATTCGCGAACCGGTCGCGAATGCCCATCGATGCGGTGCGCCGTCAGGGACTTGAACCCCGAACCCGCGGATTAAGAGTCCGCTGCTCTGCCAATTGAGCTAACGGCGCCTGTCACCTTGACCCCGGTGACGAGGGTGGCCACGTGGTGGCGGGTGCGCCGTCAGGGACTTGAACCCCGAACCCGCGGATTAAGAGTCCGCTGCTCTGCCAATTGAGCTAACGGCGCGTGTCGTCTTGGCGGCCCCGCTCGCGGGACTCCCTGGCGACAGGAAGAACAGTAGCAGGCGTGGCGGACTCAGTGCGAATCGATTGCCCGGCCCCGTGACCTGTCAGTCCTTGGCGGGCAGGGCGCTGACCATGCCGCGCCACAGGGCGATCGCGGTGGCCCGGGAACTGACGCCGAGCTTGGCGTAGATGCGGTTGACGTGGTTCTTGACGGTCTTCTCGCTCAGGAACAGCTGGCGGGCGATCTCGCCGTTGGAGCGGCCGCTGGCGATCAGGTCCATCACCTCGGCCTCGCGCGCCGACAGGCCCAGGCTGACCCGGCTGGCGTCGCGCACGCCGCGGATCAGGTCCCGGGCGGTGAAGGCGCCCGGGACCAGGTGCCCGCAGGCCCCGGCGCGGACGGCGACCTCGACGGCGCCCTGGTCGTCGGGGGCCGCCAGCACGAACACCCGGGCCGCGCGGCTGAGCGGCGCGGTGTGGCCGGTGCGGGCGGCGCCGGCGTCCAGCAGGACGATGTCGGGCCGCAGGCGCTCGGCCAGGTCGAGCGCGCCCGGGCCGTCGGCGCTCTCGGCGACGACCTCCAGCTCGTCGCTGGCGTCCAGCAGCGATACCACGGTGGCGCGGGCGTGCGGGTCGCCGTCCACCACCAGAACACGTAGTGGGGCCGTTTCGTCGACGCTCATCCGGTCTCCGGCGTTCGCCCTTGGGGTGTCATTGGCGTTTATAAGGTCGGAGCATAACTGTCCGATCTTCCGGAGCCAATGTCACCGGGGCGGGCGCCGCGGACCGGCGCGCTCAGGAGCGGGTGAGCGAACGCATCTGATCGGCCAGTTCATTGCGGTAGAAAGCGAAGAATCCATCGGGGTCCGGGCCCGCGTTCATCAGCGTCAGATGGTCGAATCCGGCGTCCACGAACTGCCGCGCGGTGTCCAGGTGGCGCTGCGGATCGGGGCCGCAGCCGAAGTTCTCCCGCATGTCGTCCTCGGTGACCGTGCTGGTGGCGGCCTCGAAGTTGACCGGGTTGGGCAGCTCGGACTGCACCTTCCAGCCGGTGACGCCGAAGCGCATCAGCCGGTGCGCCGACGCGACGGCCTCCTGCTCGGTGGGCGCCCACGACAGCGGCACCTCGCAGTAGCGCGGGCCCTTGCCGCCGGCCCGGTCGAAGGCCTCCAGCACCTTGGGCTCGGGCAGGGTGTTGAAGATCCCGTCGCCGAGGTCGGCGGCCAGCTCGGCCGCCTGCGGGCCGCCCGCGGCCACGATGATCTCGGGCAGGTCGTCGGGCAGGTCGAAGACGCGGGCGTCCTCCAGGTCCAGGTACTTGCCCTCGTAGGAGTGGTAGCCGCCGGTCCACAGCAGCCGGATGATCTCCAGCGCCTCGCGGAACATCTGGTGCCGCACGGTCACCGAGGGCCAGCCGCCGCCCACCACGTGCTCGTTCAGGCGCTCGCCGGAGCCGACGCCGAGCACGAAGCGGCCGTCGGACAGGATCTGGGTGGTCGCCGCCGCCTGCGCGATGATCGCCGGGTGGTAGCGCACGAACGGGCAGGTCACGCCGGTCATCAGCGTGATCGTCGAGGTCCGGGCGGCGGCCGCGGCCAGCATCGACCAGGCGAAGCCGGAGTGCTCATGGCTCTCCAGCCAGGGATGGTAGTGGTCGCTGACCTCGACGAAGTCGAACCCGGCCCGCTCCGCCTCCACCGCCTGCCGGACGATCTCCTTGGGCGGGTAGGCCTCGGCGAACAGCTTGTAACCGATCTTCATGCGGGTCCTCCCGGAATGGTGCGTCCTTGTTCTGCGGAAGGTGTCCGGGGAGGTGCCGGTTACACGTGACGCGCGGCAAACAAGGCTCAAATCATGACCAAGATGTCGGTGTTCCCTCGTACGGTGTGGCGCCATGACCTCTACGGACGTTCTGGAGATTCCCGTCGAATGGCGGGCATATCTGCATCCCCGGCGCGGCGGAATCCCCGGCCCGGCGATCGAGCCCGATCCCGGCGCCGCCGCCTGGCTGCGCGACTTGACCGCCGCCGGGCTCGCCACCGTCGAGGGGGTGGCGGAGAGCGCGGAGACCGAGCCCGGGATCGGCGGGCGGATGCGCGCCTGGCTGCGAGGCGAGCCCGACCCGGTGGGGGCGGCGGCGACGGCGCTGGTCCTGGTCCAAGGGGAGCGGCCCACGGCGTTCGGCGGCGGGGATCTGCAGGTCGCTGCGGCGGAGCGGCGGCGGTTCGCCGACGCGTGGGCCGCCGAGCACGGCCTGGCGTTCGCGGCCTGCGCGTTCGCCGAGCTGAGCGGGCTGCACTACGGGTGGGAGTCGTCGCGGCGGCCGCCCGAGCGCCCGAACGGGAACATCGTGGTCCTCTACGCCGTCGCCGAGGGCTCGGCGCGCCTGTACCCAGGGGTCGTGAACGTCCGGTCCACCCATTACCTCGTCTGGCGCGACTGCTGGTGGGGCAAGGGCGAGGACCCGCTCATGCTGCGGCTGCGCGCGCTGCTGGCGGCCGCCTCCGACGCCGAGTACGAGGAGGCGGCCGAGCGGCTGGCCGCGCACCGGACCTCGGCGTTCCCGCGGATGGCGGCGTCCTACCTGATCCCCACCCGGCGGGACTGGATGGACGAGTGCTGCTCGCTGAGCGCCCGCCTGTTCTCCCAGGACGTCGCCCAGCTCCAGTTCCTCTGCTCGATGAGCTCGCCCGCCCACGTCGCGGCGTACCGGGAGCGCAAGAGGTCGCTGTTCCCGCAGGACCTCACCCCGGCGATCCTCGGGACCCTGCTGGAAGGGGCGGGGGCGGCGGCCTGGCCGATCCTGAAGGACTGCCTGTCGTTCTACCGCGACCGCGACGAGCAGGAGCGGGCGGAGCGCGGCCTGCTGTTGCAGGCGCTCCCCCTCCTGCCCGTTGCCGAGATGTTCCCGATGCTGCTGGAGCAGCGCGCCCAGAAGGGCGTCTCCGCCGTCCTGCACGCGGCCGCCGAGCGCCATCCCGTCCACGCGGCGCGGGGGCTGGCCCCGATCGCCGCGAAGGGGGACACCGATTCGCTCGCCGCCGCCGGGATGCTGGAGGGGTGGCTGCGCGCCTACGGAGACGAGCCGCCCGCCGGAATCCGCGAGCTGCCCGCCGACGTCCGCAAGGTGATCGACCCGTACCTGCGGCCGCGCCTCCCCGCCGCCGACGACCTGCCGGAGCTGCTGGTCTCGCCGCCCTGGACGCGCAAGGGGGCCAGGCCCAAGCCGCACAACGTCCCGGGCCTCGCCGCCCCCGCCGGGCACGTGGCGTGGGAGCCGGGCGAGCGCGAGGAGTGGGAGGGCAACGTCCCGTTCTGGGCGGGCGCCGAGCGCGTCGACTGGGACGAGGCGGCCGGAAAGTGGGCGCCCGAGCACGTGTGGCACGCCGAGCGGTGGCTGCCGCCGGTCATCGCCAGGTTCGGGACCGAGGCGCTCCCGGTGGCGCTGGCCGTGGTGCGCGCGGCGCCCGTCCAGTTCGGGCACCTGCTGCTGCCGTTCCTGGACGCCGAGGTGGCGCGGCTGATGGCGGGCTGGCTGGCGCGGCACCGGAAGGCGGGACCGATCGCGCGCCGGTGGTTCGAGCGGCACGGGACGGCGACGGTGCCGCTCCTGCTGCCCGACGCGTTCGGGAAGAAGACGGCCGAGCGCCGCGCGGCCGAGAAGGCACTGCGCCTGCTGGCGGCGCGGCACGGCGCGGAGGACGTCGTCGCGGCCGCCGCCGGGCACGGCGGGCCCGTCCGGGCCGTCCTGGACCAGGACCCCCTGGACCTCGTCCCCGCCCGCGCCCCGAAGATCACCTGGGCCGACCCGGCACGCCTGCCGCAGATCCTGCTGCGCGACCGCCGCCGCGCGCTGCCCGACGCCGCCGCCGGGCACGTGCTGACCATGCTGGCGATCTCCCGTCCCGACGACGAGTACGCGGGGCTGGAGACCGTCCGCGCGTCGTGCGACCCGGCGTCGCTGGCCGAGTTCTCGTGGTCGGTCTACCGGCGCTGGCAGGCCGAGGGCGCGCCCGCCAAGGACAACTGGGCGATGGCCCAGCTCGGCCTGCTCGGCGACGACACCACCGCGCGGCGGCTCACCCCGCTGATCCGGGCGTGGCCGGGGCAGGGCGCCAGCGCGCGGGCGGCCAACGGCCTGGACGTGCTCGCGGCGATCGGCACGGACGTGGCGCTGACACAGCTGTACGGGATCGCGCGCAAGCTGAAGTTCAAGGGCCTGAAGGCCCGCGCCCAGGCCAAGATCGAGGAGATCGCGGCCGCGCGCGGCCTGACGCCCGACCAGCTCGCCGACCGGGCCGTCCCCGACTTCGGCCTGGACGCCGACGGGAGCCTGGTCCTGGACTACGGCCCGCGCCGCTTCCGGCTGGGTTTCACCGAGCAGCTCGCGCCGTTCGTCATCGGCGAGGACGGCAAGGTGCGCAAGACGGCCCCCAAGCCGGCCGCGACCGACGACCCGGAGCTGGCCCCGGCCGCGCACGCGCTGTTCGCCGCGCTGCGCAAGGACGTGAAGGCGGTCGCGGAGGAGGAGATCCGCCGCCTGGAGCAGGCGATGGTGAACGGCCGCGAGTGGAGCGCGGCCGAGTTCGGGGAGCTGTTCGTGGCCCACCCGCTGCTGTGGCACCTGGTGCGCCGCCTGGTCTGGCAGGCGGAGAAGGACGGGGCGGCGACGCCGTTCCGCCTGGCCGAGGACCGGACCTTCGCCGATGCGGACGACGACCTGCTGACCGTCCCCGACGACGCCCGGATCACCCTCGTCCACCCCCTGCGCCTGGGCGAGTCCCTCAAGGCGTGGGCGGAGCTGTTCGCCGACTACGAGATCCTGCAGCCCTTCCCGCAGCTGGGCCGCCCGGTCCACCTCCTGACCGGGGCCGAGCGCGCCGCGACCCGCCTGACCCGGGTGGAGGGCATGAGCTCCGGCTACGGCCGGATGAAGGGCCTGGCCAAGGGCCGCTGGATCGGCGACGACTCCGGCAGGTGGATCGCCCGCCGCGACCGGCACGGCCGCCACCTGGTCGTCGAGCTGTCCCCGGGCCTGAGCGCCTACGACGGCTACAGCGGCTACGAGCAGACGTTCCGCACCGTCCGCGCGGCGGCCGACCCCGCCGGGCCGGACGGCGGCCTGACCCTGGGCGACCTGGACCCGGTCATCGTCTCCGAGGCGATCGCGGACCTGACCCGTCCGCCGTCCTAGACGCCCGAAGGCCCCCGTCGCGGCGCGACGGGGGCCCGGAGCCGTTCGCTACCGCGTGGTGCACACCCAGGTGATCCAGCGGCCGCCGCCGGCGTTGGAGATCGCGTTGCGCTGGGCCGCGGCCTTGGTCGGACCGTGGCCGCCCCAGTACTTGTTGGTCTTGGAGTTGAACGCGACCGCGCCGCAGCCGTTGACGAAGGTCGTCAGCACCTTGCAGCCGGAGGTGGGGCACGCGCTCAGCGCCCGCCGCCTGGCTGCGGACATGGTGTCGTAGTCCCAGGACTTGCCGACGGCGCCGTTGCGCCCCACCGCGATGGCGCCCCAGTTCTGCTCGGGCGGCCGGTAGGTGTTCTCCGGGGTGGACGGCGTCGAGCTGGGCGGGTTGTACGACGGCGGGCTGTAGGTCGGCGGGGTCGGCAGGTCCGGCAGCGTGGGCCGCGCGACCGTCGACACGCGCGACGGGGTGTCGTCGCCGCGCAGCAGGAAGAAGGCGCCGCCGCCGACCAGCAGCACCAGGACCGCGCCGACCACGATGACGATCAGGGCCGCCGGGTTGCCGTTGTTCGGCGGCCGCGGGGGACCGGGCGGTCCCCATCCCGGCGGTCCGGGCGGCATCGGCGGACCGGGCGGCCCGGGAGGCATCGGCGGACCGGGCGGACCGCCGGGAGGCCCGTAGGCGGGGGGATATCCGCCGTGAGGCGGCTGTGGGGGTTGCACCGTGACCGCTCCCAGAATGCGTCGATATCCGACAGATCATAGCGATTCTCTCGGCGGGCGGTCCGGGCGGCGAGATTGTTACTTTCCGTCACGCGGACGGAGCGCGCCGCGCCTGCCGGGGCGGCGGATGTCGCCAGGTCAGCGGCGTCTTCAACTGATCGGCGAGAAATGGCCTACTTCGCTCCGAGACGGGCAGTGACGGGTCGTGCTCCATGCCTTTCCGCCGACGCGCCGGACTCCGGGGAGAACCTCCCCGCCGTCCGCGGGCCGGCGGCACCGCACCGGCGCCGAGCACACGACCGGCCCGGGCCGCCGTCGCGGGACGGCCCCGGGCACCGCGATCTTCCCGGAGGATGCTGTGATCACATACGAGGCGCCGGTCCGGACGGCGGAGGGGCTCACCCTCGACGGGCTCAAGCGGCGGTTCCCGGGCGTGCCCGTCTGGTTCGGCCGCCACACCGGCCGCTTCTGGGCGATGGTCGAGGTCCGCGGCGTCCCGCGCCTGGTCGAGGCGGTCTCGGCGGAGCGCCTGGCCGAGGAGATCGACCGGTGCGGCCGCCCGCCGGTCTGGTGATCCTCCGGCGCGCGGCCCCGCCGGGGGCCGCGCGGAAAGGCGAAGGGCCCGACCGCCTCGCGGTGGTCGGGCCCTTCGCTTTCTTTCTGTGCCTGGCCTTGCGCGGCGATCCCGCACCGGTTGCCGGCTCGCGATTACCTACTGAACCTGGCTGCGGGCCAGCTAGCGGAGAACGCCACCGCAGAGTGAACAGTGACGGAACCGCCGGCGACCGCGAGTCATTTCAGCGAACGAGACGCCTCGAAACTCCTAGACGCCACGAAGTGGCGCATAAGAGCCGAACCGGGATTTCAGGGGAGCCTCGCTGAAATATCCGGTCAGGGCTTGACGCAGATTCCCTTGTTGTTCCGCTTGAACGCCTTGATGACGCTGCTCAGCTTCGCGGTCGCCGTCGGGGGGCTGTACCGCGGGGGGAACTTGATGAGCACGACGCCCTTGGCCTGGTAGGAGCGCTTGCTCTTCACGCAGGCGAGGTCGCCGCCGGTCCGGGCCTTGCCGAAGCCCTTGCCCGTGCTCGCCTTGCCCGCCCGGTGGCCGTCGACCATCCGCGAGCTGACCGTGACGTGCGTCGCCCCGGCGCCCGCGCCGGTGCAGGTGATCGACAGGTGCGCGTTGATCTTCCGCTTCTTGGAGCTCGCGCCCGGGTGCGGGGCGTCGTAGGCCTTGTTGCCCTTGAACGAGCCCCGGCAGTTGATGACCGCGGCGGCGGCGGCCTGGGCGCCGACCCCGGTCGGCCGGGCGGTGAAGGTGAAGTCCTCCCCGTCCGCGACGTCGGCGGAGACCGCGAGGTCCTGGACCAGGTCCGCCGCGGCGGCGGGCGCGGCCGGGGAGCCGGTGCCGGCGAAGGCGGGTGATGGGGAGAAGGAGACCGCGCTAATCGCGAGGGCCGTGGAAAAGCAGGTCATCCTCAAGAGCGTCTTCATCGCGCCTCCAACTGCATCCGGATGGTCAAGGGGGAAAATATCAGGAGCTGATCATGTTCTCAACTGATGACCCCGGATCTTTCCGAAACCACCCCCTGCCGCAACAAGGGACAAGGGTGTGATATCAGGCATTGCGGTGAGCGTAACGCGCCGCGTCGGCGCCGATGAAAGAATTAATTTTCAACGATCACCCGTTCCGCAGGGCTTTGTCGCATGTAGGGTCGCGACACGCCCGCCGCGGTCATTCCACGGCCCGCTCTCGCCGTCCCGCAATCCGAGAATGCGTTCGGCCCCGGGAAAATATAGGTTTGCCCCATGCTCGAACGCATCGTCCCGGATCAGCTCGCCTGGTTCGCCGCCTGGGCCGCCGCCTCGGCCGAAGAGGCCGACGGCCCTCCGCTGCCGGCCGCCTACGACCACACGATCGCGGTGCTCCACCCCGGCGCCGAGCCGGCCACCAGCGACCTGACCGCGCCCTTCCACGGACCGTCCTCGGCCGAAGGGCATCCGTCGGACGGGCAGAAGGCCGCCCTCGACCAGATCCTCCTGGCCGCCACCGGCCCCGGCGCCCCGGCCTGCCTGGCCTCCTATGACGCAGACCCCGGCTCCGGCACGGAACTCCTCGTCACTTCCACCGGCCCCGGCCCGGCGTCACCGCAGGACGACGCCGTGTCCGCCGACGGTCCCGACGACCCGCCGCTCGACGACATCGCCGAGCGGGTGAGCGGGCACATCGCCTACCTCCTGGTCGCCGGCCCCCTCCGGGACCTGGTGTACTCCGCGTGGGAGGCCCGCTGGGACTACGAGCAGCCGGTGACGATGCTCTGGCCCGCCGACCGCGCCTGGTGCCTGTCGAGCGACCCCGACCTGCCGTACACCGTGATCGGCTGCGACCGCGCGCTCGCCGACCGCCTCCTCGCCGAGCCCGTCCTGCGCGCCCGGCGGATGTGATCCGATGAACGACGAAGGCCCTGGTCATCTACGTGATGACCAGGGCCTTCGGCTGGGGTGAGTGAGGGGACTTGAACCCCCGACATCTTGGACCACAACCAAGTGCTCTGCCAGCTGAGCTACACCCACCAGGGCCGGAATCGCTTCCGGCTCAAGTAAGTGTAGCGGCATCCGGGGGGTGGTTCGCCACCTCGGCCGTGCGGTGGATCACTCGGCGCCCTCGGCCTCGGCGACGACGCGGGCCGCCACGGCGCGGGCGGTCTCGGTGTCGGGGCCGGGCTGCTCCACGAACACGGCCGCGCGGTAGTAGCGCAGCTCCCGGATGCTCTCGGTGATGTCGGCGAGGGCGCGGTGGCCGCCCTTCTTCTCCGGGCTCGCGAAGTAGACGCGCGGGTACCAGCGGCGGGCCAGCTCCTTGATGCTGGACACGTCCACCATGCGGTAGTGCAGGTAGTCGTCCAGCGCGGGCATGTCGCGGGCCAGGAACGAGCGGTCGGTGGCGATCGAGTTGCCGCACAGCGGGGCCTTCTTGGGCTCCTTGACGTGCCCGCGGACGTAGGTCAGCACCGCGTCCTCGGCCTCGGCGAGGGTGACGCCGCCGGGCAGCACCTCCAGCAGGCCGGAGGCGGTGTGCATGTCGCGCACCACCTTCGACATCTGCGCCAGGGCCTCCTGCGGCGGCTTGACCACGACGTCGACGCCCTCGTCCAGGATGTTCAGTTCGCTGTCGGTCACCAGCGCGGCAATCTCGATCAGCGCGTCCTCGCGCAGGTCGAGCCCTGTCATTTCGCAGTCGATCCACACGAGCCGCTCGTTCATGGGTTTCACCCTACGACCATGAACGACTGCGCGGGGCACCGAGGTGCCGGGGAAGTCACCCCGCGGAGGGGGCCGTGAGATGGGCGGGGACGGGGATGCCGGGGCGCAGCCGGGGGTCGGGCTCCAGGGGGCCGTAGGTCTGCCGGATCGGCAGCACGCCCGCCCAGACGTCCAGGGCGTGGTCCTCCTCGTCGTCGACGGGCGGGCCCTGGCGGACCTTGACGCTGGCCTCCTCCAGGGAGAGGGCCAGGACCATCGTGGCGGCCAGCTCCTTGCGGGTGGGCGGCCGGGTCGCGTCCCACTGGCCGGGGGCCAGGTTCTCGGTGATGGCGCGGAGGCCCGCCAGCTTCTCCTCGGGGTCGGTGACGGCGCGGGGCGTGCCGTAGACGACCGCGCTCCGGTAGTTCATCGAGTGGTGGAACGCCGAGCGGGCCAGCACCAGCCCGTCCAGGTGGGTGACGGTCACGCAGACCTCGGCGCCGGTGCGCAGGCTCGCCGCGCCCGTCGAGCCGTGCAGGTAGAGGGTGTCGCCGTCGCGGCCGTAGCCGGTGGGGATCACGCGCGGCGCTCCGCCGATCAGCACGCCCAGGTGGCAGACCAGGCCCTCGTCCAGGATCTCGTACAGGGCGGCGCGGTCGGCGGCGGCGCGCTCGCGGACGCGGCGCAGGCGGGTCCGGGGGGTGGGCGACAGGGGTGTGCTGTTCATGGCCATTACGCTAGAGGGAAGGTGGACTGGTCAGTAGGGCCACTTGACGGGTGATTGCGGGAGACCACTTTGCCGGACCACGATCTGCCACTGGTGGTCGAGCGCGGCCGGGACGTCCCGATGAGCGTGCAGGTCGTGGAGCAGTTGCGCGCCGCGATGCGCGACGGCCGGCTGGTCGCGGGGGAGCGGCTGCCCTCCAGCCGGGCGCTGGCCGGGACGCTCGGGGTCAGCCGGACGGTGGTGACCGAGGCCTACGAGCAGCTGTACGCCGAGGGGTGGCTCGAAGGGCGGCACGGGTCGGGCACGTTCGTCAGCGACGTCAGCGCCGTGCCCCGGCCGGTCGAGCGGACGGCGGTCCCGTCCCCGGCGGAGCGGCGCGGGATCGACCTGCGGCCGGGCGTGCCCTGGATCGGGGCGCTCGACACGCCCGCCTGGCGCCGCGCCTGGCGGCTCGCGGCCACCGTCGAGCGGGTGAACCGGCCCGACCCCGCCGGGCTGCCGGGGCTGCGCGCCGCGCTCGCCGAGCACGTGCGGCGGGGGCGGGGCGTCGCGTGCGCCGCCGACCGGGTGCTGGTCACGCGGGGCGCCACCAACGGGCTGGACATGCTCGCGGCCACCGTCCTGCGGCCCGGCGACCGGGTGGGCGTCGAGGACCCGGGCTACACCGGGGCCAAGGCCGTGCTGGAGGGGCGCGGGCTGGAGCTGGTGCCGTGCCCGGTGGACGAGCACGGCCTGGTGGTGGACGCGCTGCCCGACGACCTGCGGCTCGTCTACACCACCCCCTCGCACCAGTACCCGCTCGGCGGCGTGCTGCCGGTGCCCCGGCGGCAGGCGCTGCTGGCCTGGGCGCGGCGCACCGGCGCCCTGGTCGCCGAGGACGACTACGACGGCGAGTTCCGCTACGACGTCGCCCCGCTGCCCGCGCTCTACGGGCTCGATCCGGAGGTGGTGGTCTACCTCGGCACCACCTCCAAGATCCTCACCTCGGACGTGGGCGTCGGCTGGCTGGTGGCGCGGCCCGACCTGGTGGCCGCCGTCGCCGCCCGCCGCAGGCTGCTGAACGACCGCACCGCCGCCGTGCCGCAGGAGGCGATGCGGCTGCTGCTGGAGCGCGGCGACCTCGACCGCCACCTGCGGCGGATGCGCGCCGAGTACGCCCGCCGCCGCGCGGTCGTCGCCGGCGCCCTGGAGGGCCTGCCCCTGCGCGGCGACACCGCCGGGCTGCACGTGGTCCTGGAGGTCCCCGACGCCGAGCGCGTCGCGGCGGAGGCGGCGGCGCGCGGCGTCCTGGTGGACACCCTGGTCCGCCACTACGCCGGGCCGCGGACGGTGACCGGGCTGGTCATCGGGTACGGCGCGGCGGCGACGCGGGCCGAGCTGCGCGCCGGGTGCGGCGTCGTCCGGCAGGTGGCGCACGCCTAGCCGGGGCCTCAGGAGACGCTGCTGGCCGGCTCCGGGGCGGTGATCGGCTCGAAGGTGCTGGGGATGCGGGGCGCCAGGAGCGGCGGGTTGGGGACCTCGCGGGCGCCGGGGACGCCGCGCGGGCGGGGCAGCGGCGCGACGGGGGTGTCGGGGCCGGTCACGCGGCGGATGTCGATGCCGCCGGGGTCGGGCCGGGCCGCCTCGGGCACCTGCGAGGCGCCGTAGTGGCCGCCCCGCGCCCAGGCGCGGCGGTCGCGCCCGGAGTGGTAGGAGTGGGGCACCGACAGCGGCGGCCCGGCGGGCCAGCGGCGGGCCACGTTCCAGGAGTCCAGCCAGCGCATGATCGGGTCCAGCCCGGCCATGACGGTGCCGGTGAACGGGTCGCGCGCCTGCGCCACCACCATGATCTGGAGGCAGACGCGGCCCTCCCGGCCGACCCCGCCGAGCAGCAGCCCGGCGCGCGTGGCCGGGAGCAGCTGCACGACCTCGCCCGAGCACGGGTTCCAGGCCAGGTGCGGGGCCAGGTCGGCGCGGACCAGGTCGGCGGCCACCGAGCGGGCCGAGACGCGGCGGGGGTCGGACTCGCTGGAGAGCCAGACGGCGCGCGGCGCGCCTCCCCGCAGCGCCCCGCCGTCCCGTCGAACCGGCATGCGGCCGGCGTCCGGCAGCCATGCGTCAGCCACTGCGTTCCCCCCAATCGGGCGGTCAGGCCCCGAATTGGTGTAGTCCTCTTCGTAGTCCAGTCGGACCGCCAAGTCCAGCCGACGACCAGGACCGTTATCGGGGTGTAGCGGATAGTTAGTCCGTGAGGTACCACTCTGGCCCGGTGTCGTCGCTGATGCGTACCCCTCCCGCCGTGAGAATCCACCTGAACTCGACATGCCACCGCCGGGTATTTCGGCGCCGGCGGCGTTCGGGCAGGTCACGGGGGTGACCCGTGGTGCGGTGGTGGCGCGCCGGCCGGCGGCCGGAAGTGGCCGGAGGGTTACGGTCGGTCCGTTCGGCCGCTCGCCCGGGGGCGGCCTTCACAGGCCGGACCGAGCCGCGTTCTAATAGGGCCTCATGACGGTTGACGCTGAACTTCCGGCCGGGGTCCCCGGCATCGACGTCCCCCGCCTGGCCGCATGGCTGGCGCGCACGCTGCCCGACGCCGGCGGCGTCACCGCGATCGACCTGATCGCGGGCGGGCGCTCGAACCTCACCTACGGGATCACGCTGGAGGGCGGCCGCCGCGTCGTGCTGCGCCGCCCGCCGCTCGGCCACGTGCTGCCGACCGCGCACGACATGGGCCGCGAGTACCGGGTGCTGAGCGCGCTCGGCGCGGGCAGCGGCGTCCCGGTGCCGACGACGCTCGCGTTCTGCGAGGACGAGGAGGTCATCGGCGCCCGCTTCTACCTGATGGACTTCGTCGAGGGCCGCGTGCTGCGCACCCGCGAGGACGCCGCCGACCTGGGCCCCGAGCAGGCCGAGGGGCTGAGCCGCGCGCTGGTGGACGCGCTGGCGGCGATCCACACCGTGGACGTCGAGGCGGTCGGGCTCGGCGACTTCGGGCGGCCCGGCGGCTACATGGAGCGCCAGCTCAAGCGCTGGGGCAAGCAGTGGGACGCCTCCCAGGAGGCGATCCGCGCCACCGGGGCCGTCCGCGACCTGCCCGAGTACGCCCGGCTGACCGCGCGCCTGGCCGAGCGGCTGCCCGCCGACGCCCCGGCCCGCCTCGTGCACGGCGACTTCCGGCTGGACAACGCGCTGGCCCGGCTGGAGCCGCGCCCCGAGATCGCCGCCGTGGTGGACTGGGAGATGTCCACCCTGGGCGACCCGCTGTCGGACCTCGGCCTCACGCTGGTCTACTGGGCCGAGCCCGACGACCGCGAGCTGCTGCCGGTCGGCGCGACCATCACCACCGCGCCCGGCTTCGCCACCCGCCGCGAGTTCGCCGAGCGGTACGCCCGCAGCACCGGCTTCAACCTCGGCGAGATGGACTTCTACGTCGCCTTCGCCTGCTTCAAGCTCGCGGTGATCCTGGAGGGCATCCACGCCAGGTTCCTGCAGAACGCCACGGTCGGCGAGGGCTTCGACAAGATCGGCGACGCGGTGCCGGTGCTGCTCGGCCGCGCGCACGCGGTCCTGGACCCCAACGCCGACTGGTGGTGACCGGCGGCCGGGACGGGTCCGGCTGAGGCGCGGGCGCCGCACCACTCCGCGCCCCAACCGGGGCTCTCAACGCTCCTCAGCGGTCCTCAGCAGTACGACACGGCGGCGGCCCCGCCCGGCGCGAACGACACCGACCCGCTCCTGGTGCCCCAGCACAGCCCGTTGGTGCGCTCCACCGGCACCCGCGCGGACTCCCCGGCCGCCAAGTGTCCGGCGCCGCCCGCGTCCAGCGCGCCCGAGGTGCCGACGACCCGCCAGGTCACGGGGCCGCCGACCGCGGTGATGGTGACCGTGCACGAGTCGCCCACGCCCATCCGGCAGCCCGCCACGCTCAGGCCGCCCTGCCGCGGCGGCCGGGGCGGGCGGGTGGTCGGCGGCGCCGGGCGCGTCGTCGTACGGGTGGGCCGCGGCGACGCGGTGGCGCTGCGGGACGCCGAGGGCGTCGGCGTGGCCCGCCTGGTCGTCGGCCGCGCGCTGGGCGTGCGGGTCGGGCTCGCGGCCGGGCTCGCCGACCGGGACGGCTCCTCCGGCTCAGGCGGCAGGTCCTCGGCGGTCTCCGGCGCCGCGGCCGGGCCCGGCGCGGCCGGTCCGGGCTCCGGCGACCCGCCCGGCAGGATGGCGATCACCCCGGCGACCAGCGCGACCACCGCGGCGCCCGCCCCCAGCGCCACGGGCAGCCCGCGCCTGGCCGGGCCCGCGGGCGCGTGCCGGTCGGGCCGCGCCCGGTAGGGCAGCGGCCAGCCGTCCTCGCCGAACGGCCCGGACGCCTCCGCCATCGCCCGGCGGGCCTCGCCGCGCTCGGGGTCGGTCGCGGCGTCCAGCACCTCCAGCTTCAGGTCGGCCGGGACCGCCGCGATCGGCAGCACCGCCAGCAGCCGGTCCACCGGCAGGCCGGGCACCTGCCGCGCGCCGCAGGCGGGGCAGCCGGACACGTGCCGGACCAGCGCCCCGGCCTCCTGCGGCGACAGCGGCCACGGCCCGGCGCTCAGCGCCGCCGCGCTCGGGCAGTCGTCGCGGCTGGTCCGCGCGACCAGGACGGCGTGCAGCGCGGTCGCCAGGTCGCGGTGGGCGTCGGCCAGCAGCCGCTCGGCCTCCGGCGCCGGCATCGCGAAGACGCCCGCCAGGTCGGCGGTGGTCAGCTCGTGCCGCACCGCGAGGTCGATCGCCTCGCGCTGCCGCCCGCTCAGCGCGGCCAGCGCGGTGAGCGCCAGCGTCCGGCGCTCGGCGCGGCGGGCCCGCTGCTCGGGCGACAGGTCCGCGTCCCCGGCCTCGGGGGCCTCCTGGCCGAGGTGGCGGCCGGGGGAGTCGCGCCGCCGCAGGCACTCGCGGCGGGCGATCGCGTACAGCCAGCCGCGCAGCCGCTCGGGCTCGCGCAGCCCGCCCACCCGCTCGCGCGCGGTGATCAGGCAGCCGCGCAGCGCCCCGGCGGCCTCCACGCGGTCGCGCAGCATGCCGTGGCAGTAGTCGAACAGGAACGGCGCGTAGGCGTCGTAGACCTGGGTGAGCGCGATCGCGTCCCCCGCCCGCAGGGCGTCCGCCAGGCGGGGGTCGTCGGGCTGGCCACCGGTCACGGGAGTCCCTCCAGGCGGTGCGACGGCTCGGACCTCTGCCGGGCAGGGGCCCGACGCCGGGACCCCGCCCTCGGTTGACCGATCTTGCCACCGAATTCGGGGGATCGGTGTGCCGGACGGGGCGTACGGGACGTTCCGCCGCGGCGGCCGCCCGGACGCGGCGCGTTGACCACCGCGTTCGGCGCGCGGTGTGATGTGGCTCTCGTTCCAGCGGACCGGCGCCGGAGGGTCACTCCCGGTGATCAGCCCGCCGGTGGCCGCTGCCCGCCGTCGGAGCCCTCGCCGTCGGCCGGGCACGTCCAGAAGACCGCCGCCGAGCCGCCCGGCGCGAACGACACCGTGCCGCTGCCGCCCTCGCCCTCGCACCCTCCGGTGCGGGTCGCGGTGACGGTGGCGCTGCCCCCGGCCGCGAGGCTGCCGCCGCCGCTCGCGCTGACCCCGGCGGCCCCGATGACCCGCCAGCTGACCGGCCCGCCCACGGCGCGCACGGTGACGCCGCACGACCGCGCCGGAGCGCGGGCGGTGCAGCCGGAGACCGCCAGCGTGCCCTGCGCAGGCTCGCGCCGAGGCGCGCGGGACGGCCGCGCGGGCGCCCGCGTGGTGGTGGTCTTCTGCGAAGGCGTCGGGGTGGGGCTCGTCGTCGTGGGGGTGGGCGACGGCGACTCGCTGGGCGTCGGCGAGGGGGACTCGCTGGGCTCGGGCGACTCGGTCTCGCCGGTGCTCTCGGTCGGGTCGGGCGCGGCCGCGCTGCCCGGCGGGCGCTGCGCGCCGGTGCTCTCCTTGGCGCCGTCGGGCATCAGCAGGAACGCCGCCGCCACCACCAGGATCACCGCCGCCGCGGCCGCGACCGCCGGCCACAGCCTCGGCGGCGCGGAACGCCGGTGCCGCTCGGGGCCCGGCGCCGCGCCGTCCGGCGACACCGGCCAGCCCCAGGTGTCGAACGGCTCGGCCCGCGCGGCGATCCACTCGCGCAGCTCGGCGCCGTCGGGGTCGGCGGCGTCCCGCAGGATCGCGTTGCGCAGCTCCGGCGGCATCAGCGCCACCGGCAGCACCTGGAGCAGCCGCGCGGTGGAGACCGTGCGGTCGCGGCGCTCGCCGCACGCCCGGCAGGAGTCGATGTGCCGGACGAGCCTGCGCACGGCCGGCTGCGTCAGCGGCCCCTCCCCGCCGTCGGCCAGCTCCGCCACCTGCGGACAGTCGGCGCCGCCGGTGCGGGCGATCAGGGCCGCCGCCAGCGCGTCGTCCAGCCGCCGCCGCGCCTCGCCGGTCAGGTCGGTGGCCTCCCGCGCGTCGATCGCCAGCACCCCGGCGACCTCGGCGGCGTCCAGGCCGTGCCGCAGCATCAGGTCCAGCGCCTCGCGCTCGTGCCCGGTGAGCCCCGACAGGGCGCCGTGCACCAGGCGGCGCGCCTCCAGCCGCCGGGCGCGCTCGGCGGCGTCCAGGAACACGTCCTCGACCTCGGGCGCCTCGCGGCGCTCGGTGGGCCGGTCGGGGTCGCGCAGCCGCCGGAGGCACTCGTTGCGCACCAGCGTGTACAGCCACGCCCGGAACCGGGCGGGCTCGCGCAGCAGCGCCGCGTGCGCCGCGGCGGCGATCAGCGCGTCGTGCAGCGCCTCGGACGCCGACTCCTGGTCGCGCAGCAGCGCGTGGCAGTAGTCGTAGAGCCGGGCCGCGTAGCGATCGACGATCTGGGGGAGCGCTCCCGCTTCCCCCGCCGACAGCGACAGCGCCAGGCGCTCGTCGTCGGCGCGGTCGAGATGGGGCCAACCGGACACGAGGTCCTCCCGCGAGCTTCGAGGGTCGAGCCGTCACGGCTCAGGAGTCCAGGCTCAAGATGGGGAAGTCTGCTTCTCCCGGCGGCCTGGTCGCCGCTCGTCCCCGTCGCGGGTCAGGGACTGTCGAGAGAAGGTCGGAGGCCCGACGGCCCCGCTCCCCGTCGGGCCTCCACTAGATTGACGGGCGACTCCCGCATCCGGTTGACACCGGTTGGCAAAGAAAATTCTGGTTTCTGGGTTTTCGTGAGGAGCGGGCGGTCGCCCGGGGGCGCGGCGCCCCCCGAGGTGCTCACCGGGCCCATGACGACGGCCCCCGACCGCCGGGGCGGACGGGGGCCGGGACGGCGGGCGGGGCCGCTACTCCTTCATGCGGCGCGAGAGCATCAGCAGGAAGATCTTGGAGATCTCCTGCGGCGTCTGGGCGACCTGCACGCTGCCGTTGGTGACGTCGGCGATCTTCTTCAGCTCGTCGGGGTCCACGCCCTTGCCGAAGCCGATCATGTTGATCTGGATCGGCCGGTTGGGGTCCTGCTCCTTCTTCAGCGCGGCGAGGGTCTGGTTCAGCGTGGGGCCGTTGTCGTCGTCGTTGGCCCCGTCGGTCAGCAGCAGGATCGAGTTGCCGAACTCGGCCTTGTAGGTCCGCTTCATGTGCCGGTAGGCGGCCAGCACGCTGTCGTACAGGCCGGTGTCGCCGTCGGGCTTGGGGCGCATCTGGTTGAGCTGCGACAGCACGAGGTTGCGGCGCGTGTTGGAACCGATCCGCTCGCCCAGCGGGCCGACCGAGACGGCCTCGCGGTAGTCCCGGTCCCCCTGGAGCTTGGTGGAGAACAGCCACACGCCGAGCTCGGTGTCGTTGGACATCATGCTCAGCCCGCCCTGGGCGATCTGCGCGGTGGCCTGCATCCGGTTGGCGGTGGGCGAGACCTTCTCGGCCATGGAGCCCGACACGTCGACCAGGGTGAGTATCCGCAGCCCCAGCGCGATCTTGGCCCAGGACTGCATCACCTCGGTGACCTCGGCGGGCTTGGGCTGGGGGAGCTGGCGCGGGCGGGCCGCGCTGACGCCGTAGCGGGCCGAGAACCCGCCGGGCGCCTTGCCGTCGGGCGAGCGGAAGCCCAGCTCGCGCACGTCGTTGCGGGTGGTCTCGGTGTTCATCGCCTGCTCCAGCAGGCGCGCCGCCTTCTGCTTGTCGGCGTCGTCGTTGGTGACGGCGAACGGGTAGTCCATCAGCAGCGTGCCCTCGCGCGGGTACAGCGCGACGGCGGGCTCCTGCGGGGAGCGCTTGTTGTAGGTGTACAGCGCCTGCTCCGACGACAGCGACACCGGCTGCCGGCCGGTGCGGCCCTTGCGGAACTGGGCGAACTGCGCCTGCTGGGTCGGCACCGTGCTCTCGCGGACGGTCCGCACGATGCCGGTGAAGATCGACTCGCGCGCCGGGTCGTTGGTCAGCAGCGCGCTGGTGATCATGAGGGAGCCCATGCCGGCCGCGTTGCGGGTGGGCTCGGGCACCAGCAGCCGCACCGCGTTCGGCGGGATCATCTGGTTCTTGGTCACCCCGCCGCCCGCGACGCCGCCGGCGGCCTTGAGCAGGTTGTCCCACGAGGGCGTGGCGGTGATGCCCTGCTGCTTGAGCTGGCCGGCCAGGGTGCGCGGCAGGCCGACCACGATCGGGCTGGAGGCCACCGAGGTCTTGGTGGTCTGCACCGCGTCGCGGCCCTTGGGGGAGCCGCGCACCAGCGAGGTCCACAGGGAGGAGTCGGGGATCCACACGTCGGGCCGCTGGTCGGTGCCGGAGGGCACGCCCTGGCCCGACAGCAGCGTGGCGACCGCCGACGGCTCGGCCCGGGAGACGTTGGCCTTGACGCACTTGCCGCCGACGTCGTGCTTGGCGTCGTTGAAGCGCCCGGCGGCCTTGACGACGGCGGGCTCGATGTCGGGGGCGGCCGCGACCGCCAGGGTGATGGCGTCGTCGCCGCCGCAGTCGCCGCCGCTCTCGGCGAACGCGTAGACCCCGACGCCGAGCAGCAGCATCAGGCCGACCGCGCCCGCCATGGGGCCGATCAGCGCCGACGCGCTGCGCTTCTTCTTGCGCCGGGAGAACTCGCCGGAGCCGCCGCCGTAACCGCCGCTGCCGCCGCCGTAGCCGCCGGAGTCCCCGCCGCCGCCCGCGCGGCCGCCGAAGAATCCGGTGGCCCTCTCGTCGGAGCGGCTGATCGCGTCGTAGTCGTCACCGCGCCCGGCGCCGAACGCGCCGCTGTCGCCGTAGGGGTCCTGGCGGGGCTGCTGCTGCTCGCCGTAAGAGCGGCCGAGGCCGTAGCCCCCGGCGTCCGAAGCGCCGGTGAATCCGCCCTGTCCGTACACCGACTCCTCGCGCGAGGCGCGCGGGGTGAACCACTCGGGGGTCTCCGAGGACTGGCCGGGGGCCGGCTGTCCTGGGACGGGTCCGCCCTGGGACTGGCCTGGTGGCTGGCCCGGGACGGGGTAGCCGGACGGGTTCTGCCCGGACGGGCTCTGCCCGCCCCCGGGAGGGCCGGGCGGCGGCGTCGCCGGGGCTCCCTGGCTGTCGCGCGGCCCGAACCAGTCGGACGAGCCGTCGTTGGCCGGCCCGAAGACCGGCCGTGACCCCGAGGCGTCGTGCCCGCCGTCGCCCGGCGTCCCCTCGGGGAAGTCATTGCGATGACGTCCGCTCACGGCTGCCCTCGATTCACCAGAAACCCGTCGATGTTCCCCGGCACTGTAGTAGTACGGACCGGAGGTTACAAAGAACTCAAAAATGATAATGACGCAGGTCATCAGCGTATGTCAGCTCAATCACGCCATCGGGGGGCCCGGTGACGATCCGTTCACGCCCCGCGCGGCAACTCCTGGGACGGACCGATCGTCCCTAGAACTAGGGGGACGTGGACGGCGTGCGGCGGGTCCGGCCGGGCGCGTCCGGCGGACGAGGGGGCGGGGGTGCCGGTGGGCGAGGCGACCGAGCAGAAGACCGACGTGACGGGGTCCGCCGGGCGGCCGTCCCGGGCCGGCCGCGCCCGCACGGTCCTGGCCTGGACGGGCGCCGCCGGCTGGGGGGCCTGGGCCCTGGTCCGCTGGGCGGGCGGCGACCGGCTGCCCCTGATCGGCGAGCTGGCCGCGCCGCTGCTGGCGGTGACCCCGTTCGTGGCGGCCGCCGCCCCGGTCCCGGTGATCGCCGCGCTGCTGCTGCGCCGCCCGGCCGCCGCCGTCGCCGCGGCGCTGGTCGCGGTGAGCCTGGGCGCGGCGGTGCTGCCCCGGGCGCTGGAGGGGGGCCAGCCGTCGCCGCAGGGCCCGGTGGTCAAGGTGATGACCGCCAACCTGTTCTTCGGCGAGACCGACGCCGACCAGCTGGTGGACCTGGTGCGGCGCGGGAACGTCGATGTCCTGTGCCTCCAGGAGCTCCCGCCGGAGGCCGCGGGCCGCTACGAGCGCGCCGGGCTGGCGCGGCTGCTGCCCCACAAGGTCGTGGACGCGCGCGTCGGGCCCGCCGGGACGGGGATCTACTCCAGGCACCCGCTGCGCGCCCTGCCGCCGTTCCCCCGCACCCAGATGGCGATGCCGCGGGCCGAGCTGACCGTCGGCGGCCGCACGGTCGAGGTCACCTCGGTGCACCCGGTGCCGCCGATCTCCGGTGAGAGCCACCGCGACTGGCGGCGCGACATCGGCGTCCTGCCCCGCGCGGGCGGCTCGCCGATCCGCGTCCTGGCGGGCGACTTCAACGCCACCCTCGACCACGCCACCCTGCGCGCGCTGCTCGGCCGCGGCTACGCCGACGCCGCCGACCGGACCGGCAAGGGCCTGGTGCGCACCTGGGGCACGCTGGTCCCGCTGACCCTGGACCACGTCCTGGTGGACCGGCGGGCGCGGGTGCGCTCCCTGGAGGTCCACGACCTGCGGGGGAGCGACCACCGCGCGGTGGTCGCCGAGGTCGCGCTGCCCTGAGCGGTCGGCACAATAGGGGGATGGCCCAGCTCGTCCACGTCACCGATCCCGCCGACCCGCGCCTGGCCGACTACACCCGGCTGCGCGACGTCAACCTGCGCAAGAGCCTGGAGGCCGAGCACGGGCTGTTCATCGCCGAGGGCGAGAAGGTGATCCGCCGCGCGGTCGGCAGCGGGCACCCGGTGCGCTCGCTGCTGATGGCCCGCCGCTGGGCCGCGCCGCTCGCCGACGTGCTGGACGGCCTGGACGCGCCCGTCTACGTCGCCGACGACGCCGTGGTGGAGGCGGTGGCGGGCTTCCAGGTGCACCGGGGCGCGCTGGCCTCGCTCGGGCGGCTGCCGCTGCCGCCGGTCGCCGACCTGGTCGCCGGGGCGCGGCGGCTGCTGGTGCTGGAGGACCTGGTCGACCACGCCAACGTCGGCTCGATCTTCCGGTGCGCGGCCGCGCTCGGCATCGACGCGGTGGTGCTGTCGCCGCGCTGCGCCGACCCCCTCTACCGGCGCGCGATCAAGGTGTCGATGGGCGCGGTCTTCGCCGTCCCCTACGCGCGGATGGACAACTGGCGCGACGGGCTCGGCGCGCTGCGCGGAGCCGGGTTCACGCTGCTGGCCCTCACCCCCGACCAGGCCGCCGTCCCCCTGGACGAGGCCAAGCCCGGCGACCGGGCCGCGCTGCTGCTCGGCTCGGAGGGCGACGGCCTGACCTCGCACTGGCTGGCCGAGGCCGACCAGCCGGTCTGCATCCCGATGAGCGCGCAGGCCATGGCCAACGGCGTGGACTCGCTGAACGTGGTGGCCGCGGCCGCGATCGCCTGCCACGCGCTCACGCGCGCCTGACCTCCGCCGCCCGCTCCGCCTCGTGCGGGGCGCGTCCTACTTGCCGAACAGGCCCTTGCGCGGCCGGCGGTGGGTGCCCTTGGCGCGCCGCCTGGCCTCCGCCACGGCGGCCGGCTCGGCGCGGCGGCCGAGCCGCAGCTGGGTCAGCAGCAGCGAGAACGCCACCAGCAGCGCCGCCAGCCACGCCACCTGCGTGCTGGCCATCCGCTCGAACGTCAGGTCCTGGGCGACCGGCGTCTGGTTGTTGCGCAGGCGGCTCTCGGGGCCGGAGGTCGTCGAGGAGGTCGGCGGCGCGACCGAGGGGCTCTGCGCGATCGGGGGCAGCGCGACCTGGGGGCTCTTGGCGTCGTTGGGCTTGAACGAGCCGTTGGGGGACGGGGGCGTGTAGCCGCCGTTGCCGCCCGCCGAACCGGAGCCCGAGCCGCCGCCCGACCCCGAGCCGCTCGAACCGGAGCCGCCCGAGCCCGAACCGGAGCCGCCGTTCGAACCGGACCCGGCCCCGTCGTTCGACGACCCCTTGTCCTTGCCGTCCTTGGCGTCGGACGGCCCGCTGCCCGACCCCGGCGACAGGGACGGCGACGGTGACGGAGACGGCTTGGGCGGCGTCTTCGAGGGAGACGGCTTCGGAGTGGGCTTGGGCGAGGTCGGCGGCGGGGAGGACGACGGCGGCGGCGTGGTCGGCTCGCCCGTGCCGGGTCCGTCCTCCACCGGCGTGAAGGTGACCTTCGCGGTGCCGGAGGCGGACTCGCCCGCCCGGATCGCGGTCACGGTGAGGGAGAGCGTCGTGTCCTTCTTCACCGCGCTCTCGCCCAGCGTCACCGACGCCGTCGCGACGGCCGCGCGGGCGGTGACCGGGCCCAGGTCGCAGCCCGCCGCGGTCTTCACCGCCGGGGCGCGGCAGACGACCGACAGCGCGTCGGAGCCGGTGACGCGCAGCGTGGTGCCCTTGAACCCGCCGCTCGGGCGCGGGACCGTCGCGGTCACCCGCGCGGTGCGGCCCGCCGTGAGGGTCTGGGCCGACGGGGTCACCTGCACCGTGAGCGGCGCCGCGGCCGCCTGCGCCGTCGTCGCCAGCGCCGGGAGCGCGCCCGCGGCCAGCACGGCGGCCGTGCCGAGTCCGAGCAGCGTCGGTCTGCCTGCGGGTGGGGGGAGCACCGCGTCAGCACCTCCTTGTGCGCCTGAGCCTCGCCTTACCCCGGAGGTCGTCTCCGAAATCATGCGAACACGGATCTACGGATCAAATCAACCCTGATGTCCGTCTCATACCGTCGGCGGGTGAGTGTTCACGCGCGGTTCAGACCAGCTCCTCGCGGACGTCCTCGATCTCGTCGCGCGGCGCCCAGCTCTGCCAGACGCCCTGGTCCACCCGGTCCAGCCCGAGCCGCCGCGCGACCGGCGCGCGGCCGCCGGTGTACTCCACCCGCAGCCAGCCGTCGTGCTCGCCGACGATCACGAACGGCTCGCCGCGCCAGGTGCAGGCCGTGCGCACGTACCGCAGCTCCTCCACCTCGAAGGCGGGCACCACCCGCCGGTGCCGGCCCGGCCGCAGCTCCTCGAAGCCGTCGGTCGGCTCGGCGGTGTAGAGCCGGATCTCGCCGTCGGCGCCGGGCGCGGCCTCGAAGTCGCGGCCGAGCCAGCGTGCCTGGTAGCCGTCCCGGATCACTGCGCGACCTCCGTCTGGTCCTCCTGCCCGGCCGGCCCCGCGGTCTCGGGCCGCAGCCAGGCGAGCCGGTCCGGGTCGTACATCGCCACGAACCGCTCCGAGCGGTCCATGCCGAGGAAGTACATCTCCGCACCGTAGGGCAGGCGGACGCTGTCCACCTTGTATTCGCGGATCGAGCCCGCGCTGCCCGGCGCGAACCCGCCGCCCTCGAACGGCGCGTCCTCCACCACCCAGCCCGCCTCGCCCCAGGGCGCCAGCTCCTCCTCGGTGCGGCCGCCGAACGGGATGCGGTACAGGTCGGGGCAGTAGGCGGGCCAGCGGATCACATAGACGCCCTCGTCGTCGGGCGCGAACGGCGAGTCGGCGTACAGCAGGCCCAGCGTCTCGTAGAGCTGGACCGGCGTCTGCAGGTCGGCGACGTCGGAGGTGAGGTGCACGAACCCGCCGACCCGGTCGTAGCCCTGCTCCAGGTACCAGCTGACGTGGCCGTGCGGCACGACCTTCTGCATGATGGCCGGTTGCGGCACCGGCTCGCCCTCGGGCTCGGGGAGCACGGCAGGGGCGCGGTCGTCGGGGTACTCGTCGGCCGCGATGTGCCCGACGTCGGAGTCGGGGCCCGGCTCGGCGGCCGGTCCGGCGACCGGCTCGGTGGCGGGCTCGGACGCGGCGAACGAGCGCGGCGCGCCCTGCGGAGGCTCCTCGCGCAGGCGGTCCTGCGCGGGCGGCACGTCGTAGGCGGAGAAGTCCTGGTCGCGGACGGTCGCCAGCGGCGAGGCGTCCTCGCCGGACGGCTCAGGCTCGGGCGCGCGAGGCGGCACCGGCGGCACGGGCGAGGCGGGCACGGGGGTCTCCGGCCGCGGCTGGACCAGCCCGACCCGCACCGCCCACTCGCTGAGCGCCCGCACCTGGTCGCCGCGCAGCGACGCGCCGATCCGGGTGCCGGGGTTGAGCAGCATGGCCCAGTCCTCGCGCGGCCAGGACCCGATCAGCTCGCGGAAGTCGGCGTACACGAACCGCGACTCCGGCAGCACCTCGCGCAGCCGCACCAGCGAGGTGAACACCTGCACGGCCGCGTCGCCGCGCAGCGCCGCCTCCCAGCGGAACTCGCGCTGGACGGGGGTGACCTCCAGCGGCGCGTCCTGCGGGATCGGGACCAGCACGTTCGCGGCCAGCAGCACGCGCAGGAACGCGTCGGAGTCGCCGCCCAGCGCGGCTTCGTACAGCTCCTGGTCGATGCGGTTGCCCGGCTCGAAGAGGGGTTCCTCGGGGGCGGGCGCCGGAGCGGGCGGCGCGGCGGGCTCCGGCTCGGGTGCGGCCTGCGGCGCGGGTGCGGCCTGCGGCGCGGGCTCGGGGACGGGCTGCGCGGCGGCCTCTGCGGCCGCCGGGGGAGCGGGCTCGGGCGCAGGCTGCGCGGCGGTCTCGGCGACGGCGGACGGCACGGGCTGGGTCGCGGTCTCGGCGACGGCCGGTGGCGCGGTCGGCGGCACGGCGGGCGGTACGGCCTGCGGTGCGGCGGGCGGCACGGCTTGCGGCACGGTCTGCGGCGCGGCGGGGGACGCGGCCGGTGGCACGGGCTCGGTGCGCGGCGGCCCGCTCAGCGCGCGGACCTGCTCGGCGGGCAGCGTGGCGTCCACCGGCGTGCCCGGGTTGAGCACCAGCGTCCACTCGCCGTCCGGCCAGGCCGCGACCATGTCCAGGAAGCCCGGCATCACGAACCGCGACGACCCGATCGCGTCGGTCATCCACTTCAGCGAGGTGAACACCTGCACCGCCGGGCGGCCGTGCACGGTGACCGGCCGCCACGGGAACTCCGGGTCGTCGGGCGCGATGCCCCACGGGGTGTCGGGGTCGGCGGCCACCAGCACCTGCGCGCCCAGCAGCACCTTGAAGAAGGCGTCGGTGTCGCGGCGCAGCGCCGCGTCGAACAGGCGCTGCTCGACCTCGTTCTGCGGCTCGAAGTCCTCGGCCATCCGCCGCGCGGCGCGCTGGTCGGCCCAGGCCGCCAGGCCCGGCAGCTGCTCGGCCAGGATCGTGCCCCCGGCCGGGGCCCCGGAGTTGATCGCCAGCGAACGGCCGTGGTCGGGCCAGTAGCGCAGCACCGAGGTGAACGGCAGCTTGATGAACTCGGTGCCCGCCCCGGTCGCGCGGGCCGCCTCGACCAGGCGCTCGGGCGAGGTGAACACCGGCACCGTGACGGCGCCGTCCACCTCCCGCGTCTGCCACGGGAAGCCCGGACGGCCCGGCCGCAGCGAGTAGTCCATGTCCTCGGGGATGGGGAGCAGGACCTCGGCGTCGGCCAGCGTCTGGAGGAACAGGTCGTGGTCGTTGGCCGCGGCGGCGCGCAGCAGGCCGCGCTCGATGTCGTTGGCGGGCTGGAACTCCGGCCGGGGCTCCTCGCGGGGCAGCTCGCGGTGCTGCTCCTGGAGCTCCTCCCACTGCGCGGCGTCGTCGCCGTGCCGGTCGGCGGGCGGGTCGGAGACCTCGGCGGGGGCGGCGGACTCGGCGGGAACGGGCGGGAGGTCCAGGCGCGTCTCGTCGGGCGCGGGGCCGGGCGGCTCGGGCAGCGGCGTCGCGGCGGTCGGCTCCGGTGCGGAGGCCGCGACCGGCTGAGGCGCGGGCGTCTGCGGTGTGGCGGGCTGCGGTGCGGCGGGCTGCGGCGCGGGCGGTTCCTGCGCGGACGGCTCCAGCGGGTCTCGCGCGGGCGGCTCCGGCTCGGCGGGCCGCGTCCCGATCGGCGGCGGAGCCACGGGCGCGACCGGCTCCGGCGGCGCGGGGGGCGCGGCCGCGACCGGCTCCTGCGGGGCCGTGCCGTAGGGGACCGGAACGGTCGGCGCGTTCGCCATCGACGCCGCCCGCCCCGCGACCGGGACGTCGGCGGACGCGGTCGGCGCGGCCTCGGCCTCCGGGCCGGCGAGCAGCTCCGGGCGTCCCGCGCGCGGCGGCATCGTGTCACCGGCCGCGAGCTGCTTGACGAACCACGACGGCAGCCGCGCCTCGATCGCCAGCCCGCGCGGGGGCTCCCCGCCCGTCGCGGCGGGGCCCGCAGGGACGTTCACCGCCAGCCACCAGCGCGGGTCGGGCCAGGTCTCGGCCAGGTCGCCGAACTTCAGCTTCAGGAAGTGCCGGTAGCCCGGCCCCAGGCACGCGCGCATCGCTGCCGCCGAGGTGTAGACCAGCACCCATGTCCGGTCCTGCTCGCGGTGCGCGGGCCAGGTCGGCTGGGCCTCGTTGGCCAGCACGTCGTCGATCATGTCCTGTGGCACGGGCACGACCAGCTCGGCGTCGGCCAGCAGCCGGAAGTACCCTTCGGGGTCCCCGGCCCGCACCGTCTCCTGCAATCGGCGTT
Organism: Spirillospora sp. NPDC050679; assembly: GCA_044456955.1. Lineage (GTDB taxonomy): Bacteria > Actinomycetota > Actinomycetes > Streptosporangiales > Streptosporangiaceae > Spirillospora. Next base: position 109,020 of record JBITGK010000024.1, on the reverse strand, counting down.
CGAGCTCGGACGTGGGCCGCCAAGCGTCGGCCACTGCCGCCACCCCCTGTGTCATCCCGCGCTGCCTTCGTCCCGCCCGGAGAAGTTACGGACCTGCTAACGCTACATGGGCGAACAGGGCCAAAGCTCCCTGCCGCCGGTCGGCACGACCGCCCGGACGGGACCGCGGCACGCTCCCGGGATCAGGCGCGCGGTTCGCGGGCGATCCGCGCCAGCGCCGCCAGGAGCCGGTCCACATGCCGCTCGGTCGAGCCGATGCCGAAACTGGCGCGCACGGCCGTGGCCTGCCCGTTCGCGCAGTCCGCGCCGTCCCCGGCGGGTCCGGCCGCGGCCGCCGCGGGGGCGTCCAGCAGGTGGCGGACGAAGGGGTGGGCGCAGAACTTGCCGTCCCGGACTCCGATGCCGTGTTCTCCGGACAGGGTAAGCGCCACATCGCGCGCGTTCCAGCCGTTGACGACGAAGGACACGATTCCGACGCGCGGATTGCGGTCGCCCCACAGGGTCAGCTCCCGCACGCCCGGGATGGCGGCGATCCCCTCGCGCAGCCGGGCCAGCAGGCGCTCCTCGTGCTCGACCAGGGCGTCCCACCCGGTCGCGGCGAGGGTCTCGCAGGCGGCGGCGAGCGCGATGACGCCGAGCACGTTGGGCGTCCCGGCCTCGTGCCGCAGCTCGGGCTCGGCCTGCCAGCGGGTGGTGTCGCCGTGGTCGCCGACCGAGGCGCTGGCGCCGCCGCCCTTGAGGTAGGGGTCGGCGGCGCGCAGCCAGTCCGAGCGGCCCGCGAGCACGCCCGCGCCGAACGGCGCGTACAGCTTGTGCCCGGAGAAGGCGACGTAGTCCAGGCCGAGCGAGGTCATGTCGAGCGGGCGGTGCGGGACGTGCTGGGCGGCGTCCACCGCGATGCGCGCGCCGTTGCGGCGGGCGACCTCGGCCAGCTCGCGGACCGGCCACAGCTCGCCGGTGACGTTGGAGGCGGCGGTGACCACCAGCAGCCGGGGCCCGGCCGGGGCCTGCGCGAGCGCGCGGTCGGCGGCGGCGATCGCCTCGGCGGGGGTGGCGGGCGCGGGCAGCCGCACCGCGCGCTTCCACGGCAGCAGCGACGCGTGGTGCTCGGTCTCGAATACGACCACGGTGGTGCCGGCGGGCACGGCGTGCGCGAGCAGGTTCATCGCGTCGGTGGTGTTGCGGGTGAACAGCACCGACGCGCGCCGCCACGCGCCGAGGAACGACCGCACGGTCTCGCGCGCCTGCTCGTAGGCGGCGGTGGTGACCTGCGAGGCGTACCCGGCGCCGCGGTGCACGCTGCTGTAGTAGGGCAGTGCGCGGGTGACGGCCTCGTGCACCGCCTCCAGACAGGGGGCGCTGGCGGCGTAGTCGAAGTTGGCGTAGGGGACGCGGGTGCCGTCGTTGAGCGGCACGAGCACGTCGGAGCCGATGACGCGCGGCGCGGCGGTCCCGGCGGGCGCGGCGGTCCCGGCCGGGCCGGCGGCGCTGTGATCGACGATCTGCGCCGGACGGCGAACCGGGGCGGGGGGCTGCGTCGTCACATCGAGGGTGGCGGAGACGGACGTGAGCGTTGCGGACATGGCGACCTCCTCGGGGTCCAGGGACCCCGGAGGTGTCGGCGGGGCCCGCGCTTGCCGGAACACGGTGTTGTGTCCGGCCTGGTCCTCACCCGGGGCACCCCATCGCAGGCGAAGGGTTGCCGGCCAGCAAGCCGGGGCTTGACGCTGGCGCTCATGACCTGATGCGGAACTATATACCGACGCGGCCGTCGGGGATCAAGTTGGAGGTTTTTGTGCGAAACAGGGCGTTCCAGGCATTCGCCGGTGCGGTGCTGCTGGCCGGGAGCGGGCTGCTGACCGGCTGCGGGGCGATGGGCGGCGACAACTCCGACAAGGTCTGCGCCGACGCCAAGCAGGCCTACCAGCAGTACGTCGCGCAGGTGCGCAGCGCGCCGGCCAACAAGTCCGAGCCGTGGAAGCAGGCCACCGAGCAGCTCGCCGGGAAGGTCGACGCGCTGGCGGCCAAGGCCGAGAAGGCGGAGCTGCGGACGGCGCTGAAGGGCGAGGCTGGCCGGCTCCGCGCCGCCGCCGGGCCGGTCGGGACCGGCGACGTCTCCCAGCTCGACCGGGCGCTCAAGGCGAGCCCGGAACAAATCGGAAAAGCCTGTTCATAATAGAGCGGCGGTTTGCGGGCGCCTTGGAATTCCGTTCCGGAAAAGGGGCCGGGAACTTATAGTGGTGGCGAATTCGTGACCGGAAGTTCCCTGGAGGCGGGGCCGGTACCGTGCGTCCGGCCCCGCCCCCCGCGGTGGAAGGCGGCACAAGATGCGCACGTCACTCGCCCGGGGCGCGGTCGCCGCCGGGACGCTGGCCGCGGCGCTGGTCGCGGCCCCGCCCGCCGACGCGGCCCCGAGCGGCTCGGCCCCCTCGGGCACCCGCGTGACCTCGGCCTCTCTCACGGCCACCGGCACCCGCGTGACCTCGGCGTCTCCCGCTCTCCCGGCCGCCGTGCCCGGCGCGGCGGAGCGGGCGTCGCGCACCTGCCCGAAAGGCCGCTTCTGCACCTGGCCCCAGGCAGGCCGCAAGGGCGACCGCAGCACCTTCCCGGGCTATCGCGGCTGCTGGACTTTCCTCACCGGTCCGCAACTGTCGTCGTCCAACAAGCGCGGCATGACCGTGCGCCTCTACAGCGCCAAGAAGTGCAAGGGCAAGTCGATCGCGCTGCGCTCCGGCAGCTATATCGACAAGCTCCCTTTCAAGGCGTACTCCTACCGCTTCTGAGGCGTCCCGGACATGCGAAGAGGGGCCCGGCGAACCGCCGGGCCCCTCTTTCGCGTCTCAGGCGCGGACGCTAGTCGCGCTGGAAGCGGATGTCAGGGCGCTCGATGCCGCCGTTGTCGCCACCGCCGCCGTTGTTCCCGCCGCCGCCGTTGTCGCCGCCCCCGCCGCCGGGGCCGTCGCCGCCCCCGCCGTTGCCGGGGCCGTCGCCGTTGCCCGGCCCGTCACCGCCGCCCTGCGAGGGCGGGGTGGTGGGCCGCCCGGACGGGGGCCTGGAGCCGCCCGGCTGGGTCGGCCGCATCGTCGGCTCCCGCGTCGGCCGGGTCGGCGGCGGGACCGCCGGGCCGGTCGGGTCGCTCTCGGAGGGGCCCTCGTAGCCGCCGGTGGACGTCGAGGGGTCGCCGAACTCCTTCTGCTCGTAGCCCTTGATGTTCACCGCCTCGGACATGTAGTTGTTCCAGATCTGCGCCGGGAGCTGCCCGCCGTAGATGCTGTAGCCGGGGATGCTCAGCGGCTTGAAGTCGCTGCGGAACATCGTCACGGTGGTCGCCAGCTGCGGGATGAACCCGTTGAACCAGATCGACCGGCCCTGGTCGGTGGTGCCGGTCTTGCCGGCGACCGGGCGGCCGTCGGGCAGCTGCGCGCCGCGCCCGGTGCCGTTCTGGACGACCTTCTCCATCGCGTAGGTGGCGTCGCGCGCGGTCTGCGTGCTGAACGCCCGCTCGCCCTTCTCGGCGAAGTCGCGCTTGTCGTCCTTGTTGTTGGTCACCGACTTCACCACGTAGGGCGTGCGGTGGGTGCCCTCGGCGGCGAAGGTGGCGAACACCCCGGCCTGCTGCACCGGGTGCACCGAGACCACGCCCAGCGGGAAGGTCGGCGCGGTGTTGGCGCCGTTCTTGGTGAGCTGGTCCCTGGGGATGCCCAGCTTCTCGGCCATCTTGGTCACCTTGTCGAGCCCGACCTTCTGGCCCAGGTTGACGTAGGCGGTGTTGACCGAGTTCTGCGTGGCGGTGACCAGGTTGACCGAGCCGTAGGAGGTGCCGCTGTCGTTCTTGACCGGGGAGCCGGCGAAGTACTGCGGGGAGCTGCCGTCCACCACGGTGTTCAGGCCGAGGCCGTCCTCCAGCGCGGCGGCCAGCACGATCGGCTTGAAGCCCGAGCCGGCCTGCGCCCAGTCGCCGAAGGCGCTGCTGAGGGCCTCGTCCAGGTAGTCGCGGCCGCCGTAGAAGGCCAGCACCTGGCCGGTGGCGGGGTCCACCGACACCGCGGCGGTGCGCACCTTCTTGCTGGTGGAGTCGGGCACGTTGTTGTTGACCGCGTCCTTCAGCGACTCCATCAGCCGCTTGTCGAAGGTCGTGGTGATCTTCATGCCGCTGCGGTTGATCTCGTCCTCGGTGTAGCCGCGGCGCTCGATCAGCTCCTTCTTGGCCACGTTCACCATGTAGCCGCGCTGCCCCCGCAGCACGTTCTGGATCTTGAGCTTGACCGGCTTGGGGAAGGTCATCGCGTTGGCCTCGGCCTGGCTGACCGCCCCGTCGCGCACCATGTTGTCGACGACCGCGCGCCAGCGCTGCTCGGCGTAGGCGGCGTGCGCGCCGGTCGGCTCGGCGAAGTTGGTGGGCTGCTGGATCGCCGCGGCCAGGTAGGCGCCCTCGGCCGGGGTCAGGTCCTTGACGTCCTTGTCGTAGTACGCCTTGGCGGCGGCCTGCACCCCGTAGGCGTCGCGGCCGAAGAAGATGGTGTTGAGGTACTGCTCCAGGATCCAGTCCTTGGACTTCTCCCGGCCCACCTTCAGGGAGACCATGATCTCCTTGAGCTTCCGGGTGACCGAGCGCTCCTTGCCGATGCCGCCGTAGTAGTTGCGGACCATCTGCTGGGTGATGGTGGAGCCGCCCTGGAGCTGCTCGCCGGTGACGGTGGTCCAGAAGGCGCGCGCGGTGCCCTTCACCGAGACGCCGGGGTCCTGGTAGAAGCTGCGGTTCTCGGCGGCGATCACCGCCTCCCGCACGCCCTTGGGCACCCGGCTGAGCGGCACGGCCTCGCGGTTGGTGCCGGTCTTGGCGATCTCGCTCTTGCCGTCGGCGTACAGGAACGTGGGCCCCTGCTCGACCGCGTCCTGCTGGGGCGAGGGGACCGGGGTGAACATGTAGGCGATGCCGAACCCGGCCACGCAGAACCCGATGAACGCCAGCACGGCGAACAGCGCGCGGCGCCCGTACCGGGCGCGGCGGCTGCGCTTCTTCTTCGGCGGCTTGCCGGGCGGCTTCCCCGGGCCGCCGGGCCGCGCGGCGGACGCGCTCGGCGGAGCGCCCTCGGCGTGCGCGGCCGTCGCGGTCGCGGCGGGCGGACCGCCCGCGGCGCCCTTGGCCGCGCTCGCGCCGCCGACGCCCAGGACCGCGGTGGCGGCGGACGCGCCGCCGGCCTTGCCCGCCTTGACGACCTCGTCGCCCTTGTCCGCCTTGGCGGTCTCGCCGACCTCAGCGGCCTTGCCCGTCTTGATGGCCTCAGCGGTCTCGTCAGCCTTGGCGGTTTCTTCGGCCTTGCCGAGCACGACGGCCTCGTCACCGGCGTCGGCGCCGCCGTCGGCGGAGACGGCGGCCCCGCCCTCGCCGGACGGCGCGGACTCCCCGGCGCCGTCCCCGCCCTTGGCGGGCCCCGCCGGCGCCGCCGAACCCTCGGCCGAGGCCGGGCCGGAGCCCGCGGCCTCGCCGGCGGACCCGAACTCGCTGGTGTCGCCGTCCCGACCGGTCGCGGCGTCCCCGGGCGTCACGTCGTCCGGCCCGGTGGGCCGCTCGCCCCCCGGGCTCTTGTCCCTGCTACTCACAAGCCCCCCGTGATGATTTCGTTACCGACGATACCTGAGGAGGTCCGTGCGTTCGGCCGGTCAATGCACACTCCCATGGCTTCCCATTAGAAAGACGATCAGCCTCTCCGAAGGGTTGACGTGACGGCTCCCACGCGCGCCCGCGCCGCCGTGCACGCCCGCCGGCGCGCGTCGCGGCCGCGCGTCCCGGTCGTGCCTCCCAACACGAGAACGGCGGGGCACTCGTCCGAGTGCCCCGCCGTTCCTGCTCGCTGCGGCGGTGATTATGCCGGCGTCACTTCGGGAGCTTGCCGAGGATCTCCACCACGAACACCAGGGTGTCGTCGCCCTTGATGCCCGCCTGCGGGGCGCCCTTGGTGCCGTAGCCCTCCTTGGGCGGCAGCACCAGCAGCACGCGGGAGCCGACCTTCTGGCCGGTCAGGCCCTTGTCGAAGCCGGGGACGGTGCCGCCGGTGCCGACCGGGAAGCCGACCGGGGTGCCGCCCTTCTGCCAGCTGGAGTCGAAGACCTTGCCGTTCTTCCACAGCTGGCCCTGGTACTGCACGATCGCGGTCTCGCCCTTGGCGACGGCCGGGCCGGTGCCCTCGACCAGCACCTTGGTCTGCAGCTCCTTGGGCGCGTCGGTGTCCTTGGGGATGGTCACCTTCGGGGCCTCGCCGGGCTTGCCCGCCTCGACCTCGGGCAGCTTCTTGTCGTCGAGCTTGTGCTCGGTGCCCTGCGCCCCCGCCTTGGGCGACACGCTCTCCAGGATGTCCAGCGCGAACACCAGCCAGTCGTTCTTGCCCAGTTCGAGCTGCTGGCCCTGCTCGCCGAAGCCCTGCGACGGCGGCACCTGGAGGATCACGCGGCTGCCGACGGTCTGGCCGACCAGGCCCTTGTCCACGCCCTTGACGCCGCTCTTGCCGATCATCAGCGGCTGGATCTGGCCCCCGGCCTCCTTGAAGGTGGAGCTCAGCTCCTTGCTGGTGCTCTTCTTGGCGTCGTCGCCGGTGCCCTTGGCCCACTTGTAGAACACGTGCCGGGCGTAGACCATGTCGCCGTCGGCGACCTTCTTGCCCTGGCCCTTGATCGGGGTGGACACCTCCAGGGCGTCGCCCTCGGGGACCAGGTCCTTGGGAATGGTGACCTTGGCCTCCTTGCCGAAGGCGCCCGACACCGTGATCTCCGGGCCCGGCCGGGTCAGGTACCAGGTCGCCACCGCGCCGATGGCCACGGCCGCCACCAGCACGCCGGCCACGATCACCAGGCGCCGCTTCTTGGCCTGGGCCGCGGTCAGGCCGGACGGCTTGGGGCCCCGGGAGCGGCTGTCGCCGCCGAGTCCGTGCGGTTTGAACTCCGGGCTCCGGATGTTCTGGGCACTCGGAAGCTTCGCCTTGACCGCCGGCTCGCCCCGGGGCTTGTCATCCTCAGCCATTTTTTCCTCACTCGCTCCGGGATCGACGACATCACCAAAGGCCACCACCCTGCCAGCACACGTCTAAGGAGGCTGTGAAAACAGGGCAAAGAAGACCGGATCCGCAATCTACCGGTCGGGCGGCACCGCCGACACGTCAGTGTGGTGCAGGGACGGGGCCCTGTCACCCCGGCTCGCGCGGGCGGCGCGCACCCGCTCCGGGTCCCCGGCGCGGCCCCGCCGACTCGGGGGAGGGGCGCCCCCGAATGGCGGCCGACCCGAAAAACGCTCTTGTTCGGGGCCGTTTTCGACATCCCTGGCGCGGTGCGGTGGGGCGTGTTTAGGTTGATGACTGTCAGCAGTCTTCCTTACACGGAAGGAAGTGCCCGACCGTGACCGACGCCACGCCGGACCCGACGCAGCTCCCCCACCCCAAGATCAACACTGAGATCCCGCAGTCGGCCCGCATCTGGAACTACTGGCTGGGCGGGACCGACAACTACGAGGTCGACCGCGTCGCCGGGGACCAGTACAAGGCGGTCTTCCCGGAGATCGAGGTGATGGCCCGGCGCAGCCGCGTCTTCCTGTCGCGCGCGGTGTCCCACCTGGCCGGCGAGGTCGGGATGCGGCAGTTCCTGGACATCGGCACCGGCCTGCCCACCCACGAGAACACCCACGAGGTCGCCCAGCGCGTCGCGCCGGAGACCAAGATCGTCTATGTGGACAACGACCCGCTGGTCCTCGCGCACGCCCGCGCGCTGCTGACCAGCACCCCCGAGGGGAAGACGACCTACATCGACGCCGACGTGCGCGAGCCCGACAAGATCATCGACCTGGCGGGCGAGACGCTGGACCTCACGCGGCCGCTGGTGGTCATGTTCATGGGCATCCTCGGCCACATCCAGGACGACGACGAGGTCCTGTCGATCGTGCGCCGCACCATGTCGCTGGTGCCGTCGGGCAGCTACCTGTGCAGCTACGAGTGCACCAACGAGGACCAGACCTTCCTGGAGGCGCAGGAGGGCTACGACGAGACCGGCGCGGTGCCCTACAAGCTGCGCAGCCCCGACTTCGTCCGCAGCTACTTCGAGGGCCTGGAGCTGGTGGAGCCGGGCCTGGTGCCGCTGGCGGTCTGGCGGCCCGACCGCGAGCCCACCGAGGAGGAGCGGACCGAGGCGACGCTCTGCGGCGTCGGACGCAAGCCCTGACGGCGCGGCCGGCCTCGCCGGAGCGGCGGATCGGGAGCCGACCGGTCTTCACGGTGTGTGCCGAAACGTGCACACTGGAGACTATGGTGATGCTGTAACGGCCGTGAGTTCGACGTCCCGGATGAGGTGCGGCCTTGCTCTCAGCCACGACTCCGATCGGTAGCGCTTTCATGGGTACTCCGACCGGCCCGCTCGTCTCGCGCACCCTGCTGGGCCGCAGGCTGCGCGAACTCCGCGACGCGGCGGGCTACACGAGGGCCGACGCGGGCAAGGCCGTGCGCGCGTCGGCGTCCACCGTCGGCAGGATGGAGCGGGGCGCCTGCGGCGTCGAGCCCGGAATGCTGGCGCAGCTGCTGCTCCTGTACGGCGTGCACGACGAGACCGAGCACGCGCGCCTGCTCGACCTGGCCGAGCAGAGCAACCTGCCGGGCTGGTGGGCCGAGTACCACGACGTCCTGCCGCTGTGGACGCGCAGGTACCTGAGCGCCGAGCAGTCGGCGCAGCTGGTGCGGGCGTTCGACGCGCAGATGGTGCCGTCGCTGCTCCAGACGCCCGACTACGCGCGGTGCATCGTCGCCGCCCGGCACCCGCGCATCTCCGCGGAGGAGCTCGCCCGGCGCGTCGAGGTCCGGATGCGGCGGCAGCGCATCCTGCGCCGCCGCCCGCGCCCGACCAACCTGTGGGCGGTGGTGGACGAGTCGGTGCTGCACCGCCGGGTGGGCGAGCGCGCCGTCATGGTCGGGCAGCTGGAGCACCTGCTGCAGGAGTGCCAGCGCCCCAACATCACGCTGCAGGTCGCCGAGCTCGCCTCCGGCGGCCAGGCGGCGGCGACCAGCGGGCCGCTGACGCTGATCCGGTTCCTGGACTGGGGCCTGCCCGACCTGCTCTACCTGGAGCGCCTGGACAGCGCCGTCTACCCGAGCGACCTCGCCGAGATCGAGCACCACTGGCACGTGTTCAACACCCTGGTCACCGAGGCGAAGAAGCCGGAGTTCACGCCCAACATCATCAAGCGCGCCCTGCGCGACATGTGACGCCGCCCCCGCAGTAAAACCGAAGGCCGCGCTCGCGTCTCATTCCGGTTCCGGGTCCCGGCGGGCGAGCAGGCGGCGCTTGAGGTCGGGCAGGTCGCGCTGGTCCAGGACGGTGAAGCCGGCGGGCAGCAGCGCGGCGGGCTCGTCCGCGTTCAGGCACCAGCGTTCGGGCAGGCCGGGGCGGGCGGCGCGCGCCTCGGCGGTGAACGCCTCCCAGCCCAGCAGCCCGCCGGGCGCCACGGCGTCCAGGGCGGTGTCGAAGACGGGGCGCTCCCAGAAGCCGGTGCACAGCACGAGGGGATAGGCGCGGGTGGGCCGCCACGCTTCGAGGTCGGTGTGGACGAGGGAGACCAGCGCGTCCAGCCCGCGCCGCCGGGCTTCCGCGCCGAGCAGGTCGAGCGCCACCTCGGAGATGTCCACGGCCGTGACACGGCGTCCGGACCCGGCGGCCAGCAGGGCGCTGCCGGAGGGGCCGCAGGCCAGGTCGAGCACGGGGCCGTCCGGCGGCGGCAGGGCCAGCGCTTCGACGGCCAGGGGATGGGGCGCGAAGGCGGCGCCGGCCCCGTCCAGGTACTTGGCGTTCCAGCGCAGCCGGTCGGGGTGCTGCGACAGCTCGGGCGGGACGTCGGGCACGGGCGGCTCCTCGGTGGCGCGTGGCGTCCCATCCTCGCAGGACGCCGCGCGCGAAGGCCGGACGCACTCGCCGGAGGTCCGGCGGCCGGGCCGGCCCGCCAGGGGCCGGCCCGACCGTTCCGGGGTCAGACCAGGTCGAAGCGGTCCAGGTTCATCACCTTGTCCCACGCGGCGACGAAGTCCTTCACGAACTTCTCCTTCGCGTCATCGCTCGCGTAGACCTCCGCCAGCGCGCGCAGCTCGGAGTTCGCGCCGAAGACCAGGTCCACGCGGCTGCCGGTCCACTTCACCTCGCCGGTGGCGCTGTCGCGGCCCTCGAACGCGGTCGCGTCCTCCGACGTCGCCTTCCACTCGATGCCGAGGTCGAGCAGGTTCACGAAGAAGTCGTTGGTCAGCGTGCCGGGGGCCGCGGTGAGCGCGCCGAGCGACGACTTCTGGTAGTTCGCGCCCAGCACGCGCAGGCCGCCGACCAGCACCGTCATCTCGGGGGCGCTCAGGGTGAGCAGGTTGGCCCGGTCGATCAGCAGGTACTCGGCCGGGAGCCGGTTGCCCTTGCCCACGTAGTTGCGGAAGCCGTCGGAGGTCGGCTCCAGCGCGGTGAACGACTCCACGTCGGTCTGCTCCAGCGAGGCGTCCGCCCGGCCCGGCGTGAAGGGCACCTCGATGTCGTGCCCGGCGTCCTTGGCCGCCTTCTCGACCGCCGCGCAGCCGCCCAGCACGATCAGGTCGGCGAGCGAGATCCGCTTGCCGGTCGTCTGGGCCGCGTTGAAGGACTCCTGGACGCTCTCCAGGACGCGCAGCACCGCCGCCAGCTCGTCGGGCTCGTTCACCTCCCAGCCGTTCTGCGGCTCCAGGCGGATGCGGGCGCCGTTCGCGCCGCCGCGCTTGTCGCCGCCGCGGAACGTCGAGGCCGACGCCCACGCGGTGGTGACGAGCTGGGCGACCGTCAGGCCCGAGGACAGGATCTGGGTCTTGAGGGAGGCGATGTCGGCGGCGTCGACCAGCTCGTGCGCGACCTCCGGGATGGGGTCCTGCCACACCAGCGTCTCGCTCGGGACCTCCGGGCCGAGGTAGCGCACGATCGGGCCCATGTCGCGGTGGGTCAGCTTGAACCAGGCGCGCGCGAAGGCGTCGGCGAACTCGTCGGGGTTGTCGAGGAAGCGGCGCGAGATCTGCTCGTAGACGGGGTCGAAGCGCAGCGACAGGTCGGTCGTCAGCATCGTCGGGTGGGTGCGCTTGGACGGGTCGTGCGCGTCGGGCACGGTGTCGGCGCCCGCGCCGTCCTTCGGCCGCCACTGGTGCGCCCCGGCCGGGCTCTTGAACAGCTCCCACTCGTAGCCGAACAGGATCTCGAAGAAGCTGTTGTCCCAGGTCGTGGGGGTGTCGGTCCAGGTGCCCTCCAGACCGCTGGTGATGGTGTCACCGCCCTTGCCGGTGCCGAAGGTGTTCCGCCAGCCCAGGCCCTGCTGCTCGATCGGCGCGGCCTCGGGGTCGGGGCCGACGCTGTCGGCCGGGCCCGCGCCGTGGGTCTTGCCGAAGGTGTGGCCGCCCGCGATGAGGGCGACGGTCTCCTCGTCGTTCATCGCCATCCGGCGGAAGGTCTCCCGGATGTCGCGCGCGGCGGCGAGCGGGTCGGGGTTGCCGTTCGGGCCCTCGGGGTTGACGTAGATCAGGCCCATCTGCACGGCGGCGAGCGGGTTCTCCAGCTCGCGGTCGCCGCTGTAGCGCTGGTCGTCCAGCCAGGCCTGCTCGGGGCCCCAGTACACGTCCTCGTCGGGCTCCCACACGTCCTCGCGGCCGCCCGCGTAGCCGAAGGTCTGGAACCCCATCGACTCCAGCGCCACGTTCCCCGACAGGATCAGCAGGTCGGCCCATGACAGCTTCTGGCCGTACTTCTTCTTGACCGGCCACAGCAGGCGGCGGGCCTTGTCGAGGTTGGCGTTGTCGGGCCAGCTGTTGAGCGGCGCGAAGCGCTGCTGGCCGGCCCCGGCGCCGCCGCGGCCGTCGCTGATCCGGTAGGTGCCGGCGCTGTGCCAGGCCATGCGGATGATGAACGGGCCGTAGTGGCCGAAGTCGGCGGGCCACCAGTCCTGCGAGGTGGTCAGCACCTCGGCGATGTCCCGCTTGACGGCCGCGAGGTCCAGGCTGGTGAACGCGGCGGCGTAGTCGAAGTCCGCGCCGAGCGGGTTGGCCACGGCGGGGTTCTTGGCGAGGACCTTCAGGTTGAGGCGCTCGGGCCACCACTGGCGGTTGCCGCCGCCCTGGGTGGGGTGCGGGGCGCGGCCGTGGGCGACCGGGCAGCCCTCGCCGCCCTCGTCCTTGGCGTCTACGACGATCGCGTCATGGTTTTCGGACATGGGAATCCTTCCGGACCGGGGGGATCGCGATGCTCAGGTACTTCGCTGGGCGGAGCAGTCGGGGCACAGGCCCCAGTAGACGACCTCGGCCTCGTCGACGGAGAAGCCGCGGTCGTCGGAGGCGGTCAGGCAGGGCGCCTCTCCGACGGCGCAGTCGACGTCGGCGATGGCCCCGCAGGAGCGGCACACGATGTGGTGGTGGTTGTCCCCGACCCGTGACTCGTAGCGCGCCACGAAGCCGGACGGCTGGATGCGCCGCACCAGACCCGCCGCCGTGAGCACGTGCAGCGAGTCGTAGACGGCCTGGTGGGACACCTTGGGAAGCTCCCCGCGCACGGCACGGAGGATCGTGTCCGTGTCGGCGTGCGGATGCGCCCGCACCGCGCCGAGCACCGCGACCCGGGGCCGGGTCACGCGCAGCGAGGCGTCGCGCAGCATCTGCCGGAAGTCCGTGGATGTGACCACGGCCACAGGCTGGCCCATTTTCTGGAACCAGTCAAGAATTTCTTTCATATAAAGGGATTTTTCGCCCGCGAGGGATCGCGCGGCGCGGGCCGGACCTGGCCGGGACCGTCCCCGCCGGCCGTAACTTTGCCAGTATTCAGTGGCTAGGTCGTCCATCAGACGTGCAGGAGACCCCATGGCAGGACATCGCCTTCTCCGCCTCACCGCCTGGACCTCGGCCCTCTCCGGCCTGCTGCTCGCCCCCGCCCACGCCGCCCCGCCGCAGTGGGAGAACGTGCCCGTTCCGCCGCTCGGCGGACTCGCCCTGCCGATGGAGGTCGCGGCGGCCGGGCCCCGCGCCGCCTGGGCGTCCGGGCTGGAGGACATGACCACCGGGCAGAAGCCGTTCATGCTGGCCTGGAACGGCCGCGAGTGGCGCCGCCAGGCGCTGCCGCTCCCGAACTCGGCCGTCGTCAAGGACATCGCCGCCGCCGGACCGCGCGACGCCTGGGCCCTCGCCGAGGGGCCGGGCGAAGAGGGAGCAGGGAAGCGTGCCCTCGCGCTCCACTGGAACGGCACCGCGTGGCGCGAGGTCGGCTATCCGGCCGGGGTCCTGCCCACGATGCCGTCGCCCCTGCCGTACTACTCCGAAGTGGTCTCCGCGCCGCGCGGTGGCCCCGCCTGGTCGGTCGGCCACGACGCGCGGGCCGGACAGTCCGTCGCACTGCGCTTCCAGGACGGCCGCTGGGAGCGGCAGCGGCTCCCGGTGCGCATGACCAGCGCCTCCACGGTCGGCGTGCGGTCGGCCAAGGACGTGTGGATCTCCTGCATCTGCGACCTTCCCGGCAGCGGCCCGACCCAGGCGATGCTGCACTGGAACGGCGTCCGGTGGAAGACCGTCCGCCATCCGGTGGCCGAGCAGAGCCACATCGCCAAGATCGTCCCGGTCTCGGCCACGAGTGTCTGGGCCTACCGCGCCGGGACCAGCGCCTCCACGCCGTCCGCGCTCCTGCACTGGAACGGGACGGGCTGGAAGGAGGCCGCGATCCCGACGCCCCCGTGCAGCTTCTCGATCCCGACCCTCGCCGACGACGGCCGCAAGGGCGCGTGGGTCTCGGTGAGCCTGCCCGACGGCCCCGGCTACCTGCACTACAACGGCGGGCGCTGGACCACCGAAGGCGGCTCGGGCCGTCCGATGAACAGCGCCTTGGTCTACGACCTGGCGCGCGTGCCCGGCACCCGGACGCTCTGGTCGGTCGGCCTGGCCAACCCCCTGAACGGCCCCGCCTTCGTCGAGCGCCGCCGCTGACGCGCCGCGCCGGTCCCGTCTCGGCGCGCCCGAGACGGGACCGGCGGGTGCGGTCAGCCGAGGACGGCCGCGGTGATCGCCCTGGCGACCGCCTCGGGGTGCGAGAGCGCGACCGCGTGCGAGGCCCCCTCGATCTCCAGGGTCTCGGCCCCGACCCGCGCGGCGGCGGCGCGCTGGGCCCCGGGGGCGATGGCGTGGTCGGCCCCGGCGACGACGAACCGGGACGGCAGCCGCTTCCAGCCGGGCTCGACGGCCAGCGGCTCGGCCAGGGCCAGCTCGGCGACCGGCCGCTGCGAGGCGGCCATCAGCGCGGCCTGCTCGGTGGACACGTCGGCGCAGAACACCGAGTGGAACCTGGCCGGGTCGATGGTGAACTCGGTCGCGGTGCCGTCCCCGGCCGGGTAGGCGGCGGGGACCAGCGCGCCGCCGAGCTCGGCGGGCGGGAAGTCCTCCACCGACGACAGCGCGCTCATCCCGGTGTCCAGGCCGAACGAGGCGACGAAGACCAGCCCGGCGACGTTGGAGGCCGCCGAGGAGGCGTGGGTGATGACGGGGCCGCCGTAGGAGTGGCCGACGAGCACCACCGGGCCGTCGATCTGGCCCACCAGCGAGGCGACGTAGTCGCCGTCGTGGGTCAGGCCGCGCAGCGGGTTGGCGACGGCGCGCACGGCGGTCCCGTTCTCGCGCAGCCGCTCGACGACGAGGCGCCAGCTGGAGGCGTCGGCGAACGCGCCGTGGACGAGGACGACGGTGGGTGAGGTCATGGCTGAGGTCTCCTGATCAAGAGGTCGGGGCGGTGGCGCGGGCGGCGTCGCGGATCACGGCCGCGACCTTCTCCGGGTGCGACAGCATCACCAGGTGCGAGGAGTCGATCTCGACGGCGGTGATCCCGGCGCGCGTGTACCCGAAGCGCTCGACGTCGGGGTTGATGGTCCGGTCGGCGGTCGAGACCGTGCCCCAGGCGGGCTTGGTCCGCCACGCCGCCGCCGCGGCGGGCTCGCCGAACGCGGCGGCGGCCAGCGGGCGCTGGGTCACCGCGAGCACGCGGGCGAGGTCCTCCTCGACGTCGGCGGCGAAGATCGAGTGGAACCGCTCGGGGTCGACGTAGACGTCGGTGCCGGTCTCGTCGCCGCTCCCGGTCGGGTAGGGGCGCTGCACCAGCGCCGAGGCCAGCGGCGAGTCGGGGAAGCGCCCCTGCAACTCGCCGAGGCTCTCGCCCTCCTCCAGCGCGTATCCGGCGAGGTAGACCAGCGCGGCGACGTTCTCCTCGACGCCGGCGACGGTGATGACCGCGCCGCCGTAGGAGTGCCCGACCAGCACCACGGGGCCGTCGATGCCGCGGACGACCGAGGCGATGTAGGCGGCGTCGCCGCTCAGGCTGCGGTTGGGGACGGCCGGGGCGACGACGGGGAAGCCGTCGGCGAGCAGTTCGGGGATGAGGCGGGCGAAGCTGGAGGCGTCGGCGAAGGCCCCGTGGACCAGGACGACGGTGGGTTTGGTCATGGTGGATCTCCGGCGGGTGTGGGGCGGTGTTCGGATCAGGCGTGCAGGGCGTCGTGCAGGAACTCGCCCGCCTGCCGGGTGGCCGCCTTGGCCGCGTGGGTGTCGCGCAGCGCGTTGAGCATCACGAAGTCGTGGATGATGCCCTGGTAGCGCACGGCCGTGACCGGGACGCCGGCCTCGCGGAGCTTGGCAGCGTACGCCTCGCCCTCGTCGCGCAGCACGTCGGCCTCGGCGACGATGACCAGCGCGGGCGGCAGCCCCGCCAGGTCCTCGGCGGTGGCGCGCAGCGGCGAGGCGGTGATCTCGGCGCGCTGCGCCTCGTCGGTGGTGTACTGGTCCCAGAACCAGCGCATCCCCTCGCGGCTGAGGAAGTAGCCGCTCTCGAACTGGTCGTAGGAGCCGGTGTCGAAGCGGGCGTCGGTGACCGGGTAGAACAGCAGCTGCGCCGCCAGGGCCGGGCCGCCGCGCCGCTTGGCCAGGATCGTCGTCGCCGCCGTCATGTTGCCGCCGACCGAGTCCCCGGCGACCGCGATGCGGGAGGCGTCCAGGTCGTGCTCGGCGCCGTGCGCGGCGATCCACTCCAGCGCGGCGTAGACCTCCTCGATCGCGGTGGGGTACTTGGCCTCGGGCGACAGGCTGTAGTCCACGAAGACCGTCGCGGCCCCCGCTCGGACGGTCAGTTCGCGGACCAGCCGGTCGTGGGTGTGGGCGTTGCCGAACACCCAGCCCGCGCCGTGGACGTAGAGCAGGACCGGCAGCGGGCCGGTGCTGCCCGCCGGGCGCAGCAGGCGGATGCGGACGGTCCCGCTCGGGCCGCCCGGGATGGTGAGGTCGAGCACGTCGGCGTCGGGGACGGGCACGTCGCCGTCCTGGACGCTGTCGACGGCCTTGCGGCCCTCGACGGGGCCGAGGTCGTAGAGGAAGGGCGGGTTGGCGGTGGCCTCGACGAACTCCTGGGCGGCGGTCTCGAGGACGGGGCGTGAAGTGTTCATGGGCCCAGCTTCGGGCCGTCCCGCCCGGGACACATCAGTAGGTCGACTGGCCTACTGGGACTCAGTCATCGTCTGAGAGCGCGTCGGCCAGGAAGCGGGCGCCCTGCCGGACGGCGGCGTGCGAGGGCGGGCTGGCCTGGAGCGCCGTCAGCGACACGAAGTCGTGCACCGTCCCCAGGTAGCGGACGGCGGTGACGGGGACGCCGGCCTCGCGGAGGTTGGCGGCGTACGCCTCGCCCTCGTCGCGCAGCACGTCGGCCTCGGCGGTGACGATCAGCGCGGGCGGCAGTCCGGCCAGGTCCCCGGCGGTGGCGCGCAGCGGGGCGGCGGCGGGGTCGGCCAGCTCCCGCGCGTCGTCGCTGTACTGCCGCCAGTACCAGCGCAGCGCGCCGCGCGTCAGCAGGTGGCCCTCGGCGAAGCGGTGCTGGGACGGGCTGTCGCAGCCCGGGTCGGTCATCGGGTAGTACAGCAGCTGCGCGCGCAGGCGCGGCCCGCTGCGCCGCTTGGCCAGCAGGGTCACGGCGGCCGCCAGCGTGGCCCCCGCGCAGTCGCCCGCGACCGCGAACCGGTCCTCGCGCAACCCCAGCGCGGCCGCGTTGTCGACGGCCCAGCCGAGCGTCGCGTAGCACTCCTCGACGGCCACGGGGTAGCGCGCCTCGGGCGTGCGGCTGTACTCGGGCACCACGAACGCCGCGCCGCTGCCCAGCACCAGCGCGTTGATCAGCCGCCGGTGCGTCTGGGCGTCGCCGAGCATCCAGCGCCCGCCGTGCGCGTACAGCACGGCGGGCAGCGGCCCGGCCGCGGCGGCGGGCCGGAAGGTCCAGAACCCGGTCAGCCCGGACGGCCCGACGGGCGCGACGTGGAACGCGGCCGCCACGCGCGGGTCGTCGGGGGAGAGTCCCTGGGCCTCCAGCAGCGCCAGCCGCCCGTCCACCGGGCCGATCTCGTGCAGGTAGGGGGGCTCGGCCGAGGCGTCGAGGAGTCGCCGCACGAGCGGATCCGGGACGAAGTCCATCAGCGGCACCTGACCTGGGACGGGAAGGGAGCGGTCGGCCTACTGTAATGCGCCGGTAAGGCGGCGCTGACGGCCGGTCTCATCCTCGGTCGACGATGTCGCGCAGCTGGTGGCGGCTGCTCACCCCGAGCTTGGGATAGGCCTGGTACAGGTGCGAGCCGACGGTGCGGGGCGACAGCATGAGCCGTTCGGCGATCTCCCGGTTGGCCAGGCCCTGGGCGGCGAGCCGGACGATCTGCTGCTGCTGCGCGGTCAGCGCCGCGAGCGCGGTCCCGGTGGCGGTGACGGTGGGGATGCCGCTGGCGCGCAGCTCGGCGGAGGTCTGCTCGGCCGACGGCCCCGCGCCGAGCCGGGTGAAGGTGTCCAGCGCGGCGGTCAGCAGCGGCCGGGCCTCCATGGGACGGCGGCGGCGCCGCAGCCACTGGGCGTAGTGCAGGCGGGCGCGGGCCCGGTGCAGCGGCCACTGCTGCCCGGCGGGGTTGACGGTCGCCAGCCGGTAGTGGTGCTCGGCGTCGGCGGAGTCGTCGACCAGCGCGGTGGCGTGGTGCAGCAGCATCGCGGTGCGGGCGGTGGGGTGCGGCCCCGCCTCGGCGCGGGCCGCCTCCACCACGGGCGCGGCGTCCTGCGGGCGGCCGGTCCGCAGGGCGAGGTCGGCCAGGTCCGCGATCGAGCGCGGCGACAGCCGGTGGTGCAGGGGGCCGTCGTCGGTATAGAGGGCGCGCAGGTGGCGGTAGGCGCCCTCAAGATCGCCCGCCGCCTCGGCCTGCGCGGCGGCGGCCCGCAGCAGGCCGGCATGGGTGGCGCGGTTCTCCGCAAGCGGGACCGCCGTCCACGCGCCGTCGTCCAGCGGCACGGGGTCGCCGCGCAGCGCCGACAGGGTCGTGCGCAGCGCCGCCATGTCGACCGCGATGTGCGTCAGCCGGTGGACGGCCGCCAGCGTCGCGGCCTCCGTCAGCATCGCGTCGGCCTCGTCCCAGCGGCCGGTGTCCACCAGCGACGCGACCATCGGCACCAGGCACGTCACGCCCTGCCCCATCGCGCCGCCTGCGCGCAGGCCCGCGAACGCGCCGCGGAAGGACTCCACGCACAGGTCGGACTCGTCGCCGTGCCAGGCGACCGCGCCCAGCGCCAGCAGCCGCATCACCTCGTCGGGGCCGTCCAGCGGCACGCGCAGCGGCGAGGTCCGGGACGGGTCCAGCAGCCGCGCGGCGTCGGCGGCGGGCGCGGCGGTGGCGCGGATCACCAGCTCCACCAGCGCGCAGGCGTCGTCGCTCATGTCCTCGAACGGGGTCTGCGCGTCCGGGTCGATGCTGATCCCGGCCAGGTGCCCCGGCACCGGCAGCCGCGCCTCGGGCAGGCCCGACTGGTAGGCCACCGCACTCAGCACCGAGGTCAGCGACAGGACGGTGCGGGGGTCGGCCGGCGTCCGCTGCTCCAGCGCGGCCGTCAGCAGCCCGACCGCCTCGCGCTGGCGGCCCGCCAGCGACGACGACAGGGCGGCCCCGCGCGCCGCCACGCCCAGCACGTCGGGGTCGCCGGTCAGCTTGACGATCCGGTCGTGCAGGGCGCGCACCCACAGCGGGTCGCCCGCCTGCTCGGCGGTGCTGAGCGCGCGGGCGTACCGGCGGGCGCGCTCGGCGTCGTCGGGGGAGCACTCGGCCGCCCGCTCCAGCGCCGTCGCGGCGGCGAACCAGCCGCCGCGCGCCGCGGCCTGCCCGGCGACGGCCTCCAGCGCGGCCGCGACCGACTCGTCCGGGCCGAGGCAGGCCCCCGCCCGGTGCCAGGTGGCGCACTCGGAGTCGCCGCCCAGGGTCTCGGCCAGGTCCTGGTGCGCCCGGCGGCGCAGGTGCGCGGGGGCGTCCTGGTAGGCCGCCGCGCGCATCAGGGGGTGCCGGAAGACGACCCGGTCGTCGGTGACGACGATCAGGCCCTCGTCCTCGGCGGGCCGCCACACCTCCAGGTCGGTGCCGTGCCCGGCGGCCCGCGTCACCGTCGCGAGGTCCTCGCGCACGGCGGCGGCCGCGTACAGCACCGCCCGCCGCGTCGGCTCCGGCAGCAGCCGCAGCCGGGCGGCGAAGGACTCGCGGACGCGCGACGGCCGCGCCCCGGCCGGGGCGGACCGGGCCAGCTCGACGATCGCCAGCGGGTTGCCCTCGGCGTGCCGCAGCAGCTCCAGCCGGGCCCGCCCGGCGGGCGGCCGGGGCTGGGCGTCCAGCAGCCGCGCGGCGGACCGCTCGTCCAGCGGCGGCAGCGCCAGCACCGGCGTCTCCGCCGCCACCTGCGGCGGCGGGACGTCGCCGCGCGCGGCCAGCAGCACCGCGATGCCCGGGTCGGCCAGCCGCCGGGCCACGAAGCCGAGCACGTCGGCCGAGTCGCGGTCGAAGTGCTGGACGTCGTCCACCACCAGCACGACCGGCCGCTGCCGCGCGGCCCCGGTCAGCAGCGTCAGCACCGCGATGCGCAGCAGCATCGGGTCGGGCGGCCGCTCGGCGGCGACCACGCCGAACGCGACCTCCAGCGGCTCGCGCAGGTGCGGCGGCAGCCCGTCCAGGCCCCGCAGCAGCGGCAGCAGCAGCTGGTGCAGGCAGGCGAAGGAGTAGCGCGACTCCGCCTCGTCGCCCTGGGCGCGCAGCACCAGCGCGCCGTCCCGCCGCAGCAGGTGCGCGGCGGCGTCCAGCAGCGCGGTCTTGCCCGAGCCCGCGTCCCCGAGCAGCAGCAGCTCGCGCGGGCCGTCCCCGTCGGGCCGGCACAGCGCCAGCATCCGCGCCAACTCGACGTCCCGGCCGATCAGCGGCACCTCGCCGCCGCCGTCCCCCGCCCCGTCTCGCACCAGGCCATGCCCCTCTTCGTCGATCGCCGTGCCGTCCATCCGACCAGGGCCGCCCCTCCGGCACCAGGCAGAACAACCGGCAGAACACTGTATGCAGGGATAAACTCCATCATCGCGGTAGGAACTGTGCGTTTTGCCCCATCAGGGGGCGATCGGGGTGTGAGGAACAACATGGGCCGAACGGCGGTCTTCGGCGAGCTGCTGCGGCGGCACCGGCACGCCGCCGAGCTGACGATCGAGGAGCTGGCGGAGGCGTCGGGCCTCAGCGTCCGCGCGATCGGCGACATGGAGCGCGGGC
This sequence comes from Spirillospora sp. NPDC050679, assembly GCA_044456955.1. Lineage (GTDB taxonomy): Bacteria > Actinomycetota > Actinomycetes > Streptosporangiales > Streptosporangiaceae > Spirillospora. Next base: position 88,400 of record JBITGK010000024.1, on the reverse strand, counting down.
GCAGCCGCACCCCGCAGCGCCGCAGCGTGGAGGCCCTGGCCGACGCGCTGGCCCTGCCCGCCGACGCGCGGGAGTCGTTGGCCGAGGCCGCCCGCGCCGGCCGCCGCCCCGTCCAGGGCCCCAACGAGCTGCCGCGCGGGGTGCGCGACTTCACGGGCCGCACCGGCGAGCTGGCCGCGCTGGAAAGGCTGGCCGCCACCGCCGGAGGCCCCGGCCCCACGGTGGCCGTCGCGGTGTCCGGAGGCCCCGGCCTGGGTAAGACGGCCCTGGCCGTACGCGCCGCCGAACTGCTCGCCGGGACCTTCCCCGACGGCCTGCTGTTCGTGGACCTGCGCGGTATGGACGAGCGCCCCCTAGACCCCGCCGACGCGCTGGCCCGGCTGCTGCGCGGCCTGGGCGTCGCCGACCGGCACGTCCCGCAGGACGCCCAGGAGCGCGGCGCGCGGTACCGGGAGCTGCTGCGCGAGCGCCGGGTCATGGTCGTCCTGGACAACGCCGCCGCCGAGGCCCAGGTCCGGCCGCTGCTGCCCGCCGACGGCCCCGGCCTGGTCCTGGTCACCAGCCGCCGCACGCTGGCCGGGCTGGAGGGCGTCCACCACCTGCCGCTCACCGAGCTGTCCCCGGCCGAGGCCGTCGCCCTGCTCCGCGAGATCACCGGCGGGGAGGGCGGCGAGCTGGACCGCGTCGCCCGGCTGTGCGGCCACCTGCCGCTGGCCCTGCGCATCGCCGCCAACCGCCTGCTCAGCCGCCCCGCCTGGACGGCCGGGCACATGGCGGCCCGCCTGGCCGACGAGGAGCGCCGCCTCCAGGCCCTGTCCGCCGGGGACCTGCACGTCGCGACCGCGTTCACCCTGTCCTACCGGCAGCTGACCGGCGAGGCCCGCCGCACCTTCCGCCGCCTGTCCCTGATCCCCGGCCCGCACTTCGACGCCGCCCTGCCCGCCGTGTTGACCGGCCACGACCTTGCCCACACCGAGGACGCGCTCGACGAGCTGGTCGACCTGGGCCTGCTGCAGACCCCCTATCCGGACCGGTACCGCCTGCACGACCTGGTGCGCCTGTTCGCCCGCGACCGCCTCACGGAAGAGGAGCCTTTTGCGACCCGCCGCGCGGCGCAGGAGGCCATGGAGAACTGGCTGCTGGACACCGCGACGCTGGCGGGCCGCTGGTTCGAGCCGGGCTACGGCGCCCCGCCCGCCGAGAACCGCCTGATCCCCTTGGCCACCGCCGCCGAAGCGCAGACCTGGCTGGAGAACGAGAGCATTCACTGGCTGCCCGCCCTACGAGCGGCCACCGACCGCCCCGCCAGGGTCGTGGAGACGGCCGAGGCCATGCACTGGTTCTCCGACCGCTGGATTCACTGGGGCCACTGGTCGGAGGTCTTCCACCTGGCACGATCCGCCGCCCGCACCCTGCGCGACACCCGGGCCGAGGCGACCCACCTGAACTACCTGGCATGGGCGGTGTCCGCGACCGAGGCCAACCACCGGAAAGCCCTGGACCACGCCCTGGAAGCACTGGACCTGGCCCGCGCCGCAGGCGACAGAACCCAAGAAGCCTGGGCGCTGGCCTACGCCTCCTACGCGGCCCGGGGCCTCCCCGACTGGGAACGCGTCGCCGACTACGCGGCCCAGGCCGCCGACCTCTTCTCCGCCATCAACGACAAGGAGGGCTACCCCCAGGCGAAGAACGTCCTGGGCGACGCCCTGCGCAACATGGGCCGTCCGAAAGAAGCCCTGGAACAGCACCTGGCCCTCCTGCGCGACCTGCAAGCCCCCGACTACGGCGGCTCCCCGGACGTCCGAGAGTTCAGCCTGGGCCTGACGCTGCGCCGAGTGGGCGAGGACTACGCGGCCCTGGACCGCTGGGAGGAGGCCGCGGACCACTTCGCCCGGTCGATCCCGGCTCTGCGCAACCAGGGCATAGTCTCGGGCGTCCCGCCGGTGGCCCACAGCCTGGGCAAGGCCTTACAGAACCTGAACCGCCTCCCTGAAGCCCGCCAAGCCTTCCAGGAGGCGATAGAGGGCTACCGCCAGATAGGCGAGGACCTACAAGCAGCAGAAGCAGAAAAGGCCCTGACCGCCCTCCCCGACCCGACCTAAAACCTCCGAACGCGAGGCCCTGCTGATATTGAGCCTTTTCCAGCCTGCTAAAACGGGTGTGCAGTGGGCTGACGAACAGGTGAAGCCCTTAGCGGACGGGCCTTCGGTCAAGAGAAGTCGGTGCCGGGCCGAGCCGTCTCGGGGAACAAGCACACCAGGCGGACCTATCCCCGCGCTTCATGACCGTCCGCCGCGTCACGGTTGGGCGCCGGGACAGAACCACGTTTCGATGGTGTCGCTGAAGGACCGCAGGTGGTCGGCGTAGATGCCGCCGTCAAGGAGGATCGAGTCGGTGCTGCTCCTAGAGCGCCCCGCCAGCCAGGCCGTGCAGACCTCTTGGGCGGTCGAGACGGCCCAGCTGGAAGGCGCTCGGATGCCGGCGCTCTCATAGTCGTCCACGAACGATCCGGACGGGACGTCCGGGAGTGCCCGGTCGCGGTAGATGTGCTTCTCGATGGTCTTGGTGACGGTCGGCGCGGGTTTCGCGGTGACGGTCCGGGTGGCGGTCGGCGTCGGTGCGACCGTTGAGGTGACGGCTGCCGGATTCGCTCGGTTCTGTGTCACTCCACCGCAGCCCGCCAGGACGGCGAGCGACATCGACAACGGCCATATGACGGTATGCGTTTTCTTGACATTCATCGCCCTTTCCCTTCTTGTCATTTCAGTTCACCATCCGCCGTCCCCATGTCCGACCAAAGCGGAGCAACGAAAGCATGAAAGCCAGGTGCTGCTAGGCGGGGCCAGGGGGCGGTGGTGCTGTTGAAGGGAGCGAGGCGGCGAGCGGTTCGGTGTTCGCTGGATTGCGGCGTTGTCAGTCCCAGTAGTTGAAGAGCGCTTCGCCTAGGTTGTTGGGGCGCCAGTACTTGATGTCGTCTGCCGAGACGTGAGGCCAGTTCGCGGCGTGGAAGGGGCCGTTCAGGGCCGGCAGGGGGAGCGTCCGGAAGCCCGGAAGTTCGGCGAGGGCATCTGCCAGGGCAGGGGCGTCCACGAACGTCAGCGGGCCGGACTCCCTGTCACCGTCGATGGTGCGGGGCTCTGCGATGGCCAGGATCGCCACATCGCGTATGCAGACCACGGCGACCGTCCGGTCGCGGTAGGCGATGAGGCCCTGATGGAAGTTCGGCGTCACACCGTCGGCTAGACGGAATTCGACCACCCTGCCGCTGGTGCGGCGAGCGGCCGTGTAGCACGCCTTCCGGAACTCGCGGACGTTCACCACTCGGCGAAGATATCCGCTCTCCGGGCCCAGCGGTCGGTGGCCGGATGCGACATGAGGGCGCTGCGGCTGCTGCGTTGCCGTCCCGGAGGCAGAACGGCGCCGGGCATTCGCGGTGTGTTCGCGAATGCCCGCCGCCAAGGGCGCGCCCGGCAGGATTCGAACCCGCGACCATCTGCTTAGAAGGCAGGTGCTCTATCCAACTGAGCTACGGGCGCCTGTTGGGTCATGAGTGTAGAGCGCGGTCGGCGGTTTTCGCACGGGTGTATCGGTGTGGCGTCGCCGTGCAGGTCAGGACGTGAACAGGCGGCGGGCGATCTTGGCGGCGTCGGTGGACGGGGCGTACAGGCGGCGCTGCACGCCGTTGGCCGGGAACGCCGTCCACCAGCCGTCGGGCTCGGCGTAGAACGAGCCCAGCAGCCGGCCGTCCTCGGCATGGACGAGGTAGATGCCGTCGCGCGTCTGGGACAGTTCCAACCGGTGACCGGTCACCTGCCCACGGTAACCGGTGTCGGTAGGGTGACTCACCGGTATCCGGAGGTCCGTAACGGGGATGTCGGTTGACCGGATGCGGCCCGGGCGGTGCCCTGAAGGCCATATCGTCTAGGGCTGTGGGCGTGAACGTGGAAGTGCCGCTCTCCGGCGGGGACGTCACGGAGGGGGTCGTGCGGGTCGGCGACACGGTGCGGCGGCCCGTTCGGGACCATACCCCGGCCGTGCACGGGCTGCTCCGGCACCTGGAGAAGGTCGGATTCGACGGCGCCCCCCGCGTGCTCGGGATCGACGAGCGGGGGCGCGAGATCCTGACGTGGGTGGCGGGGGAGACCCCGCACCGGCCCATGCCCGGGTACGCCGTGACCGATGACGCCTTGGAGGGCGTCGCCCGGCTGGTGCGGCGGTACCACGACGCGGTCTCCACGTATGAGCCGCCCGCCGATGCGCCCTGGGACAGCGAGGCTTCCAATCTGGACGGCCCGCCTGAGCTCATCGGGCACTGCGACATCACCCCCGAGAACGTGGTCTTCCGGGGCGGGACGCCGGTCGCGCTGATCGATTTTGATCTTGCTCGCCCCACGACGCGCCTGTACGACGTCGTCACCACCTTGCGGCACTGGGCGCCGATCGCTGATCCGGCCGATCGCGACTGCCTTCTTTACGGGGCCGATGTGGGGCGTCGGATGCGGCTGTTCTGCGACGCCTACGGCCTGGACCGCGACGCCCGGCGCGAGGTCCTGCCCGCGGCGCGCATCAGGTTCGACCGCTCCTACAAGGCGATGCGCTCGCGTGCCGAGCGGCTCGGCGGGGGATGGGCCCGCATCTGGCACGGTGGGGCCGGGCCCCGCATTAGGCGCGCCCAGGACTGGCTGGAAAGGCACTGGGACGAGCTCGATGCGCGCCTCGACTGACGGGCGGGCGGCCGGGCTCCTGCTCGGTGTCGCCCTGGACGCTGTTTTCGCCGATCCGCGCAGGGGGCATCCTGTGGCCGCTTTCGGGCGGGCTGCCAGGGCGTTGGAACGGCGTGTCTACGCGGATTCGCGTGGGCGAGGCGTTGTTTTCACGGCTGTGCTGGTGAGCGGTGCCGGAGCCTTGGGATGGGCTGCTGAGCGGTGTGCTCGGGGGCCTGTCGCTAGGGCCGGGGTCACGGCGCTTGCCACGTGGGCCGTTCTCGGTGGCACTTCGCTGGGGAGGGAGGGCCGTGCCATGGCCCGCTTCCTGGAGGCGGAGGATCTGGAGGCTGCGCGGGGGCGGCTTTCTCATCTGTGCGCACGCGATCCGGCCGGGTTGGACGCTGATGCCTTGGCACGGGCCACTACCGAGTCGGTCGCGGAGAACACCTCGGACGCCGCCATCGCGCCGTTGGTGTGGGGCGCGGTCGCGGGCGTGCCGGGGCTGCTCGCGTACCGGGCCGTCAACACGCTGGACGCGATGGTCGGCTACCGCAGTCCCCGGTACGAGAACTTCGGCTGGGCCTCGGCCCGGCTGGACGATGTGGCCAACTGGGTCCCGGCCCGGGTGACCGGGCTGCTCGTGGTGGCCTGTGCGCCTGACAGGAAGAACGCCTGGCGGGTGCTGCGGCGTGACGGGGCCTCTCATCCGAGTCCTAACGCGGGGCAGTGCGAGGCCGCCTTCGCCGGGGCACTGGGCGTGCGGCTGGGTGGCAGTAATTCTTATGGCGGACGTGTTGAGCGGCGGCCTGAGTTGGGGGACGGTCGCGCGCCGCAGGTCGCTGATATTCGGCGTGCCGTACGGCTGTCGGCGGCGGTGACGGCGGGCGCGGCGGTCGCGGCCGCCCTGGTGGCGAGGCGGGGACGATGAGCGGTGCGCTCCTGGTGGCGGGGACCACCTCCGACGCGGGCAAGAGCGTCGTGACGGCCGGCATCTGCCGCTGGCTGGCGCGGCAGGGGGTGAAGGTCGCCCCGTTCAAGGCGCAGAACATGTCGCTCAACTCCATGGTCACGGCGGACGGCGCCGAGATCGGGCGGGCGCAGTACATGCAGGCGCAGGCCGCCGGGGTCGAGCCGCGGGCGGTCATGAACCCGGTGCTGCTCAAGCCCGGCAGCGACCGGCGCAGCCAGGTCGTGCTGCTCGGCCGGCCCGTCGCCGAGGTGGACGCCCTGCAGTACGGCGCGCACAAGGAGCGGCTGCGGCGGGTCGTCGCCGAGAGCCTGGCCGAGCTGCGCGCCGCCCACGACGTGGTGGTCTGCGAGGGCGCGGGCAGTCCCGCCGAGATCAACCTGCGGGCCGGGGACATCACCAACATGGGCCTCGCGCGGGCCGCGGACCTGCCGGTGATCGTGGTCGGCGACATCGACCGGGGCGGCGTGTTCGCCTCCCTGTACGGGACGGTCGGGCTGCTGGAGCCGGCGGACCAGGCGCTGATCGCGGGCTTCGTCATCAACAAGTTCCGGGGCGCGAGCGAGCTGCTCGCGCCGGGGCTGGAGCAGCTCCGGACGCTCACGGGACGGCCCACGCTGGGCGTGCTGCCCTGGACGCTGGGCCTCTACCTCGACTCCGAGGACACGCTCGCGCTGGACAGGCCCCGTGTCGACGCGCAGGCGCCGTACGGCGACGAGACCTTGCGCGTGGCGGTCGTGCGCTTCCCCCGCATCTCCAACTTCACCGACCTGGACGCGCTCAACTGCGAGCCTGGTGTCGTCGTGCGCTATGCCGCCAGCCCGGGTGACCTGGCCGATGCCGACCTCGTCGTCCTGCCCGGCAGCCGCGCCACCGTCAACGACCTCGCCTGGCTGCGCGAGCGGGGCATGGCCGACGAGGTCGTCCGCCGCGCCCGTGAGGGACGGCCCGTTCTCGGCATCTGCGGCGGCTACCAGATGCTCGCCGAGGAGATCCGCGACGAGGTGGAGTCCGGCGCGGGGACGGTGCGAGGTCTCGGCCTGCTGCCCACCCGCGTGGAGTTCGGCGCGGAGAAGGTCCTCGGACGGCCTGACGGCACTGCTTACGGGCACCCTGTCTCCGCCTACGAGATCCACCACGGCGTCGTGTCCGTGGACGGCGGCGAGCCCTTCCTCGACGGCTGCCGCCGGGGCGCGGTCTGGGGCACCACCTGGCACGGCGCGATGGAGAACGACGGCTTCCGCCGCGCCTTCCTCGCCGACGTCGCCCAGGCCGCCGGGCGCGGCTTCACCCCCGCCCCGGACGTCTCCTTCGCCGCCCTCCGCGAGGCCACCCTCGACACCCTCGGCGACCTGGTCGCCGACCACCTCGACACCGGCGCCCTGTGGCGGCTCATCGAGCACGGCGCGCCCGCCGGCCTGCCCGTCGTCCCTCCCGGCGGGGCCCCGAAAGTGCCTGCTGACAAATAGGCGCCCCCTGGCTAAGATCGCTCCGTTCTGAGGGCGATTCATGTTCCAGGTGTGGGGTGGCGCCGGTGAAGCGGGCGATGGTCATGACCGGCGCGATGCTGGCGGCGCTGCTCCCGGCGGTCCCGGCGCAGGCGGGCGGCGCGCTCGACACCGCCGCCGCGCAGGCCGCCCAGGGCTGCGACCCCATCGACCCCGCCGCGTGCCTGGTCCCGTTCCCCAACGACTGGTACACGGTCAGGGACGCCGCCACGGCCACCGGGCGGCGCGTCGCGTTCAAGCCCGGCGCGATGCCCCGCAACCGGCTCGGCAAGGGCATCGACCCCGCGGAGTTCAACCGCAATGACGGCTTCTCGCCGGGGACCCCGATCCTGGTCCGCGTGCCGGGCCTCGACCCCGCCCGGTCGGGGCTGGCGCCCAGTACGGACATCGGCCGCTCGCTGCGCGCCGACGCGCCGCTGCTCCTGGTGAACGCCCGCACCGGCAAGCGCCAGCCCTACTGGGCCGAACTCGACGCCCAGGACCCGCAGCGCCGGACGCTCATCGTGCGCCCCGCCGTACGCCTGGACGAGGGCGCCCGCTACCTGGTCGCCGTACGGAACCTGCGCGACGGCCAGGGCAAGGCGATCCCGGCCGGGCAGGTGTTCACCGCCCTCGCCAAGCCCACCGCTCCTGCCGACAAGCGCCTCAAGTCGCGCTGGCAGGCCCTGCAGACCACGTTGCGGGACCTGCGCAGGGCGGGCGTCCCCACCGGCGGTCTCAACCTCGCCTGGGACTTCACCACCGCCTCCGCCCGCAGCCTCACCGGCCGCGCCGTCGCCATGCGCGACACCGCCTTCGGGCGGCTGGGCGCCAAGGCCCCCAAGGTCCGCATCACCTCCGTCAAGGACGGCGGCGACGACCCGCGCATCGCCAAGCGCGTCAAGGGCCTCATCGAGGTGCCGAGCTTCCTGGACGCGAGCGGCACCAGGCTCACCTACGCCAAGGACAGGCCCGGTCCCTACGACCCGCCGGTCGCGCCCGCGTGGCGCACCTACCACGCGCCGTTCCAGTGCAACGTGCCGCGTACCGCGCTCAAGACGCCCGCGCGCCCGGTCCTGTACGGGCACGGCCTGTTCGGCGATCACAGCGTCGTCGACTCCGACGCCTCCACCGCCTTCTCCGCCGAGCACAACCTGATGCTCTGCGCCACCGACTGGATGGGCATCTCCGGCCCCGACCGCCCCTACCTGGCGCTGCTGGCCGATCTCAGCAACTTCCGGCTCGTCCCCGACCGGATGCAGCAGTCCTACCTCAACACCCTGTTCCTGGGCCGCTGGATGATCCACGACAAGGGCGCGCGCAAGGCGCTCGGCCCCGTGCTGGACGCCGGGGCGAAGCTGACGTACGCGGGCGTCAGCCACGGCGGCATCCAGGGCGCGGCGCTCACCGCGCTCGCCCAGGACTTCACGACCTCGGTGCTGAGCGTGCCGGGCATGGGCTTCTCGACGCTGCTGAACCGCAGCTCCTCCTTCGCCTCCGTCCAGCAGGTCATCGACCTGCCCTACCCCGACAAGGCCGACCAGCAGGTCGGGTTCGCGCTGATGCAGATGCTCTGGGACCGCGGCGAGGCCAACGGGTACGTCGCGCACCTGGTCGGGGACCCGCTGCCCGGCACGCCCGCGCACCGGGTGCTGCTGCACGAGGCGTTCGGCGACGACGCGGTCTCCAACGTCACCACCGAGGTGGAGGCCCGCAGCCTCGGCATCCCCGTCAAGCAGCCCGCGCTGCGGCCCGGACGCAGCGCCGACGTGGCGCCGCTGTGGGGGATTCCGGCGATCCCGCGCTTCCCCTACACCGGGTCCGCGCTGGTCGTGTGGGACAGCGGCAGCCCCGCCGCGCCGCCCGGCAACGTGCCGCCGAACCCCGACCCCAGCCCGCACGACAGCACCGTCCGCAGCCCCCTCGCCCGCGCGCAGGCCGCGCACTTCCTGAAGACCGGCGGGCAGGTCGTGGACGTGTGCGGCGGCGCGCCGTGCGTCATCGCCCCGCGGTGACGGGTGACCCACCGCGACGTCCGGATCACGTAACGGGACGCCGGGGTTCCGGCGTCCGCGCGCGCACCCCCGGTAGGGTGATCCACTGCTGACCGCACAGGCCCCCAGGAGGATCGTCCCGTGACCGACCCGCGGACCAGTCTCATCGTCCCGCTGTTGAAGGCGCGGGTGCCGGCCGAGGTGCAGCTCGAATTCCCGCTGCCCCCGGACGAGGAACCGATCCGCGAGCCGCTCGCGGGCGACCTGTACGTCACCTACGCGCTGGAGCTGGCCGACGAGCAGGGCCGGGGCCGCCGCCACGAGCACGTGGCCCGGCGGCACTGCGCCGACCTCGGCGTCGCGCCCGAGGACCTGCGCCGCCTCGCCGCCGTCAACCTGCACAGCCGCCGGCCCGACCTGGCGCTGAACTGGTACCCCGACGCGCGAGCGGTCACCGTGTCGCTCGGCGAGGGCGGCCTGGAGTCGGGGCTGCTGCTGGACGAGGGGTTCCTGGACAAGCTCGCCCAGGACGTCGAGGGCGACCTGGTGGCGGCCGTCCCGGGCCGCGACGTGTTCGTGGCCACCGGCACCGGCCACCCCGACGGCGTGGAGAAGCTGCGCTGGGCCGCCGCCCGCGTCTGGTCGGAGGAGGGCGCCCGCCCCGAGGGCGCGGGACCGGAGGGCGCGGGCCCCGGGGAGGAGGCGGCCGACCCCGCCTGGGACGTGCCCGCCGGGCAGCTCCTCACCCGCGATCTGTTGGTCCGCCGGAACGGGGCCTGGACGGTACTGCCCGGCTGAACCACCGGGGCGTCGGACTCCGTAGGTATGACCTAATCGCCCCGTCCTTAAGACCGAAATACCGTGAACACGCCGTGTCGGTACGCCTACCCGGCGTAGCCTCCGCTTGGTGTCCCCAGGCAGGAGGAGCTCCGCTATGGAAGGCAATCTCGCGGACGTGCTGGCTCGGCGCGCCGATACCTACGGGTGGCGCGACCGGCCGCTGTTCCATACGGGCGCGGCGAATTTCAGTCACGGTGAAGTGCACGATGCGGCCGCCCGCGCGGCCGGGGTGCTGCACGCGGCCGGGATTCGGCCCGGCGACCGGGTGCTGGTCGCGCTGCCCGATTCGGTGGCGTTCGTCACGGCCCTGCTCGGCACGCTGCGGCTGGGCGCGGTGGCGGTGCTGGCCGGGCCCGAGCAGTCCGCGGACGAGCACGCCTGCCTGCTCGCCGACGCCGACCCGCGGGCGGTGGTGTGCGGGCCGGAGCTGGTGGGCCGCTTCCCCTCCGTGCCCGCGGTCACCGGCGAGGACCTGACCGACGAGCCCGCGACGGTGCCCGAGCCCGCCCCGGTCGGGCCGGGCGCGCCCGCGTACGTGCAGTACACCTCGGGCACCACCGGCCGGCCCAAGGGGGCGGTGCATCGGCATACCGACCCGCTGGTGTACCTGCGGGCGCTCGGGATCGGCGCGCTGGGGATACGCCCCGACGACGTGGTCTTCTCGCTGTCGAAGGCCTGCTACCCGTTCGGCCTCGGCGCCTCGGTGTTCTTCCCGATGCTCACCGGGTGCTCGGCGGTGCTGTGGGACCGGCAGCCGAGCGTGGCCGGGGCGGTCGAGCAGGCGCGGCGGCACCGGCCGACGCTGCTGTTCACGGTGCCGACCTGGTACGCGCGCCTGGTGGGCGCGCCCGAGTCCGCGGCGCCGGTGCGCGCCGCGTTCTCCTCGCTGCGCGCGGCGCTGTCGGCGGGGGAGCCGCTGCTGCCGTCGCTGGCCGACCGCATCGAGGAGGTGCTGGGCTGCCCGGTGCTGGACGGGCTGGGCAGCACGGAGGTGGGCCACACCTTCGTCTCCAACACCGTCACCCGCCGCAAGCGGGGGACGCTGGGGATGGTGCTGGACCCCTTCGAGATCGAGGTGCGGGTCGAGAACGGGCAGGGCGGGGGCCCGCCCGTTCCGGCCCGCACCGGCGAGACCGGCGTGCTGTACGTGCGCGGCCCGTCGGTGATGCGCGAGTACCTCGGCAGGCCCGAGCAGACCGCCGAGGTGCTGGCGCCGGACGGCTGGCTGCGCACCGGCGACCTGGTGCACGTGGACGACGAGGGGTTCGTCCACCACCACGGGCGGCTGCTGGACCAGGTCACGGTGGCGGGGCGGCCGGTGTCGCCGCTGGAGGTGGAGCGCGTCCTCGGCCAGCACCCGGCGGTGGTGGAGGTCGTGGTGGTGCCCGAGGCGGGGACCGCGGCCGGGGGCGACGGCGTGCTGCGGGCGTTCGCGGTGCTGGAGCGGCACGCGGCGCCGGAGGGGCGCGGGCTGCCGGACCTGGCCGGGGACCTGCTGGCGTTCGCGCGCGAGCGGCTGCCGGCCCACAAGGTGCCGCGCTCGGTGACGTTCCTGGCCGAGCTGCCGCGCACCGCCACCGGCAAGATCAGGCGCAGCGCCCTGGGCCTTGATCGTTAAGGGGGGTGCGGAATCGGGCGTCCGGGACGTTTGCGGCTATAGTCGCTTGTTGCGAATCGGTTGCAACAAGGAGTCTCATGCGCAAGTCCGCCCTCGTCATCGGGACCGTCGCCGCGGCGACCGGCCTGCTGGCCACCGGCTGCGGTTCCGGCGGCGACGCCGGGACGGGCAAGTCCGGCGGCACCTTCACCTACGCGATCGGCGACGAGCCCGAGACGCTCAACCCGGCGCTGCAGGACGAGCACACCGACCCGGTCACCGAGCTGGTGTTCCGCGGCCTGACCCGGCACGACGCCGAGAACAGGGTGGTGCCGGGCCTGGCCGAGTCCTGGCAGGTCGGCAAGGACGGCAAGGAGTACACCTTCAAGCTGCGCTCCGGCCTGACCTGGCACGACGGCAAGCCGATCACGTCCAAGGACGTCAAGTTCACCGTGGACGCGGTCAAGCGGGCCGCCGCCGACGCGCCGCTGTCGCGCAACTTCGCCGCCGTCAAGGCCGTGGAGACGCCCGACCAGACCACGGTGAGGTTCGTGCTGAGCAAGCCGTTCGCGCCCCTGCTGGACGCGGTGTCGATGGGGCTGCTGCCCGAGCACGCGCTGGCGGGCAAGAAGCTCACCGACGCCGGGTTCGGGCAGAGCCCGGTCGGCAGCGGCCCGTTCAAGCTGACGACCTTCAAGCCCGGCCAGTACGCCGAGCTGGAGTCGTTCGCCGGGTACTACGAGGGCAGGCCCAAGCTGCCCAAGATCGTGATCAAGTACGTGCCGGACGACAGCGCGCGGCTGATCCAGCTCAAGAACGGCGAGGTGGACGGGGCGCACGTCCAGCCGCAGCAGGTGGCCAAGGTCGAGGACGACGGCAAGGTCAGGCTGGAGACCTACCCGACCGCCGACTACCGCGCGCTGATGTTCAACTTCAAGCGGCCGGTCTTCGCCGACAAGGCGGTCCGGCAGGCGATGAACTTCGCGGTGGACCGCGACGCGATCGTCAAGAGCGTGCTGGCCGGCCAGGGCTCCCCGGCGACCGGCCCGCTCGACCAGAGTCCCTACAAGAGCGACACCGCCCCCTTCGGATTCGACCCCGCCAAGGTCGAGGAGCTGATGAAGGGCGCCGGGTACGCCAAGAACGGCCAGGGCCTGTGGGAGAAGGGCGGCAAGACCGTCCGCTTCGAGCTGTCCACCTTCGCCGAGGACTCGGCCCGCGTGGCGATCCTGAACGTGTCGGCGACCCAGCTCAAGCAGCAGGGCTTCGACGTGGTCCCGAACCCGCGCCCCAAGGACTGGGTGCGCAAGCACTGGGGCGACCTGGAGGCGTTCGTCGTCGGCTGGGGCACCCCCTACGACGCCGACTCCTCGGTGTTCGGGCCGTTCCACTCCTCGCAGGCGCTCGACAAGGGCGGCTCCAACTACGGCACCTACAGCAACCCGCAGGTGGACAAGGCCCTGGAGGCCGGGCGCGACACCCTGGACGAGGGGAGGCGCAAGGCCGCCTACGCCGACTTCCAGAAGGCGCTGGCCGAGGACCCGCCGTTCGTGTGGATCGCCTACCTCGACACCAACAACGCGGTGCCGAAGAACCTGACCGGCCCCGCCAAGCGCACCCTGGGCCACCACGGCTACGGCTTCTTCTGGAACGCCGAGAAGTGGGCCTGGTCCTGATCCGTTGAAACGCTTCCTCATCCGCCGGGCGGCGACGGCCCTCGCGGTCGTCGTCGCCCTGTCGGCGCTCTGCTTCGCGCTGCTGGACCTGGCTCCGGGCAGCCCGGCCGCCAGCGTGCTGGAGGCGCGTAACGGCGGCCGCCCGCCGAGCGCCGCCGACGTGGCGCGGCTGGAGCGGGAGATGGGCCTGGACGACCCGCTGCCGGTCCGGTACGGGCACTGGGTCGCCGACGCCGTGCGGGGCGACTTCGGCGTCTCCTACGGCAGCGGCCGCCCGGTCAGCGAGATCATCGCCGACACCGCGCCGTGGACCGCGCTGCTGACCGCCGTCGCGATGGCGTTCAGCGTGGCCGGCGCGATCGCGGTCGGGCTGGCGGCGGCGCTCACCCGGCGCGCGTGGCTGCGCCGGGCGATCGAGACGGCGCTGTTCGCGCTCGGCGGGATGCCGGGCTTCGTGATGTCGCTGCTGCTGCTGTGGATCTTCGCGGCGTGGCTCCAGGTGCTGCCGTCGGGCGGGCTGAACCGGCCCGGCGAGCCGATCACGCCGGGCGTGCTGGTCCCGCACCTGGTCCTGCCCGCGCTCGCGCTGTCGTTCGGGCACCACTTCGGCACCTACGCGCGGCTGGTGCAGACCGGCGTCGGGCGGCTGCGCGGCGCGCCGCACGTGGCGAACGCGCGGGCGCGCGGGCTGTCCCGCCGGACGGTGACGGCCCGGCACCTGCTGCGGCCGGGCCTGGTGCCGTTCGCGGCGCGGCTCGGCGTGGGCGTCGGCGGCCTGATCGCCGGGGCCTACGCGACCGAGATGATCTTCTCCTGGCCGGGCGTCGGGCGGCAGACGATCCTGGCCGCGCAGAAGGAGGACTACCCGGTGCTGGCCGCGCTGGTGCTGCTCGCCGGGGTGGTGGTGATCGCGGCGAACCTGCTGGGCGACCTCGCGGTGGCCTGGCTGGACCCGCGCGTCCGCCTCGGCGGCGCGTCTCCCGGCGGCACGTCCGGCGGCGCGCCCGGGGCCACGGCGACGGCCGAGCCCGTCACCACTGGGAAGACCGCGGGGAAGGCCGCCGATGCCCTCCACTGACCACCTGGCCGGACGGCCTCTCACGGACACCGGCGCCCCGGCCTCGGGGGACGGGGCGCCGGGCAAGACCACCACGGGCGTGCGGCCCGGCTTCTACGCGATGCGGCTGCCGGTGCGGCGGCCCGGCGTGTGGGCCGCCGCGATCGTGCTGGCCCTGCTGGTGCTGGCGGCGCTCTGCGCGCCGCTGCTGACCTCCTACGACCCGCTCGCCACCGACACCGACGCCACCGGCCTGCCGCCGGGCTCGCCCGGCCACCCGCTGGGCACCGACCTGCTGGGGCACGACCTGCTGGCGCGACTGCTGTACGGGGCGCGGACCTCGCTGCTGGTCGGCCTGGTCGCCGCGCTGATCACCGTGCTGGCCGGGGTGCTGCTGGGCGGCCTCGCCGCCGCCGGGCCGCGCTGGCTGGACGGCCTGGTCGCGCGGGTCGCCGACGTGCTGCTGTCGCTGCCGATGCTGATCGTGGTGACGGCGCTGGCGGCGCTGCTCGGCCGCTCCCTGGGCACGGTCGTGCTCGCGGTGGCGGTGACGGGCTGGATGCCGGTCGCGCTGGTCGCCCGCGCCGAGCTGATCAGCCAGCGCGAGCGGCTGTACGTGCGGGCCGCCTACGCGCTCGGCCTGTCGCGCCGCCAGGTGCTGGTCCGGCACCTGCTGCCGGGCGCGCTGCCGCCGATCGCCTCGATCGCCGCGTTCGAGGTCGGGCACGCGATCCTGACCGAGTCCACGCTGAGCTTCTTCGGCCTCGGCATCCCGCCGAACCGGCCGAGCTGGGGCAATCTGCTCACCGAGGCGCAGGCCCACCTGCTGACCGGGGAGTGGTACACCGTGGCGTTCCCGGCGGCCTGCATCGTGGTGACGATCCTGGCGGTCAACGTGCTGGCCTCGGCGGCCGCGAGCGGCGAGGGGCGGGCATGGTGACAGAGGCCGCGAACGCGCTGGAGATCGAGGACCTGACCGTCACCGTGCCCGGCCGCACCGTCGTGGACGGCCTGTCGCTGGCGGTCGCGCCCGGCCGCGTGGTGGCGCTGGTCGGGCCGAGCGGCAGCGGCAAGAGCCTCACCGCCCGCTCGGTGGTCCGGCTGCACGACCCCGAGCACCGCGTGACCGTGACCGGCCGCGTCCTGCTCGGCGGCACCGACGTGCTGGCCCTGGGACGGCGCGGGCTGCGCGAGCTCCGGGGCCGCCGCGTCGGCTACGCGTTCCAGGACGCCGCCGCCAGCCTCAACCCGACCATCACCGTGGGCCGCCACTTCACCGAGACCGTCCGCGCGCACGACGCGGGCGACCCGCACGCCCTGGGCGCCGCCGCGCTCGAACGGTGCGGGCTGGCGGCCGGCGAGGTGTGGGAAGCGCGCCCCTACGAGCTGTCGGGCGGGCAGGCGCAGCGCGTCGCGCTGGCGCTGGCCACCGTGCTGGAGCCGGACCTGCTGATCGCCGACGAGGTCACCACCGCGCTGGACCCGGTCACCCAGGCCGAGGTGCTCGACACCGTCCGGGCGCAGGCCGCCGGGCAGGGCCGCGCGGTGCTGCTGATCACCCACGACCTGGCGGTGGCGGGCCGCTGGGCCGACGAGGTCGCGGTGCTGTCGGACGGCCGGATCGTCGAGCAGGGGCCGAGCGCGGAGCTGCTGGCCGGGCCGCGCGCCGGGTTCACCCGCGCCCTGGTCGCCGCCGCCCGCCTGGACACCGCGCTGGAGGCGCCCGGGGAGGCCCCCGGCGGCGAGCCGCTGCTGGAGACGCGGGACGTGCGGCGCGTGCTGCGCGGCAAGGGCCGGGTCACCCGCGCGCTGGACGGCGTGGACTTCGCCGTCCGCCCCGGCGAGGCGGTCGCGGTCGTGGGCCGCAGCGGCTCGGGCAAGTCCACCCTGGTCGGGGTGCTGGCCGCGCTGGACCGGCCCGACGCCGGGCGGGTCGTGGCGGCCGGGCGCGACGTGTGGGGGCTGCGCG
The DNA here is from genome assembly GCA_044456955.1 of Spirillospora sp. NPDC050679. Taxonomy (GTDB): domain Bacteria; phylum Actinomycetota; class Actinomycetes; order Streptosporangiales; family Streptosporangiaceae; genus Spirillospora. The sequence continues at coordinate 72,107 of JBITGK010000024.1, read as the reverse complement.
ACCGCGAGCGGCGCGAGCTGCGGCGCGGCTCGGGGCTGGTGTTCCAGGACGCGCTGGCCTCCTTCGACCCCCGCTACACCGTCGGCCGGGTCGTCGCCGAGGCGCTGGGCGGCCGCAGGGGCCGGGAGCCGGAGGTGGCCGCGCTGCTGGAGCGCGTCGGCCTCGACCCGGCGATGGCGGGCCGCCGCCCCGCGTCGCTGTCGGGCGGCGAGCGTCAGCGCGTCGCGCTGGCCCGCGCGCTGGCCGCCGGACCGCGCGTCCTGATCGCCGACGAGCCCACCACCGGCCTGGACGTCCTGGCCCAGGAGCGCGTCCTGGCGCTGCTGGCGGAGCTGCGCCGCGACACCGGCCTGGCGGTCGTGTTCGTCACCCACGACCTGCGGGTGGCCCGGCGCGTCGCCGACCGCGTGGTGGTGCTGGCGGCCGGCCGGGTCGCCGAGGACCTGCCCGCCGCCGCGCTGGGCGGAGCCGCGCACCCCGAGACCCGCGCGCTGCTGGCCGCGACGCCCGCGATGGCGGACGCCGCACGGGTAAGCGAAGTGCAATAACGCGGTGATCGTCCGGCAGGGCGCGTCCGCCGCGCCCGGCCTTCCCGTCCCCGGCTGCGAGGTTGGAGATTCCCGGCGGTTCGGTCCAGGGGACGGGGTGTGCGGTGGGCGTGGCGAAGGCGACCGTGGGCGCGACGGTCGCGGCGGTGCTGGCGGCGGGCGCGGTGCGCGGCTGCGGGCTGTGGGGGACGGGCGCGCGGGAACCCGCCGTGCGGACGGAGCCGTCCCGGGCCGTGGCCCCGGCGGCGGGCGCGGCCGAGGCGGCCGAGCGCCGTCCCGCCGTCATCGGCGACGGCTCCACCGCCTTCACCGGCCGCCAGCCCGGCGCGGTCCGCCCCGAGCGGATGCGCCCCGGCCAGCGGCCCCCGCAGTTCGTGGTGTTCTCCTGGGACGGCGCGGGCGAGGACTCCAACCGGCTGTTCTCCCGCTTCCGCGAGCTGGGCGCCGAGCTGGGCGCGACCCAGACCTTCTTCCTCAGCGGCATCTACCTGCTGCCGAAGTCCGAGCGGATGCGCTACCGGCCGCCGGGCCACCCGCGCGGCGCGTCGGCGATCAGCTACCTGTCCGACGACGCGGTGCGCCGCACGCTGGGCGAGGTCGGCCGCGCCTGGTCCGGCGGCAACGAGATCGGCACCCACTTCAACGGCCACTTCTGCGGCCCCACCGGCGTGGCCTCCTGGACGCCCGCGCAGTGGCGCTCGGAGATCGAGCAGGCCAAGTGGTTCGTCAAGAACTGGAAGACCACGACCGGCTGGAAGCACCGGCCGCCGCTGCCGTTCGACTACGACGCCGAGCTGATCGGCGGCCGCACGCCCTGCCTGGAGGGCCGCGCCAACGTGCGCAAGGCCGCCCGCGGCATGGGCTTCCGCTACGACTCCAGCGGCAACGGCGCGCAGGTCTGGCCGAGGCGGCGCGACGGGCTGTGGGACATCCCGCTCCAGCAGGTGCCGCTGCCCGGCCGGGGCCGCGAGGTGCTGGCGATGGACTACAACTACATGGCCAACGGGGCGGGCGGCGCGGCGATGCGCGCGAGCCTGATGAGCGGGTTCGAGCGCGCCTACGACGGCAACCGCGCGCCGCTGATCGTCGGCAACCACTTCGAGCAGTGGCGGGGCGGGGTCTACATGGAGGCCGTCGCCGACGTCATGCGGGCGGTGTGCGCCAAGCCCGAGGTGCGCTGCGTGTCGTTCCGCACGCTGGTGGACTGGCTGGACGCGCAGGACCCGCGCGTGCTGGCCGGGCTGCGCGGCCTCGGCGTGGGCGAGCGCCCGGCCGCCGGGTGGCCGGACGGCACGCCGGACCCGGCGCTCGCCAAGCCCTGACCCTTCGCGTCAGACCTTGAGGGAGAGCGTCGCCAGCGCGTCCACCAGCGCCTTCATGTCGGGCTGCTCGGCGGCCTCGTCCAGGGCGTTCTGCAGCGCGGCGTTGTGCGTGGGGGCGGCCTCGGCCAGCAGGGCGCGGCCCTGCTCGGTCGCCTCGGCGTAGATGCCGCGCCGGTCCTCCTCCGACAGGACGCGGCGCAGCAGGCCGCGCTTCTCCAGCCGGGTGACCAGGCGCGTGGTCGCGCTCTGGCTGAGCACCAGGACCGAGGCGAGCTCCTGCATCCGCAGGTGCCGCCCCTCGGGGCCGCCCAGGCGGTGCAGGACGCAGAACTCGTTGACGCTCAGGTCGTGCTCGGACTGCAGGGCGCGGCCGATGCGGTCCTCGATGCGCGCCTGGAGGGCCGCCAGCGTGCGCCAGCCCTGGCCGCGCGCCTCCTCGGACTGTGACATGGGCCACCCCTCCCGCGTTTGCCGCCGACGTTGATTGCATGGTGAGATAGCAGGCGTTTGCAAGTAATCGGCGTGTGCAACTAATGCATGCGCTCGCTATCCGCGTACGCCCGTCACTCTACCCGAGGAGGTAGGACGTGCCCCTCGCCCTGCTCGCCCTGGCCCTGGGGGCCTTCGGCATCGGCACCACCGAGTTCGTGATCGCCGGCCTGCTGCCCGAGCTGGCCGCCGACTTCCACACCTCCATCCCCGCCGCCGGGCTGCTGGTGTCCGGCTACGCGTTCGGCTGCGTGGTCGGCGCGCCGCTGGTCACCGCGCTCGGCGCGCGGCTGCCCCGCAAGACGATGCTGCTGGGGCTGATGGCGCTGTTCGTGGCCGCGCACCTGCTGTCGGCGCTGGCCCCCTCGTTCGCGCTGCTGCTGGCCGCGCGGATCGTGGCCTCGTTCGCGCACGGCGCGTTCATCGGCATCGGCTCGGTGGTGGCCGCCGACCTGGTGCGGCCGGAGAAGCGCGCGAGCGCCGTCGCGCTGATGTTCAGCGGCCTCAGCGTCGCCAACGTGCTGGGCGTCCCGGCCGGGACCTTCCTCGGCCAGCAGCTCGGCTGGCGCTCCACCTTCTGGGCCGTCGCCGCGATCGGCGTCGTCGCCCTGGCCGGACTGGCGGTGCTGGTGCCCCGGCGGCCCCGCCCCGAGACCGGGCTGCGGCACGAGCTGGCCGCCTTCCGCAGCGGCCAGGTCTGGCTGGTGCTCGCCATGACCGCCGTCGGCTGGGCCCCCGCGCTCGCCGTGATCACCTACGTCGCGCCGCTGCTGACCGAGGTCACCGGCTTCTCCAAGGGCGCGGTGCCGGTCGTGATGACGCTGCTGGGCGTCGGCATGGTCGGCGGCAGCCTGATCGGCGGCCGCTACGCCGACCGCGCCCCGCTGGCCAGCCTGTACGCCTCCCTGGCCGCGCTGACGGTCGTCTCGGCGGGGCTGCTGGCGGCGGTGCACGACAAGGTCGCGGCCGTGGCGGCGCTGACGGTGTTCGGCGTGGTGGCCTCGGCGACCATCCCGGTGCTGCAGACGCGGGTGCTGGACAAGGCGTCGGGGGCCCAGACCCTGGCCTCGGCCGCCAACGTCGCCGCGTTCAACCTCGGCAACACCCTCGGCCCGGCCCTCGGCGGGCTGACCATCGGGGCCGGGCTCGGCTACGACTCGCCGCTGTGGGTGGCCGCGCTGATGGGCGCGGCGGGCCTGGCCATCGCGCTGGTGTCGGGCACGCTGGAGCGGCGCTCGGCGGACCGGCCGGCCGTCCCGGCGGACGAGGGCGTTCCGGCCATGCGCTAGCGGCCGGTAAATCGCTGTCGGTCCCCGCGGGGCGCTGCGTAGGGTGCGGCCCATGATCTCGCTCGGACAGCTGCTCGCCTTCTCCGCCATGGCCGTCGCCATCATCCTCGTCCCCGGCCCCACGATCCTGTTCGTGGTCGGCCGGGCCCTCGCCCAGGGCCGCCGTGCCGCGCTCACCAGCGTGGTCGGCAACACCCTGGGCGCGCTGGCGCTCAGCATGGCGGTGGCGCTGGGCGTCGGCTCGGTCGTGGCGCGCTCGGCCCTGGTGTTCACCGCCGTGAAGCTGGTGGGCGCGGCCTACCTGATCTATCTGGGCGTGCAGGCGTTCCGGCACCGCCGCTCCTTGCAGGAGGCCCTGGGCACGCCCGTGGAACGGCGCGGACGGGACCTGCGGCAGGGCTTCGTCGTCGGGGTGACCAACCCCAAGACGACGGTGTTCTTCGCGGCCGTGCTGCCGCAGTTCGTGGTGCCCGAGCAGGGGCACGTGCCCGTGCAGATGGTGGTGTTCGGGCTGGTCTTCTGCGTGATCGCGCTGCTGTGCGACAGCATGTGGGGCCTGGTGGCGGGGACGGCGCGCGACTGGTTCGCCCGGTCGCCGCGCCGGCTGTCGGCGGTCGGCGGCACCGGCGGGCTGATGATGATCGGCCTCGGCGTGACCGTCGCCGCCACCGGCCGCAAGGACTGAGCGGCCCGCGGCGGGCTCAGCCGGCGGTGTCGGAGACCTTGTCGCCCGTCCCCGCGTCGATCTCGATCGAGCGCTTGCCGCCGCCGGTCCGCACGTCGGCCTCCCAGACGGTGCGGCCCTGGTGCCCGTCGAGGTTCAGCTCGGTGATCCGGCCGCCGCCCGCGATCTGGAGGATCTTGTCGGCGGCCGCCTTGTAGTCGACCTTGGCCGCCTTGACGCGGTCCCGGTGCTTGGCCTTGTCGGCCGCGCCCTCCTTCTTGGGGGTGTCGCTGACGACCTCGCCGTCGGCGGCCCCCACCGTCACCTCGTGCTCGGTGCCGTCGCCGGTGACGGTCTGGACCTCCCACCGGGAGCCGTCGTCCTCGGTCTCGATGGAGATGACCGTGCTGCCGGGCACCTTGGCGAGGGCGGCCTTGGCGGCCCGCTCCAGGCTGGCCTGGTCGGGCTGCGCGGAGGCACTGGACGCGGACGGGCTCGTGGCGGCGCCGGTGCCGGTGGCGGCGCTCGGGGACGCGGAGGCGGACGAGGCCGAGTCGGCGTCCCCGCAGGCCCCCAGCGCCACGACGGCGGCGCAGGCGACTCCGGACACGCGCAGGACCAGGGACGAGTTGACGGACATACGCGCACGTTAGGCCCGGTCAGGGGCCGGGCCGCCGACGTTTGCCCGAAGATCCGCTTCTCTTTTGGCCGTTTTTGCGGCCCGGAGGCGATGGGACGCCCGCCGTCATGCCCGCTACTTACGCGAGGCGAGCACCTCGACGTGGGTCACCGGGGGCCTGCGGCCGAAGCGCTTGCGCAGCGGGTACAGCGCCGCCACCACCAGCAGGCTCGCCAGGGACGCGATCAGCTGGGAGCGCAGGTCCGGCATCACCGCCATCGACACCAGCACCGCGCCCAGGGCGATGACCACCAGCCAGGACAGGTACGGGTAGCCCCACATCCGGTAGGTGAGGCTGGCCGGGTCCTCGCGCTCCAGGCGGGCCCGCAGCCGGAGCTGGGAGAACATGATCGCCAGGTAGACGAAGGCCAGGATGACGCCGATCGAGTTCATCAGGAACTTGAACACCGCGTCGGGGGAGACGTAGGAGGCGATCACCGCGCCCCAGGCCGCGACGGTGCCCAGCAGGACCGCGCGCACCGGCACGCCGTTGCGGCTCAGCTTGACCAGGCCCGCCGGGGCGTCGCCGTCGCGGGTCAGCACGTACAGCATCCGGGACGAGACGTAGATCGCCGAGTTCAGCACCGACAGCACCGCGGTGAGGATGACCGCCTGCATCACGGTGCCGGCCGCCGGGACGCCGATCCGCTCCAGCGCGCTGACGAACGGGCTGGTCAGCACCTTGGCGTCGTTCCACGGAAGGATCGCCACCACCAGGAAGATCGACAGCACGTAGAACAGGCCCACCCGCCACAGCACGTTGCTGGTGGCGCGGGCCACCGCCCGCCCCGGCTCGTCGCTCTCGGCGGCGGCGATGGTGACGATCTCGGTGCCGCCGAAGGCGAACATCACCGCCACGATCGCGGTGAAGATCGAGGTGACGCCGTTGGGCGCCAGGCCGCCGTGCGCGGTCAGGTTGTCCAGCCCGCCCGGCGCGTCCGGCCACAGCCCGAGCACGTACAGCACGCCGAGCACGGCGAAGACCACGATCGCGGCGACCTTGATAGAGGCGAACCAGAACTCGAACTCCCCGAACGACTTCACCGACACCAGGTTGACGGCCGTCATCACCACCAGCAGCGCCGCCGCCAGCACCCACTGCGGCAGGTCGATCCAGGCCGCCAGGATCGCCGCCCCGGCCACCGCCTCGGCGCCGACCAGGATCACGTACAGGTACCAGTAGAGCCAGCCGATCGTGAACCCGGCGGCCGGGCCCAGCGCCATCCGGGCGTACTCGGCCAGCGACCCGGCCACCGGGCGGGCCACCACCATCTCGCCGAGGGCGCGCAGCACGCACAGCACGAGCAGGCCCGCGGCCGCGTACGACACGATCGCGGCCGGGCCGGCCGTCCGGATCACGTTGCCGCTGCCGACGAACAGGCCCGCGCCGACCGCGCCGCCGATCGCGAGCATGGTCATGTGGCGGCGGCGCAGCCCTGCCTGCAAGCCGTTCTGCTGGTTTTCGGACATCCCCGACCTTCTGCTGAGCACACGTTCTGGGCAGGGCTTTACCCTAGATGGCCTGCTGCGATGCTCGTGATCGGACTGCGGAGCCCCTGTTGCGGTCAGCCGATTCGGTGGACGCTGTAGTCGTCGAAGGCCACGGTGACCTCGTCCTCGCCGCCGCCCGGGTGCACGGCCAGGGCGTCGGCCCCGCCCTGCAGGGGCGCGTCGGCGTCGCGGGCCGTCAGCGCCAGGTGGCCGTTGGCCCAGACGCGGAAGCGGTTCTCCCCGGCGGCCTGGTCCACCTCGACCTGGAGCCGGTTGGCGGCGGTGGTCCTGAAGCCGCTGACCAGGGCGTCCCGGACGCTGGCCGGAACCGCCGCGCCGTCCACCGTCTTGCGGAAGCGGACCTTGCCGGCGGAGCTCAGCAGCACCTCGTAGCGGACCGGCGAGGCGTCGGAGTCGGCCAGGACCAGGCCGCCGTACCAGACGGGGGTTCCCGGCGCGTTCTCCAGGAAGGTCAGCGTGACGTCGTGCAGCGTGCGGCCCGGCGCGCCCGACCGCCCGCCGGGCTCGCGGCACTCGTCCATGCCGCTGTCGCCGTCGGCGGTGATCTCCAGGGCGCCGCCGGAGTAGGAGCCGCAGTCCCCGTCGTCCCAGCCGGTGGCGGCGCTGCCGAAGGAGTCCGCGGGGACGATCGCCGCGCCGGGCTTGGGCGGTGCGGCGTCGCGGGTCGCGGGGGCGCCGGCCGGGGCGGCGGGGCCGGTGCCGGTGTCGCGGGCCAGGTAGGACCAGCCCGCGCCGTTGGCCAGGAGGACGGCGATCGCGATCGCCGCCAGGGCGCGGCGCTTGCGGCGCGGGGGCGCGGGGGAGAGGTCTGTTCGGGTGGGCGGTGGGGCGTCGGCGGGAGGGACGGTCGGCGGGGACGGGGCGGCGGGGGCCGGGCGTCCGCCCGTCAGGCTCGTGACCAGTTCTTGCGCGCTCGGGCGCCGGGCCGGGTCCTTGTCCAGCGCGGTCGCCACCAGGTCCCGCAGCGCCGGGTCCAGCCCGGTCAGGTCCGGCTCCTCGTGTGCGACGCGGTAGAGCACCTCGGGCACGGTGCGTCCGGCGAAGGGGGCGTGTCCGGTGCCTGCGTACGCCACCACGCAGCCCCAGGCGAACACGTCGGCGGCCGGGGAGATCGCTCCGCCGGTCATCAGCTCGGGCGCGATGTAGGCGGGCGTGCCGACGAACTGTCCGGTGCGGGTGGGGCCGTCCGCGGCGTCGAGGGCGCGGGCGATGCCGAAGTCGATGACGCGGGGGCCGGTGGGGGACAGCAGGACGTTGGCGGGCTTGAGGTCGCGGTGCACGATCCCCGCGCCGTGGATCGCCGTCAGCGCCGTGGCGATGCCCACCGCGAGCGCGTCCAGGTCGCCGCCGCGCATCGGGCCGCGCTCGGCGACCGCCTCGCCCAGCGTCGGGCCCTCGACGTACTCGGTGACCACGTAGAGGGGGTCGCCGTCCAGCCGGGCGTCCAGCACGGCGGCGGTGCAGAAGCGCCGCACCTGCCGCGCGGCCGTCACCTCGCGCCGGAACCGCTCCTGGAACGCCGCGTCCTCGCCCAGCTCCGCGTTGATCACCTTGACGGCGACGCGGTGCCCGGCGGCGTCGGTGCTCAGGTACACCGTGCCCATGCCGCCCCGGCCCAGCCGCTCGGTCAGCCGGTAGTCCCCGACCTGGGACGGGTCGGAGGAGCGCAGCGGTGCGGGGGGCATGGGCCGGAGGCTACCGGATGCGCGATCACCGCAGGCCGTACGCTGGCCCCATGGACGTGAGCGTGGACGTGCTCGGACCGGACTACGAGGCGATCGAACTGCCGCTGGGGGAGGACGCCGAGGGGCCGGTCTCGGCCACCCTGGTGCGCCGCCGCGCCACCGACCCGGGCCGCCGCGCCGTGCTGTACGTGCACGGCTTCATCGACTACTTCTTCCAGAAGCACCTGGCCGACCACTACCTGGACCGGGGCTTCGACTTCTACGCCCTGGACCTGCGCAAGTACGGCCGCTCGCTGCGCCCGCACCAGACGCCCAACTTCGTCGGCAGCCTCACCGAGTACTTCCCCGAGATCGACGCGGCCGTGCGGATCGTCCGCGAGGACGACGGCCACGACGTCGTGCTGCTGAACGGCCACTCCACCGGCGGCCTGGTCGCCGCGCTGTGGGCCGACCGCGTGCGGGGCCGGGGCCTGGTGGACGGCCTGTTCCTCAACAGCCCGTTCCTGGACATCAACGCGCCCCTGCTCACCCGCAAGGTCGGCGCGGCCGTGGCGGGCGCGCTGCGCGGCCGGTTCCCCAAGGCGACGCTGCCCGCCGCCGTGTCGGAGGCGTATCCGCGCTCCCTGCACCGCGACCACGACGGCGAATGGGACTTCGACCTGGCCTGGAAGCCGATCGAGGGCTTCCCGGTGCGCGCCGCGTGGCTGGCGGCCGTCCGGCGCGGGCAGCGGCGCGTGCACGCCGGGCTCGACATCGACGTGCCGGTGCTGGTGATGTCGTCCGACCGCACCGTCAGGCCCAAGGCGGGCGTGCCGGACGTCTCCGGCGGCGACGCCGTCCTGGACGTGGCGCACATGGCCCGCTGGGCGCCGCGCCTCGGCCGCACCGTCACGCTGGTGCGGATCGAGGGCGGGCTGCACGACCTGGTGCTGTCGGCCAAGCCCGTGCGCGACCAGGTGTTCGCCGAGCTGGACCGCTGGACGCGCGGCTACCTGCCCGCCTAGTCGTTGATCTTCGCGACGCCGTAGTCGTCGAAGTCGGCGACGACCTCCTGCGCGGCGTTGCCGCCCCGGTTCACCAGCAGGCCCACCACCGAGCCGGTCAGCGCCCCGTCCTTGTCGGTCTCGTCCAGCACCTGCTCGCCGTTGGCCCACAGCCGCAGCCGCGCCGCCTTGCCGCCGTCCTCGGACTCGCAGGCGATCTGCAGCTTGTTGGGCTTGTCCGCCTTGAAGCCCGGCACCGAGTCGGGCGTGGCCAGCTCCTTGGTGCCCTGCTCGCCCGACCACTTGCGCAGGGTCGCGCCCTTGCCGTCGTTGCGCACCAGGAAGACGTAGGCGCGCTCCTTCTTGTCGTCGGACTCGTCGGTGGCCATGCACAGCAGCCCGTACTGGCCGTCCGGGGCGACCTGGGCGGGGGTGACGGTGGCGCCGATCAGCGCCCGCTTGGGCACCTCGGACTTGACCGGCGCGAAGCGCCAGCGCAGCGCGGCGTTCTCCCCGTCGGTCTGCACCCGGTACTTGCCGCCGATGTAACCGGAGTCCTTGAGCGCGGGGTTGAACGTGCCGCCGTGCCAGCCGGAGTTGGTGGTGGAGAAGTCGTCGTCGAAGACGCTGGCGGTGTTGCTCGGCGGCCCGCCGCCCAGCAGCGCGTACAGGCCGAACCCGGCCACCAGCGCCCCGGCGAGGGCCGCCGCGCCGATCAGCAGCGGCCTGCGGGGCAGGCCGCCCAGGGACGGCCCGCCGCCGCGGGCGGGCGGTGCTCCGGCCGCCTCCTGCCGGGTCGGGTCGTCGCCCATCAGCGCCGTGGCGGCCGGGCGCCGCGGCACCGAGGGCGCCGGTGGCGGCTGCGGCGGCTGCCAGGCGGGCGCCTGCGCCCCGCCGCCCGACGGGCCGTGCCACTGCGCCTGGACGGTCTCGGCGACCTGCGCCGGGTTGGGGTCGGCGGTCCCCACCAGCCGGGCCAGCAGCTCCTGCACCGACGGCCGGTTGCGCGGGTCCTTGTCCAGCGCCGCGCCGACCAGCGCGCGCAGCGAGGGGTCCAGGTCGTCGAGCTTCGGCGGCTCGTGCGCGACCCGGTAGAAGATCTCCGGCACGGTGCTGCCCGCGAACGGCGCGCGCCCCGTCCCCGCGTAGCCGACCACGCAGCCCCAGGAGAACACGTCGGAGGCCGGGGTGATCGGCTCGCCGCGCAGCAGCTCCGGCGGCAGGTAGTTGGGGGTGCCGACCAGCTGGCCGGTGCGGGTGGGGCCCTCGGCGGCGTCCAGCGCGCGGGCGATGCCGAAGTCGATCACGCGGGGGCCGGTCGCCGACAGCAGCACGTTGGCGGGCTTGAGGTCGCGGTGCACGATGCCCGCGCCGTGGATGGCCGCCAGCGCCGTCGCCACGCCGACCGCCAGGCCCTCCAGGTCCGAGCCGGGCAGCGGGCCCCGCTCGGCCACCGCGCGCTCCAGGCTCGGGCCCTCGATGTACTCGGTGACCACGTACAGCGGCTCGGCCGCCAGCTCGGCGTCCAGGACCGGCGCGGTGCAGAACCGGCGCACCTGCCGCGCCGCGGTCACCTCGCGCTGGAACCGCTCGCGGAAGGCCGCCTCGCCGGCCAGCTCACGGTTGATCACCTTCACCGCGACGCGGCGGCCGCCGGCGTCCTGCGCCAGGAACACCGTGCCCATCCCGCCCCGGCCGAGCCGGGACAGCAGCCGGTAGGGGCCCAGCTCCCGCGGGTCCTCCGGCCGGAGGGCGTCGTTGTCTCCCGTGTGCGTGGTCATCGTGGTCCTGGAGGGTCGGGGGGCCGATGTGCCTGAAACCCTACAGACTGCCAGAAACGCCCGAAGGTTCAGATCCAGTCGCGCATGGTCTCGCGGGCCAGTGCCACGCAGCTCTCCACCCGCGCGGCGACGGTCGCCGGGTCCCACACCTCGTGCCGCGCGCAGTCCTCGAAGGCGACCCGGGCGGCCCCCGAGTGGAAGGCCACCACGATCTGCGGGCGCAGGTCGGTCTCGGGGTCCACGCCCTGGCGGCGGGCGATCTCGGCGGCCAGCGTCTTGTCGACGGCGCTGTGCCGGGCCATCTGCGCGGCGGCCAGCGCGGGCGTGGCCTCGATCACCTTGCGGATGCGGCGGAAGCGCTCGATCTCCTGCGGGCCGCTGCCGGCGATGACGCGCAGCACCACCCGCAGCGACTCGAACAGCGCGGTGAACGGCGGCTCGGCGGGCGGCCGCGCCGCCAGCTCGCGCGCCAGCAGCTCGTCGTGCTCCAGGAAGAAGCCGGTGACCACGTCCTCCTTGGTGGCGAAGTAGCGGAAGAAGGTGCGCTGGGACACCTCCACCGCCGCCACGATCTCGTCGATCGTGGTGGCCTCGTAGCCCTGGGCCAGGAACAGCTCCAGCGCGGCGTCGATGAGCGCCAGCCGGGTGAGGCGCTTCTTCTGCTCGCGCAGGCCGGTGCCCTCGTGCCCGGAGGGGGCGGTCATCGGCGTTCTCCTTCGGTGGTCGCGGCGGACGGCCGCGCACGCGGTGGAACAGACGAGCGGGTTCGTCTCGTAGACGGATCTATCACGGAACGCCGTCGCGGTGTCCGGCGTCGGGAGGACGGCCTCCCGCTGAATCTCCGGCGAACCCCGGCGGTGGACAAGGCCTACGTAAGTATGGCGCGCCCCCCGATTGCGTACCCGCCGCCGACGCCCGGTACGGAAATAGGTCGGCCCACTCTCCCCGATTTCCTGCGCTGATCATTTGTTCCGGGCCATCCTGGGGAGTAGTTACCAATTGTCGCCGTTCGGGCGCTGCAGGTCACCGGGCGGACGGCGGCTCTGTTCTCGGTTGAGGCGGCTGATCGCGGTGTCTGTTGTGGGTGCGCGGGAGATCTCCGAGGTGCGGCGGCACCACCTGGCCCTGCTGGCCCATGAGGCCGAGGCGCGCGGACTGCGCTGGCGGCTGGCGGGGCCCGAGGAGTCGGTGCTGAGCCTGGTCGGCCCGTACACGCGGCGGCAGGTGATGGTGGTCGCGACGCCGGTGGGCGGCGGCTGGTCCTACCTGTGGCCGGGCGGCGGCATGGCGGACGTGTCCCACGTGGGCGAGGTCGCCGACCAGATCCAGCGCATGCTGAGCTGACGGCCGCCGGACCGCCCTCTTCTCCGCCCCGCCGGCCGCCGAGCGCCGCCCCGGCACCTGCGACACCTCGCATAACGGGAGTTCCGGACAAAGATCACCCCGCCTTGCGGCCCGCGTGGGGGCTTCCCTAGACTCGTCTGCGAACGTATGTTCGAGACAGGCCGCATGCCTTCCCCCGTGCGGTGACAACGCACCACTCACAGGGCGGGGGAGGCGGATGACGCGCGTGTTCGGCGATCCGGTGCAGGTCTGGACGTCGCAGGGGCGCCCGGTCCGGTTCGTCTGGCGGGGGCGGCTCTACCGCGTGCGGCGGGTGCTGGAGCACTGGGTCGCCACCCGCGACTGGTGGCGCGAGCAGCTGCCGGACGAGCGGGACGCGCCGGACGCCCTGGGGGAGCGGGAGTTCTGGCGGGTCGAGGCGACCCCGGACCGGGAGATCGGCGTGTACGAGCTGCGCTACGACTCCGCCACCGGGGCCTGGACGCTGTCGCGGGTGTGGGACTGAGGTGGCCGTGCACCTGCATGTCGCCTCCGCCTACTCGCTGCGGCACGGCGTCGCCCCGCCGGAGGCGCTCGCGCGGCGGGCGGCCGAGCTGGGCATGGACGCGCTGGCGCTGACCGACCGCGACGGGCTGTACGGCGCGGTCAAGCACGTCCGGGCGTGCCGGGAGGCCGGCGTCCGCCCCATCCTGGGCGCCGACCTGGCCCTGGAGCGGGGCCGCGTCGTGGTGCTGGCGGTCGGCCGGGAGGGCTGGACGTCGCTGTGCCGCCTGGTCACCGCCGCGCACCTGGCCGGGGAGCGCGGGCGGCCCGTCGTCGGCCGCGAGCTGGTCGGCGCGCACGCCGCCGGGCTGGTGGTGCTGCTCGGGCCCGCCTCCGACGTGGGCCGCGCCGTCGCCGAGCGCCGCCCCGACCTCGCCGCCGCGCGCCTGGCGGCCTGGCGCGAGGTCGCCGAGCCGGTCGTCGAGATCGTCAACCACCACGGGCGGGGCGAGGGGCACCGCGCCGCGCGGCTGCTGGCGCTGGCGGCGGAGGCGGGCGTCCCGGCCGTGCTGTCCAACGCCGTCCGCTACCTGGAGCCCGCCGACCACCCGGTGGCGCAGGTGCTGGACGTGACGCGCCGCATGGCCCCGCTGCACCGCCGCCACCTGGACGACCGGACCGGCCACGCCTACCTCAAGTCCACCGCCGAGATGCGCCGGGTCGCCGAGCTGAGCTGCGGCCCGGCCGCCGAGCAGGTCCTCGCGCAGACCCGGGCGCTCGCCGAGCGCTGCGTCCTGGACCCCGACCGCGACCTCGGCATGGACCGCGTCCACCTGCCCGAGGTCGCCGGCGACCCCCGCGCCCGGCTGATCGCCCGCTGCGAGGAGGGCCTGGCGCGGCGCGGGCTGACCGGGGAGGCCGCCCGCGCGCGCCTGGACCACGAGCTGGGCATCATCGCGCGGCGCGGCCTGGCCCCCTACTTCCTGACCGTCGCCGACGCCGCCGCGCTGATCCGCTCCCAGGGCATCCGCTGCGCGATCCGCGGCTCGGGCGCGGGCAGCCTGGTCAACCACCTGCTCGGCATCAGCGACCTGGACCCGCTCCGCCACGACCTGGTGATGGAGCGCTTCCTGTCCGACGGCCGCCCCGGCCTGCCCGACATCGACCTGGACGTGGAGTCGGCCCGCCGCCTGGACGCCTACCGCGCGCTGTTCCGCCGCTACGGCGAGGACGGCACCGCGTGCGTGTCGATGATGGAGACCTACCGGGCGCGCAGCGCGATCCGGGACGTGGGCGCGGCGATGGGGCTGCCCCCGTCCGAGACCGACGCGATCGCCAAGGCGTTCCCGCACGTGCGGGCCCGGCAGATCGGCGCGGCCCTGCGCGACCTGCCCGAGCTGCGCGACAGCGGCCTCGACCGGGCCCGGCTCCAGGTCGTCTTCCGCACCGCCGAGCGGCTGGACGGCCTGCCCCGGCACATCGCGCTGCACCCGTGCGGGGTGCTGCTGTCCGACTCCTCGCTGCGCGACCGCTCCCCGGTGGAGCGCAGCGCGCTGGAGGACTTCCCGATGAGCCAGTTCGACAAGCACGACGTCGAGGCGATGGGGCTGCTGAAGCTCGACGTCCTCGGCGTGCGGATGCAGTCGGCCATGGCGCACGCGGTCGCCGAGATCGGCCGGACCACCGGCGAGCGCGTGGTCCCCGAGCGGATCCCGCCCGACGACCCCGCCACCTTCGAGCTGATCCGCTCCACCCGCACGCTGGGCTGCTTCCAGATCGAGTCGCCCGGCCAGCGCGAGCTGCTCGGCCGCCTGCAGCCCCGCACGATGCACGACCTGGTGATCGACATCTCGCTGTTCCGGCCCGGCCCGGTCGGCTCGGACATGATCACCCCGTTCCTGGAGGCGCGGGCGGGCCGCCGCGCCCCGGCGTACCCGCACCCCGACCTCGCGCCGGCGCTGCGCGAGAGCGAGGGCGTGGTCGTCTTCCACGAGCAGGTGCTGCGGGTGCTGGACGTGATGACCGGCTGCGGCCTGTCGGACGCCGAGGCCGCGCGCCGCCGCCTGTCGGACGCCGAGGGCCGGGACGCGGTCGGCGCCTGGTTCCGCGAGCGGGCGCTCGCGCGCGGCTACGGCGAGGACGTCGTCGCCCGCGTCTGGGAGATCATCGCGGCGTTCGGGGCGTTCGGGTTCTGCAAGGCGCACGCGGCGGCGTTCGCGCTGCCCACCTACCAGTCGGCGTGGCTGAAGCGGCACCACCCGGCGGCCTTCTACGCGGGCGTGCTCACCCACGACCCCGGCATGTACCCCAAGCGCGCCATCCTCGACGACGCCCGGCACTTCGGCGTGCCGATCCTGCCGCTGGACGTCAACCGCTCCGACCCCGACTGGCACGTGGAGCCGGTGTCGCAGGGCGGCGCGGCGGGCATCCGCGTCGCGCTGAACGAGGTGAAGGGCATCTCCGGCGCCGAGGTCGCCCGGATCGTCACCGAGCGCCCCTACCGTTCGCTGGCCGACTTCTGGCGGCGCGCGAGGGTGTCGCGGCCGGTCGCCGAGCGCCTGGCCCTCGCGGGCGGCTTCGACGCGCTGCACGCCGAGGCGGGCCGCCGCGACCTGCTGGTCCGGGTGGGCGCGCTCGACCGCGCCACCGCCCGTCCCGGGCGCGGCCTGGTGGAGGGGCAGCTCCCGCTGGGCTACGAGGACAACGACGGCATCGGCCTGGTCGAGCGCGTCCCGGTGGGGGAGCTGCCCGCGATGACCCCGGCCGAGCTGGTGGAGGCCGAGCTGGAGGTCCTCGGCCTGGACGTCAGCCGCCACGTGCTGGGCTTCTACGACGCGCTGCTGGCCGAGCTGGGGGTGGTGCGGGCCCGCGACCTGGCCGCCCGACCCGACCGGTACCGCGACCGCGACGAGGTGCTGGTCGCGGGCGTCAAGGTCGCCACCCAGACCCCGGCGGTGCGGTCCGGCCGGCGGGTGATCTTCGCGACGCTGGACGACGCGACCGGCCCGGTGGACCTGGCGTTCTTCGAGTCGGTGCAGGACCGCTGCGCCGCGACCGTCTTCGGGTCCTGGCTGCTGCTGGTGCGCGGCCGGGTGCGGCGCGCGCCGGGGGTGGCCGGGGGCCGCGCGGTCTCGCTCACGGCGTCGGCCTGCTGGGACCTGCCCGCGCTGCACGGGGAGTGGACGCGGGAGGGGATCGGGGCGGTGCGGCGGGCGATGGCTCAGACCGGGCGGGGCGGGCCGGGGCGTCCGGCGGGGCGCCGGACGGTCTACCCGACGGGCTTCGCGGTGTCGCCGTACGCCGACATCGCACCGGCGGGGACGCCGCCGAAACGGCTGTGGCACGCCAGCGGAGGCAGCTCGGGCCCGCTCCCGTAGCGCGGGGCGTCCAGCGCGGGGCGTCCGGCGCGGGGCCGCCCGCCTCGCGCCGAGCAGGCCGCCGCTCAGTCCGTGACGGGGTCGCGCGCCACCTGCAGGCGCGTGATCTCGAAGACGCCCGCCATGCACAGCGCCGCCGCCAGCGCCTGGCAGGCCGCCGCCGCGACCCCCACGTGCACCGAGAACCGCGCCTCGGCCAGCGTCTGCGCCGACCCCGCCGAGAACGCGCGGGCCAGCACCGCCCCCAGCAGCGCGCAGCACCACCAGGCCGCCACCAGCAGCCCCGTGACCTGCCGCTCGGCGACGCGGTACCGGCCGCTGTTGACCCAGACCTCGTGCACCAGGCGCGGCGGCATCCACAGGTTGACCACGGGCGTGACCCAGCCCAGTACCACCCACGCCGCGTGGTGCCGGTGCGGGCCGGGCGACTGCCGGTAGGCGCGCCACAGCCACACCAGGTACAGCAGCCCCGTCGCGCCCGCCAGCACCGCGCCGATCACGAACACGTCGGAGTAGGGGGCGAGCGCCTGCTCGGTCGCGGCCGCGTCGAAGGTCTCGTAGGTGTCCCGGTGCAGCGGCCGCAGCAGCCGCAGCAGGCTGATGCCCGAGCCCAGCGCGACGAAGGCGTTGAAGCCCAGCAGCATGAACACCGCCACGCCGAGCGCGCGGAAGTCCCGGCGCCGCGACCACGCGCCGCAACCGGGGCAGCGGGCCACCTCGGTCGGGACGATGTCGCCGCACAGCGCACACGGCATGGCTCACCTCCGGCGGCTTTGTGCTCCCCTGACTCGGATACTACGTACCTTTGACCGCTGCCGCGTCCGCCGGGTTCGCCGGGAGGGCGCCCGCTCGGCCCGGTCCGCCCCTAAGATCCGTATTGATCATCTCGGGAACGACGGAGGAGCCCCGTGAGCCGTGTGGACCCGCTCGTGCTGGCCGACGCGCTGGTCGCCGACCGGGGGCTGGACCTCCGCGAGCCGTTCGACGCCGACACCCTGGCGGTCTGCACCGGCCCCGACGGCGGCCGCCACGCGCTGACGCGGCTGTACCACCACCGCGACGTCCCCAACCCGAAAGGGCTGCAGGGCACCGGCACCCACCTGGTGACCCGGTACGCCCCCGACGGCACGCCCCTCGCGCAGGCCGCCTTCGGCACCCTGCCCGCCGCGACCGCCCTGTGGTCCGGCATTCCGCAGGCGGCGATGAGCGTGCTGCCGGACGGGCGGCTCCTGGTCGCCGGCAAGGGCTACGCCGGCCACATCGGGGAGCTGTACCTGCTCGACCCCGCCCTCGCCTCGGCGCGGCTGCTCGCCCCGGACGGGATCTTCCACGCCCGCCCGACGCCCTCGGGACGGCTGCTGTGCCTGGTGGAGGAGTCGGGCGTGGCGATCACCCGGACGCCGATGGGCGGAGACGGCGCCCTGCCCCCGCTGGACCCGGTCACCGTGCTGCCGCCCAAGCTCACGTTCCCCTACCAGCGCCGCGCCGCGCCCGCGTTCCCGCCCGGCGAGGACGGCGCGCGGCCCACCGAGCTGCGCGCGCTCATGGAGGCCGCCCCGGGCCTGGAGGGGGAGGCGTACTGGCTGGAGTGGCTGTGGGACGCGGTGCCGGTCGACGACGACCTGTACGCGGTCGTGGCCGTCGGCGACAAGAGGCGGTGCGGCCGGCGGGGGGCGTTCTTCGCGTTCGTGCTGGTGGACGGCGAGGGCGCGCTGCGCGGCCATCTCGACCTGGACTACTTCCGCGCGAACCCCGGCCGCGGCCACCGCTACGACCTGGCCGTGGACCGGCGGCACCGCCGGATCGTGCACCTCAACACGACCGGCATGTACCTCTTCGACCGGGACGGCGCGCGCCTGGCCGCGCTGCCGACCGCCGAGAAGGAGTACAAGCCGCTGGCGCACTTCAGGCTGCACGAGTGCGACGCGTCCGGCGACCTGCTGCTGGTCCACGAGAAGCAGAACCTGCTGCTGACCGTCCCGCTCCCCGACGACCCCGACGACCTCCCGGTGGCCGCCGCCGACGCGCTGGCCGCCTTCCGCAGGGGCCGCACCCGGCTGAAGAAGGTCCACGGGCCGGAGAACTACCGCTGGACGGCCGACGTCCCCCTGACCCTGCTCTGAGCGGTCACAGCACCAGGCGCGTCCCGGCGGCGGTGGCGGCGGCGGTCAGCGCCAGCCACGCCGCCAGCCGGAGCGGCCCGCCGGCCACCAGCAGCCGTTCCGGCCGGAACCCGGTGACCAGCAGCAGCGCCCACCATTCGGCGGTCAGCGCGACCAGCCCGTGCAGCGAGCCGTAGCCGAGGATCGAGAACGTCGCCACCAGCGCGGGCAGCGTCAGCACGTGCCCGAACACCACCGGCCCGCGCGCGTCCCCGCGCACGCCCCGCCGCGCCGCGACCAGCACCGCCAGCCAGCCCGCCGCCGCCAGCGCCCAGACGGCCACCGTGCCGGACGGGAGCCCGCCCAGCGACTCGGGCACGGGCACGGACGCGGAGCCGGTCACCGCATCAGGCCCGATTCCCAGGCCCAGGCGGCGACCTCGCCCCGGTTCCGGGCCTCCAGCTTGCGCTGCACGCTGCCGAGGTGGGTCTTGACGGTGGACAGCGACACGAACAGCTCGCCCGCGATCTCCTCGTTGGTGCGGCCGCGCGCCACCAGCCGCACCACGTCCAGCTCGCGCTCGGTGAGCTGCTCGCGCGGCGGGGCGGGCGCGGCGGCGGGCGCCGAGGGCGCGGCCAGCTCGGCCAGCAGCCGGACGGTGATCGACGGCGACACCAGCGCCTCGCCGTTGTAGGCGGCCCGCACCGCCTCCACCAGCAGTGCCGGGCCGCTGTCCTTGAGCAGGAACCCGGCCGCGCCGCCGCGCAGCGCGCCGTAGACGTACTCGTCCATGTCGAAGGTGGTGACGATCACGATCCGCAGCGGGTCGGGCACCCCGGGCCCGGCCAGCAGGCGGGTGGCCTCCACCCCGTCCATCCGGGGCATCCGGATGTCGAACAGGCTCACGTCCGGCCGCAGGCGGCGGGCCATCTCGACGGCCTCGACGCCGTCGCCGGCCTCGCCCACCACCTCCATGTCGGCCTGCGAATCGATGATCATCCGGAACCCGGTCCGGACCATCTCCTGGTCGTCGGCGATCAGTACGCGGATGGTCACGCCGACGATTCTCGCAGGCTTCCGGCGACCGGCAGCACGGCCACCACCTCCCAGCCGCCCTCCGGGCGCGGCCCCGCGCGCAGCGTGCCGCCCAGCGCCTCGACCCGCTCGTCCAGCCCGGCGAGCCCGAAGCCGCTGGAGGGCAGCCGCCGCCCCCGGCCCTGCCCGTCGTCGCGGACCGACACCTCGACCTCCCCGCCGGGCAGCCGCCCGACCCCGACCCGCACGGCGGTGGCGTCGGCGGCGTGCTTGCGGACGTTGGTCAGCGCCTCCTGCACCACCCGGTGCACCGAGGTCGCCACCTCCGGCGGCAGCGCGCCGAGATCGGGGGCCAGCGCCAGGGCGGCGGGCGGGTCGGTGAACCCGTCGACCAGCTCCTGGACCTGGGCGAGGTCGGCGACCGGGCGGGTGGCGGCGGCCGCGTCGCCGGTCCGGCCGCCCGGGTCCTGGGCCTCGCGCAGCAGGCCGACGATGCGCCGCATCGAGGTCAGCGCCTCGGTCCCGGCGTTCTCGATCCCGGCGAACATCCTGTCCAGCTGCTCGGGGCTCTGCACCGCCCCCGACTGCGCCGTGAACCGCGCCGCCTGCGCCTGCACCACGATGCCGGTCACGTGGTGGGCGACGAAGTCGTGCAGGTCGCGGGCCAGCTCCAGCCGCTCGTCGCGGCGCGCCCCGGCCAGCGCGCGGGCCCGCCGCGCGTCCAGGGCCCGCAGGTACAGGCCCGCGCCGACCGCGATGGCCACCAGCACGGCCATCGGCGCGGAGAACAGCAGCGCCGAGACCGGCGAGGCGCGGAAGGGGATCGCCACCACCGCGCCGCCGACCAGCACGGCCGTCGGGACCAGCCGGCCGCGGGGCGTCTGCCACACCACCCGGGCCGTCAGCACCAGCAGCCCGGTCACCTCCACCGCCACCGCCGGGCTGGCCAGCGGCGGCTCGGCCACGCCGATCAGCGCCGTCATCACCAGCGACGCCGCCGCGGTCCCGATCGCCCACTGCTCCGGCCTCCGCGGGATCAGCGCGCCGATCGCGGCGGCCGCCGCCACCACGTGCAGGCCCACGTCGAACCCGGTCCGGATGCTCTGCACCGCCGACAGCAGCAGGTACAACCCGGCCATCGACCACCCGACGCCCCGCACCAGGCAGCCGCCCACCGAGTGGATGCGGTCCAGCCGTCCCCCCGTTTCGCTCATTCCAGCGAGGCTACGACCCGCAGCCGATGCCCGGATCGACCGTTCGGCCGATCCGGGAGGTTCCAGGACCGAACGTGTGCCCGATGTGGCCGGCGGGGCGGTCCGCCGACGATGGGGACATGAACGCCATGTACCTCATCTACGTCCCGGTCGCCGCCTTCTTCGTGGTCTTCGTCGCCTACGCGGGGCTGATCATGCCCGCCAAGGAGATCGGCGAGTCGCTGCGCGGCCGCACCGGCGCCGACGCCCCCGGCACCGGCGCCGCCGACGTCGTCGACTTCCCCGCCCGCGACGGGCGGAACGAGAAGGTGGCCGCGTGAACGAGACCGTCCTCGCCGGGGCCGGCCTGGTGAAGCGGTTCGGCTCCACGGTCGCCCTGAACGGGGTGGACCTCGCGGTGCGCCGCGCCGAGACCGTCGCGATCATGGGCCCGAGCGGATCGGGCAAGTCCACCCTGCTGCACTGCCTGGCCGGGATCGTCAGGCCCGACGCGGGCGCGGTGCACCTGCTGGGGCAGCGCATCGACGACCTGGGCGAGCGGCGGCGCAGCGCGCTGCGCCGCACCCGGTTCGGGTTCGTGTTCCAGCACGGCGAGCTGCTGCCCGAGCTGCCCGCCGAGGAGAACGTGGCGCTGCCGCTGATGCTGGGCGGCACCGCCCGCCGCGCCGCCGTCGCCGCGGCGCGCGCCTGGTTCGGGCCGCTCGGCCTGGCCGGGATGGAGGGGCGGCGGCCCGGCGAGCTGTCGGGCGGCCAGGCGCAGCGGGTGGCGATCGCCCGCGCCCTGGCGACGCGGCCCGCGGTGGTGTTCGCCGACGAGCCGACCGGCGCGCTGGACCAGCAGACCGGCCACGACACGATGCGGCTGCTGGTGGAGGCGACCAGGCACAACGACGCGTCGCTGGTGGTGGTCACGCACGACCCCAACGTCGCCGCCTGGTGCGACCGGACCGTGGAGGTCCGCGACGGCCGCCTCCTGGCCGCTTCCGGAGCGGTGTGATGCGGACCACGTTCGAGCTGACCTGGCGGCTGCTGCGCGGCGGCGGCCGCCGGGGCCTGCTGGGCTCGCTGCTCACCCTGGCCGCCGTCGCGGTGTCCACGGGGCTGCTGCTGTTCGCGGTGGGCGGCAACCACGCGTTCATGCAGCGCGCCGACGCCGACGCCTGGCGGCACCCGTCCGCCGCCAAGGGCGCGGCGACGGCCGTGGAGGCGCTGTCCACCGACTACGTGCGCGGCAGGCAGGTCACGGTGGTGGACCTGGCCGCGCTGGACGCCAAGGCCCCGGTGCCGCCGGGCATGGCGCGCTTCCCGAAGCCGGGCGAGACCTGGACGTCACCGGCGCTGGCGGAACTGATGCGCTCGCTGCCCGCCGACCAGCTCGCGGACCGCTTCCCGGGCGGCCGGTCCGCCGGGACGCTGGGGGAGGACGCCCTCGTCCATCCGGACGAGCTGGTCGCGGTGGTCGGCCGTTCGGCGGACGACCCCGCCGTGACGGCGGCCCGCGACGCGGGCATCGCGGACGCGTCCGCCTCGCCCGCCCGGATCGACTCCTACGCGACCGGGACCGTCTCCTCGACGCCGCAGATCTACCAGATCCTGGCCGCGATCGCGTCGGTGCTGATGGTGGTGCCGCTGCTGGTGTTCGGCGGCGCGGCGGCCCGGCTGACTGTGGCGCGCCGCGACCGGCGGCTGGCCGCGCTGCGGCTGGTGGGCGCGACGCCCGGCCAGGTCGTGGCGGTCACCGTGGTCGAGGCCGTGCTGACCGCGCTGGCCGGGGCCGTGGCAGGCGCGCTGCTGTACGCGCTGGCGGTGCCCGCGCTGGCGCGGATCACGATCGGCGGGGGAGCCTGGTTCACCGGCGACCTGTGGCCCCCGCTGCCGTGGCTGGCCGGGGTGCTGGCGGCGGTCCCGCTGCTGGTCGGCGTGAGCGCGGTCGTGGGGCTGCGGCGCGTGGTGGTGAGCCCGCTGGGCGTGGCGCGGCGGCAGACCCCGCCGGGCATGAAGGCGGTGCGGCTGCTGGCGTTCGCGGTGATCGTGGTGGCGTTCGGCGCGGTCGGCGGCAGCCTGGGCGGCCTCCGGGAGGTCGGCCTGGTCGTGCTGCTGGCCTTCCTGGCGCTGGCCTTCCTCGGCATCAACCTGGTCGGCCCGTGGGTGGTGGCGCTGATCGGCAGGATCGCCGCCGGCACGGCGCGGAGCCCGGTCCGGCTGCTGGCCGGGCGGCGGCTGCTGGACGACCCGCGCGCGGCGTGGCGGACGGTGGCCGGGGTGGCGCTGACCGGCTTCGTGGCGGGGTTCCTGGCGCTGCTGAACCCGTCGGCGATGACGCAGGAGCGCCCCGCGGACCGGCTGGAGCTGGTCGTCCCGCAGGCCCGGTCGGCGGCCGTGGCCGAGCAGATGGAGCGGCGCCTGGACGGCGTCCCCGCGACCATCAAGATCACCAAGGTGGGCGGCGAGCGGGACGGCGCCGAGGCCACCGACGTGGTCACCGCCACCGTGCCCGGCGGCGCGGCCGCGGTGGACCGGGCCCGCACCGCCCTGACCGGGCTCGTGCCGGGCCGGGTGGCGACGACCCCGGCCGACCCCGACATCGCGGCCGGGCACCTGATGGCCGACCTGCGCACCGGCGCGCTGGTCGTGCTGGCGGTGTCGTTCCTGATCGCGGTGACCAGCGCGGGCATCACCGGCGCGTCGGCGGTGCTGGACCGCCGCCAGACCTACGCGATGCTGCGGCTGGCCGGCACGCCGCTGTCGGTGCTGGACCGGGCGCGGCGGCAGGAGGTGCTGATCCCGCTGGCGGTGATGGGCGGCGGCTCGGTGCTGACGGGCCTGTTCTTCGCGCTGCCGTTCGCGGTGGGGTTCGGCGCGGCGGGGGCGGTGACGCTGCTGGCCTTCGTGGTGCTGGGCTTCGCCGGGATCATGGGCGCGAGCGCGCTGAGCCGCCCGCTCCTACGCTCGGTGACTGCGGACCCGGCTGTGTTCCATTGAAGTCCCGGCTCAGAAGGGCTCGCCTGGCGGCTCGCCCTTCTGACCGTGCCTTTGCAAGTGCCAATCGCTTCGCGATCCGTCCCGGCGGGACTCGCCTTCGGCTTTGCCCCGCCGGGACAGGTCGGGCACTCGCACGACGCCTCGGGTCTTCCGTCCCGACTAGGAGAGGGCACGGTGTTCATGAGGACCGGGCGTCAGCTCATTCGGCCGTGGCGGCGAGCGGGGCCGAGACGGCCCGCACCAGCCCGACCAGCAGCGCCATGGCCAGCGACAGCCCGCCGACGACCGCCAGCGCGGCCCCCAGGCCGCCGGTCGCCGCCGTCAGGCCCGCGACGACCAGCGGCGAGAGGAACTCGCCCAGGAACAGGGCGGCGGTCCACAGCCCGGTGCCGCGCCCCCGCTGGGAGAACGACAGCCGGTCGACCGCCCAGGTGAGCAGGGTCGGCAGCAGCAGGCCGGTGGCGAAGCCCGTGACGACCGCGCCCGCCGCGATCATCGGCACGGTCCCGGTGGCGAAGGTCAGCAGCAGCCCGGCCCCGGCCAGCGCGAACTCCAGTGTCAGCAGGAACCGCGCGCCGCGCCCGGCGAGCCTGGCGAACAGCGCGGCCCCCACGGCGGTGGCCAACGACATCAGCGCGGACAGGCCGCCGATCGCGGCGCTGGAGGAGACGCCCGCGTCGTCCAGCAGGTAGGACAGCTGCACGATGAGGGTGTAGAAGACCGCGCCGCCCGCCACGGTGACCAGGGCGGGGAAGGCCAGCTCGCGCCAGGGCCACGGGGCCCGCTCCGCCCCGTCCGCCGCGTCCGCCTGCGGCTGCCAGAGGAACCTGACCATGGGGACGGCGGCGACGGCGGCCACCAGGTAGAGCCAGAAGGGCGCCCGCCAGCCCCCGGCGCCGAGCGCTCCGCCGAGGCCGAAGAACGCGGTCGCCGCGATCGTCGTGACGAGGGTCTGCAGCCCCAGGTAGCGCAGCCGCCGCCGCCCCGACCAGTAGTCGCCGATCAGGGTGGTGCAGCAGGTCATGATGGCCGCCTCGCAGATCCCGACGAGCATCCGGCTGGCCAGGATGGCGTACAGCGAGTCCAGGTAGAGCGGCGCGGTGCCGAAGACCGAGTAGGCGACCATCGTGCCGACCAGCAGGCGCTTGCGGTCGAACCGGTCGGCGATGGCCCCGGCGAAGGGCGCGCCGATCGCGATGAACAGCGCCGGGACGGTCAGCACGATCGGGACCAGCACCTTCGCCCCGGCCGTCCCGGCGAAGTGGTCGCTCATCCGGGGCAGCACGGGGGAGAGCAGGACGGCGCCCAGCACGGGCATGCAACTGGCGATGAGCAGCAGGGTGAGCTGGACTTTTCCGGCAGCCCGGGAAGTCGTCATGCGGGCCTCGCAAAACAGGGGTGGTGTGACCTGCCTTACTTTCGGCCACCGCGCGGCGCGGAGGGAAGACGAAAGTGCTGATACCGGGTATCCGCGCCGTGGATGCGGAACCCGGCGGGCCATGTCACACACCGGCCGAGGGCCGCGTCCTTGTTGGCATGACGAACACCAGCAGCATGATCACCGTGGTCGGCGGCGGCCTGGCCGGGCTCACCGCCGCCATCGCCGCCGCCGAGACCGGCGCGTCCGTCACCCTCTACGAGGCCCACCGCACGCTCGGCGGGCGCGGCCGGGCCACGCCCCCGCCCCACGTCGCGCACGACGGCGCGCACGTGTTCTACGCGGACGGCCCCCACTACCGCTGGCTCGCCCGGCGCGGCTTCGTCAAGGGGCTGGGCCGGCCCTCCCCGGTCGCGCTCGCGCGCCTGGGGTTCCGCCTCGACGGGCGGGTGCGCCGCGTGCCGCCCGTGGCGATGCTGCGCGCCCAGGCTCGCGCCCGGCTGAAGGCCCCTGTGGATGAGGACTTCCGCACCTGGGCCTCCCGCCACTGGGGCGAGGAGACCGCGCGGCACCTGGCCAACGCCATCAGCGTGGTCACCTACGACGCCGACACCGGGCGCCTGTCGGCCGCGTTCGTGTGGGAGCTGTTCCAGCGGGTCCTCGGGCCGCGCGTGCCCGCCGTCCGCTGGGTGCGCGGCGGCTGGCAGACGGTCGTGGACCGCATGGCCGGACGCGCGGCCGAGCTGGGCGTGCGGATCGAGACGGGCGCGCGCGTCGACTCGCTGCCCGAGGGCGGGCCCGTCGTCGTCGCCACCGACCTGGCCTCGGCGGCCAGGCTGCTGGGCGCGGACGACCTGGCCTGGACCAGCGGGCACTGCGCCCTGCTCGACGTCGCCGTCCGCTCCGACCGGCGCGACCGCAGCATCGTCTTCGACCTCGACGAGGGCGGCTTCCACGAGTGTTACACCATGCAGGACGACTCGATCGCGCCCGCGGGCGAGTCGCTCTACCAGCTCCAGATGCCCGTCCGGAGCGGCGAGTCCCACGAGGCGGCCCACCGGCGCCTCGGCTCCTTCGCCGATCTGGTCCTGCCCGGCTGGACCGACCGCGCCACCTTCCGGCGCACCGCCGTCGCCAAAGGGCGGACCGGCGCGCTCGACCTGCCGGGCCGAACCTGGCGGGACCGCCCGGCCATCGACCGCGGCGACGGCGTCTACCTGGCCGGCGACATGGTCGCGGCGCCGGGGATGCGCGGCGAGATCTCCGTCAACAGCGCCGTGCGCGCCGCCGCCCTCGCCGCGAGCGCGGCCGGACGCCTCGCCCGGACGCCCTGACGCCTGCCCGCGCCGGGCTCAGGCGGGACGCGCCGGCGCGGGGTCCAGGCTCATCGGCCGGTCCTCGGTCCAGTCGACGTGCAGGTCCCGGGCCGCGAAGGACCAGCGGCCGCCCTGCCAGGCAAAGGTGTCGTGGTAGCGGATGGACATCACGAACATGCGGGGGCCGTCCGGGGTGTCGTAGACGTGGTGGGCCGTGCAGTAGGTCTCGCCGGTGACCGCGTCCCCTCGGAAGTCCAGGAGCTGGTTGTGGACCTGGTGGCTGGTGACCCGGAAGACGTTCAGGCCGTCCATGGCCTGGCGGATGGTCTCGCGCCCCCGGTAGACGGCGGGCGGCCGGTCGCCGGGGGAGCGGATGGTCAGCTCGCCGCCCTCGACGAACATGTCGGCCATCTCTCGGGCGCGCCGCCGGTCGGCCCCGGCGGCGTAGCGGTCGACCAGTTCCCGTAGGGCGATGCGGGTTTCGAGGGTGTCCATGGCGCGGTTCCTTGTCACGAGTGCCGGGGGAGGTCGTCCGGGGCCGTCGCGCGGCCGGGGAGGGGGGTCTTGGCCGGGGCGGCGAAGCCGTCCATGAGGAGCCGGACGATGCGGTCCACCAGGCGCCCGGCGCCGCCGTCCGGCAGCGGCCTGGCGATCAGGCTCAGGGCCACCATCAGGTCCCCGGCCCCGACGTCGGGGCGCACGAGGCCCGCCTTCTGGCCGCGTTCGACCAGTTCGGCGACGGCCTCGTCCACGCGCCTGCGCGCGGCGCGGAGTTCCGGGTCCTCGGCCCAGAGGCGGCTGGGGAGCAGGAGGCAGAGCGCCCCGATGCCCTCCTCGACCGCGCCGAGCGCGAACGCGAGCAGCGCCTCGAACGCGTCCTGCCCGCGTTCCGGTTCGGCCCGGCCCAGCTCGGCGATCCGGTCGAACACCGAGACGACGGCGTTGTGCAGGAGCGCGTCGCGATTGGGGAAGTGCCGGTAGAGGGTGGCGTTGCCGACCCCGGCGCTCCGGGCGATCTCGTCCAGCGGGACGCCGGTGCCGCTCGCGATGAACGCCGCGCGCGCGGCGGCGAGGATGCGGGCCCGGTTCTGGTTCGCGTCCGCCCTTCGTGAGGGCTTCCCTGAGCCGGAGACACCGGCGCTGCTCATGACGACTCCTCTGCACTAAACGGGGATTTTCTCCCCGCTTGCACTCTAGCCCTAAACGGGGAGAAAGTCCCCGCTTGGGTGCTAAGTCGTGCCGAGCAGTTGGCCGGCCATCCGGAGCGAGTGGTCAATGGTGTCGAAGCCGCGCGGCAGCATGACGCGCTCGTAGGCGGCGACCGCTTCGACGAGCGGCCTGCCGTCGCGCGCGGCGGCGAGCAGTTCGCCGGCCAGCGTCGCGGCGTCCTGCAAGGCGGTGTTCGCGCCGACGCCGCCGGTCGGCGGCATGGTGTGGATCGCGTCGCCGAGCAGCGTGACCGGCCCGGACTCCCAGGCGTCCACGCGCTCGCCGGCCCGGATGGCGATGGGGAAGAAGACGTCCCGGTCGGCGTGCCCGAAGACCGCGCGGATCGCCGGGTGCCAGTCCGCGGTGGCCTGGGCGGTGAGCCTCCATACCTCCTCCGGCGGGAGCGCGAACAGTTCGGCGTCCGTGAGGCCGAGCCGCTCGGTCGTCGTCAGGAGGGTGACCATCAGGTAGTCGGACGCGCCGTCCGGCCGGGTGCGGAACCGCACCGGCGCGAACCCCGCGCCGTGCCCGGACCCGTCGGAGAGCCAGGAGAAGCCGCGGCTCACGGCCTCTGGGACAAGGGCCTCGGTGCGCGCGTCGATCGTCAACCGGCCGTAGAGGCACCGGAGGCCGATGTCGCGCACGGCGGCGTGCGGGAGCAGGCGCCGCCGCACCGCCGAGCCGACGCCGTCGGCGCCGACCAGCAGGTCGCCCTCGTCGCCGCCGCCCTCGGCGAACTCCACCCGCACCCGGCCCGCTCCGGTGGCCTGGAAGCCGGTCACCGTCCGGCCGAAGCGGACGGCGCCGGAGAGGCCGGTGAGCAGGCCCCGCCGGAAGGTGTCGCGGTCCACGTTGGTGATCTGGTCGTCGGTGAGGCCCGGGAACGTCTGCCGCGCGAGCGGCCGCAGCCGGTGGGTGTAGACCGACAGCACGTCGTGGTTGACGCCGCTGGTGCGGCGCACCAGGTCGAGCGTCCCCGGCGGCAGGCAGGCCCGCAGGGCGGCGTTGCCGTTCGGGTCGATGTGGATGCGGAAGCCTTGGCCGCGGGTCTCCGGCCCGGGGTCCCGCTCGTACACGGCGACGTCCAGCCCGCCGCGCCGCAGCGCCTGCGCGAG
The DNA here is from genome assembly GCA_044456955.1 of Spirillospora sp. NPDC050679. Lineage (GTDB taxonomy): Bacteria > Actinomycetota > Actinomycetes > Streptosporangiales > Streptosporangiaceae > Spirillospora. The sequence goes on along the minus strand of JBITGK010000024.1, from coordinate 43,600 downwards.
CGCCAGCCCGCCGACCCCTGCACCGGCGATGAGGATGCGTGCCCGATCCGACATCCGATCGTCCCTCCGCGACGGGCCGCCCCGGCCGGGGCGGCGTCCTCCCCATCGTCAAACGGGCAAGTGACTCTGTCAAGCGTTCATTTGATTAATGCACGCGCCCGTATGACACCGCTGGGCGGCGGTAGGGTCGCCGGTGTGGCCGCATCGAAACCCCGCAGGTCCCCCGCGTCGCAGGAACGGCGGCGCGACCCGGAGCGCACTCGCAGGCTGATCCTGGAAGCGGCGTCGGCGGAGTTCGGCGCCCACGGCTACGCGGGGGCCCGGGTCGGCGCGATCGCCGCCAGGGCGGGCGTCAACGTACAGCTGATCTCTTACTACTTCGACGGGAAGGAGGGCCTGTACCAGGCGGTCTCGCAGCGGTGGCAGGAGCGGCGGCGCGAGCTGGCGCCCCCGGGGACGCCCCTACCCGAGCAGCTGCGCCGCTACGCGATGGAGGCGCTGCACAACCCGGACGGCGCGCGCCTGCTCGCCTGGACCGGTCTCCAGTACGGCGGGCCGCAGGACGACCCCGACCAAGAGCCGCGCGCCCGGATGCTCGCCGGCACCGTGGACGAGCTGCGCGCGTTGCAGGAGGACGGGCGGCTCCCCGCCGAGCTGGACCCCGCCGCCCTGCTGGTCATGCTGATGGCGGCGGCCATGGCGCCCACCACGCTGCCGCACGTCATCGAGGGCGTCTGCGGGGCCGGCCCCGGCTCACCCGGGTTCGTCGAGCACTTCGCGGACCAGGTCGCCGTCCTGGCCCGGCTCATCGGTCTCGACCCGGATGAGCCCTCGGAGGGCCGGACCTCCTAGCGGCCGCCGAAGCGCCAGGGGAGCACCTCGACGCTCTCGTACATCCCGGCCTGCCCGTAGGGGCTGTTCGGCAGCACCGCCTCGGCGGCGGCGCGGTCGGGCAGCTCGACCATCAGGGCGGTGCCCGTCCAGTCGCCGTCGTCCTCCGACAGCAGCGAACCGCCGACGATGACACGGTCGCGGTACTCGCCGTCGGTGAGGTAGCGGCGCTGCTCGCCGTCCAGGGCCTCATCGGCGGAGACCGCGCCCGGCTTGCCGTGGCCGATGACGAGGAAGCGCTCGTAGCCCTCGACCGCGGTGCCGTAGTCCCACATCGTGCGGTCGTGCAGGCCGCTCCAGCGGCGGACGAGGACGTCGTCCTCGTAGATGCCGAGCAGGTAGTTCGGCTCCTCGAACGCGAACGCCCGCGCGGCCTCGGCGTCGGGCAGGTCGACGATGTGCACGCTGCCGGTGGTGGTCTCGTCCGGGTTCAACGTCGGGCCGCGGGCGATGAACGCCTCGTCGTACCGGTCCATGAACGCCCAGTGGGCGTCGTTGTGCTCCAGGCGAAGCGGCCAGGTGCCCGGCCGGTCGCGGCAGTAGAAGAAGTACTCCACGTGGGATCTCCAGGTAGGCGTCGTCCCCTCGGAGGTGGCGAGGGGGCACGATCCTACGGTTCCCGGTTCCTCCCCGTGCCGCCCGGTTCAGCCGCCCAGTTCCGACACCGCCGCGTCCAGCGCCTCGGCGACCCGCGCCAGCGCCTCCGGCGAGGGGTCGTCCCCGCCGAGCCTGTCCACCAGCCCCCGCCGGTCGGTGACCAGCAGGCCGCCGGTCTCCTCGCCCTTCGGCACGATCTCGGCCCGGCCCCCGACGACGACCAGCGCGGTGTCGGGGTCCCCGGCCGCCAGCAGCCGCGCCACGTGCTCCTTGGTGATCATGAGTCGGCGGCGCCCTTCTCCGCCCGGCGCCAGGCGGCGATGAAGGCGGCCTCCATGGCCCCGTCCAGCAGGTAGGTCCAGCGGATGCGGCCGCGCGGGACGTGGATCAGGTCGATGGCCAGCAGCGTCGTCGCGACGCCCAGGCCGACGCGGCGGGCGTGGTCGTTGCCCTCCGGCGTCCCGGCGGCCCGCATCTGCGACCAGCCGGCCATGATCATCAGGCCCCCGACGGTCTGCTGCAGCCACTCGTCCTGCTTGGGGCCGAAGACCCACTCGAAACTGCGCCTGCTGACGATGGGCCAGGCCCCGCCCACGATGTTGAAGAGGCCCTGGAAACGGGCCAGGGACGTGCGGTCCTGGAGCGCCGCCATCGCCGCCTGCTGCTTAGCTGACAAGTCCTTCTCCTCATCCGGCCGCCGGAGCGGCCCCCCGTGGCCGTCGCGCGCTCAGCGCGCGACCGGCCCGACGTTCTCGTGGCGGCCCGGCCGTATCTCGGCGTGCCGCTGCCCCGGCCCCGGACCGCTCCGCGCGGCCAGCGCGTCGGCGACGAGCCCCGTCGTGAACGCGTACACGCCCTTGTGCGCCAGGTCCACGGCCAGTTCCCGGCGCGGCCAGGTCCAGGGAGGAGCGCCGACCCCCGTGGCGTTCTCCAGGATCTGGTCGTTGGTCAGCCGGACGCTCCAGAACATCAGCGAGGCCCACGGCCCCCGCAGCCCCGCCGCGGCCATCACGCCGCGCAGGCTCCCCAGCAGGATTCCCTGCCCGAAGTGCATCCCGAGGTTCGCCGCCGCCGGCTGGCGCTCCGGCCGCTCGGGCAGGCCGAGCAGCCGCAGCAGCGTCCGGCCCGGCACGTGGGAGTCGGGCCGCCCGGTGCGGCGCTGCTCCAGCTTCTCGGCCGCCGTCATCGCGGCCACACCGGCCAGACCGGCCAGCGCGCCGTTGCCCATCGCCCGCAACCACATGGTCGTCGCCCCTCCTCGGCAGTGGACGCGCGTCATTCCGACGTCAGGTCCTCGCGGCTCACTCCGGCCTCCGACATGGCCTCCTCCAGCTGCTGCGCCATCTGCGTCCGGTCGTCCGGCTTCTTCGGATCGGCCGGAGCGGAGTCGGACAGCACCTGGTCGGTGTCGTCGGTCTTCGGAGCGCTCTCTTCGGGCGTGGTCATACCAGTCCAATCGGGCGTTGTCTGACGAGCCTTCCTTGCGTGGCCTGCCCTGTTTCCCCGCCCTCATGCGCCCCACGAGGTCAAGATCCCGCCACCTCCCGAGGGGGCCGCCGTCCCGCCGCGATCTGCGCGGCTACCGGCGGGCCGGCGAACGCGGCCGTTCCCCCCACGAAGGCGGGGCCGGGCACGAGGATGGTCACGGATCTCCGCCGCGGAGATCGACACCAGCGCGGGGCCCGGCGGGGCCCCCGGCGAACGGGAGGGCCGGCTTCCATGCGGATGACGTCCGGGATCATCGTGTCCGCGATCGTCGAGCGGGACGGCCGCCTGCTCATGGTCAGGGAGCGGCACCCCGGCCGGCCGCCGCAGTGGGTGCTCCCGGGGGGACTGGCCGAACGCGGCGAGCTCGTGCACCAGGCGCTGGTCCGGGAGGTGCGGGAGGAGACCGGCCTGGAGGTGGCGGCCCCCGCCGGGCCCGCCTTCATCGCCCAGTACACGATCACCGGGGAGCCCGGCTGGGAGGGGGAGTGGACGGTCTTCGCGTTCGCGACCGGGCGCCCCGAAGGCCGGATCGGCGTCGCCGACCCGGACGGGCTGGTGCTGGAGGCCGCGTGGGTGCCCTTCGAGGACGCGGTGGCCCGGCTCGCCGAGCACCGGTTCAAGCCTCGCCGGGACCCGCTCCTGGCCTACCTGAGGCGGGAGGTCGCGGCGGGCGCGCTGTGGCTGTGGCCCGACGGCGTGGACGCGGCCCCGCTCGTCCTCCGGTCGGCGGGTCCACTGAGTTGATCTTGCTCGTTCAAGAGGTGTTCAGGCGCGGCCGGGAGCCTCTGACCGATCTCGCGCATCATCGGTGTCGCGCTCGCGGCGGCCTCGGTCGCGGACCAAGGGCGGCCACAAGAACACCCGCGTGAGCGCCTGTACGCCAAGGACCTGAAGAAGATCTGACGACCGGCCTCCGGCGTAGATATTCGATCGCCAAGGCGGCGGCCGCGCTGGACGATCTGGTCATGGGCAAGGGAAGCGGAGCGGACCGGCTGCGGGGGCGGCTGCTGGAGTCGTGCGTCTTGCGCGGGGAAAGGCACGTTGCGGACATGACGGCCTGGTGGGGGCAGGCCGACGTCCTGTCGGAGCTGGGCCCCGCCCTGCTCGGGCTGCACCGGGGCGAGCGTCCCACGGCGGTGATCGGACCGGAGTCCATGGGGTTCCTGCTGGGGCCGCTGGTGGCGGTCGCGGCGGGCGTCGGCTTCGTCCAGATGCGCAAGGACATGACGCAGGACCAGGTCGCCGACCAGGTCCTGGTGCGCAACACGCCGCCGGACTACAACGACCGCACGCTGTCGTGGGGAGTCCAGCGGCGCAACCTGCGCACGGGGCAGCGCGTGCTGTTCGTGGACGACTGGGTGGAGACGGCGGCGACCGCTCAGACCGCGCGGCGCCTGGTGGAGGCGGGGGACGCCGTGTGGGTCGGCGCGGTGGCGATCGTTGACGGGACCGAGGGGCAGGAGCGGCGCGAGCTGGGACTGCGCTCGCTGCTGCGCGACCGGGAGTTGTGGTGAGTCGTGGTCATGCGGGAGGCGCGACCGTCGTAGGCGTGGCGTTCTGAGGGCGGGAGGGCCGGTCTTCACGCTCGACCGCCGGAAGGTCGGTATGCGGAGAGGACGCGGCCTGCATCAGGGCGTCCGCCGCCTCGGCCAGGTCGTCGGGAGTGCCGACGACCTGGCACGGACCTTCGCCCGCCACGCAGATGTGGAGCGCGCCGTTATGAGGTGCGCGGTGGCAGGAGACGCTGAGTTTCGCCTCTCCCACCAGGATTTCGGGCAAGGAGATTTTGGTGCCTGCGGCGACTCGGATGCCGCGCCGTCGCAGCTCTGCGGAGAGGCGTTCGATGGCTTCGCCTGCGGGACCGGGGAATTGATAGCGCGGTTTGGGCTTGGTCATTGGAAGCTCCCCGGGGACGGCCGCTGACCGGGCACGTGGCGCGGCTGGACGGGGCGCTGTGTTCCTGACGGAGGGCGCGGCTGCGTAGAGGAGCCCGGTCGCGCCGGAGGACGACGCCGCGCGGGCGAATTCCGAAGTTTCCGAGCACGGCGCCCGGCTTCTACGTGGCGGCCTTGGGCTTCCTGGCGCAGGGCGTACACGAGCACCGCCAGTGCGATGCCCAGGGATAGGCCGGTGACGAGGAAGGTCAGCGCGATCGTCACCTCTTCCGCGGACAGCCGACCCATCACCGGCTCCGGTGGGGAGAGGGAACGGGCGGCGGGGAGGCGACCTTGGCGGCCAGCTCGTCCTGGCGGACCTGCATGGCCATCAGCTCGTCCTCGGTCGGAGCGATCAGAACCCGCAGCAGGCCGGCCTCCTCCTCCCAGCGACTGAGTTTGCGACGCAGCTCGACGCGCCACATGGAGTCGCCGGACTTGTAGGGCTCCCGCCACCGCCCCGGCCAGCTGTCTTGTTTGTCTTGCACTTGCGTAGGCCGCTTGTCGCACTCGCTCATGTCGTTCGCCTGCCGTCCTTGGTCGTGCGGCTTCTCCTGACAAGGGTCACGCTGTGGAATTAGCCTGTCGCGTATTGCAAGACATCCAAGACAGTTGGAGTGCGCGATGCCCCTCCGCGAATCACTCGACCCCGATTCCTCCATGTGGCACTGGATCGCCGTTGACCTGCACTTCTATCGGGTCAAGCACGAGCTTTCGTGCGCGCAGCTGGGACGCGTCCTCAACTGCGCGCGCCAGACTGTCTCGAACATCGAAGCCGCGCGCCCCGGCTATCGCCTGGACGACGAGCAGGCAGCGGCCCTCGACCGGCTCTGGAGCCTGAACGGTCACTTCCAGCGGCTGCTGCGCTATGCGCGGGCCGGACACGACCCCGACTGGTTCAAGCACCACGTGGGGTACGAGCAGAGGGCCCGGGTGATCCGGCAGTACGCCGCAATGGTCGTGCCCGGTCTGCTGCAGACCGAGGCTTACGCCAGGGCATGGCTGCGGTGCGGGATCGGCGCGGTCGACATCGAGGCCGCGCTCGCCGTGCGTTTGGGGCGGCAGAAGATCCTGACGGTGGAGCGCCCGCCGCTGCTGCGTTTCCTGCTGGACGAGGCGCTGCTGATCCGCCCTCTGGGCGGAGTGGACGTGATGCGCGGTCAACTCGCCCATCTACTGCAGGTCGCTGAACTGGACAACGTCAGCATCCGGGTGGTCCCCCTGTCGGCGGGCGGCCATCTCGGGCTCGAAGGGCCGTTCATCCTCACCACCGTGGAGGAGGGCGAGGTGGCGTACCTGGAAGCGTGCGCTGGTGGCAGACTGGCGGTAGATCGTGCGGAAGTGCGTGGGTTTGCGATTCGGTACGACCAGATCGGTGACCTCGCGCTTCCCGTGGGAGCCTCACGGAGCCTGATCGCCGACGCTATGGAGCGCATGAAGTGACAGCAGGGTGGCGCAAGAGCAGCTACAGCGACGCGCACGGCAATGAGTGCGTCGAGATCGCCGGTCTTGCCAGCGGCATCGGGGTGCGCGACAGCAAGGACCCGGGGCGGGGGCACATCACGTTGAGCCGGGCGGGGCTGGCCGCCGTCCTCTCCGCTATCAAGGCCGCCAAGTACGACCTTTAGCCTGCGACGATCCGGGCCCGGCGCGGGGACGGCTGCTGAGTCGGGCAGGAAAATCGGTCGCGCTTCCTCCGGCCCGGCCGCCATGCTGGGCGGCATGAAGATCAGGACGGCCACGACGGCCGATTGGGCCGCCATCTGGCCGTTCCTGCGCGAGATCGTCGCCGCCGGGGAGACCTTCTCCTGGCCGCGCGACATCGGCGAGGACCAAGCCAGGGAGTTCTGGATGGCGCCGCCGCCCGGACGGTGCGTCGTCGCCACCGACGACGCGGGCACCGTCCTCGGCACCGCCAACCTCGTCGCCAACCACATGGGGCCCGCCTCGCACATCGCCAGCGCGAGCTTCATGGTCGATCCGGCGCACGCCGGGCGCGGCGTGGGGCGCGCCCTCGGCGAGCACGTCCTCCGCCAGGCGCGCGACGACGGCTACCGCGCGATGCAGTTCAACGCGGTCGTGGAGACCAACGAGCGGGCGGTCCGCCTGTGGCGCTCGCTCGGCATGGAGATCGTGGCGACCCTCCCCGAGGGCTTCCGCCACCCGGTCCACGGCTACGTCGGCCTGCACATCATGTACCGCCTGCTCTGACACCGGAAAGTGTCAGAGGCGGTCCGTAAGTTGTCCTCGTGACGTGGGAAGCGTCACGAAATACGCGTTGAACCGGGGAGCTTGTTCAAGGCGTACCACCGAGTACGTCCGGCCGGCGCGACCGGACTGCCGGATGACGAAAGGGGAGCGGCCATGAACGCCACGTTCCACCTCACCCACCCGAACCTGCACGGCCCCGCCGAGCGCACCCTGGTCCAGCCCTGGATCGGCGAGCTGACCGGCCTGGCCCTCAACGCCTACACCGACGAGCCGCACCGCGCCCCCGGCGCCCTGACCGGACTGGACGCCCTGAGCGCGCCCGTCCCGGCCACGGGCTCCCGGGTCGCCCTCGCGGCCTGACGCCTGTTCAAAGCCCGTGGGGAAGCCTCGCTTCCCCACGGGCTTTCGCGTTCCGCACAGCGTCCTCAACCGCCGCGATGCCTTCGCTCAACGTGCGGTGGCCGCGCGAGACCGCCGCGATCAGCACGTCCCGGTCCGGTCCGGTGACGCGGCCGAAGCTGTTGACCGTCCACGCGCCGCCCTCGGCGTCGCGCGGCATCCAGCCGTTCTTGAGCGCGACCTCCTCGCCCGGACCGGCGGCGGCGCTGACGCCCCAGCGCTGGTCGGGCCGCACCTGTGACATCAGCGCCAGCGCGTACGCCCGGCGCTCCTCCGGCAAGGGGCTGTCGGACGAGACGAGCGCCCGGAGCAGGCGCACCCGGTCGGCGGCGGTCGTCATCGTCTTCCCCCAAGCCCGATCCGGAACGGTCTCCCGTAGACCCAGCTCCTCCAACGCGCGGGCCAAGGCCGGTGCGCCCCCGAGTTCCGTCCACAGGACGGTGGCCGCGTCGTTGTCGCTGCTCTGAATCATGCGCGCGGCCGCCTCGCGCTCGGCGGGGGAGAGCGGCCGGGCGCGCAGCAGCAGCGCGGCCAGGACGTCCACCTTCACCGTGCTGGCGGTCGCGACGCGCAACCCCGAGCCGGGGACGCGGACCCCGCCGGTGCGCAGGTCTTGCACGACGACATCTGTCTCATATAGCAAGATTCATTTCTCAATCTATGAGAAGCCGGTCTAAGGTCGGAGCACGGCACCACCCCCCGACCGAGAGGTGATCCCGATGTCCTCCTACGCCCAGGGCCACCACCAGACCGTGCTGAGCTCCCACCAGTGGCGCACCGTCGACAACTCCGCCGCCTACCTGATCCCCCACCTGCGCCCCGGCGCCGCCGTCCTGGACGTCGGTTGCGGTCCCGGCACCATCACCGCCGGACTGGCCGAACGCGTCGCGCCCGGCCGCGTCACCGCCGTGGACGCCGCCGAGACCGTCCTGGCCGAAGCCGCCAAGGCCACCGCCCACCTGGACAACGTCACCTTCGCCGTCGCCGACGTCCACGCGCTGGACTTCCCCGACGACTCCTTCGACATCGTGCACGCCCACCAGGTGCTGCAGCACGTCACGGACCCCGTCCAAGCACTGCGCGAGATGCGCCGCGTCTGCAAGCCCGGCGGCGTGGTCGCCGCCCGCGAGGCCGACTACAGCGGCATGGTCTGGTACCCCGACCCGCCCGGCATGGCGGACTGGCGGCCCATCTACTGCGACGTCGCGCGCGGCAAGGGCGGCGAGCCCGACGCCGGGCGGCGGGTGTTCTCGTGGGCGAAGGAGGCCGGGTTCACCGACGTCACCGCCTCCGCGTCCGTCTGGTGCTACAGCACCCCCGAGGAGCGCGAGTGGTGGAGCGAGTCGTGGGGCGGGCGCATGGTCCGCTCCTCGATCGCCGACCACGCGGTGGCGGGCGGCCACGCGACGCGCGAGGACCTGGAGCGCTGCTACGCGGGATGGAAGGCGTGGGCGGCGGCCGAGGACGGCTGGTTCTCCGTCCTGCACGGCGAGATCGTCTGCCGCGCCTGAGTTTTCTGCTGTCAGCATGCAGGGGTGCCGCGACGGCGCGGCGGCGGGCAGAGTCGGCGGCATGAGGCTTCTGATCCTGGGCGGTACGGAATTCGTCGGACGGGCCATCGCCGAAGAGGCCGTGGCGCGCGGCTGGGAGGTGGCCGTCTTCCACCGCGGCCGCCACGAGGCCCCAGCCGGCACGGTCTCGCTGCTGGGCGAGCGCGGTGCGGAGGGCGGGCTGGAGGCCCTCAAGGAAGGGGAGTGGGACGCCGCCGTCGACACCTGGTCAGCCGATCCCCAGGCGGTCGCCGACGCGGCCCGGCTGCTGGACGGGCGCGTGCGGCGTTACGTCTACATCTCCAGCCGCTCCGTCTACGCCTACCCGCCCGCCCCCGAACTGGCCGAGGACGCGCCCGTGGTGGAGCCCGGCCCGCGCGGTTACTCCGAGGACAAGCGCGGCGGGGAACTGGCGGCACTGGAGGTGTTCGGAGACCGGGCCCTCCTGGTGCGCGCCGGGCTCATCCTCGGCCCGTACGAGAACGTCGGCCGCCTCCCCTGGTGGCTCACCCGCATCGCGCGCGGCGGCAAGGTCCTGGCGCCGGGCTCGCACGACCTGGGCGTCCAGTACATCGACGCGCGCGACCTGGCCGTCTGGACGCTGGACGCCGCCGAGCAGGGCCTCGGCGGCCCCTACGACCTGGTCAGCCCGCCCGGCCACGCCACGATGGGCGAGCTGCTGGAGGAGTGCGTCCGCGCCACCGGCGGCGACGCCGAGCTGTGCTGGACCGACACCGAGACGATCCTCGCGGCGGGCGTCGCGCCGTGGACCGACCTGCCCGTGTGGCTCCCGCCGGGCGAGGACCACGACTACATGCACCGGGGGAACGTCGCCAAGGCCCTGGCCGCCGGCCTGCGCTGCCGCCCCGTCCGGGAGACGGTCGCCGACACCTGGGCCTGGCTGCAGGGCGTCGGCGGCACGGCCCCGCACCGCCCCGACCGCCCGCCCGTGGGCCTCGACCCGCAGGTGGAGGAGCGCCTGCTCACATCACCCAGCGACGGAAGCCGCCCTCGGAGTCGACCACCTGCCCGGTGATCCACGCGGCGTCGTCGGACACCAGCCAGCCCACCAGCTTCGCCGCGTCCTCCGGCCGCCCCCAGCGGCCCGCCGGGAGCGCCCGGCCGACCCGGGCCGTCAGCTCCGCGTCCGCCCAGCCGGTGTCCACCGGCCCGGGGTTGACGCAGTTGACGGTGATGCCCCGGTCGGCGAGCGCGTCGGAGAGGCTGAGCGTCATCTGCTGGATCGCGCCCTTGCTGATCGCGTAGGGCAGCTCCCGGCTCATCGGGGCCAGGTGCTGCCCGGAGGTGAACAGCACCACGCGGCCGCCCGGCCGCCCGTCGTCGTGGGCGGCGGCGAACGCCTGCACCAGCAGCGCGCTGGCGCGTGCGTTCACCGCCCACGCGAGGTCCAGTTCGGCGGCGGTCAGCTCTTCGAGGTTCTGCGTCGAGCTGCGGGCGTGGTTGGCGACCAGGACGTCGATCGCGCCGAAGACCTCCACGGCGTGCTCGACGACCCGGGCGGGCGCGCCGGGGTCGGCGAAGTCGGCGGCGATGTGGGCCAGGCGGGGGCCGCCGCCCAGGGCCTCCAGCACCCCTTCGACGCCCGCGGGATCGGCGCCCCATGGCTGGGCCTCGTCGTGCGGCGTCCACGACTGGACGAGCACGCTTGCGCCCCGTTCCAGCAGGTCCCGAGCGATGGCGAACCCGATCCCCGCGCGGCGGCCGACCCCGGTCACCACGGCGACGCGTCCGGTGAGAGACATGCCGCCAACCCTAGGAGCTACCCCTTCGGCTGGGTGAAGCGGATGTGGTTGCCGAACGGGTCGCGCAGGCCGCAGTCGATCCCGTACGGGCGCTCGGTCGGCTCCTCGGTGAACTCCACGCCCTTGGCCCGCAGCGTCTCGTAGGTCTTGCGGCAGTCGTCGGTGCTGAAGATGAACCCGCCGCCGCCCGCGCCCTTGGTCACCAGGTCGCGGACCTGCCGCGCGGTCTCCTCCGACATCATCGGGCCGCCCGGCGGCTCCAGCATCAGCTCGAACTCGGGGCGGCCGGGGACGCGCACGGTCAGCCAGCGCATGGCGCCGAGGTCGACGTCGCTGGCGACCTCCAGCCCCAGCTTGCCGACGTAGAAGTCGAGCGCCTCGTCCTGGTCGAGTACGTAGATCCGCGAGTGCGTGATGGCGTTGAACATGCCCCTGACGCTACTGAGCGGGCGGCGGGAAAACTTATCCGAAACTGCTCAGTCGGTCGGCCGCGCCCACGCCATCGTGAAGCACGTCGGCACGCCCTTGGCCGTCGCCTGCGCGCGGTACTCGCGCGGCGACCGGCCCACGATGTCGCGGAAGGTGCGGCTGAAGGTCCCCGGGCTGCCGAAGCCGACCCGGAAGCAGATGTCGGTCACGCTCCGGTCGGTCTCCCGCAGCAGGTACATCGCGCGCTCCACGCGGCGGCGCTGCAGGTAGCGGTGCGGCGTCTCGCCGAACGTGGCCCGGAAGGTGCGGGTGAAGTGCGCCTCCGACACGTGCGCGATCCGGGCCAGCGCCGGGACGTCGAGCGGCTGCGCGTAGTCGCGGTCCATCGCGTCCCGGGCCCGGAGCATCCGGCGGTTGGTGTCCTCCACGGCGCGGCTCACGGTGCCATCAGACCACGGCGGTGGCGCGCGGTGGGCGAATATGCAACGATCGTTGTAGTAAGTACAACGAGCGTTGTAGAGGGGTGGGCCATGTCCCCGCGGGGCGACAAGCGCGAGGCGGTCCTGGCCGGGGCGCTGGCGGTGTTCGCGCGCGACGGCTACACCCGCGCCGGGATCGACGCCATCGCGGCCGAGGCGGGGGTGTCCACCCGCACCATCTACAACCACTTCGCCGACAAGGCCGCGCTGTTCCGGGCCACGCTCGAAGTCAGCACCGCCCGGGTCGCCGAGGCGCAGATCGCCGTCATCGACCGCCACCTGCACAAGATCGTGGACCTGGAGCGCGACCTGGTCGCCTTCGGCCGCGACTGGGTGCGCCCGATGCCCGAGTTCGCCGCGCACTCGGCCCTGGTGCGGCAGGTGAACGCCGAGATCGCGCACGTCCCGGCGGAGGTCGTCGCGAGCTGGCAGCGCGACGGGCCGCTGCGGGTGCGCCGCGCGATGGCCGCGCACCTGCGGCGCATGGCCGGCGAAGGGCTGCTGGCCGTCGACGACGCCGAGCGCTCGGCCCTGCACCTGATGATGCTCGTCGGCGTCGTCAACCCCTCGCTGCCCTCGGGGGCGACGCCCGAGGAGACCGACGCCGCCGTCGTCGCCGGAGTGCACACCTTCCTGTACGGCCACGCCCGATAAGGAGCCCCCCATGCGTTACCGACTTCTGGGACGGACCGGCCTGCGCGTCTCCGAGGTGTTCCTCGGCGCGATGCGCTTCGGCGAGGAGGACCAGGCCCGCGCCATCGTGGACGTGTACGACGAGGCGGGCGGCAATGTCATCGACACCGCCGACATGTACGGCGCCGGGCGCAGCGAGGAGCTGGTGGGCGCGGCCCTCAAGGGGCGGCGCGACCGGTTCGTGCTGGCCACCAAGTACACCTGCACCCGCGACGCCGCCGACCTCAACGCCGGGGGCAACCACCGCAAGAACCTCGCCCGCGCGCTGGACGCCAGCCTGCGCCGGCTCGGCACCGACCACATCGACCTGTACTGGGCGCACATCTGGGACCGGCGCACGCCGATCGAGGAGATGATGCGCGCGCTGGACGACGCCGTGCGCGCGGGCAAGATCCTGTACGTGGGCATGTCGGACGCGCCCGCGTGGGTGGTGGCGCGGGCCAACACGCTCGCGGAGTGGCGCGACTGGACGCCGTTCGCCGCGCTGCAGCTCCCCTACAACCCGCTCGAACGCGACATCGAGCGCGAGCTGCTGCCGATGGCCGAGCACCTGGGGCTGAGCGTGGCGACGTGGAGCCCGCTCGCCCACGGCGTGCTGACGGGCAAGGGCAAGGCGCCGCTGGACGAGCGGCAGGCGGCGGTCGTGCGCGTGCTGGAGGAGATCGGCGGCGAGCTGGGGGCGCCCCCGGCGCACGTGGCGATCGCGTGGTCGCGGGCGCGGTCCCGCGCCGTCCTGCCGATCCTGGGCAGCAGCCGCCCCGAGCAGATCGCCGAGAACCTCGGCGCGCTCGACCTGGCCCTCCCGGCGGAGGCGGTGGAGCGGCTGAACGCGGCGACCGACTTCGAGCTGGGCTTCCCCGCCGACTTCATCAACAGCGCGGACTCGGCCTTCGGCACGGCGATCGACCGGCTGGACGACCGCTGAGCGGGGGGGCGGCCCGGCCGGGCCGCCCCCGCTCCCGGACTTCTCAGAACGGCTCGGTCAGCTCGCCGAGCCGGTCGGTGAGCCGCAGGTTGTGGGAGTAGTCCACCGGCACCGCGATCACCGAGACGCCGTCCTCGGCCAGCGCCTTGCGCAGCGTCGGCAGCAGCTCGTCGGCCGAGGTGACCTGGTGGCCGTGCGCGCCGAGGCTCTCGGCGTACTTGACGAAGTCGATGCCGCCGAACTTCACGTGCGAGCTGCGGCCGAGCTCCATCTGCATCTTCCACTCGATCAGGCCGTAGGCGTCGTCCTGCCAGACCAGCACCGTGATCGGGATGTCCTCGCGGACGGCGGTCTCCAGCTCCTGGGAGTTCATCAGGAACGCGCCGTCGCCGGTGGCCGCCAGCACCTTGCGGTCGGGCCGGGCGAGCTTGGCCGCCAGCGCGCCCGGGACCGCGAAGCCCATCGAGGACAGGCCGTTGGACACCAGCAGCGTGTTGGGCTCGTAGGTCGGGTACATGCGCGCCATCCACATCTTGACGGCGCCGGTGTCGGCGAGGACCACGTCCGAGCGGTCCATGGCCTCGCGGATGTCGGCGACCACGCGGCGCGGCGACAGCGGGAAGCCGCCGTCCTCGCGGCCCTCGGCGAGGTCCTGCCGGACCAGGCGGCGGATCTTCTCGCCGGTGGCGGTGTCGAAGCGCCGGTGCACGGCGTCGGCGAGCTGGCGCAGCGAGTGCGAGATGTCGCCCTGCACGCCGACCTCGACCGGGTAGTGGTCGTCCACCTCGGCGGGGAACTGGTGGATATGGATGATCTTCTTGTCCGCGTTCGGGTTGATCTTGACGGGGTCGAACTCCTGGAGCTCGTAGCCGACCGCGATCAGCACGTCGGCCTCGTCGAAGCCGAAGTTGACGTAGTCGTGCCGCATGAACCCGACCGCGCCGAGCGCGTTGCGGTGGTCGTCGGGGAACACGCCCTTGCCGTTGAAGGTGGTGGCGACCGGCAGCCCCAGCTTCTCGGCGAAGTGCACCAGCGCCTCGCTCGCCCCGGCCCGCGTCGCGCCGTGCCCGGCCAGGACGATCGGCTGCCGCGCGAGCGCCAGCACGTCGGCGGCGCGCGCGATCTGCGCGGGCGACGGCTCCTGCGGCCGCACCACGTTGCGCGGCAGCGGCTTGAGGTCGGGGGAGACCGGCGCGGCCTCCACGTCCTCGGGGATCGCCAGGTACACCGCGCCGGGCCGCTCGGTCTGCGCGGTCTTGAACGCCTTGCGCACCATCTCCGGCAGCGCCTCGGCGGTCGGCGCGAGCTCGGCCCACTTGGTGATCGGCCGGAACAGCGACACCAGGTCCACGATCTGGTGCGACTCCTTGTAGATGCGGTCCAGCCCGACCTGCGCGGAGATGGCGACCACCGGCGTGGAGTTGGTGGTGGCGTCGGCGACGCCGAGCTGCAGGTTGATCGCGCCCGGCCCGAGCGTGGCCGAGGCGACCCCGGCCCTGCCGGTCAGCCGCCCGTAGATCTCGGCCATGAACGCCGCGCCCTGCTCGTGGCGCACCAGCACGTACCGGATGGAGGAGTCGTTCAGCGCGTCCACGAAGTGGATGTTCTCCTCGCCCGGGATGCCGAAGACGTACTCGACGCCCTCGGCCTCCAGGGTGCGGACGAGCAGGCGGGCGGCGTCGGCTTGGGAGGCGGGCGGCACAGACATGACGTGTCCTTTTTCCGGTCGCGGTGGGGGTGAGGTCCGGACACCTCGTGCAGCGTCCGGACCCGGCCCGCCATTCCGCCGGGTGGCACGTGTCACATGGTCAGCCGTAGACGGCGTCGCGCAGCTCGCGCAGGGTCGGCTCGTCGCGCACGCCCGCCAGCAGCAGCGTCGTCACCGGGCTGTCGCGCCACAACTGGAGGCGCTCCTTGATCCGGCCGATCGGGCCCAGCAGCGAGATCGAGTCGGCCAGCTCGTCCGGCACGGCCTTCACGGCGGCGGCGCGGTCGCCGGACAGGAACAGCTCCTGCACGCGCGACGCCTGCTCGGCGTAGCCCAGGCGGCCGATCAGGTCCAGGTGGAAGTTGCGGTCCTTGGCGCCCATGCCGCCGATGTAGAACGCCAGCGGGATCTTGGCGAACTCCAGGGCGGAGGCCAGGTCGTCGGTCACGATCGTGGTGACGGTCGCGGCGATCTCGAAGTCGGCGGCGCGGCCGGCCAGCGACGCGCCGAACACCGGCTCGATCTGCGTCGGGTCCACGAACAGCGGCAGCCAGCCCTGCGCGACCTCGGTGGACAGCGCGACGTTCTTGGGCCCCTCGGCGCCGAGGTAGACCGGGATCTCCGGGCGCAGCGGGTGCACGATCGACTTCAGCGGCTTGCCGAGGCCCGCGCCGCCGGGCAGCGGCAGCGGGTAGTGCGGGCCGTCGCTGGTCACCGGCTCCTCGCGCCGCCACACCCGGCGCATGATGTCGAGGTACTCGCGGGTGCGCGCCAGCGGCTTGGGGAACGGCTGTCCGTACCAGCCCTCCACCACCTGCGGGCCGGACGCGCCGACGCCCAGGATGACCCGGCCGCCCGACAGCGCGTCCAGCGTCAGCGCGTGCATCGCGGTCGCGGCGGGGGTGCGCGCCGACAGCTGCACCACGGCGGTGCCCAGCTTGATCGTGGAGGTGCGGGCGGCGTACCAGGCCAGCGGCGTGAAGGCGTCCGAGCCGTACGCCTCGGCGGTGAAGACCGCGTGGTAGCCCAGGCGCTCGGCGGCCAGCACCGTCTCGGTCTGGTCGTCGGGGTCGCGCTGCCAGTAGCCGACGTTGATGCCGAGCTTGAGATCCGCGGTCACGTGATCGCCCTCCGGTCGTCGAGACGCAGGGGCGATACTAGAACAGGTTCTATTTTGGGGGGAAGGGGCGGGGGACGCGAAGAGCCGCGTCGGCGGCCGCGGCTCTCCTGCTGGGGCTGATCCGGGTCAGGACCTGCGCGCGGCGTCCAGGAGGCCGTGCCAGGCGTCGGCGGACAGGACGAGGGCCGGGCCGTGCCGGTCCTTGGAGTCGCGCACCGCGTGCCGGGCGCCGGTGAGGGGTGCGACCTCGACGCACTGGTCGCCGCTGCCGCTGTGCGACGAGGTGCGCCAGTCGGCCGTGGTCATTTCGCGGGCGAGTTCGCGCTGGAGTTGGTTCACTTGCCGCTCCTTGTCACCGCTTCTGAGATGAGCTGCGCGGAGTCCTCCGGGGGCAGGGCCGCCGCCTCGATCCGGTCGAAGCGGTCCCCGTGCTTGGCTATTTCCTTGGTGCTTTCGAGATAAACGTCACCCATGGTGCCCTCGACGTAGGCGATATCGGGGTCGGCGGGGTTGGTGAACGAAAGGATCGTGAACCGGCCGTCCAGCCCCGCGTGCTCGCGCGCCGAGTACGGCACCACCTGCACGGTGACGTTGGGCCGCGCCGCCGCCTCCACCAGCGCGGCGAGCTGGGCCCGCATCACGCCGGGGCCGCCGATCTGGCGGTGCAGCACCGCCTCGTCGATGATCATCTGGAAGTGCGGCGCGGTGGGGCGCTCCAGCACCTGCTGCCGGATCTTGCGGGCGGTGATGCGCCGCTCGATCTCGTAGCTGGTCGGCAGCATCCGCCCCACGGTGATGACGGCGCGCGCGTAGTCCTCGGTCTGCAGCAGCCCGTGCACGAGCTGCGGGTCCCAGGTGCGGATGCGGGACGCCTCGTCCTCCAGCGCCGCGTAGCTGCCGGCGAACACGTCGGCGTAGGCGGTCCACCAGCCGCGCTGCCCGGCCTCGCGGGCGAGCCGGATCAGCGCGTCGCGGTCGGGGCTCGGCACCCCGTACAGGTCCAGCAGCCCGGCGATGTCGTCGGGCTTTGGCCGGGTCTGGCCGGTCTCCAGTCTGGACACCGTGGCGCGCGACCAGTCGAGCCGGTCGGCCACCTCCTGGAGGGTGAGGCCGAGTTCCTCGCGCAGGCTGCGCAGTTCCCTGGCGAGCCGCCGTCCGCGCACGGTTGGGCTATAGGTCATGTCTCCGGAGTGTGCTCTGCCGGGCGTCCGCCGGACAGGGGAATGGCGAAAACCGCGGGAGGGGGAACGAGAGCAATCTTCGCGAGGCGGTTGCGGGAGTGAGATTCTCAGGACACGCTGAAACGTGACGAGACGGAAACCGATTGTGACGAACCGGGACGCGTCGTGCGGGTGCCGCCCGCTCCGGAGCGCGTGCGCCTAGCGGGAGGACCCGTGAACACCTCGCCTGAGATCACTGCCGACGCGCCGACCCCGACACCCGTCCGCAGGCCGGTGATGCCGGAGGGCCTAGCGGCCGACGCCGAGCCTCCGCCAGCGCCGGGGCGCGGGCCGGCGGCGGGCCCCTGCGCCCCCGACGCCCTGGACACCGGGCAGGGCGTCGTGCAGGGCGTTCCGCAGGCCGCCGCGCAGGGCGCCGGCGGGAGCGGCCCCGACGCCCGCGACGCCGCCGGGCGGGGCGGCGTCGCCGTGCCCGACGCGTGCGGCCGCCCCGGCCGGGTCTGGGCGCTGCCGCGCGGCCCCGGCTGCGCCTCGCACGCCCGCCGCGTGCTGGCCGAGGCGCTCGCCGGCGTCGGCGTCCCCGCCGAGGTCGTCGGCGACGCCCGGCTCATGGTCAGCGAGCTGGCCACCAACGCCTACCAGCACGCAGGGGAGCACGGCCCCCACGAGCTGTGGATGTACCTCGGCGAGCCGATCGACCTGGGCGCCGCCGAGCCCCTGGTGGAGGTCCGCTGCGCCGTCTTCGACGCGCACGCCGAGGCCCGGCTGCCCGGCTACTCGTGGACCTCCGGCGACTGCGGGCGCGGGCTCAGCATCGTGCGCGAGCTGTCGCAGGGGCGGTGGGGGACGCTGCGCGCCACCTCCCGGCTCGGCCCGCCCGTGCCGGGCAAGGCGGTGTGGTTCGCGGTCCCGGTGTCCGCGCCGGTCGCCCTCTGAACGGGCCGTCCGCCGCGCGGAGCCGCTACTCCGCGCGCTCGACCGCCGGCCCGATCTCGGTGAGCAGCGCCAGCAGCGACCGCGACAGCAGCGTGTGCACCTGCGCCCGCGTCAGCGTCTTCTCCTGCAGCCACTGCCGCGTCGCCGACTCGGCCAGGCCCGAGTAGGTGTGCAGCACCGCCCGCAGCGCGGTGCCGGGATCGGGCACGCCGAGCACCGACAGCAGGTGGTCCACCGTCAGGTCCCGCGCGCGGGTGATGATCCGCAGCAGCTCCGGGTCCTGCCCGAACCCCTCGGCGTCCACCGCCGCGAACCACGTCACGCCGTTGGCCTCGGCGCTGTCCAGGTACAGGTCCACGCACAGGTCGGCCGTCTCCGGCAGCGTCCGCGCGGCGTCCGGCTCGGGCGCCCGCACCGCCGCGCCCGCCGCCAGGTCGCGCACCACCTCCAGGAACAGGTCCCGCTTGGTGCCGAAGTAGTAGTGGATGAGCCCGCGGCGCACTCCGGCCCGGTCGGCGATGGCGGTGGTGGAGACCTCGGCGTAGGGCAGTTCGGTGAACATGCGCCGCGCCACCGCGAGGATCTGGTCGCGCCGCTCGTCATGGGGGAGCCGCTGGTAGCGCGCTTTGGACGGTGCCACCCCACCAGCCTATGCCGCGCGCGTGGCGCCGGGCCGTGCGCGCTTGGTGCTGAACAGGCGCAGCGGCTTGTCGCGCGCCACCAGGTAGTCGGTCGGCCGGTGCCGCAGCCGCACCGGGACGACCTTGGCCCCGGCCCGGTTGGCCCGCAGCAGCGCGTTGAACGCGGCCGCGCGCCGCGCGTTCCACGGGATGCCCAGCGTGCGGCGCAGGTCGGGCGGCAGCAGCGCGCCCGCGGTCAGCAGGTTGAGGTGCAGGTAGACCGGCCCGAGCGGGCCGGGCAGCGGGAGCCGCCGGTCCATGTCCAGCAGCGTGGCCGAGACCGCGGTGGGGCGCAGCTCCTCCCGCACGACCCGCGCGAAGTAGGCGCGGAAGTCGGCGTACCGCTCCGGGCAGCGGCCCTCGGGCACGCCGCACGCGTGCGCGATCAGCTTCTGCTCGCGGTAGAAGCGCTCGCGGTCGGTGTCCGGCAGCGGCCCGAAGGTGCGCTGGTACAGGTCGAGCGCGTTGTGCACCAGCGTCGCCCACACCCACATCAGCAGCTCGGGGTCCAGCGCGCGGTAGGGCGTGCCCTCGGACGAGACGCCCTCCACGCGCTTGTGCATGGCGCGCAGCACGCGCGACTGCTTCTCCGAGGTCTCGGGGTCGGCGAACGACAGCTTCAGCATGATGTCGGCCGTCCGCCACAGCCGCGCGAACGGGTCCTTCTCGAAGTCGGAGTGCTGCTCGACGCCCGCGGCGACGAGCGGGTGGGTCACCTGGAGCAGCAGCGTGGGCGCCGCGCCCAGGCCGAGCACCGGTTCGCGCGTCACCGTCCAGGAGACGTCGCCGGGGCGGAAGGGGAGCCGGGAGGTCGTGGTGTCCATGCCCCCAGTGGACCACGTTGTTGGCACATTGCCAATAAGTGCGCGGCGACGTTCGCCCGGCCGCGGCTTGGGGCGGAACAGGCGGTATGTCATCCTGGGCGGGCGACGGACGCGGAGGAACCCGGTGCGGCCCAGCCGAGCAGCGCACGACCGTGAACTGCCCGAAGGCCAATTCCGGGGCTGTCCCGCAACTGTGACCGGGGAGTTCCCCCTCACCGCGCCCGGTGCCGCACCTCTTTGGCGCCGGCGCCGGGCGAGGCCACGGCGGCGACGCTGGAAGGCCGAGGGGGAGCGGAGATCCGGGAGCCAGGAGACTCCGGCCGTCGGAAGCGGACCGCCACGGGCGTGGACACCCGACGGAAGGAACGATGAGGCATGCCCCCTCTGATGGGCCGATGAGCCGCGCGCGCACGGCGCGCTACCCCTTCTCCGCGGTCGTGGGGATGGACGATCTGAAGCTCGCGCTGCTGGTCAACGCGGTGTCGCCCGGCGTCGGCGGGGTGCTGGTGCGGGGCGAGAAGGGCACCGCGAAGTCCACGATCGTGCGGGCGCTGGCCGCCCTGCTGCCCGCCCTGCGGGTGGTGGAGGGCTGCCGCTTCTCCTGCGACCCGCGCGACCCGGACCCGGCCTGCCCCGACGGCCCGCACGCGGCCGGGGAGCGGGCCGCCGACCGGCCCGCCCGGCTGGTGGAGCTGCCGGTCGGGGCCTCCGAGGACCGGCTGACCGGCTCCCTGGACATCGAGCGGGCGCTGACCGAGGGCGTGAAGGCGTTCGAGCCGGGCCTGCTGGCGGCCGCGCACCGGGGCGTGCTGTACGTGGACGAGGTCAACCTCCTGCACGACCACCTGGTGGACCTGCTGCTGGACGCCGCCGCGATGGGCGAGTCCCACGTCGAGCGCGAGGGCGTGTCGGTGCGGCACGCGGCCCGGTTCCTGCTGGTGGGCACCATGAACCCCGAAGAGGGCGAGCTGCGGCCGCAGCTGCTGGACCGGTTCGGGCTGACCGTCGAGGTCGCCGCCACGCGCGACCCCGGCGAGCGCGCCGAGGTCGTGCGGCGGCGGCTGCGCTACGAGGCCGACCCCGACGGCTTCGCCGCCGGGTTCGAGCGGGAGGAGGCCGACCTCGCCGCCCGGATCGCCGCCGCTCAGGCGCGGCTGCCCGGGGTGGAGCTGACCGACACCGCGCTGCGGCAGATCACCGCGGTGTGCGCGGCGTTCGAGGTGGACGGGCTGCGCGCCGACCTGGTGACGGCCCGCGCCGCGATCGCGCTGGCCGCCTGGGAGGGCCGCGACAGCGTCAGCGAGGAGGACGTGCGGACCGCCGCGCGGCTCGCGCTGCCGCACCGGCGGCGGCGCGACCCGTTCGACGCGCCCGGCCTGGACCGCGACAAGCTGGACCAGATCCTGGACGAGCACGGCGACCCCGAGCCGCCCGAGCCCGACGACGACGGACCCGGCGACGGCCCCGGCGGCCCCGGCGGGCCGGGCGGCGACGGCGGCCCGCAGGACCAGAACGAGACCGAGCCGTCCGCCAACGGCTCCGCCCCCTCCGGCGGGCGGCAGGGCGACGACGCCGAGAAGCCGGGCGGCGGGCAGGGCGCCGGAGACCAGGAGCCCGCCCCCGCCGACGCCGCCTACAAGCCCCGCCTGTTCACCGTGCCCGGCCTGGGCGCGGGCGCGCCCGGCCGCCGCTCCAAGGCGCGCAGCCCGCACGGCCGCGTGTCCGGCGACCGGCCCGGCTCCCGGGGCGTGCACCTCAGCGCGACCCTGCGCGCCGCCGCCCCGCACCAGCGGGCGCGCGGCCGCAGCGGCCCCGGCCTGCTGGTCGCGCCCGAGGACCTGCGCGAGCCGGTGCGCGACGGCCGCGAGGGCAACCTGGTGCTGTTCGTCGTGGACGCCAGCGGCTCGATGGCCGCGCGCAAGCGGATGCGCGCGGTCAAGGGCGCGGTGCTGAGCCTGCTGCTGGACGCCTACCAGCGGCGCGACAAGGTCGGGCTGATCACCTTCCGGGGCCGCGAGGCCGACCTTGCGCTGCCGCCGACCTCGTCGGTGGAGGCCGGGGCGCGGCGGCTGGAGCGGCTGCCGACCGGCGGCCGCACCCCGCTGAGCGCCGGGCTGCTGCGCGCCGCCGAGGTGCTGCGCGTGGAGCGGCTGCGCGACCCGGCGCGCCGCCCGCTGCTGGTGCTGGTCACCGACGGCCGCGCCACGCACGGGCCGGACCCGGCCGCGGCGGCCGGGCTGCTGTCCGGCGTCGCGTCGGTCGTGGTGGACTGCGAGAGCGGCCCGGTGCGGCTCGGCCTGGCGGCGGCGCTGGGCACGCGGTTGGGGGCGCAGGTCGTGCGCCTGGAGGAGTTGGCCGCCGACGGGCTGGCCGGTGTGGTCCGAGACGTCAGGAAGGTGGCCTAGGGATGCCGCAGGGGAAGCCGGAGTACGTGCCCGACGACGGGCTGACCACCCGCGCGCGCCGCAACCGGCCGCTGGTGATGGTGCACACCGGTCCGGGCAAGGGCAAGTCCACCGCCGCGTTCGGGCTGGCGCTGCGCGCCTGGAACCAGGGCTGGCCGATCGGGGTGTTCCAGTTCGTGAAGTCGGCCAAGTGGCGCATCGGCGAGGAGAACGCGCTGCGCACGCTCGGCGAGAGCGGGCAGGGCGGCACCGTCGCGTGGCACAAGATGGGCGAGGGCTGGTCGTGGATCCAGCGGCCCGGCAGCGAGGAGGACCACGCCGCCGACGCCCGCGAGGGCTGGGAGCAGATCAAGCGCGACCTGGCCGCCGAGACCTACCGGCTGTACGTGCTGGACGAGTTCACCTACCCGATGAAGTGGGGCTGGGTGGACGTCGAGGACGTCATCACCGCGCTGAAGGACCGGCCGGGCAACCAGCACGTGGTCATCACCGGCCGCGACGCCGACCCGCGCCTGCTGGAGTTCGCCGACCTGGTCACCGAGATGGCCAAGGTCAAGCACCCGATGGACCGCGGCCAGAAGGGCCAGAAGGGCGTCGAGTGGTAGCCCTGCCCAGGATCGTCGTCGCCGCCCCCTCCTCCGGGAGCGGCAAGACGACCGTGGCCACGGGGCTGATGGCGGCGCTGGCCGCGCGGGGCCTCGCGGTCTCGCCGCACAAGGTCGGCCCCGACTACATCGACCCCGGCTACCACGCGCTGGCCACCGGGCGGCCGGGCCGCAACCTGGACCCGTGGCTGACCTCGCCCGACCTCGTCGTGCCGCTGCTGCGGCACGGCGCGGCCGGGGCCGGCGTCGCGGTGGTCGAGGGCGTGATGGGGCTGTTCGACGGCGCGGCCAAGGCCGGGCAGGACCCGGTGTCGGGCGGCGACTTCGCCTCCACCGCGCACGTCGCGGCGCTGATCGAGGCGCCCGTGGTGCTGGTGGTGGACGCGTCGGCGGCGGCCGGGCGGTCGGTGGCGGCGCTGGTGCACGGGTTCCGCACCTTCGGCGGCGTCCGGCTCGGCGGGGTGATCCTCAACCGGCTCGGCTCCGACGGGCACGAGGCGATGTGCCGCGCCGCGATCGAGGAGCTGGGCCTGCCCGTGCTGGGCGCGCTGCGCCGCCACGACGCGGTGGCCAAGCCGTCGCGGCACCTCGGCCTGGTCCCGGCCGCCGAGCGGCACGCCGACGCCGTCGCGACCGTGGAGCGCCTGGGCGAACTGGTCGCCGCCTCATGCGACCTGGACGCGCTGCTGGCGCTGGCCCGCAGCGCGCCGCCGCTGAGCGCGCCCGCGTGGACGCCCGAGACCGGCGAGCCGGTGCCCGGACGGCCGCGCGTCGCGGTGGCGGGCGGCCCGGCGTTCACCTTCGGGTACGCCGAGAACGAGGAGCTGCTGGCGGCGGCGGGCGCGGAGGTCGTGCGCTTCGACCCGCTGCGCGACACCGCCCTGCCGGAGAACGCGCGCGGCCTGGTGATCGGCGGCGGGTTCCCCGAGGTGTACGCGGCCGAGCTGTCGGCCAACGAGCCGCTGCGCAAGGCCGTGGCCGCGTTCGACGGCGCGGTCTACGCCGAGTGCGCCGGGCTGCTGTACCTGGCGCGCGAGCTGGACGGCGCCCCGATGTGCGGGGTGCTGGACGAGGTCACCGCGACCATGGCCCCGCGCCTGACCCTCGGCTACCGCGCGGCCGTCGCCGTCGCCGACTCGGTGGTCGCGCGCGCCGGAGAGCGCGTGCACGGCCACGAGTTCCACCGCACCGTCACCGAGCCCGGCCACGGCGCGACCCCCGCCTGGCAGTGGTCCACCGACGGCCCGGAGGGGTTCGTGCGCGGGCGGCTGCTGGCGTCCTACCTGCACCTGCACTGGGCCGGCGCGCCGCACTTCGCGCGGCGGCTGGTGGAGGCCGCCCGATGAGCCAGGACGACTTCAAGGCCGAGGTCCGGCTGACCGGGGAGCGCGTGCTGGTGCGGCCGTTCGGGCTGGACGACGCCGCCGACTACATCGACGTGGTCCGGGCGGGGGAGGACTGGCTGCCGCCGAACTTCCCGACCGACCTGGAGGCCGGTTCGCTGGCCTGGTGGCTCGGCACCGGCGTGCACCAGCCGCACCGGTACGCGCTGGGCGTGCACCTGGCCGTCATCGACCGGGAGACCGGCCGCCTGTCGGGCACGATCGGGCTGTTCCGGGTGGACTGGGGCCAGCTCACGTGCGAGGTCGGCTACGGGATGCGCCCGGCGGCGCGCGGGCGCGGGCACGCGACCGAGGCGCTGCGGCTGGTGGCGTCCTGGGCGCTGCGCGACTGCGGCCTGCACCGCGTGGAGCTGCGGGCGCGCGTGGCGAACCTGGCGTCGGTGCGGGTGGCGGAGAAGGGCGGCTTCCTGCGCGAGGGCGTGGCGCGCGGAGCCGAGCGCGTGAACGGCCGCAACGAGGACCAGTACGTGTTCGGGCTGATCGCCCCGGATCTGTCCGCCGAGCAGGACGGTCTCGACTCGGACGCGGTTGCGGCCCCCACGGCGCGCCGCGCCGCCGCCCCGCCCCGGCCTTCGCCAGGCTCTTCGGCCATGACCCAGGACCAGAACATCGCCGCGATCGCGGCGGCGGGCGAGCGGACCCTCGTCCTGCACACCGGCGAGCGGACCCGCGAGGGCGCGCGGGCGATGCTGCCCAAGCTGCCCGAGGTGTGCTTCGTGGACGCGGGCGAGTCGGCCCAGAACGTGGAGCCCGCCGTGCGCGCGGCCGTCGCGAACGGCCTGCCCCAGCTCATCGTGGTGGGGACGATCCGGCCGCTGTGCGCGCTGGCGGGCGGCCCGGCGATGCTCGCGGGGATCACCACCGTGATGGGCGGCACGCCCGAGCAGGCCGCAGGCGTCGCCGCCGCCGGGGACGCGGCCCGCGCCTACGAGCTGTGGGAGGCCGCCGGGCTGCTCGGCCAGTGCGGGCGCGAGCTGAGCCGGTCGGTCGCCGACCAGCTGGAGAGCGTCGCGACCGCCGTGGCCGGGACCGACGCGAGCCCGCTGGCGGTGCAGGTGGTGCTGATGGACGCCGAGGCGACGCGCATGGTCGGCATGTACGGGCGGATGGCCCGTTCGGGGTGAGCACATGATCACGGTGGTCGGGTACGACGGCGCGCCGCTCTCAGAGGAGGCGCGGCGGCTGCTGGTGGCCGCCGACCTGGTGGCCGGTGACGCGCGCGTGCTGGCGGCGGCGGGGTTGCCCGCCGACGTGCGCACCGGCGCGCTGGAGGACATCGACCCCGACGCGGAGACGGTCGTGCTGGCCGCCGGGGACCCCGGCTTCTTCGGCGTCGTGCGGGCGCTGCGCGAGCGCGGCCACCGGCCGCGCGTGCTGCCCGCGGTGCCGGTGGTGGCGCGGGCGTTCGCGAAAGCGGGCTTCCCGTGGGACGACGCGCTGGTGGTGTCGGCCGGGGAGGGCGGCCTGAGGCGCACGGTGAACGCGTGCCGCGCGCATCCGAAGGTGGCGGTGCTGACCGCGCCGGGCGCGGGCCCGGCGGAGCTGGCCCGCGCGCTGTTCCCGCAGTCGCCGCGCGCGTTCGTGGTGTGCGAGGACCTGGGCGGCCCGGACGAGCGGGTGGTGCACGTGCGCCCGGCGGAGGCGACCACGCGCCCGTGGAACGAGCCGGAAGTGGTGCTGGTCCTGGACGCGACGGACGCGACCGGCTCCGCCGGGTGGACGTCGGGTCCGCGCCCGTTCGCGGAGGCGCCGGTGAGCGAGGTCGGCGCGGTCGTGCTGGCCAGGCTCGCCCCGCGCGTGGGCGACCTGGTGTGGGACGTGGACGGCGACGGCACCGTCGCCATCGCGTGCGCGCGAGCAGGGGCGGCCGCCGTCGCCGTGGCCCGCGACCCGCAGGTGTGCGAGACGATCCGCGGCGACGTCCGCGAGCACGGCGTCAAGGTGGCGGTGTCGCGCGGCGAGGCCCCGGCGGTGTTCGAGCACCTGCCCGTCCCGGACGCGGTCTTCCTCGGCGACCCCGATCCCGCCGTGGCCGAGGCGGCGGCGTCCCGCGCCCTGCGCCGCGTGGTCGCCACGACCGGGGACGAGCGGGCCGTGCGGCCCGTGCTGGACGCGCTGCGCGCCGCGAAGCTCACCGCGCGGGCCGTCCGGCTGCACGCGGCCCCGTTCGGGGGGCCGGACCCCGCGCCGGTCTACGTGATCTGCGGCGAACGCGCCGCGCCCGCCGCCGGACGCCCCCGCGCCGCGCGCACCCGCCGCCCCCAGACGATCACGCCGCTCCCAGAGGACCCGGGCGCATGAGCGGTGGGTTCTTTGAGCGCCTCCAGACGACCGTGCAGTTCTGCGAGGAGCCGGACGCATGAGCGGCGAACCCGTTGAGCGGCGTCCAGGCGATCACGCCGCTCTCCGCAGAGCCGGGCGCGTGACCGGCGGCCCCTTCCTGGTGATCGGCGTCGGCGCGTGCGCGGGCGCGGAGGCCGCCGAGATCGGCGCGCTGGTCGACGCCGCCCTGCGCGCCGCGGGGCCGTCCCCGCTGCCCGTGCGCGCGATGGCGACCGTCGACTCCAAGACCGGCGAGCCCGGCATCCGGCAGGCCGCCGCCCGGCGCGGCTGGCCCCTGCTCGGCTACCCCGCCGCCGTGCTCGCCGGGATCGCGGTGCCGAACCCCTCGGACGCCGCCGACCGCGGCGTCGGCACGCCCAGCGTCGCCGAGGCCGCCGCGCTGCACGCCGCCCGCGACCTGGCCGGAAGCGGGGGCGGCCCGGTCGGGCTGGTCGTCCAGAAGCGCAAGTCCGCCCAGGCCACCGCCGCCGTCGCCCGCGTGACCGGGGCCACCACCCGCGGGGCGAATAGCGACAAAGTGCTAGAAATCACCACCGATGGGGCAACCGCGTCCAGCCCGTGCCACCCTGGTCAGCCGGAAGCCGTCATGACGTCTGAGGAGGAACGGTGACCACGGTCCGCCAGCCCCACCCCATCGAGGTCCGGTCGTACGAGATCCTGCGCTCGCGGGTCGACCTGTCCCCGATGCCGCCGCTGTGGCGGGCGGTCGCCGAGCGCGTCATCCACGTCAGCGCCGACCTGGAGTACGCGGTGGACCTGGTCACCCGCGAGGAGCACCTGGCCCAGGGCCTGGCCGCGCTGCGCGGCGGCGCGCCGATCGTCGCCGACGAGGGCATGGTCACCGCCGGGATCACCGCCCGCCGGGCGCTGTGCCACATCGGCGAGCCCGCCGCCGCCCGGATGGCCCGCGCCGCCGGGATCACCCGCGAGGCCGCCGCCGTCCGGCTGTCCTACTCCGAGGTCGGCCCCGGCGCGGTCTGGGTGGTCGGCTCCGCCCCGTCGGCCATCTTCGAGATCATCGCCCGCCAGGTGCGGCCCGCGCTGGTCATCGGCCTGCCGGTCGGGTTCGTCGGCGCGGCCGAGGCCAAGGAGGCGCTGCGCGCCAGCGGCCTGCCCCAGCTCAGCAACGTGTCGGAGAAGGGCGGCTCGGCCGTCGCCGCGGCCGCCGTCAACGCCCTGCTCTACTACGAGGAGGGGCGGTGACCTTCCCCGACGAGGTGGACCTGCGCCACCATGGCGACGCCGAGGTGGGCGAGGGGCTGCGGGACTTCGCGGTCAACGTCCGCACCGGCACGCCCCCCGCCTGGCTGGCCGAGCGCATCCGCGACTCGGTCGCCGACCTGGCCGCCTACCCCGACCCGACCGCCGCCCGCCTCGCCGTCGCCCGGCGGCACGGCCGCGCCCCCGGCGAGGTGCTGCTGACCGCCGGGGCCGCCGAGGCGTTCGTGCTGCTGGCGCGGGTGCTGAAGCCCCGGCACGCGGTCGTGGTGCACCCGCAGTTCACCGAGCCGGAGGCCGCGCTGCGCGCCGCCGGGCACGAGGTCGAGCGGGTCGTGCTCGGCAAGGACTTCGCCCTGGACCCGGACGCGGTGCCCGCCGCCGCCGACCTGGTGATGATCGGCAACCCGACCAACCCGACCTCGGTCCTGCACCCCGCCGCCGCGATCGCCGCGCTGGCCCGGCCCGGCCGCACGGTCGTGGTGGACGAGGCGTTCATGGACTGCGCGCCCGGCGAGCCAGAGACGTTGTCGGGCCGCCTGCCCGCCGGCGTGGTCGTGCTGCGCAGCCTCACCAAGACCTGGGGCCTCGCCGGACTGCGCGCCGGCTACGTCCTGGCCGACCCGCGCCTGATCGCCCGGCTCGCCGAGGCGCAGCCGCTGTGGGCGGTGTCCACGCCCGCGCTCGTGGCGATCGAGGCGTGCAGCGCGCCCGAGGCCGTCGCCGAGGCCGACGCGTGGGCGGTCGAGCTGGCCGCCGAACGCGACCGGCTCGCCGCCGAACTGAGCGCGCGCGGCCTGTACGTGGTGCCCGAGCCGCGCGCGTCGTTCCTGTGCCTGCGCGCGCCCGACGCGCTGGGCGTGCGGGCGCTGCTGCGCCAGCGCGGCTACGCGGTGCGGCGCGGCGACACCTTCCCCGGGCTCGGCCCCGACTGGCTGCGCGTGGCCGTCCGCGACCGAGCCGCCAACGACGGGCTGCTGGAGGTGCTCGGTGAGCTGGGAATCTGACGCCGTCCACCGGGTCATCGCCGAGCGACGCGACATCCGCGACGGCTTCCTGCCCGACCCGGTGGACGACGCCGTGCTCACCCGCGTCCTGGAGTCGGCGCACCGCGCGCCGTCGGTCGGGCTCACCCAGCCCTGGGACTTCGTGGTCATCCGCTCGCCCGAGCGCCGCGAACGCGTCCGCGACCTGGCCGAACGCCAGCGCCGCGCCTACGCCGCCTCGCTGGTGCCCGCCCGCGCCGCCCGCTTCGACGGCATGAAGGTCGAGGCGATCCGCGAGGCCCCGGTCAACATCGCGGTGACCTGCGACCCCACCCGCGGCGGCCGCAACCCGCTCGGCCGGCACGCGCAGCCGAGCACCGCGCCGTACTCGGTCGCCTGCGCCGTGCAGAACCTGTGGCTGGCCGCCCGCGCCGAGGACCTCGGCGTCGGCTGGGTCAGCTTCTTCGACGAGCGGGAGCTGGCCGCCGAACTGGGCCTGCCCGCCCGCCTGGAGGTCGTCGCCTACCTGTGCGTCGGCCGCGTGGCGGAGTTCCCGCCCGCCCCGCAGCTCGCGCTGAGCGGCTGGGCGTTCCGCCGCCCGCTCGCGTGGGCGGTGCACACCGAGGAGTACGGGCGGCGGGGGCTGCCCGGAGAGGACGCCGTGAACCTGATCGACGAGACGATCGCCGCGATCCGCCCGCTGGACGAGGCCGCCATGCGCGACGCCCGCGACCTGCAGGCCCGCCTGACCAAGCCGCCGGGCTCGCTCGGCGTGCTGGAGGAGGTGTCGGTGCGCCTGGCGGGCCTCGCCGGGCAGTGCCCGCCGCCGCTGCCCGAGCCCGCCGCCGTCGCGGTCTTCGCCGCCGACCACGGCGTGCACGCCCAGGGCGTCACGCCCTGGCCGCAGGAGGTCACCGCGCAGATGGTGGGCAACTTCCTGGCCGGGGGAGCGGTCGTCAACGCGTTCGCCGGGCAGGTCGGGGCCGAGGTCACCGTCGTGGACGTGGGCGTGGCCGCCGACCTGGACCCCGCGCCGGGCCTGCTGCCGCGCAAGGTCGCGCCCGGCACCGCCGACATGACGCGGGGCCCCGCGATGACGGCCGAGCAGGCGCGCCGGGCCGTGGAGACCGGCATCGAGGTCGCCCGCGACCTGGTGTCGGCCGGGTCGCGGTGCCTGCTCACCGGCGACATGGGCATCGCGAACACCACCGCGTCGGCGGCGCTGATCGCGGCGTTCACCGGCCTGCCGCCCGAGCGGGTCACCGGGCGCGGCACCGGCATCGACGACGCGACCCACGCGCACAAGATCTCCGTGATCGAGGCCGCGCTCGAACGCCACGGCCTCAGCGGGCCCGGCGACCGCGACCCCCTGGCCGTGCTCGCGGCCGTGGGCGGCCTGGAGCACGCCGCGCTCGCCGGTTTCATCCTCGGCGCGGCCGCGCTGCGCGTGCCGGTGGTGCTGGACGGCGTCATCGCCGGGGCCGCCGCGCTCGCCGCCGCCGCGCTGTGCCCGGACGCGCTCGGCGCGTGCGTGGCGGGGCACCGTTCGGCCGAACCGGGGCATTCCGCTACCGTTTCCCACCTGGGGCTCCGCCCTCTGGTGGACCTGGAGCTGCGCCTCGGCGAGGGGACCGGCGCGCTGCTGGCGCTGCCGCTCGTGCAGGGCGCCGTCCGGGTCCTCCACGAGGTCGCCACCTTCGACTCGGCGGGGGTGAGCGATAAACACCCCCGGGCGTAACGACATGATCACGGTATGAGGCACCACCCGCTATCGACTGGCCGGGGACCCTCTCCATGACCTTGCCGCTCCGAGTACCTTTGGTCCACAAAGCCACATGTCCGTCACCCGCGTCCGGCATCCACCGCCGCGCACCGATCGAGAGAACACCGACGTGCCCCCGTACCTGCTTGGCCTGCGACTCGGCGGGCGACGCGTCCTCGTCGTCGGCGGAGGCCGGGTCGCCCAGCGCCGCGTCCCGGCGCTGCTGGCCGCCGGCGCCGACGTGGTGCTGGTGTCGCCCGAGGTCACGCCCTCGCTGGAAGACCTGATCAACGACGGCCGGGTCACCTGGCACGCCCGCCCCTACCGCCCCGGCGACTGCGCCGGGGCCTGGCTCGTCCAGGCGGTCACCGACGACGGCAAGGTCAACGCCGACGTCGTCGCCGAGGCCGAGGAGGCGCGGATCTGGTCGGTGCGCGCCGACGACGCCGACGCCTCCCCGGGCTGGACCCCCGCCTCCGGGCAGGTCGGCGAGACGACCGTGGGCGTGCTGTCGGGCGGCGACCCGCGCCGCGCCGCCGGCATCCGCGACTCGGTGGTGGAGGACCTGCGCGAGGGGCGGCTGGAGTCGCGGCACTCCCGGCACAAGCCGGTCGGCGTCGCGCTGGTCGGCGGCGGCCCCGGCGACCCCGGCCTGATCACCGTGCGCGGCCGCCAGCTGCTGGCCCAGGCCGACGTGGTGGTCACCGACCGCCTCGCCCCCCGCGAGCTGCTGGACGAGCTGGCCGCCGACGTCGAGGTGATCGACGCCGCCAAGATCCCCTACGGGCGCACCGTCACCCAGGACCGCATCAACGCCTACCTGGTCGAGCACGCCAGGCAGGGCAAGTTCGTGGTGCGGCTCAAGGGCGGCGACCCCTTCGTGTTCGGGCGCGGCGGCGAGGAGGCCCTGCACTGCGCGCGGCACGGCGTCCCGGTGACGGTGGTGCCCGGCATCACCAGCGCCGTCGCCGTCCCGTCCGCGGCGGGCATCCCGGTCACCCACCGCGGCGTGTCCCAGGAGTTCCACGTGGTCTCCGCGCACGTCGCCCCCGGGCACCCCGAGTCCACCGTCGACTGGACGGCCCTGGCCCGCGCCAACGGCACCCTCGTGCTGCTGATGGCGGTGGAGCGCATGGCCCTCATCGCCGAGGCCCTCATGCGCTATGGTCGGTCGTCTGACACGCCGGTCGCGGTGGTCCAGGACGGCACCCTCCCCGGACAGCGGGCGCTGACCGCCACGCTGGCCACGGTCGCCGACGAGATGACGGCCGCCGGGGTCCGGCCGCCGGCGATCGTGGTCGTGGGCGACGTGGTGACCGTGGCACGAGAGATCGACATGATTCGAGCGGACATGGGACGGGATCCGTGACACCCCCGGCAGAACAGAGCGCGGTCCACGACGAGGAGACCGGCGGCGCCCCGGGCCCCGTGAACACGCCCGGGACCGCCGGCGAACGGCCCCCCGGCGCCGAGCGCGGCGCGTCCGCGGAGCATTCGGACGACCCCGCCGAGGGGGCGGCCGCCGCGCCGTCAGGCAAGCACGCGAAGGCCCCGGCGAAGCCGGAGCCGACGACGGAAGGCGAGCACGCCATCCCGCCCAAGGCCGACGAAACCCCCCAGCCCGGCGATCGGTCCGAACCCGGCGACGCGTCCCGGCCCGGCGACGCCGCCAAGCCCGGCGACGCGGGCAAGCCCCACGCCGCAGCCCAGCCCGGTGACGTGGCCCCGTTCGCCAGTGTGGCCGGAGCCGCTGATCCGAGCACGGCCGGCGTGGCCGAGCCCGGTGCGGCCAAGCCCGGCGCCTCCGGGGCCGGCGCCTCCGAGGCGAGCCCCTCCGCACCAGGTCCGGCCGAGCCCGCCACCGGCGTCCGCCCCGCCACCGGCGGTGCGCCCGCGAAGGGCGAGGACCCCCTCGCCCCCTTCCCCGCGCCCACGCCCGGCGACATCGCCGCCGCGACCGCGCGCCAGGGCGAGCTGACGCGCGCCCTCACCGCGCTGCGCGACCAGCTCAACGCGTTCGAGTTCGTGCTCGACGTCCCCGGCGTTGCCGAGGCGCGCGAGGCCCGCACCGAGCTCCGCAACCAGCTGGAGGACTACGTCCTGCCGCGCGTCCAGGCGGCGGGCAAGCCCCTGCTGGTGGTGCTCGGCGGCTCCACCGGCGCGGGCAAGTCCACCCTGGTCAACACCCTGGTGGGCGCCCGAGTCAGCGCCACCGGCGTGCTGCGCCCCACCACCAGCAGCCCCATCCTGGTGTGCCACCCCGACCACGCCGACTGGTTCCTGGAAGGGCCGATGCTGCCGGGCATGGGCCGGGTGCGCGGGCCCGCGCCCGACGCCATCGCGGGCGACCAGCTCGTCATCATCGCCAGCGAGGCGCTGCCGCCCGGCCTGGCGCTGCTGGACAGCCCCGACTTCGACTCGGTCTTCGAGGACCACTACGAGTTCGCCACCAAGCTGATGGCCGCCGCCGACCTCTGGCTGTGCGTCACCACCGCCGCCCGGTACGCCGACGCGCAGGTCTGGCAGATGCTCCAGCGCGCCCGCGACAACGGCGCCACCATCGGCGTGGTGCTGTCGCGCGTGCCCGACGGCGCGGGCTCGGAGGTCGTCGAGCACTTCGGCGAGATGCTCACCGAGCAGGGCGTCGGCGACGCGCACCGCTTCACCATCCCCGAGACCCGCGTCGAGGACAGCCGCCTGCCCGAGGAGACCGTCGCCGGCATCCGGTCCTGGCTGGTCGGCGTGGCCGACAGCGGCGTGGACCGCGAGGTCGTCATCGGTGACACCCTCGGCGGCGTGCTCGACAGCTTCCGCACCCGCGTCCCTGAGCTCGCCAAGCACGTCGAGGCGCAGGTCGAGCAGCGCGCCGAGCTGGCCAGGGCCGTCGAGTCGGCCTACTCCACCGCCCTCGCCGAGCTGGACGAGGCCACCCGCAACGGGTCGCTGCTGCGCGGCGAGGTGCTGGCCCGCTGGCAGGACTTCGCGGGCACCGGCGATCTGCTGCGCTCCCTGCACGTGCGGCGCGGGCGCGGCTCGCGCCGCTCCACCCGCCGGCACCGCAGCCCCGCCCGCGTCCGCGCGCTGAAGGCGGCGCTGCGCAGCGGGCTGGAGTCGCTGATCCTGTCGTCGGCCGAGCACGCCGCCGACCAGGTCCTGGCGAGCTGGCGCGAGCACCCGGCGGGCGGGCACGTGCTGGACGGCCCCGCCGCCGCGCCGCACCGCGCCGTCGAGCGCGCCTCCCCGGAGCTGTCGCGCCGGGTGACCCGCGCGGTCAGCTCCTGGCAGGACCACGTCCAGGAGCTGATCCGCACCGAGGGCGTCACCAAGCGGTCGGTCGCCAAGCTGGTGTCGTTCGACTCCGAGGCGCTGTCGCTGGTGCTGATGATCGGGCTGCTCGGCTACGGCACCGCCGAGGTGAACGTCGAGGGCGGCACCAGCGCCGTCCCGCAGCGGCTGCTGAAGGCGCTGTTCGGCGCCGAGTCGCTGCGCGGCATGGGCGCCAAGGCCCGCGCCGACCTGCGCAGCCGCATCGGGATGCTGTTCGACGAGGAGGCGATCCGGTTCGGGCAGGCCCTGGACGCGGCCGGCATCCCCGACCAGACCGTCCCCGTCCAGCTCTACCAGGCCACTTACAACCTTGAGGTCGCACGATGACCACCTCGGCCCTGCCCGCGAAACCGCCGGCCGACCAGCAGGCCGGTGACGCCGAGCCCGCCCCCGGCCCCGCCGGCGAGGCCCCCGCGCCCGGCCTGCCCGAACGCCTCGACGGCCTGGAGCGGCTGATCCGCGCCGGCTCCGGGCGGCTGGACCAGCGGCTGCTCGACGACGCCGAGGTGCTGCTCGACCGCGCCGGGCAGCGGCTGCGGCTGTCGGGCGACCACACCGTCGTCACCCTCGCCGGCGGCACCGGCAGCGGCAAGTCGTCGCTGTTCAACGCCATCTGCGGGCTGGAGCTGTCGCCCACCGGGATGCGCCGCCCGATGACCTCCAAGGCGCACGCCTGCGTGTGGGGCCTGGACGGCGCGGGCCCCCTGCTGGACTGGCTGGACGTGGACAAGCGGCACCGCTACGCCCGCGCCAGCGCCCTGGACGCCGCCCGCACCGACAGCTCGCTCCAGGGCCTGGTGCTGCTGGACCTGCCCGACCACGACTCGATCCAGGCGATGCACCGCGCCGAGGTCGACCGGTTCGTGCACATCGCCGACCTGCTGGTGTGGGTGGTGGACCCGCAGAAGTACGCCGACGCGGCGCTGCACCGCAACTACATCGTGCCGTTCGCCGAGTACGCGGGCGTCACCCTGATCGTGCTGAACCAGGTCGACCGGCTCCAGCCCGGCGAGGTCGAGGAGTGCGTCACCGACCTGCGCCGCCTGCTGGAGGCCGAGGGCCTGCGCAACCCGCGGATCATCACCACCTCGGCGACCGCCGAGGGCGGGGCGGCCGGCTTCCGCGAGGTCCTGGTCGACACCGTGGCCGCGCGGCGCGCCCGCAGCGACCGGCTGAGCACCGACGTCGGGCGGATCGCCGGGCGGTTCGCCGAGCACCGCGGCGAGGACGAGCCGCCCGCGCACGTCGACCCCGAGCACCGGGCCGCGCTCGTGCGGGACCTGACCGACGCGGCCGGGGCGCCCGCCGTGGCCGAGGCCATGGAGAGCGCCTACGAGCTGCGCGCCGCCGACTTCGTCGGCTGGCCGGTCAGCGCCATGGCCGCGCGCCTGCGGTCCGACCCGCTGCGCCGGATGCGCCTCACCGAGCTGCGCGAGGAGCTGCGCGGCGCGTTCACCGGCCCGATCGGGGCGCAGCAGGGCGATGTGGACAACGCGCTGAGCGGCGTGACCGACGGCGTGACGGCCGGCCTGCCGCCCGCGTGGGCCCGCTCGGTGCGCGCGGCGGCCCGCTCCCACGCCGCCGAGCTGCCCGAGGACCTCGGCGTCTCCCTCAAGGACGCGCTGCCGGCCTTCAACCAGGTGCCGCGCTGGTGGTGGCTGGTGAAGACCTGGCAGTACTTCCTGGTCCTGGTCACCGTGCTGGGCGTCGCCTGGATCGGCCTGCTGGTCGCCTACGGCGTGCTCGGGGCGGGCGGCGAGGACGCCCCGGCCCTGATCGGCGAGGCGGGCCTGATCCCGTACGTGTCGGTCCTGGTGGTCTGCACCCTCGGCATGGGGTGGCTGACGGCGTCGGCGTGCCGCAACCTGGTCGCGCTGTCGTCGGCCAAGCACGGTGACCGGATGGAGGGCCACATGCGCGACCGCATCGAGCAGGTCGCCGAGGAGAAGGTCCTGAGCCCGGTCAGCGCCGAGCTGAAGACGTACGCGGGCTTCCGCGAGGACGTGGACCTGGTCGCGGGCCCGTAGCGGCCGTCCACAGGCGGGCCGAACCCGCCCGCTCCCGCCGCCCGGTCCTGCACGGTGGAAGTCACCACCTCATCCACCGTGGAGGACACGATGAACGAAGCGCAGATCACCGTGACCGGCTGGGTCGCCGCCGAGCCGTTCTACACCGTCACCGCGAACGGCACGCCGTTCCTGACCGTGCGGGTGGGCTGCACCCCGCGCCGCTTCGACCGGCGGACCGGCCAGTGGCACGACCAGGACACCCTCTTCCTGACGGTGAACTGCTGGCGGGCGCTGGCCGACAACATCAACGCCTCGGAGTTCCGCCGCGGCCATCCGGTGGTCGTGACCGGCCGCCTGCGGATACGCCAGTACGAGAAGGACGGCCAGTGGCGCTTCTCCGCCGAGGTGGAGGCGACGACGGTGGGCCACGACCTGACCAGGGGCACCGCGGAGTTCCGCGCGGTCCAGCGGGGCGCGGTGATGGACGCCGACCGCCGGGAGGCGCGCGCGGTGACCGACCAGTGGGCCCTGGCCTCGGCGAGGGCCGCGGGCGGGGCCGAGAGGCCCGACGGGGCCGACGAGGCCGACGGGGCCGACGGGCGGCCGGCCGAGCAGCCCGTGCAGGCGTCCCGCGCCCCGGACGCCGAACCCGATCCGCAAGTGCCCCTGATGGCCGTGGAGCCTCCGGCGGCGGACAGGCCGTCCGGCTCCGACCAGGACCGGGCGGCCTGACGGCGGGTTTCCGGCCCGGCCGTTGAAGCGCTACCAGGGGCGCATCCGCACGGCAGGGTGTAGACCGGGACAGAAGGGCAAGCGGAAACCAGGGAGCGGGGATCGCCGACCCAACGGAAACGCGTCGAAGCTGTTCGGAGAGTAAAAACAAGCGTACTCTCAGTAGTCATGAATCAAGGTTGGGTCACCATCACCCTCTTCTCGGCCGCGATCCTCGTGACCGTGACCTTCGCCGTCCGGATGATCAAGGCGGAGGTGGCGGGGCTGCGCGGGGAGACCACGGCCGCCGTCGACGGGCTGCGCGCGGAGACCAACGCGGCCTACGAGGGCTTCCGGGCGGAGATGAAGGCCGGGCTCGGCGGCCTGCGCGCCGAACTGCACGCCAGTGTCGAGGGGCTGCGCCGCGAGGTGCAGGCCGACGCCGAGGGGCAGCGCCGCGAGGCGCGGGCCCGCCTCGACGGGCTGCGCGAGCAGTTCCGGGGCGGCAGCGACGGGCTGCGCGGGCAGGTCCAGGCGGATGTGGAGGTGCTGCGGGAGCAGGTCCAGGCCAACGCCGAGGCCCTGCGCGAGCAGATCGGGGCCAACGCCCAGGCGCACCGCGAGCAGGTCCAGGCCGCCACCGAGTGGCTGCGCGAGCAGCTCGGCGACGGCACCGAGTCGGTGCGGGCGGAGATGCGGGCGCAGCTCCAGGCGCTGCGGGCCGAGCCCGCGCGCCGCTTCGCCGAGCTGGGCGAGCGGCTGGAGCGCCTGGAGCGGCTGGAGGAGACCCGGGCGGCGACCCTCGACCGGGAGGCCCGCGCCCTGCCCGTCAAGGTCATGGACGGGCAGCGGCCCTCCCGATCCTGATTCCGACCCGGGTCTGCGTGGCGGGGACGCCGACGGCAGCTACGGGCCGACGGCTCGTGCTACCGGACGGCGCCCCCGCGCCGTCGGGGTTGCGGCCGCGTCAGGCCCAAGAAACGCCGCGCATGGTGTTCTCCCCCTCGGATGTGCTGCGGACCGCGATTTCGCTGGTCCTGGTGCGGACGGCCGCTTCGGTCGTCCGCCGTTCGCTATCGAAGGTACCGGTTTCCGGTCCGCTCCGCACACGTTGCAACTATCGTGTTACACAACGTGAAACGTAGGGGGGAAGGATGACGGCAGTGCAGTCGTCCGCCGAGGACCGGGGCGGGGAACTGGCCCCCAAGCCCCGGCGCAGCGCGGTTCGTGGCCGCCCGTCACTCCTGGCGGTCTACGTGCCGGCGGTCGTCGGCCTGCACCTGATCCTGACGCTCGCGGGCCTGGCGCGCACCGAGTTCAGGCTGAATGATCTACTGATTTTTGCCGCCCTGGTGGCGTGTGGCGCGGTCTGCATTGAAGCTTCGCGCCGGCTGGGGATGCCGCCGGGCGTGGCCCGCGACCTGCTGTCGGCCTGGTGGCTGCCGGCCGCCCTGCTGCTGCCGCCGGTCTACGCGCTGCTGATCCCGATCCCGCTGCAGGTGCTGCTGCAGTTCCGCGTCCGCCGCACCCTGCTCTACCGGCGGGCGCTGGTGACCTCGGCGCTGGGGTTGGCCGGGGCCGCCGCCTCGGTGGTGTTCCACCTGGTGGTGCCCGAGCCGCTGGCCGGCACGCCCGCCTGGGTGGTGGGCGGCTGGCCGGGCATCCCGGTCGCGGTCGGCTGCGCGGCGCTGTTCACCGTGATCAACACGGCGCTGGTCGCGATCGCCGCGCACGCCGCCGACCCCGAGGCCCGCTGGCGCGAGGTCCTGTGGAACCGCGAGATCCTCCTGCTGGACGTGGTGGAGCTGTGCGTCGGCATGCTGGTGGCGATCACCTGCACGCTGTCGCCGGCCCTGCTGCTGCTGGCGCTGCCCCCGGTGGTGCTGCTCCAGCGCAGCCTGATGCACCAGCAGCTGCAGGCCGCCGCCCGCACCGACGCCAAGACCGGCCTGCTGAACGCGGCCGCCTGGCAGCGCGAGGCCGACACCGAGCTGTCGCGCTCCCAGCGCACCCACGACCCGCTGGCGGTGCTGCTGATCGACATCGACCACTTCAAGAAGGTCAACGACACCTACGGCCACCTGGTGGGCGACCAGGTGCTGGTCGGGGTGGCCAGCACCCTGTGCGGCCAGCTCCGCGACTACGACGTGGTGGGCCGGTTCGGCGGCGAGGAGTTCGTGGTGCTGCTGCCGGGCGCCGACACCGTGGAGGCGTGCCGGGTCGCCGAGCGCCTGCGCGGCCGGGTCCGCCGCCTGGCCGTGCCGGCCGAGGAGGGCTCGGTCGGGGTGACGATCTCGGTCGGGGTCTCGCTGTTCCGGATGCACGGCGAGGACCTGATCGAGCTGCTGGCCGCCGCCGACCTCGCGCTGTACCGGGCCAAGCAGTCCGGCCGCGACCGCGTGTGCCTGCCCGCCATCGAGAACACCAAATGATCACGGCCGCCGCGCCGGGCTGACCGCCACGGTCGGAAAGGCAGACCGACTACTGCCCCGGACCCCCTAGGCTTGACTCCATGGCCGAGTACATCTACACGATGCAGCGTGTGCGCAAGGCACATGGCGACAAGGTCGTCCTGGACGACGTCACCTTGCACTTCCTGCCCGGAGCAAAGATCGGCGTTCTGGGCCCCAACGGGACTGGCAAGTCCACGCTGCTGCGCATGATGGCCGGTCTTGAGCAGCCGTCCAACGGCGACGCGCGGCTGATGCCGGGCTTCACGGTCGGCATGTTGCAGCAGGAGCCCCCGCTGAACGAGGACAAGACCGTCCTCGGCAACGTGGAGGAGGGCGTCGCCGAGACCAAGGCGATGCTCGACCGGTTCAACGCCATCGCCGAGGAGATGGCGACCGACTACTCCGACGAGCTGATGGCGGAGATGGGCAAGCTGCAGGAGCAGCTCGACCACCGCAACGCCTGGGACCTCGACAGCCAGCTCGAACAGGCCATGGACGCGCTGCGCTGCCCGCCGCCGGACGCCGACGTGACCAAGCTTTCGGGTGGCGAGCGCCGCCGCGTGGCCCTGTGCAAGCTGCTGCTGGAGGCGCCCGACCTGCTGCTGCTGGACGAGCCCACCAACCACCTGGACGCCGAGAGCGTGCAGTGGCTGGAGCAGTTCCTGGCCAAGTACGAGGGCACCGTCCTCGCCGTCACCCACGACCGGTACTTCCTGGACAACGTGGCGACCTGGATCCTGGAGCTGGACCGCGGCCGCTGCCACCCCTACGAGGGCAACTACTCCACCTACCTGGAGAAGAAGGCCGAGCGCCTGAAGGTCGAGGGCAACAAGGACGCCAAGCGCAAGAAGCGCCTGGAGGACGAGCTGGAGTGGGTGCGCTCCAACCCCAAGGCCCGCCAGACCAAGTCCAAGGCCCGCCTCCAGCGCTACGAGGAGATGGCGGCCGAGGCGGCCAAGACCCGCAAGCTCGACTTCGAGGAGATCCAGATCCCGCCGGGCCCGCGCCTGGGCAACACGGTGATCGTGGCCGACCACCTCACCAAGGGGTTCGGCGACCGGCTGCTGATGGACGACCTGTCGTTCAACCTGCCGCCCAACGGCATCGTCGGCGTCATCGGCCCCAACGGCGTCGGCAAGACCACGCTGTTCCGCATGATCGTCGGTGAGGAGACGCCGGACTCCGGCGCGCTGCGCATCGGCGAGACCGTGCAGATCTCCTACGTCGACCAGGGCCGCGGCAACATCGACCCCAAGAAGAACGTCTGGGAGGTCGTCTCCGACGGGCTGGACCACATCAAGGTCGGCCAGGTCGAGATGCCCTCGCGCGCCTACATCGCGGCGTTCGGCTTCAAGGGCCCCGACCAGCAGAAGCCCGCGGGCGTGCTGTCGGGCGGCGAGCGCAACCGGCTGAACCTCGCGATGACCCTCAAGCAGGGCGGCAACGTGCTGCTGCTGGACGAGCCGACCAACGACCTGGACACCGAGACGCTGTCCAGCCTGGAGAACGCGCTGCTGGAGTTCCCCGGCTGCGCCGTGATCACCTCGCACGACCGGTGGTTCCTGGACCGCATCGCCACCCACATCCTGGCGTGGGAAGAGGGCTCCAGCTGGTTCTGGTTCGAGGGCAACTTCGCCGACTACGAGAAGAACAAGATCGAGCGCCTGGGCGCCGACGCGGCGCGCCCGCACCGCGTCACCCACCGTCGCCTCACCCGCGACTGACGCCCGGCCCGGACCGCACGGCGGCGCCGCACCTCCCCGGGGGTGCGGCGCCGCCGCGTTCCGGGGGCCTGCCGCGCCGCCGCGAGGCCGGGCGCGGGCACCGGGATCTTCGGCGGGTAGCATCGGCCCGACCCCCGCGCGCACGCCACCGACCCCAGGCGAGGACATGCAGCACAACGAGCTTCCCCCGGCCGACTTCCGGCACGTCTACGAGTTCAAGATCCGTTTCGGCGACATCGACTCGCAGGGCCATGTGAACAACGTCAAGTTCCTGGGCTACCTGGAGGACGCGCGGCTGGAGATGTTCCACGGCGACCCGGTGCGCAAGGGGGAGCAGCCGGTGCGCGGCATGGTGATCGCCCGGCACGAGATCGACTACCGGCGGCCGCTGCTGCCCACCGTCTACCCGATCCGGGTGGAGACCTGGGTGACCGAGGCGCGCGCCGCGTCGTTCAAGCTGGCCTACGAGGTGCGCGACGACGAGCAGGTGTTCGCGACCGCCACCTCGACGCTGGTGGCCTTCGACGTGGACAACAACCGGCTGCGGCGCTTCACGCCGCACGAACGCGAGTTCATCGGGCGGTACCTGGCGCCGGGGGAGTGACGGGCCGGGGGCCCGTCGCGGCCGATGCGGCCGGCCAGGGGTAACGATCACATATTGCGGGAAGTTTCTAGTAAGAACCTCTCCCCCTAAGGTCGGTCATGTCCCCCTACCTCGCCGCCTGGCTCTTCTGGATCATGATGTTCTTCGCCATCGAGCTGCCTGCGGTGTTCAACCGGCGGCCCGGCGACACCCTCTCGGAGCTGATCTGGCGCGTCTTCGCCGTGCGCGGCAAGCCGTTCGGCTGGCAGCTCCGCCGCGTCGGCCTGGCCCTCGGGCTCGCCTGGCTGGTCGCCCACCTGGCGACCGGCGGCGCGGTCTGAAGGCGCGGCCCGAGGCGCGATCTCACGGCGCGCATCAGGCGCGCATCAGGTGCGGACCGGGCCCCGGACCCGGCCCGCAGCCGATGCGGGCGCCGGCCGTGCCAGCGCCTGGCGCGGGCCCGGACACCGGGCCGTCACGGGTCC
The DNA here is from genome assembly GCA_044456955.1 of Spirillospora sp. NPDC050679. Classification (GTDB taxonomy): domain Bacteria; phylum Actinomycetota; class Actinomycetes; order Streptosporangiales; family Streptosporangiaceae; genus Spirillospora. Next base: position 1,778 of record JBITGK010000024.1, on the reverse strand, counting down.
ATAACAAGCGCGACAGGAATCCGTTTTCGCCCTGATCCTCCCCTAGTGTGCGGCTGCCGATCACAAATCTCCGCATGTGGAAGGGGCACGATGCCGCGCTTCTCACAAGGAACCGCCGCCCTGGTGCTGACCGCCGGCCTGGCCGCCGGCGCCCTCGCAGCTCCCGCGCACGCCGCTCCCGCCCCCGCCGCCTCCGCGACCGACATCGCGGCCCGGCTGAAGGCCATCCCGGGCATGAGGGTGGAGGAGAAGCCCTCCACCCTCCCCGGCACCCGCTGGTTCTGGCTCACCTACAAGCAGCCGGTGGACCACCGCAACCCCCGGGGCCGGTGGTTCGAGCAGCGGATCATGCTCCAGCACAAGGACGCGGCCAAGCCGATGGTGCTCTACACCAGCGGCTACGACACCCCCGAGGTGATGTTCACCGCCGAGCCGACCGCGCTGCTGGACGGCAACCAGATCTCGGTCGAGTACCGCTACTTCACCCCCTCCCGCCCGGTGCCCACCGACTGGACCAAGGACACCATCTGGCAGGCGGCCACCGACGAGCACCGCCTGATCGGGCAGCTCAAGAAGATCTACGGCAAGAAGTGGATCTCCACCGGGGCCAGCAAGGGCGGCATGACCGCCGTCTACCACAAGCGCTTCTACCCGCGCGACGTGGACGGCACCGTCGCCTACGTGGCGCCCAACAACGTCGACGACCGCGAGGACAGCGCCTACGACCGCTTCTTCGCCACCGTCGGCACCGACGACCAGTGCCGCGCGCAGCTCAAGGACGTCGCCCGCGAGTTCCTGAAGCGCCGCCCGGCGATGCTCCAGCGGTTCAAGGCCGACGCCGACAAGAACGGCTGGACGTTCAAGCTCCTGCGGACCATGGACCGGGCGTTCGAGAACTCGGTCATGGACTACGAGTGGGGCTTCTGGCAGTACAACCTGCAGAGCGCCTGCGACACCGTCCCGTCGGTGAAGGCGAGCGACGACGAGCTGTACAAGAGCCTCGACGCGGTCGCGGGCCTGTCGTTCTACACCGACCAGGGCCTCACCCCGTACATCCCGTACTACTACCAGGCGGGCTACCAGCTCGGCGCTCCGAACCCCAAGTTCAAGCACCTGCGCCCGTACCTGCGCTACGAGCACACCTACAACAACGCCCGCGCCTACCTGCCGCGCTCGATCAAGGTGCGCTGGGACGGCGGCAAGGCGATGCGCGACATCGACGCCTGGGTGCGCAACCACGGCAGCCAGTTGCTGTTCGTCTACGGCGGTAACGACCCGTGGCGCGCCGAGCCGTTCCGTCTCGGCAAGGGCAGCCGCGACTCGGCCGTCTACGTCGCGCCGGGCCAGAACCACAGCGGACGCCTGATCGCGAAGCTGCCCGACCAGCAGCGCGCCAAGGCGACCGCCGACCTGCTGCGCTGGGCGGGCGTCACCCCGGGCGTCCGGGCCGCCTCGCTGGACCAGGCCGACGACCCGCTGCTGCTCCAGGGCCGCCGCCCGCTGTAGGGCCGGCCGCGTGAGGCGGGGCCCCCCCCGCGGGGGGGGGGGGCCCCCCGCCCCCCCCACCCCCCGACCCCCCCCCCCCCCCGGGGCCGCGCCCCGGCCCCCCCCCCCCGGCCCCGCCGCGTGCCCCCCCCCGCCCCCCCCCCCCCGCCGGCCCCCCGCCCCCCCCCGCCCGGCGCCCCCCCCCCCCCGGGGGGGGGCCCCCCCGCCGCGTTCCGGGGGCCTGCCGCGCCGCCGCGAGGCCGGGCGCGGGCACCGGGATCTTCGGCGGGTAG
>JBITGK010000023.1:75508-156103 GCA_044456955.1 Spirillospora sp. NPDC050679 | reverse complement strand
GCGGGGGGGGGCGGCGGCGGGGGGGGGGGGGGGCGCCGGGCCCCCCCCGCCCCCCGGCGGGCGGCGGGGGGGGGGGGGGCCGCGGGGGGGGCGGGGGGCCCCGCCCCCCCCCCCCCCCCACGACCGCGCCCTTCTCTGCCGCGGACCGCGGCACCAGCGCCAGGGCAACGGAAACAGCCTGGCGCCACCTGGGTCCTCGCTTCACCGCACTGTCCAAAAGCCGCATAAAAGCGGCCAAAACGATCCATGCTTTCCGTCTCCCCTCACCACTGCCGCGTAGAGGCGACGGCAAGCCCGGGCCCACAACCCGCAGGCAGGCTTGAAGTCCGCCCCGAACAGGGGCCGGGGAGGCCGGACATCCCCCGGGGCAAGGGCGGGACGGGCAAGGGCGGGACGGGCAAGGTGATCATGCGGGTCTCCCCAGGGCTTCTCTGGCGGCGGAACGGGGCTCCAGGTCACAGGTGAGGGCGCTGACCTGGGCCGGGCGGGCAGGTGATCTAGGGCATGCCGGAGAAGGCGGGATTCACGGCACCTTGAGGTGCCGGGGCGACGTACCCTGCGGTGCATGAAGGGTCGTCCACTCCGTTTCACGCCGCGCCGTGACGCCGGGCTGTACGCCTACGAGCAGGCGCTGGGGCACGCCGGATTCAGGCCGGTCGCCGGGGTCGACGAGGCCGGGCGGGGGGCCTGCGCGGGGCCGCTGGTCGTCGGGGCGGTCATCCTGCCGGAGGGGCGGCGCGGCCGGATCGAGGGCCTCACCGACTCCAAGCTGCTCACCCCGGCGCGCCGCGAGGCGGTCTACGAGCGGATCGTCGAGCAGGCGACGGCCTGGAGCGCCGTGGTGGTCCCGTGCCACGACATCGACCGCATCGGGGTGCACCGCTGCAACATCACCGGCATGCGGCGGGCTCTGGCGGCGCTGGAGCGGCGACCCGCGTACGTGCTGAGCGACGGCTTCCCGGTGCCGGGCCTGACGGTGCCCGGCCTGGCGGTGATCAAGGGGGACCGGGTGGCCGCGTGCGTGGCCGCCGCCTCGGTGATCGCCAAGGTGACCCGGGACCGGATCATGGTCGGGCTGCACGAGCGCTATCCCGAATACGGCTTCGACGTGCACAAGGGGTATGTCACCAGGGAGCACACGGCGGCTCTGCACGAGCACGGGCCTTGTCCCGAGCATCGCTTCTCCTACGTCAATGTCGGACGGGCGTTGCGTAAGAATGGGGAGGTGGCCTTGGGGGTGGAGGCCGGGGATCCGCCGGTGCGGCGGGCCCCTGGCGCGGGCCGGACGGAAGGGGCATCAGCGTGAGCGCCGAGGATCTCGAGAAGTACGAGACCGAGATGGAGCTGCAGCTCTATCGCGAGTACCGCGACGTCGTCGGGCTGTTCACCTACGTGGTGGAGACCGAGCGAAGGTTCTATCTGACCAACTCGGTCGACCTCCAGGTGCGGAGCACCGACAACGGCGAGGTCTTCTTCGAGGTCACCATGCAGGACGCCTGGGTCTGGGACATGTACCGACCTGCACGTTTTGTGAAGAACGTCCGTGTCGTCACCTTCAAGGACGTCAACGTGGAGGAACTCCCCAAGAGCGAGTTCGAACTGCCGTCCGACCAGTGACCAACGGCCGTCCCCACCCGACCGGCTGCCCACTCGAACATCCACAGGCATCCGACCCGCCGCACAGATGACCAAGCAGCCATGCGGGAGGCCGGACAGCCGTTCAGGCGGCCGAGCGGCCGTATGGACGTCGTGTGGGCGTTCTGGGGCGCCCATCGGTGGCTCCTGGGGGCCGGCGGTGCCCGTCGGGCGCCGTCCTCTGCTGACGCCCTCGACGAAGCTCGCCATCGGCAGCAGCACAGGCTCAGAGACGACCCCGACAAGCTGTCGTACGGGTGGCTGTGCAGGAATGTGAGCGGGTGATCAGGTGGTCGCATACGTGGCTCCACAGGTGCTTGTGCAGGTGACCGGGCACGCGGACGGTTGTGCGGGCGGTGGTCGGGCGGCCGTGCGAAGGGCTCTGGAGATGGCGATGAGGGCGCTCTGAGACGGGGCATCGTCGTCCTCCTCAGGACCTGGCGGCGGCGGTCAGGCGCCAGCCGCCTTCGGCGCGTTCTATGAAGCCCGCCGCTGACAGCAGGCCCAGCTTGGCGTTGATCCCGGCGAGGTCCATCCCCGCCTTGGCCGCCAGTTGGGCCGGTCCGGCCGCGCCCCGGGCAGGGAAGACCTCCAGGACCGAGCGCGTCACCGGGTCGAGGCGGTCGCGCGGCAGGACGGGCGCGTCCGGCTCCGGGGCCAGGTCCGCGCCGATGCGGCCGACGGTCTCGATGACCTCCTCGGCCCGCGTGACCAGCACGGCGGGCGGGTGATCGCGCAGCAGGCGGTGGCAGCCGACCGAGGCGGCCGAGGTGACCGGGCCGGGGACGGCCATCACGTCGCGGTCCAGGCGCCTCGCCCACGTGGCCGTGCTGAGCGCGCCGCTGCGGCGCTGGGCCTCCACCACCACGGTGCCCCGGGACAGGGCGGCGATCACCCGGTTGCGGACGAGGAAGCGCAGCCGCTGCGGGGAGGTCCCCGGCGGGGACTCGCTGACCAGCAGGGCGCGGCGGGCCATCTCCGTGAACAGGCCGTCGTTGGAGGCGGGGTAGGGCACGTCCACGCCGTTGGCGAAGACGGCCACCGTCGGGCCGTCGGCCGCGAGAGCGCCCCGGTGGGCGGCCGAGTCGATGCCGAGGGCGCCACCGGAGATCACCGTCCAGCGGCGTTCGGCCAGCTCGGCGCCCAGTTCGGCCGCCACGCGCAGGCCGTAGGAGGAGGCGGCGCGGGAGCCGACCACGGCGACCGAGCGCAGGCAGGTGTAGCGCAGGTCCTCCGGGCCGCGCAGCCAGAGGGCGTAGGGGCGCTGGTCGCCGAGATCGTCCAGGGTGGTCGGCCATTCGGTGTCGCCGGGGCAGACCAGGCGGCAGCCGAGGTGCTCGGTGACGGCCAGGTCCTGGTCGGGGGTCGCGGTCGTCAGGCGGATCCGCCAGTGCTCCAGGCGGCCGGCGATCCGGGCCTTCTCGTGGGGGGAGGGCGCCAGGTCGTGGGGGAAGGCGCCGGTGCGGACGCTCTCCAGCGCGCCGGCCGGGCCGGCGTGGTCGATCAGCCGGTTGATCAGGGATTCGCCCGGCTCGGCGATGGCGCACAGGACGGCCCGGGCCGTTCGGTCGTTCACGGCCGCCACCCCGCCCACAGGGCCAGGGCGCCGCCGATGTCGTCGGCGCTGGGCTTGTCGTGGCCCGCCAGGTCGGCGAGGGTCCAGGCGACGCGCAGGACGCGGTCCAGGCCGCGGGCGCTGAGGGAGCCCTTCTGCAGGGCGTCGTCGGCGGTGAGCATGGCGTCTCCCGAGGGGATGAAGCGGCGGCGCAGTTCCGGGCCGGGGATCTCGCTGTTGGCGCGCCAGGGGGTGTCGGCCAGGCGCTTGAGGGTGCGTTCGCGGGCGGCCAGGACCCGTTCGGCGACGACGGCGCTGGATTCGGCGAGTTCGAGGTCGTAGCGGAGTTCGGCGCGGCTGGCGGGGGCCAGTTCGAGTTTGAGGTCCATGCGGTCCAGGAGCGGGCCCGAGATGCGGGCGAGGTACCTGCGGCGGACGGCCGGGGCGCAGGAGCAGTCGATCTGCTTGGCCGCCGCGCACGGGCACGGATTCGCCGCCAAGACGAGGGTGAAGCGGGCGGGGAAGGTGGCGGTGCCCGCGGCGCGGGCGATGTGGACCTCGCCCTCTTCCAGGGGCTGGCGAAGGGCGTCCAGGGTGCCGTTCATGAATTCTGGGGCCTCGTCGAGGAAGAGGATGCCCCGGTGGGCGAGGGAGGCCGCTCCGGGCTGCAGGGAACGGCCCGATCCGCCGCCCACCATCGCCGCGCGGGTGGCGGTGTGGTGCGGGGAGTGGAACGGCGGACGGGTGATGAGGGGCTGGCCGGGCGGCAGCGTTCCGGCGATCGAGTGGATGGCGGTGACCTCCAGGGCGGCCTCCCGGTCGAGTGGCGGCAGCAGGGTGGGCAGGCGCTCGGCGAGCATCGTCTTCCCGCAGCCCGGAGGCCCGGAGAAGAAGAGGTGGTGCCCGCCCGCGGCGCTGATCTCCAGGGCGCGGCGCGCCTCGGCCTGGCCCCGGACGTCGGCGAGGTCCAGGCCGCTGCGGCGGTCGGGCGCGCGCAGCGGCAGGGCCTCTGCGGGAGGCGGTGGCGGTTCCTCGGCGTCCTCGGGCGGGGGCGGCTCGTCGCGGAGCAGGCACAGCAGCGCGCGCAGCGTCCCGGCGGACACCACCTCGACCTCGGGGACCAGCTCCGCCTCGGCGGCGTTGGCGCGCGGCACGACGATGGTGCGGCATCCGGCGTTAGCCGCCGTCAGGACGGCGGGCAGCACGCCGGGGATGGGGCGGATGCGGCCGTCCAGCCCCAGCTCGCCGATGAGGACCAGACCGGCGCAGGACCGGGCGGGCACGGCTCCGGCGGCGGCCATCAGGGCCACCGCGATGGCGAGATCGAAAGTCGAGCCCGCCTTGGGGCGGCTGGCCGGGAAAAGTGACACTGTGACGTGCCTGTTGGGCCAGTCCTCGTCCGAATTGAAGATCGCGGCGCGGACGCGGTCGCGGGACTCGCTGAGCGCGGTGTCGGGCAGCCCCACCAGGTGCAGGCCCGGGACGCCGCTGGTGATGGCGGCCTCCACGTCCACGACGAAGCCGTCGACGCCGACCAGGCAGACCGCGCGGGTCTTGGCGAGGGTCATCTCAGCACACCGCCCGGTGGTGCTCCACGACGAAGCCGTCGCCGTCGGCCAGCAGGCCGAGCACGTCGATGCGGATCTCGCCGGCGCGGGCCCGGTGGTCGGCGGCCCACACGCCGGCCAGGCGGCGCAGCCGGGCGGCCTTGGCGGTGGTGATCGCCTCGATGGGGGCGCCGTAGCGGTCGGAGCGCCGGGTCTTCACCTCGCAGACGACCGTGCCGACGCCGTCGTGGGCCACGATGTCGAGCTCGCCTTCGGGGCAGCGCCAGTTGCGGGCGAGGATCGTCCAGCCGAGCCGGACCAGGTAGGCGGCCGCCGCGGTCTCTCCGCGCCGGCCCAGGCCGATATGGGTCTGCATCATGCTCACCTCCGCCTCCGACGGTGCCGTGCGCCGGTGCGGAGCGTCACCACAGAATCGCGTTCTGTGGATAAGTTGGGATCTTGGTGGCCGGGCGGGCGGGTGGCGCTTGATTTGCCGGGGCCGGTGGCGCAGCGTGGGCCGCTGTGAGCACAGACGAGGAACCCGAGCCGGTCGCGGAGGGCGTCGCCGCACCGCTGCGGGAGGCGATGGGGGAGTTCGAGCGGTACCTGCGCGCCGAGCGGGACGTGTCCGAGCACACGCTGCGCGCCTACCTCGGAGATCTGGGAGACCTGTGCCGGTACGCGGGGACGGTGGGCGTCGCCGGACCGGCGGATCTCGACATCGCGGTGCTGCGCGCCTGGCTGGCCCGGCAGCACGCCCTCGGTAAATCGCGCGCCACCCTGGCCCGCCGGACGGCGGCCGTGCGGACCTTCACCGGGTACCTGCACCGGCGCGGCCTCATCCCGGCGGACCCCGGACCGCTGCTGGGCACGCCGAAGCGCCCGCGCGACCTGCCCGCCGTCCTCGCGCAGGACGACGCGTCCCGCCTGCTGGACCGGCTGGACGCCACCGGGCCGCTGGGCCTGCGCGACCTGGCCGTGCTGGAGGTCCTGTACGGGACCGGGGTACGGGTCGGCGAGCTGTGCGGGCTGGACATCGGCGACCTGGACGCCGGGCGGCGGACCGCCCGCGTCCTGGGGAAGGGCGGAAAGGAGCGGACGGTGCCGATGGGCGAGCCCGCGGTGCGCGCCGTCGAGGACTGGCTGCGGGCAGGCCGCCCGGCGCTGGCCACCGAACGCAGTGGCCCCGCGCTGTTCCTCGGCGCCAGGGGCGGGCGCCTGCACCCCAACACGGCGCGCCGCATCGTGCACGACCGCATCGCCGAGGTCGGGGAGATGCCCGACCTCAGCCCGCACGGGCTGCGGCACAGCGCGGCCACCCACCTGCTGGAGGGCGGGGCCGATCTGCGGAGCGTCCAGGAGATCCTGGGGCACGCCTCCCTGCAGACCACCCAGCTCTACACGCACGTCTCCGCCGAACGCCTCAAGCAGGTGCACCGCCAGGCCCACCCGCGCGGGACCGTCGGAGACGACGAGGGGTGAGCCGCCTCGCTCACTGGAGCCGGCGCAGGCGGCGCTCCCTTGTCAGGTCGATCACATCTGGCGGCGGACGGCGCCTGGAGCGGCCGCGTACTCGCGCCTGGCGCAGGGAGACCAGCGCGAACGCCAGCAGCATCCCCGTCACGGCCCCGCCGGTCGCGGTGGTCGCATCGCGCAGGACCAGGCGCACCGGCTGATCGGCGGGACGCTCGCTCGTCTCACCCGTCTCACCGGTCGTGCCTGTCTCGCCTGCCTTCCTGGGGTGTGGCTGGGACGAGGCCGGTGGGGGTGTCGAGGAGGACGCTGATGCTGGGGAGGCCGGCGTTGAGGAGAGGGGAGGGGCGGCCGCGTTCGGAAGAGATCTTGTCGAGGGGTGTGCTGCGGTCGTGGAGGTAGAGGGAGCGGTTGAGGTGGCGGGGGCAGGCGGAACGACGGGGACAGCAGGGACGGCGGAGTCCGCCGGGGAAGCCGGCCAGCGAGGGAGCAGCCGGACCCTGGGGCGTATCAGGAGCAGCGGGTCCAGGTAGCCGCTCGCGTTGCGCAGGCCCCAGTGCAGGCACGCCACGGCGCAGTGGACGGGAACGCGCTCCACGGTGCCGATGCGCGCGCCGGGAGCCACGAGGTGGCCGGGCCGGAGCGCCGAGCGCACCGGCAGGTAGGTCGTCCGCAGCTCGCCGTGGCTGATCGCGATCACCCCGCGCCCCGCCAGGCGCCCGGCGTAGCTGACCCGGCCCCGGCCCGCGGCGTAGACCGGCTGGTCCGGGCGGGCGGCCAGGTCCACGCCCCGGTGGCCCGGCAGCCAGGGCGTGGGCGGCGGGGCGAAGGCGCGCAGGACGCGCGGGGCGGGCGGCCCTAACGGCCAGCGCCACTGTGTCTGGGGCGGAGGCGCGCCCGTGATCAGGGTGGTGCAGGTGAACAGCAGAGTGAGTAGGGTCATGTCCAGCAGCGTGCACCGGCGTCCGGCGGCCTCGCCAGGCCCGGCCGCCACCTGTGGACAACCGCCCCCTCGCGGCCGGTTGATTCCACGTGCGCGCCGAACATCCAATAGACTTGGGAAACGGTCGCACGGACTTCACCCGCGCGACCGAATTCACGCGCTCGTCGGCCACCCACAGCTCACCTCGCGGAGAGCACGGTGGGGCGCAGCCTCTCGGTCCGTCGCCTGCGACGGCGGGGCCGCGTCCGAGCGCGGGCGACCAACCGGAACTTGGCCCGCACCATCGGGCCGGACAGGAGAACACGGGCACATGGCTCCCGTCGTCACCATGCGGCAGCTCCTCGAGAGCGGCGTCCACTTCGGCCACCAGACCCGCCGGTGGAACCCGAAGATGAAGCGCTTCATCTTCACCGAGCGCAACGGCATCTACATCATCGACCTGCAGCAGTCGCTGTCCTACATCGACCGCGCCTTCGAGTTCGTGAAGGCCACGGTCGCGCACGGCGGCACGATCCTGTTCGTCGGCACCAAGAAGCAGGCCCAGGAGGCCATCGCCGAGCAGGCGGCCCGGGTCGGGATGCCCTACGTCAACCAGCGCTGGCTGGGCGGCATGCTCACCAACTTCTCCACCGTCCACAAGCGGCTCACCCGGCTCAAGGAGCTGGAGGAGATCAACTACGACGACGTGGCCGGCTCCGGCATGACCAAGAAGGAGCTGCTGGGCCTGCGCCGCGAGAAGGACAAGCTGGAGCGCACCCTCGGCGGTATCCGCGACATGGCCAAGGTGCCCAGCGCCGTCTGGATCGTGGACACCAAGAAGGAGCACATCGCGGTCAACGAGGCCAAGAAGCTCGGCATCCCGGTCGTGGCCATCCTGGACACCAACTGCGACCCCGACGAGGTCGACTACCCGATCCCGGGCAACGACGACGCCATCCGCAGCGTCAGCCTGCTGACCCGCGTGGTCGCCGACGCCGTCGCCGACGGCCTGATCGCCCGCTCCGGCGCCGCCGCCGGCGACGAGAAGCCGGCCGAGGCCGCCGCCTCCGCCGCCGAGCCGCTGCCCGAGTGGGAGCGCGACCTGCTGGAGGGCAAGCCGGCCGAGGAGGTCGCCACCGAGGCCCGCGCCGAGGACGGCGGCAGCACCGAGGCGCAGGAGTCCGCCGAGACCGACCGCGACGCCGCCTCCGAGGCCACCGCCGCCGACGAGACGCCGGCCGAGGCGCCGGCCGAGGCGCCGGCCGAGAAGCCGGCCGAGGCCACCGAGCAGGCCTGACGACGCGGGGTCCCCGGGGGCGAGGCCCCCGGGGGCCCGTTGTCTGTCACCACAGTTTTCCCACCACGACAGGACAGAAGAGCGATGGCTGACTTCACCGCCGCTGACGTCAAGCGGCTTCGCGAGCTGACCGGCTCCGGCATGATGGCCTGCAAGAACGCCCTCACCGAGGCGGAGGGCGACTTCGAGAAGGCGGTCGAGATCCTGCGCCTCAAGGGCGCCAAGGACGTCGGCAAGCGCGCCGAGCGCACCGCCGCCAACGGCCTGGTGGCCGAGTACTTCGAGGGCACCACCGACGGCGCGCTCCTCGAGGTCAAGTGCGAGACCGACTTCGTCGCCAAGAACGCCGAGTTCATCGAGCTCGCCGACCGCGTCGTCGAGTTCGCCTCCAAGAGCGGCGCGGCCGACTCCGCGGCGCTGCTGGCCGCCGAGATCGAGCCCGGCAAGACCGTCGAGGCCCTGATCCAGGAGGCCTCCGCCAAGATCGGCGAGAAGCTGGAGATCGGCCGCTTCGCCCACTACCAGGGCGCCTACGTGGCCAGCTACCTGCACAAGTCCGACCCGTCCCTGCCGCCGACCACCGGCGTGCTGGTCGAGCTGGACGGCGAGAACGCCGAGGTCGCCAAGGACGTCGCGCAGCAGATCGCCGCCATGTCGCCCAAGTACCTCACCCGCGACGAGATCCCCGCCGAGGCGATCGAGAAGGAGCGCGCGCTCGCCGAGCAGCTCACCCGCGAGGAGGGCAAGCCCGAGCAGGCCATCCCGAAGATCGTCGAGGGCCGGGTCAACGCCTACTTCCGCGACTTCGTGCTGCTGGAGCAGGCGTTCGTCAAGGACAACAAGAAGACCATCGCCAAGGTCCTCGACGAGGCCGGCGTGAAGGTCGTCCGCTTCGCCCGCTTCAAGGTCGGCCAGGCGTAAGGGACCCTGGGAGCAGGGGACCGAACAGATTTCACGAAGCAACGAGGAGGCCGCCGACGTGCCGGAAGAGACCACAACCGATACGACGGCGGCCTCGTCGTCTGCCCAGCACGCCCCGCGCGGCGGCTGGAAGCGGGTGCTGCTGAAGCTGTCCGGCGAGGCGTTCGCCGGCGGTGACCCGCTCGGCATCGACCCCGAGGTCGTCCAGCACGTCGCCGAGGCCATCGCCGAGGCCGTCAAGGACGGCGTCGAGGTCGCGGTGGTGTGCGGCGGCGGCAACATGTTCCGCGGCGCCCAGCTCGCCGAGCGCGGCATGGACCGCGGCCGCGGCGACTACATGGGCATGATCGGCACCGTGATCAACTGCCTGGCGCTGCAGGACTTCCTGGAGAAGCTGGGCCTGGACACGCGGGTGCAGACGGCCATCACCATGAGCCAGGTGGCCGAGCCCTACATCCCGCGCCGCGCCATCCGGCACCTGGAGAAGGGCCGTGTGGTGATCTTCGGCGCGGGCCTCGGCCAGCCGTTCTTCTCCACCGACACCACCGCCGCCCAGCGCGCGCTGGAGATCGGCGCCGAGGCGGTGCTGAAGGCCACTCAGGTGGACGGCGTGTACGACGCCGACCCCCGCAAGAATCCGGACGCGGTGAAGTTCGACCGTTTGGATTACGGTGAAGTCCTACAGCGGGGACTGAAGGTCATGGACGCCACGGCCATCAGCCTCTGCATGGACAACGCGCTGCCCATCGTGGTCTTCGACCTCATGGGCCAGGGCAACATCGTCCGGGCCGTCCGCGGTGAGAAGATCGGCACCCTGGTCAGCCCGGCCGACGACTGACCGATCCGACCCAGCGCGGCCGGGCCGGCGGCGCAGCACGACCGGCAGGGAACACAGGCCGACCAGATGAACCGGGAGTCGAAGTGATCGACGAGACCCTCCTCGAAGCCGAGGAGAAGATGGAGAAGGCGGTCGCGGTCGCCAAGGAGGACTTCCAGGCCATCCGCACCGGCCGCGTCACCCCCGCCATGTTCAACAAGATCACCGCGGAGTACTACGGCACGCCGACGCCGGTCAACCAGCTGGCCTCGTTCACGCTGCCCGAGCCCCGCATGGTGATCGTCCAGGTCTTCGACAAGTCCTCCATGCAGGCGGTGGAGCGGGCGATCCGCGACAGCGACCTCGGCGTGAACCCCACCAACGACGGCAACGTCATCCGCGTGGTGTTCCCCGAGCTGTCGGAGGAGCGCCGCAAGGAGTTCATCAAGGTCGCCGGCGGCAAGGCCGAGGACGCCCGGATCTCCATCCGCAACATCCGCCGCCGCGCCAAGGACACCCTGGACAAGCTCGCCAAGGACGGCGAGGCCGGTGAGGACGACGTCCGCCGTGCGGAGAAGGAGCTTGACGACGCCACCCACCGCTACGTGGCGCAGATCGACGAGCTGCTGGAGCACAAGAAGGCCGAACTCCTCGAGGTTTGATGGAACTCGACGAGGCCGGGGAGCCCGCGGGCTCCCCGACCGGCGGTGACCAGCCGCCGGCCAAGAAGAACCGGGCGGGCCGCAACCTGCCCCTCGCCATCGGCGTCGGGGCGGCTCTCGGCGCCCTGGTGCTGGTGTCGCTCTACACCGTCAGGGAGATCTTCCTGGCGGTCATGGTCGTGTTCCTGTTCCTCGGGATGCGGGAGCTGACCGAGGCGTTCAAGAGCCGCGACATCCAGGTCCCGTTCGCCCCGCTGGCGGTCGGGATGGTCTTCGCACCGGTCGCCGCCTACATCTGGGGGCCGCTCGCGCTGGTCGCGGTCGTCGCCCTGGTGGTGCTCGCGGTGCTGGTGGTCCGGATGCCCGAGGGCGCGCAGGGCTACGTCCGCGACACCACGGCCGGGGTGTTCGTGGCGGGCTACCTGGTGCTCATCGGCGGCATCGTGGCCCTGCTGATGCGGCCCGACGACGGCGACCACCGCACGGTGATCTTCATCGCGGTGACGGTGGCCAGCGACATCGGCGGCTACTTCGCCGGGGCGTTCCTCGGCCGGCACAAGATGGCGCCGACGATCAGCCCGAAGAAGACCTGGGAGGGCGTCACCGGCTCGGCGATCGCCTGCATGGCGACGGGCGCCTGGCTGATGTGGTGGCTGATGGCCGACGGCCAGATCTGGCACGGCGTGCTGGTCGGCCTGGCCGCGGTGGTCACCGCCACCGTGGGCGACCTCATCGAGTCGATGATCAAGCGCGACCTCGGCATCAAGGACATGGGCACGCTGCTGCCCGGGCACGGCGGCGTCATGGACCGACTGGACTCCCTGGTCGCCACCGCCCCCGTCGTGTGGCTGCTGCTGGAGCTGTTCACCCCCGCCGCCTGACCGACCGGACCCTGCCGACGGCCGTGCGATCGCATCCGATCGCACGGCCGTCCGGCGTTCGCGCGGGGCCGCCTCCGGTCAGGACACCACCCAGGACCGCCCCTGCTGCGCCAGCCGCCGCACCAGGGCGTCCGACCCCTCGCTCTTGGCGTACCGGTACTCCTCGCCGGAGATCGGCACCAGCCACAGCCACCGCACCGGATCGCCGGCCGTCAGCCCCGCGAGGCCCGGCGCGACCGGCCCCGCCAGGCGGCTGGGGTCGTCCAGCAGCAGCACGCCCTCCCAGGCCGCGTCGTCGCCGCCCAGGGGGAACGTCTGGGCCTCGTGGTACCACTTGACCACGTCGCCCGGCGCGAACCAGGTCACCGACCGCCACGGGTACTGCGCCAGCCAGGGGAAGACGCTGCCCGCCCGCTGGCTGGGCATCGTGGTGGCGACGGCCAGCTCGATGCGCGAGTGCGGGGCGACGTCCTCCTCGTACAGCTCGACGGTGGGCATCCGCTGCCGGCTCATGCCCACGGTGCTCAGCACGGTGAACTCCCGGTCCTTGCGGGCGGGCCGCTCCGACACGCCCACCACCGGCGCGACCCCGGCGTTGCCGGGGGTGAGGCGGCGGCCGACGTCGTGCCAGTAGTGGCCGCCCGGCCCCAGCCGCTGCAGGAGGTGCCCCAGCACCGACTGCTGGTAGTCGGCCCACGAGCCGTCCGCCGCGACGGTCTTCCAGTGGTCGCGGGCCTGCTCGACGCGGGCGCCGAACTCCTCGATCTCGTCGTCGAGCGGGAACGCGAACGGCCCGGGCCCGGTGGCGTCCCGGCTGTAGCCGGGGACGCCGCGCGCCACGTCCGCCCAGCCCGGCAGCACCAGCAGGGGCTCGCCGCGCTCCAGGACCGCCGCCCCGTCGCCCTCCTCGAACCACACCACTTCGAGATCGTCTGCGGCCAGCGGGCCCCGCCCCTCGGGGGCGCGGACGTGCGAGGCGGGCATGAGCGGCGCCAGCCCGGCGTCCATCCGGTCCAGGTCCGGCTCCGCCGGGGCGGGCCGGTGGTTGGCGGCCCAGACCGCGCCCACCACCGTGTCCCGGGCGTCCTTGAGATAGGCGGCGGTGACGGCGCCGTCGGTCTCGATCACCAGCCGCCTGCTGCCGTACGGGCTCACCGAGTCCCGCACGACCGTCACACCGCTCCGGGCCGAAGCGGACCCCCTGCGCAATACCGACATGATCGAGACCTTAGTGTCCGGGGAAGGTCATGCGCAGGCATGTCGGAGGTCAGGGCGGCGGCCCCGCGGAGTTCGCGCCCCGCCGCGGCGTCCGTCCGGAACGGTCAGGGCATGGCGCGGTGTTTGCGACACTGGAAGGACCATGTCTGCCACCACCGAACCCGCCGCGTCCACCGCTTCCGCGTCCGAGGGCGCCCCGGCGCAGAAGACGCCGGCCAAGCTCGTGTTCGCCGCGCCCCGCCGGGCCAAGCCGCCGCGCCACCTCGCCGACCTGACGACGGAGGAGCGCCGCGCGGCCGTCGCCGAGCTCGGGGAGAAGCCGTTCCGCGCCGACCAGCTGTCGCGGCACTACTTCGCGCGCCTGGTCGACGACCCCGCGCAGATGACCGACCTGCCCGCCCCGCTGCGCGAGCGGCTGGTCGGCGAGCTGCTGCCGGACCTGCTGACCCCGGTGCGGGAGCTGGACTGCGACGGCGGCAAGACGCTGAAGACGGTCTGGAAGGCCTTCGACGGCGTGCTGTTCGAATCGGTGCTCATGCGCTACCCCGACCGCGCCACGATGTGCGTGTCGTCCCAGGCCGGGTGCGGCATGAACTGCCCGTTCTGCGCGACCGGGCAGGCCGGGCTGACCCGCAACCTGTCCACCGCCGAGATCGTGGAGCAGGTCGCCGCCGGCGCCCGCGCGATGGCGCGCGGCCGGATCCCCGGCGGCCCCGGCCGGGTCTCCAACATCGTGTTCATGGGCATGGGCGAGCCGCTGGCCAACTACAAGGCCGTGATCGGCGCGGTGCGGCGCATCACCGACCCGGCGCCCGCGGGCCTCGGCATCTCCCAGCGCTCGGTGACGGTGTCCACGGTGGGCCTGGTCCCGGCGATCGAGAAGCTGGCGGCCGAGGACATGTCGGTGCGGCTGGCGCTGTCGCTGCACGCGCCCGACGACGAGCTGCGCGACGAGCTGGTGCCGATCAACAACCGGTGGAAGGTCGAGGAGGTCCTGGACGCGGCGTGGGCCTACGCCGACCGGAGCGGCCGCCGGGTCTCCATCGAGTACGCGCTGATCAAGGACGTCAACGACCAGGGCTGGCGGGCCGATCTGCTGGGCCGCCTCTTGCGCGGCCGCCTGGTACACGTCAACCTGATCCCGTTGAACCCGACGCCGGGCTCCAAGTGGACGGCCTCGCGGCCCGAGGACGAGCGCGAGTTCGTCCGGCGGCTGGAGGCGCACGGGGTGCCGGTGACGGTGCGCGACACCCGGGGGAGGGAGATCGACGGCGCCTGCGGCCAGCTGGCCGCGGCCACCAAGGACTAGGAGCCGCATGCCGGCCAGGACCGGGAGCCGCCCGCCGGTGGCGCTGCGCGGCTACGACCGCGCGCAGGTGGACGCGTTGCTGGCGCGGATCGGCGAGGCCCTGGAGGGCGGCGCGGAGCTGCCGGTCGAGGAGGTCCGCCGGACCCGCTTCGACGTGGTGCTGCGCGGCTACGAGCAGCGGGCGGTGGACGAGCTGCTGAGCGAGCGCATCCGCCAGCTCCAGGCGGCCGGACCGATCCGGGAGCGCACGGGCCGTCCCCGGGTGCATCCGGGCTGGCTCATCAACTGGATTCAGAACGCCCGATTCACCGGTTCCCGGCTGCGCGCCGGATACGACGTGCGCGACGTTGACGCGTTCCTGGACCGGGTGGTCGCCGGGCTGCGCGGCGCCGCGCCGCCCGTGCCCGCCCGGGACGTGCGCGAATGCGTGTTCCGCAGCGTGCGGCTGGTCCCGGGGTACGACGAGCGGGAGGTCGACCGCTTCCTGGACCAGCTCGCGGGGGCGCTGGAACGCCGCTGAATCCGCCGCGACACTGGTACGCGCGGCCCGCGCCGGGGAACGGTACGTGACATGGATCACTTCCTCCCGCAGCGGCAGCGGCTGCACTCCCTGTTCGGTGTGTTCTTCGCCCCCGAGGTCACCACGGCGCTGCTGGAGCTGGCGCGGCCCGCCATCGCGCTGGGCGCGCCCGGCGGCGCGACCGTCCGGCTGGGCGGTGAACCGCTGCTGCCGGAAGGCGAGCCCTGGCCGGTCAGGGACGGGCGGCCGCTGGCGTTCCTCGGCTCGGTGGACTTCGCGGAGCTGGCGGCCCTGACGGCGCTGCCGGGCCTGCCCGCCAAGGGCACGGCCGCGTTCTACCACGGGGACGGCGCGGAGGGCTGCCGGGTGTTCGCCGGTGATCTGCGGGAGGCGGTCCGGCCGCCCGGCGCCGCCTCCTACCCCCTGTGCCCGCTCGGCGCGTCGCCGTTCCTGTCGGTGCCTTCGCCGCAGGAGCCGGTCCTGCAGCGGCTGGAGGCCTCCTACAGCGGCTGCCTGGAGGTGTACGAGCAGCTGCACGCGGCGTGGCTGGCGCACATGTGGCCCGACGACGCCCCGAACCACCAGCTCGGCGGCTGGCCGGTGCTGGTGCGCGCCCCCGCCGGGCCGCAGGAGACCGAACGGGAGCAGTGGCGGCTGCTGCTCCAGCTCGACTCCGACGGCCGGCTCGGCTGGGACTGGGGCGAGCGCGGCCGCGTCTACTTCTGCGTGCGGTCGGACGAACCGGTCGAGAGCGCCTGCTTCACCGTGCAGGCGGCCTGACGCGACCCACGGTCAACGCCGGCGGCCGACCAGGACGTAGCCGGCGCCGACCAGGGCCGTCCACAGCGCCAGGCGCAGCACGATGCCGCCGTAGGCGTCGGTGAACGCGACCGGCCCCTCGTGCGCGGCGCGGATCCAGTCGAGCATCGGCACCGTCAGCGGCGACAGCGGGCCCAGGCCGAGCAGCAGCACGGCCAGGAGCGCGCTCAGCAGGACCAGCAGACCGGTCCCCGGCGACGGGATGACCTGGCGGCTGGTCCAGGCGCCCAGGGCCGTGGCGGACGCGGCGACCAGCAGCGTCAGCCCCACGCCGGCCATCAGGGCGGGCGTTTCGACGCCCGCGAGAGCGCCGTAGACGAGGGGCACGGCGAGAGCCAGCGCGCCCAGCGCCAGGTTGACCGCATACGCCGCGAGCAACCCGGCGGCGATCGGCGCGCCCCGGTGCCGGACGGCCGTCGCCGACAGGTCGCGCTGGCCGTCGGGCTGGGTGTCGAGCAGGGCGCGGGCCGCCCACGCCCAGATGGGGAACATGAACGCGGCCACGTCGCCGAGCGTCCCCGTCGCGAGCTTGAGCAGCTCCTGCTCGTCGGGGTGGTTCGGCCGCTGGAGCAGCACCAGCGCCACGATCAGCAGGACCACCATGAGCGGCTGCAGGACGCGCAGCGACCGCAGGTAGCCGGCGACCTGGAACCGCGCGAGCGCGATCACCGGCGGGGCCGCCGCACGTCGTGGCCGTCGGCCCGCAGCTTGGTCTCCACGGTGTCGGCCTCGTCGGCGCGCACCACCACCTCCAGGGTCGTCCATTCCGCGGCCGCCCCCACGGCGGTCACGGAGCCGTCGGCGACGCGGACGCGCTCGACGCCGGGCAGGTCCTCCAGGCAGCGCTGGTGGTCGCTGACCACGACGGTCGTGCCGCCCTCGGCCAGCTCGGCGACCAGGCCGGGCAGCGCGTCGCGGGTCTCGGCGTCCAGGCCCGCGAACGGCTCGTCCAGGACCAGCAGCCCGGGGCCCGGCAGCAGCGCCTGCGCCAGGCCGATCTTCTGCGCGCTGCCCTTGGACAGCTCGGGCAGCCGCGTCTCCAGCAGGTGCCCGAACGCCAGGCGCTCGGCCCAGGGCTCGGCGGCGGACGCGGGCACGCCCTGCATGGCCGCCATGTGCCGCAGGTAGGCGCGGACGGTGAACGGCTGGTCGACCGGGAACCGTTCGGGCGCGTACCCGACGCGCTCGGGCCGGCCCGTGACCGTGCCGCGGCGCGGGTCGCGCAACCCGGCGATCAGCCGCAGGAGCGTGGACTTCCCCGCGCCGTTGCGGCCGGTGACCTCGACGATCCGGCCGGGCGGCAGGTCGAGGGACACCTCCCGCAGCACCCAGGGCGCGCGGCGGCGGTACCGGAAGGCGACGCGGTCCAGACGCATGGGACCGCACGCTAGCGGCGATCACGTAAGGCCGCCATCAGCGCCGGCCGCGCCACCTGGGTGACCTGGCGGGCGGGCAGAATGGGGGGCATGGTTGCCGGCGGGTGTGTGTTCTGTCAGATCATCAAGGGTGAGCTCAGCGCGCACTTCGTGCTGGAGGAGCCCGACGCGGTGGCGTTCCTCGACACGCGGCCGCTGTTCAAGGGGCACACCCTGCTGGTGCCGCGCGCCCACCACGAGACGCTGACCGACCTGCCCGAGGAGGAGGTCGGTCCCCTGTTCCGGTACGCGCGGCGGCTGGCGGGGGCCATGGAGACCGGGCTGGAGGCCGCGGGCTCGTTCGTGGCCAACAACAACCGGATCAGCCAGAGCGTCCCGCACCTGCATGTGCATGTGGTGCCGCGCAGGCCCAAGGACGGGCTGCGCGGGTTCTTCTGGCCTCGCACCAAGTACGGGTCCGACGCCGAGGCCGCCGAGTACGCGGCGCGGCTGCGGGCGGCGCTGGAGGGGTCAGCCTAGGGCGGCCAGCAGGGCCACGAACGGCTCGGCCGTGCCCTCGGGGTGGCGGTGGTCGTCGGCGCCGCCGTCGGTCGCGGCGTGCTCGTAGAGGTCGCGTTCGGCCCGGTCCAGGGCCGCGCTCAGTACGTACTGGGGGACCGTCCAGCCCAGGTCGTCCGCCGCTTTGCGGATCACAAGGTGCTGTTCCTCGGTGATGTTCAGCTCGATCTGGCGGATGGCGGGAAGGCCCTGGCGAACCGACTCTGACATGCCGGTCTCCTTCCTGGCAGCACCTCAAAGTACGCTCGCGGGCGCGTTCGCGGCATCCCCTGAAAGGAGGATATGGAGGCGGCGGGCCCCCGGCCGGTCAGCGGGTGCCCCAGGAGTAGGACTGCTTGCGCAGCTTCAGGTAGACGAAGCTCTCGGTCGAGACCACGCCCCGCACCGCGCGGATCCGGCCCAGCAGCTCCAGCAGCTGCTCGTCGTCCTCGCAGACCAGCTCGACCAGGATGTCGAACGAGCCCGCGGTGATCACCACGTAGTCGATCTCCTCGACGGCGGCCAGCTGGTCGGCGATGGACTCCAGGTCGCCCTCGCACTTGACGCCGATCATCATCTGCCGGGAGAAGCCGAGCATCATCGGGTCGGTGACGCCCACGATCTGCATCACGCCCGCGTCCAGCAGCTTCTGCACGCGCTGGCGCACCGCCGCCTCCGACAGGCCCACCGCCTTGCCGATCGCGGCGTAGGAGCGGCGGCCGTCCTGCTGGAGCTGCTCGATGATCTGCTTGGCGGTCTCGTCGAGCTGGACGGACGCTAGGGCACGTCGGGACGACGGCGTTCGGCGCTCCGTCATGGGTGGTCTCCTCGCTGCGGCATCGTGCCTGTTCGGCGTACGGTCCAAGGGAATTAGTCGTGAAATGGGATCGTAACAACGGAATCACTTGTCACGGCCTGAGTCCTCTGTCAAGGTCGGGACCAAGTGGACACATCGGGCAGGTGCCCCCGGGAAGGGATCGACGTGACCAGCGACGGCAGGACCAGGCTGCGCAACTTTATCGGCGGCGCGTACACCGACACCAAGGAAGGCCGGACGCTGGAGGTGATCGACCCCAGCACCGGCGAGCCCTACGCCGAGGCCCCGCTCTCGGGCGCCGAGGACGTGGACGCGGCCTTCCGCGCCGCCGCCGACGCCTTCCCCGGCTGGCGCGACGCCACCCCCAAGGACCGCAGCCTGGCGCTGCTGCGCTTCGCCGACGCGGTGGAGGCGCGCGCCGCCGACCTGGTGGAGGCCGAGAGCCGCGACACCGGCAAGCCGCTCCAGCTCACCATGGACGAGGAGATCCCTCCCATGGTGGACAACATCCGCTTCTTCGCGGGCGCGAGCCGGGTCCTGGAGGGCAAGGCCACCGGCGAGTACATGGCCGACCACACCTCCTCCATCCGGCGCGAGCCGATCGGGGTCTGCGCGCAGGTCACGCCGTGGAACTACCCGATGATGATGGCGGTGTGGAAGTTCGGCCCGGCGCTGGCGGCGGGCAACACCGTCGTCCTCAAGCCGTCGGAGACCACGCCGGCCAGCACCCTGCTGCTCGCCGAGATCGCCGCCGAGCACCTGCCGCCCGGGGTGTTCAACGTGATCTGCGGCGACCGCGAGACCGGCCGCGCGCTGGTCGCCCACCCGACCCCGCAGATGGTGTCGATCACCGGCAGCGTGCGGGCCGGCATGGAGGTCGCGCGGGCCGCCGCCGACGACCTCAAGCGCGTCCACCTGGAGCTGGGCGGCAAGGCCCCGGTCGTGGTGTTCGACGACGCCGACGTCGAGAGCGCCGCCGCGGGCATCGCGGGGGCCGGGTACTTCAACGCCGGGCAGGACTGCACCGCCGCCGCCCGCGTGCTGGTCTCCGAGCGGCTGGCCGCCGACTTCACCGCCGCGCTCGCCGAGGCCGCGCGGGGCACCGCCGTCGGTCCGCCCAGCGACGAGGGCGCCGACTTCGGACCGGTCAACAGCGCCGACCAGCTCGCGCGGGTGCAGGGCTTCCTGGACCGCGCGCCCGACCACGCCGAGGTGCTGGCGGGCGGCGAGCGGGTCGGCGACCGCGGCTACTTCTTCGCTCCGACCGTCGTCGGCGGGCTCCGCCAGGACGACGAGATGGTGCAGAACGAGATCTTCGGCCCCGTCATCACCGTCCAGACCTTCACCGACGAGGAGCAGGCCATCGCCTGGGCCAACGACGTCAAGTACGGCCTGGCCGCCAGCGTGTGGACCCGCGACCACGGCCGCGCCATGCGCATGACCAAGGCCCTGGACTTCGGCGCGGTCTGGGTCAACACCCACATCCCCTTCGTGTCGGAGATGCCGCACGGCGGCTTCAAGCACTCCGGCTACGGCAAGGACATGTCCCTGTACGGCATCGAGGACTACACCCGCATCAAGCACGTCATGCACTACCTCGGCACCTGAGCCGCCCGGCCGGGGCCCGCGCCACCGGCGGGCCCCGGCACGCCTCCCCGAGGCGCCCCCACCGCACCCCTCCGGCGCACCCTTCCACCGCGCCTCCCCGTCGTGCCCCTGCCGCGCCCCCCGTCGCACCGACCCCGCGAAGGAAACCCGCCATGACCGACACCAGCCCCGTCCCGGTGCGCGACGACCCGGGCCGGGCCGACCCCGCGCCGCCCGCGATCGAGCTCGCCGGCGTCCGCAAGACCTACCACTCGCACGGCGAGGCGGTCGCGGCGGTACGCGGCGTCGACCTGAGCATCGCGCCGGGGGAGTTCTTCTCCCTGCTGGGCCCCTCCGGCTGCGGCAAGACCACCACGATGCGCATGATCGCCGGGTTCGAGGAGCCGACCGAGGGCCGGGTCCGCCTGGACGGCCGCGACGTGACCGGCGTGCCCGCCAACAAGCGCGACGTGAACATGGTGTTCCAGTCCTACGCCCTGTTCCCGCACATGAGCGTGTTCGACAACGTCGCGTTCGGGCTGCGCCGCAAGGGCGTCGCCAAGGGCGAGATCGCCGAGCGGGTCGGCACGATCCTCGGCATCGTGGACCTGGCCGGGCGCGAGAAGCGCCGCCCCGGCGAGCTGTCGGGCGGCCAGCAGCAGCGGGTCGCCCTGGCCCGCGCCCTGGTCAACCGGCCGCGCGCGCTGCTGCTGGACGAGCCGCTGGGCGCGCTCGACCTCAAGCTGCGCCAGGCCATGCAGGTCGAGCTGAAGCGCATCCAGCGCGAGGTCGGCATCACCTTCGTCTACGTCACCCACGACCAGGGCGAGGCGCTGACGATGTCGGACCGCATCGCGGTCATGAACGACGGCGGCGTCGAGCAGCTCGGCACCCCGCGCGAGATCTACGAGCGGCCCGCCACCAAGTTCGTCGCCGGGTTCATCGGCACCTCCAACCTGCTGTCGGGCGAGGTCGGCGCGGTGGACGGCGGGGAGGCGGTCATCTCCTACGGCGACGACGGCCGCATCGTGGTGCCGCTGCGCGAGGACCGCCCGGCCGCGGCCGGGGACCGGCTGGAGGTCACCGTGCGGCCCGAGAAGATCGAGCTGCTGACCGAGCGCCCCGACCGGCCCGGCTCGCTGGTGCGGGCCACCGTCGCCGAGGTCGTCTACCTCGGCACCTCCACCAGCTACCTGGTCACCGCGCCCGGCGGCACGGAGGTCACGGTGTTCCAGCAGAACGCCACCAGCGCCGACGACCTCGCCGCCCGCGGCGACCAGGTGTGGCTCGCCTGGGAGGCGCGCCACTCCTACGCGATAGGCACGGCATGAGCGGCGGAGGGAACGCCGCGGACCCGCGCCTCGACCCCGCGTTCGTGCGCGGCATGACGACCAGGCGCGGCGCGCTGCGCCTGCTGGGGGCCTCGGCGGCGGCGGTGGCGCTGGCCGGATGCTCCATCCCCGGCCAGGGCGGCCGCGGCAAGGTGACCCAGGCGACGATCGACGCGTTCTGGAAGGGCAGGACCGGCAAGGGCACCCTGAACTGGGCCAACTGGCCCGGCTACATGGAGGACGACCAGGCCACCATCAAGGCGTTCACCAAGGACACCGGCGTCAAGGTGGTCTACAAGGAGGTCATCCAGGAGGCCGCCGACTGGTTCGGCAAGGTGCAGGCGCCGCTGGCGGCCGGGCAGTCCATCGGCTTCGACCTGATGGTGGTCACCAACGGCATCCAGCTCACCAAGATGATCGAGCTGGGGTTCCTGGCCCCGCTCGACCACGACCGGCTGCAGAACTTCCGCAAGCACGCCGGACCCGGCTTCCAGAACCCCGCCTACGACCCCGGCAACGCCTTCACCGTCCCCTACGTGTCGGGCGTGACCGGCATCGCCTACAACACCAAGTACGTCAAGGAGGAGATCAACAGCATCGCCCAGCTGTTCGACCCCAAGTACAAGGGCAAGGTCGGCATGATGGGCGACTCCCAGGAACTGGGCAACTTCGGGATGTTCGCCATCGGCGTCGACCCGCAGAAGTCCACCCCGCAGGACTGGGAGAACGCCGCGCGCAAGCTGCGCGAGCAGCGCGACAAGGGGATCGTGCGCAAGTACTACGAGCAGAACTACATCGACGCCGTCAGCAAGGGCGACGTGTGGATGACCATGGCCTGGTCGGGCGACGTCTACTCGCTGGCCAGCGACGAGGTGAGGTTCGCGGTGCCGCGCGAGGGCGGCACCCTGTGGACCGACAACATGATGATCCCCAAGCCCGCGCCCAACCCGGCCGACGCCCTCACCCTGATGGACTGGCTGTACGACCCGCGCCGCAACGCCACCCTCACCGAGTTCATCAACTACGTGACGCCCGTGCCCGCGGCCAAGCAGTACATCGAGGCCGACGCGCGCGCCGCCGACGGCGAGGACAAGGCCGACCTGGAACGGCTGGCCGGCAGCCCGCTGGTGTTCCCCGGCGCCGACGACCTGGCCAGGCTGCGCACCTACCGCGTCCTCACCCAGCAGGAGGAGACGCGGTACCAGAAGATCTTCACGCCGATCGCCCAGGGGAGCTGACGATGCGCCGCCTGAAAGGGGCCCTGGCGCCCTACCTGCTCGTGCTGCCCGGCGGGCTGTGGCTCGCGGTCTTCTTCGTGGTGCCGCTGGTCTACATGGCCTCGGTGTCGCTGATGACCGGCAACATCATCGACGGCTTCACGATGACCTGGCACTGGAAGAACTACACCGACGGCCTGGACGTCTACGGCGACAAGCTCGTGCGGTCCCTGTGGTACGGCGCGCTCGCCACCCTGGCGTGCATCGCGCTGGCCTACCCGGCCGCGTACTGGATCGCGTTCAAGGGCGGCCGCCACAAGTCCACATGGCTGTTCCTGCTGCTGCTGCCGTTCTTCGTGTCGTTCGTGCTGCGCACCATCGCCTGGAAGCTGGTGCTGACCGACGAGGGCCCGGTCCTCGGCCCGCTCAAGGGCTGGGGCCTGCTGCCCGACGGCTTCCACGTCCTGGACAGCGGCTTCGCCGTGGTGTCGGGGCTGACCTACAACTTCCTGCCGTTCATGATCCTGCCGATCTACGTCGCGCTGGAGCGCATCGACTACCGCGTCATCGAGGCTGCCTACGACCTGTACGCCGGCCGCCTGGCGGTGTTCCGCCGGGTGGTGCTGCCGCTGTCGCTGCCGGGGGTGTTCGCCGGCGTCATCATGACGTTCGTGCCGGTCTCCTCCGACTACGTCAACGCCGAGGTGCTCGGCGGCCCCGGCAACACCATGATCGGCAACGTCATCCAGACCGAGTACTTCGACAACAGCTCCTACGCGCTGGCCTCGGCGCTGTCGTTCACCCTGATGGCGCTCCTGCTGGTCGGGATCTTCATCTACGCGCGGGCGCTGGGCACCAAGGACGTCCTGGAGGCGGCGGGCCGATGACCACCACCCTCACCGCACCCGAACGGCGGCCCGGACCGCGCCGCGCGCCGCGCCGCCCCCTCCGCGGCCGCGGCCTGCAGATCTACACCACCCTGCTGGTGGCGTGGCTGCTGCTGCCCATCGCCGTCATGATCCTGTTCGGTTTCAACGACACCAAGAGCAAGCAGAACTTCGAGTGGGAGGGCTTCACCCTCCACTGGTACGCCCACCTGTTCGACAAGAAGGACCTCACCACCGCGCTGGTCAACTCGCTGACCATCGCGGCCCTGACCACGGTGATCGCCACCGTGCTGGGCACGCTGGCGGGCCTGGCCCTCGGCCGCTACCGCTTCCGCGGCCAGGGCGCCTCCAACCTGGTGATGTTCGCCGCGATCTCCTGCCCCGAGCTGGTCATGGGCTCCTCGCTGCTGGCGATGTTCGTGGCCACCGAGACCCCGCGCGGCTACCTGACGATCCTGGCCGCGCACGTGATGTTCTCGGTGTCGTTCGTCGCCATCACCGTGCGGGCCCGCGCCGTCGGCCTCGACCCCAAGATCGAGGAGGCCGCCAAGGACCTGGGCGCCGGCCCCTGGACCACCTTCCGGCTGGTCACCCTGCCCATGATCATGCCGGGCGTGCTGTCGGGCGCGCTGCTGGCGTTCGCCCTGTCGGTGGACGACTTCATCATCACCAACTTCACCAGCGGCGCCACCCAGACCTTCCCGCTGTGGGTGTGGGCCTCCACCCGCACCGGCACCCCGCCCCAGGTCAACGTGATGGGCACCCTCATCTTCGCGGTCGGCGTGCTGCTGGCGATCGTCAACATCGCCGCCACGCGCCGCCGCGCCCGCACCCGCTGAAGAACCGATCGAAACACCCGCGCCGCGCCTCCGAGCGCGGCGCGGGCCCCAAGGGAGCTGGAAATTTGACTTCCGCCCTCCTAACCGGAGGGCGTTCCACTCCTCGCGGAGCGGGTTTTCTGCTTCGTGGCCGATTGCGGAAGGGAGGGCCCTTGCCGTCTGACATCAGCTCCACAGACCTCGCCAGGCTTTTGTCTGGCTACGGCTCGACCGGCCGCAAGGATGTTCTTGGCCGCGTTGTGGTCCCGGTCGTGCCGGGTGCGGCAGGCCGGGCACGTCCACGCCCGGGTGGTCAGACTCAGTTCCGCGAGCAGGTGCCCGCAGGTCGAGCAGGTCTTGGACGAGGGGTACCAGCGGTCGACCGCCACCAGGGCGCGGTCCGCTCGTCGGCACTTGTACTCCAACTGGCGCCGGAACTCGCCCCACCCGCAGCCGGAGATCACGCGCGCGAGGCTGCGGTTGTGGATCATGCCGGTCACGTTGAGGTCTTCGATGGCGATGGTGTCGGCGCTGCGGACCAGGTGGGTGCTGGTGCGGTGCAGGAAGTCGGCGCGGGCGTCGCGGACCTTGCGGTGCGCGGCGGCGACCTTGGCTTTGGCCTTGCGCCGGTTGGCCGAGCCGGGTTGTTTGCGGGCCATGCGGCGCTGGTAGCGGGCCAGGTTGCGGGCCTTGCGCTCCAAGTGCCGGGGGTTGGGGACGCGGTCGCCGTCGGAGGTGACGGCGAAGTCCTTGATGCCCAGGTCGACGCCGATGGCGTGCCCGGTCTGAGGCGCGGGCGCGGGATCGTCGATCTCGACGGCGAAGGTCACATACCAGCGCCCATCGGGCTCACGGGAGACCACGATCATGGTCGGGTTCAGCGCCGCCAGGTCCACGTGCTTGAAGGACCACACGAACGCCAGCGGCGTACAGGTCTTGGCGATACGCAACTCGCCGCCGGTCATGCGGAATGCCGACCGGGTGTAGTGCGCCGACTGGCGGCCGTTGCGGCTCTTGAAGCGCGGGTAGCGGGCCCGTCCGGCGAAGAAGTTGGCGAACGCGGCGTGCTGGTGACGCAGCGCCTGCTGCAACGGCACCGACGACACCTCGCGCAAGAACGCGAGCTCGCCGCTCTTCTTCCAGGCCGTCAGTGCCGCGTCGGCCTGCCTGTACGAGATCCGCTCGCCCCGCTGGCGGTAGGCCGCATGGCGTTCGGCGAGCGCCTTGTTCCACACCAGCCGCACACACCCGAACGTCCGCGCGAACACGGCCGCCTGCTCGGTGTCGGGATAGGCCCGGCACTTGAACGCCGTCCTCATGACTCTCAGTTTAGGAAAGGGAACAGTATGTGTAAGAAGAACGGCGGACGTCGTGCCACATGTCCCCACCACTTTCATGAACGAAGCTCTCACGCTGTAGGTGTCTGATGAACGTCCTGACCGCGCTCACCGATGCCGAGCCGACCTCCTACTGGCTCGCCGACCCCGGACGCCCGGAGCCCGCGGGGGCGCTGGCCGGACGGGTGAGCTGCGACCTGGCGGTCGTCGGGGGCGGCTACACCGGCCTGTGGACCGCGCTGCGCGCCAAGGAGCGCGACCCGTCGCTCGACGTGGTCGTGCTGGAGGCAGACCGCGTCGGCGGGGCCGCCTCCGGCCGCAACGGCGGGTTCTGCGCCGCGAGCCTCACCCACGGCCTGGGCAACGGCCTGGAGCGCTGGCCGGAGGAGATGCCCGAGCTGGAGCGGCTCGGGCGCGAGAACCTCCGCGGCATCGGCGACACCCTCGCCCGCCACGGCATCGACGCCGAGTGGGAGCAGACGGGGGAGATGCACATCGCCACCGAGGAATGGCAGTTCGAGGATTTGAGGCAGGAGGCCGAGCACGCCGCCGAGCTGGGGTGGGCGCCCGTGCTGCTGGGGCCGGACGAGGTCCGCGCCGAGGTGGACTCGCCCACCTACGTCGGGGCGCTTTGGGACCGCGAGGGCGTCGCCATGGTGCACCCCGCCAAGCTCGCCTGGGGGCTCGCGGAGGCGTGCCGGTCCTTGGGCGTGCGCATCTTCGAGAACACCCGCGTGACCTCCCTGCACAGCGAGCCGGACGGGCGGCTGCGGCTGGGCGGCGCGTACGGCGTGGTGTCGGCGCGGCGCGTCGCCTTGGGGACGGGCGTCTTCCCGCCGCTGCTCAAGCGGCTGAAGCACTTCCTGGTGCCGGTGTACGACTACGCGCTGGTGACCGAGCCGCTGACGCCCGAGCAGCGCGCGGCCATCGGATGGGCGCACCGGCAGGGGCTCGGCGACAGCGCCAACCAGTTCCACTACTACCGGCTGACGGCGGACGACCGGATTTTGTGGGGCGGCTACGACGCCGTCTACCACTACGGCAACGGGCTGCGGTCCGATCTGGAGCGCCGCCCGGCCACCTTCGCGACGCTGGCGAAGCACTTCTTCACGACCTTCCCCCAGCTTGAGGGGATTCGCTTCACCAACGCGTGGGGCGGTGTCGTGGACACGTGCAGCCGTTTCTGCGCCTTCTACGGGACGGCCTACGACGGCAGGCTCGCCTACGCGGTCGGCTACACGGGCCTCGGCGTCGGGGCCACGCGGTTCGGCGCGGACGTGATGCTCGACCGCCTGGGCGTCGGGCTGTCGGAAGGGGAGGAGACCGAGCGGACCCGGTTGCGGATGGTGCGGTCCAAGCCCGTGCCGTTCCCGCCCGAGCCGCTGCGGTACGGCGTCATCGAGCTGACCAGGCACGAGATCGCGCGCGCCGACCGCAACGCGGGGCGGCGCGGCCTGTGGCTGCGGACGCTGGACAGGTTCGGGCTCGGTTTCGACTCCTGAGACTGTCGGCGGGCACCGCTACTGTGCCCGCCATGACCGAGGTGCCCCCATGGTGTGAGTTCTTCGATGCCGACGCGTACGAGGCGTTCTGCGAGGAGGTCGACGACGCCGCGGCGGCCTTCGGCGCCGACGGCCAGGACCTGTCGTACGGCTCCCTGGAACTGTCCTCCGGCTGCCGCGGCGAGTGCCCGGCGTTTCCGCTCGACCACCTCGCGCGGGCGTGCCACGAGCGCCCGCGCGGGGAATGGGCCGACCTGTGCTTCCGGCAGGTCGACGAGTGGACCGTGGCGGGCGCGCAGGCGCGGTGGCTGGAACGGGCCTCGTTCGACGAGGTCCGGGAGCGGCTGGGCGTCCACCTCGACAACGGCCAGCGGCACTGGGACGGGACCACGCGGGACGACCCGCGGGAGCCGTTCCGGTCGCCGCTGGCCGACGGGCTCTGGATCGGGCTGTGGGTGGCGGACGTGCCGGGCGCCCACGACGACGAGCCGGAGGTGGACGTCCAGGTCCACAACGCGGCGGCGCGGGCCTGGGGCGTCGGGCCCGACGACCTCGTCCGGATCGCGCTGGACAACGTGCGCCGCGACGGGCCGCCGGCGTGGACGGAGGTGCGGGCGGGGCCGGTCACGCTGCTGGAGGGGTGGGGCAGCGACGCCTCGTCCTGGGCGCTGCTGCTCGACGAGGCCCTGCCGGAGACGGCGGGAGGGGCGCTGGTGGGGGTGCCGGGCCGGTCGCAGCTGATCGTCTGCCTGGACGAGGGCGGGGAGACCGGTCAGGTGATGCGCGACCGCGTGCGGGACGTCCACGCCAAGACCGAGGTCCTCAGGACCGTCGCCGACCGCGTGTACCGCTACCGGCGAGGGGGGTCGTTCGAGGCGGTCTAGGGGACTGCGCAGCCGCTACCCTCGGTGTTATCTTCGCCTCGAAGAGTGGCGAAGGGAGCGCGGGATGCTGAACGTCATGATCGTCGGTGACTCGATCAGTCACGGCAGCAGCGGCGACTGGACCTGGCGGTACCGGCTCTGGAAGCACCTGCGCGCGCACGGGGTGGAGCTCGACCTGGTCGGGCCCGGTGACGACCTCGACAACGCCACCACGGCCGAACCCGGCGACGGCGACCTGACATACCGCGACCCCGAGTTCGACCGGGACCACTGCGCCCGGTGGGGCCGCCCCTACCTGGTGGAGATGCACCGGATCGAGGGCGAGGTGCGCGAGCACCGGCCCGACGTCCTGCTGGTGCTGCTCGGCATCAACGACCTGTTCTGGTACGGCCTGCCGCCGGAGGAGAACGAGGCGAACGTGCGGGCGTTCGTCGAGGCGGCCCGCCGGGGCAACCCGGCGCTGAGGCTGGTCCTCGGCACCCTGCTGGACACCGAGCGGGCGCGCGGCGACGCCGGGTTCAACGCGCGCGTCTCGGAGTTCAACCGGCGGCTGGTGCTGCTCGCCGAGGACCTGCACACGGCCGAGTCGCCCGTCGTCATCGCCCCCACCGGCGCCGAGTTCGTGGCGGCGGCGCACACCTGGGACGGCACGCACCCCAACGCCCAGGGCGAGCTGCGGATCGCGGCCGCCTTCGCCGACACGCTCGCCGGGAGGTTCGCCATCGGGGTGCCCTACCCGCGGCCGTTCCCCGAGGTCGAGGAGATCCCTGCCGAGGCCAAGCGCGTGGTGCCCCGGCCCACCGGCACCGCCTAGTCGGGCGAGGCGTCCTCGGCGCCGAAGATGACCGAGGAGACCTCCAGGTAGAGCTGCTCGGGGTAGGGCATGTAGTTGACGTTCCGCAGCGCCTGCTTCTGGCCCGCGGACTCCATGACGAACTCGCCGTAGCCCAGCATCCGGCCCAGCACCGAGCGCTCCAGCGCGATGTCGGTGACCTTGGCCAGCGGCATCATCGCGACCGTGCGGTTCAGCACGCCGTGCACCACCATCACCCGGTGCTCGGTGACCAGGAAGAACTCCAGGGACCAGGCGAGGAGCTTCCAGCCCAGGTAGCCCAGGGCGATCAGCCAGAGCCACCAGATCCAGGCGGTGCCGGCCACCGTGGCGGCGAGGCCGCAGGCGATCAGTCCGACCACCGCCACCGACACCGGGAGCAGCAGCACCGCGGGATGCCGGCGCACCGCGATGACCCGCCCCTCGTAGGACATCAGGTAGCGGTCCACCGTGCGCGACCCCGCGTCGCGGAAGACCATCACGTTCTGCATGTTCATGGCGGCGCCCTCGTCATGATCCGATGGCACGAGCGTAGCCGACGCCGGGGCGGCCGCGCAGTGGCCGCGCGGCGGGGGTCCCGGCACCGCGGCGGCCCGGCGGCGGCCCGGCGCGCGGCCGATGGTCTTGTGCGACGAAGATCGATGACAGAGGATGGTCGTCATGGACGGCACGCGGGCGCCCCTCCCCGGGAACGGCGACGGCGGCCCCCGGGGCGAGCGGGGCGAGTTCGTGCCCGACGTCACCGGGCGGCCGGTGTGGCGGCTGCTGGTGCGGGGGCTCGGGATCTACCTGCCGGGCTGGCAGGCGCCCACCGGGGCGCTGCGGGTGCCCGAGGGCGGCGGCGCCGGGCCGCGGGCGTTCCTGGACGGCGAGGCCGGGTTCGGGGTGCACCTGCCCGCGCGCCGCCGGGGGCTGGAGCCCGACCGCGAGATCTACGTGCGCGGGCGCGAGGACCCCAGCTTCGGCATCGTCATCGCCGGGCCGCTGGAGGCCGTGGGCAGCCGCGTGGTGGACGCGGCGGCGCTGGTGCGGTTCGCGCGCAGGCTCACCTTCGAGGAGCTGTACGAGGTCGGGGACGCCGAGTCGGTGCCGTACGCGGTGCGGGCCGCGCGGGCCGTGGAGAACGTGGTGTTCCTCGACCGCGCGGCGGGGATCGGCTTGTGCGCGGAGGCCGGCGCGGGCGGGGCCGTGTCGTGCCCGGTGCTGGTGCGCATCGGGGCCCCGCACGAGCGCACCGTGCGCGCCTACGGGGTGGCGCCCCAGGCGGTCAGGTCCCACAGCTGATGGGCGGGCAGCCGCCGCAGCCGGACCGTTGACGCCGCCGGGTCCCAGAAGACCTCGTCGTTCTCCAGCTCCAGCGACTGGCCGGGCGTGAGCACCGCGCAGAGCAGCTCGTCGCGGGTCCGCACCGCCAGCAGCGGGCCGATCTGCGCGACCGCGCCGCTGCTCTCGTACAGGGTGCGCAGCAGCGCCTTCAGCGCCGCCTCGTCCTCGGGCGGCCGCACCGCCTGGACCGCCTGCGGCAGGCGGCCCTGCTCGCGGGACAGGCCGTTGTGCGGCAGGTCCGCGCCGGTCGAGATCAGCAGCGCGGTGAACGCGCCCGCCAGGTCCTCGGCGCGGCGGCCGCCCAGGAAGTAGCGGTGCCGCTCGGGCGCGTCCGGGCCGTGGCCGTCGGGGTCCTCGACGGTGCGGAAGCGCACCTCCAGGCGGCCGGCGCGCACCGTGCGCTCGTACATCTCGGTGAGGATGTCGTGCAGCTGCCCGTCGCGGGTCCACAGCCGCCCGGTCGCGGTGACGGACGCGCCCTCGGCCCGGCGGCCGGTGAGGGTGGCGGCGACCGCCTCGTCCAGGCCGCCCTCGGTGTAGCGCAGCAGCTCGGCGACCACGTCCTCGACGTCCTCCAGCGTGCGGGTCAGCGTGCGCTGCAGGTCCAGGATCTCGGTGCCGCCGCGCTCCAGCTCCGACAGGCGGTCCAGCGCCGAGTCCACCTTGCCCTCGACGGCGGCCGAGCCCGCGTCGGTCACCGCGCGCACCGAGGTCTCCACCTCGCCGAGCTTGCGGCGCAGCGCGGCCAGCGTGACGCGCTGCTGCTCCAGGTCGTGCAGCCGCCCGGCCTGGGCGCGCAGGTACTCGTCGGCCCGGTGCACGACACCGGCCAGCTCCTCGACCTGGCCGGTGTTGTGGCGCAGCCGCGAGTCCAGCGCGGGCAGCACCTCCCGCTTGACCTTCGACAGCTCGGCGGTGAGCTGCTCGCCGACCGTCACCAGCACGTTGTTCTGCTTGGTGACCTGGTCGTTCAGCTCGTCGATGCGCCGCACGAACGCGCGCTGCTGGTCCTTGCTCTGCTTGCCCGCGTACAGCTCCAGCGCCCCGACCACGACGCACATCACCACCAGGATGACGGTCGTCATCGCACTCCTTCAGGGCCGGTCGGCATTACCGGAACGGGTTTGGATCGTGACCATAACTTACGATCATGTGGCACGACCGGCACTTACGTAACCGACTGATCTCAGTGACCACCCGGTCTCAATCGCACCCCTCGAACTGCGGGACGGTCGTGACCACCTTCAGCCGCGACGGCCGGAACCACTTGTCCAGCAGCCTCGCCGCCGTGCCGTCCTGGTACATGGTGGTGATGGCCTTGTTGACCGCCTCGCACCCGTTCGTGTCGTCCTTGCGGACGCCGATGCCGTACGGCTCGTCGGAGAACGGCGCGTTGACGAGCTTCAGCGGCCGGCCGCCCGACTTCAGCGCCTGCGCCGCCAGCCCCGCCAGGATCAGGTCGTCGGTGGAGACCGCGTCCAGCTGCCCGGCCTGGAGCTTGGCGAGGCAGTCGGAGTAGCCCGAGGCGGGCGCCGGGTCCACGGTGATGCCCTTCTCCTGGGTGACGCGGAGGAACGACACCGAGCCCGGCACTTGGCACAGGCGCTTCTGGGCCAGATCGCGCACGTTCTTGAAGTCGTCGGCGTCGCCTCGCACGAGGATGTCCTGGTGGGCGACGTAGTAGGGCCCGGCGAACGCGACGCGGTTCTTGCGCTCGGGCGTGATGGAGTAGGTCGCCACCACCAGGTCCACCTCGCCGTCCACCAGCATCTGCTCGCGCGAGGCGGAGGTGACGTTCTTGAAGAGCAGTTTGGCGGCGGGCACCCCCAGCCGCTTGGCGACCTCGCGGGCGACGTCGATGTCGAAGCCCTCGTAGGAGGAGCCCGTGCGCTGCCCGAGGCCCGGCTGGTCGGGGTAGACGCCGATGGTCAGGGCGTCCTTGGCGAGGATCGAGTCGTCCTCGCCCCCGGCGATGCCGCACCCGGCCGCCGCCAGCGCGGCGGCGGCCAGGGCCGCGAGGGCGGCGGTGGTCCTGCGTGCTCGCATCGTGCGCCCCTTCCGGACGTTCACCGGTACTCCGCCAGCCGGGGCCGGACCCCGAGCCCGAGCAGCAGCAGCACGGCCACCCCCGCGACCGGCAGCACCAGCTCCCAGCCGCGCGAGCCGCCGTCGCCGTCGTCCACGGCCCGGTCGAACGCGGTCCGGTGGATCTGGATCAGCTTGACCAGCGAGGCGTCGTAGGCGGCGAAGTCGCGGGCGGCGTCGCCGGTGCGGACGCCGATGGCCTGGCCGCGCCGCCCGGCGGCGGCCAGCTCGCGGATCCGCCGGTCGTTCTGCTGGAACCGCTTCCAGTCGTCCACCACCTTGCCCAGCGCCTGGCGCTGGCCGGGCAGCCCGGCCGAGGACCGCGCGGACTCGGTGCCGAGGAAGCCCAGGAACTTGGCCTCGCCCCCACCGGCCGGCAGGCCCTGGAGCGTCTGGTTGTAGGCGGTCAGGTTCCTCGCGGGCAGGTACATCACCGACTGCGACTTGGTCAGGAACACCTGCTCGTAGGTGTCGGCGCGGCCGGGGTCGAGCAGGTAGCGGGTCTGGTCGGCGTTGGCGCTGTTGCCGATGGCGCGGGCCCGCGACAGCGCCAGGATGGAGTCGAAGCCGTCCTCCTTGGCGCGGCGCAGGTCGCTCGCCTGCGCGGTCAGCATCAGGGTGCTCACCGCCGTCAGGACGAGGACGCCGAGGGTGGCCAGCGCGAGCGCGGGGTTGAGCATCCGCCGGAACCGCACGGCCAGGAACACCTGGAGGCAGACCAGCAGCGCGACCAGGAGCAGGCCGGTGGCCACGACCCAGACCGCCCCGGTCAGCACCGCCGAGCGCTCGTCCTCGTAGGTGTGGCGGACCAGGGTGCCGTTGTCCAGGGTGAGGTTGTACGCCTTGGGCAGCAGGTCCAGCTTCATCAGGTCGGTGGCCTGCCGGTACAGCTCGACGACCTCGGTGCTCGGCGGCCCGGCGGCGTGCGGGGCCCGCGCGTCGAGCTGGAGGGCCTGCCCGGCGAGCCGCTCGTAGCGGCCGAGGGACTCCAGCAGGTCCCGGGCGGTCTTCTCCTCGCTGGACTCGTCGGCGAGGCGGGCCGCCTGGAGCAGCGCGGTCCCGGCCTGGCGCCGGTCGGCGTCGTAGCGGGCGACGGCCTGGTCGCGGTCCACGCCGAGGCCCCTGGTGCGGCCGACCAGCAGCGCGTTGGCGAGCTGGGCGTCCATGTCGGAGAGCGCGAAGTACAGGTCGCCGGTCGCCACGACCTGCGGGCCCGCGTCGTGGCCGATCACGCGCACGCCGTCGCGGGCGTCGTCGATCGCCAGCCAGGTGGCGGCCAGGGACGCCGCCAGCGCGACCACGATCGCGGTGGTGAGCGCGCGGACGCGCCCGGCGGTGGTGCGGGGGACCAGGCGGCGCGGGAGCGCGCGGCGCGCGGGGGCGCGCCGGTCGCGGCGCGCGGGGGCGGCCCTGCCCGGCGCGTCGGGCGGGCCCGCGGTGGAGGACGCGGCAGGGGACTGCTGGACGGCGGTCATGTCGCCTGGCCTCTCCTGAGGGTGATCGTCGTCCACGCGCCCACGTGGATGCGGTCGCCGTCACCGACGGGCACCTCCACGTTCAGGGCGATGGGCTCGGTGGCGCCGTTGAGGCAGGTGCGGTTGGCCGAGCCGGGGTCGACCAGCGTCCAGCCGACGCCGGGCCGCGCCAGCAGCACCGCGTGCACCCGCGAGACGCCCGGGTCGGCCGGGGGCTCGCGCAGGTCGATCTCGGGCGTGATGCCCTGGGAGGAGCTGCGCCGCCCGATGCGGACCTGCGGGCCGGTCAGCGGGATGCGGCGCTCGGGGGAGTAGGGCGGGAACGCCAGGTCGCCCGCGTCGGGGCCGAGCTCGGCGACGACGCGGTCGAAGTAGTCGCGGTCGGCGTTGACGACCGCGAACCAGGCCGTGGCGGCGCCGGGGACCGTGGTCGGGGGAGCGGGGGCGGACCCCGGACCCGACGTGCTCACCGCCCCCGGCGCGCCGGGGGGAGGGGCGAACGTGGCGGGGCCGGACGACGTGGGGCCCGACGAGGCGGGACCGTACGGCGGGGCATCGAGCGGCGTGGAACCGGACAGCGTGGAGCCGGGCAGCGTCGAACCGGGCAGCGTCGAACCGGAGGGGGCGGGACCGGACCCCGGAGGACCGGGCAGCAGGGCCGGGCCGGACGTGGTGGGCCTGCCGCCGCCCGTCGCGAAGTCGTAGCCGCACTCCTCGCAGAAGCGGTCGCCCGCCGGGGTCCCGCAGTCGGGGCAGGGCGTGCCGCCGCCGGCGGCGGGACCGGGGCCGGACGGCTCCGGGGCGCCGCCGATCAGCGCGCCGCACACGTCGCAGTAGTCGGCGGAGCCGGAGCTGTGCCCGGCGGGGCATGTCGCCATCAGCCCTCCTTCTTGCGGGTGCGCACCGTCTTGGTGGAGGTGGTGTCCAGCGACATCTCGTCGGCCTTGTCCACGTTGCGCTTGAGCCGGACGGTGCCGGTGGCGGCGTCCTCGACGTCCACGACCTTGCGCAGCGCCGCGGTGATCGCGTCGTTGCCCGCCTCGTCGGCCAGCTGGACCGCGCGGCCGAGCCGGGCGGTGGCGGTGGCGAGGTCGCCCTCCTTGCGGGCCTGCAGGCCCTGCTGGATGACGTCGGCGAGCTCGGCCTGCCCGGTGTAGTGCGCCACCCGGGCGTTGATCTTGGTGGCGGCGGCCTCGTCGTCGGTCCAGTGCGCCAGCACGTTGCCGGTGGCCAGCACCTGCGCCTCCTCGCCGGGCCCGCCGGGCACCACCAGCTTCACCCAGGCGGCGCGCAGCTCCTTGCCGACCGGCTGCGGGGGCACCTCGACGCAGATGTGGTAGTCGCGGCTCTCGGCGCCCCACGCGCCCAGCGGGTAGTCGCCCGCCTGCGGCCCGGCCTCGGCCCGGCGGGCGGTGAGGTCGGCCACCGACGGCATGACCTGCTTGACGAACCTGAGCCTGGCGTTCTGCGGCGTCCACACCCGCAGCGCCACGTCGGCGACGGCCTTGCCCATGGCGGCCTCGGTCATCGCCTGGAAGTCGGCGACCAGGTCCTTGGGGTCGGCGACGATGTCCACGCTGCCCAGCAGCGCCGAGGACACCTTGCGCAGCTCGGCGACCTCCCAGTCGGTGCCGACGCCGCGGCAGTCGCACACGAACCGGCCGCTGCACCGGGCCAGCGCCGCGTCGAGCTGCTCGGGGGTCTCGTGCTGGTTCTTGCCGTCGGTGAGCAGGATCGCGTGCCGGATGCCGTCCTGGTAGGGGTCGAACAGCTCGTCGGCGAGCCGCAGCCACGATCCGATCGCGGTGCCGCCGGACGCCTTGAGGCCCTTCAGCGCGGCCTTGGCCGCGTGCCGCGAACCGGCGTCGGCGGCCACCAGCCGGGGCGTCTGCGGGTAGACCATCGAGGCGGTGTTGGAGCCGGACACCACCGCGAACAGCACGCCGTCGCGCAGGGTGTCGACGGCGGTCTGCGCGGCGGCGATGGCCGCGCGCAGCTTGCTGTCGGGGTAGGACATCGAGCCGGAGGTGTCGATGATGATCACCTCGGCGGCGCCGACGGGCGCGGCGGCGACGGGCGCGCCGGCGGCCTCCACCGACACGATCGCGTGCACCTCCCGGGCGCCCTCGGGCAGGGACTTGTTCTGGTCGACCATGATGCCGAACTTCGGCTGCTCGCTCATCGGGGCTGCTCCGTGTGGGGGTGGGCGACCGGGATGACGGCCACCGTGATGTTGTCGCGGCCGCCGGCGTCCAGCGCGCGGCGGACCAGGGTGCGGACGGCGCCCAGCGGGTCGCCGGCGGGGTCGGGGGCGGCCTCGGCCAGGGACTCGGCGTGCGGCAGGTAGTTCCACAGGCCGTCGCTGCACACCAGCACCGAGCCGGGGCCGTCGACCGTGAAGGAACGCACGTTCGGCGCGACCTCGCCCGCGTCGGCGCCGAGCCAGCCGGTGATGACGTGCGCGTTGGGGTGCGCCTCGGCCTCGGCCTCGCTCAGCGCGCCCCGCGCCACCATGATCGCCGCCCAGGAGTCGTCGTCGGTGAGCCGGCGGGCCGGGCCCAGCGCGGCGCTGTCGGCGGTGTCCTCGGACGCGCCGGTGTCGCCGATCGCCAGCTCGGCGGTGTCGACCTCGACGCCGTCCCCAGCGCCGTCCTCGCCGCCCGCCGGACCGGAGGGAAGCCAGTAGACCCGGCTGTCGCCGACCCAGCCGACCGTCAGCGACCGGGGGCCGGTCACGGCCGACACGTAGGTGCAGGAGGGGGCCTCGTCGGGGGAGGGGGCCAGCGCGGCGACCGCCTCGGCGGCCTTGAGCAGCGCGGCGCGGGTGGCGGTCTCGGGGTCATCGCCCTTCTCCAGCCGCGCCACCAGCTCCTCCGCGCCGGTCTCGGCGGCCTTGGCGGACGCCTCGTGCGGGGTCGGGGAGGAGCCGACGCCGTCGCAGACGACCGCCGCCACCCCGGCGGGGTGGGCGGCGAGGGCGAGCGCGTCCTCGTTGCGGCTGTAGCGCTTGCCCCGGTCGCTGCCCCCGGCGGCCAGCAGCCGCCCGTTCGGGCCGGGCAGCTCGATCTCGTAGTGGTCGCGCTCGGCGGGCTGGCGCAGCCCGCAGCGCTCGCAGTAGCCGTCGGCGTCGATGGCGGGGGCGGCGCAGCCCGCGCAGGCGCGCACCGGCTCGGGCACGGGCGCGGCGGCCCCGTCGCCCAGACGCCGCCCGCACGCCTCGCAGAAGCCCTCGCCGGGGTACACCGGCTCGCCGCACGAGGGGCAGGCCAGCTCGGCGGGCTTCACGCTCTGGTCCTCGGTCACAGCAACGTCCTCGGCCGGACGGCGTTGGCGGCGTCGATCAGCAGACGCCGGCCCTCGCGGTCCTGGGTGTGGCGGGCCAGCGCCCGGTAGGTGGACTCCAGTTCACGGCGCAACTGGGGCTCGGTGAGGGGGACGCCCAGCACCGTGCCGTTCGGCGCGGGCCCGCGCGCGTGCCTGACCCAGTCCAGCGCGGCCTCCAGGATGTCGGCGGCGAGCCCGTCGCGCCGCCGCCCCTCCAGGTCCAGCGCCGCCAGCCGGTCGCCCGCCTCGGACAGCTCGTCGGGGGACAGCTCGGAGGGCGGGCGGTCGCGCACCGCCGTGACGACGGCCGCGATCTGCGCGGGCACGTACCGGATCGACACCGGCGGGACCGAGTCCAGCACGGCGACGGCGGCGGAGCGGTCGCCCGCGGCCAGGCGGACGCGGGCCAGGCCGAACGCGGCGTTGATGTGGTTGCGGTCGGTGCGCCACACCGTCTCGTACAGGCGCGCGGCGTCGTGCGGCGCGCTCGCCTCGCGGCAGTAGGCCAGCGCCAGCTTGGGCGCGGCCTCGCCGGGCAGCAGCCCGTACAGCCGGTCGAACGTCGCCTCGGCGTCGGCCAGGCGCTCGGCGGCCAGCGCGGCGACCGCGCGGTACCACTCGACGCGCCAGTCGCCGGGCAGGTCGGCGGCGGCCTGGTCCAGCAGCGCGCCCGCCGCGTCGAAGTCGCCCAGCTCGACGCGCACCCGCGCCAGCGCGAGGGTGATCTCGGGCGTGCGCTGCGGGGCGCGCTCGACGGCGGCGGCGAGCTGGGCGGGCTCCAGCGAGGCGAGGCCGGCCAGGAACCCGGCGGCCGGGTCGGCGCCGTCGGCCAGCGGTACCGGCAGCGCCGCGGCGGCCGCGCGCGGCGGGACCGGCGGCAGCGCCGTCTCCCGGTCGCCGGGGGCGCTGCCCGGCGTGAACCGCTCGGGCCCGAACAGCCCCGACATCGCCGGGCGCGGCTCCCCGTCCTCGGCGGCCAGCACCTCGCGCAGCACGCCGGTGAGCTGCTCGGCCATCTCGGCGGCGTCCTGGAAGCGCTGCGCCGGGTCCTTGTGCGTGGCGCGGCGCAGGAACCGGTCGTAGGACTCGAACCGGGCCAGCACCGGGATCTCGGCGCGCGGCGGCAGGCTGTCCACGTAGGTGGACATGTAGCCCTTGAACGAGAAGCTCATCACCGCCAGCGCGCGGCCCACGGTGTACAGGTCCGAGGCGACCGTCGGGCCGGTGTCGGCGACCTCGGGGGCCTGGTAGCCCACGGTGCCGTAGATGTCGCCGTCGGGGTCGTCGACGCGCCGCACCGCGCCCATGTCGATCAGCCGGAGCTGCTCCTCGGACTGGATGACGTTGTCGGGCTTGAAGTCGCAGTAGACCAGGCCGCGCGCGTGCAGGTACCCGAACGCCTGCAGGACCTCCAGCGCGTAGGCGATGGCCTGGCCGAGCGGCAGCGCCTCCTGGCCGAGCTCGTTGCGGTGGCGCAGCAGGATGTCCTTGAGGGACTGGCCGCCGACGTACTCCATGACGATGTAGTCGTCGCCGCCGTGTCGCACGAAGTTGTAGATCTTGACGATGTTGGGGTGCTCGACCTCGGCCAGGAAGGTGCGCTCGGCCGCCGCGAGCGCCTGCGACCCGGCGTCGCCGGTGTTGAGCAGGCCCTTCAGCACCACCCAGCGGTCGCTGACGTTCTTGTCGCGGGCCAGGTAGATCCAGCCGAGGCCGCCGTGCGCCAGGCAGCCCAGCACCTCGTACTGGTTGTTGACCAGGTCGCCGGGGCGCAGCTTGGGCGTGTAGGAGAACGCGGCCCCGCACTTGGGGCAGAAGCCCTCGGTGCGGCCGGGCCTCCCCTCGCGGCTGCGGCCGACCGGCTCGCCGCAGTTGCCGCAGTTGCGGCGGTTCTCGGGGACCTGGGGGTTCTGCAGGACCGCCGAGGCGGGGTCGCGGTAGGGGACGCGCGGCACCTCGACCAGGTTCGCGCCCAGCATCCCGCGCCGCCCCGACGAGCGGGCCGAGCCGGTGCGGGTGCTGCCGGTCCGCGTGCTGCCGCTGGTCGCGAAGCTGCCCGAGTGCGCACTGCCCGAGTGGACGCTTCCCGAGGAGGCGTGGAAGGGGTCCGGGGCCTTCGGCTGCTCGGGGAGCTGGGCGGGAGGCATGCCGCACACGTCGCAGTAGCCGTCCTGGACGGTGCCGGTGCAGCCGGGCTGCGTGCAGGCGTCCGACGCGGGAGGCGACGCGGGGGCGGCCTCGGGGGGCGACTGCGCGGGCTGGGCGGCGGCGGCCTCCGGGGGCATGCCGCACACGTCGCAGTAGCCGTCCTGGACGGTGCCGGCGCAGCCCGGCTGCGCGCAGGCGTCCGAGGCCGGGACGGCCCCGCCGCCGGTGGAGGGGGACGCGCTCGGCGTGGGTGGCATACCGCATACGACGCAGTAGCCGTCCTCCACGGTTCCGGCGCAGCCCGGCGCGGTGCAGTGGATCATCCGTTCGGCCCTTTCGCACGCGAGGAGATGGCCTGCTGGTAGCCGGACAGGGTCACGGTCGCCTTGCGCAGGTCACAGGGCGAGGTCCAGAGCAGGTCGCGCGCCGCCTGGTAGACGCGGCCGAGTTCGGGGTCCTCGGCGTGGCCGAGGCGGGCGGCCTTCATCCGGTAGGCCTCCAGCCGCCCGCGCAGCTCCTCGCGGCGGTCCAGCAGGCCGGTGATGAGGCCGGTCGCGGTGCGCGCCTGCTCCAGCGCGGTCGCGGCGGCGGCCTCCAGGTCGGTGGTGCGGGCCGCGAGGTCGGCCCAGCGCCGCTGCCCGGCGAGCGGCGCCACGGCCGCCAGCCGGTCCTCCAGGGCGCGCGCCCGGTCCGGCAGGTCGGGCAGGCTGGGGGAGGCGATCTTGACGAGCACCTCGTCGCGGGCACGCAGCGCCTCCCGCTCGGCCGCGCGGACCTCGGCGATCGCCGCGCGCAGCCGGTCCAGGCGCTCGGCGTGCCCGCCCTGGACGCGCGCCGCCTCCTCCAGCCCGCGCCGCAGATCGGCCAGCTCGCGGGCGGCGGCGTCCAGGCGCGCGGTGTCGGCGCGGTCGCCCCGGCTGAGCGCCAGGGGGTCGGTGCGGATGGTCGCGCCGAGCGCGTCCAGCTCCGCCGAGACCCGGTCGAGCGCGGGGTCGGACGCGCCGAGCCGCTCGGCGAGCGCGACGGCCGCGCGGCGCTCGCGGTCCACGTCCTCGAAGCGCTCCAGCAGCGCCGCCCAGACAGCGTCCACCGAGGCGACCAGCCGGGCCGCCTCCTCGTACAGCGGCGTCATCCGCCGCACGGCGGCGGCGAGCGTGATCCGCTCGCCGGCCGGCGGCGACAGCAGCGTGCGCCGCTCCAGCGGCACCTCCTCGGCGGGCAGCTCGACCGAGGGGCCGGCCAGCAGCATCGTCAGCTCGGCGAGCTGGGCCTGGCCGGGGCGGGAGTGGCGGGCGCGCAGCTCCCGGGCGCGGCCGAGCACGGCCTCGTACAGGTCGAACAGCTCCCACAGCGCGGTGGTCCGCGCCTGGACGGCCCGCTGCCGCTCGGCGGTCGCGCCCGTCAGGGAGGCGCCCTCCAGCAACCGGTGGCCCTGGTGGGCCTCCAGTTCGAGAAGGGCGGCGCTGATGCGCTCGCGCTCGTTCAGCAGGTGGGCGAGTGTCCGGTCCGCCTCGTCGCGGCCCATCGGCGGGCGTCCGGGTCCGGCGTCGCTCAACGACCACCCCGCGTCCGTGCCATCTCGGCCCCCGTTTTCCCCAATAAGACACGCTTTCGGAGGATCAGTGTTCCCCATGCGCGCCCGCGGGCTCAAGGGGGGCGTGACCTCTGCAAAATGTCAGTGTTCGAACGTATTATCGAACCATGGCGAACGTTGCAGAGCACGACCGGGCGCACCACGACACCGCGCTCACCGCCGCCGAGATCGCCGCCCTGGCGCTCTCCCTGGCGCACCTGGGCGCGGGGCCGCAGGCGGCCACCGCGCGCCGGGCGCTGCGCACCCTCCTCGACACCGCCGCCGACACCGACGCCCTCACCGGATCCGCCGACGAGGTGGTCACGGCCACCCTGGCCACCCTCACCCTCCCGCTGGACGCCGCCACCGCCGACCGGGCGCGGGTGGTGGCCGCCGCCATCACCGAGCACCGGGTCGTCCGGCTGTGCTACGGCGACGCCGGCGCCAACGTCACCATCCGCGAGGTCGAGCCGGTCACCTGCCTGGTCCACCGCGACCACTGGTACCTGGTCGGCTGGTGCCGGATGCGGCGGGGCGTGCGCGCCTTCCGCTTCGACCGGATGCTGGCGGTCGAGTCCACCGGCCTGCCCGCGCGCCCGCGCCGGGCCGACCGCTACCTGCCCTTCCAGCGCCGCACCGCCGCCCACGCGGCGTGACCGGCCGTCCCGGCGGAGCGGCGGCGGAGCCGGCTCCGCCGGGACGGATCGCGAAGCGCCGCGGCCCTCGCCGGGCGAACACCCCGGGGCAAGGCGTCAGGGGCCGGGCGTCAGCGGAGCATGCCGGGCAGCGCCCGGGGCAGCCTCCGGGCGCCGCGGGCCAGGCCCCGGCCGAGGCGGTCGAGCGGGGTGCGGCCGGGGTCGGCGGCCTGCTCGGCGCGCAGCCCGTCGATGATCTCCTCGACGGCCTTGCGGGCGAGGTCGCGCACCTCGGTGACGGCGATGTCGTCGTCGGCCCGGCCCCGCCAGGGCGCGGTGTCGATGGGCTTGCCGAAGCCGTAGTAGAGGCGCTCGGGGCGGGGGGGGGGGGGGGGCGCGGCGCCCGGGGGCCCCGCCGCCCCGCCCCCGCGGGGGGGGGGGGGGGGGGGGGGGCCCCCCGCCCGGTGGGGGGGGGGGGGGGGGGGGCGGCGCCCCCCCCCCCCCCCCCCGCGACACCGGCACCATCACGTCGTCGCGGCGGCCGCGCTCGCCCAGCACGGCGCGGCCCAGGGCGCGCACCGGCGCCAGCAGCGGGCTGTCGGCGTCCAGCACGGTGGTGAACATCTCCTCCACGCCCACGCTGCCGAACGGCACGATCGGGCAGCCCGCCTCGACCGCCAGCCGCGCGAAGCCGAGCCGCCCCTCCCACTGGAGCCGGTAGCGGTCGTCCCGGCCGCGGGTGGCCTCCCGCGCCCCGCCGGGGAACACCACCACCATCTGCCCGGCCCGCAGCAGCGCGCGGCAGTTGTCGCGGGTGCCGTCCACCGACCCGCCCATGTCCATGACCGTGCGCCACCCGGGGATCTGCCAGTGCACGTGGTCGGCCAGCGAGCGCACCCACACCCCGCGCCGCCGGTGGATCTCGAAGAAGACCAGCGGGGCGTCCACCACGCCGTAGACGGTGTGGTTGCCCACCAGCAGGGCGGGCCCCTCCGCGGGCAGGTTCTCCAGCCCGCGGAACACCGGGGAGGTCCAGGCGCGCCAGGGTTCGAGCGCCAGGTCGGCGGCGCGGATCAGGTGCTCCGAGGGCGGCGTCCACTCGGCGGGGGAGGTGGCCATGCCGCGCATCGTAGGCGAGCCGGCGGGCGCGGTGACCAAGCGCCTGACGCACAAGTCAGTGCTCGCTTACGAGTGCGCTGGTGAACGCCCTTTGTGAAAGTGGTCACAACGGGCGGCCGGGCGCCCTCACAGCAGCCCGGCGTACTCCCCGCCGTCCACCGGGATGGCGCTGCCGGTGACGTAGCCGGCCTGCTCGGAGGCCAGGAACGCCACGAACGCCCCGAAGTCGCCGGGGTCGCCGACCTTGCCCGCCGGGATCTCGGCGGCCACCTTG
The DNA here is from genome assembly GCA_044456955.1 of Spirillospora sp. NPDC050679. Classification (GTDB taxonomy): domain Bacteria; phylum Actinomycetota; class Actinomycetes; order Streptosporangiales; family Streptosporangiaceae; genus Spirillospora. Next base: position 113,443 of record JBITGK010000023.1, on the reverse strand, counting down.
TCCCAGTCGCCGCCGCGCAGCGAGCGCAGCCGCTCGGTGGCGTGGAAGCCGGGCAGCAGCGAGTTGACGGTGACGCCGTCCTTGGCGACCTCCAGGGCCAGCGTCTTGAGGAAGCCGGTCGCCCCGGCCCGCGCGGTGTTGGACAGGATCAGCGTGGGGATCGGCTGCCGCACCGTGATCGAGGTGATGGCCACGACCCGGCCCCAGCCGCGCTCCTGCATGGCGGGCACGGCGGCCTTGCACATGGCGACGGTGGAGATCAGGTTGAGGTCGAGCGCGGCGCCGTAGGCGTCCAGCGGCGTGGAGGCGAAGCCGCCGGGCGGCGGGCCGCCGGCGTTGGTCACCAGGATGTCGACGCCGCCCAGCGCGTCCTGCGCCTCCCGCACGAACGCGGTGGCGCCCTCGGGGGTGCCGACGTCGGCGATGACAGGGCGCACGCCCGGCCCCAGCCTGCGGGCGGCCAGCGTGAGCCGGTCCCGGTCGCGCCCGCAGATCGCGACCTCGACGCCCTCGGCGACCAGCGCCTGCGCGGCCGCGAAGCCCAGGCCGCTGCTGGCGGCCGCCACCGCGGCCCGGCGGCCGCTCAGTCCGAGATTCACTCTTGGAAGGCTATCGCCCCGGGCGGGGGGCTTCGGGCCAGGCCGCGGGCGTGGCGGACGGCGGGCCGCTCGCTCGGCGCGCGGTCGCCCGCTCACCCGGCGGTGCGCGGGGCCCGGCCGGGGGCCTCGGGCAGGCCGAGCAGCCGCAGGTACATCGCGGTGAGGTGCTCCACGGCCTCGGCGCGCCGCCCGGGGTCGTCGGCGACGATCCGGGCGAACTGGGCGAACATTCCGTAGGTGGCCTGGGCGATGGCGCGCGCGGGCGCGGCGGGACGCGCCTCGCCGCGCGCCGCCAGGCGGTCGATGTAGCGGGCGGTGCGGCGCATCGGCCGCTCCTGGATCTCCTGCCAGATCCGCGCGATCTGCGGGTCGGCGATGGACTGGTGCTCGATCACCGTCATCAGTTCCAGGTTCGCGGTGTAGGCGGTCAGGAACGCGGCGGTGGAGGAGCGCGCCAGCCCGTAGGCGTCGTCGGCGTCCACCCCGGGCAGCTCGTGCGCGGCCAGGAACTCGTCGCGCACCCGCTGCGCCACCGCCTGGAACACGTCGGCCTTGGAGGCGTAGTAGACGTAGCAGGTCGCCCGCGAGACCCGGGCCTCCTCGGCGATGTCGGCGACGGTGGTGCGCGCGTAGCCCAGGCGGGCGAAGACCCGCGCCGCGCACTCCAGCAGCAGCGACCGGGTGCGGCTGTCCTTGCCCGCGCGGGAGGTGCGCGCCGCCCAGGGGGCCTTTGCCTGTGCCATCGGTTCAGCCTAGGGGCTCGGGGCCGGAGTCTCGGAACGGCTCATGTCGTCTCCTCCCGCGCGGTTTCAGGGGCGGGCGCCGAACGCGGGCCGGCCGGTCTGCTCGGGCAGCAGCCGGTAGGCGTCGCGCACCCAGTCGCACAGCAGCGGGCGGCTGTCGCGCGGGTCGATCAGGTCCTGCACGCCGAACCGCTCGGCGGTGCGGAACGGCGAGGCGACGGCCGCGAGCCGCTGCCGCAGCAGCTCGATCTCGCGTTCGGGGTCGGCGGAGTTCTGCAGCTGGGCGCGGAAGGCGGCCTCCACGCCGCCCTGCACCGGCAGCGAGCCCCAGTCGCCCGAGGGCCACGCCCAGCTGCGGCCGTGCCGGTGCCGGTTGACGACGCCCGCGCCGCCGACGCCGTAGACGCGCCGCAGGATCAGCTCGGCCTGCGGGACGCGCGCCTGGTAGACGGCGGTGACGGCGCGCGCCCCGTGCCGGATGGTGGCGCGGCGCTCGGCGGCCGAGCCGATGGTCATGCCCGCCTGGTCGGTGAGGCTGACGACCGGCAGGTGGAAGGTCTCGCACAGGTCCACCAGCCGGGTGATCGCCTGCGCGCCCTCGGCCGACATCGTGGCGCCCCGGAACGGGTCGGCGGCGATCACCCCGACCGGGTGGCCGTCCAGCCGGGCCAGCGCGGTGACGGTCGCGCCGCCGTACTCGGCGTACCGGAACACCGAGCCCGCGTCGAAGACCGCCTCCAGCACCGGCCCGATCCGGTAGGGCGCGCGCGGATCGCGGGGGACGGCGGAGAGCAGGGCCTCCTCGCGGCGCGCGGGGTCGTCGCCGGACGCCGCGACGGGCGGGGTCTCGAAGACGCTGCCGGGCAGGTAGGACAGGAACCGGCGGACCACCTCGAACGCCTCGTCCTCGGTGCGCACGAACCGCTCGACGGTGCCGTTGCCCCGGTGGACCGCCGCGCCGCCCAGCTCCTCCTTGGTGAGGTCCTCGCCGGTGCCGCCGCGCACGACCGGCGGCCCGGCGGTGAACAGCTGGCCGACCTCCTCGACCATGACCGCCAGGTGCGACATCACCAGCCGCGCCGCGCCCAGCCCGACCGTGGGCCCGAGGCAGGCCGCCACGACCGGCACCAGCGACAGGTTGTCCACGACCGCGTCCCAGCCGGGGTTGACCGGGACGTAGGAGTAGCCCGCCTCCATCGCCATCTTGACGCTGCCGCCGCCGCTCGCGCCGTCCAGCAGCCGCACCACCGGCAGCCGCATCTCGCGCGCGTACTGCTCGGCGTAGACCTGCTTGGCGTGGATCGCGGCGTCGCCCGAGCCGCCCCGGACGGTGAAGTCGTCGGCCCCGAGCACGACCTTGCGGCCGCCGATCCGGGCGGTCCCGGCGACGAAGTTGGCGGGCAGCAGCGAGGTGAGGCGGCCCTGCCCGTCGTAGTCGGCGAAGCCGGTCAGCGCGCCGATCTCCTGGAAGGAGCCGGGGTCGGCCAGCGCCGCGATGCGTTCGCGGACCGTCAGCCGCCCCGTCGCGTGCTGCCGTGCGATCTTCTCCGGACCGCCCATCCGGTGGGCCAGCCCGTGCCGGCGCCGGATCTCGGCGACCTCGGCGCTCCAGTCGGCCCTGGCCTCGGGCGCACCGGCCCCGGGCGCGTCGGGCGCGTCGCCGGAGGGCTCGCCGGGCTCGACGAACAGCAGCGGCGCCCCCTCGTCCACCAGGTCGCCCTTGGCCGCCGCGATCCGCCGCACGACGCCGTCCCCGGACGCCCGCACGACGTGCTCCATCTTCATGGCCTCCAGCGCCAGCAGCGGCGCGCCCGCCCGGACGCGGTCGCCCTCGGCCACCTCGACGCCGGCCACCACGCCCTGCATGGGGGCGACGACCGGCACGGTGCCCTCAGGGGCGGCGGCCCTGGTCGCGGCGGCGGCCTCGGGAGCGCCGACCGGCTCGAAGCGCACGCGGCGGGGCTCGGCGGACGACAGCTCGTCCAGGTGGGCGGCCACGAAGCCGGTGTCCCAGACCCCGGCGGCCGACCCGGGATGGCGCAGCACGTTCTGCAGCAGCGCGAGATTGGCCGGGACGCCGTCGATCTGGAACTCGCCTAGCGCGTCGCAGGCGCGGTCGCGGGCGGCGGCGAAGTCCGGGCCCCAGGCGGTCACTTTGGCGAGCAGCGGGTCGTAGCGCGGGCTCGTGCGGTAGCCGGTGTAGCCGTAGGTGTCCACGCGGACGCCCGGCCCGGACGGCGGGGTGAACGCCGTCAGGGTCCCGGCCCCGGCGCGCGGCGACCCGTCCGGCTCCAGCGTCTCGGTGTTGACGCGCGCCTGCACGGCGCAGCCCCGCACCTCGGGGGTGCGGGCGAGGCCGACCTCGGCCAGGGACGCGCCGCGCGCCAGCCGGATCTGGGCGCGCACCAGGTCGACGCCGGTGACCTCCTCGGTGACGGTGTGCTCGACCTGGAGCCGGGGGTTGGCCTCGATGAACCAGAACTCCGTGCCCGAGACCAGGAACTCGAACGTGCCGAGGCCCTCGTGGCCGACGGCTTCGGCGAGCCGCACCGCCGCGTCCAGCAGGCGGCCGCGCAGCTCCGCGTCCAGGCCCTGCGCGGGCGCGACTTCGATCAGCTTCTGGTGGCGGCGCTGGAGGCTGCAGTCGCGGTCCCACAGATGCCGGACGCCGTCGCCGTCGCCGACGACCTGCACCTCGACGTGCCGGGCGTGCCCGGCCAGCCGCTCGACGTACAGGTCGCCGGCGCCGAACGCCTGGAGCGCCTCCGACCGGCACCGCTCGTACGCCTCCGCGAGCAGGGCGGGGTCGTGCACCGCGCGCATCCCGCGCCCGCCGCCGCCGGACAGCGCCTTGACCATGACGGGGCCGTGCTCGGTGGCGAACGCCCGCGCCTCCGCCAGGCTCGTCGCGCCGGACGTGCCGGGCATGACCGGGACGTCGTTCTCCTGCGCGAGCGCGCGGGCCCGCGCCTTGTCGCCGAACAGCTCCAGCACCTCCGGCCGGGGGCCGACGAACGTCAGGCCCGCTTCGGCGCACCGCCGCGCGAACCCGGCGTTCTCGCTGAGGAACCCGTATCCGGGGTGTACGGCGTCGCAGCCCTCCGCCAGCGCGGCCGCCACGATCGCCGCGCCGTCCAGGTAGGCGGCGGCGCCCTCGCCCGGCAGCGCGCACGCGGCGTCGGCGCGGGCGACGTGCAGCGACCGGGCGTCGTCGCGCGCGTGGACGGCCACGGCGCGCTCGCCCAGGGCGGCGGCCGCCCGCGCGATCCGCACCGCGATCTCGCCGCGGTTGGCCACCAGAATGCCGCTCATGCGCCCCCACCTGGTCGTTGACGTTGACGTCAACGACCTGTCTACCGGCCCGCCCCACCGTCCGCAAGTGGACACTGACCGAAAACGCATGTCGCTGGCCCCCGCGCCCGCGCGGCCTAGCGTCGGGTGCATGGACAGCGACCGAATCCGTCCGTTCCGCATCGCCGTCGCCCAGGCCGACCTGGACGACCTCCGCGACCGGCTGGCCCGCGCCCGCTGGCCGCGCCGCGACCGCGACGACTGGGACCGCGGGGTCCCGCTCGGCTACCTGAAGGGGCTGACGGCCTACTGGGCCGACGGCTACGACTGGCGGGCGCGGGAGGCGGAGCTGAACCGCGTCCCGCAGTTCACCACCGAGATCGACGGCCAGGACGTCCACTTCCTGCACGTCCGCTCGCCCGAGCCGGACGCGCTGCCGCTGGTCCTCACGCACGGCTGGCCCAGCTCGCCGTTCGAGTTCCTCGACCTGATCGGCCCGCTCACCGACCCTCGCGCGCACGGCGGCGACCCCGCCGACGCCTTCCACGTGGTCGCCCCGTCGCTGCCGGGCTACGCCTTCTCCACGCCGGTCGCGGGCGACGGCTGGGGGGACCAGTTCCGCGTCGCGGGGGCGTGGGCGGAGCTGATGAGCCGCCTCGGCTACGAGCGGTTCGGCGCGCAGGGGACCGACGTCGGCACGGGCGTCTCCGGGATGCTCGCCGCCGTAGCGCCGGGCCGCGTGGCGGGCGTGCACCTCACCGGGACGATGGCGGCGCTGCCGTTCGGCCCGCCGCTGGAGCTGGACAAGCTGGCGGGCGAGGACCGCGAGCGCGGCGAGCGCTTCAACCGGTTCCTGGCCGAGGGCATGGGCTACCTGCACATGGGCACGACCAAGCCGCAGACGCTCAGCTACCTGCTGACCGACTCGGCGGTGGGGCAGCTCGCCTGGATCGTGGAGAAGTTCCACGCCTGGACCGATCCGGCCGCCGCGCTGCCGGAGGACGCGGTCGGCCGCGACCGGCTGCTCACCACCGTCAGCCTCATGTGGTTCACCCGGGCGGGCTCGGAGGCGGCGCACACCGGGTACGAGGGCGTGCGCGCCTGGCGCGAGATGGCCGCCCGGCAGGAGCGGGACGGCGGCGGCTGGGGAGAGGCCCAGCAGGGGCCGCCGACCGGCATCGCGGTCTTCGCCGCCGACACCACGATCCGCGCCCTGGTCGACCCCGCCGAGCGGATGCACTGGTCGAACTTCGACCGGGGCGGGCACTTCCCGGCCATGGAGGCGCCCGACCTGCTGGCGGGCGACCTGCGCGAGTTCTTCCGGCCGCTGCGGGGCTGACGCGCCTCCGGCCCCGTACGGGACCGGAGTGCTCAGGCGGCGTTCAGGCCGGTGTCACGACACGCCCGCGGCCAGCTCGTCGATGACCTCCAGGATGCGAGGGTCGGCGCGGTGCATCCACGAGGCGCGTTCGCGCAGGGTCGCGTACGCCTTGGCCATGTCGGGCTCAGGGCAGGTGACGGTGTGGTCGGTGCGGGCGAGCTGCTCGGTGTAGCGGTCGTTCCACATCGTCCACGTCCAGTCGGGCCGGCGGGCGGCCGCCCTCTCGTGCCGCCCGCACAGCGGCTGGACGGTCCAGAAGCCCGCCGACCGCCGCTCCGCGTCGAGGTGGACGCCCGACTGCGGCAGCGTCGCGCAGTGCTCGACCGTCGGCCAGTCCGCCAGCTCGCCGATCAGGTCCGCGCCCCGGCCGAGCACGTCGGCGAAGTCGGTGTCGATCGCGTAGGCGCGCGTCCGACCGCCGTCGGCCACCGTGACCAGGCAGTTGATCCAGTGCTCCTGGTCGTAGGAGGGCCACAGGTCCAGCGGCGGGTCGTCGGTGCGGACCGCCGACCGGTCCTGCCCGGCGTAGGCGGCGAGGTCGCCCTGCCCGTCCCAGGCCCAGTCGATCCGCCAGCCGGGCCAGGTGCGGCGCAGGACCTCGTGCACCGCCGCCCGCCCGGCGTACCCGTCGGTCTCCGCCGCGTAGTAGAGCAGCCGCCGCCGGTCGTGGTCGACGACCGCCCCGCCCTGGCCGGTCACGTCGTCCAGCCAGCGGTCGGCCGGGGTGCGCCCGGTGAAGGCCGCGGTGGCGCGCTCCGGGCCCGGCAGCAGTTCGACGCCGAGGCGGCTCGCGCCCCACTGCGCCTCGTACAACGTCCAGGAGCCGTCCCGCAGGACGGCGTAGTTCGGCCGATCACCCATGGCACGCCACGCTAACCGGTCCGGCGGCGCGTAGCATGGCGGCGATGAGCGTGCAGGACGTCCTCGACCACCTCCAGCGCCTGGGCATGTCGGGCTACGAGGCCAAGGCGTACGTGGCGCTGGTCGCCGCGGGCAGGCCGGTCAACGGCTACGAGGTCGCCAAGCGGTCGGGCGTCCCGCGCAGCACCGTGTACGAGACGCTCGGCAAGCTGGTGGCGCGCGGCGCCGCCTACGAGCTGCGCGGCTCGGACGCGGCCACCGACTACCTGCCGCTGCCGCCCGACTCGCTGCTGGACCGGATGCGCCGCGAGTTCGACGGCTCGGTGGCGGCGCTGCAGACCGCGCTCCCGGCGGTGGTCGCCGCGCCCGAGGGGCACCTGATCCACAGCCTCAAGGACGGCGCCGCGATGCTGGCCCGCGCCGAGGACGTGGTGGCCGGGGCGCGCCGCGACCTGTTCCTGTCGATCTGGCCGCAGGAGATGGCGCGGCTGGAGGACCAGGTGCGCGCGGCGGCCGGACGCGGCGCCGAGGTGTCGGTGATGTCGTTCGGCAAGTCCCCGGGCCCGGCCGCGGGCGAGCCGGTCGGGCAGGTCTACGAGCACCGCTACTCCGCGCCCGAGGCGGTGCTCCAGGACCTGGGCTACCGGCTGGTCGTGGTGGTCGGCGACCGGCGCGAGGCGGTGGTGGGCGGCTTCGGCGAGGACGGCTCGGCGTGGGGCATCTACACCGCCGACCCGGCGGTGGCGCTGATGGCGGCCGAGTACGTCCGGCAGGACATCGCGCTGCAGATCCTGGCCGACCGGGTCGGGGCCGAGGAGCTGAACCGGCTGTTCGCCACCGACCCCGGCCTGCTGCGCCTGCTGGGCCGCGGCCGCTCCTGACGCGGCCCTCCCGCCGGCCTCACGCCCCGCCCTCGGGGCTGGTCGCGCGGACGGCGTCGGCGACCACCTCGCGCACGTCCCCCGCGCGCTCGTACACCGCGCGCTGCCGCATGGCGCCGTTGCCGCGCTCCAGCAGGCCCGCCAGCAGCCGGGAGGCGGTGTCCAGGTCCCCGGCGCGCTCCAGTTCGGGGGACAGGTGGTCCAGCAGCACCTCCACCACCGCGCGGGCCGGGGCCGGGCGGCGGTTCACCGGGTGCACCAGCTCCTCCCGGATGCCCGAGCGGCTGGCCCGCCACATCGCCAGCTTCAGCAGGTCGGTGCGGACCGGGTCGGGCGGCTCGCCGGTGCGCCACTCGCGGGCGGCGGTCTCCACCAGCGCCCGGATCAGCACGGCCATCAGCACGGTGTCGTCGGCGTCCAGGCACACGTCGGCGACCCGGATCTCCACGGTGGGGTAGTGCCGCGACAGCCGGGCGTCGAAGTAGACCATGCCCTCGTCCAGCAGCGCCCCGGTGTCCAGCAGCGCGTCGATGGTGGCCCGGTAGGTCTTGGCCGACCCGAACAGCTCGGTCGGGCCGGTGGAGGGCCAGCGCCCCCACACCTGCTGCCGCCAGCTGTCGTAGCCGGTGTCGTGGCCCTGCCAGAACGGCGAGTTGGCGCTGAGCGCCAGCAGCGGCGGCAGCCAGGGCCGGATGCGGTCCAGCACCGCGACGCCCTCGTCCGGCGAGGTCACGTTGACGTGCACGTGGCAGCCGCACGACAGCTGCTCGTCGGCGGTCGGCCCGTAGGCGGCGGCCATCAGCCGGTAGCGGCGCGAGGGCGTCAGCGACGGGTGCACCGCCACCGGCGAGGTGGCGAGCGCCGCCACCGCCGCGCCCACCCCGGCCGCCGCCCGCGCCGCCGCCGCGCGGGCCTCGCGGATCTGCCCGCCCAGCTCGTCCGGCGAGACGCACGGCCGGGTGCCGATCTCCAGCTGCTCGCGCTGCAGCTCGGTCTCGAACGGCTCCCCGCCGTCGGGGAGCGGCACCTCCGCGCCGTGCTCGCGGGCGTAGCGGATCACCGCCCCGGACACCGCCTGCGGCGCCCCGGAGGCCGGGTCCACCAGCAGCAGCTCCTCCTCGACGCCGAAGGTGCGCCGCCGTTCCTGTCCCTGAGTGGTCACGAAGGAGGTGTGCCCGGCCAGGCCGGATGTACTGCACGTTCCCGGTGACCGGATGCGCCGGCGGGCGGCCGCCCGGCCGCCGCCGCGGCGTTCGGGAAGGCAGGGCGCCGCCCGCTGGCCGGTGTCGGCCGCCCGACGTCCCGGCGGCTCACGTCCGGGGCAGCAGGGCCTCGGCGATCGTGCGCTGCACCGGGCTCATGGCCGGTTCGCCGTCCTCCAGGTCCCACAGGGTGTTCTGCAGCGCGCGGCCCAGCGTCCAGCCCGCCGCCCGCCGCCGGTCCAGGTCCAGGACCTCGGTCATGTAGTCGAAGCGCCGCAGCACGGCGCGCGTCACGTCGCCGGTCGCGACCATGTCGTCCCACCGGTTGTCCAGCGCGGGCATCAGGTCGAAGCCCGGGTCGCCGGCCAGCGGGTTGGGGTCGATGGCCAGCCACGGCTCGCGCTCGGCGGCCAGCACGTTCTCGTAGTGCAGGTCCCAGTGCAGCAGCCGGTCCCCGCCCTCGTCGGCCAGCTCCTTGACCGCGCCCGCGCACGCGTCGGCGACGCGCCGCTGGTCGTCGGGCAGGGCGGGCAGCAGTTCGGGGGCCTGGTCGAGCATGGCGTGGGCGATGTCGGTCAGCCGCCGTATCCCCGGCGGGGCGGGCAGCGCCACCAGCCGCGCCAGGATGCCGGTCAGCACGCGCAGCGCCTCGGCGTCGTCGGGCACGTCGGCCAGGGAGCGGTGGTCGTCGAGGCGTTCGAGCAGCAGCGCGCCGTAGCGCGGGTCGTCCTCGCGCAGCAGCCGGACCGCCCCGTCGCCGCTCCAGGCGCGCAGCGCGACGGGCTCGCCCTCGATCTCGTCGGTGACCAGCCGCAGCTTGAGCACCGCCGGGGTCCCGTCGGCCTGCAGGGCCGGCAGCACCAGTGCAGCCATGCCGTGCCGGACCGCTCCGTCGCGGCGCAGCTCCCACGCCTCCAGCACCTCGGCCGCCAGCTCCGGCAGCCGCGCGAGCCACGCCCGGCCCGCCTCCCCGTTCGCGCTCCCCTGCACCTCTGCCAGCCCGGCCGGCACCTCGATCTTCATGATCGGTCCAACGTAACGGGCAACGCTTTCGCTCCGCGAACCCGCCGTCGTCACCATGGGTGAACGCCGTTCTTCGCGGGAATGCCGTCCCATGGAGATACCGGACATCGTCGCGAATCTCCGCAGCCGTGATCGGTTCCCTAAGTGATCGACTTTCGAATCCACCGATAGGCTCCCCCCGGGGCGAGCGAATCGGGCGTACGGGGCGGTGCTTGTTTCTGATCCGTCGCCACGTGGAAGATCTCCCCAGGGGCTTGTGATCGGGGGATCAATGTCGGAAGACAATTCGTACAAGCCTGTCTATTCCGACAAGGAACTCGGGATGGACAGGAAGATCAGCCGTCGGGACTTCCTCGACGGCGTGGCCGTGACCGCGGGCCTGGTCGCGGCGGGCGGCCTGCTGTCGGGATGCGCCACCGGGGAGTGGGGCGGCATCCACGACAAGGTCGTCGAGCCGCCGGACGGCTGGGACTACGCCGGCAAGGGCGACCCCTCCTACCCGCCCGCGATGACGGAGCTGCGCGGCTCCACCAACCCGGCGCTGCGCATCCCGCACGAGCTGCGCGACGGCATCTTCTGGTCGGGCGACCGCGAGGTGCGCTCCAGCGGCGAGCACTACGACCTGGTCGTGGTGGGCGCGGGCATCAGCGGGCTGAGCGCCGCGCACTTCTACCGGCGGCAGCACCCGGGCGCCAAGATCCTCATCCTGGACAACCACGACGAGTTCGGCGGCCACGCCCGCCGCAACGAGTTCCACCCCGACGGCAAGCTGATCATCGGGTACGGCGGCTCCCAGTCGATCGAGGGGCCGTCGGTGTGGAGCCCGGTCGCCAAGAAGCTGCTGGACGACCTCGGCGTGCAGGTGAAGAAGTTCGACAAGTACTACGACCAGGACTTCAACAAGAGGTGGAAGCTCAACGACTCGGAGTTCTTCACCCGCGACCTGTTCGCGCGCGACCAGCTCGTGGTCATGAAGGACGACGTCCAGACCGCCGAGACGCTGAAGAACGCGCCGATGTCGGAGGCCGCGCGGGCCGCCTTCCTGGAGCTGCAGGACAAGCCCAAGGACTACATGCCTGGGCTGAGCGACGCGCAGAAGAAGGAGAGGCTGGTCGGCCTCACCTACCGGGAGTACCTGCGCGACTACGCGAAGATGCCCGAGGAGGTGCTGAACTACCTGCAGACCTACACCAGCGACGAGTGGGGCTTCGGGATCGACGCGTTCGGCGCCATCGACTCCTGGGCGTCGGAGTACCCCGGTTTCGAGGGGCTGAAGCTGGACCGCTCCAAGCCCTACCGGTACTGCGGGCCGACGATCCAGCTGCAGTGGAACGAGGACGACCCGTACATCTACCACTTCCCCGACGGCAACTACGGCCTGTGCAAGCTGATGATCGGGCAGCTCATCCCGGGCACCGGCGCGCCGCGCACCATGGACGAGGAGCCGCTCGCCAAGATCGACTACTCGAAGCTGGACGTGGCCGGCAACGACGTGCGGCTGCGGCTGAACGCCCCGTGCGTGCGGGTCCAGCACACCGGCGGCGATGTCAACTCCAAGACCGTGGACGTCAACTTCTTCAAGGACGGCAAGGTCTACGGGTGCACCGCGGGCGGGGTGGTGATGGCCTGCTACAACACCATGGTCCCGTACCTGATGCAGGACCTGCCCTCCCCGCAGAAGCAGGCGCTGTTCTACGGCACCAAGCTGCCGATGATCTACGCCATGGTGCAGCTGCGCAACTGGCGGGCCTGGGAGAAGCTGAAGATCTACCACACCCGCTTCACCAGCGGCGACTGGGTGGTGGCCGAGCTGGACTACCCGGTCAGCATGGGCGGCTACGAGTTCTCCAAGGACCCCGACCAGCCGATCCTGGTGCACATGATCCGGATGGCGACCGCGCCGGGCTACCGCAACCCGCGCGGCGGCATCGGGCCGGGCCGCCGGGACCTGTTCAACCGCCCCTACGCCTCGTTCGAGCGCTCGATCCGCGACCAGCTCACGCGGCTGCTCAAGGACGGCGGCTTCGACCCGGCCACCGACATCCAGGCGATCACCGTCAACCGGTGGGGCCACGGCTACGCGCTGGAGTACGGGCGGCCGTGGGCGGAGTTCTGGCCGGACGGCCCGCTGCCGTCGGTGCAGGGCCGCACCCCGTACGGGCGGGTCACCATCGCCAACTCCGACTCGCAGAACCGCGCCTACGCCGACGCCGCGATCGACGCGGCCTGGCGCGCGGTCCGCGAGCTGGGCTGAGACCCGGCACGACAACGCCGACACCACAGCACGAGCACAGCGCCGGCCCGGCCGCCGACCCCGGCGGCCCGGGCCGGCGCCGCCTCCGGTCAGGGTCAGCCGCGCTCCCAGCGCACCGAGCTGAGCGCCAGCAGCGCCACGTGCAGCGACACGCACGACTCCACGTCGTCGAGGTCGGCGTCCAGCACCCGCTCGATCCGGCGCAGCCGCTCGTAGAACGCCGGACGCGACAGGTGGGCCTGCTGGGCGGCCACCGCCTTGTTGCGCCCGGCGTCCAGGTACAGCTCCAGGATGCGGGTCAGGTCGCTGCCGCGCTGGGCGTCGTACTCCAGCAGCGGACCCAGCTCGCGCTCCACGAACGTCTGGAGCCGCGCGTCGTCGCGCAGCAGGTGCAGCAGCCCGCGCACCCGCAGGTCGGGCAGCCGGTAGAACAGGCGGCCGCCCGAGCCCCGGCAGGCCACGTCCGCGACCTGCTCGGCCTCCTGGAACGAGCGCCGCACGTCGCGGATCGACTCCACCACCGACCCGGTCGCCATCACGCAGTCGCCGCCGGACTGCTTGCGGATGCGGGTGGCGACCTCGTTCAGCGCGGTCTCGGCGTCGGCGCGGGCGGGCAGCGAGGCCAGCACGCCGACGCGGGCGTGCGGGGAGCCCTCGTCCAGGACGCCGACCAGCGCCGACAGCCGCGCGTCCTTGCAGGCGGCGGCCGCGGCCTCGGCCAGCTCCGACAGCTCGGCGGCGGGGGAGGCCGGCGAGGTGGTGCTGCGCGGGCGCAGCACCACGCCCAGCAGGCGGCGCCCGGCCAGCGGCACGCCCAGCGCGCGGGCGCGGGCGGCGGCCTCCTGGGGGTCGGAGTAGGAGTGCTCCAGGATGCGGGCGATGATCGTGCCGTGCGCCTGGCGCTCCATGCTCTCGGCGTGCCGGTCCAGCAGCCGCCCGAGCGCCAGGGTGGTGGCGGCGCGCTCGATCAGCACGGTCTCGCGCGGGCTGGGCGGCGCGCCCAGCACGATGATCAGCCGCCCCCAGTCCTCGCCGCGCGCGCCGACGGTGGTGACCAGCCAGCCGGAGGACTCGTCGTAGGCGGTGCGCTGGTCGGGCCGCACCGCGCGCGAGCGGGTCTCCCACGCCGACAGCAGCTCGGCCGGGTCGCCGCCGTCGGCGTCGGCGGCCAGCACCTGGTGGGTCAGGTTCTCCAGCACCACCGGGTGGCCGCCGAGCGCGGCGACCTGCCGCACCACCTCGTCGGTGGAGGCGCCCTCCACCGACAGCTGGGTGAAGATCTCGTGCAGCTGCTCGGAGGCGCGCAGCTCGGCGAACTGGTCCTGCACGATGCGCGCGTGCACCGACTCGGTGATGTCGACGAACGCCGGTTCGTGCGCCAGCACGATCACCGGCAGGCCGTGGTCCTCGGCGGCGGCGATCAGCGCGGGCGGCAGCACGCTGGCGTAGCGGCGGCCGAGCTCCACCATCAGCCCGCTCACCCCGACCTCGGCCAGCTCGCCGATGTAGGCGCGCAGCCGGGCGGGCTCGTCGGGCAGGGCGATGCCGGTGGTCAGCACCAGCTCGCCGCCGTGCAGCAGGTGCGCGATGTCGGTGACCTCGGCGACGTGCACCCAGCGCACCCGGTTGCCGAGCCGGTCGCCGCCGGCGACCACGCGCGGCTGCCCGCGGCGCAGGGCGTCGAGCTGGAGCACATCGGCCAAGGTGGGAAGCACCCTCCGGATGATATCCGGACACTCCGTCAAGACAGGTGACGGCGCCGTTACACCCTGCCGGATGCACACCGTCAATCCGCGGCCCGGGGTCCTGACACTGTGGCAGTGGCCGCGCGGCGGGCCCCGCGCGGAGACTGAGGGCATGGCCGAACACGCGACTCTCCTCAAGCGCCACCGGGCCGTCATGCCCGACTGGCTCGTCCTGAACTACGCCGAGCCGATCGAGCTGGTCGCCGGCAAGGGCAACCGGGTCACCGACGCCGAGGGCAACTCCTACCTGGACTTCTTCGCCGGCATCCTGACCAACATGATCGGCTACGACGTGCCGGAGGTGCGCGAGGCGGTCGAGCGCCAGCTCGCCACCGGCGTGGTGCACACCTCCACCGCCTACCTGCTGCGCGGCCAGGTCGAGCTGGCCGAGAAGATCGCCCGGCTGTCGGGCATCCCGGACGCCAAGGTGTTCTTCACCAACTCCGGTACCGAGGCCAACGAGACCGCGCTGCTGCTGGCCACCTACGCCCGCCGGACCGACCAGGTGCTGGCGATGCGGCAGGGCTACCACGGCCGGTCGTTCGGCGCGATCGGCGTCACCTCCAACCGGGCCTGGAAGAACAGCTCCTACTCTCCGCTGAACGTGCACTTCCTGCACGGCGCGGACCGGCACCTGCCGCAGTTCGCGAACCTGTCGGACGCCGACTACGTCAAGGTCTGCGTCGCCGACCTGGAGCACGTGCTGGCCACCGCCACCGCGGGCGACGTGGCCGCGCTGATCGCCGAGCCGATCCAGGGCGTGGGCGGCTTCACCTACGCGCCCCAGGGCCTGTTCGCCGCCTACAAGGAGGTCCTGGACGCCTACGGCATCCTGCTGATCTCCGACGAGGTGCAGACCGGCTGGGGCCGGACCGGCGACAGCTTCTTCGGCATCCAGGCGCACGGCGTCACCCCCGACGCGATGACCTTCGCCAAGGGCCTGGGCAACGGCTTCGCGGTCGGCGGCGTCGTCGCGCGCGGCGAGCTGATGGACGCCCTGCACGCGATCGGCCTGGCCACCTTCGGCGGCAACCCGATCTCCATGGCCGCCGCCAACGCCACCCTGGACTACGTGCTGGACCACGACCTGCAGGCCAACGCCGCCAAGCAGGGCGAGACGATCATCAGCGGGCTGCGCGCGGCCGCGCCGCGCCTGCCGATCGTCAAGGACGTGCGCGGCCGCGGCCTGATGTTCGCGGTCGAGCTGGCCGACCCCGGCACCGGCGAGCCCTCCCCGGCGCTCGCCACCGCCGTGATGGAGCAGACCCGCGAGCGCGGCCTGCTGGCGGGCAAGGGCGGGCTGTACGGCAACGTCGTGCGCATGGCCCCGCCCCTCACCCTGACCGACGCCGAGGCCGCCGAGGGCCTGGGCATCCTGATCGACTCTCTCGAAAGCGTGAACGAGGCCGCTACCTCATGACGACCAAGCACATCACCCACTGGATCAACGGCAAGCCCTTCGACGGCGCGGCCGAGCGGCGCGGCGAGGTCTACGACCCCGCCACCGGCACGGTGTCCGGCGCCGTGGACTTCGCCGGTACGGCCGAGGTGGACGCGGCCGTCGCCGCCGCCAAGGCCGCCTTCCCCGCCTGGCGCGACGCCTCGCTGACGCAGCGCGCCAAGGTGCTGTTCCGCTTCCGCGAGCTGGTCTCCGGGCACCGCGACGAGCTGGCGCGGCTGATCTCCGCCGAGCACGGCAAGGTCGTGTCCGACGCGGCCGGGGAGGTCGCGCGCGGCCTGGAGGTCGTGGAGTTCGCCTGCGGCATCCCGCACCTGCTCAAGGGCGGGTTCTCCGAGAACGTGTCGTCGCGGGTGGACGCCTACTCCATCCTGCAGCCGCTCGGCGTGGTCGCCGGGATCACCCCGTTCAACTTCCCGGCCATGGTGCCGATGTGGATGTTCCCGGTGGCGATCGCCTGCGGCAACGCCTTCGTGCTGAAGCCGTCGGAGAAGGACCCGTCGGCGTCGGTGCGGCTGGCCGAGCTGTGGTCCGAGGCGGGCCTGCCGGACGGGGTGTTCAACGTCCTGCACGGCGACAAGGCCGCGGTGGACGGGCTGCTGGAGCACCCCGACGTCAAGGCCGTCAGCTTCGTCGGCTCCACCCCGATCGCCCGCTACATCTACGAGACCGCCGCCCGCAACGGCAAGCGCGTTCAGGCCCTCGGCGGCGCCAAGAACCACATGGTCGTGCTGCCCGACGCCGACCTGGACCTCGCCGCCGACGCGGCGGTGTCGGCGGGCTTCGGCTCGGCGGGGGAGCGCTGCATGGCGATCTCGGTCGTGGTGGCGGTGGACCCGGTCGGCGACGAGCTGCTGGCCAAGGTCAAGGAGCGCGTCGCCAAGCTCAAGATCGGGCCCGGTGACGACCCCGAGTCCGAGATGGGGCCGCTGGTCACCAGGCAGCACCGCGACAAGGTCGCCTCCTACCTCGACAGCGGCGTGGCGCAGGGCGCGACCCTCGCGGTCGACGGCCGCGAGACGCCCGTGCTGGGCGGCGGCGGGGACGGCTTCTGGCTCGGCCCGACCGTGCTGGACCACGTCACCCCCGAGATGGACGCCTACCGGGACGAGATCTTCGGCCCGGTGCTGTCGGTGGTGCGCGTCGGCTCCTACGAGGAGGCCATGGCGCTGCTGGACGCCAACCCCTACGGCAACGGCACCGCGATCTTCACCAACGACGGCGGCGCGGCCCGGCGCTTCCAGAACGAGGTGGAGGTCGGCATGGTGGGCATCAACGTGCCGATCCCGGTGCCGATGGCCTACTACTCCTTCGGCGGCTGGAAGTCCTCGCTGTTCGGCGACAGCCACGCCCACGGCATGGAGGGCGTGCACTTCTACACCCGCACCAAGGCCGTCACGGCGCGGTGGCTCGACCCGAGCCACGGCGGGGTGAACCTCGGGTTCCCCACCAACGGCTGACGCCTCCCTCGGACGAGGACGCGGCCGCCGTCCCGTCGGCCGCCTCGCCGACCGGCCCCGTCTCCCCGCCGTCCCCACGGCGGCGGGGGGACAGGGCCAGCCCCAGCGCCAGGCACGCGAACGGCGCGGCCGGTACCACGTACCGGTAGTCGAAGTCGGCGCTGGCGATGGGGAACACCAGCAGGGTCACCGCGGTTCCCCAGGCCAGCAGCACCGCGCGCCGCCGCCGTCCCAGCACGATCCCGACGGCCCCGGCGGCGAAGACCGCGCCCAGCGCCGGGCCCGGCAGGTGCACCGTGCGCTGGTAGGCGGCGATCCGGCGGGCGTGCGGCTGGACGACGCGGCTGGGCTCGGAGGTGCGCCCGTAGCGCATCGCGTCGCTGAGCGCGGTGCCGTTGCCGCCGCCCCAGCCCCTGCCGCCGGGGAAGACGTGCGGGCGTTCGGGGAAGTGGTAGAGCGCCTCGGTGGCCGCCGTCGGCACGGGGTAGCGGTGCGGGCTGAACGCCTTGCCGACCCCCTGGACGATCTCGTGGGCGTAGTCGCCGGGCTGCGCGAGGATGGCGCGGATCGCGAAGTCGCGCAGGACCTCGTTGCTCTCGGGCGCGACCGTGCTTTCGTACAGCACCCGGGGCGGCGCCTCGCTGCGCCAGATGAGGTGGCCGGGGGCCAGGCCCTGCGCCTTCAGCTCCGGGGTCAGGCACAGCGCCTCCATGTGGGAGGGCGGCCGCATCTTCGCGCAGTCGGCGAACACCGCCGTGCGCCCCCACAGGTACAGGCCGTCGCTGCTGGTCAGGGCGTAGTTTCCGTGCGCCGAGTGGAACCAGGCCGCGTACGCCGCCACCGGCACGGCGGCCGCCGCGCCGAACGCCAGCGCGGGCCGCCACCCTCCGCGCCACAGCAGCAGGCACAGCAGCACGCCGGGGATCAGCGGCGCGCCCGCCGACCGCACCAGCACCGCGAAGCCCAGCAGCAGGCCCGCCGCCAGCGCCGCCGCCCAGCCGGGCGCCGCGCGCGGGTCGCCGGCGCGCCACAGCAGCAGGGCCAGGGCGGCGGCGATGAGGAAGGTGAACAGCGCCTCCGACATCAGCATGTGCTCCAGTTCGACCTGGTAGGCGTCGTAGAGCACCGGCAGCGTGACCAGGGCGGCGAGCCATCCCCGCAGGCCCGCGCGGCGCAGCACCGCGTAGCCGAGGACCCCGACCGCCAGCCCCATCAGGTGCTGGAGGACCGCCACGGCCGTCAGACTGTGCAGCGGCTCCAGCAGCCGGAGCAGGAACGGGTAGCCCAGCGTCTTGCTGGGGGAGGGCTCCGGGCGCAGCGCGCGGCCCACGTAGAAGTAGGAGTCGCCGGTGAACCACAGCACACCGGGGTGGCCGCGCACCGCCGTCCAGCGGACCAGCGCCGCGCCCACCAGCGCGACCAGGAAGGGCGCGTGGGTGCGCGCCCACCGCCCCCAGGGGGGATGAAACGCCCATCTGTTGCGAAAAGCCGCGAATGCTTGACCGGGGGCGGACGGTCGCCGTGACGTGTCCTGGTTCACAATGAAGATCACGTTAGGGGGGCGCGGTGAAGCGGCGATGAACGCCGCGTTGCGCCCGGTGAGTGATCGTCGCGCAGCGCGAGAAGGGGCAGGTGGCGCGGGCCGGGGACTTTCTGCCGTCCGAATATTTCCGTCGTCAATTTTCGTCAATGGCCCGGTGACAAATAATAGCTACAAGTATTGACTGGCTCTGTGGCGGGCGACACAATCTGACTGTCTCAATTAATTGAGGCGCAATTGTAAAAGGTCAGTTCTCCGGAGCGGGTCCGGGGACGGGGTCCGGCGCAGGGAGCCGCGCTATGACTGCTGACGACCACGCAGCCGAGGTCGAGGCGCTGGCCCGGCGCTACCCGGGCTGGACCGTGTGGTTCGGCCTGTTCACCGGGCACTGGTGGGCGCTGCCGCCGCGCGAGCGCGACACCGGCGCCTTCGTCGAGGCCGAGACCCCGCAGAAGCTCATCGCACGGATCGAGGTGATCCAGCACGCCGGCCCCCGGCGTGCGATGCACGACGACGGCCCCAGGCCGTCCCCCGTACCCCGGCCGGACGAGCGGCGTCCCTCGAATCTCCTCCGTCTCGAGGGCGTCACACCGCCGCCGTTCCGCCGGGTACCGGTGATCGCGTGGCCAGGCAGCACTGCAAGGTGATCCGCTGTTCCCCAACCTCGCCACGCCGACCGGTGCCGCCGCGGCGCCGGGACGGGCGGTAGTCCGCGCCATATCCCTCTCCAGCAACCTCCGTGTATGGCGCGGACGCCAGCACCCACCGCCCTCCCGGCCCGTGGCGGTCTTTCTTTTCCCTGAATGGCCGTGGAAAAGTGCGTTCCCAAAACCCGGGTGATTGCCGTCCGCTGGTATTGCGGCGCGCCGGCGCAGCGGTACGGCGGTAAAATCGTGAAAAACCTGCGATCGGCGCGCCCGGCGGCGGCCCCATCGTTCCACCGTGGCGGAGGCGCTACGCTGCGCCGGTGGACCGGAGCGTGCGCGCCCGTCGGCGGGCACCGGCGCGCGGCCGGATCGGGGCGGACGGAATCGGGAGCGACATGGGGCTGTGGGCCGGGCGGCTCGGCGGCAGGAAGCCGGTCTCAGCGGCGGCGGCCGCGATCCTGGCGGTGGCGCTGGGCGCCTGCAGCGGCGGCGGCGACAAGCCCGCCGGGACCGTCAAGCCCGCGGGGACCCTGGGCCCCGGCGAGGGCGCGCTCAGCCTGGTGACGCTGCCGGGCTACCTGGAGAACGGCGGCAGCGACCCGCGCGTGGACTGGGTCACCCCGTTCGAGGAGCGCACCGGCTGCAAGGTGAGCTGGCGCGCGGTCAAGGACGTCCGCGAGATGACCGACCTCATGCAGAACAGGGCGCGGCGCTACGACGGCGTCTCGGCGCCGCCCGAGGTCGCGGGCCGGCTGATCGCCAACGGGCACGTCGCGCCGGTCAACCCCGACCTGGTGGACGGCTACAAGAAGCTGGAGCCCCGGCTGCGCGGCCTGCTGCGCAAGAACGGCGAGCACTACGGGGTGCCCTTCGTCTGGAGCTCCAACCTGGTCATGTACGACACCCAGGCGGTGCAGCCCGCGCCCGGCGGCTGGGGCGCGCTGCTGGACCCCGCCCAGGCCAGGCGGTACTCCGGCCGGATCATCATGCGCGACAGCCCGCTCACCCTGGCCGAGGCGGCGCTCTACCTCAAGAACAAGGACCGCAAGCTCAAGATCTCCGACCCCTACTCGCTGACCCCGCCCCAGCTCGCCGCGGCCGCCAAGGTGCTGGCCGCGCAGCGGCCCTACGTCAAGGACTACTGGGAGCGGCCCGCCGACGCCGTCGCCGCGTTCGCCTCGGGCGGCGCGGTGCTGGGCGAGGCGTGGCCCTACCCGGTGGACGTGCTGAACCGCGCCGGCCGCCAGACGCAGGCCGTGGCGGCCTCCGACGGCGTGACCGGCTGGATGAACGCCTGGATGGTCGGCGCCCGCGCCGAGCACCCCAACTGCATGTACCAGTGGCTGCAGTGGACCGCCTCGCCGGACGTGCAGCAGCAGGTCGCCGAGTGGAACGGCGTCGCCCCGGCCAACCCGCAGGCGTGCTCGGACGACCGGCTGAAGTCGGGCTTCTGCGGCGCGCACCACGTGGGCGACCGCGGCTACCTCGACAAGGTGATCTTCGCGCACACGCCCGCCCGCGAGTGCGCGGCCGCCGGCGCGGCGGGCGGCAAGCGCGAGTGCACCGACTACGACGACTGGACGCGGGCCTGGATCGAGGCGACGCAGAAGTAGGAAGAGGCGCGCGGTCAGACGTGTCGCCTGTTCTAGACCTGGTTTCTAGACCTTGGTGTGGGGTGGGCGCGCCCAACCGCCCCCAGTTGGGCGCGCCTCTCATGGGTGGTCCCGGGCCTCCCCCCGAATGCCCGGGTCACCCTCTTCCTGGAGAGACCTCCAGTGCGCCGGTCCGAGCATGGACCGCCGCCTTCGCCGATGCCGGTTCCAAGACCGGTCCCCCGACGGGCGTGGCCGTTTTTCCAGGGCCGGTGGCCCTTACGGGCAGCGGCAGGGCGCGCGCGCACTCACGGCACGCGAAGACCCCGGCGCCTTCGGGGACACGGCCGACTCGAACGGGCGGGCGCGGCCACCTCTTGTCGCAGACGACGCACGCATCGCCGTGGCGTTGCGCGCGGCTCAGCGGTCGAGGGTCGAACCTCGGCTCGCTCGTCGGCTTCATGTCACCTCCCCGATGGAAGTCGGCTGCACGTGATTCCTTTATAGGACGCGACGGGTGATGGTCTCGTTACCCTTGGTGAAAGGGGCGGCAAAAGCTGGGCACCGGCGGCCGTGTCGCCCCCGCCGGGGTGATCGCCAGGCGCTAGGTCCGCCGCGGGCCCCGCCGCCTCCGGCCGACCGGTGCCTGGCGCCCTCTTGGGGCGGCCTTGACGCACCGCTGAGTACAAAGGAGAGATGCGCTCCGGGGACGCCGCGCCCAGCACGCGGCCGCACCGGCCGCGTTCGCTGCGTGCCCGCATCACCCTGGTGGCGACGGGCGTCATCGGCTCGCTGCTGCTGGTGGCCGTGCTGGTCGCCGCCGTCGCCCTGCACAAGCTGATCGCCCGCCACTTCACCGAGCAGGCCGCCACGGCGGCGCGGCAGACCGCCGTCGCCGCCACCGCCGGGCGGCTGCCCGACCCGGTCCCCGCCAACGCGGGGGTGCTGCTGATCCAGGTGGTCTCCGACGAGACCGGCCGGGTGGTGGCGGCCAGCGCGCCGCTGCGCGGCAAGCCGCCGATCACCACGCTGCGGCCGGGCGAGGGCGACACCCGCGTGGACGGCCGGATCTGCCCCGACGACGAGCTGGTGCCCGGCTGCGTGACCGTGACCGGCTACGACGTCGAGACCTCCGCCTACGGCGCGGTGATGGTCTACGCGGCGGTGCCGTGGCCGTGGACGCTGGCCAACGGGCTGCTGGAGATCACGATGGGCGCGCTGTGCGCGGTCGTCCTGGCGCTGCTCGCCTGGGGGATGTGGCGCGCGGTCGGCCGGGCGCTGCGGCCGGTGGCGCGGATCGAGGGCGAGCTGGCCGAGATCAACGCCGCGGAGCTGGACCGGCGGGTGCCGGTGCCCGACACCGGCGACGAGATCGAGCGGCTGGCCCGCACCCTGAACCGGACGCTGGACCGGCTGGAACGGTCGGCCGACCAGCAGCGCCGGTTCGTGGCCGACGCCTCGCACGAGCTGCGCACGCCGCTGACGGGGCTGCGCACCCGCGTCGAGCTGGCCCTGGACGATCCCGACGACACCGACCTGCCGCAGACCCTCCGGGAGGTGCTCGGCGACGCCGACCGGCTGCACCGCATCGTGGACGACCTGCTGGTGCTGGCCCGGCTGGACGCCGGGGTGCGGCCGGACCGCGAGCCGCTGGACCTGGGCAGGCTCGCGGCCGGGGAGCTGGCCGCCTGGGACGCGCGGGTGCCGGTCAAGGCCGACCTCGCCGAGGGCGTCGTGGTGACCGGCAACCGGCTCCAGCTGACCCGCGTCCTGGCGAACCTGCTGACCAACGCCGACCGGCACGCCGAGTCGGTCGTCGAGGTGGGCGTGCGGGCCGAGGGCGGGGAGGCGGTGCTGGAGGTGCGCGACGACGGGCCGGGCATCCTGCCCGCCGACCGGGAGCGGGTCTTCGAGCGGTTCACCCGGCTGGACAGCGCGCGCAGCCGCGGCGCCGGGGGCAGCGGCCTCGGCCTGTCCATCGCCCGCGAGATCGTGACCCGGCACGGCGGGCGGCTGGTGGCCGAGGGCGTGCCCGGGGGCGGGCAGGGGACGCGGCTGGTGCTGCGGCTGCCGCTCGCGCGGGAGGAGTGAGGCCGGGTCCGCTCAGGCGTGCTGGGCCTGCTCGTAGGCGTGGCGGACCGAGGGCCCGAACGGCGGGCCGTACATGGTCGCCTGGTCGTCGGCGAACTTGAAGCTGCTGATCGAGGTGATCGCGCCCCGGCCCGTCGCCGGATCGAATCCGGTCAGCCACGGGCCGCCGCTCGCCCCGCGCGTGAGGTCGCAGCGCAGCCCCCGGCCCGCGGTGGCGCCGCGCCGCGAGAGGGCGGGGACGCCGCTGCAATAGGCGAGCCGCTCGCCGTCGTAGCGGCCGGCGGCGGGGTAGCCGAAGACGTGGGTGCGGCGGTGGCCCGGCCCGCCGAACGCCAGCGGCAGCCCGCCCGCCACGTCCGCGACGTGCCGCCCGGCGGCGGGGGCCAGCGCGACCATCGCGACGTCGTGGTCGCCCCCGGCCGGGCCGCCCGGGTCGCGCGACCACTCGCGGGGCACGAACATGCGGCGCGCGGTGAACCCGCCGTGGGGGCCGTCGCCGTCGCGGTAGCCCGGCACGAAGATCCAGTTGTCGGCCCAGCCGCCGGGCGGCCGCACGCAGTGCGCGGCGGTGACCACCACGTCCCGGTTGGCGCTGCGCACGGTGGCGGCCGAGCAGACGTGGTCGCGGCCCGCGACGGTGTAGAAGACCCTGCCGGTTCCGCGCGCCACCGCGCCGCCCCGCGTCCACAGCGCGCCGGTGACCGCCGCGGTCCGCTCCCTCTGGAACGGGGCGCTCGCCCGTCTTCGATCAGGCCGGTGGGACGGGACGCGAACGGGCGCGTCGGCCGCGGCCATGCGGGCGGGCGTCCAATGCCCGCGGATGAGGCGGTCCAGCGGCGGCGTGAGGCCGACCTCGTGGGGGACCACGGCGGCGGGGCCGGTGGCCGACGCGTGCGCGCCGGTCACCGGCCCCGTGCAGAGCGCCGCGGTCAGCGCGGCGGTAAGGAGCGGCCGTCCGGGCGTGCGCAGGTCCATGGCCCGCAGTTTCCAGCACGCGGAGTGCCCGGGAGGTCGCTTCCGGTGAAAGGTTAGGAGTTCTGCGCCTGGTTGTAGACGTTCTGGGCGTCGGTGCCGAAGTAGGGCCCGAACATGTAGGCGTTCAGGATCGGCAGGTTGTACTTGAACGAGTTGACCGAGTTCTGCACGCCGGTGCCGGTGCCCTCGTTGAAGTTCAGGAACCAGGGGCCGCCGCTGGACCCGCCGGTCATGTTGCAGCGCATGCCCTGGGACTGGCTGCCGAGGAAGTCGTTGACGACCCGGCCGCTGCAGTAGATGAGCCGGGAGCCGTCGTAGGGCGCGGCGGCCGGGTACCCGAAGGAGTACATGTTCTGGCCGCGGGGCTGGTTGAAGGCGATGCCCTGGCCGCCGACCACGTCGGTGAGCCGCTGGCCGTCGAGCGGGTTGACCACGGCCGCGCCGACGTCGTAGTTGATGTCCTCGGTCGCGACCCACTGCGGCGTGGCGTACGTCCTGGCGGCCGTCCAGGTCCCGTAGGGCCGGTTGCCGTTGTCGTAAGCCGGCACGAACACCCAGTTGGTGTGCCAGGCCCCCTCCAGCTTCACGCAGTGCCCGGCGGTGACGACCGTGCTCTTGTTGGCGCTGGTCACCGCGTCGCCGGAGCAGGAGGCGGTGCGGTTCTGGTAGGTGAAGAACACCCGGCCGGCGGTGCGGACGACCTGGCCGCCGCCGGTCCAGGCGCTGCCGCCGTTGGGGATGGAGAGGACCTGCGCGGGCGGCACCGTCTGGGCCAGGCCGCGCTCGACCTCGGCGCGGGCGACCTTCCGGGGCTTGAACAGCTTCTCCATCGGCGTCGCCGACTTCATGCGCTCGGGCGTCCAGAACGCCAGGACGCGGCGCTGCTTCGCGGCGTCGTCCGCCTGCCGCGTCGAGGCGGGCGCCGGGGCGGGGTCGGCCTGGGCCGGGGCCGCCAGCAGCGGGACGGCGAGGGCGAGTCCGCCGACCAGGGGGAGCAGGGAGCGTTTCATGCGGTCTCCGAACGTCGGGGTGGGAGACGGGCCGCGGGGCGCACCGTGGTCGTGACGGGGACGGTGAACACCCGCGGACGGAACGTACGTTCGTGGCCGGTGACGCGCCTAGTGGCATATCTCAACAAAGGCGGTCAAGCCGGTGCACAGCTTTGGCCGTTCGCCCAAGTGGCCCGCCGATACCGCGCGTGCCCGGGCCATGGCCGACAATGGAGCGGTGACGACTTCCTCCAGCACCGCCCCCGGTTCGGCCCGGCGGGACGTGGTCCTGCTCGGCTCCACCGGCTCGATCGGCACCCAGGCCCTCGACGTGATCCGCCGCAACCCCGACCGGTTCCGGGTGGCCGGCCTCGCCGCCGGGGGCGGCCGGGTGGACCTGCTGGCGCGGCAGGCGCTGGAGTTCCGGCCCGAGGTCGTCGCGGTGGCGCGGGCCTCGGCCGCCCAGGACCTCCAGCTCGCCTTCTACGCCGAGGCGGGCAAGCGGGGCTACGCCTCCGGCGACTACCCCATCCCCAAGATCGTCGCAGGGCCGGAGGCGGTCGCCGAGGTCGCCGCCTGGCCCTGCCACACCGTGCTGAACGGGGTGACCGGCGCGCTCGGCCTGGCCTCCACGCTGGCCGCCCTGGACGCCGGGCGCACCCTGGCGCTGGCCAACAAGGAATCGCTGATCATCGGCGGCCCGCTGGTGCGCGAGCGCGCCCGGCCCGGCCAGATCGTGCCGGTGGACTCCGAGCACTCGGCGCTGGCCCAGTGCCTGCGCGGCGGCCGCGAGCAGGAGGTGCGGCGGCTGGTGCTGACCGCCAGCGGCGGCCCGTTCCGCGGCCGGAGCCGCGCCGAGCTCGCCGATGTCACCGTCGAGCAGGCGCTGGACCACCCGACCTGGGACATGGGCCCGGTCGTCACCATCAACTCCGCGACCCTGGTCAACAAGGGGCTGGAGGTCATCGAGGCGCACCTGCTGTTCGACGTGCCGATGGACCGCATCGAGGTCATGGTGCACCCGCAATCGGTGATCCACTCGATGGTCGAGTTCACCGACGGCTCCACCCTCGCCCAGGCGAGCCCGCCCGACATGCGGCTGCCGATCGCGCTCGGCATGGAGTGGCCCGACCGCGTCCCCGACGCCGCGCCCGGGCTCGACTGGTCCAGGTCGCACACCTGGGAGCTGCTCCCGCTGGACGACGAGGCGTTCCCGGCGGTCGCCCTGGCCCGCCGCGCCGGCGAGCAGGGCGGCACCCTCCCGGCGGTCTACAACGCCGCCAACGAGGAGTGCGTCGAGGCCTTCCGGGCCGGAAGGCTGCCCTTCCTGGGGATAGTCGACACGATCTCGCGGGTAGTGGAGGAGCACGGCGCCGGAACGCCCGGCGCGCTCACCCTCGACGACGTGCTGTCGGCCGACGGGTGGGCCCGGGCCCGGACCCGGGAGCTGACCTCGTCCTGACAGGGAGGCCGCATGGCCTTTCTCCTCGGCGCCGCGGCCTTCGTCGTCGCGCTGCTGGCCTCGGTGATGCTGCACGAGGCCGGCCACCTGCTGACCGCCAAGCGCTTCGGCATGAAGGCCACCCAGTACTTCGTGGGGTTCGGGCCGACGCTGTGGTCGCGGCGGCGCGGCGAGACCGAGTACGGCGTCAAGGCGGTCCCGCTGGGCGGGTTCGTCAGGATCGTCGGCTACACGACGCTGGAGGAGGTCCCCGAGGCCGACCGCGAGCGCGCCTTCTACCGGCAGCCCGCGGGCCGGCGGGCCGTGGTCATCGCGAGCGGCGTGGTCGCCAACTTCCTTGTGGCGTTCGTACTGCTGGCGGTGCTGGCGATGACGGTCGGCGTGCGCGACGAGACGCCGACCACCACCGTCCAGCGGGTCGGCGCCTGCGTCCCGGCGTCGGCGCAGGCCTCGTGCGGCGCGGGCCGCCCACCCTCGCCCGCCGCGGCCGCCGGGCTGCGGGAGGGCGACCGCGTGGTGGCGTTCGGCGGCGCGCCGGTGGGGGACTGGGAGGACCTCCGGCGGGCGATCGGCGCGGCCCGCCCAGGCCAGAGCGTGCCCGTCGTCGTCGAGCGCGGCGGCGCCCGCCGCACGCTCCAGGCGCGCCTCGCGGACTCGGGCGGGCAGGCCTTCTTCGGCATGTCCCCGGCGCCGCGCTACGTGCGCGAGGACCCGGCCGGGGCGGCGGCCTTCGCCGTCCAGGGCATCGGCCGGACCATCGGCGGCATCGGCACGGCCCTGGCCGACCTGCCGTCGGCGCTGCCCCGGCTGTTCTCGCCCGACCGGGGCGACACCCCCGGCGGCCAGGTCGGCAGCGTCGTCGGCGCGACCGGCGTGTCCGGGCAGATCTTCGCCTCCACCGCGACCCTCCGCGACAAGGCGGCGCTGTTCCTGTCGCTGGTCGTCTCGGTGAACATCTTCTTGGGGGCGATGAACGTGCTGCCGCTGCTGCCCCTGGACGGGGGCCACCTCGCGGTCCTGGCCTACGAGCGCGCCCGCGCCCGGACCGCCCGGCTGCGCCACCGCCCCGACCCGGGCCCGGTGGACCTCGCCAGGCTGATGCCCGTCGCCTACCTGGCCGTCCTCCTGCTGATCGGCCTCGGCGTGCTGCTCATCCTCGCCGACGTCCTCAACCCGCTGCGGCCGCCGGGGTAAGACCAACGGTAACTGAATGTAGTGAACTGGTCACAGTCTTCGCACTCCGACCGCGTCATCCCATCGGCTTGGGGCGCTTAGGGTAATAGGGGGTTGAGTCAGAGGGAGAGGGATGAGCGTCTCACTGGGTATTCCATCGGTTCGCCGCGACGGGCACGGGCAGGGGGCTCCACGTCCGGTCGCGCCCCGGCGCAAGTCCCGCCAGATCATGGTCGGCGACGTCGCGGTCGGCGGCGACGCCCCGGTGTCGGTGCAGTCCATGACCACCACGCTGACCGCCGACGTCAACAGCACGCTCCAGCAGATCGCCGAGCTGACCGCCTCCGGCTGCCAGATCGTGCGGGTGGCCTGCCCCTCGCAGGACGACGCCGACGCGCTGCCGGCCATCGCCCGCAAGTCGCCGATCCCCGTGATCGCCGACATCCACTTCCAGCCCAAGTACGTCTTCGCGGCGATCGAGGCGGGCTGCGCCGCGGTGCGGGTCAACCCCGGCAACATCAAGAAGTTCGACGACAAGGTCGGCGAGATCGCGCGCGCCGCCAAGGACGCGGGCGTGCCGATCCGCATCGGCGTCAACGCCGGGTCGCTGGACAAGCGGCTGCTGGAGAAGTACGGCAAGGCCACCCCCGAGGCGCTGGTGGAGTCGGCGCTGTGGGAGTGCTCGCTGTTCGAGGAGCACGACTTCCGGGACATCAAGATCTCGGTCAAGCACAACGACCCGGTGGTGATGATCGAGGCGTACCGGCAGCTGGCCGCCGCCTGCGACTACCCGCTGCACCTGGGCGTCACCGAGGCCGGGCCCGCCTTCCAGGGCACGATCAAGTCGGCGGTGGCCTTCGGCGCGCTGCTCAGCCAGGGCATCGGCGACACCATCCGGGTGTCGCTGTCGGCGCCCCCGGTGGAGGAGATCAAGGTCGGCAACCAGATCCTGGAGTCGCTCGGCCTGCGCCAGCGCGGCCTGGAGATCGTGTCGTGCCCGTCCTGCGGCCGCGCCCAGGTGGACGTGTACACCCTGGCCGAGGAGGTCACCGCGGGCCTGAAGGGCTTCCCGGTGCCGCTGCGGGTGGCCGTCATGGGCTGCGTCGTCAACGGCCCCGGTGAGGCGCGCGAGGCCGACCTGGGCGTCGCCTCCGGCAACGGCAAGGGCCAGATCTTCGTCAAGGGCGAGGTCATCAAGACCGTGCCGGAGGCCCAGATCGTGGAGACCCTCATCGAGGAGGCCATGCGCATCGCCGAGGAGATGGGCGTGGAGATCGGCGAGGACGGGTCGGTGAGCGGCCCCGGCGCCGAGGTCGTCGTGGGCTGACGCCGCAGTTCGCTCGGAAGGCCCCCGGGAGGGATCCCGGGGGCCTTCGCCGTGTCCGGGGCGCGCGATCGGGGCGCGCGGCCCCGGCCGGAGGCGCGTGATCAGGGCGGGTGACCGGAGCGCGTGATCGGAGCGTGCCCGGGGAGCGGTGTCGGGGACGACTTACCGCTTTGCGAAGTTCCAACACCTTGATCACGTTTCGGCATCACCTCTGGCGCCCCTTATGTCTCCTTTACCAGGCTCCTCCCGACATGCGTTGGGGTTCCGCTCCCGGGCCCGCGCAGGAGGAGTGATTCAGTGAGAAGAGTCGTCATCGTCGCGGCGGCCGCCGGCCTGGGCCTGACCGGCCTCGGCGCCGTCGGCACCGCGTCCGCCGCTCCCGCCCCCCAGGCGAGCGGCCTGAACTGGCACACCTGCAAGGCCGACCTCGTCAACGAGGTCAAGGCCTACGACGGGCTCAGCCCGGTCAAGGTGTCGGAGACCATCCGCTGTGCCGAGCTTCAGGTGCCGCTGGACCACAACCGTCCGCACGGCAAGAAGATCACCCTGCAGCTGACCCGCACGCCGCACACCGGCAAGGGCAAGGCCAAGGGCGACATCGTGGTCAACCCCGGCGGTCCGGGCGGCAGCGGGGCCGGCTTCGGCGCCCGCGTGTTCGCCCAGAACTCGCCGGCCATGCAGGCCGCCTACAACGTGATCGGGTTCGACCCGCGCGGCGTCGGCCGCAGCGTCCCGGCGCTGAGCTGCGACGTGAACTACAGCAACGCCCCGCGCCCCGACTACGGCACCGGCGACCGCAAGTCCGTCGCCGTCTGGCTGAAGAAGTCGGCCGCCTACAGCAGGGCGTGCGCCAAGGCCGACAAGATCGGGCTGCTCAAGCACATCAAGACCGTCGACTCCGCCAAGGACCTGGAGTCGATCCGCCGGGCGCTCGGCAACACCAAGCTCGACTACTACGGCGCCTCCTACGGCACCTACCTCGGCGCGGTGTACGCCACGCTCTTCCCCAAGCGCGTGGGCCGCATGGCCCTGGACGGCGTGGTGGGCCCGAAGGGCGTCTGGTACGAGGCGAACCTCAACCAGGACGTCGAGTTCGACAAGAACCTCAACTACTACTTCGGCTGGATCGCCAAGTACGACTCGGTCTACCACCTGGGCAAGAAGCAGGCGGACGTGCGCCGCTACTTCTACGGGCTGCGCGCCAAGCTGGCCAAGAAGCCGGTCTACCAGACCCTGGACGGCACCCGCGTGGCGGTCGGACCGGACGAGCTGACCGACGCGATCCAGACCGCCGGGTACCGCCGCAGCCAGGCCGTGTGGCACACCTACGCGGTCGGCCTGTCGGCCTACAAGAAGGGCGACCTCGCGACCTTCGCGGGCACCTTCGGCGCCCAGGTCACCGGCGGCTCCGACGACAACTCGTTCGCCGTCTACAACGCGGTGCAGTGCACCGACGTGCAGTGGCCGACGAGCTGGAAGAAGTGGCACCGCGACAACACCCGGATCAACAAGAAGCACCCCTTCCTGACCTGGGGCAACGTCTGGTTCAACGCGCCGTGCCTCACCTGGCCGGCCAAGGCGGGC
The DNA here is from genome assembly GCA_044456955.1 of Spirillospora sp. NPDC050679. Lineage (GTDB taxonomy): Bacteria > Actinomycetota > Actinomycetes > Streptosporangiales > Streptosporangiaceae > Spirillospora. The sequence goes on along the minus strand of JBITGK010000023.1, from coordinate 83,164 downwards.
AAGCCGGTGGACATCGGCCGCACCCGCGACCTGCCGAAGAACATCCTGCTGTTCCAGTCGACCAACGACGCGGCCACGCCGTACGGCGGCGCGCTGGACATGCAGAAGCGGCTCAAGGGCGCGCACCTGGTCGTCCAGGACGGCGACCGCACGCACTGCATCGTGCACCGCGGCTCGGCCCAGGTGGACGCCTACTTCGACGCCTACTTCCTGACCGGCAAGCTCCCGGCCAAGAAGACCGTGCACGTCCCGCAGCTCGGCGACCCCGTGCCGCCGGCCGGCGTGCGGGCCAAGAGCGCCCCGGCGCCGGTGTTCGACGACGTGATCAAGTAGTCGCGCGGCCCGCGCCCCGCGGGCGGCCGTGACGGCGGAGCGGCCGCGAGACCACCGGTGGTCTCGCGGCCGTTCGCCGCTTTTCGGGCGGAAACGCGGAAGTCCTGATCACGGCGCCGCACGGGCGCGCCGCCGATAGAACACCTGAGTGTTGATAGCCGCTGGAAAGACCGCTCTGGCGGGCTCCGTCGCCGCCGTGGCCCTCGGTTCCCTGCTCACCCCCGCGTCCGCCGCCGCGTCCGGCGTCCTGCCGCCCGCCGTGCCGTCCGCTGCGCCGTCCGCTGCGCCGTCCGCCCTGTCCGCCGCCCTGCCGCTCGCCCCCTTCGCCCAGGCGCCCCCCAGGATCGCCTGGAAGCCCTGCCCCGACCGGGACCCGGTCGAGCAGGGCGCCCTCCGGGGCCTGGAGTGCGGCACCGTCCGGGTGCCCCTGGACCACCGCCGCCCCGGCGGCGAGAAGATCACCCTCGCGCTCAGCCGGGCCCGGGCCACCGACCGCGCGCACTACCGGGGCGCGGTGCTGCTCAACCGCGGCGGCCCCGGCGCGCACGGCCGCGACATGCCGAGGCTCTTCACCCGGGGCCTGCCGGAGGAGGTCGCGGCGACCTACGACTGGATCGGCTTCGACCCGCGCGGCGTCGGCGCCAGCAAGCCCGCGATCACTTGCGACAGGTCCTACCAGTACCCCGGCCGCCCGCGCGCCGACACCGTGCCCGCCTCCCCGGCCGCCGAGCGCGCCTGGCGGAAGCGCGCCCGCGCCTTCGCCGCCGACTGCGCCAAGCGCCACTCCCGGCTGCTGCCGCACATGGGCACCGAGAGCTGGGCGCGGGACCTGGAGGTCGTGCGGACCGCGCTCCGCCAGGAGAAGCTCAATTACATCGGCTACTCCTACGGCACCTACCTGGGCGCGGTGTACGCCACGATGTACCCCGGCCGGGTCGGGCGCATGGTCCTGGACAGCGTCGTCAAGCCCAGCGGCGTCTGGTACCAGAACAACCTCGAACAGAACGTGGCCTTCGAGAAGCGCATCCAGGCGTACTTCAGCTGGATCGCCAAGCACCACCGCGTCTACAAGCTCGGCAGGACCCGCGCGGCCGTCGCCGCCGCCTACGCCAAGGCACGCAAGGCCCTGCGCGCCAAGCCCGCCCAGGGCAAGGTGGGGCCCACCGAGCTGGACGACCTGCTCCTGGCCGACGGATACGCCGACTACTCCTGGGCCGCGCACGCGCGCGTGCTATCGGCCTACATCGTCAAGCGCGACGCCGCCGCCCTGGCCAAGGCGTGGAAACCGCCAGCGTGGTTGGAGCAGAACAATTACGCCGTCTACACCGCCGTGGAATGCCGCGACGCCGCCTGGCCCCGCGACTGGAAGCGCTGGCACGCCGACAACTGGCGGCTCTACCGGGCGGGCCACCGTTTCGAGACCTGGAGCAACGCCTGGTACAACGCGCCGTGCGCGACCTGGGCGGCCCCCGGCGGCCCCCGGCCGCGCGTGCAGGGCCGGCCGGGGACGCCCCCGATCCTGCTCGTGCAGGGCACCGAGGACGCCGCCACCCCCTACGACGGCGCCGTGGAGACCCACGCGCTGCTGCCCGGATCGCGGCTGGTGGTGCAGAAGGGAGGCGGCAACCACGGTGTGGCGATGAGCGGGGACGCCTGCGTCGACGGCGCCGTGGCCGCCTACCTGCGCGACGTGCCGCCGCCCGAGGACCGGCCCGGCGCCGACGTCACCTGCACCGCTCCCGGTCCGCCCGACCCGGAGCCGGCCGGACGGGGCGCGGAAGGGGCAGGTGACCGGCGGGTAAGGGAGCCGGTGGCATTCCCTCCCGTCCCGCCGTCATAGGCTGGGACCATGCGCATGCTGGGATCGCTGCCGGTGCGGGTCCTGGACGACCGGCACCGCGAGGAGGTCCTGGCCATCCTGGACTCCGACCCGGTGGCCAACGTCTTCGTGGGCTCCCGGGTGCACGCCGCGGGGCTGGACCCGCGCAGGCTCGGCGCCCAGATGTGGGGCTATCCCCGCGACGGGCGGCTGACCGCGCTGTGCTACTCCGGCGCCAACCTGATCCCCGTCGCGGCCGGGCCCGAGGCCGTGCGCGCGTTCGCCGAGCGCGCGCAGGCCCAGGGCCGCCGCTGCTCCTCGATCGTCGGCCCGGTGGAGGCGGTGGGCGAGCTGTGGGACTTCCTGGCCCCCTACTGGGGGCCGCCCCGCGCCGTCCGCGCCGTCCAGCCGGTGATGGCGACCTCCGCCCGGCCGCCGGTCCCGGCCGACGCCGGGGTGCGGCGGGTCGGCATGGACGAGTTCGACATCGTCTACCCCGCCTGTGTCGCGATGTTCACCGAGGAGGTCGGGGTCTCCCCGAACGTCGGCGACGGCGGCGTGCTGTACCGGGCCCGCGTCGCCGAGCTGATCCGCGCGGGCCGCGCGTTCGCCCGCATCGAGGGCGGCCGGGTCATGTTCAAGGCCGAGATCGGCGCGGTCACCCCGCGCGCCTGCCAGGTGCAGGGCGTGTGGGTGCCGCCCGACCTGCGCGGCCAGGGGCTGGCGGTGAGCGGGATGGCGGCGCTGGTGCAGGAGTCGCTGCGCTCGATCGCGCCGACGGTGTCGCTCTACGTCAACGACTACAACACCCGCGCCCGCGCCGCCTACCGCCGGGTCGGGTTCACCGAGACCGGCGCGTTCATGTCCGTCCTTTTCTGATCTTTCCGGCGTTGTTGGGGATACCATCCGGCCGTGGACTTCGCCGGAGCGCTGCGCGAGGCCGTCCAGGCGAGCGGCCTGACCCTGGAACGGGTCCGGCACCGGCTCGCGGCGCGCGGCCTCACCGTCAGCGTGGCCACCCTCAGCTACTGGCAGCGCGGCCGCAGCCGGCCCCGCTCCCGCGCGGTCGTCGCGGCCCTGGAGGAGATCCTCGGGGTGCCGCCCGGCGCGCTGACCGCGCTGCTGGACGACCGCGCGCCCGAGGCCGCCGAGCTGTGGCCCGACCCCGCCCGGCACGCCCGCGTCGTCGGCGAGCTGGACCGCTCGGGCGAGCACCGGCTGGAGCGCGTCAGCGTGCACGACGTGGTCGGGGTCGGCCCGGACCGGGCGCTGCGGTCCCTGCGGGTGCGCGAGGTGCTGCGCGCCACCGGTGACGATGTCGACCGGGTGGTGTGCGTGCACCGGCTCGGCCCCGACGACCCCGAGGCCGGGGGCCGGGAGGGCTTCGAGCTGACGGGCCTGCGCTACTGCCGGGCGGGCCGGGTCCGCGCCGACGGCGGGCTGGTGGCCTTCGAGCTGGTCTTCGACCGGGTGCTGGCCACGGGCCGCACCGCGGTGGTCGAGTACGAGCTGCGGCCGCCGCCCGGCGGCCCGGCCGGCGACCGCTACGAGCGGCGGTTCGCGCGCCCGGTGCGCGACTACCTCGCGATCGTGGGCTTCCACGACGAGGTGTACCCGGCGCGCTGCTACGGCTACTGGGCCGAGACCGGCATCGCCGCACGCGAGCGGATCGGCGAGCTGTGGATCGGCGCCTCCGGCAGCGCGCACCTGGTCCTGCCCGACGTCCGGCGCGGCGTCATCGGACTGGAGTGGGAGTGGGAATGATCGCTTGGCAGCGGTCGCACCGGGCCTTACAGTGAACCCTGAGATCGCAAACCCGACTGTCAAGGGCCGTGACGGGGGCCCGGCCGGAGCCGATCCGGAGGCCGCAAGGTGCAGACCGTCACAGAGGACGATCTCCTCCAGTTGCTCCAGTACGGCCCGTTCAACGTCGCGCTGCAGGCGGCGATCCGGGCCCGCGGCCTGAGCCTTGAGGCGCTGCGCCGCAGACTGGAGGAGCAGGGCATCGCCGTCAGCCTGTCCACCCTCAGCTACTGGCAGCGCGGCCGCACCCGGCCCGAGCGCGCCGACTCGCTCCAGGCGGTGCGCGGCCTGGAGGTCATCCTGGAGCTGCCCCGCCACTCGCTGCTGACGCTGCTGCGGCCCACCGCCGAGCGCTCGGCCGGGCCGTGGCTGCCGGTGGAGGAGCTGTGCCCCGAGCCGGGCGTGCGCGACCTGCTGGACGAGATCGGCGACCGGGGCGCGCGCCAGCTCACCGGCCTCAGCCTGCACGACCAGTACGTCGTGGGGCCGCGCCGCCAGCTGGCCGAGGTGCGCACCCGCGCGGTGTTCCAGGCCCAGCAGCGCGGCGTGGACCGCTGGGTCGCGGTCTACCACCACCCCCAGCGCGTCCTGCCGTCCTCGCGCACCGCGCAGGGCTGCCGGTTCGGGCGGGTGCGGGTGGACGAGGGCAGCGGCCTGATCGCGGCCGAGCTGCTGTTCGACCGGGCGCTCGGCCGGGGCGAGACCTACCTGCTGGAGTACGGCTTCGGCTTCGGGGAGACCGGGCCGCCGGTCGCCGAGGAGGGCCGCGGCTTCCACACCCCCCAGCACGAGTACCTGATCGAGGTGCGGTTCCACCCGGCGGCGCTGCCCGCCCGCTGCTACCGGACCTGGCGGCCGGACGCGCGCACGAGCCTGAAGGACGCGGCGGACCTGCGGCTGTCGAGCTACCGCAGCGTGCACTTCATCGAGTTCGGGCTGGCCGCCGGGTACCACGGCATCCGCTGGGAGTGGGACTGACCGGGCGCTACCTGACCAGCAGCCCCAGCAGCCGGTCCAGCTCGGCCTCGGGGTCGGTGGTGATCCCCGAGTGCACCGGGCCCGGCTGCACGATCGTGCTGCGCGGGGCGGTCAGCCACCGGAACCGGGCCCCCGGCGGCTCGGCGGCGGCCTGCCCGGCGGCCGCGCCGCCAGCGCAGACGCCGGCGACGCCCTTGAGCGCCGCCCGCACCCCGTCCAGGTCCAGGCCCGCGTCCAGCGCCCGCAGCCGGGCCTCGTCCAGGTGGACGCGGCAGCCCAGGTACTCCAGCGGGCGGCAGTAGACGACCACGCCGATGTTCATGCACTCGCCGCGCTCCAGGCGCGGCACCAGCCGCAGCGCCGCGTACTCGAAGACCTTGCGCTCCGAGCCCGGCGTGATGTTGGACCACTCGCTCACGCGGGGCCTCCGAGCCAGCCCGGGCGGTTCTCGCCGCGCCGCGAGGCGGTGTCGGGGCGGTGCCCGCTGACGTCCAGCTCCGGCAGCCACTCGCGCGGCCGGCCGGCGCGGTCGAGCAGGATCTCCACGTAGGCGTCGCGGACCGCGTCCGGACCGGCGAAGCCCGGCTCGCCCTCCAGCCAGCGGTCGGGCACCTCGGCCGCCAGCCCGCGCAGCAGCCCCTCGGTGATCTTCGGGGCGAACTCGGCCTCGGCGGCGGCGAGCTCGGTCGCGAACGGGGTCAGCACGTGGTCGTCCACGTCGTAGGGGCCGGCGAACAGCCGCGCCGCGTTGGCCCACGCGTGGTGGAAGATCAGCGAGGCGCCGTGGTCGATCAGCCACACGTCGCCGTGCCACACCAGCATGTTGGGGTTGCGCCAGCTGCGGTCCACGTTGCCGATGAAGGCGTCGAACCAGAGCACCCGCGAGGCGAAGCCGCGGTCGGGCCGCCAGCCGAGGGGGTCGAACCCCAGCGAGCCGGGCAGGAAGTCCACGCCGAGGTTCCAGCCGGAGCTCGCCTTCAGCAGGTCCTGCACGTCCGGGTCGGGCTCGTGCCGTCCGATCACCGGGTCCAGGTCCATGATCACCAGGTCCGGGACGCGCAGCCCGAGCCGGCGCGCCAGGCCGCCGGCGATCACTTCGGCGATCAGCGCCTTGCGGCCCTGCCCGGCGCCGTGGAACTTCATCACATAGGTGCCGAGGTCGTCGGCCTCGACCACGCCCGGCAGCGATCCGCCCTCGCGCAGGGGCGTCACGTACCGGACGGCCGTCACATGGGGTAGCACCTGATCACGTTACCGGACGCCATGATGGGCCCATGGACCTGATCGACCTCACCCACCCGATCACCACGGGGATGCCCGTCTACCCGGGCGACCCCGAGGTGCGGCTGTCGCCGGCGCTCACGGTCCAGGAGGACGGCGTCAACGTGCAGGCGGTGCACATGGGCTCCCAGACGGGCACGCACGTGGACGCCCCGTGCCACATCGACGACGCCCTGCCCTGCCTGGACGAGCTGCCGCTCAGCCGCTTCCTCGGCCCGGCCGTCGTCCTGGACGCCCGCGACGCCGCGCCCCGCGCGCCGATCGGCCCCGAGCGGCTGCCCGACGGGCTCGGGCCCGGGACGGTCCTGCTCATCGCCACGGGCCGGCCCCGCCACTGGGGGACCGACGACTACCTGGCCCATCCCTACCCGTCCCCGGAGCTGGCCGAGCGCATCGTCGCCGCCGGGGTCCGCACGGTCGGCATCGACGCGCTGAGCGTGGACCGCACCCCGCCGCCGGGCGGCGCGGACTTCTCCCTGGACACCCACCGGGTCCTGCTGGGCGCCCACGCGGTGGTCGCCGAGAACCTGACGGACCTGGCCCCTCTCCTGGACGCCCAGGAGAAGGGCCTGCGGATCGAGGTGTCGCTGTTCCCGATGCGCCTGCGGCGCGACGGCGCGCCCGTCCGCGCCGTCGCCCGGCTCACGGGTTCCGGTTGTGGACCTGGAGGGTGACCTCGGTCGCGTCGCCGCCGCTCCACTGCATGTAGCCGGTGCCGACGCGGACGTTGCCGTCGCGCGTGACGACCTGGTCGATGCCCTTGCGCATGCGGATCGGGTCGCTCATGCAGCCGCAGGTGCCCTCCCGCAGGACGACCTCGCCGTGGAAGCGGACGGCGCCGCCGGGCAGCAGGTCCGCGAAGGCGACCAGCTGGGTGTTGACCTCCCCGCCGCAGGACCAGTTCCCGTCGATGAGGAGCTGCTGGTCGTAGTACACGACGTCGTTGTCGGCCATGCGGTGGTTGCAGCGCTCGTTGGAGCCGAAGGTCTCGTCGTCCATCTGGTAGACGGTCCCGGAGACCACGACGCGGCGCGGCGGCTCCGCGGCCGACGCGGGCCCGCCCGTCGCGCCGGCCAGGCCGAGGGCCAGGAGCCCCGCGGCGCCCAGCGCGGTCGTCTTCCGTCCTGTCATCTTCTGCCTCCGCGATGTGATCATTCGGAATTCCCGGCGCGTAAAGGAATTCTGCGACCGCGAACGCGGTGACGACAAGTATTAGTTGTCTATCTTTCCGTGACGGCGATAATGGTGTAAAGAATGGCCGGTCGGAAATAGCGAATATGGGATGCCAATCAGTTTTTGGCGGGACAAGGGGCCATTCCTTCGGACATGCGGCGGGGGGGGGGGGGGGGCGCGCCCCCCCGCGGCCCCCCCGCCCGCGGGGGGGGGGGGGCGCAAAGACCGAGACACCGGGGCCCGCCACCACCCACCCGCGCGCCGCGGGG
>JBITGK010000023.1:0-75498 GCA_044456955.1 Spirillospora sp. NPDC050679 | reverse complement strand
TCCCCCCCCACGACTGTGTCAACTGCGGTGTGCGCTTCCTTGAGTACGTTGTGTGTGTGGTGTGGCGAGGTGTGCTCTTCCGCTCGCCCGGCGCGCCGCCGCCCGCCGAGGGCCGTACGGGACTACATCTTCCCGATCACCTCTTCGGCGAACCACTCCATCGCGGCGACCTTGAGGTCCAGGCCGGCGCCGTGCCGGGCCTTCTCCTCCGGCGTCGCCAGCCACCAGGGGGCCGCCATCGTGCCCGCCACGCCCCGGTCGGCCCACCTGCGGTACAGGTCGGCCGAGGGCATCGCGCCGATCGGGGCGATCACCTTGAGGTCGTCCAGGGTGCGGCCGTGCTCGGCGAGGAAGCCGGTCAGCCGCTCCAGCAGGTCGCCGAGCTGCTCCTCGGAGTAGATGCGGTTGCCGATCCAGCCGTCGCCGACGCGGGCCGCGCGGCGCAGCGCGGCGTCGCTGTCGCCGCCGATGTAGACCGGGACGGGCGCGGCCGGGACCGGGGCGATGCTGAGCGGGCCGAAGTCGTAGTGCTCGCCGTGGTGCTCGACCATCCCGCCCTTCCACAGCTCGCGCAGCGCCGGGATCATCTCGTCCAGGCGCCTGCCCCGGGTGTGGAAGTCCTGGCCCGTCTGCAGGAACTCGTCCTTGCACCAGCCCACGCCGAGGCCGAGGACCGTCCGGTCGCCGGACAGCACCGCGGCCGTGGACACCGCCTTGGCGACGGTGAACAGGTCGCGGGCCGGGGCGATGTAGACGTTGGTGGCGAAGCGCACGCGCTCGGTCACCGCGGCCATCGCCCCGATCGTCACCCACACGTCCGGCCAGTGCGTGTCCGGCTTGTAGGGCGGCGCCCCGGTGTCGGTGTAGGGGTAGGACGCGTCGTAGTCGGTGTAGAAGATGTGGTCCGACACCGCGACCGTGTCGTAGCCGAGCCGGTCGGCGGCCTGGGCGAGGCCGACGAATTCGGAGGTCTCGACGAACGCCGCTCCGAGCCAGAACTCCACCGCGTCAGTCCTGGAACTCGGGGATGACCTTGGTGGCGAACATCTCCAGGTTGCGCTTGACCGTGTCGAGCGGCAGCACGCCCTGCTGGCCCTGCATGAACAGGCCGAACCACTCCAGGTCGGGCATGCGGTCCAGCATCCGCTGGATGCCGCGCTTGACGTCGTCGGGGGTGCCGAGCAGCGCCATCTCGACCTCGTTCATGCGCTTGAAGTCGCCCTTCTCCGGAGAGATGGGCTGGTGCTTGTCGTCCTCCTTCTTGCGCAGTACCTCCAGGTACCCGAAGGGGCCGAAGAACGAGGCGAAGTCCTTCTGCATCCCCTTGCCGTAGGTGGCGATCGCCTCCTCGCGGGTGTCCGCCATGCCGACGATCTTCAGGATGCCGGTGTGCTCGCCGAGCTTGTAGTCCTTGCCCTGCTTGGCGCACTCCTCCTGGTAGAGCTTGGCCTTGGCGGCGTGGTCGTCGGGGTTGGGGGTGAACATCCACGGCATGATGCCCTCCTGGGCCGCGCGGATGACCGACCGGTCCGACACCGTGAACGGCTGCCACAGCTCCGGGTGCGGGTTCTGGTAGGGCTTGGGGCACACCGACACCGACTGGATGAGGCCGTTCTCGTCGATCTCGCCGGGCGCGCCGAAGGTCTGCGTCCACTCCTGGGCGGGCCAGCCCTCGATGCCGCTGAAGGGGGCGGGGATCTCGTAGTCCAGCACGTCGCTCTTGTAGCGCAGCGAGTCCTGCTCCCACGCCATCTTCATGATCTTGAGGACTTCGCCGAACACGTCGAAGTTGCGGGTGTCGGACTTGGAGCCGTCCGAGCGCGCGGCGGCGGCGTGCCAGCGCTGGCCGAGCACGTTCATCCAGCGGTTCTGGTAGCCGCGGGCGACGCCGAGGCGCAGCCGGCCCTTGGAGAAGTGGTCCAGCAGCGCCACGTCCTCGGCGGCCCGGATCGGGTCCCAGGCCGGCAGCACGATGCCGAGCGGCGCCAGCAGGATGCGCTCGGTGCGCGCGGCGAGGTCGGTCAGGAACATCAGCGGGTTCACCGAGAACTCGAAGCCCTCGGAGTGGAAGTGGTGCTCGGTCATCATGAGCGCGTCGAAGCCGATCTGGTCGGCGTGCACCGCGATCTCGCGCACCTCGTGCAGCAGCTTCTGGTACGACTCGACGTCCCGCCCGATCGGCCGCTTGGCCTTGGCGTTCTCCTCGGCCGCCCAGCCGGAGCCCGGAATCTGCGGGTTGAGGAAGATGGAAAACTTCACGCGGACTTCTCCTTGTCGAGTTCGTCGAGCCACTGGTTGACGACGAGCAGGAATTCGGCCGGCCGCTCTGCGTGCAGCCGGTGCCCGCCGCCGGGCCAGGCGATGGCCCGGGAGGCGGGATGCTTGAACAGGCCGTTCTCCCAGTCCGCCGAGGCGGACTGCACGGCCGACCAGCACGACAGCACCGGGCAGTCGCGGCGGGCCAGGTAGGCGTCGGCGGCGGGGCGCGCGCCGAACTGCCCCTCGCCCTCGTACATGGCGGCGAAGGCCTGGGCGAGCGCCTGCGGGGAGGTGCCCAGGATCTTGCGCCGGTGCCACTCGCGCAGCCAGCCGGGGGAGGCCGGGGTGTAGCACCACCGGTCGTTGGCCAGCGCGACGGAGTAGGGGTCGTCGCCGCGCAGCGCCTCGATCATCGGGGGGAACATCGCGGCGATCTCGGGCGGCTGGCCGTAGCCGGGGTCCACGCACACCAGCGCCCGGACGCGCGCGGGGTGCTCGACGGCGAGGGCGCTGACGACCAGGGCGCCCATGGAGTGGCCGAACGCGGTGACGCGCTCGACGCCGAGCCGGTCCAGCAGCCGCGCCAGGTCGGCGGCCAGGTCCTGCGGCCGGTAGCCGGTCTCGGGGGCCGAGGAGTAGCCGTGCCCGCGCAGGTCGGGGGCGATCACGCGGTGGCCGGCGTCGACCAGCTCGCGGATGTGGAGGGCCCAGTCGTGGGAGTCGGCGCCGAACCCGTGCACCAGCAGCAGCGGGGCCCGGTCGGAAGCGCGGTCGGAAGCGCTGCCGGGAACAGTGTCGGAGGGCGCGTCGTCGGTGTAGAACAGGCGCACATCTCCCAGGTCAGCGAATGGCATGGGCACCCTCTCCGGCCGGCGTTCCCGAACAAGCGCACGCTACATCAATACCCCGTAGCCGAGCAATCGCTTGGTTAACTGGTTAGGGTGTGACGCATGTCGCGCAAGGAGAGGAGCGGCCGGATGCGCCTCGGCGTCACGATGTTCGCCACCGACCGGGCGATGCGGGTCCACGAGCTGGCCGGAGAGGCCGAGAGCCGGGGGTTCGCCTCGCTGTACGTGCCCGAGCACACCCACATCCCGGTCTCCCGGAAGACGCCGCCTCCCACCGGCGTCGACCAGTTGCCGGAGGAGTACGCCCGCACCGTCGACCCGTTCGTCTCGCTCGCCGCGGCGGCGGCCGTGACCGAGCGCATCACGCTGGGCACCGGCGTCTGCCTGCCCGCCCAGCGCGACCCGATCGTCACCGCGAAGGCGGTCGCGACCCTCGACCGGATCGCGGGCGGCCGGTTCGTGCTGGGCGTGGGCTACGGCTGGAACGCTGAGGAGGCGGCCGACCACGGCGTCCCCTGGAAGCGGCGGCGCGCGATGGTGCGCGAGCACGTGCTGGCCATGCGGGAGCTGTGGACTGAGGAGGAGGCGGCCTTCGCAGGGGAGTTCGTGTCGTTCGAGGCGGCCTGGTCGTGGCCCAAGCCGGCCGATCGGGTGCCGGTCCTGCTGGGCGGCGCGCCCGGCCCGACGCTGTTCGCGCACATCGCCGAGTACGGGGACGGCTGGATGCCGATCGGCGGCGCGGGCATCCGCGAAGCGCTGCCGGGCCTGCGCGAGGCGTGCGCGAAGGCGGGCCGGGACATGGTGCCGGTCGTGCCGTTCGGCACCCTGCCGTCCCCGGAGAAGCTGGAGTACTACGCCTCGCTCGGCGTCGAGGAGGTCGTGCTGCGCGTGCCGTCGGCCGGCCGGGACGAGGTGCTGCCGGTGCTGGACGACTTCACGCGCTACCTGTGAGCCGGGCCCGTCCGGGCCCGGCTAGCGGACCATCCGGAAGCAGAAGAAGGTCGGGAAGCGCACGTACTGCCCCTTCCCGGCCTTCACCGCGCCGATGACGCCGAACACCCACGGCCCGAAGACCGCCTCCAGGTACAGCACCGCGAGCGGGGCGAACAGCGCGGGCATGTCGGCGAGCAGCGCCGCCGGCACGCAGACCGCCGCCACGGCCAGGGCGCGGATCAGCATCGTGAGCTGGTAGTTCACCGCCTGGGCGGCGTGGTAGCGCACGAACGGCGACTCCCGGCGTTTGATGAAGTAGATCACCAGCGGGCCGATGAACCCGGTCACGCACAGCAGCAGGTACGACACCAGCGCCATCGTCGAGTCGTCGGAGGTGCCGGCGCGCGGCGGGCCGTAGGGGCCGCCGCCGGGCGGTCCGTAACCCCACCCGGGGTCGTAGGACGCGCCGGGCGGCGGCCCCTGCGGGCCGTGCCCGGGAGGCGGGCCGTACCCCGGCGGCGGCGGGGCGCCGGGCGCCTGCCCGTAGGGCGACGGGTGGGGCGGCGGCTGATCGCCGCCACCGGGTGACGAGGGGGGCGTATCGGTCACTAGTGTTCCTATCGCTCATATGGCGGAACGAGCAGAGATCCATGGAACCGGACGCGGCGGGTCGGCGTCCATCCGACGGGAGGGACACACGGCCGTGGTCGACATGTTGCGCACCGGCGACCCGGCGCGTCTGGGCGCCTACCGCCTGACGGGCCGCCTCGGCGAGGGCGGCCAGGGGACGGTCTACCTGGCCGAGGCCCCGGACGGCGGCCGGGTGGCGGTCAAGCTGCTGCGCGGCGGGCTGGGCGGCGACGCCGAGGCGCGGGCGCGGTTCCTGCGCGAGCTGGAGACCGCCAAGCGGGTCGCGCGCTTCTGCACCGCCGCCGTGCTGGACGCCGAGGTCGAGGGCGACCAGCCGTTCATCGTGAGCGAGTACGTGGCCGGGCCGTCGCTGCAGGACGTCGTGCGGGCCGAGGGGCCGCGCGAGGGCGGCGCCCTGGAGCGCCTGGCGATCGGCACCGCGACCGCGCTGGTGGCGATCCACCGGGCCGGCGTCGTGCACCGCGACCTCAAGCCGCACAACGTGCTGCTCGGCCCGGACGGCCCGCGCGTCATCGACTTCGGCGTCGCCCGCGCCCTGGACGGCGCGACCATCACCGCCCAGGGCGCGGTCGGCACCCCGGCCTACATGGCGCCCGAGCAGTTCACCGGCGAGCGCGCCGGTCCCGCCGCCGACGTGTTCGCCTGGGCCGGGACGCTGGTCTTCGCCTCCTGCGGGCGGCCGCCGTTCGGCACCGACTCCATGGCCGCGGTGGTCAACCGCACCCTGCACGGCGCCCCCGACCTGGGCGCGCTCACCGGGCCGCTCCGCGACATCGCGGCCCGCTGCCTGGAAAAGGACCCCGCCCGGCGGCCCTCGTCGGCCGAACTGCTGCGCACCCTGCTCGGCGAGGACGAGCCGCAGGCCACCGAGGCGATGACCGAGTCCGCCCTGCACGCGGGCGCGGCGGCCGTCGCGCCACCGGGCACGGCCTTCCCGCAAGCCGTGACGGCACGGCTCCAGCCTCCGCCGCCGCCCGCGCGGCGCAAAGCAGGCAGGGCCAACGTCGTGGCGGTGGCGGCCGCCGTCGTGGCGGTCGCGGCGGCCGCGGCCGTCTCGGTGGTCGCGCTGTCGGCGAACGACGGCGGCGACCGACGGGAAACGGTCGGCGCCCCCACGTCCCCCGTCCGCCGGACCACCGCGCCCGCGGGCTTTCCGAGCGACTACGCCGGAAGCTGGGCGGGGCGGCTGCGGCAGAGCGACGGCAAGCAGGTCCTGGTGCGGCTGGTGCTGCCCGCGGGCGGCCTCCAGGGCCAGGTGAGCTACCCCGGGCAGAACTGCTCCGGCTCGGTCACCCTGGCCGCCTCGGGACACGGCGCGCTGACGCTGAACGAACGGATCACCCTGGGCGCCGCCCGCTGCGTGGACAGCGGCACCATCACCCTCACCCGCGGTCCGGCCGGCCTCGACTTCAACTACTCCGGCACCGAGCGGCAGCGCACCTGGGCCGTCGCCGGCACGCTGCGGAAGGCCGGCTAGCCGGCCGGTCAGCCGGACCCGCTAGCCGGGCCCCCGCCGGCCGGACCCGCTAGTCGAAGACGATGACCGAGCGGGCGACGGCGCCCTCGCGCACGTGCGCCACCGCCTCGTTGATGCCCTCCAGCGGCACCCGCTCGCTGACCAGCGAGTCCAGGTCCAGGCGGCCGCGCCGGTAGAGGTCCACCAGCAGCGGCAGGTCGCGGGCCGGATTGGCGTCGCCGCCCTGGGTGCCCATCAGGCGGCGCGAGCCGAACAGCGTGCCCGGCGGGATCTCCAGGTTCTTGCCCGCGGCGGGGCTGCCGACCATCACCGTGGTGCCGCCCGGCTGGGTCGCGGCGAACGCCTTGGCCAGCACCTCCGGCACGCCGGTCACGTCGAAGGCGTAGTCGGCCCCGCCGCGCACGATCGCGCCGACCTGCTTGGGCAGGTCGTCGGCCAGCACGGTGTGCGTCGCGCCGAACCTCTCGGCCAGCTTCAGCTTGGACTCCACCACGTCGGCGGCGATGATCGTGGTCGCGCCCGCCAGCACCGCGCCCTGCACCACGTTCAGCCCGACGCCGCCGCAGCCGACCACCAGCACGCTGGAGCCGGGCTCCACGGCGGCGGTGTTGAGCACCGCGCCGACCCCGGTGACCACGCCGCAGGCGGTCAGGGCGAGCAGGTCCAGCGGCGCGTCGGGGGCGACCTTGACGCACATGGCCTCGCCGACCACCGCCATCTCGGCGAACGAGCCGATGCCGATGTAGGGGCGCACGGTCTCGCCGCCCGCCGACAGGCGGGTCGTGCCGTCGGGCATCAGGCCCATGATGGCGGTCATCCGCGCCTTGCCGCTGCACAGGTGCACCCGGCCGCGCGCGCAGTTGCGGCAGCGGCCGCACGGCCCGTTCATGGCGATGATGACGTGGTCGCCGGGCTTGACGGCGGTGACGCCGGGCCCGGTCCGCTCGACCACGCCCGCGCTCTCGTGGCCGAGCACGTAGGGCAGGTGGGTCACCACCGGGCTCTTGCCGTCGATGGCCTTCAGGTCCGAGCCGCACACCCCGGAGGCGGCCACCCGCACCAGCACCTCGCCGGGGCCCGGGTCGGCCACCGCCACCTCGGCGATCTCCAGGGGAGCGCCGAACTCCCGCAGCAGTGCCGCCCGCATGGTCGTCCGTGCCGTCGTGCCCGTCACCTGGTCCCGCCTTTCCCCGGCCGTGCGCTGAACGGCATCACGGTAGCACCAAGCACTTGCTTGGTATAGCGGCCCGGAATCGTTGACAGGCGTCGAAGGGCGAACTTACGCTCACGCCCAAACGAGCGCTAGGTCACAAACGGTGCCGCGCACTCGTTCGCCTGTGCTGTTTCGCATGTTCGATCACGTGCCGGAGGCGCGCCATGCAGACATCCCCCCTTCCCCGCGCCACCGCCCGCTCCGCCGGCCTCGCGGCGGCGGCGCTGCTGCTGGCGTCCTGCGCGACCAGCAACGACTCGGCGGGCGGCGGGGCCGAGGCGGCCGGGGTGAGCGACAAGGCCGTCAAGGTCGGCGGCGTGCTCACCGAGACCAGCGCGACCGGCTACTCCACCGGCGGCGCCGAGCTCGGCGCCAGGGCCCGCTTCGAACGCGCCAACGCCGAGGGCGGCGTGCACGGACGGAAGATCGAGTTCATCGGCGCCGAGGACGACGGCATGACCCCCGACAAGGGGGCGGCCGCCGCCAAGAAGCTGGTGCAGCGGGAGAAGGTGTTCGCCCTGCTGCCGGTGAGCGCCCCGCAGTTCGGCGGCGCGGAGTTCCTGGAGCAGCAGAAGGTGCCGTGGTTCGGCTGGGCCACCGGGCCGTTCTGGTGCGGCAAGCAGAGCGCGTTCGGCTTCAACGGCTGCCTCGCGCCCAAGCCCGGCCAGGGCACCCAGACCTGGTGGGGCAACCAGGTCGCCGCGCAGCTCGGCGGGGCCGAGGGCAAGACCGCCTGGATCCAGGCCACCGACTCCACCGCCAGCAAGTACGGCATCCAGACCATCGGCAAGTCCTTCACCGCGGCCGGGTTCTCGCTGGCGGGCACCTCGGCGGCGCTGCCGGCGCAGGCCCCGCCGCAGGACTGGTCGCCCTACGTCAACAAGATCATGAAGAGCGCGGGCGGCAAGGCCCCCGACGTGGTGGTCTCGGTCATGGCGGGCGGCAAGTTCAACTCCGGGCTGTACGCGGCGCTGAAGAAGGCCGGCTACAAGGGCCTGATCACCGACGCGACCTCCTACGACCCCAAGGTGCTGGCCGACCCGCAGACCCGGCAGGCCCTGGACGGCGTCTACGCCGCGCCGCAGTTCGAGCCCTACGAGTCCGCCGCGCCCGAGGTCGCGCAGATGAAGGCCGACCTGCGGAAGACCGGCGGCGCGTCCGCCGTCCTGGACCAGCACGCCGCCACCGGCTACTGGTCGGCCGAGGTGTTCCTGAAGATGCTGGAGAAGGCGGGCAAGGACCTGACCCGCGACTCCTTCTTCAAGGCCGCCGAGGGCTTCTCCTACGAGAACAAGGGCTTCGGCCGCATCCAGTACCCCGCCGCCAAGACCGAGTCCAACGGCTGCGGCGCGCTGGTGCGGCTGCAGGGCGACAAGTTCACCATCGCCCAGAACCTCAAGTGCTTCGACAACACCAAGCTGTGACGGCCCCGGACCCCAGGGGAGGTGACCGGTGACCGAACTCGCCGGTTATGTGCTGAGCGGCCTGGTGACCGGCGCGATCTTCGCGCTGCTGGCGTCCGGCCTGACCCTGTCCTACGCGGCCACCGGGGTGTTCAACTTCGCGCACGGCGCGGTGGGCTTCCTGACCGCGCTGCTGTTCTTCGAGCTGACCACCGGGCTCGGCTGGCCGGTGTGGCTGGCCGGGCCGCTGGCCGTCGCCGCCTTCGCCCCGCTGCTGGGCCTGGCGCTGCACCGGCTGATGTTCCGGGGCCTGGCCGGCGCGGGGGAGACCGCGCAGATCGTCGCCACCATCGGGCTGACGATCGCGCTGCCCGCGCTCGGGCTGTGGACCGTGGACGTGCTGGTGGACACCTTCGGCGCGGACCTGCCGAAGGTCACCGAGGGCGCGGCCGCGCGCGGGCTCGGACCGCGCCCGGTGCAGAGCTGGCACCCGTTCGGCGGGGTCGCGCTGGACTCCGACCAGCTCACCACCTTCGTGCTGGCGGTGCTGGCGGCCGCGGCGCTGTGGGCGGTCATGCGGCACACCCCGCTCGGTCTGCGGATGCGCGCCACCGTGGACCGGCGCGAGCTGGCCGCCATGCGCGGCGTGGACGCCGACGCCGCCTCGGCGCAGGCGTGGATGCTGGGCTCGGCGCTGGCGGGCCTCGCCGGGGTGCTGGCGGTGCCCGCGCTCGGCCTGGACTCCAACGCCTTCACCGTGCTGCTGTTCGCCTCGGCGACCGCCGCGGTGTTCGGCCGCCTGCAGTCGATCCCGGTCACCTTCGCGGCCGGGCTCGCGCTCGGCGTCGTGCAGAACCTGGTCGCCGGGTACGCCGACTTCGCCGAAAAGGTCACCGGGTTCCGCACCGCCGTCCCGGCGATCCTGCTGTTCGCCGGGCTGCTGGTGCTCGGCCGGTCCCGGCAGCGGGTGGCCGGGTCGATCGCCGAGGACGCGCCGCCGCCCGACTACCTGGCCGACCTGCCGCGCTGGCGGCGCGCCCTGCCGTGGGGGGTGTCGCTGGCGGCGCTGCTGGTGTGGACCTTCGCCCTCGGCGACGACTACTGGGTGGGGCTGGTCGCGCAGGGCCTGGTGCTCGCGCTGATCTTCTGCTCGTTCGTGGTGGTCACCGGCATCGGCGGCATGGTCAACCTGGCGCAGGCGTCGTTCGCGGCGCTGGCCGCGCTGTCGGCGGGCCTCGCCTTCAGCAAGGGCCTGCCGTTCCCCGCCGCGGTGCTGATCGGCGTGCTGGCCGCCGTCGCCGCCGGCGTGCTGGTCGCGCTGCCCGCGCTCCGCCTCGGCGGGCGCGTGCTGGCGCTGGCGACCCTCGCGCTGGCGCTGCTGGCCGACCAGGTGCTGTTCCAGATCGACGCCTTCTCCAACGGCACCGTCGGCTGGAAGCTGCCCGCCTTCTCGCTCGGCTTCGCCGACACCAACGACCCGCGCGTCCGGGTGGTCCTGCTGCTGGCCGTCATCGGCCTGGTCGCGCTGCTGATCCGCAACCTGGAGCGCTCGGCGTCGGGCCGCGCGGTGCTGGCGGTGCGCTCGGCCCCGACCGCCGCCGCCGCGGTCGGCGTCTCGGCCACCCGAGCCAAGATCACCCTGTTCGCGCTGGCGTCCGGCATCGCCGGGCTCGGGGGCGTGCTGTACGCGACCTTCAACGGCCAGATCACCGCCACCGACCTGCCCGCGCTCACCGGCTTCGTGTGGCTGGCGGTCGTGGTGCTGCAGGGCGTGCGGCGGATCGGCGGCGCGGTGCTGGGCGGCCTGGTCATGGCGCTGTCGCCCGAGGTGCTGCACCTGGTCACCGACTCCCAGTACGTCGGGCTGATCCTGTTCGGCCTGGGCGGGGTGATCCTCGCCAAGCACCCCGACGGCGTGCTCGCCCAGTTCGCCGAGCAGCGCTACCGCCGCCGCAAGCGGCACGCGAAACGGGCCGAGGCCGTGGAGATCTCCCATACGCCCCAGGCCCCGCAGCCGCGGGACGCGGTGCTGCGCCTGGAGGGCGTCGTCGCCGGGTACGGCGACGCCACCGTCCTGCGCGGCGTGGACCTCGCCGTCCCGGCGGGCAGCGTCGTGGCGCTGCTCGGCGCCAACGGCGTCGGCAAGTCCACCGCCTGCGCGGTCGCCGCCGGGACCCTGGCCCCGACCGCCGGGCGCGTGCTGCTCGACGGCGCGGACGTCACCGGCCGCCCCGCCCACCTGCGCGCCCGCGACGGCCTCTACCTGGCCCCCGAGGGGCGCGGCGTCTTCCCGGCGCTGACCGTCGAGGAGAACCTGACGCTCTGGCTCCCCTCGGCCGCCGACCGCGCCGAGGTCTACCGCCGCCTGCCCCGCCTCGCCGAGCGCCGCGCGGTCGCCGCCGGTGCGCTGTCGGGCGGCGAGCAGCAGATCCTCGCGCTCGCGCCCGCCCTGGTGCGGCCGCCCCGCGTGCTCATCGCCGACGAGCCCTCGCTCGGCCTGGCCCCGATGGTGGTGGAGCAGGTCTTCGAGCTGTTCGGCGAGCTGCGCGACCGGGGCGTGGCGCTGCTGGTGGTGGAGGAGAAGGCGGGCGAGGTGCTGGCGCTGGCCGACACCGTCGCGTTCATGGAACCGGGCCGCGTCTCCTGGACCGGCACCCGGTCGGAGGTGGACCGGGACCGGCTGACCTCGGCCTACCTGGGCCTGGCGGGAGTGGGGGACGGCAGTGATTGAGATCGCGGACGTCGGCGTGCGGTTCGGCGGCGTGCACGCCCTCAGCGGCGTCGGGTTCACCGTCGGCGAGGGCGAGACCTGCGGGGTGATCGGCCCCAACGGCGCGGGCAAGACCACGCTGTTCGACGTCATCACCGGGCTGCGCCGCCCCACCACCGGCACTGTGCGCCTGGACGGTCGCGACGTCACCGCCGCCGGCGCGGTGCGGCGCGCCCGCCTCGGCGTGCGCCGCACCTTCCAGCGCCCGCAGGTGTTCGGCCGCCTGACCGTGCTGGACAACGTGCTGGCCGCCGTCGAGTGGCGCGGCGGGGGCGGCGGCCTGGCCGCCGACCTGGTCGGCCTGCGCGCCCGCCGCCGCCTCGCCGACCGCCGCCGCGAGCACGCCCGCGCCGTCCTGGACCGCTGCGGCATCGCCGACCTGGCCGACCGCTACGCCGCCGACCTGCCGATCGGCGGCCGCCGCATGGTGGAGCTGGCCCGCGCCCTGGCCGACGAGCCCCGCGTGCTGCTGCTGGACGAGCCGACCTCCGGCCTGGACGAGGACCAGGCCGCCCGCTTCGGCGAGGTCGTCGCCGGGCTGGAGGCCACCGTCCTGCTGGTCGAGCACGACGTCGGCTTCGTGATGGCCGCCTGCGAGCGCGTCGTGGTGCTGGACCTCGGCAAGGTGATCGCCGACGGCCCGCCGGCACGGGTCCGGGAGGATCCGGCCGTCCGCACGGCCTATCTCGGCGCCTCCGCCTAGTTCAGATACTGAAATCGCGGCGAAGGGGTCGTGGGGCCGGGGGAGCCGGTCGCATACTGGGGGCGGTCGGTGGCGGGGAGGCGGCGCGGTGGACGGTTCGTGGCGGCCCCTGGACGACCTGCCCGCGGAGACCAGCAGCTTCGTCGGGCGGGCCCGGGAGCTGCGCGCGATGCGCGACGCCCTGGAGCGCGCCCGGCTGACCACCCTGACCGGGCCGGGCGGGGTCGGCAAGACGCGCCTCGCGCTGCGCGCCGTCCGCGACGCGGCCCCGTCGTTCCCCGACGGCGTCCACGTGGTGGAGCTGTCGGGGCTGCGCGACGGCGCGCTGCTGGCCGACACCGTCACCGAGACGATGGGGCTGCGCGACAGCATGGCCGGCACCGCGCTGGAGCTGCTGGCCGACTGCCTGCGCGACCAGCGGGCGCTGCTCGTGCTGGACACCTGCGAGCACCTGGTCGCCGAGAGCGCCGGGCTGGTGCGCACGCTGCTGGCCGAGTGCCCCCTGCTGCGGGTGCTGGTCACCAGCAGGCAGGCGCTCGGCGTGCCCGGCGAGGAGGTGCTGGCGGTGCCGCCGCTGACGGTGCCCGGCGAACCCGGCGCCGAAGCCTGGCCGGAGGACGCGGCCGACGCGGTCGCGCTGTTCACCGCCCGCGCGGCCGAGGCGGTGCCCGGCTTCGCGCTCACCCGCGCCAACCGCGACCAGGTCGAGCTGCTGTGCCGGCGGCTGGACGGCATCCCGCTGGCCATCGAGCTGGCGGCGGTGCGGCTGCGCTCGCTCACCCTCGACCGGCTC
Source organism: Spirillospora sp. NPDC050679 (assembly GCA_044456955.1). Taxonomy (GTDB): domain Bacteria; phylum Actinomycetota; class Actinomycetes; order Streptosporangiales; family Streptosporangiaceae; genus Spirillospora. The sequence goes on along the minus strand of JBITGK010000023.1, from coordinate 62,448 downwards.
GTGCGGCGGCTGGACGTGCTGTTCTGGGTGCTGGACAACGGGCCGTCGGAGCTGGCCCGGCACCAGGCGCTGCGCACGACGGTCGGCTGGAGCCACGAGCTGTGCGCCCCGCACGAGCGGCTGCTGTGGGCCCGGCTGTCGGTCTTCGCGGGCGGGTTCGACGCGGCGATGGCCGAGGAGGTCTGCGCCGACGACCGGCTGGACCGCGTCGGGGTCGCCGAGCACCTGAGGGGCCTGGCGGACAAGTCGATCGTGCAGCGCGCCGGGGGCGGGCGGTACGTCATGCTCGACACCGTCCGCGAGTACGGCGCGGCGTGGCTGGAGGCGGTCGAGGACACCCGGCCGCTGCGGGTCCGGCACCGCGACTGCATGACCCGGCTCGCCGTGCGCGCGGCCGCCCGGTGGCTGACCGACGACCAGTTCGCCTGGGTGCGGCGGATGGAGAGCGAGCGCGACAACCTGCGGGCGGCGCTGGAGTTCTGCCTCACCGCGCGCGGCGAGGGCAGGGCCGGGCTGCGGCTGGCCACCGCGCTGTTCCCGGCCTGGATGTGCGTGTCGCGCTTCACCGAGGGCCGCTACTGGCTCGACCGGGGCCTGGAGGCGGTGCGCGAGCCGTGCCCCGAGCGGGTCGAGGCGCTGTGGCAGACGGCCTACTTCCGTACCAACCAGGGCGAGTCGCCTGCGGCGCTGCCGCTGCTGGCGGAGGCCCTCAAGCTCACCGAGCGCGCCCACGACGCGGTCGGGTACGCGCGGGCGCAGCGCACGCTGGGCACCGCCGCCACTTTCATGGGCGACGGCCCGCGCGCGGTGCGCTGCTTCGACGAGGCCCTGGAGATCTTCCTGGAGGCGGGGCTGCGCAATGACCTGATCATGCTGCGGGTGCTGCGCGGCTTCCACTACGCCCGCGCCGACGCGCCCGCCGCCGCGCTGGCCGAGTGCGCCGAGGCCGAGCGGCTGCTGGCCGACGCCCCGGGCGAGTGCTGGATACGCGCCTGGGCCGGGTACGTGCGCGCGCTGGCGTACTGGTTCCACGACGAGGCCGACCGCTGCGCGGTGCAGCTGCGCTCCTGCCTGGAGATGTTCCGCCGGATGGAGGACCCGGTCGGCCTCACCAACAGCTTCGAGCTGCTGGGCTGGGTGTTCGCGCGGCAGCGGCGCTTCGCCGAGGGCGCGATCCTGCTGGGCGCGGCGGCCCGCTACCCGGCGCAGGTCGGGGTGCCCCGGCTGGGCGACGAGGCGCTGGAGAGCCAGCACCGCGAACTGGAGGCGCAGGCGCGCGAGGCGCTCGGCGGCGGCGCCTTCGCCCGGCACCACAGCCGGGGGCGGTCGCTGACGCTGGACGAGACCGTGCGCTTCGCCTGCGGTGACATCCCCGCCACCTGACCGCTTCCGGGCGTAACGCCGCGAGGCCGCCCCCCGGCCGCCCCGGCGGTGGCCATAATCCCCCCGTGACCGACGACGAGCGCGCCCACCAGCCGAAAGACCAGCACCGAGCCGCGCCCCGCCCGCCGCGCGGGTCGTTCACCGTCGCCTACTGCGACTACGCGCGCGGCCTGTACGAAGAGGGCCGGACGGTGCCGCCGGCGGCCTGCCGGGACCTGCTGCGCGCGCTGGAGCCGCGCGAGGGCAGCTTCATCACCTGCGAGGACGCGGCCGGCACCGTGGTGCAGGCGATCTGGGAGCCGGGCCCGGTGCTGTGGATGGAGGTCCTGGACCCGGCGGCCGAGTGCTCGCACGGCCGCCACGTCACCGTCGCGCAGGCCGCCGGGGTGCTGGAGGCGCTGGCCGCCGAGGGGCGGGTCGCGCTGGCCGACCTCGGCGGGCTGCGCACCGTGCGGTGGCCCGGGGTGCCGCTGGCCGGGCCCGTGTGACCCCGCCGGCCCGGCCGACGATCTAGAATCGGGTTCGGTCAACGGGCACAGGGAGGCCGGATGAGCGGGGCCGAGGCGGCGATGCGGCGCGTGTTCACCGCACGCGAGCGGCACGTGCTGAGCGAGGCGCAGGTGGCGGCCCTGGAGGAGCTGGCCGCCCGCGTCCGGGAGCTGAACGACGCGGTGGTGCACACCGACGTCGACCCCGCCGAGGTCGCGGAGGTGTCGGCCGAGGTCGCCGCGCTGACCGCGCGGCTGTCGGCGGCGCGCCGCGCCGAGCCGCCGATCGCGCGGCTGGGCGCGAACGGCATGGTGCGCCAGCTCGCCAGCCCGGTCAGCGGCCCGCTCAACCCGATCGCGCCGCCGGTGGAGCTGGAGGTGGGGCCGGACAAGGCGGTCCGCGCCGGCTTCACCCTCGGCGGCGTCTACGAGGGGCCGCCCTCGTTCGTGCACGGCGGCGTCTCGGCGATGGTGCTGGACCAGCTGCTGGGCGCGGCGGCCGCCGCCAACGGCACCCCGGGCATGACCGCGACGCTGGAGCTGCGCTACCGCCGCCCGACCCCCTACGGCGTGCCGCTGACCGCCGTCGCGAAGGTGACGCGGGTCGAGGGCCGCAAGACCTACGCGGAGGCCGCCATCGCCGGGCCGGACGGCAGGACGACGGTCGAGGCGACGGCGATGTTCATCATGCCGCTGCGCTGACCGGCCGCGAGGCGCCGGACCCTTGAAACATGAGCAATGTTCATGATTGCATCCTGGGGTCCGGGCGCCCCCCGCCCGGCGCTCGGAGCATGGGGAGCACGCGTGAACGAGAACGTCGGGCCGGACCGCCGCCGGTTCCTCAAGCTGGGCACCGCCGCGGCCGCGGTGACCGCGGGCGGCTTCGCCCTGCCCGTCCTGCCCGCCGGACCGGCCGCCGCGGCCGCCGGGAAGGTGGCGCTCCGCCTGGACAACGTCCAGCAGGCGACCTTCAAGGGCCTCGGCGTGCACTTCTCGCCGTTCGAGAGCGAACTGACCGACGCGCAGTGGGCGCTGGTCCACCGGCGGCTGTCGTTCATGCGTCCGCAGGTGCTGCGCGTGGTCATCGGCGCGGGCTGGTACTGCACCGGGTTCAGCGAGGCGGGCGAGCCGGTCTATGACTGGGACTCGGCGAAGATGCGCTCGTTCTACCGGATGCTGGACTGGGCGGAGGAGAACGGCGCGGAGGTCGTGCTCGGCGAGTGGTCGCCGCCGTCCGGGCCGCCGCTGAACCTCAAGGCCGAGGACCCCCGCTGGGCCCGCCTGGTCGGCGACCTGCTGCACCAGGTCCTGGACGTGCGCGGCTACACCTGCCCCAAGTACTACAACCTGCACAACGAGCCGAACCTCTGGTTCCCCGACTACGGCCCGTTCGACCCGTGGCTGGCCTCGGCCCGCAACATGCACGCCGAGATCGCGCGGCGCGGGCTGCTCGGCCGGATCACCCTCATCGGCCCGGACGCCACCGAGGCCGACGACGTGCTGAGCAAGACCGCCGACCTGCTGTCGGGGCAGAGCGAGAGCTGGGTCGTCAGGACCGTCGAGCGCGGCAAGGAGCTGATGGGCGCCTACGACGTCCACAAGTACGAGTACGTCTACAACGTCGAGCGCGGCGACCTGGAGCAGCGCCTGTGGTGGCAGCGCCAGTACATCGACAACCGCGACGCCCCCGCCAAGCCGTTCATGATCCTTGAGGCGGGCATGGACCGGGGCCTGGACGTCCCCGAGATCGGGCTGGACGTGCCCGACACCCAGAAGGACCGCTACGGCTTCCGGTACGGCGTGCAGATGGCCGACTACGCGATCCAGGTGATGCGCGCGGGCCTCGCGGGCGTGCTCGCCTGGGACCTGGACGACGCCCAGCACACCGGCGGCGAGTACGGGAGCAGGAACCTCAAGGGCTGGGGCTTCTGGAACTCGCTCGGCGGCCAGTACGGCTACCCCGTCAGCGACCTGGACCTGCGGCCCTGGTTCTACACCTGGTCGCTGCTGAGCCGGTGCTTCCCGCGCGGCAGCCGCGTCCTGAACGCCCCCGCGACCGGGTACGCGGGCGTCCGCGTCACCGCCGCCCGCACGCCCGGCGACGGCCTGTCGATCGCCGTCGTCAACCACACCGGCTCCGCCCGCACCCTCACCCTGAGCGTCCCCGACGCCGCGCCCGGCGCGACGCTGGCCGAGTACCGCTACTTCGAGGACGACCGGCCCGCCGACGGCCAGGGCTTCCCGGTGCCCAGGCGCACCGTGCGCCTGACCGGCGACCTCACCGTCTCGCTGCCCGGACGCGGCGTGGTCGTGCTGGCCTCCACCGGCGCGGTGCGCGCCACCGGCGGCGCCGGGTCCTGGACCGACGACCTCGCCGACCTGCGCAAGGTCCACGCCCACAGCCCCGGCCTGGCGATCGACACCGCCAACGCCGGATCGTTCTCCGGCGAGGCGGCCCGCCTCAAGCGCACCGGCCTCGCGCCCGGCTGGGTGGTCTACCGGCAGCCCGGCCTGACCAGCTTCGCGCTGACCGTCTACCAGGCCACCGCGCTGCTGGGGAAGGTGACGGCGGAGGTGTCGGCCGACGGGCGGGCCTGGCGGCCGGTCGCGCTGGCCTCGTCCCCGGCCTACAAGGTGGACGCCGCGCTCGGCTGGCGGGGCAGCGTGCTCACCCCGGCCGAGGCGCTGCCCGCCGACGCCGCCTACCTCAAGGTGCGGCTCGCCGACGACCCGCTGGTCTTCTCGCCGCAGCTGGCGCGGGTACGGCTGAACCACCGCTGACCCGGGGCAGCAGCGCCAGCGCGGTCAGGCTCACCGCCGAGGCCGCCGCCATCATCGCCGAGACCGCCCACGTGCCGTGGTCGTGCAGCAGCCAGGTCGCCAGCAGCGGCGCGGGCCCGCCCGCGATCACCGAGGTGAGCTGGAAGGCCACCCCCGACCCGGCGTACCGCAGCCGGGCGGGGAACAGCTCGGCGATGATGGACGGCTGCGGCCCGATCTGCACCGCGTGCGCGAGCTGCCCGGCCAGGACCCCCGCCAGCATCAGCCCCGCGACGCCGGTGTCCAGCAGCGCGAAGTAGGGGAAGGCGACCAGCGCCATCAGCGCCGAGCCCGCCGCGTAGACCCGCCGCCGCCCCAGCCGGTCGCCCAGGTGCGCGGCGGCCGGCAGCGCGAACAGCTCCAGCACGGCCGCCGCCGTGACCGCGGCCAGCGCGAACCCCTTCGACCCGTGCCGGTCGTACATGTACGTCAGCGCGAACGAGGTGAAGATGTAGAACGGCATCTGCTCCGAGCAGCGCAGCAGCGCGCACAGCACGATGACCCGCGGATGGCTCCGCACGGCCTCGGCGACCGGCCGCCGCGCCACCTCCCGGCGCTCGACGACGGCGGTGAACTCCGGCGTCTCGGCGACGCGCAGCCGCACCCACAGCCCGATCGCCACCAGCACCAGGCTGAGCAGGAACGGCACCCGCCAGGCCCACGCGGTGAACGCGTCTCCGGCGGCCAGCGCGATCATGCCCATCGCGCCGGTGCCCAGGATCAGCCCGGCCGGCACCCCGACCTGCGGCAGGCCCGCCATCAGCCCCTTGCGGCGCGGGTCGCCCCACTCCATCGACAGCAGCACCGAGCCGCTCCACTCGCCGCCGACCGCGATGCCCTGGAGGACGCGCAGCACCACCAGCAGGACCGGCGCGGCCGCGCCGATCGCGGCGGTGCCCGGCAGCACGCCGATGAGCGCGCTGGACACCCCCATCAGCACCAGCGTGACGATCAGCGTGGCCTTGCGGCCCAGCCGGTCGCCCCAGTGCCCGAACAGCACCGCGCCGACCGGCCGCGCCGCGAACCCCACCGCGTAGGTCGCGAACGCCGACAGCGTCCCGGCGTAGTCGCCCGCGCCGGGGAAGAAGACGTCCTTGAAGACGATGGCGGCCGCGGTGTTGTAGAGGAAGAAGTCGTACCACTCGATGGCGGTGCCGACGGCGCTGGCCAGCACGGCCTGGCGGGCCTGGCCGCGCCGGTCGGGCGGGCCCGCCGCCGGGCCTTGGGGCGGCGCGTCGCCGTTCGGTGTGCTCTCGGGCAAGGGAGTCCCTTTCGGTCACGCCCCCACCAGCGATGATAACTGGGAGTCACCGAGCCGTCGCGAGTTTCCGAAGCGCCTATGGCGGTGCTCACAGCACCGGGGCGGATCGTCTCGGCCCTCCCGTACGTCGGACAGGACAGGACGCAAACGCCGCCCGAAGGAGTACACGTGACCGTCACCGCGCCCGAACGGCCCAAGACCGAGAGCCCGGCCCAGGCCGCCCCCTCGCGGCTGCGGCTGGTGCGCAAGGTCGCCGTCGCCGTCGCTGGCACGGCGCTGATCGTCGTCGGCCTCGTGCTGATGGTGCTGCCCGGCCCGGGAGTGGTGGTCCTGCTCGCCGGACTCGGGCTGCTCGGCACCGAGTTCCCCGCCGCCCGCCGGCTCAGCGACCGGCTGACCGGCTACCTGCGCGCGATCTGGCACAAGGTCCGCCCGCCGAAGAAGGCCGCGGCCGACCGCTGATCCCTCCGGCCGTCAGGTGAACTGCTGGCCGCCGTTGACGTCGAGGGTCGCCCCCGTCGTCGCGGCGGCCTGGTCGGAGGCCAGGAAGACCACCGCGCGCGCCACGTCCTCCTCCGAGGCGATGCGGCGCAGCGCCATCGCGGCCACGTCGCGGGCGCGGACCTCCTCGAAGGCCACGCCCTCGGCGGCCGCGCGGGCGCGCATCCAGTCGTCCAGCGCCCCGCTGGCGATCCAGCCCGGCGCGACGCAGTTGACGCGCACCCCGGACGGCCCGAGCTCGTCGGCCAGGCAGTGCGACAGCAGGTGGACCGCCGACTTGCCGGCCGCGTAGTCCGAGCGGCCCGCGTACCCGACGCGGCTGGACATCGAGGTCAGGTTCACGATCGAGCCGCCGCCCGCCGCGACCATGTGCGGCGCGAAGTACCGGCAGGCCAGCAGCGTGCCGTAGGCCGCGATCTCCACGGTCCGGCGCCACTGCTCCAGGTAGGCGTCGTCCATGTCCAGGACGTTCTTGCGGTGGGTGCCCGGGAACGCCGCGTTCACCAGCACGTCCACCCGCCCGAAGCGCTCCATGACGGCGTCGGCGAGGCCCCGGACCTGCGCGGGGTCGGACACGTCGGTCGGCACGGCCAGCGCCCGCCGCCCCGCCGCCTCCACCTCGGCGGCGGTCTTCTCCAGGGTGCCCGCGCTGCGCGCCGCGACCGCGACGTCGGCGCCCTCGCGGGCCATGAGGACCGCCAGCGTGCGGCCGAGCCCGGGGCCCGCGCCGGTGATGACGGCCGTCTTGTCCTTGAGCAGCATGGCCGTTACCGTACCAAGCGATCGCTAGTTTGGTCTCGTTCGGAGGTCGGGTGGATCTCACATTCAGCGCACGGCAGGAGGCGTTCCGCGCCGAGGTCCGCGACTGGCTGGCCGCGCACGTGCCGCGTGAGCCGCTGCCGTCGATGGACACCGCCGAGGGGTTCGAGCGGCACCGCGAATGGGAGCGGCAGCTGGCGGACGCGCGCCTGTCGGCGGTGTCGTGGCCGCGGGAGTACGGCGGGCGCGGCGCCGACCTGCTCGACTGGCTGGTCTTCGAGGAGGAGTACTGGGCGGCGGGCGCGCCCGGCCGGGTCAGCCAGAACGGCGTCTTCCTGCTCGCGCCCACGCTGATGGCCTACGGCACCGACGAGCAGAAGCGCCGCCACCTGCCGCGCATGGCCCGCGCCGACGACGTGTGGGCGCAGGCGTGGTCGGAGCCGGAGGCGGGCAGCGACCTGGCCGCCCTGCGCGCCACCGCCACCCCCGACGGCGACGGCTGGCGGCTCAACGGCCAGAAGACCTGGAGCTCGCGCGCGGTGTACGCCGAGTGGTGCTTCGGGCTGTTCCGCACCGACCCGGAGTCGCAGCGCCACCGGGGCCTCACCTACTTCATGCTGCCGCTGGACAGCGAGGGCGTCACCGTCCGGCCGATCGCGCAGCTCGACGGCGAGCACGGCTTCGCCGAGATCTTCTTCGACGACGTGCACGTCCCCGCCGACGGCGTGCTCGGCGGCGTCGGCCAGGGCTGGAAGGTAGCGATGGCCACCACCAGCTCCGAGCGCGGCCTCACCCTGCGCAGCCCCGGCCGCTTCATGGCGACCGCCGACCGGCTGCTGGAGCTGGCCCGCGCGAGCGCCGACCAGGCGCTGCGCGACGCCGCCGTGCAGGCGTGGTCCGACAGCCGCGCCTACCGGCTGCACACCTTCCGCGCCGCCGCGCGGCTGGCCGAGGGCGTCGAGCTGGGCGCCGACTCCAGCCTGATGAAGGTGTTCTGGTCGGAGATGGACCTGCGGATGCACGAGCTCGCGCTGGACCTGCTCGGACCGGGCGCGCCGGTCGCCGGGCGCTGGCTGGACGGGTTCCTGTTCGCGCTGGCCGGGCCCATCTACGCCGGGACCAACGAGATCCAGCGCAACATCATTGCCGAACGCGTCCTGGGGCTGCCGCGATGAAGTTCTCGTTTACGCAAGACCAGCGGCTGCTGGCCGAGGCCGTTCGCGAGGTGCTGGAGAAGACCTGCCCGCCCGAGGCCGTGCGGTCCGGGCCCCGGCCGGGGCCGGGCTGGAAGGCGCTGGCCGAGGTCGGGCTGCTGGGCGCGCACATCGCCGAGGAGCACGGCGGCCTGGGGCTGACGCCGCTGGACACCGTGCTGGCGTTCGAGGAGACCGGGCGCTTCGCGGTGCCGGGGCCGCTCGCCGAGACCGTCGCGGTCGCGCCGCTGGTCGTCCCGGCCGGGCGGCACGCCGAGATCGCCGCCGGGGCGCTCACCGTCACCGCGCGGTCGGCCGGCTCGCCCTACCTGCCCGACGCCGACCTCGCCGACCTGATCGCCGCCGGGACCCTGGTCGCCCCGCACGGCGAGGTGGCGCTGACGCCGGTCCGGTCGGTGGACGCCACCCGCCCGCTGTTCACCGACGACCTGAACGCCGACGACTCGCCCGGATTCGACCACGCCGCCCTCGCCACCGCCGCCCAGCTCCTCGGCGCCGGGCGCCGGCTGCTGGACGAGGCGGTCGCCTACGCGGGGCAGCGCCGCCAGTTCGGGCAGGTCATCGGCTCCTTCCAGGCCGTCAAGCACAAGCTCGCGGACGTGGCGATCGCGCTGGAGTTCGCCGCGCCCCTGGTCTACGCCGCCGCCTACGCGCTCGCCCACGGCGGGCCCGACGCCCCGCGCGAGGTCTCGGCCGCCAAGCTCGCCGCCAACCGCGCCGCCCACCAGGCCGCCCGCGCCGCCCTCCAGGTGCACGGCGCGATCGGCTACACCGACGAACTCGACCTCCAGATCTGGCTCAACCGCGTATGGGCGCTGCGCCCGGCCTGGGGCGACGACGGCGCGCACCGCGCCCGGCTGCGCGCCGCCCTGCTCGGCGAGGAGCGCCGGGAAGGACCCGCCCGATGAGCGTCACGCTGGCCAGCGACGTGGGCGGCACCTTCACCGACGTGGTGCTGATCGGCGCGGACGGCCGGGTGCGCGTCGCCAAGACCCTCACCACCCCGGGCGACCCCACCGTCGGCCTGCTGCGCGGCGTCGAGCAGGTGCTCGCCTCCTCCGGCGTCGCGCCCGGCGAGGTCGACCGGTTCGTGCACGCCACGACCCTGGCCACCAACGTGATCCTGGAGCGCACCGGCGTGCCGGTCGCGTTCGTCACCACCGAGGGCTTCGGGTCGATGCTGGCGCTCGGACGCCAGGCGCGGGTGGAGGAGGAGCGCTACGACCTCGCCTACGAGCAGCCCGACCCGCCCGTCCCGCTCACCCGCACCTTCACCGTGCCCGAGCGGATCGGCGCCGACGGGCAGGTGCTGACCCCGCTGGACGAGGAGGCGGCGGCCGGAGTCGCCGACCGCATCGCCGCGCTGGGCGTGGCGGCCGTCGCCATCTGCCTACTGCACTCCTACGCCGACCCCGTCCACGAGGAGCGCCTCGCCGAGATCGTCCGGTCGCGGCTGCCCGAGGGCGTCCCGGTCGTCACCTCCGCCTCGGTCTGGCCGGAGCTCGGCGAGTACGAGCGCGCCACCACCACGCTCATGTCCGCCTACGTCGGCCCCGTCATGGCCTCCTACCTGGACCGGCTCGGCGACCGCCTGCGCGGCCTCGGCGTCACCGCGCCGGTGCACGTCATGGAGTCGGCCGGCGGCGTGCTGCCCGCCGCGCTGGCCGCCGCCCGCGCGGTCTACACGATCGAGTCCGGCCCCGCCGCCGGGGTGATCGCCGCCGCCCGGCAGGGCGCCCGGCGCGGGCTGGCCGACCTCATCTCCTTCGACATGGGCGGCACCACCGCCAAGGCGGGCCTGGTGCGCGGCGGGCGGCCCGGCATCACCCACGAGTTCCAGGTGGGCGGCAAGGGCAGCTTCGGCGGCCGCCGCCCCGGCACCGGCGTGCCCATCAAGATCCCGGCGATCGACCTGGCCGAGGTCGGCTCCGGCGGCGGCTCGATCGCCTGGGTGGACGCCGGCACGCTGCGCGTCGGCCCCCGCTCGGCGGGCGCCGACCCCGGGCCCGCCTGCTACGGGCGCGGCGGCGGGCTGCCCACCGTCACCGACGCCAACCTCGTGCTCGGCTACCTCGACCCCGACGGCTTCGGCGAGCTGCGCCTGTCGCCCGAACGCGCCGAGGCCGCCCTCGCCGAGCACGTCGCCGGGCCGCTCGGCGTGCCGGTCGTGGAGGCCGCCGCCGCCGTCCACGACATCGCCAACGCCCAGATGGGCGCCGCGATCCACGTCGTCACGGTGCGGCGCGGCATCGACCCGCGCGGCTTCACCCTCGTCGCGCTCGGCGGCGCGGCCCCCACCCACGTGGTGCGGCTGGCCGAGCGCTTCGGCATCGGCCGGGTGCTGGTGCCGCCGCAGGCGGGCGTCGGCTCGGCGGTCGGCCTGCTGCACGCCGACCTGGCCATCGAGCGGGCCCGCACCTTCCTCGCGCCGGTCGGCGAGCTGGTGTCGTGCTCGGTCGGCCGCGACCGGCTCGGCGAGCTGGCCGCCGTCTTCGCCGACCTCGAACGCGCCGCCCTCGCCGACCTGTCGGTCGAGCGGGCGGAGGTGCTGCGCTCGGTGGGCATCAGGTTCACCGGCCAGGCGCACGCCTTCACCGTCGAACTGCCCCCCGGACCGATCACCCCCGCGACCGTGCGGGGCGCGGCGGGCGAGTTCTACAAGCGCTACCACGAGTCCTACGGCATCGACCTGCGCGACCCGGCCGAGCTGACCACCGCACGCGTCCGCGCCGTGCTGCCGTCCGGCTCCCGCGACGCCCCGCGCGCCGAACCCGCCCCGGACACCGCGCACGCCCGGCGGGTCTGGCTGGACGGAGAGTTCCGCGAGGTGCCCGTCCGGGCGCGCGGCGGCATCGCGCTGGGGGAGACCGTCACCGGCCCCTGCGTGCTCACCGAACCGCAGTGCTCGCTGCTGGTCCCGCCCGGCTGGCGCGGCACCGCCGACGACCACGGCGCCCTGCTCCTGGAGAGTGGCTCATGGCCCGAGACGTGAACGCCGACCCGCACACCGACGCGCACACCGACCTGACCGCCGAGATCCTCCGCAACGCGCTGTGCGTGGCCGCCGAGGAGGCCAGCATCGTCGTGGTGCGCTCGGCCTACTCCACCTTCATCGTCGAGGGCGCCGACGCCGCCGCCGCGATCCTGGACGCCGAGGGGCGGCTGGTCGCGCACTCGCTGTCCACCGCGCTCATCCAGTGCGCCAGCCTGCGCAGCGCGCTGCCGCACGTCCTGAAGGCCCACCCCGCCGCGACGATGCGGCCCGGCGACGTGTTCGTGCTGAACGACGTCTACCAGGGCGGCATCCACGCCAACGACCTGCTGGTGTTCCGGCCCGTGTTCGCCGGGGGCGGCGCCCCCGCCTACTTCACCGGCACGCTGATCCACGTCGCCGACCTGTCCGGCCTGTCGGCGGGCGGCATGGCCTCCGACGCCACCGACGTCTTCCTCGAAGGGCTCCAGCTCCCGCCGGTCCGCATCGCCACCGCCGACGGCCTCGCCGACGACCTGGTCCGCGTGCTGGCCGCCAACAGCCGCACCCCCGACAAGCTCGTCGGCGACCTGCGCGCCCTCATCGCCGGGGCCAACGTCGCCGCCCGCCGCCTCGAAGAGATCATCGCCGAGCACACCCCGGACGGCCTCGCCCGGGGCGTCGCGGGCTACCTCGCCCACACCGAGCGGCGGATGCGCGAAGGGCTCGCCGCCCTGCCCGCCGGCACCCACCGAGGCGAGTACGCCCTCGACGACGGCCACACCGTCCGCGTCGCGGTCACCGCCGACGGCGCGGGCTCGCTCGTGGTCGACTTCGACGGCACCGACGAGCAGGTCCCGCTGCCGGTCAACTCCGGCTTCTCCCAGACCCACGGCGGCGTCATGTACGCGGTGCGCTGCTTCGTGGACCCCGCCCTGCCCATGAACGAGGGCTGCTTCGCGCCCGTGGAGGTACGGACGCAGCCCGGCACGCTGGTGCACTGCACGCCGCCGTTCCCCGGCGGCGGCCGCTTCGGCACGGTCGCGGCCGCCGAGGAGGCCATCTTCGCCGCCCTCACCGGCGCCGGCGGCGGCGCGAGCGGCGTGGCCGCCTCCGGCATCCTCCAGGCGTTCAGCATCAGCGGCGTGCGGCGGCCCTGGCTGCACATGTCGTTCGACCTCGGCGGCAGCGGGGCACGCGCCGACCACGACGGCGCGGACGCGACCGGCGCGCTGTTCGGCGGCGGCCGCAACATCGTCCCGCAGGCCGAGCCCATCGAGGCGCGCCTGCCCGTCCGCGTCGAGGAGGTCTCGCTCATCCCCGACTCCGGCGGAGCGGGGCGGCACCGGGGCGGCCTCGGCACCCGCACCGTCATCCGGATGCTGGAGGACGCCCGCGTGGACACCCGGGGCGACCGCCTGCACCGGCCCCCGCCCGGCGCGGCCGGAGGAGCCCCCGGACGCGCGGGCGGCTACTACCGCGAACGCGCCGACGGCACCCGCGAACCGCTCGGCAGCAAGGCCACCCGCCAGCCCCTCGCCGCCGGCGAGGCCCTGGTGGTGGAGACCTCCGGCGGCGGGGGCCACGGCGACCCCGCCCGCCGCGACCCCGCCGCCGTCCGGCGCGACCGCGCCGAGGGGAGGGCCACGTGAAGTTCGGAGTGCCGCTCGGCCTGGTGCACCCGGCCGTCTGGAAGGACCTGGCGGTCGCCGCCGACCGGCTCGGCTTCGAGTCGGTGTGGCTGCCCGAGCACCTGGTGTTCGCCACCGACCTGTCCACCGCCCGCTACCCCGGCACCGAGGAGCCCGGCATCCGGCCCGAGACGCCGCTGTTCGACGCGCCCGCCTACCTGTGCGCGCTGGCCGCCGTCACCGAGCGGGTCAGGCTCGGCACCGCCGTGTACCTGTACGGGCTGCGCCACCCGTTCGTGGCCGCGCGCGCGTTCGCGACGCTGGACCAGATCTCCGGCGGCCGCGCCATCGTCGGCGTCGGCGCGGGCTGGTACGAGGGGGAGTGGCTCGCCGCCGGGGTGGACTTCGCCACGCGGGGCCGCCGCCTGGACGAGGCCATCGCCGTCTCCCGCCGCCTGTGGACCGAGCCCGCCGTCGAGCACCGCGGCGAGTTCTTCGACTTCCCCGAGGTCGCCTTCGAGCCCAAGCCCGTCCAGGCCCGGCTGCCGATCGTGGCGGGCGGCGAGTCCAAGGCCGCGCTGCGCCGCGCCGCGACCCTGTGCGACGGCTGGATCAGCATGCCGCAGACCCTCGAACGCGCCGCCCCGCAACTGGAGCGGCTGCGCGCCCTGCGCAAGGAGGCCGGGCGCGAGGACGAGCCGTTCGAGATCACCGTGCACGCCTACGAGCTGTCGGGCCCCGACGAGATCGCCGAATGGGAGCGGCTCGGGGTGGACCGGCTGATCGTGCGGCCGTGGACGCGCACCCGCGAGGCCGCCGGCCGCCTGGAGTCCTTCGCCACCGAGTACGGCCTGGCCCGGTAGCGGGCCCGGTACCCGGCTCAGTACTCGTAGGTCCGCACGACCGGCTTCTGCCGGTACCAGGTCGCGATCACCGACGAGGTGCCCGTCCCGCCGAGGAAGTCGAGCCGCAGCCAGCCCTCGGCCTCCGACACCCGCGTCTCGAACCCCGGCGCGGGCGTCGCCGACACCAGCACCACCCTGCCGGGCGCCAGCGCCAGCGCGGCGCGCCCGCCGCGGGTCACGTAGCTGCGCACATCGCCCAGGTCGACGCTGGGAACGGCGGCCGGCGGACGGGGCGAGGGGCGGGCCGAGGGCCGGGCCGGCGGCCGGGCGGACCTCGTGGCCTCGGCCGACTGCGGCTCGCGCGAGGGGGACGCGCCGGTCACCGGACGCACGGTCGGGCTGGCGTGCGTCACCGGGCCGGTCACCGGGACCGGGGCCGAGCGGTCCGACACCGCCGTGCGGACCACGTCGCGCACACCGAGCCAGGACAGCGTCACGGCCAGCGCGGTCACCACCGCCCACGGCGCAACATACGACATCGCGCGACGCATCAGCACATGGTGGCATAGGTTGCGGGGATGGCGAGTGTTCTGGTGGTGGAGGACGACGCCAACGTCCGTACCGCCTTGATCCGCGAACTGTCGGCGCGCTCGCACGTGGTGCGCAGCGTCGGGACGGCGATGGACGCGCTACGCGAGGTGACCCAGTCCCCGCCCGACGTGGTGATCCTCGATCTCGGGCTGCCGGACCTGGACGGCGGCGAGGTGCTGAAGATGCTGCGCGGGGTGTCGGACGTGCCGGTCATCATCGCCACCGCCCGCGACGACGAGCCGGAGATCGTGCGGCTGCTGAACGCCGGGGCCGACGACTACCTCATCAAGCCGTTCTCGGCCGAGCACCTCAGCGCCCGCCTGGCCGCGGTGCTGCGCCGCTCCTCGCGCTCGGGCCCGGCCGCCGAGCTGCGGGTCGGCGGCCTGCACATCGACCTGGACCGCCGGGAGGCGGCGCTGGACGGCGCGCCGCTGGAGCTGACCCGGCGCGAGTTCGACCTGCTGGCCTACCTGGCGGCGCGGCCCGGCCGGGTGGTGGCGCGGCGCGAGCTGCTGGCCGAGGTGTGGCGGCAGGCCTACGGCGACGACCAGACCATCGACGTGCACCTGTCGTGGCTGCGCCGCAAGCTGGGGGAGACCGCGGCCGCGCCCCGCTACCTGCACACCGTGCGCGGCGTCGGCGTGCGGCTGGCGGACCCGCGCCCATGAGGGGGCCGGGAGGCGCGGGATGAGGCGGACGCTGGTGCTGGTGTCGCTGGCGGTCACCTCGATGGTGGCGCTGGCGTTCCTGATCCCGCTCGCGCTGACCGTCCGGGAGATCGCCCGGGACCGCGCGATCTCGGCCGCCGAGCGGCAGGCGAGCGCGCTCGGCCCGGTGCTGGTGGTCACCGGCGACCCGGGCGCGCTGGAGCGGGCCGTGGCCACCACCCAGGCCGGGGCGGCGCACCGGATGGCGGTGCACCTGCCCGACGGCACGGCCGTGCCGAGGCGGGCCAACGGGTCGCGGGCGCGCGCGGCCCAGCTCGGCGAGGCCCACCGGCGCGGCCGCTCGCACACGGTGCGGGTCGCGGGCGGGTACGCGCTGCTCCAGCCGGTGGCGCTGGAGGGCGGGCAGACCGCCGTGGTGGAGGTGCACCTGCCGGCCGCCGACCTGTCGCGCGGGGTGTGGAAGGCGTGGCTGGTGATGACGGCGGTGGCCGCGGCGCTGGTGGCGGGGTCGGTGGCGGTCGCCGACCGGCTGGGCGCGCGCATGATCCGCTCGACCCGGCGGCTGGCCGAGACCGCCGCCGCGTTCGGCGACGGCGACCTCGGCGCGCGCATCGAGCCGGACGGGCCGCCGGAGCTGGTGGAGGCGGGGGCGGCCTTCAACGCGATGGCCGACCACGTGGTGCAGCTGCTGGCCGCCGAGCGGGAGATGGCCGCCGACCTGTCGCACCGGCTGCGCACGCCGCTGGCGGCGCTGCGGCTGAACGCCGAGGCGCTCGGCGAGGGCGCGGTCGCCGACCAGACGCGCCAGGCCGTGGACCGGATCGAGCACGAGGTGGACCTGATCATCCGGACGGCCCGCAAGCCGGCGGGGCGGGGCAGCTGCGACGCGGCCAAGGTGCTGCGGGACCGGGTGGCGTTCTGGTCGGTGCTGGCCGAGGACGAGGGGCGGGGCTGCGAGCTGATCGGGGCGGAGGGCTCCGCGCCGCTGCCGGTGCCCGCCACCGAGCTCGCCGCCGCCGTGGACGCCCTGCTGGGCAACGTGTTCCGGCACACCCCCGACGGCACCGACTTCGCCGTCACCCTCCACCAGGGCCAGGGCGTGACGGGCATCCTGGTGGCCGACGCGGGCCCCGGCATCGGCGACCCGGACGCGGCCCTGCAGCGGGGCCGCAGCGGTGGCGGCTCGACGGGCCTCGGCCTGGACATCGCGCGGCGCGCGGCGGAGGCCACGGGCGGGAACCTGCGCATCCACCGCTCGGTCCTGGGCGGGGCGCAGATCCAGATGTGGTTCCGCACCCGGTCGCTGCCGCCGGCGCGCCGCCGCTCCCGCCGCCTGGTGGGCCGCCGCCACTCGCGGGCCTGACCGGCGGGCTCAGGGGGCGTCCATGCCGAGCCGGGCGACGGCGGTGCGCCCCGCCCGCCCGGTCCCGGCGAAGTTGCCCAGGACGACCCCGACGCCGATCGCGGCGGTGGTGGTCAGGGCGCCCATCAGGGCGGCGGACGCGCCCGGCGCGCCCGAGGCGTACTTGACCAGGGCCAGGTAGACGTCGGGGCCGGGGAGGAGCGCGCCGGTCACGCCAGGGACCACCAGCACGGTGGAGGGGATGCGCAGCCGCCGCCCGGCGTGCGTGGCGGCCCAGCCGAGCACGGCGGCGGCCAGCAGCACCGCCAGGGGCGCGGCGAGGCCGAGGCCCGAGCGGGCCAGGTTGTTGACCGCGCCGGTCAGCAGGCCCGCGCACACCCCGACCGGGACCGGCCGGGCCGCGCCGCCGTTGAACAGGGTGTTGCCCGCCGCGCCCACGGCCGCCGCGGTCAGCGCCACCGCCAGCGGAAGTTCGGCGAACCGCACGCCGTAGGCCTCGTGCTCGAAGCCGGTCGCGTCCAGTCCCAGCGACCCGGCGACGGCGACGCCCGCGAACAGCGCGCCCAGGGTCATCGCGACCTCCACGACCCGGCTGGCGGCCATCAGCCGGTACCCGGAGATGGCGTCCTCCGACAGTGAGACCACCGACAGGATCGGCAGCAGCAGCACCAGGTTGGCGGCGACCAGGCCCGCCACCGCCTGCCCCGACAGCCCGAGCCCGAAGACCACCAGGCCGCAGCCGACCACCAGCGCGGCCTTGGCCGCCACCAGGTAGAAGCCGGGCAGCCCGGTGCGCGACACCAGCACCCCGCCCCGGTCCACCAACGCCAGCAGCAGCGCCGACACCACCGCACCGGCGGCGGTGCCGCCGGCCTGCAGGCAGATCATCGCGGCCAGCGCCGCGCCCCCGGCGACCCGCACCCACCACGGCCAGCGGCCCGCGGCGCCCGCGATCCGGTCCAGCTCGCGCTCGGCGCCCGCCGCGTCCACCCGGCCCGTCACGACCTCCTCGACCAGCCGGTGCACCAGCCCCATCCGGTCCAGGTCCTTGGCGTCGTCGGTGCGGGTGACGCGCATCATCACCAGCGGCCGCTCGCCAGGCGCCCGGTACTGCAGGTGGATCGAGCGGGCGGTGATGTCGGCCTCCAGGTCCCGCAGCCCGAGCCGGGCGGCCACCGCCAGCAGCGCCGTCTCGACGGCGCGCGTCTCCGCCCCGGACACGAACATCTGGTCGCCCAGCCGCAGCGCCAGCAGCATGATGCGCTCGGCCCGGTCGTCGGGCACGGTGCCGTCCACACCGGTCCTGTCACCGCCCGGCGGCAAAGCGCACCCCATCGCCCCGCAAGATCTCGTGTCCGGGCGCGCCGGGGAGCGGCCGCGCGGGTAGGAGTCGGCGCGACGAAAGGCGGCAGGATGACACGCCCTGGGGTGCTCGCGGCGGTCGTCGCGGCGGTGGCGGCGCTGACCGGCGGATGGCCGCTGCTGAACGCCGCCGTGGGCGACGCCCTCGACCGGCAGAGGCTCGCCGCGGGAGAGGTCCTCCTCCTGGGCGGCGGCGACTACAGCGCGCGGCTCACGGTCGGCCGCGGCTGGACCATGCGCAAGTCGGCCAGCAACTCCGCGCAGGGGTACACGCTGACGCGCGGCGCCGTGGAGCTGAGGGTGAACCGGCTGGTCCCGGCGGGGCGCCCGACGCTGCGGCAGCTGTGGGGCGGCCTGCGCGAGGTCCTGCGGACCGGCGATCCGGGCGCCGCGCTCGGCGGGCCGAGGCCGGCCGGCGACGGGCTGGCCGGTCCCGCCGCGCGGAACGGCATGACCGGCACCCTCACCGTCCGGTTCGCGCCCGACCGCAGGACGGCCGTCTCGACCACGGCCCTGGGCGGCCGGGGCGCCGCCGCGCGGGACCGGGCCGCCGCGGGCCGCGTCGTGGAGTCGCTGACCTTCGTCAGGGGGAGCCGGTGACCGTCGCCGAGCCCGTCCGCCCGCCCCCCTTCGTCGATCCGGTGACCGGCGCGGCCATCGTGGTGTTCGCGATCGGCTGCGCGGTCGGGGTGGTCTCGCTCTACCTGCTGCTGCTGCCCGGCCTCAGGGTCTTCCCTGCGGCCGTGGGGTTCGCCGCGCTCCTGCAGCTGGCGGTGCTGGTCGTCGGCTGGGGACTGCTGCGGTGGATGCGGCCCGTCCACGCGCCGCCGCCGGTGCCGTCCCTGCTCGGCCCGCTGTGGGGCGCGGTCGCCGCGATCGGCTGCGCGGTCCTGGCCAACGACGCCCTGCTGTCGCTCTGGGCCAAGCTGACCACCGTGGACTTCGCCTCGTCCTGGGGCGCGGCCCTCACCGCCCCGCTGAACGAGGAGCTGCTGAAGCTGGCGGGCGTGGCGCTGCTGGCCCTGGTCTTCCCCGGCGCGCTGCGCGGCCCGCTGGACGGCCTGATCCTGGGCGCGCTGACCGGCCTGGGCTTCCAGGTGGTGGAGAACGTCAGCTACTCGGTCAACCTGATCGTGCAGTCGGGCGCCACGGCCCCGACCACCTCGGTGGTGCAGAGCTTCGTGGCGAGGGTCGTGCTCACCGGGCCGGGCTCGCACTGGGCGATGAGCGCGGTCGCCGGTGCGGGGCTGGGCCACCTGGTCGCGGGCCGCCGCCACCTCGCCGCGCCCCTGGTGTCGGCCGCGGTGGCGATGCACTGGCTGTTCGACGCGCCGCTGCTGTCGGCCTCCGCGGCGCCCCTGATCAAGGTGGGGGTGAACTTCCTGGCGTTCGCGGCGGCCTACTTCCTGCTGCGCCGCGCCTACCGGATCAGGGCCCGCCGGGTGCTGACGCAGGCGTCCTCGCTGCGGGAGGCGGGCGTGCTGCTCACCCGGTACCGCCGCCGCGAGGCCGTCCAGCAGGCCCCGCCGGGCCCGGCCCGCACCGCCGTGGCGGCCCGCCAGCGGGCCCTGCTGGCACTGATCGACTGAGGCCGCCGACGCGCGGATCCGCACGTCCGCGAAGATCGGAATAAGTCCTCCTCAGCCGTTCCCTAAGCCAGGCTTAAGAGCGTTCCGGGGAGGGGCGGGGCCGCCTAGCGTCAGGGGTGTCACATCAGAGCTACGCGGAGGTGCACAGGCTGGAGAGCGAAGCGCACGTCGGCTAGGGCCGACTGAGGTTCCTGATTGAGACGGGCTTCTGGCCCGCACGGCCCCTCTACCCCGCTCTGGGGCCGTGCGGGCCAGAAGCCTGTGCGCGCTCTGTCGGCCGAGAGCCGGCCGTGATAAATCTTAGGGCTAAGATTTATGCGGACCGGTGTGAGGAGTGCGATGTTCGCCGATGAGATCCTGGTGGGCGGCCGGTGGCGGCGCGGCGGGGGCGAGGTCCTGCGGACGTGCGATCCGGCGGACGGGCGGGTGCTCGCGACGCTGCACGGCGCCGACCCCGCCGACGTGGACGAGGCCGTGCGCGCCGGCGCGGCCGCCGCGGCCGACCCCGCCTGGCGCGGCCTGCTCCCGCACGAGCGGGCGCGGCTGCTGGTCCGGATCGCCGACCTGGTCGCCGGGCGGGCCGACGAGCTGGCCGCGCTGCAGACCGCCGACACCGGCAAGTCGATCAACGAGACGCGCGCGCTGGCGGCCAGCGCGCAGGGCACCTTCCGCTACTTCGCCGCCGTGCTGGAGACCATGGGGGGCGAGCTCACCCCGCCGCGCGGCCCGTACCTGACGATGAGCGTGCACGAGCCGATCGGCGTGGTCGGCGCGATCACCCCGTGGAACTCGCCGATCGCCAGCGACGCGCAGAAGATCGCGCCCGCGCTGGCCGGCGGCAACGCGGTGCTGCTCAAGCCCGCCGAGTGGACGCCGCTGGTGTCGCTGGCGCTGGGCCGGCTGATCCACCAGGCGCTCTCTGAGACGGGGCTGCCTGCGGGCCTGCTGTCGGTGCTGCCGGGGCCGGGCCGGGTCACCGGCGACGCGATCGTCCGGCACCCGGGCGTCGGGAAGGTCTCCTTCACCGGCGGCACCGCCACCGGCCGGGCCATCGGCGCGGTGGCCGCCGAGAAGATCATGCCGGTGTCGCTGGAGCTGGGCGGCAAGTCGCCGACGATCGTGTTCCCCGACGCCGACCGCGAGCAGGTCCTGGCGGGCCTGCTGTTCGGCGTGTTCTCCTCCACCGGGCAGAGCTGCGTGGCCGGGTCGCGGGCGTTCGTGCACGCCTCGGTCTACGAGGAGGTGGTCGACGAGCTGGTGCGGCGCGCCGAGAAGCTGCGCGTGGGGCCGGGCGCCGACCCGATGACGCAGGTCGCGCCGATGGTCGCGCACGCGCACCGCGACAAGGTCGCCGCCATGGTCGATCAAGCCCGGGAGGCGGGCGCGCGGGTGCGCTGCGGCGGCCGCGTCCCGGAGGGGGAGGAGTACGCCGGCGGCGCCTACTACCTGCCGACGGTCCTGGACGGGGTCGCCAACGACGCCCGGATCTGCCAGGAGGAGATCTTCGGCCCGGTGCTGGTGGTGCTGCCCTTCGAGGACGAGGACGACCTGGTCGCCCAGGCCGACGCCAGCGTCTACGGCCTGGCCTGCGGCATCTGGACCGGCGACTACCGCACCGCCTGGCGGGTCGCCCGGCGGATCTCGGCGGGCACCGTCTGGATCAACACCTACAAGCAGTTCAGCGTCTCCACGCCGTTCGGCGGCGTGAAGGACAGCGGCCTCGGCCGCGAGAAGGGCCGCGACGGCATCCTCGGCTACATGCGCCAGAAGAGCGTGTACTGGGGGCTGGACGAGGGGCCGCTGCCCTGGGCGGGCTGAGGGCTAGCCCGCGGACTCCTCCGGCGGGGCGGTCTCGGCCTGCTCCAGCGAGCGCTCCAGCTTGCCGAGCAGCCGGGCGAGCTGGCGGCGCTCGGTCTCGGTGAGCCCCGCCAGCATCCGCTGCTCGTTGGCGAAGTGCTCGGCCACCACGGCGTTGGTCAGCTCCAGGCCCTCGTCGGTGAGCCGGGCGTGGACGACGCGGCGGTCCTGCGGGTCGCGCTCGCGCGTGATCAGGCCCGCCTTCTCCAGGCGGTCCAGGCGCAGGGTGACGCCGCCGGTGCTGACCAGGGAGATCTCGGCCAGCTCGCCGGCGGTGCGGCGGTAGGGCGGGCCGCTGCGCAGCAGGGTGGCCAGCACGTCGAAGGCGGCCATGTTGATGCCGTGCCGCTCGAAGACCTCGGCCAGCAGCGCGGTGTAGCGCAGGAAGCCGCGGTGCAGCCGGCCGAACACCGCCAGGCCCGACACATCGACGTCGGGCCGCTCGCGCCGCCACTGCTCGATGATCAGGTCGACGGTGTCGGACCGGTCGATGGGCCTGCGCGCCATGGCCTCCCCGTTTCTCTCAGTACTGAGACAGATCCTAGTCAGGGTCTTGCGGGGTAAATGTCTGAGTGCTAAAACACTGTCAGCACTTATTTTGGTGCTGAGATATTTTCCGCAGCTCAGAGGGGAGTGGGTCGGCTTGACCGAGCAGACCACCGCCACCGCCGGGGTCGATCTGGACCAGCTCATCGACTCCTGCATCGCCGCCAGGGACAGCCGCTACGAGGACTGGGACACCCTGGGCTTCCAGGCCAAGGCGGGCGACCAGTTCCGCCGGGCCCAGATCCGCTACATCGGCTCGGGCGCCACGGGCAACCACGAGACCGACACGCGCATCCTGCCGTCGGAGCACTTCACCTTCTCCAACATGCGGCTGCCCGCCGGCGCCGTCGGCCCCGAGCACACCCACCACGACGTCGAGGAGGTCTTCTTCGTCCTGGAGGGCGAGCTGGAGGTCACCGTCCACGACGTGGAGGACGGCACCAGGACCGCCTCGCGCGTGCTCGGCTACCGCGACCTGATCCGCGTCCCGGCCGGCGTGCCGCGCAGCCTGCGCAACCTCGGCGACGCCGACGCGCTGTTCTGCGTCATCATCGGCGCCCGCAAGCCGCAGCTGCCGACCTACCCGCCGACCTCGGCGATGCACGGCATCACCCGGGACTGACCGATGGCGAGGCTGCGGCTCATCCGCTCCACCTGGATCGTCGAGGGCGTCGTCCAGCTGGAGTTCGCCGACCCCGCGGGGGAGGAGCTGCCGGGCTGGGAGCCCGGCGCGCACCTGACCCTGCACCTGCCCAACGGGCAGGCCCGCGAGTACTCGCTGTGCGGCGACCCCGCCGACCGCACCCGCTACGCGGTCGCCGTGCAGCGCGACGCCGCCTCCCGGGGCGGCAGCGCGTGCGTGCACGAGCGGCTGCGGGTGGGGGAGGTCATCGAGGTCGACGGCCCGAAGAACACCTTCGCGCTGGAGGACGCCCCCGCCCACGTCCTCATCGCGGGCGGCATCGGCGTCACGCCCATCAAGGCCATGGCCGAGCGGCTGGCCGCCCGGGGCGCCGAGCGGCGGCTGTTCTACTGCGGCCGCTCCCGGGCGAGCATGGCGTTCGCCGACCGGCTCGAAGAGCTCGGCGCCGTCCTGCACGCCGACGACGAGTGCGGCGGCACCCCCGACCTGGCCAAGGTCCTGGCCGACCTCCCCGACGGCGCGCTGGTCTACTGCTGCGGCCCCGAGCCGCTGCTGGCCGCCGTCGAGGCCGAGCTGGGCGACGCCGCCCGGCTGCGCGTGGAACGGTTCCGCGCCCCCGCGCAGCAGGCGGCCGGCCCGGCCGGAGACGCGCCGTTCGAGGTGGTCTGCGGCGCGCGGAGGTTCACCGTCGAACCCGGCGTGTCGGTCCTGGAGACGCTGCGGCGCGGCGGCCTGGACGTCCCGTCCTCCTGCGAGGAGGGCATCTGCGGCACCTGCGAGACCCGGGTGCTGGCAGGCGAGCCCGAGCACCGCGATTTCCTGCTCACCGACGAGGAACGCGCCGCCGGCGGGTCGATGATGCTCTGCGTCTCCCGCTCGCGCGGTCCCGAACTCGTCCTCGACCTCTAGGGGAGAACCATGGCCCTGCGGCTGGAGCCCGTCCAGGCCCGCAAGCACCCGTTGACCAGCTACGAGAACGCGCTGGCCGACGAGCTGGAGAACGTCTTCGGCACCGGCGCCCACGACCTGCCCGGCGTGGTGGCGGCGCTGAACGGCACCGGCGTGCGGCCCCCGGACGGGGCCGACTGGACGCCCGACTCGCTCGCCGCCGAGCTGGCCCGGCTCGGCGCCGGGGACGAGACGCCGCCCGCCCCGGCCCCGTCCGCTCCCCGGCCGACGCCTGCGCGCGAGGCCGCCGCCCGTCCCGCCGCACCGGCCTCGACGCGGCACCCGTCGGGCAACCCGACCCTCGACACCGTGGACGGCCTGGTCAAGCTCGGCCTGCGCGACCGCTGGTACGCGCTGTGCCGCTCCGACGAGGTCCGGCGCGGCGAGCTGACCCGCATCGAGCGCGTCGGCGAGGAGCTGCTGCTGTGGCGCGACGCGGCGGGCGTCGTCCACGTCCAGGAGGACCGCTGCCCGCACCGCGGCGCCCGCCTGTCGCAGGGCGTGCACATGGGCGACCGCATCGCCTGCAACTACCACGGCGTGCAGCTCGACGCCGAGGGCGTGGTCGTGTCGGTGCCCGGCAGCCCCGGCTGCGCGCTGGAGGGCAGCAGGCGGCTGCGCACCTT
Organism: Spirillospora sp. NPDC050679; assembly: GCA_044456955.1. GTDB lineage: Bacteria > Actinomycetota > Actinomycetes > Streptosporangiales > Streptosporangiaceae > Spirillospora. Next base: position 38,382 of record JBITGK010000023.1, on the reverse strand, counting down.
CCCGGCCGTCGAGCACGCCGAGGCGGTCTTCGCCTGGTTCGGCGACCCCGAGGGGGGCGAGCCCGCGCCGTTCGTGCTGCCCGAGGGCATCGGCGGCGAGTGGGAGTCGTTCCTGGCCTACGTCGAGTGGGACGCGCCCTGGATCTACTCGCTGGACAACCTGATGGACCCCATGCACGGGGCGTTCCTGCACCGCAAGTCGCACACCATGGCGGGCGGCAAGCGCGAGGCGGTCTTCCAGATCCGCGACACCGACACCGGCTTCGTGTTCGAGAAGACCGACCAGGCGGGCGTCAACTTCGACTGGTCGGAGTGGATCGACACCGCGATGGGCTGGGTGCGGCTGGAGATCCCCTACCCCGACACCGCCGGGCCCGGCGGCCCGTTCCGCATCGTGTGCACCGCGACCCCCATCAACGAGACCCAGCACGCGGCGTTCTTCTGGCGCTGCCGCAAGGTGCGGGGCTGGGAGCGCGACGCCTGGCGCTTCCTCTACAAGGCCCGCCTGGAGGCGCGGCACTGGGCCGTGCTGGAGCAGGACCGCGAGATGGAGGAGGCCATGCCCCTGAACGCCTGGGAGCGGGAGAACCTCTACCAGCACGACCTGGCGATCGTTCGGCTGCGACGGCTCATCAAGAGCCAGGCGCAGCGCCAGCTCGCCGCGCGCGAGGAGCGCGCCAAGGCCGGGCGGGAGGTGCGCGCGTGACCGCCGGGACGCCCGCCGGGCCCGTCGCGCGGCTGCGCACGCTGCGCTCGGTCGCCCTGCGCACCCCCGAGGCCAAGCGCGCCGCCGAGTTCTACCGGCACGTCTGGGGCCTGGACACCGTCGAGGACGACCGGGACGGCGCGGTCTCCTGGCTGCGCGGCACCGGCCAGGAGCACCACATCCTGGAGGTGCGCGAGGCCGACCGCAACGCCCTCGGCAAGATCGCGTTCTCGGTCGGCTCGCCCCGCGAGGTCGACGACGCCGCCCGCCGCCTGACCGCGCTCGGCATCGCGCTGGTCGCCGAGCCGGGCCGGCTCGACCAGGCGGGCGGCGGCTACGGGCTGCGGTTCGCCGACCCCGAGAACCGGTTGATCGAGCTGTCGGCCGAGGTCGAGGCCGTGGTGCCCAAGGACGTCGACGGCCGCGAGGCGGTGCCGCGCAAGCTCGCCCACGTCGTGCTGAACACCGTCGACATCGACGCCGCCTGCGCCTTCTACACCGAGGTGCTGGGGATGCGGGTCTCCGACTGGTCCGAGCACCAGATGGCGTTCCTGCGCTGCAACAGCGACCACCACGTCATCGCCTTCAACCAGGCCGACTGGACCTCGGTCAACCACATGGCCTACGAGATGCCGTCCATCGACCACTTCATGCGCGGCATCGGGCGGCTGCGGCACCAGGGCGTCACCCCGCTGTGGGGCCCCGGCCGGCACGGGCCGGGCAACAACACCTTCTCCTACTTCGCCGACCCCGCCGGGCTGGTGTGCGAGTACACCTCCGAGGTCGAGCAGGTCCAGGAGGACGCCTGGCTGTGCCGGGTGTGGCGGCGCGTCCCCGAGCTGTCGGACCTGTGGGGCACCGCGGGCCCGCCGTCCAAGGACGTGCGCGCCCACATGGCCGGCGTCCCCGACGGCGACCGGTGGTGGGAGCGTTGATGGACGTCGCGGTCGTCGGCTGCGGCGCCATCGGCGGCGTCGTGGCCCGCGCCCTGGCCGACGGCGAGGTGCCCGGCGCACGCCTGGCCGGTGTCGTGGACCCGGCCGGCGGGCGCGGTCTGCCCGAGCTGACCCTCGACCAGGCCGTCGCCGAAGCCGACCTGGTGATCGAGGCCGCCGGGCAGCGCGTGCTGGCCGAGATCGGGCCGCGCGTGGTCGCCTCCGGCACCGACCTGCTGGTGGTGTCGATCGGCTCGCTGACCGACGACGCCCTGCGCGCGGAGCTCTACGCGGCCGGACCAGGCCGGGTGCACCTGGTCACCGGCGCGATCGGCGGGCTGGACATGCTGCGCTCGGCCGTCCGGATGGGGCCGCTGGAACGGGTGCGGATCGTCACCACCAAGAAGCCGCCGGGCCTGGTCCAGCCGTGGATGGACGAGTCGGAGGCCGAGCGCGTGCGCGGCGCCGCCGGACCGGTGGAGGTCGCGCGCGGCCCGGCCCGCGAGATCGCCGCCGCGTTCCCCAAGTCCACCAACGTGGCCGCCGCCGTGGCGCTGGCGGTCGGCGACTGGGACGTGGTGGAGGCGGTGGTGGTGGCCGACCCGGCCGCCGCGCTGACCTCGCACGTCATCACCGCCTCGGGCCCGGCGGGCGACTACCGGTTCGAGATCCGCAACCGGCCCTCGCCCGACAACCCGACCACCAGCCAGGTCGTCCCCTACGCGGTGCTGAAGGCGGTCGGGGACCTGGCGGCGAGCACGGGCGTGTTCCGGTGAGCCTCCACGTGGAGCGGCGGGGCGCGGGCGAGCCGGTGCTGCTGCTGCACGGGATCGGCGGCTGCGCCGACTCGTTCACCGACCAGTTCGCCGACTTCGCTGCCGAGTATCGCGTGCTCGCCTGGGACGCGCCCGGCTACGCGCGGTCCGCCGACCCGGAGAAGGCCCCCGGCATGTCCGGGTACGCGGCCGCGGCGGCGGGCCTGCTGGCCGGGCCCGCGCACGTCGTCGGCGTCTCCTGGGGCGGCGTGATCGCCACCCGGCTCGCCGCCGAGCACCCCCATCTGGTGCGCTCGCTGGTGCTGGCCGACTCCACCCGCGGCTCCGGCCGCACCGAACAGGGGCGCGCGGGCATGAAGGCCCGCGCCGCCGACCTCGAACGCCTCGGACCCGAGGCGTTCGCGGCCGGGCGCGGACCCCGCCTGGTGTCCCCGGACGCCCCCGCAGAGCTGGTGGACCGGGTGACGGCCGCAATGGCGCGGTCGATCCGCACGCCCGGTTACGCCTACGCGGCCGCCTCGATGGCCGAGACCGACCACAGCGACGTGCTCGGCTCGCTGGACGTGCCCGCCCTGGTCGTCGTGGGGGACCGCGACACCGTCACCGGGCCGGCCGAGAGCGAGGCCATCGCGGCGGCCCTTCCAGGCGCGCGCCTGGAGCTGATCCCGGGCGCGGGCCACCTGTCCAACCAGGAGCGGCCCGCCGAGTTCAACCGGCTGGTCCTGTCCTTCCTCAAGGAGGTCGCATGAACGGCGAGGCCACCGGCCTGGACGGCCGCCTGGTCGTCGTCACCGGCGCGGGCCGCGGCCTCGGCCTGGAGTTCGCGCGGGCGATCGGGCGGGCCGGGGCGCGGATCGTGGTCGCCGAGCGCGACGGCGGCCGCGCCGAGGCGGCCGCCGCCGAGCTGGCTGGCGAGGGCATCGAGACCCACCGCGTCGACACCGACGTGTCCGACGCCGACTCGGTCGCGGGGCTCGCCGACGCCGTCGCCCGCCTCGGCCCCGTCTACGGCCTGGTCAACAACGCGGCCCTGGCCGACGGCGTGGGCGGCAAGCCGTTCTACGACATCGACCCCGGCCAGTGGGACGCGGTGCTCACCGTCAACGTGCGCGGCACCTGGCTGGTGTCGCGGGCGCTGTGGCCGCTGATGGACCGCCCCGGCCGGATCGTCAACCTGGCCTCCGACGCGGCGTTCTACGGGTCGCCGCGCCTGGCGCACTACGTGACCTCCAAGAGCGCGGTCATCGGCATGACCCGGGCGATGGCCCGCGACGCCGGGCCCCACGAGGTGACCGTCAACGCGCTCGCGCCCGGCCTGACGCTCGGCGAGGCCGCCGAGCGCATCCCCGAGGAGCGGCACGAGCTGTACCGCCTCAACCGCGCCCTCGACCGTCCGCAGCGGCCCGGCGACCTCACCGGCGCGGTGCTGTTCCTGCTGTCGGACGCCGCTTCCTACGTCACCGGCCAGACCCTCGTGGTCGACGGCGGCTTCGTCTTCAACTGAGGAGTTCACCCATGGACCTCGGTCTCGCCGGGCGGGTCTACGCCGTCACCGGCGCCAGCTCCGGCGTTGGCCTCGCCACCGCCGCGCTGCTGCTGGCCGACGGCGCGCACGTGGCCGCCTGCGCCCGCGACGCCGCGCGGCTGGAAGCGGCCCTGGCGGGGCTGCCCCGCGCCGAGGGCGCCCGCGTGTTCACCCGGGCCTGCGACGTCATGGACGCCGCCGCCGTCACCGCGTTCGTCGACGACGCCGCCGACGCGCTCGGCGGGCTCGACGGCGTGGTCAACAACGCGGGCCGGTCGCTGATGGCGCCGGTGGCGCGGACCACCGAGCAGCAGTGGCGCGAGGAGTTCGAGCTGAAGATCTTCTCGGTGCTGAACACGCTGCGCGCCGCCGAGCCGCACCTGCGCCGCTCGACCGCGCCCGCCGTCGTCAACGTCAACGCCGTCCTGGCCCGCCAGCCCGAGTCCCGGCTCGGCGCGACCTCGGCGGCCCGCGCGGCGCTGCTCAACCTGACCCGGACCCTGTCGGCCGACCTGGCCCCCGTCCGCGTCAACTCGGTCTGCCTCGGCCTCATCGACACCGGCCAGTGGCGCCGCCGCTACGAGGAGTCCGGCACCGGCCTCACCTACGAGGAGTGGACCGGCGCGCTGGCCGCCGACCGGGGCGTCACGCTCGGGCGGCTCGGCCGCGCCGAGGAGGTCGCCCATCCCATCGTCGCGCTGCTGTCGCCGCGCGCGTCCTACATCACCGGTTCGTCGCTGGACGTCGGCGGAGGAGTCGCTCGCTATGTCTGACCGCACCCCTGACCCCAGGCCCGCCCGCGCGAACGGGGGGGACCTGCTCGTGCGCGTGCTGCGCGAGCACGGCGTCGACACCGTGTTCGGCGTCGTCAGCGTGCACAACCTGCCGCTGGTGGAGGCGGTGTCGCGGGACCTGCGCTTCGTCGCCGTCCGGCACGAGGCGGCGGCCGTGAACGCCGCCGACGGCCACGCCCGCGCCTCCGGCGGCCTCGGCTGCGCCCTGACCAGCACCGGCACCGGGGCCGGCAACGCGGCGGGCGCGCTGATCGAGGCGCTGTCGGCCGGCAGCCGGGTGCTGCACGTCACCGGCAACATCGACTCGCCGTTCCTCGGCCAGGGCCGCGGCGTCATCCACGAGACCAAGGACCAGCTCGGGATGCTGACGGCGGTGTCCAAGCACGCCGCCGCCGTCCCCTCGGCCGAGGCCGCCGAGGAGGTGCTGCGCGAGGCCGTCCGCCAGGCGCTGGCCCTGCCGCAGGGGCCCGCCAGCGTGGAGTGGCCGATCGACCTGCAGTACGCCGCCCAGCACCTTCCGCCCGATCCCGCCCCCGCCGCGCGGGCGGGCGCGGCCGAGACCCCCCACCCGACCGGCGAGGAGCTGGCCGCCGCGGCGGACCTCGTCGCCCGCTCCGAGCGGCCCGCCATCTGGGCCGGCGGCGGGGCCCGGGAGGCCGGACCGCAGCTCCGGGCGCTCGCCGAACGCCTCGGCGCCCCGGTCTTCACCTCCAACGCCGGGCGCGGCGCGCTGCCCGAGGACGGCCACGACCTGGTGGTCGGCAACTTCGCCACCAGCCCCGCGGGCCGGGAGTTGCTCGCCGACGCCGACCTGCTGATCAGCGTCGGCACGCACTTCCGGTCCAACGAGACCGCGCACTACAAGCTCGCCCTGCCCGAACAGCACGTCCAGATCGACGTGGACGCCGCCGCGCTCGGCCGCGCCTACCCGGCCACCGTCGGGCTGCACGGCGAGGCGTCCCGCGTCCTGGAGGCGCTGCTGCCCGGCGCGGCCGCGACGCAGGAGGGCTGGCGGGAGCGCGCCACCGCCACCCGGCAGGCGGTCCGCGAGCGGCTGCGCGCCGACATCGGGCAGTACGCCGAGATCAACGACGCGGTCCGCGCCCACCTGCACCCCCGCTCGCCGATCGCGCGGGACGTCACCATCCCCTCCAGCCAGTGGGGCAACCGGCTGCTGCCCATCACCGACCCGGGCGCCAACGTGTTCCCGCTCGGCGGCGGCATCGGGCAGGGGCTGGCCATGGGCATCGGCGCGGCGCTCGCCCGCCCCGACGTGCCGTCGCTGGTCATCGCCGGGGACGGCGGCCTGTCGGTGCACCTCGGCGAGCTGGCCACCCTCGCGCAGGAGCGGCCCTGGCTGGTGCTGCTGGTCTTCAACGACGGCGGCTACGGCGTGCTGCGCAACATGCAGGACGCGCACATGGAGCGCCGGTCGGGCGTCGACCTGTTCACGCCGGACTTCGGCGCGCTGGCCGCCGCGACCGCGATGCCCTACGCCCTGGTCAAGCGCGCCGACGCCTTCGAGGAGGCGTTCGCCAAGGCCGTCGCCGCGCACGAGCCCTACCTGCTGGAGGTGGACGTGACGGCGGTCGGGCCCACCCCGGTGCCGTTCGTGCCGCCGGTCCCGCTGCCGAAGGAGGGCTGATGGGCCACCTGTCGCACGGCCCGGCCAACCGGGGCCGCCGCGTCCTGCAGACGGCCGCGCCGCTGTTCGTCCGCGAGCCCTGGAGCGGCGGCCCGCCGCGCGGCGGGGCGATCGTGCTGCACGACGTGTTCGGCGTGACCGAGCACGCCGAGGACGCCTGCCGGAGGCTGGCCCGCCAAGGGCTGCTCGCGGTCTCGCCGTACCTGTACTACGAGCACGGCGGCCCGGCGTTCGACGCCGGGGACCTGGCCGTGGCGCGCCGCGAGATGGAGCGGCTGCGGCCCGACGACCTGTCGGCCGACATCGCGGGCGCGGTGTCCTACCTGGAGGGCCGGGGGGTCGAGCGGGTCACGGTGGTCGGCTTCAGCATGGGCGGCTACCTCGCCACCTGGGCCGCCGCCCGTCTGGACGTGGCCGCCGCCGCGGCGGTGAGCCCGTCCGGCGTGGACCGGGCGCCCTGGGCGGGGCTGCCGCCGCTGGAGATGCTGCTGGCCGACCGCCGCGCGCCCTGGCTGGGCGTGCTCGGCGGCGACGACCGGCGGCTGCCGCCCGGCGCGGCCGGACGGCTGGAGCTGGCCGCCGCGGCCCCCGGCCCGGCCGCCGAGCTCGTGCGCGTCCCCGGGGCCGCGCACGGCTTCTACAGGCCCGGCGCCGACCCGCAGGCGGCCGCGGCGGCCTGGCGCCACCTCACCCGGTTCCTGGCATAAATCTCGGCGCCAAGATAAAACCGGCTGCTGGAAACCAAGTAGTTACATACAGATCATTGACCTCAAAGATTCTTAGCCCTTAATGTCTCCTGCACGCGGGTGTGTCCTGGGTCACTGACCCTCCCACCTGGGCCCTTGGCCCCGGCGAACGCCGCGGCCAGGCAGAATGGAGCACGTATGACCGTCGTCTCGAGCACGCCCACCGTGGCGTCGATCGCCTCCCGGCTGGAGCGGCTGCCCACCTCGCGCTGGCACGTGAAGGTGCGCACCCTCATCGGGGTCGTCACCTTCTTCGAAGCCTTCGACCAGCTGCTGGTCGCCTCGGCGATGCCCGTCCTGATCAAGGAGTGGGGGCTGTCCACCGGCCAGGTCACCCTGGCCATCACCGCCGGCTCGGTGGGCATGCTGCTGGGGGCGCTGGTGTCGGGCTGGCTGGCCGACCGCGTCGGCCGGGTCCGCATGGTCGCGCTGGGCGTGCTGATCACCGGTCTGTCCAGCCTGGCGATCGCGTTCGCGCCGGACTTCGGCTGGCTGGTGGCGCTGCGCTTCGTGCAGGGGCTCGGCATCGGCGGCGAGGTGCCGGTCGCCGCCACCTACGTCAGCGAGATCGCCAAGTCCCGGCACCGGGGCCGCTTCGTGCTGCTGTACGAGCTGGTCTTCCCCGCCGGGCTGCTCACCGCCACGCTGGTGGCGGCGTGGGTGGTGCCGCACTGGGGCTGGCGCGCCCTGTTCGTCATCGGCGCGGTCCCCGCGCTGATCTTCGCCTTCCTGCAGCGCGGCGTCCCCGAGTCGCCGCGCTGGCTGGCCGCCAAGGGCCGGCTGGAGGAGGCCGACCGGGTCCTGACCGGCATCGAGACCGAGGTGGCCCGCACCGCCGGGCCGCTCCCCGCCCCCGCCGCCGGCCCCGAGGCCGCCCCCGGGGCCGGCCCCGCCAAGGTCCGCCCCCGCAGCACGCCGCGCGACCTGTTCTCCGGGGTCTACCTGCGGCGCACCGTGATCGTCTCGGCGCTGTGGTTCTTCGGCTACTTCGTCAACTACGGCATCACCGCCTGGCTGCCGACCCTCTACACCAAGGTCTTCCACGTCCCGCTCGACACCGCGCTGCAGTACAACCTGTGGACCAACGCGGCGGGCTTCCTCGGCTGCCTCACCGTGGCCCTGCTGATCGACAAGGTCGGGCGGCGCGCCGCGCTGGCGTTCGGGCTGGCCGGGGCGGCCGCCGCGCTCGGCACCCTGGCCGCCCTCGGCGCGCTGTCGGCGGGCCAGGTGGCGCTGTGGGCCTCGGTGGCGGCGTTCTTCGTCTTCGCCACCAACGTCACCCTCTACCTGTACACCCCCGAGCTGTACCCGACCCGCAGCCGCGCGCTCGGCTGCTCGACGGGCGGCGTCTTCAACCGGCTGGGCGTCATCATCGGCCCGATCGTCGTCGGCCACATGGTCGGCGCCGGGACCAGCAGCGCCGCGGTCTTCGGCGTCCTCGGCGGCGTCGCCCTGCTGGGCGCGCTGGTCGCGCTGTTCGCGGTCGAGACCCGCGGCCGCACCCTGGAGGAGCTGTCCCCCGAAGGGGACTGAACCGGACGCGGGCGCCCCGCCGCACGGCCGACGGCCGGTGGCGGGGCGCCCGCGCCGGTAGGTGCCGGGCTGGGGGGACCCGGCTCAGGGCGCGGAGTCCAGCGCCCCGCGCAGCAGCGTCCGGAACGCGTCCGCCGTGCCCGCCGCCGACGCGTCGCCCGTCGCCAGCCTCCGCATCGCCAGGCCGTACAGCATCGCCACCACCGCCGGGGCGTGCCGCTCCGGCTCCGGGATCTCCAGCGCCGTCAGCACCGCCGTCGCCAGCCGGTCGTAGGCCTCCACCGACCGCACCGCCGTCGTCCGCACGTCCGGGTCCCGCGCCGCGTGCAGGTGCAGCTCCAGGTTCGCGATCTGCTCGGGGCCGTAGGCGAACTCGACGATGGCCTTCTCCACCTGGTCGGCCGCCTGGTCGGGGTCGATGCCCGAGTCCCGCAGCCGGACGGCGTAGGCGGTGATGCGCTCGATCTCCTCGTCCACGAACTTCTGCAGCGTCTCGCGCAGCAGGTCGGTCTGGCTCGGGAAGTGGTAGGTCAGCGAGCCCAGGGAGACGCCGGCCAGCCTCGCCACCGCGCGGTTGGTGACGGCGCCGACGCCCTGCTCGCCGATCAGGCGCAGGGTGGCTCGCAGGATGCGGTCGCGGGGTGTGCTCACCGGATCAAGTCTTCCCGATCGCTCGGCGCTTCGTTATCGTTCGTTCGAACGAACGATACGTGATGAGGTGGGCGCCATGGACGATCTCGGGCTTGTCGGGCAGGCGGCGGCGCTGGCCGCCGGAGGGGTCTCGGCCGTCGAGCTGGTCGAGCACTCGCTGGAGCGCATCGCCGCGCAGGAGTCCCTGGGCGCCTTCCGCGTCGTGCGGGCCGAGGCCGCCCGCGCCGAGGCCGCCGAGGCCGACAGGCGGCTGGCGGCGGGGGAGCGGCTGCCCCTGCTGGGCGTCCCGGTCGCCATCAAGGACGACACCGACCTCGCCGGTGAGACCACCCCCTTCGCCGTCAAGGGGAGCCACCGGCCCGCCGCCGAGGACGCCGAGCAGGTCCGTAGGCTTCGGGCGGCCGGGGCGGTCATCGTCGGCAAGACCACCACCTGCGAGATCGGGCTGTGGCCGTTCAGCGAGTCGCCCGGCTTCGGGTGCGCCCGCAACCCCTGGAACCCCGAGTACACGCCCGGCGGCTCCAGCGGCGGTTCGGCGGCGGCGGTCGCGGCGGGCATGGTCGCGGCGGCGGTCGGGTCCGACGGGGCCGGGTCGATCCGCATCCCGGCGGCGTGGACGGGCCTGGTCGGGATCAAGCCGCAGCGCGGGCGGGTCTCGGGCTTCCCGCAGCGCGACCCGTTCAAGGGCATCACCGTGTGGGGGCCGATCGCCCGCAGCGTCGAGGACGCGGCGCTGCTGCTGGACGTGCTCACCGGCAGCCACCCCGAGGACGCCTACCGACTCGACGCCCCGGTGACGCCGTTCGTGGAGGCCGCCCGGCGCGAGCCCGGCCGCCTGCGCATCGCCGTGTCCTTCAAGACCGCCTTCGGCATGACCAACAAGCTCGACCCCGAGATCCGCCTGGCCGTGCAGCGGCTCGCGCGCCGGTTCACCGACCTGGGGCACAAGGTCTTCCCCGCCGACCCCGACTACGGGCCCATGTTCATGGGCCTGGTCCCGCGCGGCACGGCCGGCGTCGCCGAGTGGCTCGACTCCATGCCCGACGCCGAGCCCGAGGTCCGCACCGAGGTCGAGGCCAAGATCGGACGGCTGGTCGGACGCCGGCTGCTGCCCCTGGCGCGGCGGATGGACCCCTACCTCCAGCGGCGCGCCGGGAGCGTCTTCCGGTACGCCGACGTCGTGCTGACGCCCACGACCGCGCAGCTCCCGTCCAAGGTCGGGTTCTACGACGGCGCGGGCTACCAGAAGACCCAGTCGGGCGTCGCCGCCGCCTGCCCCTACGGCTGGCCCTGGAACGTCCTGGGCTGGCCCGGCGTCAACGTGCCCGCCGGTTTCAGCGAGAGCGGCCTGCCCATCGGCGCGCAGCTCCTCGGGCACGACTCCGACGAGGCCACGCTGATCTCGCTGGCCGCGCAGCTCGAAGCCGTCGAGGGCTGGACCGAGCGCCGCCCCTCGTCCTGAACGCGGCGGGGCGGCCCAGGGCCCGGGCCGCCCCGGCCGTTCAGTACCCGGAGCCGGTCACCAGCCCGCCGTCCACCAGCACCTCGCTGCCCGTGCAGTAGGAGGACTCGTCGGACGCCAGGTACACCACCAGGCCCGACACCTCCTTGGTGCTGCCGAGCCGCCTCAGCGGCAGGCCCTCGATCAGCGCCTCGGCGCGCGCGGCCGTCGCGTTGACCACGTCCTCCTGCATCGACATCGAGGTGATGATGCCGCCGGGGTGGATCGAGTTGACGCGGATGCCGTACTGGCCGAGCTCGCGCGCCGCCGCCTTCGTCAGCCCCCGCACGCCGAACTTGCTGGCGCTGTAGGCCGCCAGCCCGGACGCGCCGATGAAGCCCTCGGTGGACGACACGTTGATGATCGACCCGCCGCCCGCCTCGCGCATCGCGGCGGTCACCGACTTCACCCCGAGCCACTGGCCTAGCAGGTTCACGTCGATGACCTGGCGGAACTCGTCGAGCGACATCTCCTCGATCGTCTTGTGCCGCAGGATGCCGGCGTTGTTGACCAGCACGTGCAGGCCGCCGAACGCTTCCACCGCAGTGGACACCGCGCGCTCCCAGTCGGCGGGCGCCGTCACGTCCATCCGCACGAACCGCGCCGCGTCCCCGAGGTCGGCGGCGAGCTTGGCGCCCTCCCCCTCCAGCACGTCGCCGAAGACGACCCTGGCGCCCTCCTCCACGAAGCGCCGCACATGCGCCTTGCCCATGCCCCGCGCGCCGCCGGTGACCAGCGCCACCTTGCCGTCAAGCCGCCCCATCAACGCTCCTCGCCGCATATCGCTTGCCCGCGGCCACCGCGACCGCGGCGGCCTCCATGCTCCGGTACACCGGAACGCCGGCCGCCCGGGCGATCTCCCGGACGGCGTCCTCCACCCCGGGCGGCGCGCACTCGGCGTTGCGCACCACCAGCGTGATCCGCGTGCCGGGCGTCTCCTCCTGGAGCGCCCCGACGCTGCGCGTGTAGGCCAGCAGCGGGTCGGCGCTGTCGCCGAAGGTGAAGAAGCTCTGCACGTTGACGTGCGCGACGACGTCGGGGAACGCGCCCTCGGCGAGGATCGCGGCCACCGCGTGCCGCACCAGGTCGGGGTTGCCGCGCGGCCCGACCGGGATCTCCAGCGGGTTGGCCAGCGAGCTGCCCGCGCCGAGACCGAGCCCGCGCAGCGCCTCGCGCGCGCCGTCCGGCAGCGCGTCGAGGCGGAGCCCGGCGGCGTCGAACGCGTCGGCGGCCAGCACGCTGGCGCCGCCGCTCGGTCCGATCACCAGCACCTCGGGCGTGCCGGGCGCGGTCCGCGCGCCGTGCAGGTCGAGCAGGTCCAGCACGCCGATCAGGTCGTCCTGGCCGCTCACCAGGCCGATCCCGGCCTGCTCGGCGAGCGCGGGCCAGATCCGGGCGTCGCTGACCATGCCGCCGGTGTGCGAGGCCGCCGCCCTGCCGCCCTGCGCGCTGCGCCCGCCGACCAGCGCGACGGCCGGCTTGCCGAGGCCGCGCAGGGCCTCGAACAGGCCGCGCCCGTCGCGCGGGTCCTCCAGGTACAGGCCGATCGCACGGGTGTCGGGGTCGGAGGCCAGGTAGCGCAGCAGCTCGGCGGGCGTCACGTCGGCGCTGTTGCCGACCGTGGCGACCTTGGAGAACGCGAGGCCGCGCCGCTCGCCGACCTTGATGACCTCCCCGGCCAGGCCGCCGCTCTGCGACACCACCGCGATCCGGCCGGGGCCGCCGGGCTCGCCGCCGATGAAGGTCTGGCCGCCGGCGGGGGAGTAGACGCCCATGCAGTTGGGGCCGAGCAGCCGCACGCCCGCCTCGCGCGCGGCCGCGAGCAGCTCCTCTTCCAGCTCCGGGTGGCCCATCTCGCGGAACCCGCCGCTCATGACCTGCACGAACGGCACGCCGCGCGCCTGCCGCACGACGCCCGCGCACTGCGCGGCGGGCACCGCGACCAGCGCGTAGTCGATGTCGGGCCCCGCCTCGGCCAGCGACGGCACGCACGGCACCCCGTCGATCTCGGCGGCGGTCGGGTGCACCGCGACCAGGCGCCCCTTGAAGTCGGCGGCCTTGTAGAAGCCGAGGAACATGTTCCCGAAGTTGGGCCGCTTGGTGGAGGCGCCCACGACCGCGATGCCGCGCGGCGCGAACAGCCGGTCGAACGAGACCGCCGGGACGGGGGCGTCGCCGGGCCGGGCGGCCGCGCCGATGGAGCCGATCAGCCGCGCGTCCACGGCGGTGGCGCCGTCCGGGCCGCAGATGACCGGGTTCAGCTCGAACTCGGTCCAGTCGTCGCCCAGCGAGGCGACGGCCTCGCTGACCGCCAGCAGCACCTTGACCAGCGCGTCCCTGTCCACGGCGGGCGCGCCGCGGAAGCCGTCCAGCAGCGCCGCGCCGCGCAGCTCGGCCAGCATCGCGCGGGCGTCGCCCTCGGTGACCGGGGCCAGCCGCAGCGCGGTGTCGCGCAGCGCCTCGGTCCACACCCCGCCGAGCCCGGCCAGCAGCACCGGGCCGAACGCCGGGTCGCGCACCGCGCCCACGATCATCTCCACGCCGGGCGCGGCCTGCTCCTCGACCAGGAACCCGTCGGGCGCGAGGCCCCGCGCCTCCAGCGAGGCCGCCATCGCGGCGGCGGCGTCGGCGGCGGCGCGCGCCGAGCCGAGCCCGAGGCGCACGGCCCCGGCGTCGCTCTTGTGGAGGAGTCCGGGCCCGTACGCCTTCACCACCAGCGGAGGGGTCAGTCCCGCGGCGGAGGTCTCCACCGATCCCGGGTCCGGGGCGGTCGCGCCGCGCGGCACGCCGATCCCGAACCCGGAGATCCACGTCTTGACGACATGTTCAGGCAGGGGGGTCATCTGGCTCCCGTTCAGCTCACGCGGTCGGCGTACCGGTCGCGGATGCCGCGCCGCAGCAGCTTCCCGGGGCCGCCGGAGGCGTCCTGGGTGTGCGGCAGCTCCTCCGCGATCACGACGGTGTCGGGCACCTGGTGCTCGGGCAGCCGCTCCGCCAGCGCGGCGCGCACCGCCTCGCCGTCCAGCTCCGCGCCCGCGCGCGGCACGACCGCCAGCAGGACCTTCTGCTCGGCGGCGTCCTGGCCCTCGGGGTGGGCGGGCACGCCGACCGCGCCGGCCTCGGCGACGCCCTCGACCTCGATCGCGGCCTCCTCGATCTGCACCGGCTGCGACCACTGGCCGCCCTTGAGGATGGCGTCCTCGCGGCGGCCCAGCACGTACAGGAAGCCGTCCTCGTCCATGCGGCCGAGGTCGCCGCCCACGTACCAGCCGTCGCGCAGCACGTCGGCGGTCTTGTCGGGCAGCCGGTCGTAGCCGGTCATCACGTTGGGCCCGGTGAGGTTGATCTCGCCGACCTCGCCGACCACGCGGTCGCCGGCCGGGTCGGTGACGCGCACCGCGCACGACATGCGGGCCCGGCCGACCGAGGAGATGTCCTGGCTGCCGTCGTCCTGGCGGCCGAAGCAGGTGTAGGGCGCCTCGGTCTGCCCGTAGTAGCTGTAGATCGCCGCGCCCGGCAGCCGCTTCATGATGCGCTCGCGCAGGCCCGGCAGCAGCGGCTCGCCGCCCAGCACGATCGCCTTCAGCGACGACAGGTCGGCCTCGGCGTGGTCGTCGGAGCCGAGCAGCGCCGAGAAGAAGCTCGGGATGAGGCTGACGTGGGTGACCTTCTTGCGCGGCACGACCTTCAGGAAGTTGGCCGGGCCCCAGTCCTGCTCCAGCACCAGCGTCATGCCCGCGTAGAAGGCCGGGCCGACCAGCGCGGGGAACCCGATGCCCCAGATGATCGCGCCGGTGCCCATCACCGAGTCCTGGTCGCGGTCCACGTCCAGCCAGATCTGCGCGACGGCCAGCGAGCTGAGGTGGGTGTGCATGACGGCCTTGGGCAGGCCGGTGGTGCCGGAGGTGTAGAACAGCGCCAGCAGGTCGTTGCCGAACCCGCCGAGCGGCGGCTCGGCCTCGCTCGCGCCCTCGGCGAGCGCGTCCAGGTCCACGGTGTCGGGGCCCGCGCCGCCCACCCGCAGCCACAGCTTGACGTTGGGCAGCTGCGGCCGGATCTCCTCGATCAGCTTCTCCACCGTCGCGTCGTAGACGAACGCGGTGCACTCGGAGTGCTCGACCACCTGCCGCAGGGTGTCGGCCGGCCAGTAGGGGTTGAGCGCGGCGACCGTCGAGCCGATCTTCATCTGGGCGAGGTAGACCTCGGCGACGTGCAGGGTCTCGTTCATCAGCGAGGCGACCCGCGTGCCGGGCGCGACCCCGGCGGCCAGCAGCGCGTGCGCGACGCGGTTGACCCTGCGGTTGAGCTGGTCGTAGGTGAAGCTCTGGTCGCCGCAGTAGGTGAGCGCCACCTTGTCGGGCGTGCGCAGCGCGTTGGCGGTGAGGATCGCGTAGGCGTAGTTGCTGAAGGGGGAGTTCTCTCGCGCCACGGCTCGGCTCCTTCGACTACCGGCTGGGGTGGTGGGGACGGTGGCGGGGGACGGTCTGGGCGCGTCCGCTCACGCGCGGGCGGCGTAGATGACCAGCGGGTTCCCGGCGGGGTCGCGGAGCACCGCGCGGGTCTCGTGCGGCCCCTCCTCGGGGCCCCGGACGAGCACGGCCCCGGCGGCGGTGAGGCGCTCGGCGGTGGCGGCCACGTCCTCCACCTTGAACGACACCGCGGGCTCGCCGCCGGTGACGTCCTCCTCGGGACCGGCGATGGCGAAGGTGACGCCGCCGCCGTCCAGCGCCGCGAACCGGCCGCCGTCCTGGAACTTCACCGCCAGGCCGAGGCCGTCGCGGTAGAAGCGGACGGCCGCGTCCACGTCCTTGGCGCCGTAGAGGACATTGCCGATCCGGGTCATGGTGCGGGCCTCCAGTGGGGCATCGGGCCGAAGCCGTCGAGGTCGGTGAAGTGCACCCGCACCGGCATCCCGATCCGGACGTCCTCGGGAGGGCACCCGGTGACGTCGCCGAAGACCCGGATCACTTCTGAGGGGACGATCCCCCCAGACCCCCCGGCAAGGGCAGCCCGGCCATCCTCGCTTCGCCGCGGTGGCCGGGCGCCCTCGGGGAGGTCGATCCAGGCGACCACGTAGGGCGGTTCGAAGCCGGGCAGGAACGTGCGGTGCACGACGCTGAAGGTGTGCACGACGCCGTGTCCGGAGACCGTCCGGTACGGCAGGTCGGTGCCGCCGCAGTACGGGCAGGAGGGCTCGGGGAAGTGCACGTGCCGGCCGCATCCCGAGCACCGCTGGACTGCGAGTTCGCCGCGCCGGCAGGCTTCCCAGTAGGGGGCCGTGAGGGGGCTCGGGCGCGGTGCGGGGGCGGGTGCGGGGTGCGGCTGGTCCATCGCGAGCCAACCTAGCGCACGCTTGGTTTATCGACAAGGGTCCGGTACCGGGCCCCGGCGGGTGCGCTCCGCGACCGCCTAGCGGAGGCCGAGCGCGTCGCGCGACAGCCGGTCGGCCCGCCGCGTCGTCTCCGGCAGCCGGTACTCGGGGGCCAGCGCCAGGACGTGGCGGCAGGCGGTGTCCAGGTCGATCCGGTGCCCCACCGACACGAACACCGGCTTGACCCCGGCGCGCGTCCGCAGCGCCCGCCCGACGACCTCGCCGCCGTCGACCAGCGGACTGGAGTCGCCGCGCCGCCCGCCCGGCGCCTCGTGCTCGCCCACGAACGCGGTCTTGCCCACGCCCAGCGTCGGCAGGCCGGTCAGCACCCCCAGGTGGCACGCCAGCCCGAACCGGCGCGGATGCGCCACCCCGTAGCCGTCGCAGACCAGCAGGTCAGGGGTGACGGACAGGCCGCGCAGCGCCTCCACCAGCGCGGGCAGCTCCCGGAAGGCGAACAGGCCCGGCACGTACGGGAACGCGGCGGTCCCCGCGACCACCGACTCCTCGACGACCTCCAGCGTGGCGGCGTCGAGCACCACCGCGGCCGCCGCCAGCCGCGCGCCCGTGCCGCCGCCGTCCCCGGCGTACGACACGTCCAGCCCCGCGACCGTGCGCGGCTCCCGCGGCCCCGGACCGGCCAGGTCGAGCAGCGGCCGCAGCCGGTCCTGGATCGCCTCGGCCTCCGCCATCGTCGCCGGCCATTCGTGCAGGTCGCGTACCTCCATGAACCGGCACGCTATCGCCCGGCGGAAAAACGACGTCACCCTCCCGGCCCGACGTTGGTGTCCGAAACCCGCCAGAACGCGGCCGCGCCCGCCGCTGGACTGGAGCCCATGCCCGCCACCGCCACCGCCGCCCCGCCCCGGACCCCGTCCGCGGGCTGGCCCGCCGTCCTGACCGTCATGCTCGGGATCTTCTCCGTCGTCACCACCGAGATCCTGCCGATCGGCCTGCTCACCCCCATCGCCGCCGACTTCGGCGTCTCCGCGGGCGTCGCGGGGTGGACGATGACGCTGCCCGGCCTGGTCGCGGCCGTCGCCGCCCCCGCCGTGACCGTCGCCTCCGGACGGATCGACCGCCGCGCCACGCTCTGCGCGCTGACGGGCCTGCTCGCCCTGGCCGACCTGCTCGCCGCCGCCGCGCCCGGGTACTGGGCCGTGCTGGTGTCGCGGGTGATGGTCGGGATCGTCATCGGCGGGTTCTGGTCCCTCGGCGCGGGCCTGGCCGTGCGCCTGGTGCCCGAGCGCTCGGTGCCCCGCGCGACCGCCGTGGTCTTCTCGGCCGTCCCGCTCGGCTCGGTGCTCGGCGTCCCGGCGGGCACGCTCCTGGGGGACCTGCTCGGCTGGCGGGCCGCGTTCGCCGTGATGGGCGCCCTGACGCTGGGAGTGCTGGCCGGGCTGGCGGTGCTGCTGCCCCCGCTGCCGCCCGAACGGGCGACGAGCCCGCGCGTGCTGCGCGACCTGCTGCGCCGCCCCGGCGTCCGCGCCGGGCTGGCCGCGACCTTCCTGGTCGTGCTGGCCCACTTCGCGGCCTACACCTACGTGACGCCGTTCCTGCGGCAGGTCACGGGCGTCGGCTCCAGGGAGATCGGCGTGTTCCTGCTCGTCTACGGCGCCGCCGGCCTGGCCGGGAACCTCGCGGCCGGGCGGATGCCCCCGCGCGCCGCGTTCGCGACCGCCATGGCGCTGCTCGCCGCCGCGACCCTGCTGATGCCGGTCGCGGGACGCTGGCCCGCCGGGGCGCTCGCGCTGCTGGTGGTGTGGGGCGCGGCCTACGGCGCGGTGCCGTTCTGCTCGCAGAGCTGGTTCGCGGCGGCGGCGCCGGACGCGCGGGAGGCGGCGACGACCGTGTTCACCTCCTCCTTCCAGGCGACGCTGTCGCTGGGCGCCCTGGCCGGGGGCGTCGTGGTGGACGCCGTCTCCGTCACCGCCGTCCTGCCCCTGGCCGGCCTCCTGGCGGCCGCCGCGGCGATGACGCTGCACCGCTACCCAAGCAAGTGCTAGGTCATCTATCGTGGGGGCCGTGCCGATAGATCTCGCCGACCTGGCGGCCCCCCGGCACACCGCGCTGCTGGTCATGGAGATGCAGCGCGGTGTGGCCGGCGACCTGGCCAAGTTCCCCGACCTGGTGAAGACCTGCGCCGAACGCGGCGTGGTGGACGCCGCGGCCCGCGCCGCGACCGCCGCCCGCGCGGCCGGAGTGCCCGTCGTGCAGTGCACGGCCGCCTTCCGCGCCGACCGCAGGGGCAGCCACACCGACAACACGCCCTTCCTCAAGGGCCTGCTCAAGGACCCCGCGCACATGCTGGAGGGCACCGGCGCGATCGAGGTCCTGCCCGAGCTGGCCGACCCCTCCGACCTGGAGTCGCGCCGCTACCACGGCTTCACGCCGTTCACCGGCACCTCCCTGGACCAGACGCTGCGCTCGATGGGCGTGCGCACCGTGGTGGCGGCGGGCCTGTCGCTCAACCTCGGCATCTCGGGACTGTGCATCGAGGCGGTCGCCCTCGGCTACCGCGTGGCGGTGCTGACCGACGCGGTCGCCGGGACGCCCGCCGAGTACGGCGACGCCGTGCTCGCCAACACCGTCAGCCTGCTCGCCGCCCGCGTCACCACCGAGGAGGTCGTCCGCGTATGGAGGGAATGAGCATGGACGGGATGAGCCTGACCGGCCGCACCGCCCTGGTCACCGGGGGCGCGGGCGGCATCGGCCGCGCGATCTGCGCCGACCTCGCCGCCCTGGGCGCGCGGGTCGTCGTCGCCGACCTGGACCTGCCCGCCGCCGAGAAGCTGGCGGGGGAGATCGGCGGCCTCGCGCACCGCGTGGACCTCGCCGACCCCGCCGACATCGACCGCTTCACCGCCGAGGCCGGCCCCGTGGACGTCCTGGTCCACAACGCCGGCATCAGCATCGTGGAGCCGTTCACCGGCAGCGACCCGGCGCACTGGGACCTGATGTGGAAGGTCAATCTGCGCGCCCCGATGCAGCTCACCCGGGCCCTGCTGCCGGGCATGACCGACCGCGGCTGGGGCCGGCTGGTCTTCGTCTCCTCCGACGGCGCCCGCGCCGGCTCCGGCGGCGAGGGCGCCTACGCCGCCACCAAGGCGGGCCTGTTCGGCCTGGCCAAGACCCTGGCCCGGGAGGCCGCCCGGGGCGGGGTCACCAGCAACGTGGTGTGCCCCGGCCCGACCGACACCCCGATGGTCCGGACGGTCGCCGAGCAGCACCCGGGCCTGCTCGACAAGCTCGCCAAGCAGATCCCGCTGCGCCGCATCGGCCGCCCGGAGGACATCGCGGGCCTGGTCGCCTTCCTGTGCACCGACCGCGCCGGGTACATCACCGGCCAGACGGTGTCGGTCAGCGGCGGGATCACGATGCAGTGAGGTCAGGCGAGCGCCGCGTAGGCGGCCTCGACCAGGCGGTAGGCGCGCAGGTCGCCCGACAGCTGGTCGCCCATCCGGTTGGGCAGGTAGGCCAGCGCCAGGCCCGCCTCGGGGTCGGCGAAGCCGAGCGAGCCGCCCGCGCCGGTGTGCCCGAACGCGCTGGCGCGGCCCGGCTCGGGGGTGAAGAACGTCATCGCCGGGAGCATGAAGCCCAGGCCGAAGGCCGTGTTCACCTCCAGCGTGCGGTCGGGGCCGCGCACCTGCGCGCGGGTCGCCTCGCGCAGGGTCTCCGGGGCGATGATCCGGCCCGCGATCAGGTCGCGGTAGAAGGCGCCGAACGCGGGGGCCGTCGCGATCATCCCGGCGGAGGGCCAGCCGGCGCGCAGCACGACCGGGTTGTTGTAGCCGCCCTTGCCCGGGTGCGGGTTGTTGAGGGAGCGGTTCATCGGGCTGTCGGCGTCGAGGTAGGCATTGGCGAGGCGGCCCAGCATGTCGTCGTCGTCCACCGCGCGCGGGGCGTCCGGTCCGCTCTCGTTGTGGTCCCCCTTGCCCGCCGTCAGCTTGGCGGCCCGCTCGATGACCTCGTCGGGGGCGCCGATCCACAGGTCCAGGCCGCCGGCGAACTCGCGCTCGACGAACTCGCCCACCGGCGTCCCGGTGTTGCGCCGCACGATCTCCCCGGCCAGCCAGCCGTAGGTCAGCGCGTGGTAGCCGTGCGCGGTGCCCGGCTCCCACTCGGGCGCCTGGGCCGCCAGCTCGTCGGCGCGCGCCGCGGTGTCGGCCGCCTCCTCGGCGGTCACCGGGCGGGCGAAGGCGGGCAGGCCCGCCTGGTGGGAGAGCAGGTGGGCGGCGGTCGCGCCCTCCTTGCCGTTCGCGCCGAACTCCGGCCACCACGCGGTCACCGGGCCGTGCAGGTCGTACACCCCGCGCTCGGCCAGCAGCAGCGCGGCCGTCGCGGTCACCGCCTTGGTGCAGGAGAACCCGAAGCAGGGCGTGTCGGCGCGCCACTCGCGGCCGGTCCGGCGGTCGGCCACCCCGCCCCACAGGTCCACGACCTTGCGGTCCCCGGCGTAGACCGCGACGGCCGCGCCGAACTCGCGCCCCTCGGCGAAGTTCCGCTCGAACACCTCGCGGACGGCCGCGAACGCGGGGTCGCAGGAACCCTGTACCAAGTCACCCATATGCGGTCCTTTCAACGGAAGGTCTGATCCGAATCATGCTCGAAGAGTCCAACAACTGGGGTCGCTGGGGTGCCGGTGACGAGCGCGGGGCCCTCAACCTGCTCACGCCCGAGACGGTCGTGGCGGCCGCCGGGTGCGTGCGCGAGGGCCGGGTGCTGGGCCTGTCGCTGCCCATCCGGGGCGCGACGTCCTCGCCCGCGCCGACGACCGTCCCGCACCTGAAGGGGCGGCCGCTGCCGCAGCACTTCATGTCGGTGGACGGCGGCGACTACGCGGCCGGGACGCGGGCGATCGGCGCGGGCCTGAAGATGGCCGACGACGCCCTGGTGGTCACCCCGCACGGCACCACGACGCACATGGACGCGCTGTGCCACATGTGGTCGGGCGACGAGCTGTACAACGGCCATCCGGCCGGGCGCGTCCGCTCCTACGGGGCCGGGCGCTGCGGGATCGACAAGGCGGGCCCGGTCGTCGCGCGCGGCGTCCTGTTCGACGTGCCCCGGCTGCGCGGCGTCCCTCGGCTGGAGGCCGGGGACCGGATCGGTCCCGAGGACCTGGAGGCCGCCGGAGTGGAGGTGCGCCCCGGCGACGTCGCCGTGGTCCGGACGGGCTGGCCGCTGGTGTGGCAGGACGGCCCCGACGCCTACTGGGCGGGCCAGCCGGGGCTGAACGCCGACGCGGGGCGCTGGCTCGCCGAGCGCGACGTGTGCATGGTGGCCAGCGACAACGCCGCGATCGGCGGCCTCAACGAGCACCAGCTCGCCGACGAGGGCCTCGCCGACGACCTGCACATGATCTTCCTGTGGCGGCACGGTATCCACCTGGCCGAGATGCTCTGGCTGGAGGAGCTGGCCGAGACCGGGCGCACCGACTTCCTGTTCGTGGCCGCGCCGCTGCGGATCGAGGGCGGCACCGCCAGCCCGATCAACCCCCTGGCCGTCCTCTGAGGGAAGGGCGCGGGACCGCGGCCGCATCCGCGGTCCCGCGCGCCGCTCACGCGCCGGGGTAGGCGCCGCCGCCGTGCGCCTCGTCCAGCGCGTCGTAGTCGGGGGTGTAGCCCTTCTTCGGGATCGACTCCACGAACACGACCTCGCGCGGCTTCTTGTAGGAGGCGATCTCGCCGCGCACGTGCTCGACGATCTCCTCGCCGGTGGCCTCCTGCCCCTCCTTGAGGACCACGACCGCCTTCGGCGACTGGCCGAACCGCTCGTCGGGCACGCCGATCACCGCGGCGTCGGCGATGGCCGGGTGGCTCTTCAGCGCGCGCTCGACCTCGGCCGGGTAGATGTTCTCGTTGGCCGACTTGATCATGCGCAGTTTGGGGCCGATGAAGGTGAGGGTGCCGTCCGGCTCGCGGCGGCCGAGGTCGCCGGTGTGGTGCCAGCCCCCGGCGGCCTTGGCGGCGTTCAGCTCGGGCCGGTTCCAGTAGCCGGAGAACAGGCTGTGGCCGCGCGCGCAGATCTCGCCGACCTCGCCCGCCGGGACCTCCGCCCCGGCCGGGTCCAGCAGCCGCACGTGCACCAGCGGGGACGGGCGGCCCGCGTAGCCCGCGCCGCCCATGCCGAGGCCGAGGAAGGTCAGCATCCCGCCGACCTCGGTCTGCCCGTAGCCGCCCATCTTCGAGGCGCACCAGGGGCTGTCGTCCACGGTGATCATCTGGTCCCACTCGGGGGAGTGCGACACGAAGCGCAGCGACGACAGGTCGTACCGGCCGTCCTTGTTCGCCTCCACCAGCCCGTCGATCATCGGGCCGAACAGGAACGCCTGGGTGCACTCCTCGGCCTCGATGAGGCGGCACACCTCGTTCGGCTCGTAGGCCGGGGTCACCACGACCTTGCCGCCGATCTGGAAGGTGGCCAGCGTGAACATCATCGTGCCCACGTGGAACATCGGCCCGCACGCCAGGAAGGCGAACCCGTCCTCCATCTGCCGCATGTGCAGCAGCGACATGTTGTGCGCGACCAGCGCGGCGTGGCTGAGCAGCGCGGCGTTGGGGCGGCCGTCGAACGCGGCGGTGTACAGCGCGAGCACCGGCGCGTCGTCGTCCACCTCGGCGACGGGCTCGGCGGCGTCGGGCGCGAGGTAGTCCTCGTACTCCGGGCCGGACTTCACCCAGCGCGCGTCCGGCGGCACCTGCCCGCGCGCCTTCTCGACCGCCTCCGACTCCTCCCAGACCACGACCCTGGGGGTGAGGTCGTCCAGGACGTAGGCCAGCTCGTCGGCGCTCTGCCGCCAGTTGGCCGGGCAGCAGACCGCGCCGAGCCGCCCGGCGGCCAGCAGCAGCTCCAGCACCCGGAAGGAGTTCTGGCCGAGCCACAGGACCCGGTCGCCGGCCCCGACCCCGTCGGCCGCCAGGGCGGCCGCCAGGCGGTTCACCCGGTCGTCCAGCTCGGGGTAGGTGAGCCGCACCTCGCCGTCCACGACGGCGGTGCCGAGCGGCCGGGAGCGCCGGTGCTCGGCCAGGACGTCCCCGAGAGTGAGCCGGTGTACGGACATCGCGCCTCCTGTGCCTAGGGGGGATCAGCAGGGGTGGTGGATCAGCGGAAGGCCGGCATGACCTCGGCCGCGAAGAACTTCAGGACCTTCTTCATGTCCTCGATCGGCATCGGCCGGGTCGAGCCGAAGTCGCACATCAGGTTGCTGTAGCCCATCTCCTGGATGGTCTTGATCTGCGAGATCACGCGCTCGGGGTCGCCGATGACCTCCAGCTGGTTCCAGCGGAACTCGTTGTCCACCGAGCCGCCCTTGAGGTAGCGGTCCTGGTAGAACTCGAAGCCCTTGGCGGCCTTGCCGGTGCTGGGGTCGATCGGGGCGCTCTGCACGTTGAAGATCCGCGAGCGGTCGAAGCCGGCCTCGAAGCGGGCCTGGTCCTCGCGCGCCTGCTCCACGGTCGGCGCGACGTACACCGAGCGGCTGGCGACCAGCTCCACGCCGGCGGTGTCCACGCCGTTGGCCGCGGCGGTGTCGTGCCAGGTCTTCGCCGCCTTCGCGATCTTCTTGAACGGCGCGGCCGGGTCGGCCAGGATCGGCAGCCCGCGCGCGGCGTACAGCTCCACGGTCTCGGGGCTGACGGCGGCCACGTGCAGCGGCGGGTGCGGGCGCTGCACCGGCTTCGGCATCAGCGTCAGCGGGTTGGTGGTCTCGTAGAAGCGCCCCTTGAACTCGAACGCCTCCTGCGTCCACAGGCCGAGCATCATGTCCAGGCACTCGTTGAACCGGTCGCGGGCCTCGCCGAGGTCGAGCCCGAAGTTCTCGAACTCCACGCTCTGGTAGCCCCGGCCGATGCCCATCTCCAGCCGGCCGCCCGACAGCAGGTCCACCATCGCGGCCTCCTCGGCCACGTGGATCGGGTTGTGCAGCGGCAGCACCACGATGCCGGTGCCGAGCCGCAGCCGCTCGGTGCGGGCCGCCAGGTGCGACAGCAGGTTGAAGATGTTGGGGACGACCCCGTAGTCCCGGAAATGGTGCTCGGCGACCCACACCCCATCGAAGCCGAGCTCCTCCAGGAGCTCGACGATCTCGATCTGGTAGTCGTACACCTCCCGCGCGGTCTGCCCCGCGAACTGGTGGAAGAGGTGGAAGGTCGAGAACTTCATCGGGCGGTCAGCCACGTGTACGGCTCCTTCTTCACCGGGCCCGGCGGGGTGCACGCCGTGCCCTCGCCGTGTCGTATCGCCTGCCCATCATTGCGTACCAAGCGCTCGCTTGGGAAGCCTAACAGAGGTCTCCCGGCGCGGGGCGGGGGCGGGAAGGGCGGCCGGCTAGGGGCGTTCGAGGTGGCCGGCGGGCTCGGCGGCGGCGACCGGGGAGGCCGCGGGCCGGGTCCGGCCGAACTCCAGCGTCAGCAGCGCGACCGCCAGCAGCCCGATGTCGGTCCAGGACCGGAACACGATGCTGCGCGGCCGGTAGCCGGGCCGGAACTTCTTGTCGAACAGGTACAGCGACTCCACCGCGATCCACGGGTCCAGCAGGTGGAGCGCGCGGTACCCGGCGCGCTCCAGCGGCCCGCGCTCGTCGCTGTCCAAAAGCTCGCGGAAGGCGGCGAAGTTCAACGACACCACGCCGACGCCGTGCGCGCGGGCGTGGTCGACCATGTCCACGATCAGGCGCTCGTTGACGCCGTTGGGGCCGCCGGGCGCGCGCCGCATGGCGTCCAGGCTGATGCCCTCGCCCGCCGCCGCGTACCGCTGGAACGCGATCGGCGCGCCGCCGGCGTCGTAGGCGACCGCCACCAGCGTGCCGGGGTGGTAGCCGGTGAGCAGTTCGTCCAGGTTCATGGAGAAGCCGCGCTCGGCCGCGCCGCCCAGCGAGCGGGCGGCGATGTCCAGCAGCCGCCCGCGCAGGTCGTCGGGGAGGTCCCGCTCGGGGAGCACGCGCGTGGTCACGCCCGCGTTGCGGGTGCGCTGGACGGCCTGCCGCACGTTGCGCATCGCCCGTCCCGACAGGCTGAACTCCTCGGGCCGCACCACCACCTCGTCGCCGAACCCGAACGACCGCAGCGGCCCCCAGGCGGGCAGCAGGTCCGCGCCCGCGCCCAGCACCGCCGGGCGCCAGCCGGTGCGGCGGCACAGCGCCAGGAACTCCTCGATCGCCGCCTGGTGCGCGTGGGCGTCGCCCACCGGGTCGCCGCCCGCCACCGCGATGCCGAACAGCACCCGGTAGCCGATCGCCGCGCGCCCGTCGGGGCTGAACACGTAGGACTTGTCGCGGCGCAGCGCGAACGGCGCGAGGGTGTCGGACCCGGGCCGGGCCACCAGCCCCGCTACGCGCCGCCGTTCGGACTCGTCGCCGGGCGGCGGCGCGGGGTCGGCCGCCAGCAGCGTCACCATCACCACCAGCAGCCCGGCGCCGCCCGCAAGCCCCAGCACGCCCGGCAGCCAGGACGCGCCGTCCAAGGGCGCGCCCGTCGCGCCGAGCCCGGCCGCCAGCGTCGGCACCGCCGACCGCACCGACACCCCGCCCACCAGCACCGACGCCGAAGCCGTGCCGAGCACCACCAAGGCCCCGGTGCGCAGCGCGCCGCGCACCCGGTCGGGGTGGGGGCGCACCGGGAAGCGGTCGCGGCAGGTCCACAGCACCCACCCCGCGCCGCCCAGCAAGGGCAGCCGCCAGGGCGAGTCCTCGCCGGTCAGCACCGCCAGCACGGCCATCGCCACCAGCAGCACCAGCCCGTACCAGGCGGCCCGGCGGCGCAGCAGCAGCCCGCGCGCCACCAGCGCCAAGGCCAGGGCCAGCACGAACGCGTGCGGGGCGCTCAGGGGGCGTCCGGTCACCAGCAGGGAGGCGCGCTCCGTCCAGCCCGGCCGCCAGGCCAGGTCCGGGACGGCGACCAGCACGGCCACGGCGGCCGTGCCGAGCGCGAAGGGCCAGACCGGGCGGGACGCGGGGAGCACCGGTTTCGCTTCGTGCACGGGAGACACCTCCGTCGAGGGCCAACCATGATCCCCCATATCGCATTCCCGGGCGGTCGGCGGATCTCCATTGGACGACGGGCGGGGCGCGGAAGCGACGCCCCGGCCGCGGACGGCCGGGAACACTCACCTCCCGGTGAGGGCGCGGGAACGGGGGACCGGCGGCGCGCGCCCCTAGGATCGGGGGCGATGAAACGGCTGCTGATCGTCCACCACACGCCCTCGCCCGCGCTCCAGGCCATGTACGAGGCCGTCCGCGAGGGCGCGGGGACCGACGAGGTCGGCGGCGTGGAGGTGGTCGCGCGCCCGGCGCTCACCGCGTCGCCGGTGGACGTCCTGGAGGCCGACGGCTACCTGCTGGGCTCGCCGGTCAACCTCGGCTACCTGTCGGGCGCGCTCAAGCACTTCTTCGACCAGGTCTACTACCCGTGCCTGGAGGCGGCCGCGGGACGGCCGTTCGGCGGCTACCTGCACGGCAACAACGACGCCACCGGCGCCCTGCGCGCGCTGGAGTCCATCACCACCGGGCTGAAGTGGCGGGCGGTGCGGCCCCCGGTCGTGGTCACCGGCGAGCCGTCCCGCGCCGACCGGGAGGCGTGCTGGGAGCTGGGCGCGCTGGTGGCCGCCGAGCTGGGCGAGGTCTGAGCGCCGGGCCCGGCCGGGACGCTACGGTGATCCGCATGAGCGGTTTCCGGCACGTGGTGATGTTCGAGTGGGCCGAGGGCACGACGACCTCCCAGCAGGAGGAGGTGCGGGACCGGCTGTCCGCGCTCCCGGCGCGCATCCCGGAGATCCGGGACTACAGCCTCGGGCACGACGCGGGCGTCAACGAGGGCACCTTCGACTTCGTGGTCGTGGGCGACTTCGCCGACCTCGACGCCTACCTGGTCTACCGCGACCACCCCGCGCACCGCGCGGTGATCGACGAGGCCATCACCCCCATCGTCGCGCGCCGCGCCGCCGTCCAGTACGAGCTGTAGCGGACAAGGACGGGCGCGGTCGGCAGCAGGGCCGCGCGGGCTCGGCTCAACGGGCCCCGGCGGCGCGCAGCAGGGCCGCGATCTCGCCGTAGCGCTTGCCGGTCGCGTGCCGCAGCGGCGTGACGCCGTCGCCGTCGGCCAGGTTCACGTCCGCGCCCGCCGCGATCAGCAGCCGGACGATCTCCTGGTAGCGGGCCGACCCGTCGCCCAGGATGACCGCCTCCAGCAGGCCGGTCCAGCCCAGCCGGTTGACGTGGTCCACCGCGATGCCGGTCTTCAGGACCTCGCGGACGTAGTCCACGTGGCCGCGCTCGCAGGCCGGGATCAGCGCGACCCCGCCGTAGCGGTTGGTGAGCCCCAGGTCGGGCCGGGCGGGCAGCAGGGCCTTCAGCATCGCCACGCTGCCGGTCACCCCGGTGACCAGGAACGGGCTGTCGTGCTGCCGGTCCAGGGCGTCGGGGTCGGCCCCGGCCTTCACCAGTACGGTGGCCGCCTCGACGTGGTCGGCGGCGGCCGCCAGCAGCAGCGCGGTGCGGCCCTGCCCGTCGCGGGCCTCGACCGGGGCCCCGGCCTGCAGCGCGTCGCGGACCCTGGCGGCGTCGCCCCTGGCCGCGGCCGTGAGCAGTTCTTCCCGGTGCACGGGGCCCTCCCGGTCTCGCGGACCCGCGCAGGCGCCGGAGGCGGCCGCGACCAGCAGGGTCAGCGTCGCCAGCGCCCTTCTACGCGTGATCGTCATGGTGTTCGCTCCGGAGACTACCGGCCGGTCGCGGCGCTCCCCCCCGGCGCGCCGCGACCGGCCCGGCCAGTCGATCTGGCCGGTCGGCCTGGACGGCCCGCTCAGCCGAGCTCGCCCTGGACCGCCTTCAGGCCGACCTGCGCGATGGCCTCGTCGATGCTGCCCTGGGGCGCGCCGCCCACGCCGATGCCCGCGATGGGGGAGCCGCCGGAGGCGACCGGGACGCCGCCCGCCAGGAACAGGGTGCCCGGGATGTCCTTGATGGTGGGGCCGTCGCCGGTGGCGCCACCGCTCAGCTTGGAGGTCGGCTGGCCGAACGACACGGCGGTGAACGCCTTGCGCTTGGCCGACTCGACGGTCTGCGGGCCGGCGCCGTCGCCCTTGACGACCAGGCGCAGGTCGCCCGAGCGGTCCACGATGGCGACCGCGACCCGCTGCTTCTGCTTGGCGGCCTCCTTCTGCACGGCGTCGGCGATCTTCATGGCGGCGTCGCTGCGCAGGACGTTCACCTGCTGGACGGCCCCGCCCCGCTTGGCGGCGGCCGGCGCGGCGGGCGCGGCCTGCGCGGCCGACACGCCGACCGTGACGCCCACCAGGGCCAGGCCCGCGGTCATCCCGGCGATGGTCTTGGCGCGGTTGCTGCTCATCTTCGTACTTCCCCTCGGACGTTCCGGCTGATGACTCAAGCCTCGCCGGGCCCGGCCCGCCCGCCATCGAGAAGCCGGTGGAACCGGCGGCGCCATGGGATGGAGGGGAGGATCAACCGATCGGTTGATGCCTCCGCCCGGCCCGGGTGTGACCCTGCGGTAACGTGCGGTGAGGGGGAGGCATGACGAGGGCCGAGCAGCGGATCTACCAGGCCATGCACGCGGGGTTCTTCCTGCTGCTGGCCGCTTCGGCGTCCCGGCTGGTGGTCCGGCACGGGATGGAGGGGCAGACCTGGGTGCGGCTGGCCGACTGCGCCGCCCTGGCGGTGCTCTACGCGCTGGGCATGGTGCTGTGGGACCGGCTCGGCCGCCGGGGCCGCCTCATGTGGCTGGTGCTGGTGGTGCTGCTGTGGCTGCTGCTGGTGGTCGCCGCGCCCAGCTTCGCCTGGTGCGCGATCCCGCTGTTCTTCATCTCGCTGCGGCTGCTCACGCGGCGCGCCGCGCTGGTCAGCGTCGTGGTGCTGACCGGGGCGGTGATCTTCGCGCAGGTGCGCCTGGCCGACCGGCTGGAGCCGAGCCTGGTGCTCGGGCCGGTCGCGGTGGCGGGCATGACCTCGGTCATCTTCCTGGAGCTGCAGCGACTGATCGACGACCTGGTGCGCACCCGCGGCGAGCTGGCGGCCTCGCAGCACGAGGCGGGCGTCCTGGAGGAGCGCCAGCGGCTGTCCCGCGAGATCCACGACACCCTCGCCCAGGGGCTGACCAGCATGGGGATGCTGCTGCAGGCCGCCGACCGGGAGTGGGACGCCGACCCCGGGCAGGCGCGCCGGCACGTGCGGCGGGCCGCCGACGCCGCGGTGGGCAACCTGGCCGAGGCGCGCCGGTTCGTGCGCGCGCTGGCCCCGTCGGACCTGGCCGCCGGTTCGCTGCCCGCCGCGCTGCGCGGCCTGCTCGACCGCGACGCCGTGACCGGCCCGCCGACGCGGCTGCGGGTCGACGGCGCCGAGTACGACCTGGACACCGGCGCGCAGGCCGCGCTGGTCCGCGTCGTCCAGGGCGCGCTCGCCAACGTGCGCGAGCACGCGGGGGCGTCCGCCGTCATGGTCACCCTGACCTACCTGGACGACCAGGTGCGGCTGGACGTGGCCGACGACGGGGCCGGGTTCGACCGCGTCCGGCCGGGGCCGGGGCGCGGCTACGGGCTGCCCGCCATGCGCGAGCGGCTGGCGGCCGTCGGCGGCACGCTGGAGGTCGAGAGCGTGCCGGGGGAGGGCACGGTCGTGGCAGCGACCGTGCCGAGGAGGGAACGATGAGCGACCAGGACGGCGGCGCGGTGCGCGTACTGATCACCGACGACCACCCGGTGGTGCGGGCGGGGCTGCGCGCCCTGCTGACCAGCGAGCCCGACATCGAGGTGGTGGCCGAGGCCGCCGACGGCGCGGAGGCGGTGCGGCAGGCGGGCCTGGCCCGGCCCGACCTCGTGCTGATGGACCTCCAGCTCGGCGAGGGCATCGACGGCGTGGAGGCGACCCGGCGCATCCTGGCGCTGCCCGACCCGCCCCGCGTGCTGGTGCTGACCACCTACGACTCCGACGCCGACATCGCGCGGGCCATCGACGTCGGCGCGGCGGGGTACCTGCTCAAGGCGGGGCCGCCCGAGGAGCTGTTCACCGGCATCCGCACCGCCGCGCGCGGCGAGACGGCCCTGTCGCCGAAGGTGGCGACCCGGCTGCTCAACCGGGTGCGCGAGCCCGCGCCCGCGCTCAGCCCCCGCGAGATCGAGACGCTGGAGCTGCTGGCCAGGGGCCTGTCCAACCGGCAGATCGCCAAGGAGCTGTTCGTCAGCGAGGCCACCGTGAAGACCCACCTGGTCCACATCTTCGCCAAGCTCGGCGTGGACACCCGCACGGCCGCGGTGGCCGCGGCGGTGGAGCGGCGGCTGATCCGGCTCGCCGACTGAACCGAGCAAGCGCTTGTGTTGTGAGTGGGTTTCGGGTTAGCGTCGCCTGCGACGGCAACCCGGCCGGCCCGCCCCGCGGACCGGCCCCACAGACGCCGCCCGCCGTGGACGGATCGCGCCCCGCCCACGGCGGGCGGCACCATCTTCCGAGGATCACGTGGCGGGAACGCGGGCGGGCGGGCACACGGCCAGGCAGGGCTTCTCCGGCAAGGCGGCCATCGCGGGCGTCGGCATGACGGCGCTGACCCGCGCCTCCGGCCGCACCGAGCTGCAGCTGGCCGCCGAGGCGTCCCGCGAGGCCCTGGCCGACGCCGGGATCGACCGCCCCGACGCGATCCTCAGCTACCACCTCAACGACTCCGCGCCGGTGCTGTACCTGGCCCGCGAGCTGCGGATGCCGGAGGTGGGCTGGCACAACGAGATCTACGGCGGCGGCACGCAGAGCGCCTCGATCCTGGCCGACGCCGCGATGCTGATCGACGCGGGCCTGGCCGAGAACGTCCTGGTCTACCGCGCCCTCAACGGCCGCTCCGGCAAGCGCATGAACGCCCTCGGCCTCAAGCTCGGCGAGGGCACCGAGGAGCAGTTCACCCACCCCTACGGCATGGCCGGCCCGGTCCACCAGTTCGCCCTCGCCGGGCAGCGCTACCTGCACGACGCCGCGCTGACCGAGGTCCACACCCACGCCGTCGTGGCCCAGTCCCGCGCGCACGCGCTGCGCAACCCGCGCGCGATCCGCCGCGAGCGCCTGGACCTGCCCGCCTACCTCGCCAGTCCCATGGTGGCCTCCCCGCTGCGCCGCCTGGACTGCTGTCAGGAGACCGACGGCGCGTGCGCGCTGGTGCTGACCCGCGCCGACCGCGCCCCCGACGCGCCGCGCGTGCACGCGGTGGTGCGCGGCGGCGGCTCCGGCGCCTCCACCATGGACAAGGCCGACGACGTCACCCGCATCTTCTCCGGCCACCTGGCCGCGCCGCTCTTCGAGGCGGCCGGGATGAAGCCCGACCACATCGACGTCGCGCTGCTGTACGACGCCTACAGCTGGCTGGTGCCGCGCCAGCTGGAGGACTTCGGCCTGGTCCCGCGCGCCGACCTGCCCGTGCTGCTGCATGCGCAGGAGATCGCCTGGAACGGCCGCGTCCCGGTCAACCCGCACGGCGGCCTGCTGTCGGAGGGCTACGTGCACGGCCTCAACAACGTCGCCGAGGCCGTCCGGCAGGTGCGCGGCACCGGCACCAACCAGGTGCCCGGCGCGGGCGTGGCGCTGTGCACGGGTTTCGGCGGCAGCTACGGCAGCGCCGCGATCCTCACCGCGCCCTGACCCGGACCGGCGCGTGCGGCGGGCGCTAGGCGGGCCGGCAGGGGGCGGCGTACGGTGGCGGCGTGCTGCTCCTGCGAGGCGAGGACGGGCGTCCGCGGACCTGGCTGGTGGACGCCGGGATCACCGCGGTGGTGACGGCCCTGGTCCTGGTCACCGTCCACGAGGCCAGCGAGCCGTCGGCGCTGCGGCCCGACGCGCGCGGCTACCTGCTGAGCGTGCTGATGGCGCTGCCGGTGCTGATTCACCGCAGGCGGCCGGTCGCGGCGCTGCTGCTGACGAGTCTGGGGCTGTTCGCTTACTACTCCTCGGGCTATCCGGGCATCTCGCCGACGCTCGTGCAGGCGGTGCCGGTGTACTCGGCGGTGCTGGCCGGGCACCTGCGCTGGGCGGTGGCGGTGACCGCGGCGTTCTACACGACGGGCTACCTGATCGTCGTGTTCAGCAAGGAGCTGGCGCCGCTGCTGGCGCTGGCGGAGTTCGCCGGCAACGGCGCGCTGGCGGTCACGGTGGTCCTGCTGGCCGAGGTGGTGCGCAGCCGCCGCGCGCTGGCCGCCGAGACCCGCGAGCGGCTGCGCTTGGCCGCCGAGGAGCACGACCGGGAGGCGGCGCGGCGGGTCGCCGAGGACCGGGTGCGCATCGCGCGCGAGCTGCACGACACCGTCGCGCACAGCATGGCGACCATCACCGTGCAGGCGGGCGGCGCGCTGCACCTGCTGGGCGACCGCGACACCGAGGTGCGGCCCGCGCTGGCGGCCATCCGGGAGACCAGCAAGGAGACGCTGCGGCAGATGCGGGCGACGCTGGGCGTGCTGCGCTCCGGAGCCGGGCCGGAGCCCGCGGTCGGGCTGGAGCGGCTGCCCGCGCTGCTGGAGGCGGTCCGCTCGGCGGGCGTGCCGGTGGAGCTGGCGGTGCGCGGGGAGGCGGTGGAACTGGTGCCGCCGGTCGACCACGCCGCCTACCGGATTCTGCAAGAGTCGCTGACCAACGTGCTGCGGCACGGGGGACCGGCCGTGCGGGCGCGCGTGGCGCTGGACTATCGGGAGGACGGGATCGCGGTGGAGGTCACCGACGACGGCGCGGGGCCGGGGGAGCGCGCGGAAGGACAGGCGGAGGGCGGACACGGCCTGGCCGGGATGCGCGAACGCGCGGAGGCGCTGGGCGGCGCCCTGGAGGCGGGCCCCGGCGAGCGCGGCTTCGCGGTGCGCGCGTGGCTGCCGGCGGCCGCCCCGTGATCCGCGTGGCGTTGGCCGACGACCAGTCCCTGGTGCGCGCGGGTTTCCGGATGCTGCTGGACTCCGACGACGGCATCGAGGTCGTCGGCGAGGCCGAGCACGGCGGCGCGGCCGTCGCGCTGGCCCGCCGCCTGCGCCCCGACGTGCTGCTGATGGACCTGCGAATGCCCGAGATCGACGGGCTCACCGCGACCCGCCGCATCACCGCCGACCCGGAGCTGGCCGGCGTCCGGGTGGTGGTGCTGACCACCTACACCGAGGACGAGAACGTGTTCCGCGCGCTGCGCGCGGGCGCGGCCGGGTTCCTGGTCAAGGACATCGAGCCGGTGGACCTGCTGCGCGCGGTCCGGGTGGTGGCCGAGGGCGCCTCGCTGCTGGCGCCCGCCGTCACCCGCTCGGTGATCGAGGCGTTCGTCGGGCGCGGGGAGCCCCGCGCCGCCCGGCCCGGCACCGGCGCGCTCACCGCCCGCGAGCGGGAGGTGGTGCGCCTGGTCGGGCACGGGCTGTCCAACGAGGAGATCGGCGCGCGGCTGTCGCTCAGCCCGCTCACCGCCAAGACCCACGTCAGCCGCGCCATGGGCAAGCTCGCGGTGCGCGACCGCGCCCAGTTGGTGGTGTTCGCCTACGAGAGCGGCCTGGTCACCCCTGGGAGCGCGCGGCCATGATCGCGTCGCGCAGGGTCTGCGGCGTGGGGGCCTCCACCAGCCGCGGCCCGGCGCGCAGCGGCACCAGCGCCCACCAGGACCCGGTGGCCTCCCCGTACCAGACCCGAACGCCCGGGAACTGCTCCTGCAGGCCCCGCGCCGTGGCCGCCCGCACCGCGGGCGGCGGCGGATCGTCACGACCGGCGGCGCCCCGTTGAGCCGTCATGTCGGCCTCCCCCGTCCGTCTCTTCGTTAACAGCGTCCCCATCGCTCGAATCGTCACCCCTGCGTTGCAAAGTGTGACCAACACCACGAATCGGTGATCAGCGTACGCCCTCGGCTACACCGCGGGATGTACTCCGGCGGGAGTAGCGCGGCCGGCAAGTGACTCCGGTCGCCGGACGCGCCGGACGCGGCCGCGCGGCGACGCTCTGGGGGACAGTGCAGACGTTCCCCCCAGAGGTGATGATCATGGCTACACCAGGCCCGCCGGCGGGGCCGCTGGCGCGGCTCGCCCGGTTCAGCTACCGGCGGCGCCGCCTGACGCTGCTCGCCTGGATCGCGGGCACGGTCGCCGCCCTGTTCGTGGGCTTCGGCTACGCGGCCGAGCCGCTCAACGACTTCACCGGCGGCAAGTCGGAGTCGGCCAAGGCGCAGCAGATCCTGGAGGACCACTTCCCGCGGATGAGCGGCGAGAGCATCACGCTGGCGATCCGTGCCGATGCCGGAGTGCGGACGCCCGCCGTCCAGGCTGAGGTGCGCAGGGCCGTGGACCGCCTGGCGAAGACGCCGCACGTGTCGTCGGTGACCTCGCCCTACCAGGGCTTCGGGCAGATCTCCAAGGACGGCAGGATCGCGTTCGCGACCGCCAACCTGGACGTGCCCTCCGACGACATGCCCAAGGCCGAGACCGCCAAGCTGCTGGACGAGCTGCGCAAGAGCGGGGGCCCGGTCCGGATGGAGCTCGGCGGCGCGGCGGTCACCGCCGCCGAGACGCCCGGCGGCGGCCCCTCCGAGGGCGTCGGCGTGCTGGCCGCCGTGGTCATCCTGCTGGTCGCCTTCGGATCGGTGCTGGCGATGGGCCTGCCGATCCTGACCGCGCTGCTGGCCATCGGGTGCGGCCTGTCGCTGATCATGCTGCTGGGGCACCTGCTGCCCGCCCCGTCCTTCAGCCCGATCGTGGCCGCGCTGATCGGCCTCGGCGTCGGCATCGACTACGCGCTGTTCATCGTCACCCGCTACCGTGAGTCGCTGTCGTCGGGGCAGGACCCCGAGTCGGCCGTGGTCACCGCCATCACCACCGCCGGGCGGGCCGTGCTGTTCGCCGGCACCACCGTGGTGATCGCGCTACTGGGGCTGCTGGTCATGCAGCAGAGCCTGCTGAACGGCGTGGCGGTCGCGGCCGGCGTCACCGTCCTGATGACCATGGTGGCCGCCGTCACGCTGCTGCCCGCGCTGCTCGGCTTCACCGGCCGCGCCATCGACCGGCTGCGCGTCCCCGGCCTCGGCCGGGCCCGCCGCCCGCTGGCCGAGCGCTGGGCCCGCACGGTGCAGCGCCGCCCCGTCATCGCGGGACTGGCCGCCGCCGCGGTGCTGCTGGTGCTGGCGGTGCCCGCCCTGTCGATGCGGCTCGGCCTGCCCGACTCCAGCACCCAGCCGCACGACACCAGCGCCTACGCCGCCGACCGCATCATGGCCGAGGGCTTCGGCCCCGGGACCGCCGCGCCGCTGGTGTTCGTCGCGCAGGGCGGCGACGCCAAGGCCGTCGCCGAGGCCGTCGGCCGCACGCCGGGCGTGGCGGCGGTGCAGCCGCCGATGGCCAGCAAGGACGGCGCGGCGTCGGTGTTCGTGGCCTTCCCCGAGACCGCCGCGCTGGACGAGAAGACCTCCGACCTGGTGCACCGCCTGCGCGACGACGTGGTGCCCGCCGCCACCGGCGGCACCGGCCTGAAGGTCCACATCGGCGGCCCCAACGCCGGCTCCATCGACTTCGCCGACGACGTGCAGAACCGGCTGCCGCTGCTGATCGCGGTCGTGGTGGGCCTGTCGCTGCTGCTCCTGGTGGCGCTGGTGCGCTCGCTGACCGTGGCGTTCCAGGCGGCGGTGATGAACCTGCTGTCGATCGCGGCGGCCTACGGCGTGCTGACGGCGGTGGTCCAGTGGGGCTGGGCGGGCGAGCTGCTCGGCTTCCCCACCGAGATGCCGGTGGCCACCTGGGTGCCGCTGATGATGTTCCCGATCCTGTTCGGGCTGTCGATGGACTACGAGGTCTTCCTGGTCTCGCGCATCCGCGAGCTGTACGAGACCGGCGTGGAGACCCGCGAGGCCGTCGCGCAGGGCCTGGCGCGCACCGCCCGCGTCATCACCGCCGCTGCGGCGATCATGGTGATGGTGTTCCTGTCGGTGCTGCTGGGCGCCGACATCGCGGTCAAGCAGATGGGCCTCGGCCTGGCGGTGGCGATCCTCATCGACGCCACGATCGTCCGGATGGTGCTGGTCCCGGCGATGATGGAGGTGTTCGGCAAGGCGAACTGGTGGCTGCCCGGCCCGCTGGCGTGGGTCCTGCCCGGCGGCCTGGCGGCCGAGCCGGAGGCGCGGCGGGAGCCGGTGGGGGCTGAGCGTTGAGGGCGACGGCCGAGTGCCGATGGTCCTGACGGCCGAGCGCTGACGACTGAGCGCTGGCGCGGGGTCGATGCGGCGGCCGAGGTGGGCTGACGGGACACTGACGCGGTGGCCGACGCGGTGAACGGTCGCGGCCCGTCCCAGGGGGCGGGTCGCGACCGTTCAGTGCGTGTTGATGCCGTCGAACATCACCTTGAGGTAGTGCTCGGCCAGGCCCTGGGCGTTGAGCCGGCCGCCCGGCTTGAACCAGCGCACCGCCACCCAGACCGTGTCGCGGATCATCCGGTAGGTCAGCTTGGGGTCGATGTCGGGCCGGAACAGGCCGTCCTGCTGGCCCGCCTTGATGGTGTCCACCCACATCTTCTCGACCTCGTCCTCGGACTTGGTGAGGTAGGCGAAGCGCTCCATGCCCTTGAGGTAGTTCCAGTCGTTCTGCATCACCGTGATGGCCGCGCGGTGCGGCTCCAGCGTGCCGAAGGCGATGCGGACCAGCCCGGCGATGGTGGTGCGCGGGTCGTTGCCCTCGTCGATGACCGACCGGTAGGCCGACATGATCTCCTGGAAGAAGCCCGCCAGGATCTCGTCCACGATCGACTCCTTGGAGTCGAAGTGGTGGTAGAGGCTGCCCGACAGGATGCCGGCCTCCTCGGCGATGTTGCGCACCGTGGTGGCCTGGAAGCCCTTCTCGGCGAACAGTTCGGCCGCGAGCTTGACCAGGTGCTCACGCCGTTCCGAGGCCAGGGCGGCCGAGCCCTTGCCGCGGCGGCGGGTCCCGCCCTCACCCGTGGCACGGTTTTTGGGGCGTCCGGAATTCGTGCTCGTGGTCGTCACCCTCTCATTATGCCGTGTGCGCCCAACCGCTTGCTCAACTCGGCCCACCGGCCCAGCGTACGCGGCTTAACAAGCGCTTGCTCACACAATCGGCACGACCGTACCCGCATAGTCTCGCGGGTATGCCCAACGTGATCGTTTTTGATCTGTACGGAGTGATCGCCCGCACCCAGACCCCCGATGCCAAAAGGCGGCTGGAGACTCTGGCGGGCGTCTCCGAAGACGCTTTCTGGAACGCCTACTGGGGCTGCCGCCCCGACTACGACGCCGGTCAGCGCAGCGTGGACTACTGGGCGACGGTGGCCGCCCGCCTCGGCGTGTCGTTCGCCGACGTGCCCGCCCTGATCGAGGCCGACCTCGACAGCTGGACCGAGGTGGACGCCGAGATGGTCGACCTGGTCGCCGAGCTGGCCGGGCAGGGGCGGAGGCTGGGACTGCTGTCCAACATCATCAGCGACCTGGTGCCGCGCTTCGAGGCCAGGCACGGGGAGTGGCTGGACCACTTCGACGTGCTGACGTACTCGTGCCGGATCGGCGTGGCGAAGCCGGACCCCCGCGCCTACCTGATCTGTGCGGACCGTATGGGGGCCCAGCCGTCCGACATCGTGTTCTTCGACGACGCCGAGGTGAACGTGCGGGCGGCGCGCGAGGTGGGGATGCGGGCGGAGGTGTTCGAGTCGCCGGCGCAGGTGCGGGAGCTGATCGGGGGATGATCGGAGGGGGAGGGGAGTCGGTGGGGTGATGGGGAATGGTCGCTCTGCGCGACTTTGCTGGGGAGCGTCTAAGGGTTTTGTGCCTGGTTGGGGCCTTGGTCCTGGGCGCTGCACCTGTCCCGCAGCCTCGGTTCCGTGTGCGGCAGCCGGACAACTACCTCAGCTCTGCGCGCCGTATCTGAGCAACGGCCCCGGTCCCGTGCTCGGCAGCCGAACAGCGACCCCGGCCCCGTGCTCGGCACCTGAGCAACTGCCCCAGCGCTGTGCCCGGCACCCGGACAACAACTCTGACCCCGTGCCCGACACTTGAGCAACAGCCTTAGCCCCGCGCCGGAAACGGGCCCGCTGACCTCAGCCAGGGGGGCGGGGGTGCAGGGGGCGGAGCCCCTTGCCCAGGGGGTGCGGGGGACGGAGTCCCAGCGGCTTTTAAAGGGCAGGCAGGCGCGGAGCGCTTCCTTGTGTCGGGGGTGTGGGGGCGGAGCCTCTGCCGGGGGTGTGGGGGCTGGCCCCTGCCCGGGTATCGCCCGCCCGGAGC
>JBITGK010000022.1:37308-166185 GCA_044456955.1 Spirillospora sp. NPDC050679 | reverse complement strand
GCTTTTAACACGCTGTTGAGTTCTCAAGAAACGGACACCCACCGCGCTTGACCCGCTACTCGCGAGCCCCGCTCCGGGGCAACCCTTCAAGCTTACCGGGTTCTTCGTTCCTGTCAAGTGACTCTGTCGAGTCAATCTTCAGGCCCTCGCCCAACCCGCCGCACACCCTCAACAGGCGATCAAGATCGCCTGGATCGGTCTTGCGGAGGTGTCCCTCGGGCCGGCCACCTTGCGGCGTCCTGCATCCCGTCTGGGCTGTCCACTCCAGAGTAACCCGACTCGGAGCAAGCTCCGAACCGTTTTTCTCTGGGTGGCTTCCCCGGAGGCCGTCCGCCTGTTGGCGTCCCGCATCCCCTCGGGGCAGGAAGAACATTAGGTAACCCGGGGAGGTCCGTCAAATCGGCCCGGCCCCCTCCTCGCCCCTGCCCGGAAACCCCCTGGTCAAGGACTGTTCACCCACTCCCACGCGCCGCGCAGCAGCTTCTCCAGCGGCTCCGCCCGCCACCGCGCGTTCGGGTCGGACGGAGCCGGATCGAAGCCGAGTTCCATCTCCACCGCGTCCCGAAAACCCAGGGGCGCAGGCAGTCCCAGACCCGTTCGCACCCGCTGCCAGCCCTCCGCCAAGTGCTCGGCCGTCTCGTGCTGCCCCGCCTCCCGGGCCAGCAATGAGGTCGTGATCACAGCGGGCAGCGCCGACGCGTAGTCGCTGCCGCTCCGCGCTCCGCGGAGTCCGTCGGCCAGTGCGTTCCTCGCCTGTTCCGCCGCGCCCTTCCTGCGCCGTGCCTCGGCCAGCAGGAGGGAGAGCCGCCACGCGTGCGTCACGCTCGGCGGGTACAGCTCGTCGAGCACGGTGATTCCGGAGGTCGCGGCCGTCTCGGCTCGCAGGGCCGCCGCGTGCCCCGAGCCGCACAGTTCCACTTGGACGAGCAGCCTGTGCAGCCGTGCCTTGTGGGTGAAGTTGCTGCCCGCCGTGAAGTGCTCCTTCAGGCGCTCGATGTCCCGCCCGGTCGGGTCGGGCTGGCCGTGGCCGTGTTCGGCCATCACCCGCACGAGGGCGTAGCGGGCCAGTTCGTCAGGTGCGGCTCCCGCGGCCCAGTGGTCGTACCGCTCGCACAGTTCCACCGCTTCGGCGTACCGGCCCCACTCCACCAGCACGAACACTCGTGCCGCCAGCATCAGCAGGTAGCGGGCTCCTCCCCCGCGTGCGAGCGCGTCGGCCAGGGCTTCGGCCGAGGTGGGCAGCGCCGCCGGGTCCAGTGTGTGGAGCTGGGCGGTGACCAGCATCCACAGGGCGTTCGGGTGGTACGCGGAGTCCGCCGCTGCCAGGCCGGTGACGGACGGTTCCAGCAGTGCGCGGGCCTGGCGCCATTCGTCCCGGTCGCTGTGCAGGGCGGCCCGGGCCAGGCCCAGTTCGTGTGAGATCCAGGCCGGTCCGTCGTCGCGGTGCTCCCAGGCGGTGTCGATCCAGTGGGCTCCCTCGGTGTGGTGGGTGCGTTGGATCATCCAGAACACGTACAGCCGCACGGTCAGTTCGGTGGCGTCCTGGTGGCGGCCGGTCGCGAAGCCGTGGTCGAGCACGGCGCGCAGGTTGGCGTCGTCGGCGGCCAGGGCGGCGTAGCCCTCCGCCGTCTCGCGCATGGTGGGGGCGGCGTCGATGCGGCGGAGCGCATCCAGGCGGTGGTCCAGGTGCCGGTCGGCGGTGGCGGTGGCGGCGCCCAGGCGGTCCAGGCGTGCGGCGGCGTGGTCGCGGACCGCTTCCAGGAGGCGGTACCGGCGGTGGCCGCCGGTGTCGTACGGCTGCACCAGGGAGTGTTCGGTCAGTGCCGCCAGGAGAGGGAGCACGCTGTCGCGGTGCAGGGGCGGGGTGCCGCAGACGGCTTCGGCGGCGTCGGCGGTGAAGCCGCCCCGGAAGACCGACAGGCGCGCCAGTAGGAGCTGCTCGTCAGGGTCGAGCAGCCGGTAGGACCATTCGATGGTCGCGTTGAGGGTCTGGTGGCGGGGTTCGGGGCCGTGGCGTACCGCCGACAGCAGGCCGAGGCCGGTGTCGAGGCGGTCGGCGAGGTCGGTGGCGGGCAGCAGGCGGAGCCGGGCCGCGGCCAGTTCCAGGGCGAGCGGCAGGCCGTCCAGGCGTTGGCAGATGCGGGCGACGGCTTCGGGTGGACAGGGCGCGCCGGGGGCGGCCTGGGCGGCGCGGCGGCGGAACAGGTCGGCGGCCGGGCCGGTCGCGTCGGGGGTGACGGTGAGTCCGTCGAGCCGCCACACGACCTCTTCGGGGACGCCGAGCGGACGGCGCGAGGTGGTGAGCACGGTCAGGCCGGGGCAGGACGCCAGCAGGTCGGCGACGGTCCGGGCGCAGTGCTCGGCGGCCTGCTCGCAGTTGTCCAGCAGCAGCAGGTGCTCGCCGGTGAGGGCGTGGCGGGTCTGCTCGGCGACCTCGGTGAGGGTCGCGCCGCGTGCGCCGAGCGGGGCGGCGACGGCGAGGGCGATCTCGTCCGCGCCGAACGCGCCGGCCAAGGGCACCACGACGACGTGCGCGCCGGTGTCGGCGGCGGTGTGCAGGGCTAGGGCGGTCTTGCCGACGCCGCCCGTGCCGGTGAGGGTCACCAGGCGGTGGTCGCGGAGCAGGGCGCGCAGTCGGGCGCGTTCGCTGTCGCGGCCCACGAGTTCACTCAGGTGGGGGCGGGGGCCGCGCCAGGTCGCGGCGGGGTCCTGGGTGAGGACGGCGCGTTCGAGGGCGCGCAGGGCGGGGCCGGGTTCGACGCCGAGTTCGTCGGCGAGGACGCGGCGGGCGTCCTGGTAGGCGGCGAGGGCGTCGGCTTGGCGGCCGGCGCGGTAGAGGCCGAGGACGAGTTGTTCGTGGAAGCGTTCGTGCAGGGGGTGGCGGGCGGTCAGGGTGCGCAGCTCGCCGATCAGGTCGGCGGCGGGTCCGGCGGCCAGGTCGGCGTCGATGCGGGCTTCCAGGGCGGTGGTGCGGCGCTCGTCCAGGCGGCGGGCCTCGTCGCGGAGGGCGGGGACGTGGTCGAGCCCGGCGTAGGCGGGGCCGCGCCACAGTTCCAGGGCCCGGCGGAGGGCGGCGGGGTCGGGGGCCGCCAGGCCGTGGTCGGCGAGGTCCTCGAACCGGCGGGCGTCGACTTCGCCGGGTTCGGTGCGCAGGGTGTAGCCGGGCGGGTGGTGGCGGACGCGGTCGGGGTCGCCGAGCGCGCGGCGCAGCCGCCACACGTGGTTGTGCAGGTCCTGGTTGGTGCGGCGCTCGTCCGGCCACATCGCGTCGATGAGGGTGTCGGCGGGGACGCTCCGGCCGGGGTGGGCCAGCAGCATCGCCAGCAGGACGCGCTGCTTGGCCGAGCGCAGCGGCACGGGCCG
The DNA here is from genome assembly GCA_044456955.1 of Spirillospora sp. NPDC050679. Lineage (GTDB taxonomy): Bacteria > Actinomycetota > Actinomycetes > Streptosporangiales > Streptosporangiaceae > Spirillospora. The sequence continues at coordinate 162,822 of JBITGK010000022.1, read as the reverse complement.
CCCGCCGTCGTCGCAGATCTCCAATGGTCCGAGCACCCCGAATCTCACGTCTCTCAGACTGTCATGGCGCGGTGAGAGTGAAGTGAGAGCGGGCCTGCGGAGACTGCGGGCATGGACGGAAAGATGGTCGGTGTTCTGGCCGCGCCGCGCGGGCGGGTGCTCGCGGGGGCGGGGACGTTGCTGGTGCTGTTCGCGGTGGCGCTGGTTGCGGTGCTGGACCTGCGGCCGCCGGAGGCCCGGGACGCGCCGCCGGGCGAGTTCAGCGGTACGCGGGCGTTCGCGCACGTGGAGGAGCTGGCGCGCGAGCCGCATCCCAGCGGGACGCCGCAGAACGAGCGCGTGCGCGACGCGATCGTGGCGAAGCTGCGCGGGTTCGGCCTGCGTCCTGAGCTGCACGAGGGCGTGGGGCGGGGCGAGGGCGAGCTGAAGGGGTACGCGGCGCGGGCCTCCAACATCGTCGCGGTGATCCCGGGGACGGCGCCGACCGGGCGGGTCTTCCTGGCGGCGCACTACGACTCGGCCGTGCAGGGGTCGCACGGCGCGGCCGACGACGGGGTGGGCGTGGCGGCGATCCTGGAGACGGCGCGGGCGCTGGCGGCGTCGGGCGAGCGCCCGCGCAACGACGTGGTCGTGCTGATCACCGACGCGGAGGAGTCGGGGCTGATGGGCGCGGAGGCGTTCGTCGCCTCGCATCCGCTGGGCCGCGAGGGCCGCCGGGTGGTGTTCAACTACGAGGCGGCCGGGTCCAGGGGTCCGGCGATGATGTACCGGACGTCGGAGGGCGACGCGCCGATGATCGGGTGGCTGGCGGGGGCGCCGCATCCGGCGGGCGACTCGGTGTCGGCGGCGCTGGAGGCGCTGGCCCCGGGCGACACCGACATGCGGGTGTTCCGGGAGGCGGGGTTCGACGCGCTGGACACCGCGCTGGTGGACGGCCGGGTGAACTACCACACGCCGCTGGACGACGCGGCGCACCTGTCGCGGGCGTCGGTGCAGCACATGGGCGTGAACATGCTGGCGATGGCGCGCGCGGCGGGCGGCGCCGACCTGGCGGTGCTCGACGGCGCGGGCGACGCGGTGTACTTCAACCTGCCCGGTGACCTGCTGGTGCACTACCCGGAGGGGTGGGCGCCCCCGCTGGCCGGCGCGGCTCTGGCGGCGGTGCTGGCCCTGGGGTGGCTGCTGCGGCGGCGCGAGCTGGCGTCGGTGCCGCGGATGGCCGCGGCGTTCGGGCTGACGCTGGTGCCGGTCGTGGCGGCGGTGGCGGTGGCCTTCGCGGTGTGGCCGGTGCTGACGGCGCTGCGGCCGGAGTACGCCGACATGTCCAACGGCGACCCGCACCGGTCGCTGGTGCTGCGGTGGGCGGTGACGGCGCTGGGCGTGCTGGTCGTGCTGGCCTGGTACGCGGCGGTGCGGCGGATCGGCCCCGCGGCGCTGGCGCTGGCCGGGATGGCGTGGTGCGCGGTGCTGGGCCTGGTGGCGGCGCTGCTCGCGCCGGGCGCGTCGCACGTGCTGGCGCTGCCCGCGCTGGGCGCGGCGGTCGGCGGGCTGGTGGCGCTGCGGTTCGGGGAGGGGTCGGTGGCGCGGGCCATTGTGCTGGCTGTGGGGGCGCTGCCCACGGCGCTGCTGCTGTTCTCCTACGTTCCGCCGTCGTACTGGGTGGGGTTGGCGGGCGGTGCGGTGCAGGCGCTGCCGCTGGTGGTGCTGGGCGGCGTGCTGGTGCTGCCGCAGATCGAGATGTGCTGGCCGCGGCGGCGCGGGTTCATGGTGCCGGTGGCGGCGGGGGTGGCGGTGGTCGTGCTGGCGGGGTGCGGTGTCGCGGTGGACCGGTTCGACCGGGCGCATCCCCGGCTGAGCAACCTGATCTACATCCGGGACGCGGACGCGGGCACCGCGCGGTGGGCGTCGTTCGACCGGGACCCGACGCCGTGGGTGCGGCGCTACGTGCGGGGCGAGGCCAGGCCGCTGGGGCGGGAGTGGGGGTACGACCCCGAGACGCCCATGGCCACCGGGCCCGCGCCTTCGACGCCGCTGCCCGCCCCGGCGCTGAAGGTCCTGGAGGACCGCGCCTCCGGGGGCGAGCGCACGTTGCGCGTCCGGATCACCTCGCCGCGCGGGGCGGCCGCCGTGCACGTCCAGGTGGACGACGCGTCGGCGCAGGTGGTGCGGGCGTGGGTGGCGGGACGCGCCGCTGAGCTGCTCGACCAGGGGATGTACTTCGTCGCGCCCGGCCGGGAGGGGTTCGAGATGCGGCTGGTCTTGCGGCCCAAGGGCGGCGGCAAGGTGCGGGTCCGGCTCGCCGACCACTCCTACGGCCTGACCGGTGTGCCCGGCTTCGTCCCGCCGCCGCCGGGCAACGCGCTGCGCACGCGGCTGGTGGCGGTGCAGACCGTCCAGGAGCTGTAGTGGACGCGGCCGTGTTCGACGCGGTGACGCTGGAACGGCTGCGCAGGCTGGGCGTGCGTCCGGGGACGCGCTGCCTGGCGGTGGGTTCCGGCGGCGTCGCGGAGGCCCTGGGCTGCGTGGTCGTGGACGGGGGTGAGGCGCGGCCCGGAGGCGGTTTCGATCTGGTGCTGGCCCGGCTGGCGCTGGCCGACCGGCCCGCCCGGCACGGCGCGTTGGCGCGGCTGGCCCAGGCGCTGCGGCCCGGCGGGCTGCTGCTGGTGGAGGAGGTGGACGGCACATGGACGCCGCCGGTGCTGGCCGCGCCGGAACCGTCCGCCGAGCAGTTCCACGGCCTGTTCTTCGCGGCGCTGGCGGCGTCCACGGCGGCGAGTGGAGGCGACCCGGCCTGGGCCGCGTCGGTCTACGGGGCGCTGCACGGGCTGGGCCTGACCGGCCTCGGCGCGGCCGCGCACGCCGAGGTCTGGCGCGGCGGCGGGGCGGGCTGCGCGGAGCTGCGGTCCCTCGCGGCGCGGCGGCGGGACGCGCTGACCGCCACGGGCCTGGTCACCGGCGCGGAGCTGGACGGCTATGCGCGGCTACTCGCCGATCCCGCGTTCGCCGCCGCGTCCCCCCTGGTCATCGCGGTGTGGGGGCGCCGCCGCTGACGCCGTGATCACGAGGTGTCGGCGATATGTCGGCGGGCGTCAGCGCCCTGTCAGCGCGCCCGCCGAAGGTGGTCCCAGCGACGGACGAGACCACGAAGAGGACGAGATGAGCGATGTGATCAGGGCCGAGGGGCTGCGCAAGCGCTTCGGCGACACCCGGGCGCTGGACGGCGTCGACCTGGCCGTGCGGCGCGGCACCGTGCTCGGGGTGCTCGGCCCCAACGGCGCGGGCAAGACCACCGCCGTCCGGGTGCTGGCGACCCTGCTGAAGCCGGACGCGGGGCGGGCCGAGGTCGCCGGGTACGACGTGGTGCGCGACGCCGTGCAGGTCCGCGCCAAGATCGGGCTGACCGGGCAGTACGCGTCGGTGGACGAGGAGCTGACCGGCGTCGAGAACCTCGTCATGATCGCGCGGCTGCTGGACTTCCCCCGGCGCGCGGCGCGGGCGCGGGCCGCCGAGCTGCTGGCGCGGTTCTCGCTCACCGACGCGGGCGGGCGCGCGGTCAAGACCTACTCGGGCGGGATGCGGCGCCGGCTGGACCTCGCCGCCAGCCTCATCAACCGGCCCGAGATCATCTACCTGGACGAGCCCACCACGGGCCTGGACCCCCGGGCGCGCAACGAGGTGTGGGACACCGTGCGCGACGTGGTGGCCGAGGGCGCGTCGGTGCTGCTCACCACGCAGTACCTGGAGGAGGCCGACGCGCTGGCCGACCGGATCGTAGTGTTCGACCACGGCCGGGTGATCGCCGAGGGCACCTCCGCGGAGCTGAAGGCGCGGACCGGGCGGCAGACGCTCGCCGTGCGGGCCGCCGACCTGTACCGGCTCGACCAGCTCGCCGCGATCGTCGCCGACCTGACCGGCGCGCGCCCGGAGGTCCAGGCCGCCACCGGACTGGTCACCGCGCCGATCGCCGACCCCGCCGTGCTGTCGGCGGTGGTGCGGCGGCTGGACGAGGTCGACCTGGTCGCCGCCGAGCTCGCCCTGCGGATGCCGAGCCTGGACGAGGTGTTCCTCACTCTCACCGGCCATCCGGCCGAGTCCGCCGCCACCGAGACCGCCACCGAAGGGAGCCTGGTATGAGCACCATGACCGTCCGCGCGGGGGTCGAGCCGCCGCGCCACATCAGCCCGCGCCGCACGCTGAGCCACGGCCTGACCCTGGCCTGGCGCAACATCGCCCAGCTCAAGCACTCCCCGGAGAAGCTGCTGGACGTGACGCTGATGCCGATCGTGTTCCTGCTGCTGTTCCTGTACGTGTTCGGGGGCGCGGTCGCCGGGGACACCCACTCCTACCTGCAGCAGCTGCTGCCGGGCCTGGTCGCGCAGATGGCGATGTTCTCGACCATGGGGCTCGGCACGGCGCTGGCCGAGGACATCAACAAGGGGGTGTTCGACCGGTTCCGCAGCCTGCCGATCGCCCGCTCCGCGCCGCTCATCGGCACCGTGGTGGGCGACACCGTGCGGTTCCTGATGGTGGTGGCGGTGCTGGTCGGGTTCGGGTCGGCGCTGGGGTTCCGGTTCCAGACCGATCCGCTGTCGGTGCTGGCGGCGTTCGCGCTGGCCTACGTGTTCTACCTGGCGGTGAGCTGGGTGTCGGTGCTGGTGGGGCTGCTGGCCCCGTCGCCGCAGACGGTGCAGGGGCTGGCGTTCCTGTGGGTAATGCCGCTGACGTTCGGCAGCAGCGTGCTGGTGCCCGACACCTCCACCATGCCCGGCTGGCTGGAGGCGTGGACGAAGATCAACCCGGTGACGCACCTGGCCGACTCGGTGCGGGCGCTGACGGTGGGCGGGCCGGTCGGCGACCACGTCTGGTACACGCTGGCGTGGGCGGCGGGGATCGTGCTGGTCACCTTCCCGATCGCGATCCGCATGTACAACCGGCGCGCGTGAGGCGTGCGCGGGGCCCGGTTCAGGGCTTGAGGGCGAGGGCGTCCTCGCGGGTGGCCTGGCGACCCCGGTCGTAGGCGGCCGCGAAGGCGTCCTCGCCCAGCGCTTCGCGGGCCGCCCGCTCGGTGCGGTCCACCTCGAAGCTGAGCGGGTCGCGGAAGCCGTGCACGCGGTGGGCCAGCCCGAGCAGCCGCGCGGCGCCGGCGAAGTCGCGCCGGGCGGCGCGGTAGGCCGCCAGGCCCTCGACGAGCACGGCGAGGTTGGGGTTGGCGAACATCGGGGACTCGGCGGCCGCCTCGAACGCCCGGACGTGCCAGCGCGCGGACTCGGCGAGGTCGCCCTCCTGCTCGGCCAGGCAGCCCAGCTTGCTATACGTCAGCGCGGACACGTGGATGAAGTCGGCGCGGTGGCGGCGCGGCGTGATCAGCTCCAGCGCGCGGCCCAGCGCCACGCGCGCGCCGGCCAGGTCGCCGTCGATGCGCCGCAGCTCGCTTTGCCACATGTAGGCGCCGGCGGTGTTGGCGTAGTCGCCGATGCGCTCGGTCGCGCGGAGGCCGTGCTCCAGGTCGCGGCGGGCGCCGTCGGGGTCGCCGGCCGCCGCGCGCACCCGGGCCAGCTCGATCAGCAGCGTCCCGCCCTGGTCGGGGCTGATGTGCTGGGAGGCGTAGCCGTGCGCCTCCTCGCCGTACCGGACGGCCTCGGCGAGGTCGCCGCGCGCCTGCGCCACCTGCACCAGCGCGATCAACGACATGATCATGCCGCCGCGCTCGCCGAGCGCGGCGAAGCCCTCGTAGCCGATGCGGGCCTGCTCGGCGGAGCGGTCCACCTCGCCGTCGTTCATCGCCAGCAGCCCCTCGGCGGTGTGCGCGGCGGCCCGCACCCAGGGGTCGGGATGGTCCATGATCGGGACCAGTCCGGCCCGCGCCTCGGCGTTGCCGCCGGTGAACACCTCCGCCAGCGGGCGCAGCAGGATCAGCACCGGGTGGCGGGGCTCGTCGGGCAGTAGCGCGAGCAGGCCCTCGAACCCCTCGCGCAGCGACTCGGGCCGGGCGCCGTCGTCCTTCTCCATCTCCGAGACCATCACCGCGGTGAAGCGGCAGACCGCGTACTCCTCGGCCATGCCGGGCGGCGGCGCGCCGCCGATGAGGTCGTGCACGGCCACGGCCCAGCCGCCCGCCTCGCGCTCCAGGTCGCGCAGAATCCAGAACCACAGCAGCGACCGCACCAGCCGCAGTCCGGAGACCGCGTCGCGGGCCTCCAGCAGGTACCGGAACGCCGCGTTGAGGTTGTCGCGCTCGACCGATATCCGCTCGGCCCACACCAGCTGGTCGCGCCGGCGCAGCTCGGGTTCGGCGCGCTCGGCCAGCTCCACGAACCACGCGACGTGCGCGGCGCGGACCCGGGCCGTCTCCCCCGCCTCCTCCAGCCGCTCGGCGGCGTAGACGCGCATGGTCTCCAGCAGCCGGTAGCGGACCTCGGCCGAGCCGTCGGCCATCACCAGCGACTTGTCGACCAGCGCGGCGATCACGTCCACGGCCGCGTCGGGGTCGTCCTCGGGGGCGCAGACCCGGGCGGCGGCCTCGGGGGTGGCGCCGCCGGTGAACACCGACAGGCGGCGCAGCATCCGGCGCTCGGCGTCGTCGAGCAGCTCCCAGCTCCAGTCCACCACCGCGCGCATGGCGCGGTGGCGGGGCAGCGCGGCGCGGCTGCCGCCGGTCAGCAGCCGGAACCGGTCGTCCAGGCGCGCGGCGACCTGCGCGGGGGTGAGCGAGCGCAGCCGCGCGGCGGCCAGCTCGATCGCCAGGGGGATGCCGTCCAGCGCGCGGCAGATCGCCACGACCTGCGGCGCGGTCCCGTCGTCGACGGCGAAGCCCGGGCGTACGGCGGCGGCGCGGTCGGCCAGCAGCCGCACCGAGGCGTACCGCAGCGCCTCGGCGGCGTCGGCGCCCTCGGGCGGCAGCGGCAGCGACGGCACCGGGCAGAGCGACTCGCCGGTGATGCCGAGCGGCTCGCGGCTGGTGGCCAGCACGCGCACGCCGGGCGCGGCGGCCAGCAGCCGGTCCACCACGACGGCGGCGGGCTCCACCAGGTGCTCGCAGTTGTCCAGCACCAGCAGCAGGCGGCGGGGCGCCAGCACGTCGGCGAGCCGGTCCAGCGGGCTCGCCGACGTCCAGGTCTCGGTGGGGCGGACCGCGTCGGGCACGCCCATCGCGGCCAGGGCCGTGACGGCGATGTCGTCGGCGACGGCGGGGCCCTCGCCCGAGACCGGCGCGAGCGGCACGAACCACGCTCCGTCGGGCTGCTCGCAGACCAGGGGCGCGGCGGCCTCGGCCGCCAGGCGGGTCTTGCCCGCGCCGCCGGGGCCGATGAGGGTGACCAGGCGGGCCTCGCGCAGCAGCTTGCCGACGCGCCGCGACTCGTCCTCGCGGCCGACGAAGCTGGTGAGCTGGGCGGGCAGGTTGGTGCGCGGCTCCGGCCGCGCGGGCGGCGGTTCGGGCGCGGCCGGCTCGTCGCGCAGCACCGCCAGGTGGACGGCCGCCAGCTCCGGGGACGGGTCGGCGCCGAGGCGCTCGGCGAGGATCCGGCGGGCCTGCTCGTAGGAGTGCAGGGCTTCGGCGGTGCGGCCCGCGGCGTGCAGGGCCCGCATGAGCAGGCCGCGCGGCCGTTCGCGCAGCGGATGCGCGGCGACCAGCGCCTCCAGCTCGGCGATCTGCGCGGACGCCTCGCCAAGGGACAGCTCGGCGTCGGCGCGGTCCTCGATCGCGGCGAGGCGCTGCTCCTCCAGGCGGGCGATGGGCGCGGCGGCGAAGCCGGCCTCGGCGACGTCGGCCAGCGCAGGGCCGCGCCACAGCTCCAGGGCCCGGCGGAGGGCGTCGGCGCGGGCGGCGGGGTCGGCCTCGGCGCGGGCGGCGGCGACCGCGCGGCCGAACGCGACGGCGTCCACCTCGGCCGGGTCCACCGCCAGCCGGTAGCCGCCGGGGCCGTGCTCGACCAGGTCGCGCCCGGCGGCGCCGCGCAGCCGCGACACCAGCGCCTGGAGCGCGCCCGCGCCCCCGGCGGGCGGGGCGCCCTCCCACAGGTCGTCCAGCAGGCGGTCGGCCGACACCGCGCGGCCCGGGTCGAGCGCGAGCCTGACCAGCAGGGCGCGCAGGCGCGCTCCGCTGACCTCGACCGGCGCGCCCGCCGCGTCGCGGACGGCCAGCGGCCCGAGAATGCCGATGCGCACGGTGCCCCCTTCCCACCGCCATTGTCGCCGATCCTGAGATCGTGCCGGTATGCACCTTGAATCGCGTGTCGTGGCGGATATAGAGATCATCGCGTTGTGCGACGCGGTCGGGCCCATGGGCGAGTCCCTGCGGCGGCCGCTGCCGGAGACCTTCCCGGGTGCGGCGGAGGGGACGTGGGAGCGGCTGCGGGCGGAGGTCCCGGCGGCGTTCGGGCCTGGCGGGGAGTGGATGCTGCACTTCCACTGCTTCCTGCTGCGGCTGCCCGGCGGGGAGAACGTGCTGGTGGACACGGGGCTGGGCCCGGAGGACTCGCCCGCCGCGTCCTGGGCGCCGGTGCCGGGCCGGCTGGTCGGGGCGCTGGCGGAGGCGGGCGTGGACCCGGCGGAGGTCGGGACGGTCGTGCTGACCCACCTGCACAGCGACCATGCGAGCGGGGCCGTGGCCGACGGGAAGCCGGTCTTCCCCAACGCGCGGCACCTCGTTCAGGAGCGCGAGCTGGCGTGGCTGGAGGAGGGGCCGCTGCTCGACCAGGTCGTGCGGCCGCTGCGCGAAGCCGGTTGCCTGGACACGGTGCCGGGCGCGGCGCGGCTCGCGCCGGGCGCGGAGATCGTGCCGACGCCCGGCCACACGCCCGGCCACCAGTCGGTGGTGCTGGGCGACCAGCAGCTCCTGGTGTCGGGCGACCTGGTCCTGCACCCGGTGCAGCTCGTCGACCCGGCGGTCCGGTACGTGTACGACGAGGACCAGGCCACCGCCGCCGCGACCCGGATCGCCGCCCTGGACCGGCTGCGCGAGCGCGGCGGGCTGCTGGCGGCCCCGCACCTGCCGGAGCCGTTCACGCGCGTCGGCTGACCCGTGGGCCCGATGTGTGAGCCGTGCCTGCTGGGTAGTGCCCTCGTACGGAAGGAGTGAGGGACATGGCCAGAGCACAGATCAAGAACGAGAAGGCCTACGAGAAGCTGCGCGACAAGGGCGCCAGCAAGGAGAAGGCCGCCCGGATCGCGAACGCCGAGGCCAAGGAGGGCTCGTCCGAGGTCGGCCGTAGGGGCGGCAAGTCGTCCTCCTACACCGACTGGTCCAAGGACGACCTGATGAAGCGGGCGCGCGAGATCGGCGTCAAGGGGCGCTCCTCGATGACCAAGGCGCAGCTCGTGGACGCCCTGCGCAACCACTGAGCGACCCGCGTACGCGGAAAGCGGCGGCCCTCCCGAGCGGAGGCCCGCCGCTTTCGCGCGGGTCAGCGGATGATCACTCGTCCTCGATCCGCATGGCCCGCTCCTCGGCGCTGTAGCCGCCGCCGTCGCCGCCCACGTCACGGGCGACCGCGTCCTTCTCGGTGTCGGTCCGCACGCCCTCGTCCTCTTCCACGAGGCGGCCGGCCGGGCGGGCGGGCTCGTTGTTCGGCAGCGGGCGCTCGGGCTCCTCGCGCGCCAGCCGGCCGTCCAGGTCCTCGCCCTCGCGGACCTCCTCGGCGGTGGTGCCGAAGTCGTCCAGCGCCACCGGCTCGTCGCCGGGGACCGGCATTTCCTGCGGGTCCTCGGCCCACTGCTGCTGCGGCGTGCCGTCCTGGAGGTCGGGAATGCCCTCGTCCTCCAGGCGCGAGCCGGACCGGCGCTCCGGGTCGTATTCGCTCATCGCACTGCCCCCTCATCCGTTTCCGCGTTCCTGCTTCGGCGTCGTGCCGTCACCAGGGCCGGTACCCGCTCGGAGAGGATCAACCTCCGATGGTTGGCCATGTCACAGCGGGTAAGGCAGAGCCCATGCGATTGGTGTGCACTCTGGACTGCTCCGAACCGGAAGAGCTGGCCGGTTTCTGGGCCGCCGTCCTGGACTACCGGCCCGGCCCGTACGATCCGCCCTACCTGGGCCTCGACGACCCCAAGGGGGAGGGGCCCCGGCTGCTGCTCCAGCGCGTCCCCGAGCCCAAGATGGGTAAGAACCGGATGCACCTCGACCTGTGGGTCTCCGACATGGACGCCGAGGTGGAGCGTGTGACCGGGTTGGGCGCGCGGGTGCTGCGCGGGCCGTTCGACGACTCGGGCACCCTCACCACGGTGCTGGCCGATCCCGAGGGCAACGAGTTCTGCCTGATTTTCCACGACTTCGAAGGAGACGCATGAACTCCGTGGCCGACACCGCCCGCGCCGAGAAGCGCGAGTACGCCGCCGGAGCGGACCGGCCGCTGGGCTCCTACCTGGGCACCCTGACCGTCTACGGAGCGGTCGCCGGAACGCTGGGGCTGCTGATGCGCCGCTACCGCGGCGGCCGCGTGCCGCGCGTGGGGCCCGGCGACCTGGCGCTGATGACCGTCACCACCCACAAGATCGCGCGCATGATCACCAAGGACCCGGTGACCAGCCCGCTGCGCGCCCCGTTCACCCGCTACGCGGGCACCGCCGGGCCCGCCGAGCTGGCCGAGGAGGTGCGGCACAAGGACGGTGTCCGGCACGCCCTGGGCGAGCTGCTGACCTGCCCGTTCTGCACCGCGCAGTGGGTCGCCACCGCCTACGCCGCGGGCCTGGCGTTCGCGCCCGACGCCACCCGGCTGGCCGGGGCCACCATGACCGCGGTCGCCGGGGCGGACTGGATGCAGCTGATCTACGCGCGGCTGCAGCGGGCCGCCACCGATGACTGAAACTTTACGCATGTGACGGATGTGACGGCGTTTGAGGTGACCGGGACGGGTACGGCGGGCGCATGGATCTGTCTTTCCTCAAGCCGCTGTACCGGCACAACGGTCCCTACGCCACGGTCTACGCCGACCTGACCCGCACCACCGAGGACGCCGCCAAGGCCGCGGAGCTGCGGTGGCGCGCGCTGCGGGCGGACCTGGAGGCCCAGGGCGCGCCCGCCGGCACGCTGCGGGCCGTCGAGCGCGTGGTCGAGGAGGAGCTGGCCGAGCGGCGGTCCGAGGGCCTGGCGGTGTTCGCCGCCGACGGCGAGGTGGTGCACGTCGAGCGCCTGCCCGGGCCGCCGCGCGCCGTCCAGGCCCGGGTCGGGCCGCTGCCCCACGTACTGCCGCTGCTGGCCGAGCGCGGCGAGCGGTTCCCGCACATGGTCGCGGTGGTGGACCGGCGCGGCGGCGAGATCGACTGCTACACCGCCGAGGGCGAGCGGCGGCACATCGACGTTCCCGGCGACGAGGAGTACCCGATCCGCAAGGCCAAGGGCGGCGACTGGAACCAGTCCCGCTTCCAGCGGTCGGCCGAGGAGGTGTGGAAGAGCAACGCCAAGAAGGTGGGCCGCGAGGTGGACCGCGCCGCCCGCCGCTGCCACGCGCAGGCCGTGGTGGTGGCCGGGGACGTGCGGGCCCGCAACGCGGTCCTGGAGGAGATCTCCGAGGGGGTGCGCGAGTACACCGTCGAGTACGACCGGCACTCCCCCGGCGACGGCGAGCTGGAGGCCGAGATCGCCCGCGTCCTGGAGCTGAAGGCCGCCGAGCGCGTGTTCGGCGTCGCCGAGCGCTTCGAGCGGGAGCTGGCCCACGGCGAGCGCGCCGTCGCGGGCCTGCCCGCCACCGTGGAGGCGGCGCGGCGCGGCCAGGTGGAGGCGCTGCTGCTGGACGAGGACCCCGAGTCCCCCGTGCGGCTGTGGGTCGGGCCCGACCCGGTCCAGGTCGCGGCCTCCCCCGAGGAACTGCGGCGGCTCGGCGTGGACGAGCCGGTGGAGGAGCGGGCCGACGCGGCGCTGGTGCGGGCGGTCGCGGCGACCGACGGGGAACTGGTGGTGCTCCCCGCCGACAGCCCGAACGCGCAGCTGGGCGTGGGCGCGGTCCTGCGGTACGCGGACGCGGCCACCGTGCACTGAGGCGGTGGAGACCCGGCCCGTGGAGGCGTCCATCCCGCCTCCACGGGCCGCTCACCGGCCCAGCTTCCCCTTGTAGACCTCGGTCCGCTTGGACTTGCCGGGGAACACCACGATCAGGTGGGCCTCTTCGGGGAGGTCGCCGGACGTCCCCGGCGGAGCGTAGCGGTCGTGGATTCTCACGCGGTACGAGCCGGGCCCGGCGAGGGTGAGCACGGGGAGGTCCTTCTCCGGCGTGCCCATGTCGCTGAACCTGAGCTGACCCGCCGGAGCGTCCACCCCCACCTCGACGATCCGGTCCCAGCCCTTCCGCTCGACGGGCGGGGGCTCGCGGTAGGCGCGGGCGGCCAGGCAGAAGAACGCGTCCGTCTCCCCGGCCTGCAAGGCGACGACGCCTCGGCCGACTCCGACCATGCCGGTGTCGCTCGCCTTGTCGTTCGCCTGCTGGGGAGCGGCCTCGTCGTACTCCTTGTCCAGCAGGTAGTACGCGCCGCCCTCGTCGGACATGGCGAACGTGGTGCCCTGCCGTACCGTTCCGGGTTTCCGCAGCCTCCGGCAGTAGGCGTTGTACCGGGCGTCGTCGCGCCTGCTCTCTTCCGCCGCCTGCCGCTGCCTGACCTCGTTCTCCGCCTGCGTGCGCGCCGCGAGGCCGGGACACAGGTACGCGATCTGCGTCGGCTCCCCACGTCCGTAGGGCAGCGGGCGCCGCTCCTCTTCCGCACGGCAGAGGCTCCGCCCTTCGGCCAGCACTTCCCAGTCCGCTCGCTTGTCGTCCTCCTGGACGCCTCCCTGGTATCGGGGCGAGAAGGGGAAGCCGCGCACCATGCAGATGTAGGCGCGCTCGCGCGCCCGCGAAGGCATCCGCGCGATGCGCGCGATATGAGCCGCCGCCGTCTTCTCCGTCTGGAAAGGGAGCCGGTCGGGGCAGTCCTTTCTGGTCGTCGTGCCCATCCAGGAACCGTCAGCCGGACCGGGCCGGTGGTCGCCCGCAATGGCGAGCACCAGGCCGAGGACCAGCAGCGCCGCCACGGTTCGTCGCCGGATACGGAGCACCGTCGCGAGGAGCACCGCCATGGGCAGCGCGTAGTAGCCGCTCCAGGCGAGCGTCCATCCGACGAACGGTTCCCACAGGCTCAGGCAACCCGGATTGCGGACCATGTCGAAGGCGAACAGCAGCGGGGTCGGCAGGGAGACCAGCGCCAGGAAGAGCGCCGTCGCCCACGCCGCGATCCGCTCGGCACGCCGCACCCGCCACCACAACAGGAAGCCGATCGCGACCGCGACGACCGGGTACTGGCGCACCGTCTCCCAGACGGGCAGCCAGCCCAGCTGGATGTGCCACTGCCAGCCGGTGCAGCTAGCGGGGCCGATACCAGCGTTGGAGACGATCCAACTGGTCTTGTCTACGACAAGCGCCACGACCAGGCCGTACAGCAGCGGCAGCACCGCCAGTACCAGCGCCGCCGTCCATAGCCGGCCCTGCATCCGCCGCGACATTCCCGACCTCTCCGAAGGAAGTGCCGGAGCCTAGCGCGGGATGATCAACGTGTCCGGGAAACGCGAAAGGCGGCGACCTGACCGGTCACCGCCCGGGGTTCCAGGGGTCGCCCCCTGGGAGAAACGACGAGGGCCGGCGGGGAAGCGGCTCATGCCGCGACCACACCGGCCCTCGGATCGAGTGGAGCTATGGGGATTCGAACCCCAGACCTCCTCCATGCCATGGAGGCGCGCTACCAACTGCGCCATAGCCCCTTGCCCTGCACCGGAGCGGGTTCCCCCGTTCCGACAGAGAAAAGCTTAGTGCACTCCGGGAGCAGGTCGGACCGCTTTACGGTGGCGGCGCTCACAGGACGGCGGTGCGCAGTACCGCGCCGAACATCTCCGTGGCCCGGTCCGTCAGCGTGTCCGCGTCCAGGTCGAGATCGCCGGAGCGGCGCAGCGCCAGCAGTTCGACCAGGCCGCCCAGCGTGAAGGTCATGGCGGTCTCCAGGCGGCGCGGCTCGCGGCCGAGGTCGGCGGCGACCAGGGCCGCGCCCTGGCGGACGAGCCAGAGGAAGCCGGCGCGGCGGCGCTCCTCCAGGGCGGGGTTGCCTGCGGGCTCGGCCAGCAGCAGGCGGGCCAGCGCCGGGTCGCGGTCCAGCAGGCCCACCACGGCGGCGATGGCGGCGCGGCCACGTCGCTCGACGGGGCCGGGGGCGGTCGTCCAGGCATCGCGGACCGCCGCCATCAGCTCCTCGCGCGCCCGGTCGAAGATCTCCAGCAGCAGCGCCTGGCGGTCGGCGAAGCTCTCGTAGAAGTAGCGGTCGATCAGCCCGGCGCGGGCGCAGACGCCGCGCACGGTGACGGCCGCCCAGCCCTGGTCGCGCCAGATGTCGCGCCCGGCGGCCAGCAGCCGGCCGCGGCGCTCGTCGCGGCGGTCGGCGGCGCTGCGCCCGCGGTAGGCGCGCTGCGGTGCGGTCACCCCCACATGTTGACAGCGGCCGTCATCAGATGCATCTTGAGGACGACCGTCCTCAGATAGGGAGTGCCGCCATGAGCATGGCTCCGGCTCGGGGACTCGGGCTGTTCGCCCCGGTGACCGAGGAGCGCGACGAGGTCGCCGCGCAGGTCGACGGCGCGCTGCCGCCCGAGCTGACCGGGACCCTCTACCGGATCGGGCCCGGCAAGTGGGAGGCGGGCGGCACGCCGCTGCACCACCTGTTCGACGGGGACGGCATGGTGTCGCAGTTCGTCTTCGACGGCCGCTCGGTGCGGCACCGCAACCGGTACGTGCGCACCCGCCACTTCCAGGCCGGGCTGGCGGCGGGCGGGATGCGCTACCGCGCGGTCGGGACGCAGCGGCCCGGCGGCCTCCGCCGCAACCTGTTCGCGCGTCCCGGCAACACCGCCAACACCTCGGTGGCCTACCACGCCGACCGGCTGCTGGCGCTGTGGGAGGGCGGGCCGCCGCACCGCCTCGACCCCGACACCCTGGAGACCCTCGGCACGCACGACTTCGACGGGAGGCTGGGGTTCCTCGGCGCGTTCTCCGCGCACCCCAAGTGGGACCCGGCGACCGGCGAGATGTTCAACTTCGGCCAGCGGTTCGTGCCGCGCCCTGCGCTGCGCTGCCACCGCGTGGACCGGCGCGGGCGGCTGCACACGCTCGCGACGGTGCCGATGGACGGGGCGCGCTGGAACCACGACTTCGCGCTGACCGAGCGGCACCTGGTGTTCGTGCTCGACCCGGTGTTCTTCAACGTGCGCAAGGTGCTGACCGGGCCGCTGCTGGGCGCGCTGGAGCACCGGCCGCGCAAGGCGACCCGGTTCGTGCTGGTGCCGCGCTCGGGCGGCCGGGCGCGGGTGGTCGAGCACGAGGCGACCGTGCACTTCCACCTCGCCAACGCCTACGAGGACGGCGGCGACACCGTGGTGGACCTGGTGCTGTTCGACGACTGGGACGAGCTGACCGCCGGCCTGTACGACCTGGCGGGCGGGTTCCCGCAGAGTCGCCTGGTGCGGTACCGGATCGGACCGTCGGGCCGGGTGGAGGAGCAGGAGCTGACGCCGCGCACCGGCGAGTTCCCGCAGATCGACCAGCGGCTGGCCACCCGGCGGCACCGCTACACCTACCTGAGCGGCCGGGCCGCGCCGGAGCGGGCCGGCCTCGCCGACTCCTTCACCGACCTGCTGAAGATCGACCACGACACCGGGCGGACCGCCGCGCACCCCCTCGGCCCCGGCCACGTGCTCGGCGAGCCGATCTTCGTGCCGCGCGCGGCCGGGGCCGCCGAGGACGACGGCTGGCTGCTGGCGCTGGACTACGACGTGGCCGAGCACCGCTCCAGGCTGCTGGTCCTGGACGCCCGCGACGCCGAGCGCGACCCGGTGGCGACGGTGCACCTGAACGGGCACGTGCCGTTCGGCTTCCACGGGACCTTCACGCGCCGCGTCGCCGACCCCGGCCCGCTCCCCGCGGCGGGAGGCGCCCCCTGAGGGCGGCGCCTCCCGCCGTGCGGCGGCCCTTACAGGCGGACCAGCATCTTGCCGGTGTTGGCGCCGCGCAGCAGCCCCAGGAAGGCGTCCACGGCGTTGTCCAGGCCGTCCACCACGGTCTCCTCCGAGCGCAGCCGGCCGTCGCGCAGCCACTCCGACGCGCGGGCGGCGTACTCGCCCATCAGGTGGGCGTGGTCACCGACGATGAAGCCGCGCAGGGTGAGCCGCTTGCCGATCGCCAGCGCCAGGTTGTCGGGGCCGGGCACCGGGCCGGTGGCGTTGTACTGCGAGATCGCCCCGCACATCGCGACCCGGCCGCCGGTGTTCAGCGTGGCGATGGCGGCCCGCAGGTGGTCGCCGCCCACGTTGTCGAAGTAGACGTCGATGCCCTCGGGCGCGGCCTCGGCGAGCTGCTCCTCCAGGCGGCCCTCGCGGTAGTCGATGCCGGCGTCGAAGCCGTACTCGCCGGTCAGCTTGGCGACCTTGGCGGGCCCGCCCGCCGACCCTATCACCTTGGACGCGCCGAGGTGCCGCGCGATCTGCCCGGCGGCGCTGCCGACCGCGCCCGCCGCGCCGGAGACGAAGACGACCTCCCCCTCCTTGACCGGCGCGACCTCGACGAGCCCCGCGTAGGCGGTGAGCCCCGGCATCCCCAGCACGCCGAGGTACTTCTCGGCGGGCACGGCCGACACGTCGAGCACCCGCGCCTTGCGGGCGTCCAGCAGGGCGTGCTCGCGCCAGCCGAGGCCGTGCAGCACGACCGAGCCGACCGGGACCGACTCGGCGCGCGAGGCGACCACGGTGCCGACCGCGCCGCCCTCCATAGCCTTGCCGAGCTCGAACGGCGGGACGTAGGACTTCACGTCGTTCATGCGGCCGCGCATGTAGGGGTCCACCGAGATGAAGTCGTTGCGCACCACGATCTGCCCGTCGCCGGGCTCGGGCACCTCCACCTCGGCGACCTCGAAGTCGGACTCCTGCGGCTCCCCCTTCGGGCGGGCGACCAGGCGGACCTCACGGGACACGGACATAAGCGGCCTCCTCGATTGTGTGTACACGCACAGAGTAAGAATACGTGTACACGCACACAAATCACCTACACTCCCCCCATGGCCAAGCAACTCGCCGAATCCGACCTTCCCCCCGAGGACCTGGCCTTCTACGGCCTGGTGTGGGCGGGCAACACCCTCACCAACCGGGTCGGCCGCGAGCTGCTGCGCCGCCACGACCTGCCACTGTCCTGGTTCGAGGTGCTGCTGTGGCTGTCGTACCAGGACGGTCCGGTGTCGGTGTCGGACCTGGGCTCGTGCACGATGCTGAGCCGCAGCCAGGTCTCGCGCGTGGTGGAGGCGCTGCGCGAGCGGGGCCTGATCGAGCGGGCCCGCTCCCAGCAGGACGCCCGCACGGCGCAGGTGGCCCTCACCCCCGAGGGCCGCGCGCTGTTCGAGGAGGCCGACACGACCCGCCGCAGGGCCCTGAAGGAGACCTTCACCGACGCCCTGGACGAAGCCGACATGAAGGCCCTCATCCGCGTCTGGTCCAAACTAAAAACCCCCTGACCGCCCCAAAGGGGCGGGCGGGCGGGGGAGGCGGTCGGACCGGGGGTGTGGGGGCGGAGCCCCCACACCGGGGTTCCAGGGGTCGCCCCCTGGGAGAAACGACGAAGGAGCGGCGGCTCGCGCTTTCCGCGAGCACACCGCTCCGACTCCAGAGTGGAGCTATGGGGATTCGAACCCCAGACCTCCTCCATGCCATGGAGGCGCGCTACCAACTGCGCCATAGCCCCGCGCCACTGCGTGGACTTTCATCCCGCAGCGCTCCGCCAGCATATAGGAACTCCGGCGGTGGATCGAATCGAATAGCGGGTGCCCGCCTAGGCGCCGTTCTCGGTGCGGTCGTCGCTCAGGACGGGTTCGGGGAGGGTGCCGGCGTTGTGCTCGACGAGGCGCCAGCCGCCGTCGCGCATCTCGGCCAGGACCGACCACGAGCAGTTGGACAGGCCGCCGAGGCGTTCCCAGACCTGTTCGGGGAGGCCGAGCAGGTGGGACATGCCGAGGCGGAGCGCGGCGCCGTGGGAGGCGACCACCAGCAGACCGGTGGGCGGCAGGTCGTCCACGGCGCGGTCCAGGGCGGCGCCGACGCGCTTGGCGACCTGGGCGCTGGTCTCGCCGCCGGGGGGCTGCCAGGCCGCGTGCTCGGCGGGGTAGCGCTCGCGGATCTCGCGGGAGGTGAGGCCCTCCCACTCGCCGCCGTCGCGCTCGATGAGGTCGCGGTCGTGGACGGGGGTGAGGCCGGTCACGTCGGCGAGGGCCTGGGCGGTGTCGGCGGCGCGCTGGAGCGGGGACGCCAGGATCGCGGTCGGCCGGAGCGCGGCGAGCAGGCGGGCGGCGCGGTGGGCCTGCTGAACGCCGGTCTCGTCGAGCGGGATGTCGGTCTTGCCCTGGAAGCGGCGTTCGACGTTCCAGGAGGTCTGGCCGTGCCGCCACAGGACGAGGCGGCGCTTGCCGGGCTCGCGCGCGGGACGCTCAGTCACTCGCGCTCCCGATGGCGGGGCCGTGGGTGTTGACGTGCTCGGGCAGGTCGATGACCGGGCAGTCCTTCCACAGCCGTTCGAGGGCGTAGTAGACGCGCTCCTCCTCGTGCTGGACGTGCACGATCACGTCGATGTAGTCGAGCAGGACCCAGCGGCCGTCCCGCTCGCCCTCGCGGCGGACCGGCTTGGCGTCGGCCTCTTCGCGCAGGCGCTTCTCTATCTCGTCGACGATGGCGCGGACCTGCCGGTCGTTGGAGGCCGAGCAGAGGACGAACGCGTCGGTGATGACGAGCTGGTCGCTCACGTCGTAGGCAAGGATGTCGTCGGCCAGCTTGTCGCCCGCCGCCTCGGCGGCGATGCGGACGAGCTGTGCGGCCCTGTCGGATGCGGTCACGGTGCGCTCGCGATCCTCCCTGTAGGGGTCGGTACCCGGTCCACCTTCTCACGGGCGGCGGCCGGCGACCCCCTTTGTCGTGGTCATGGGGTTTGCTCCCGTCTCCGGCCCGGTGCGGGCCGGAGGCGTCCCTTTCAGGGTATGGCCCCGACGCCGGTCCCCGTGACCGCCGTCAGCCCAGTTCAGCGGCGTGCTCGCGGTAGAGGGCGCGTTTGTTGATGTACTGCACGATGCCGTCGGGCACCAGGTACCAGATGGGCTCGCCGGCCCGGACGCGGTCGCGGCACTCGGTGGAGGAGATCGACAGGGCGGGCACCTCCATCAGGCTGACCCGGCCGTCGGGCAGGCCGGGGTCGGTGAGGCGGTGGCCGGGGCGGGTGACGCCGACGAAGTGGGCCAGCTCGAACAGCTCGTCGGTGTGGTGCCAGGTGAGCATCTTGCCGAGGGCGTCGGCGCCGGTGATGAAGAACAGCTCGGCGTCGGGGCCGTGCAGGTCGCGCATGTCGCGCAGGGTGTCCACGGTGTAGGTGGGGCCGGGCCGGTCGATGTCGATGCGGCTGACCGAGAAGCGCGGGTTGGACGCGGTGGCGATCACGGTCATCAGGTAGCGGTCCTCGGCGGCGGCGATCTTGCGGTCGTCCTTGTGCGAGGAGACCCCGGTGGGCACGAACACGACCTCGTCCAGCGAGAAGAAGTGCGCCACCTCGCTGGCGGCCACCAGGTGCCCGTGGTGGATCGGGTCGAACGTGCCGCCCATGATCCCCAGGCGCCGCTTTTGCGTCATGGCGACGAGAATAGCCAGAACGGCGCGTGCGCAGGACCGCCGGGGTCAGTGCAGCCCGGGGACCGGCGGGTCGCCCGCCTCCCAGGCCACGACGCGCACGGCCTTGCCGATCTCGACGCGCGGCACCGTCCCGGCGGGCAGCACGCGCACCTCGGCGGCCAGGCCCAGCGCCTCGCGCAGCGCCCGTTCCAGGGCGGGGGCGGGGTCGCCTCCGGTGGCGGCCTCGCAGGCGACCAGCAGGCGGGGCGCGGCCCGCCGCCGGTCCACCACCAGCTGGTAGTGCGGGGCGGCCAGGCCGCTGCCGAGCAGGACGCGCTCGACCTCGCTGGGGTAGACGTTGACGCCGCGGATCACCAGCATGTCGTCGGCCCGGCCGCGGATCTTGCTCATCCGCGCCAGGGTGCGGCCGCAGGGGCAGTCGCCGCGGGCGAGGGCGGCGACGTCGCCGGTGCGGTAGCGCAGCAGGGGCAGCGCCTGCTTGGTCGGGGTGGTGAACACCAGCTCGCCGGGCTCGCCGTCGGGCACGGGCGCGCCGGTGGCCGGGTCGACGGCCTCGACGACGAAGTGGTCCTCGTTGACGTGCAGGCCGTCCTGCTCCAGGCACTCGGTGGCGACGCCGGGGCCGATCACCTCCGACAGGCCGTAGACGTCCACCGCCTTGATCGGCAGGACGGCCTCGATCGCGGCGCGCAGCTCCTCGGTCCAGGGTTCGGCGCCCAGCATCCCGGCGCGCAGCGCGGGCAGCTCCACCCCGGCCTCGGCGGCGGCCTCGCCGAGCCGCAGCGCGTAGGCGGGGGTGCAGGTGAGGACGTCGGCGCGCAGGTCGGCCAGCAGCCGCAGCTGCCGCTCGGTCATGCCGCCCGACATCGGCACCACGGTCGCGCCCAGCGCCACCGCGCCCTGGTGGACGCCGATGCCGCCGGTGAACAGCCCGTACCCGTAGGCGTTGTGGACGACGCTGCCCGGCCCGGCCCCGGCGCACGCCAGCGACCGCGCGCACATCGCCGCCCAGAGTTCGAGGTCGGCGCGCGTGTAGGCCACCAGCGTGGGGCGGCCGCGCGTGCCCGACGAGCCGTGCACCGCCGCGACCTGCTCGCGCGGCACCGCCAGCATCCCGAACGGGTAGTGGTCCCACAGGTCCTGCTTGGTGGTGAACGGAAGGTCGGCCAGCGCCTCCAGGGTGATGTCGGCGCCGCCGGACACCCCGGCCTCCTTCAGCCGCCGCCCCTGCACTCCCCCGGCGCCCAGCAGCCGGTCCACCAGGCCCCGCAGGCGGTCGCGCTGCAAGGCGGCGCGCTCGTCCCGGGACATCGCCTCGGCCTTGGGGTCGAACATCGCGCCTCCTTGCGCCCGCCTGCCCGCTCCGCCCGCAGTACACCCCTCGGGGCGCGCGCGGCGCAATACCCCGGCGGGCCGGACCCGGCCGCTCGCGGCACGGCGGGAACCCCGCCGTGCCGCGGTTCGTCGGACCAGGTATGCCGATTCCGCCGTCCTGCTCCGCCGGGCGCGCGGCCCCGACACGACCAGGGGTGTTGCCCCGCCGCCGGGTTCCGTACCAACCTGGCGGGTGCGGCGTGCCCGCGCGGACCGCCGCCGCCGGCGCGCCGCCGCAGCCCGATCCCCCCGACGAGGTGGGGACCGCCATCGCCAAGGAGACCCGATGACCGAGAACACGCCGGATCGTGCACGCATCCGCTTCCCCGGGATCAGCTCCCGGGCCTACGAACACCCCGCGGACCGGTCGGCGCTGGTGGCGCTGCGCTCGCTGTCGGGCTTCGACATCGTGCTCCGCAAGCTGTCCGGGCTGATCAACGAGCGGGCCATCCGGCTGATGTACCTCGGCGGGTCGGTGCGGGCCAGCGAGGGGCAGTTCCGGCACGTCCACGACATGGTGCGCGACGCCTGCTACATCCTCGACATGCCCAAGGTGCCCGAGGTGTACGTCAAGCAGGACCCGCAGCCCAACGCGATGGCGCTCGGCTCCGACAACCCGTTCATCGTGATCAACACCGGGCTGCTGGACCTGCTGGACGAGGAGGAGCTGCGCTTCGTCATCGCGCACGAGGTCGGCCACATCCTGTCGGGCCACGCGGTCTACCAGACGATGATGCAGATCCTGATCAGCCTGGGCTCGCGGCTGGCGTGGCTGCCGCTGGGCAACCTCGGCATCGCGGCGATCATCATCGGGCTCAAGGAGTGGTTCCGCAAGGCCGAGCTGTCGGCCGACCGGGCCGGGCTGCTGGCGGGGCAGGACCTGGACGCGGCCAAGCGCACGATGATGAAGCTGGCGGGCGGGTCGCGGCTGCACGAGATGAGCACCGAGGCGTTCCTGGAGCAGGCCCGCGAGTACGACGCGGCCGGCGACGTGCGCGACGGGCTGCTGAAGTTCCTGAACCTGCTGCCGCAGACCCACCCGTTCGCGGTGATGCGGTTCGCCGAGATCGACCGGTGGGCGACCGGCGGCGAGTACGAGCGCATCCTGGCCGGGGGCTACCCGCGCCGCGCCGACGACGACAGCGCCAGCTTCACCGAGGAGGTCCGCAACGCGGCCAACTCCTACAAGGAGTCGTGGGAGCGCACCGCCGACCCGTTCGTCGGCAAGGTGCGGGACGTGGCCGACGCGGCGGCGTCGGCGGCGGGCGGCCTGTTCGACCGGTTCAACAACCGGCGCGACGGCGGCGGCACCACGACCACCCAGAACTAGCGGGTCCGCGCGAAAGGGCCGCCGCGATCCGCGGCGGCCCTTTCGCGTGCGCTCAGAAGGGGGCGGGCAGCAGCAGCTCGACGTTGCGGTCGTCGCGGTCGCCGCGCCGGTTCTCCTCGCGGTCCTGCCAGTCGTTGCCCGACAGCTCGCGCGCGAGCGACGCCAGCCGCACCGGGTCGGTCAGCTTGCCGCCGTAGGACTCGGGGCCGGCCGAGTCCAGCACGGTCGCGAAGATCGACAGGGTGCCGTCGCGGTTGTCGGCCAGCTCCACGATGCGGCACTGCTGCGGAAAGTCGACGTGCGCGGCGCTGTTGACCTCCCAGAAGCCGCCGCCGCCCTTGCGCGCGTGCGGGATGACCTCGTTGCGGTGGGTGTGGCCGTTCACCCACAGCACGACGTTGGGGTAGCGCAGCAGCATGGCCTCGACCTCGTCGCCCAGCACCCGGCCGCCGCCCAGCGGGTTGCCCATCGACCCGATCGTGTGGTGGCTGAACAGCACGAACAGCCGGTCGCGGACGTTGCGCCTGACGAGGTTGCCCTTGGCGTCGGTGTAGCGGCTGCTGCCGGCCTGGATCTGCTTCTCCAGCCAGGCGAACTGCGCCTTGTCGAGGGAGCCCTCGGAGTAGCCGTTGGGGTTGACGGTGTCGAGCACCAGGCCGCGCACCACGCCCTGGTCGAAGGCGTAGTAGGCGGTGCCGTCGCGCAGGTTGGCGGCGGTGAAGCCGTGGCCCTTGAGCGCGGCGGTGGTGTTGAAGTGCTCGCGGACGACCTCGGCGCGCGACAGCATCCGCCGCTTGGCGTCGGGGGTGACCGGGCGGAACAGGCCGCCGACGCCGCCCTTCTCCTTGCTGAGCCGGACCAGCTCGCGGCCGTCGGCGGTGCGGAACATCCGGGCGAGCCGCTCGGCCTGCGCCGCGCCCCCCGGTGCGCCGATCTTGATGCCGCCGGTGGCGAGCGCGGTGACCAGCGGGTTGATCGGCAGGTTGCCCTGGACCAGCCCGTCGTGGTTGCCGAACACCGCGAGCCAGGGGGTGGTGAGGCCGGTGGCGTCGAACGGGCGGCGCGCGGCGTCCAGCAGGCCCTTGACGCGGGGGAAGCCGTACTTGGCGATGGCGACGTCGGGCTCGGCCCCGGGCGGCGGCCCGTCGGGGTGCCAGAACGCGGTGTCGTAGCTGACCCAGTCCTGCACGCCCTCATAGCGGCGCAGGTCGCCGGAGTCGGGGGTGACGCGATTGCCGTCCAGCACGTCGATGACCCAGCGGACCTCGTTGTACTGGACGTTGTCGGCGGCGTCGCCGGTGTTGATCGTGAAGGCCAACTCGAGGCCGGTGGCGGGACCGCGCCCGACCCGGTTCACGGCCCGCACCATCGCCTCGGCGACCTGGGTGGTCAGGACCTCCTGCGGCCGCCAGGCGCCCTCGACCGGCAGCACGCTGAGGGCGTCCTTGAACCGGTCCACGAACTCCACCCGACCCGGCGACTGGGAGTCGATCATGTGCACGTCGGTGAAGTGGCCGAAGGCGACCAGCCCGCGCCGCGCGGCGGCGCGCTTGGCCCCGGCCGCGCCGCCGAGGTCGCGGCGCAGCACGTGCGGCTCGCCGGGCCCGGCGACGACCTTGCGGTAGCCCCCGGCGCCCGGACGGCCCAGCAGCAGGGTGCGGTCGAGGGTGGTCCCGGCGACGGGACCGCGCAGGGCGGGCGCGGCAGCGGCGGCGGGACGGGCCGGGAAGGCTCCCAGGCCGGTTCCGGTGGCGGCGATCCCCGCCCCGAGGGCGGCGCCCTTGAGGACGCGGCGGCGGCTGATCTCAGGAGTCACAGTCGTGAATCAGACCACACTTACAACGTGACATCAAGAGGCTAAGTGTCACAAAAGCGGATGTTGCGGGACCGTATTGGGAGGAGGGGGTGAACTGTGCGATCCGGGCATCAAAAGCACGGCCGCCCGGTTTTGCCGCACTCGCCTGGGGGCGAGCGCGGCAAAACCGGGCGGCCGGTAAAACGGGCCGGGGGGCCGTGGAGCGGGCCGGGCGGCCGGTGGGGGCTACGCCTACGCCTGCCCCTTCAGGTGCCCCTCCCCCACCACCACGTACTTGGTCGAGGTCAGCTCGGGCAGGCCCATCGGGCCCCGTGCGTGCAGCTTCTGCGTCGAGATCCCGATCTCCGCGCCGAAGCCGAACTCCTCGCCGTCGGTGAAGCGCGTCGAGGCGTTCACCATCACCGCCGCCGAGTCCACCAGCGCCACGAAGCGCTTGGCGGCGGGCTGGGAGGTGGTCACGATCGCCTCGGTGTGGCCCGAGCCGTAGCGGCGGATGTGCGCGACGGCGTCCTCCAGCGTGTCCACCACGCGGGCGGCGATGTCCAGCGACAGGTACTCGGCGTGCCAGTCGTCCTCGGTCGCCTCCACCACGTCGTCGCCGAACGCGCGGACCCGCTCGTCGCCGTGCACCGTGACGCCCTTGGCGCGCAGCGCCTCCAGCGCGCGGGGCAGGAACGCCTCGGCCGCGTCGGCGTGGACCAGCACCGTCTCGGCGGCGTTGCACACCGACGGGCGCTGGGTCTTGGCGTTGACCAGGATGTCCACCGCCATGTCCAGGTCGGCGGCGGCGTCCACGTAGACCGAGCAGTTGCCGACGCCGGTCTCGATCACCGGGACGGTGGACTCCTCCACCACCGAGTTGATCAGGGAGGCGCCGCCGCGCGGGATCAGCACGTCCACCAGGCCCCGCGCCCGCATCAGGTGCTTGACCGACTCGCGCGAGGTGCCCGGCACCAGCTGGATCGCGTCGGCGGGCACGGCGGTGCCGGCCAGCGCGTCCTGCATGACGCCGACCAGCACGGTGTTGGACTCGAACGCCGACGACGAGCCGCGCAGCATCGCCGCGTTGCCGCTCTTCAGGCACAGCGCGGCGGCGTCCACGGTCACGTTCGGGCGGCCCTCGTAGATGATGCCGACCACGCCCAGCGGCACCCGGATCTGGCGCAGGTCCAGGCCGTTGGGCAGCACGTTGCCGCGCACGGTCTCGCCGACCGGGTCGGGCAGCGCGGCGACCTGGCGGACCGCGTCGGCGATCGCCGCGATCCGCTCGGGCGACAGGCTGAGCCGGTCGATCATGTACTCGGAGGTGCCGCCCTCGCGCGCCGCGGCCACGTCCAGGCCGTTGGCCTTGACGATCTCGTCGGTGCGCGCCACCAGCGCGTCGGCGATCGCGTGCAGCGCCGCGTCCTTGGCCGACCGCGGCAGCGGGGCCAGCAGCGCCGCGGCGTCCTTGGCGCGCCGCGCCACCCGGGTGAACTCCTCGCGTTCCTGCTCACTCATCTCGTGCTCCGCCTTCCAGGATCACCAGGTCGTCGCGGTGAATGATCTCGCGCTCGTACTCGGGGCCCAGCTCGCGGGCCAGCCACCGGGTGGAGCGGCCCATCAGCTCCGGGATCTCCCCCGCGTCATAGTTGACCAGGCCGCGCGCCACCACGCGGCCGTCGTCGCCGCACAGGTCCACCGGGTCGCCGGCGGCGAACTCGCCCTGCACGCCGGTCACGCCCGCGGGCAGCAGCGACTTGCCGCGCCGCACGACCGCCTCGACCGCGCCCGCGTCCAGCACGACCCGGCCGTGGCCGGTGGTGGCGTGCGCCAGCCACAGGTGCCGGGTGGAGCGGCGCGCGCCCTGCGGGTGGAAGTAGGTGCCGACCGGCTCGCCCGCCAGCGCCTGCGCGGCCTGCGCGGCGTTGGTCAGCACGACCGGCACGCCCGCGATGCGCGCCGCCTCCACCTTGGTGATCATGCCGCCGGTGCCGACCCGGCCGGAGGCGCCGAGCTTCACCCCGGCGAGGTCGCCGGGGCCGTGCACCTGGTCGATGCGGCGCGCGCCGGGCTGGCGGGGGTCGCCGGTGTAGAGGGCGTCCACGTCCGACAGCAGCACCAGCGCGTCGGCGCGGGTCAGGTGCGCCACCAGCGCGGCCAGCCGGTCGTTGTCGCCGAAGCGGATCTCGTCGGTGGCGACGGTGTCGTTCTCGTTGACGATCGGCACCATGGCGAGGTCCAGCAGCTTGGACAGGGTGCGCTGGGCGTTGCGGTGGTGCGAGCGGCGCATCATGTCGTCGGCGGTCAGCAGCACCTGCCCGACGCCGAGGCCGTACCGGGCGAACGAGGAGGTGTAGCGCGCCACCAGCAGCCCCTGCCCGACGCTGGCGGCGGCCTGCTGGGTCGCCAGGTCCGGCGGGCGCCGGGTCAGCCCGAGCGGGCCGAGCCCGGCGGCGATGGCCCCCGAGGAGACGAACACGACCTCGCCGCCGGCGGCGCGGCGCGCGGCCAGCACGTCCACCAGCGCGTCGATCCGGTCGCCGTCGATGGTGCCCTGCGGCGTGGTCAGCGAGGACGATCCGGCCTTCACCACGATCCGCCGGGCCTCGGCGATCGCCGTACGCGTGCTCATGTGCTGGTTCCCTCGGGGGTAAAGGGGTCGGCGGTGGGCTAGCGGTAGCCGTCCAGGCGGCGGTCGGTGCCGCGCGGGCCCGTGCCGCCCTCGGCGGCCAGGGTGTCGACCTCCGGCGCCCAGTCGAAGACGATCGACTCCTCGGTGGTGCCGATCAGGACCGTCGCGCCGGGCTCGGCGCCCGCCTTGAACAGCGCGTCCTCCACGCCGAGGCGGGCCAGCCGGTCGGCCAGGTAGCCCACGGCCTCCTCGTTGGCGAAGTCGGTCTGGCGCAGCCAGCGCACCGGCTTGTCGCCGGTGATCAGGAAGGTGTTGTCGCCGGTCGCCTTGACCTCGAAGTCGGCGTCGCTGCTGACGGCCTTGGGCCGGATGACGATGCGGGTCGGCTCGGCGGGCGGCAGCGAGGCCCGGAACTGGGCGACCATCTCCGCCATCGCGAACGACAGCTCGCGCAGGCCCTCGTGGCTCGCGGCCGACACCTCGAACACCTTCAGGCCGCGCTTCTCGAACTCCGGACGCACCATCTCGGCCAGCTCGCGCGCGTCGGGCACGTCCACCTTGTTGAGCACGACGATGCGGGGCCGGTCCGACAGCGGCCGGTCGCCCAGCACGCGGTCGTAGGCCTGCAGCTCGTTCTCGATGACCTCGAAGTCGCTGACCGGGTCGCGGCCGGGCTCCATGGTGGCGCAGTCGAGCACGTGCGCCAGGGTGGAGGAGCGCTCGATGTGGCGCAGGAACTCCAGGCCGAGGCCCTTGCCCTCGCTGGCGCCCTCGATCAGGCCGGGCACGTCGGCGACGGTGAAGGTGTTGTCGCCCGCGCTGACCACGCCCAGGTTGGGGACCAGTGTGGTGAACGGGTAGTCGGCGATCTTCGGCTTGGCGGCCGACAGCGCCGCGATCAGCGAGGACTTGCCGGCGCTCGGGAAGCCGACCAGCGCCACGTCGGCGACGCTCTTGAGCTCCAGGACGACGTCGCGCTCCTCGCCGGGCTCGCCCAGCAGCGCGAACCCGGGGGCCTTGCGCTTGGCCGAGGCCAGCGCGGCGTTGCCGAGCCCGCCGTGGCCGCCCTGCGCGATGACGTAGCGGGTGCCCTCGCCGACCAGGTCGGCCAGCACCTCGCCCTTGCGGTTCTTGACCACCGTGCCGTCGGGCACCGGCAGGACCACGTCCTCGCCGTTGGCGCCGGTGCGGTGCCCGCCCTGCCCGGGACGCCCGTTGGTGGCCTTGCGGTGCGGCCGCCGGTGGTAGTCGAGCAGGCTGGCGGCGTTGGTGTCGACCTCCAGGATGACGTCGCCGCCGCGGCCGCCGTTGGCCCCGTCGGGGCCGCCGAGCGGCTTGAACTTCTCCCGGTGCACCGAGGCGCAGCCGTTGCCGCCGTTTCCGGCGACGACGTGCAGCGCCACCCGGTCCACGAACTGCGCGCCGGATGCGCTTCCTGCCGCCACGGTGGTCTCCCTCGATCGAATAGAAGAGCAAAAGGGGCGGACCGGTTCGGTCCGCCCCTCAGGTGTAACGTCGCTGCGCGGCGGATTACTCCGCCGGCGGGACGATGCTCACGGCGTTGCGCCCGCGGTAGCGGCGGAACTGCACCGCACCGGCGACCAGCGCGAACAGCGTGTCGTCGCCGCCGCGGCCGACGCCCGGACCCGGGTGGAAGTGGGTGCCGCGCTGGCGGACGATGATCTCGCCGGCGTTCACCTGCTGGCCGCCGAAACGCTTGACCCCGAGGCGCTGGGCGTTGGAGTCGCGTCCGTTACGGCTGGACGATGCGCCCTTCTTGTGTGCCATTGGTCAGCTCCCTCTTACTTCCCGGCCTTGATACCGGTGATCTTGACCTCGGTGTAGGGCTGACGGTGACCCATCCGCCGCTTGTAACCGGTCTTGTTCCGGTAGTGCATGATGTTGATCTTCGGGCCCTTGACGGCCCCGACGATCTCGGCGGTGATCTCGTACTTGGCCAGCTCGGCGGCCTTGCTGACGATGTTGTCACCGTCGACGACCAGGAGGGCCTGGAGCTTGACCGTGTCGCCGGCCTCACCGGTCAGCTTGTCGACGGTGAGCACGTCGTCGACGGCCACCTTCTCCTGCCTGCCGCCTGCGCGGACAATCGCGTACACCGCGGAAACCCTTCGTCTGCGCGTGCTTCCGGACTGAACCGGTCCCACACGTGGTGTCAACCAGCCCTCGGCTGAGGGCCTACCGCCCGGCCGGGGCCGGACGGCGGCACACCGCGGGAGACGGCTCCCGCGATGCTCTCTGCACTGTCCCTCCGCCAGAGCGGCGAGGGGGCGCACCGGTGCCTGCCGGTGCAAGTCGAGATGACGCGCCCACGGCGCGCCAGCATCTAAGAGTACCGGATGCCCGCCGCCGGAAGCGAACCGGCGGCGGGCACCACCGGTCACTCGGCGCTGACGGCCTCGGCGGGCTCGGCGGGCTGCTCGGCCTTGGGCGCGCGGCGGGTGCGGCGGCGACGGCCGTTGGCGGAAGCGTCGGCGGCCTGCTCCTCGGCCTCGGCCGGGGCCTCCGCCGGGACGTCGGCCGAGTCCTTGGCGGCCTCGGCCTCGGGCTCCGGCTTGGGCTCGGCCTTCTTCGCCCGGGACTTGCGGGGGGCGCGCTTCGGCTTGGGCTCGGCGCCGTTCAGGTCGGCGGGGACCGGCTCGACGGCCTCCAGCGTGGCCGCCCCGGCGTCGGCCGCCTCGGCGGCGGCGTCCGCGGCCTCCACCGCGGCCTGCGGCTCGGGCTCGGAGTCCTCGTCCTTGCCCGCGTCCCTGCCCGCCTCCTGCTGCGCCAGCTTCTCCTCGACGGCCTTCTCGACGTCGCCCTTGCGCTTGCGGCGACGGCCGCCCTCCTTGCCCGAGGACGCCTTGTCGGTCTTGGACTCCACCGGCGTGAGGTGCACGTGGATGCCGCGGCCGTTGCAGGACTCGCAGGTCTCCGAGAACGCCTCCAGCAGGCCCTGCCCGACCCGCTTGCGGGTCATCTGGACCAGGCCGAGCGAGGTGACCTCGGCCACCTGGTGCTTGGTGCGGTCGCGCGACAGGCACTCCACCAGGCGGCGCAGCACCAGGTCGCGGTTGCTCTCCAGCACCATGTCGATGAAGTCGACCACGATGATGCCGCCGATGTCGCGCAACCGGAGCTGGCGGACGATCTCCTCGGCCGCCTCCAGGTTGTTGCGGGTGACGGTCTCCTCCAGGTTGCCGCCCTGGCCGGTGAACTTGCCGGTGTTGACGTCGATGACCGTCATGGCCTCGGTGCGGTCGATCACCAGCGAGCCGCCCGAGGGCAGCCAGACCTTGCGGTCCAGCGCCTTGGCGATCTGCTCGTCGATCCGGTAGGCGGCCAGCACGTCGCCGTCGCCCTCGTAGCGCTCCACCCGGTCGGCCAGGTGCGGGGCGACGTACTCGACGTACTCCGAGACGGTGTCCCACGCCTCGTCGCCGGCCACCACCAGCTTGGCGAAGTCCTCGTTGAAGATGTCGCGGACCACGCGGATGGTCAGGTCGGGCTCGCCGTACAGCAGGGACGGCGCGCCGGCGTTCTTGATCTTGCTCTGGATGCTGTCCCACTGCGCGGCCAGGCGCGACACGTCGCGCTCCAGTTCGGCCTCGGTGGCGCCCTCGGCGGCGGTGCGCACGATCACGCCGGCGTTCTCCGGCATGATCTTCTTGAGGATCTGCTTGAGCCGGCTGCGCTCCTTGTCGGGCAGCTTGCGGCTGATGCCGGTCATCGAGCCGTCGGGCACGTACACCAGGTAGCGGCCCGGCAGCGAGACCTGGCTGGTCAGGCGGGCGCCCTTGTGGCCGAGCGGGTCCTTGGTGACCTGCACCAGCACCGACTGGCCCGACTTCAGCGCCGACTCGATGCGGCGCGGCTGGCCCTCCAGGCCCGCCACGTCCCAGTTGACCTCGCCCGCGTACAGCACGGCGTTGCGGCCCTTGCCGATGTCCACGAACGCCGCCTCCATGGAGGGCAGCACGTTCTGGACCTTGCCGAGGTAGACGTTGCCGACGTAGGACTGCTGGGTGTTGCGGTTGACGTAGTGCTCGACCAGGATGCCGTCCTCCAGGACGGCGATCTGGGTGCGCTCGCCCTCCTGCCGGACGACCATGACGCGCTCGACCGACTCGCGGCGGGCCAGGAACTCGGCCTCGGTGATCACCGGCGGGCGGCGGCGGCCCTGCTCGCGCCCCTCGCGGCGGCGCTGCTTCTTGGCCTCCAGGCGGGTGGAGCCGCGCACCGACTGGACCTCGTCCTCGACGGCGCGGGCCTCGCGGACGTGCACGACGGTGTTGGGCGGGTCGTCGTTGCCGTTGTCGGCGTCGCCGGTGCCGGAGCGACGACGGCGGCGGCGACGGCGGCGGCTGCCGCCACCGGCGGAGTCGTCGTCCTCGTCGCCCTCGCCCTCGTCGGACTCCTCGGCGGCCTCGGCTTTGTCGTTCTTGTCGTTCCTGTCGCCCTTGCGGCCGCCCTTGTCGGCGTCGGAGTCGGCGTCCTTGGCCTCGTCGGCCTTGGCCTCGACCTCGTCGTCGCCCTCGTCCTCGCCGCCCTCGCGGCCGGTGCGGCCTCGGCCGCGTCCGCCGCGGCGACGGCGGCGGCGCGAGGGCCGGTCGCCGTTCTCGTCCTCGTCGTCCTGGTCGGCGGCGTCCTCGGCGGGCTCGGCGACCTCGGCGGGCTTCTCCTCCTGGACGGGCTTCACCGGCGCGGCGGCGGTGGGCTGCGGCGGCTGGAAGACCACCATCGGCGGCTGGAAGGCGACCGGGGGCACGCCGCCGGCGGCCTCTTCCTCCTCCGGAGCGGCCTGCGGGACCTCGGGAACGGCGCGCTTGCGCGTGCGGCTGCGGGCCGGCGCCTCGGCCTTCTCGGCGGGCTGCTCGGCTGCCGGCTGCTCGGCTGCGGGCTGCGCGGCGGCGGTCTCCTGCGCGGCGGGCTCCTCGACGGGCTCCTTGGCGGGCTCGGCCTTGGCCTTGGCCCGGCTGGTGCGCGTGCGGGTGGCCCTCTTGGGCTTCTCGGCTGCGGGCTCCGGCGCGTCCTCGGCCTGCGGCGCGGGCTCGGCCTGTGCGGGCTCGTCCTGGACAGGTGCGGCCTGGGCGGGCGCCTCGGCCTTGGGAGCGGGCTCGGCCTGGGCCGGCGCTTCGGCCTTCGGGGCGGGCGCGGGCGGAGGGGTGTCGTCGACCTCCGGCGGCGGCCCGGCGGGGCGGCTGGCGGCGCGGCGGCGCGTGCGGGTGGTGCGCTTCACCACGGGACCGGTCTGGTCTTCGGTGCCTTCGGCGGTGGCCGAATCGGCTTCGTTCTCAAGCATGCGGGCAATCTCCCGTCAGGTTCCCGGGCGCGACAGCGCCGGAACCGCCCGGGGGCGGTCCGGTGCGGTGCGCCGCACGGGAACTCTCCGTCAGTCGTCGGTGCCGCCGCGCCCGGGAACGGTCCCGGGCACGACGACGAAGTCGTCGGGGGCGCGTCCGCCGTACCCTGAAAGCCGGTTCCGTGTCGCCACGGCTTCGGCCCTACGGACGGGCGCTGACGGCATCCGCGCTCGCGGCTTCTCCGGACTGCTCGTGCGCAGGACCTCGCGCCGCCTCGGCGTCGTCGCCGGACGGCTGCGCGATCTTCCGGTCGGGCCCCAGAGGGTCCGCGAGGCCACCGGTTTCCGCGTCCAAGGGCCCCTGCGCCAGCCTGGTCACCAAGGGCGGTGACGGCGGCGCGAGGTCGGCGACCTGGCGCAGTCCGGTGAGGATGTCGTCGGGCCGTACGGCGGGTGTGGTGTGCCGCACAACCATTCGAAGTATCGCACAAGGGGCATCGGCCGCCTCCGCGGCTCGCCGGTCCAGCTCCATGGCGGACACGGCCGAACGCGCGTCGAAGCGGCGTCGTCCCTTCTTGGTGAGGCGTTCCACCTCGACGGACTCGGCGGCCATGAAGGCGGCCACGGCCGCGGCGGCGTCGTCGGATGCGACGCCGTCCAGCCTGATCCGCCATTCTGACGCGGCGAGCCGATCGGCGAGAGCACTCGGCTTGCCCGACCCCGGCGGCACGATCACGACATCGAGGATGTCGAGCCCGTCCGGCAGGGCCGCGTCGAGCTCGGCTCGCACCCGCGCAGGGTCGCGGGGCTCGGTGAGCCCGAGTTCGAGGTATTCGGCCTCGCTGGCGGTCCCGGTCGCCGCCGCACCCGTGTACGAGATCTTCGGGTGCGGAGTGAATCCGGCGCTGAACGCGACAGGGATCCCGGCACGCCGCACGGCGCGTTCCACGGCCCGGGAAATGTCGCGGTGGCTCGTGAACCGCAGCCTGCCTCGCTTGGCATAGCGAACTCGCAGGCGCTGGGTCACGGGGGCCGGCGCTGGACCCTCCGGCATGGGAGCCAGGGCAGTAGTCCTTCCTACTCGCGTCGAGTCGAAAACGTCTCTCTATAGAGTACGGGGCCGCCGAGGAGCTCGCGCCCCCGGCGTAGCCGATTCACGACCCACCGCCCGCGGCGACCTCCGCAAACCTCTGCCGACTACGGGAACATGCCCGAATTCCTCACGGCCCAAAGCCCTCGGCCGGGGGCGCCCCCTCAGACCACCGACAGGGGGAGCATCCTCCTGCCCGTGGGCCCGATCTGGATCTCGGTCCCCATCGTGGGGCACACCCCGCAGTCGTAGCAGGGGGTCCAGCGGCAGTCCTCGACCTCGGTCTCGTCCACCGCGTCCTGCCAGTCCTGCCAGAGCCACTCGCGGTCCAGGCCCGCGTCCAGGTGGTCCCAGGGCAGCACCTCGACCTCGTCGCGCTCGCGCACGGTGTACCAGTCCAGGTCCACCGGCGTGTCGGCCAGGGCCTTCTCGGCGCAGGCGGTCCAGCGCTCGTAGGAGAAGTGCTCGGTCCAGCCGTCGAAGCGGCCGCCGTCCTCCCAGACGGCGCGGATCACGGCGCCGACGCGGCGGTCGCCGCGCGACAGCAGGCCCTCGATCACCGAGGGCTGGCCGTCGTGGTAGCGCAGGCCGATCGCGCGGCCGTACTCCTTGTCCTGGCGCAGGGCGTCCTTGAGGGCCTTGAGGCGGCGGTCGACCGTCTCGTGGTCGCACTGGGCGGCCCACTGGAAGGGGGTGTGCGGCTTGGGCACGAAGCCGCCGATCGACACCGTGCAGCGGATGTCCCTGCGGCCGGTCGCCTCACGGCCCGCCTGGATGACGCGGCGGGCCATGCCCGCGATCTCCATGACGTCCTCGTCGGTCTCGGTGGGCAGCCCGCACATGAAGTACAGCTTGACCTGCCGCCAGCCGTTCTCATAGGCGGTGGTGACGGTGCGGATGAGGTCGTCCTCCGACACCATCTTGTTGATGACCTTGCGCATCCGCTCCGAGCCGCCCTCGGGGGCGAACGTCAGGCCGGAGCGGCGGCCGCCGCGGGAGAACTCGTTGGCCAGGGTGATGTTGAAGGCGTCCACGCGGGTGGAGGGCAGCGACAGCGAGGTGTTGGTGCCCTCGTAGCGGTCGGCCAGGCCCTTGGCGACCTCGCCGATCTCGCTGTGGTCGGCGCTGGACAGGCTGAGCAGGCCCACCTCCTGGAAGCCCGACTCCTTCAGGCCCTGGTCCACCATCGCGCCGATGGTGTCGATGGACCGCTCGCGCACCGGGCGGGTGATCATGCCGGCCTGGCAGAAGCGGCAGCCCCGGGTGCAGCCCCGGAAGATCTCCACGCTGAAGCGCTCGTGCACGGTCTCGGCCAGCGGGACCAGCGGCTTCTTAGGGTAGGGCCAGCTGTCCAGGTCCATGACGGTGTGCTTCTCGATCCGCCACGGCACGCCCGGCCGGTTCGGCGCGACCCGCTGGATGCGCCCGTCGGGCAGGTAGGTCACGTCGTAGAACCTGGGCACGTAGACACCGCCCGAGGCCGCCAGCCGCATCAGCAGCTCGTCGCGGCCGCCCGGCTCGCCCTCGCCCTTCCACTCCCGGATCACCTCGGTGATCGCCAGGGCGATCTCCTCGCCGTCGCCGAGCACGGCGGCGTCCAGGAAGTCGGCGATCGGCTCGGGGTTGAAGGCGGCGTGCCCGCCCGCCAGCACGATCGGGTGCTCGTCGGTGCGGTCGGCGGCCTCCAGCGGGATGCCCGCGAGGTCCAGCGCCGTCAGCAGGTTGGTGTAGCCGAGCTCGGTGGAGAAGCTCACGCCGAACACGTCGAAGGCCGTCACGGGGCGGTGCGCGTCCACGGTGAACTGCGGGATGCCGTGCTCCCGCATGACCTGCTCCATGTCGGGCCAGACGCTGTAGGTGCGCTCGGCCAGCACGTCCTCGCGCTCGTTGAGGATCTCGTACAGGATCTGCACGCCCTGGTTGGGCAGGCCGACCTCGTAGGCGTCGGGGTACATCAGCGCCCAGCGCACGGTCGTGTCGTCCCAGTCCTTGACCTGGGAGTTCAGTTCGCCGCCGACGTACTGAATCGGCTTCTGCACGCGCGGGAGCAGCGGCTCCAGTCGCGGGAAGATCGACTCGATGGACATGACGGTGTCCTCCAGGAAGGTGGGACGCGGGACGGACCTTTTAGCGTACTGCCGCCGCCCTAGTCGAACGGCCGCCGCCGCAGGTGCACGGCCTGCAGCAGTCCCAGCGCGATGAAGTTGGCGAAGGTCGCCGAGCCGCCGTAGGAGACGAACGGCAGCGGCAGCCCGGTGATCGGCATGATGCCCAGCGTCATGCCGATGTTCTCGAAGGTCTGGAACGCCAGCCAGCACACCACCCCGGACGCCACCAGCGTGCCGAACAGGTCGGCCGCCTGGGTCGCGATCCGCAGGCCGCGCCACAGCACCACGCCCAGCAGCAGCACGATCGCCATGCCGCCGACGAAGCCCAGCTCCTCCCCCGCCACGGTGAAGATGAAGTCGGTCTGCTGCTCGGGCACGAAGTGGCCGCCGGTCTGCTCGCCCTGGAACAGGCCCTTGCCGTCCACCCCGCCCGAGCCGATCGCGATGCGGGCCTGCTGGGCGTTGTACCCGGCGCCGCGCGGGTCGGCCGAGGGGTCCAGGAAGGCGGTGAAGCGGGCGATCTGGTACGGCTTGAGCAGCCCGAGCGCGACCGCCGCGACCGCCGCCGCCACGCCGCCGCCCACCAGTCCGGCCAGCCAGCGCTTCTGCGCGCCGGAGACCGCGAGCATGCCCAGCACCACGGCGGTGAACACCAGCGTGGTGCCGAGGTCGGGCTGCAGCATGATCAGCGCGGCGGGCACCCCGGTCAGCACCAGCGCCAGCAGCACGTCGCGGCGGCCCGGCCCGACCTCGCCGTCGCGCGGCTCGCCCAGGATCATCGCCAGCAGCACCACCAGGCCGACCTTGGCGAACTCCGAGGGCTGGACCTGGAAGCCGCCGCCGATCACGATCCAGGAGTGCGAGCCGTTGATGGTCTCGCCGAGCGGGGTCAGCACCGCGACCAGGCCGACGCAGGACAGGCCGTACAGGATCGGCGCGTAGGCGCGCAGCAGCCGGTAGTCCAGCACCGCGACCACGGCGCAGAGCGCCACGCCGATGACCAGGTTGAGGATGTGCCGCTTGAGGAAGCCGTTGGGGTCCTTGCCCTGCTCGGTCAGCAGCTGGAAGGTCGCCGAGCGCACCAGCAGCGTGCCGACGACCGCCAGCACCGCCACCGCGAGCAGCAGCGTCCAGTCCAGGCGGCGCAGGCCCGCGGCGCGCCGCCGCCAGACCATGCGGTCGCCGTAGCCCTCGACGGCCCCGATGTTGCCGATCACGGGTTGGCCCCCGTGCCGTCGTAGCGCAGCCGGGGCAGGCCCGCGGCGGGCCTGCCGTCCTTCAGGACGGGCTTGCGGCCGTTCAGCCCGTACATCGCCTCGTAGATCTCGCGGACGGCCGGGGCGGCGGTGGAGCCGCCGGTGCCGCCCTGCGACACCATGGCCACCACCGCGAAGCGCGGCTTGCCGGCCGGCGCGTACGAGGCGAACCACGAGGTGTCGCCCTTGCCGTAGACCTCGGCGGTGCCGGTCTTGCCGGCCACGTCGACCTTCTTGAAGTCGAAGCCGTTGAACACCCCGGCCGCGGTGCCCTGCTTGGTCACCCCGGCGAGGCCGCTGCGGATGTACTTCAGGATCTTGTCGTCCACCGGCAGCCGGGGCGCGGGCGGCGGGTCGATCCGGCGGGCCACGCCGCCGTCGGGCCGCACGACGGCCTGGGCGAGCCGAGGCACCACCAGCCGCCCGCCGTTGGCGAGCGCGGCGTAGGCGCGGGTGAGCTGCAGCGGGGTGACGAGCATGTCGCCCTGCCCGATCGACAGGTTGGCCGCGTCGCCCGCCCGCCAGTTGAAGCCCTCGGTGCAGTTCTCCTTGGCGATGGACTTCAGGTAGGCCGCGCGGGTGGCGTCGGTCTTGGCCAGCTCGGGGAAGCCGTCCTGGGCGGCCTTGCAGTCGGCCTTCCTGGTGGCGTTCCAGTAGTCGCGCTTCCACTTGCGGTCGGGGATGCGGCCCGACGCCTCGCTGGGCAGGTCCACGCCGGTGCGCGCGCCGAAGCCCCAGTCGCGGGCCATCTGGACCATCGGGTCCTTGGGGTTCTTCTTAGGGTGCATACCGCCGTCGCGCAGCCACTGCTCATAAGCGAACCGGTAGAAGATGGTGTCGCAGGAGACCACCAGCGCGCGGCGCAGGTTCATGCTGCCGTGCGCCTGGCCCTCGAAGTTGCGGAACGCGCGGCTGCCCACGTTGAACGAGCCGGGGCAGGAGTAGGTGCCGTTGAGGTCGTAGCCGTCGCGCACCGCCGCCGCCACCGAGGAGATCTTGAAGGTGGAGGCCGGGGAGAACGCCCCCTGGGTGGCCCGCGAGATCAGCGGCTCGCCCCGCTTCTTGCCCAGCAGCGCCTCGTACTCGTCCTGGGAGATGCCGCCGGTCCAGATCCCGGGGTCGTAGGTGGGGTAGCTCGCCAGCGCCAGCAGGCGGCCGGTCTGCACGTCCATCACGACCGCCGCGCCCGCGTCGGCCTTCTCGCCGCGCTTGCGCGCCTCCTTCATCGTCTTCTCCAGGGCGTCCTCGGCGGCGCCCTGCACCCCGGCGTCGATCGAGGTGACCAGGGAGCCGCCGGGGACGGGCGCCTTCTCGGTGGCGGTGCCGGTGACCCGGCCCTGGCTGTCCACCAGCACCTTGCGGAAGCCCGGCTCGCCGCGCAGGTCGGCGTCGTAGACCGCCTCCAGCCCGTCGCGGCCGATCAGGTCGACGCCGCTGTAGCCGGTGACCTTCAGGCCCTTGCGCTTGTCCAGCTCGTCCTGGGTGATCGGCTGGAGGTAGCCCAGGGCCTGCGCGGCCGAGGCGCCGTCCGGCTCGGGGTACTCGCGCACCGCCTGGACCTGCGCGGTGACGCCGGGGAAGTCCTCCTGCCGCTCCATGATCTGCAGCGCGCGCTTGGGGTCGACCCGGTCGTCCACCGGGATCGGCTGGTAGGGCGAGCCGGGCCAGCAGGGCCGCTTGATCCCGGGCCCGCACAGCCGGATCTTCTTCTCCAGCGCGTCGCGGGTGGTGCCGAGGGTGCCGGCCAGCCGGGTCAGCACGGCCGCGCCGCGGTCCTTCTGCCGCGACAGCGTGGTGCGGTCGACCGACACCACCAGCGCGGTGCGGTTGCGCACCAGCGGCTTGCCGTTGGCGTCCAGGATCAGGCCGCGGACGGCGGGGACCACGATGTCGCGGGTGCGGTTGTCGGCGGCGACCTGCCGGTAGTGCTCCCCCTCCAGCACCTGCATCACCCACAGGCGCCCCGTCAGCGCCAGCAGCATGGCGCCGACCAGGACGTACAGCACCATCAGCCGGAAGTGGGTGCGCGAGTTCACAGGCCCGGCCCCCTCCCCGACATGGCGCGGTACCGGGCGGCGGGCACCGAGAAGCGGTCCTTGCGGGCGCGCTCGCCGCGCTCGTAGCGGCGGTTGGCGCGCAGCACGGCCCACACCACGAACGGGCTGGCGATCACGTCGTAGAGCACCTGGAGCGGCACCATCCGCGACACGATCGTCCACGAGGCGCGCGGGTCGCCCAGCATCATGCCGGTGGCCGCGTACAGCACGGTGCCGGCCAGGGCGCCCGCGGCCACCGCCAGGAACGGCACCAGCGACTGCCGGTCCATCTCGGTGGAGGCGATGCCGCACACGTAGCCGATCAGGCAGTACACCAGCGCGTAGCGGCCCAGCGTGTGGTCGGCGGGCGGGATGATGTCGGCGGCCAGCCCGGCGCAGAACCCGGCGACCATGCCGGTCATCGATCCGTTCACCAGGGCCAGCGCCACCACCGTCAGCAGCACCAGGTCAGGGGTGACCCCGCCCGGCAGCGGCAGCCGGTTGGCGACCGAGACCTGCAGGATCAGCGCGGCGACCAGCACCACCACGGTCATCACGTTGCGGCCGGTCGCCGACGGCTCGGGCGCGTTCAGCACATCAATCCCTTGAGGACGGTTTCCGGGTGGGCTCGTTGTCGCCGCCGGAGCCGCCGGACGCCTGGTCCGGCTTCTCCTTGTCCGGCTTCTCCTCGTCCGCCGCCGGCTTGGACGGCTTGGCCGTCGGGCTCGGGGACGGCGCGGGCGGCAGCACCGCGTCGCGCGGGTCGGTCTTGGGCGGCGCGACCACCACCGCGACCACGTCGAGGCTGGTGAAGCGAACGAACGGCCGGATGTAGGCGGTGCGGGTCAGGCCGCCGGCGGGCCGGTCGATGCGCTCGACCACCCCGATCGGCACGCCCGGCACGTAGGGGCGCTCGCCCTGGGAGCCGAGGGTGACCAGGCGCTGGCCCACGCGCATGGGCGCGTTGGCGTCCAGCAGCTGGAAGCGCAGCGGGGTCGCCCCGCCGTCGCCGAGGCCCCGCCGGCCCCGGCCCTGCACGATGCCGATCTCCTTGGAGTCCTCCAGCCGGGCGCCGACCGAGGAGGTGACGTCGGTGGCCAGCAGCACCGTCGCGGTCGCGGGACCGACCCGCACCACCCGGCCCACCAGGCCCTCGGCGCCCATCACCGTCATGTCGGGGCGCACTCCGGCGCGGCTGCCGACGTCCAGCGTGACGGTGTCCTCCAGGCCCTGCCCGGCGGAGATCACATGCGCGGCCTTGATCTTGTAGCCGCCGATGCCGGCGGTGCCCAGCAGCCGGTCCAGCTGCCGGGCGCGCCCGCTGTCCAGGCGGCTGGAGCGCAGCTCCTCGCGCAGCCGCTGGTTGTCGCGTTCGAGGCGGTCGGCGCGCCGGCGCTGGTCGGGTGCGTCGGTGACGGCGTCCACGGTGTTGCCGATGGGCCGCACCACCGCCGCCGACGCGCGCTCGACCGGGCCGAACACCGCCTGGCCCACCCCGCGCAGGCCGCGCAGCGGGGAGTCCGCCCCGCCGCGGTAGTCGACAGTGATCATCAGTAGCGCCACCGCCAGCAGCACCCCGAGGACCACACGGCTCCGCCGGGTGTCCTTCACCCACCGACCTCCCGATTCCTCCGCCTGCGGGTGATCAGTGCCGCGATTCCGGAACCAGCACCTGGCGCAGCGAGTCGAAGTCCTCGACGCACTTGCCGGTGCCCAGCACCACCGAGTCCAGCGGGTTGTCCACCATGTGGATGGGCATCCCGGTCTCCTCGCGCAACCGCTCGTCGAGGTGCTTGAGCAGCGCACCGCCGCCGGTCAGCGCGATCCCCCTGTCCATGATGTCCCCCGAAAGCTCGGGCGGACACTTGTCCAGGGTGGTCTTGACCGCGTCCACGATCGAGTTGACCGGCTCCTCGATGGCGCGGCGCACCTCCTCCGAGGAGATGACCACGGTCTTGGGCAGGCCGCTGACCAGGTCGCGGCCGCGGATCTCGGCGTGCGGCTCGTCCTCCCCGCCGGGGTAGGCCGACCCGATCGCCATCTTGATCTCCTCGGCGGTGCGCTCGCCCAGCATCAGCGAGTACTCCTTCTTGGAGAAGGAGATGACGGCCTGGTCCAGCTCGTCGCCGCCGACGCGGACCGACTGGCTGGTGACGATGCCGCCGAGCGAGATGATGGCGACCTCGGTGGTGCCGCCGCCGATGTCGACGACCATGTTGCCGGTGGGCTCGTAGACCGGCAGCCCGGCGCCGATCGCGGCGGCCATGGGCTCCTCGATGATGTAGACGCGGCGGGCGCCGGCCTGGTAGCCGGCCTCCTTCACCGCGCGCTGCTCGACGCCGGTGATGCCGCTGGGCACCGCCACCACGATGCGCGGCTTGGCGAAGTGGCGGCGCTTGTGGACCTTCTGGATGAAGTAGCGGAGCATCCGCTCGGTGACGTCGAAGTCGGCGATGACGCCGTCCTTGAGCGGGCGCACCGCCACGATGTTGCCGGGCGTGCGGCCGATCATGCGCTTGGCCTCGATGCCCACCGCGACGATCTTGCCGGTGTTGGTGTTGATCGCGACCACGGAGGGTTCGTTCAGCACGATGCCGCGTCCGCGCACGTACACCAGCGTGTTGGCGGTGCCTAGATCGACCGCCATATCACGGCCAAGAAACGACAGCTTGTTACCCATGAAGAAAGGGAGCCCTTCATGTTGTCGGGCGTGCAGAGCGGCTTCCCCATCGTAACGTGCCCGAGGGTGCCGGGACAGTCGCCCCTCCGCCGTGAGCGGATCAAGAAACGGGCCCTCACCAGGTGAGTTTTCGGCAAAACACACGCGGGCCGGAGGTATCCGGCCCGCGTGTGTCGAGACCCCTCACGGGGACGCGGTTCAGCCCAGCTCGGGGAAGAACAGCTTGATCTCGCGCTCGGCCGAGTAGGTCGAGTCCGAGCCGTGCACGATGTTCTCGCCGATCTCCAGCGCGAAGTCGCCGCGGATGGTGCCGGGCGCGGCGCTGACCGGGTCGGTGGCGCCGGCCAGGGCGCGGAACGCCTCGATGGCGCGCGGGCCCTCGACGACCAGGGCGACCAGCGGGCCGCCGGTGATGAACTCGACCAGCTCGCCGAAGAACGGCTTGCTGGCGTGCTCCTCGTAGTGCGCCTCGGCGGTCTCGCGCGGCAGGTGCTTCAGCTCCAGCGCCACGAGCTTCAGGCCCTTGCGCTCGATCCGGGAGACGACCTCGCCGACGACGCCGCGGCGGACACCGTCGGGCTTGACCAGGACAAGAGTGCGCTCGGACACGGGTGTTTCTCCTCAAGCAGGTGGAATGGGGTGGACGCGCGCCCCGCCGATCGCGGGGGGCGTGGCCGCTGCGCGGCCTGCACACCTCTGGGGGCGAATCCTACCCGCCTCGCGCCTCCGGAGCCGCCCCACCGAGGCGATCAGGGCGCGGTGACGGTGCGCCCGCCGGGGTCGGCCCCGGCTCCGGAGCCCTCTCCGGCGCGCGTTCCGCCGCTCGCCCCGGCGCCCGTCTCGGAGGCCGTCTCGGAGGCCGTCTCGGAGGCCGTCTCGGAGGCCGTCCCGTCCCCCGTTTCGGACCCCGGCCCGGAGCCCGCCTGCGCGACTGCGCCGGCGGTCGTCTTGGCGACGAGCGCGGCGAGCAGCAGCGCCAGCACCCCGGCGGCGATCAGCCAGACGCGGTATCCGGCGGTCAGCCCGTACAGGCGCTGCGCCTCAGTGACCGGGTCGACCCGCTGGAGCCGGTCGACCTGGAGCGAGAGCACCAGCAGCTGGCCGGTCAGCACCGCCGGGAAGCACAGCGTCAGCCCGAACAGCGCCGCGCCGACGCCGGCGTCGCGCAGCGAGGCGGCCAGGGCCGCGCCGACGCCCGCGCCGAGCGGCACCAGCGGGACCAGCAGCGTCCAGCGGTCGCCGGTGACGTCGGTGGCCAGCGCCAGCAGCACCGCCACCACGATCAGGCCGTGCCCGGCCAGCACCGCGGTGCGCGCGCCCGCGCGGGACAGCCGGACGGTGGCCAGCGCGCCCAGCAGAGCGGCGGCCGCGCCCGCTGCGAACGGCGCCGCCGGCAGGCCCGCAGGGTCGCCCTCGGCCTGCGCGTGGGCGGCGGCCAGCCCCGCCAGCGGCGCGACCAGCGGGTAGGTGAACAGGCCCGCCGACACCATGACCAGCGCGCAGGCCAGCGGGCTGCCCGCGGTCGCGTCGCGGCCGCCGACGACGGCGAGGCCGAGCAGCGCCAGCAGCGCCGTCCCGGCGACCACCAGCTGCGCGCCGGGCGACCAGTCGTAGGTGGTCATCATCGCCAGGAACGCGAACCCGGCGGCGGGGACCAGCGGCAGCACGAGCTGGCCGCGCTCGGCGTGGCGGAAGGCGGGCAGGGGGCGGTCGTCCCGGCCGCGCGCCGCCGCGCGCAGCAGCACGCAGAGCAGGGCCGCGGCGAACGCGGCCGCGGCGGGCCAGCGGTAGGGGGCGAGCGCGGTGTGCCATTCGGTGGGCGCGGCGGTCTCGCTGGTCCGCATGGGGACCGCGCGCAGCGCCAGCGGCATGGCCGCCAGCAGCGCGGCGGCGAGCGTCCCGGCCCACAGGGCGGTGAGGGCGTTGTCGCGGCGCTCCCAGACCAGCAGCAGGGCGGCGGGCAGCACGATGCCCGCGCCCAGGCCCTGCCCGGCGCGGACGGCGGCGACCGCGGCGACCGATCCGGCCATCGGCGCGGCCAGCACCCCGGCCAGCAGGACCAGCAGGCCGGTGACCAGCACCGCGCGGACCGGGAGCCTGCGGGCGGCGACGGCGGCGGGCGGGACGGCCAGCAGCAGCGCGGGCAGCGTGAGGCCGGTGGCGCGCAGCAGGCCGCGCAGGCCGCCCGCCCGCAGGCCGAGGGCCGCGCCCGCCTCGTCCACGACGTTGAGGGTGGTGTCGGGCAGGGCGAGGACGGCGGCGGGCAGCGCGGTGACCGTGACCAGCACGGCGGCGATCGCGGCGGCGCGGCGCGCACCCGTCCCCGGGCCGCCGCCCTCGCCGGGCGGGACGTCGGCGGAGGCGGCGCCGGTGTCGGTGCCGGGGGCGCCGGATCTTGTGGGGCGGGCGGGGAGCCCGGGCGTGTCGCCGGGCGGCGGGTCGAACAGCTCCGGCACGCGGGGCGGGGGCGCGGCGGGGCGCGGGCCGCCCGAGGGATCGGGCGCGGGATCGGGCGCGGGGACGGGCTCGGGCTCGGCGGGTTCGCGGGCGTCGGGGGACACGGCCTTCTCCTTAGGCGGACGTCATCCACCGACACATTTCCCGGAAAGGGTTCGATGTCGGATTCGCGTGATTAGAAATGAATCACGAATATCGGCGGATGAATTGCGGTGCCGTCCCCGCGAATTTACTGCGCCTGCGCGCTCTCCGCCTTGCGTCCGAGCCAAATGGCCGTCGCCCACAATGCGCCGAACACGACGCCGAGAATGAACATGGTGGAGACCATGAACCCGGTCGCCAGCATCAGCACCTGCACCACCGTGCCCAGCGCCACGCCCCACGGGAAGCGCAGCAGCCCCGCCGTGAGCAGGCACAGCACCGCCAGGCCGCCGCAGACGACGCCGGCCGTCGCGCCGTCCACCTTCTGCACCGCGACCGCCACCGGGACGGCCAGCGCGATCACGATCGCCTCGCAGGTCAGCACGGTGGACAGCAGGCGGCGGGCGGGGTTCATGCGAGGGGCTCCTTGATCGGTCGCCGGGCCGGTCGCCGGACCGGTCCGGGGGTCGGCCTCGGCGGCGGGGGCGCTCATCGGCCCT
The DNA here is from genome assembly GCA_044456955.1 of Spirillospora sp. NPDC050679. GTDB lineage: Bacteria > Actinomycetota > Actinomycetes > Streptosporangiales > Streptosporangiaceae > Spirillospora. Next base: position 118,461 of record JBITGK010000022.1, on the reverse strand, counting down.
CCCCCACGCGAAGCAGGGTCCGGGCGTCGCCGACGGTGACCACCGAACCGGTGATCAGCACGCCCGCGCCCTGGTACTCGCCGGTCTCCTCGGCCAGCCCGATCGCCCGGTCGATGGCGTCGTCCAGCCGCTCCGACAGGTGCACCCGCTCCGGGCCGAAGATCTGCTCGGCCTGCTCGTACAGCTCCTCGGGCGGCAGCGAGCGCACCGAGGAGTTGCGGGTGACCACCAGCTCGGCCAGCACCGGCTCCAGCTGCTCCAGCACCCCGGCGACGTCCTTGTCGGCGGCGGCGGCGAACACCCCGACCAGCCGGGTGAAGGAGAACGACTCGGTGACGGTGGCCACGGTCGCGGCCATCCCGGCGGGGTTGTGCGCGGCGTCCAGGATCACCGTGGGCCCGGTGCGGACCACCTCCAGCCGGCCCGGCGAGGCCGACTTGGCGAACCCGCTGCGCACCAGCGCCGGGTCGAGCTGGCCCTCGTCGCCGCCGATGAAGTCCTCGCCCGGCGCGATGCGGGTGGCGGCCTCCAGCCCGGCGGTGCCGGCGGTCGGCGCGCCCCCGGCGAACGCCTCCACCGCCACCAGCGCGGTCGCGGCGTTCTCGGCGTGGTGCTCGCCGAACAGCGGCAGGAAGATCTCCTCGTAGGCGCCGCGCAGGCCGCGGACGTCGAGCATCTGGCCGCCCACCGCGACGTCGCGGCCGGTCACCCCGTACTCGATGCCCTCGCGCACCACCGGCGCGCCGACCTCGGCGGCGCGGCGCAGCAGCACCTCGGCGGCGGCGACCGGCTGCTGGGCCAGCACCGCGACCGAGCCTGGCTTGATGATCCCGGCCTTCTCGCCGGCGATCTCCTCGACGGTCTCGCCCAGGTAGGCGGTGTGGTCCAGGCCGATCGGGGTGACCACCGCGACCATGCCGTCGGCGACGTTGGTGGCGTCCCAGGAGCCGCCCATGCCGACCTCGACGACCGCGACGTCCACCGGCGCGTCGGCGAAGGCGGCGAAGGCCATCGCGGTCAGCAGCTCGAAGAACGACAGCCGCACGCCGTGCTTGGCGTCGATCAGCTCGGCGTAGGGCAGCACGTCGGCGAAGGTCTCGGCGAAGCGCTCCTCGCTGATCGGCTCGCCGTCGATCGCGATGCGCTCGCGCAGGGTGGTCATCTCGGGGCTGGTGTACAGGCCGGTGCGCAGGCCCCGCTCGCGCAGCAGCGCCTCGATCAGCCGGGCGGTGCTGGTCTTGCCGTTGGTGCCGGCGACGTGGATCACCGGGTAGGCGCGCTGGGGCTCGCCCAGCAGGTCCACCAGGTCGCGGACGCGGTCCAGGGTGGGGTCGATCTCCCACTCCACGCCGCGGCTCATGATCGCGCTCACCGCGCCGCGGTAGTCCGCCGGCTCGTTCACCTGACTCACGATGCTGTGTGCTTCCCCGCCTCGATGCTTCGGCCGGCAGGTCCGCCCGGCCCCTCGCCCCGGCGCGCCAAGCGCCCCCGGAGTCCTGTGCGAAAGCCTACTCGGGCCCTCCCCGAGCCCCCGCCATACCCGCCGGTGACAGCATGTGGCGTATGGACGAGCGGCAGGCCGACGAGGTGTTCTTCCGGGAGTGGCGGGCGCGGGCCCCGGGGTCGCGGCGCGATCTCGGCCGGGCGCGGGCGCTCGCGGGGGCGCTGGGCGCGGCCCCGGACGTCCCGGTCCTCGCGGTGGTGGGCTCCAAGGGCAAGGGAACGGCCGCCGCCTACGCGTCGGCGGTCCTGGCGGCGGCCGGGCGGCGGGTCCTGACGGTGACGAGCCCCGGGCTGCGCGACAACCGGGACCGCATCCGGGTGGACGGCCGGTCGCTGGCCTCGCTGGTCCCCCTGGCCGAGCGGCTCGACGGGGCGATCGGGGCGCTGCCCCCGCCCGCCGCGGGCCACCTGGCGCCGTCCGGGCTGTTCCTGCTGGCCGGGGTGCTGCACGCCCGCGACGTGGCGGCCGACGTGCTGGTGCTGGAGGCCGGGATGGGCGGCCGCTCCGACGAGGTGTCGCTGTTCCCGCCCGCCGCCGTCGCGATCACCCCGGTGTTCGGCGAGCACCTGGGCGTGCTGGGCGACACCCCGGCCGCCATCGCCGCCGAGAAGGCCGGGGTGGCCGGTCCGGCGACCCGCGCGGTGGTGTCCGCGCCCCAGCCGCCGGAGATCCGCGCCGTCCTGGACCGCACGGTCGCCGCCCGCACCGGCGGCGGCGCGGCCGTCGAGTACGCCGACTCCTTCGTCCTGCCCGAGGCGCTGCTGCCCGAGGGCCTGGGCCAGGTGAGCGCCGAGACCGGCGGCCGGGCCGCGCTGCGCCTGCTGGGAACCCCTCCAGTGCCGGAGCGGTTGCGCGAGGTGCTGGGGTCGGTCGTCCTGCCGGGACGGCTGTCGTGGCACAGCCTGCCGGGCCTGGAGCTGCTGGCCGACTCGGCGATCGACGGCACCGGCGTCGCCGCCGCGCTGGCCGCCGCCCTCGACCGCTGGGGCGGGATCGACCGGGTGCTGCTGTGCCTGCCCGACCACAAGGACCTGGACGGCGCGATCGCCGCCCTCGACGGCCTTCCGGCGCCCCCTCCGGTCACCTTCGTGCGCCTTCCCCACCAGCACCTGCGCTTCACCCGGCCGCTGCCGCCCTCCTGGCGGGTCCTGGACGCCGCCGACCTGCGCCTCGACGACCTGTCGGGACGGGTGGCGGCGCTCGGCACGGTCTACTTCATCGGCCTGGTCCTGGCGCTGGTGGACGCCGACACCACCCGCCTGTTCTAGGAGCGCTTCTCCAGGTCGGCGCGCATCCGCCGGGTGAGGTCGGCCAGCGTGCCCGGCTGCGGGGCGAGCAGCGGCGTGTTGGAGGCCACCACGCCGTAGGAGTGCTCGGTGGCCCAGGCGCAGTAGGCGTGGACGTCGGCCAGGACGGCGAAGGTCCCGCAGGAGGTCTTGCCGGCCGCCTTGTCCGACTTGCCGCCCGATTTGCCCCCCGCTTCGCCGCCGGTCCCGCCCGCGTCGGCCGCGATGAACGTGCTGGGCCTGCTCCGCGCCAGGAACGCCGCCGGATCGCCGACCGGCCCCGTCCCGCCCATGAACAGCACGCTGCGCATACCGGCCGGGGCGTCGCTGTAGAGCGCCACGACCTGCTTGGCGCCCTGCACTCCCCCGGCGCGGACGCCCGCCGCCACGAACGGGTAGGCGGCGCTGGCGGCGGGCACGCCGGCGTCCCTGTGCAGCCCGGCGGTGGCGGGCACGGCCGTGATGCGCGGCGGGGGCTCCTCGCCCCCGGCGGTCAGCACCACCGCGCCCACCACCATGAGGGCCGCGAAGACCCCGCCGATCACGAGTCCGATCTTGGGGACGGCCCGGCGCTGGGCGGCGGCGGGCGCGGCACCGGGGAGGCCCTGCGGACCAGGCGGGCCCGGCGGGCCCGGCCGGTCAGGGGCCGGAGCCCCCGTGGCGTTCGGCGCCGTCACGGCGGCCGGGACCGCGCCGCCCGGGACGGCGGGGAGCGGCCCCGTCCCCTCCCAGGTGGGCAGGGACTGCACGGCGATGGCGGGCGCGGCGCCGGCCGGGGCCTCGAAGTCCATGACGGTGGCCGGAGCGTCGGGCAGCGGGCGGGCCCCCACCATCGGCTGCGGGCCGCTCGCCTCGGCGGGGCCCGGCGCGGTCACGGGCTCCGGCGGGGCGGCGGGCGCCGGCGCGTCGTCGGAGTCGGCGGCCCACCAGGGCGGGGAGGGACCCCACGGGGCGGGCGGCGGCGGGGGCGGCTGGGCGCCTTCGGTCTGCCGGGCGGGTCCGGCCGGCCCGGGGACCCCCGAGGGCGAATCGGCCATTGCTCTCCCGGCGTGTGTGACCATCTCACGGCGCTCTGATCACCGCAATGGTAGACCGGTCGGCCGCCCAGGCGGGCCGGGTTCCGCCGTTCGCGCAGGTCAGCGCAGGTACAGCCCGTACTCGATCAGTTCGGGCAGCAGCCGGGGCGGCAGGTCGGCGACGGTCGCCAGGTCCTCGGCGGAGCTGAAGCCGTCGGTGTGCTCGCGCAGCTCGACGATGCGCTCGGCGGTCTCGTAGTCGATGCCGAAGCGGGTCAGCTCCTTGGCCGGGACCTGGTTGACGTCGATCAGGCCGCCGTCGTCGTAGGCGCGCTGCTCGGCGGGGACGTCGGAGCGGCCGATGCGCAGCTCGCGGGCCATCAGCGGGTTGGCGAGCGCGAGCTGGCGGGCCTCCCGGCGGCGCTGGGCGCGGGCGTTGACCTGGTTGACGGCGAACTGGTTGGTCTGCTCGGGCGTCAGCGGGCGCGGCGGCCCGGCCCACGGCTGGGGCACCACGGTGACCGGCGGGCCGAGGACCGGTCCGGGCAGGGGCGCCACCACCGCGGGGCGGCGCCCGGCCATGACGATCGCGTGGATTATCCAGATCGGCAGCCACAGCCCGAAGGTCACCACCGTCATGATCAGGTGGATGACGTGCACGCCCGCGTCGCTGCCCCGCGTCACCACGACCGGCTGCTGCGGCTGGTGGACGTTGACGTGCACCACCGGCTGCTGCGGCCGGACCGGGGGCAGCGGCGCTCGCGGCGGCTGATACGGCTGCTCGGACATGCGCACCCCTTGATCTCCGCGGACCCGCCCTGCCTCAGTTTACGTCCGCTTTCCCGAGATCGTTCCGAGACCGGGCCGTGACGTCCGCGAAGACCCGGCGGCCGTGCGGCGGGACCCGGGGCCGGGTCCCGCCGCACGCGGGCCGTCAGGCGCTGGGCAGCGCCGCGAGCTGCGCCTCCAGCCGCACGATGTCGGCCTCGGCCTGCGCCAGGCGGGCGCGGTTCTTGGCGACGACGGCCTCGGGGGCCTTGGCCATGAACGCCTCGTTGCCGAGCTTGCGGCCCATCTGCTCGACCTCCTTGCGCGCGGCGGCCAGGTCCTTGTCCAGCCGCTTGCGCTCGGCGGCCACGTCGATGGCCCCGGCGGTGTCCAGGCGCACGACCGCGCCCTCGACCGGCAGCGACGCGGTGGCCGAGAAGCCGTCCTCCGGCGCGGTCAGGCGCAGCAGGGAGCGCACGCCCTGCTCGTGGGCGGCGAGCGGCGAGCCGTTCCACTCCAGCACGGCGGCGACCTTCTGGCCCGGCTTGAGGCCCTGGTCGGACCGGAACCGGCGGACCTCGGTGACCAGCCGCTGCAGCGACTCCACCAGCGCCTCGGACTCCTTGTCGCGCAGGTCGTCGTCGGCGGCGGGCCAGGGGGCGGTGACGACCGTCTCCGCGCCGGTCAGCGTGGTCCACAGCTCCTCGGTGACGAACGGGACCACCGGGTGCAGCAGCCGCAGCAGCTTGTCCAGCACCTCGCCCAAGATCCGCTGGGTGGCGTCCCTGCGGTCGTCGCCGAGCTGCACCTTGGCCAGCTCGACGTACCAGTCGCAGACCTCGTCCCAGGCGAAGTGGTAGAGGGTCTCGCACGCCTTGGCGAACTCGAAGCCCTCCAGCAGCGCGTCCACCTCGCCGGTCACCTGCTGGAGCCGGGACAGGACCCAGGCGTCCACGGCGGTGATCTCGCCCGGCAGGTCGCCGCGGGTGTGCGCGCCGTTCAGCAGCGCGAACCGGGTGGCGTTGAACAGCTTGTTGCAGAAGTTGCGCGAGCCCTGCGCCCACTCCTCGGCGACCGGGACGTCGCCGCCCGGGTTGGCGCCGCGCAGCAGGGTGAAGCGGGTGGCGTCGGCGCCGTAGCGGTCGATCCAGTCCAGCGGGTCCACGACGTTGCCGAACGACTTGGACATCTTCTTGCCGTTCTGGTCGCGGACCATGCCGTGCAGCACGATCTGCTTGAACGGCTCGACCCCGTCCATGGCGTACAGGCCGAACATCATCATCCGGGCGACCCAGAAGAACAGGATGTCGTAGCCGGTGACCAGCGCCGAGGTCGGGTAGAAGCGCTTGAGGTCCGGCGTCTCGTCGGGCCAGCCGAGGGTGGAGAACGGCCACAGCGCCGAGGAGAACCACGTGTCGAGCACGTCGGAGTCCTGCGTCCACCCGGCGGGCGGCTCCTCGTCGGGGCCGGGGCAGAAGGTCTCGCCCTCGGGCCCGTACCAGACCGGGATGCGGTGGCCCCACCACAGCTGGCGGCTGATGCACCAGTCGTGCATGTTGTCGACCCACTCGAAGTAGCGCGGGGCCATCTCCGGCGGGTGGATCTCGACGCGGCCGTCGCGCACGGCGTCGCCGGCCGCCTTCGCCAGCGGCGCGACCTTGACGAACCACTGCAGCGACACGCGCGGCTCGACGACGGTGGAGCAGCGCTGGCAGTGCCCGACCGAGTGCTCGTAGGGGCGGACCTCCTTGACGATCCGGCCCTCCTCGCGCAGCGCGGCGACCACGGCGGGCCGGGCCTCGAAGCGGTCCAGGCCCTGGAACGGCCCGGCGGCGGTGATCACGCCGCGCTCGTCCATGACCGTGATCGACGGCAGGTCGTGCCGGCGGCCGATCTCGAAGTCGTTGGGGTCGTGCGCCGGGGTGACCTTGACCGCGCCGGTGCCGAACTCCGGATCGACGTGCTCGTCGGCCACCACGGGGATGCGGCGGCCGGTCAGCGGCAGCTCGATCTCGGTGCCGACCAGGTGCCGGTAGCGCTCGTCCCCGGGGTGCACGGCCACGGCGGTGTCGCCGAGCATCGTCTCGGCGCGGGTCGTGGCGACCACGACCTCGTCGCTGTAGCGGATCGAGACCAGCTCGCCCTCGCGCTCGGAGTGCTCGACCTCGATGTCCGACAGCGCGGTCAGGCAGCGCGGGCACCAGTTGATGATGCGCTCGGCGCGGTAGATCAGGCCGTCGTCGAACAGCCGCTTGAAGATCGTGCGGACGGCGCGGGCGCGGTCGTCGTCCATGGTGAACGCCTCGCGCGACCAGTCCACGCTGTCGCCCAGGCGCTTCATCTGGCCGAGGATGCGGCCGCCGGACTCGCCCTTCCACTTCCAGACCCGCTCCACGAACGCCTCGCGGCCGAGGTCGTGGCGCGACAGGCCCTCCTTGGCCAGCTCGCGCTCCACGACGTTCTGGGTGGCGATGCCCGCGTGGTCCATGCCGGGGACCCAGGCGGTCTCGTACCCCTGCATGCGCCGGCGGCGGATCAGCGCGTCCTGGATGGAGTGGTCCAGGGCGTGCCCCATGTGCAGGGAGCCGGTCACGTTCGGCGGCGGGATGACGATCGAGTACGCGGGGCGGCCCGGGTCGCGCCCGGGGTCGGCGCTGAAGTACCCGGCCGATACCCAGCGCTCGTACAGCCTGCCCTCGACGTCAGCCGGTTGATACTGGGTGGGCAGGTCGACTTCGGCGGCCTCCGGGCCGCGCTCATTGCTGGGCGTTGTCACGGGACCGGATTCTACGGGGCCGCGGCACCCGTGGCGTGCGGTCTCCGCGATGATCGGAGCAGACCCCCGCGGTCCTCGCCCCCGCGAGGACCGCCCCCGCTGACGAGGAGATCAGATGAGCTGGAACCCCCCTGGCGGCCCCCCGCAGGGACCCGGACCGTACGGGCAGGGCCCCCAGGGCCCCGGACCGCAGGGGCCGTACGGCGGCGCCCCGCAGGGCCCCGGGCCCTACGGCGGCCCGCCGCCCGGCGGCCCCTACGGCCCTCCCCCCGGCCCTCCCGGGCCCGGCGCCCCCTTCGGACAGGGCCCCTACGGCGGCCCTCCCCCGGGGCCGCCCAAGTCCCGCGCCGGGCTGGTCATCGGCCTGGTGATCGGCGCGCTGGCGCTGGTCGTGGTGGCCGGGATCGCCGTGGTGGTGCTCGCCCGCGCGGGCGGCGACGAGTACACCATCACCGCCCCGTCCTCGGTGGCCGGGCGGGTGCGCGACACCTCCACCGAGTCGCAGCTGAACAGCCAGATGAACAGCCTGCGCAGCCAGCTGGAGTCGCAGACCGACGGCAAGATCGACACATTCGTGAGCGCGTTCTACAAGGACTCCTCCGGCGGCACGACCGGCACCATGCCGCAGGGTGTGATGTTCGTCGGCGGCACCGGCGACATGGGCAACCCCGAGGCGTTCGTGCGCGGCTTCCGCGAGGCGGGCCGCAAGGCCGGATCGGTGGTCACCGAGGTCTCGCCCGGCCCGAACGGCGGCAAGGCGGCCTGCGGGCAGGTGTCGGGCGCCGGCGTGACGATCTCGCAGTGCGCCTGGGCGACCTCCAGCTCCTTCGGCGTGGTGGTGCCGACCACCCCGGGCACCTCGGTGCTCACGACGGCGTCGCTGATGCGCGTGTTCCGCACCCAGGTGGAGCGGGAGAAGTAGGCCGGGCGGGGCGGGTTCCCGCCGGGGTCGGGACACCGGTCACCTGACACCGGGTCGCCCTGGCGGCCAGTCTTGGCCACAGACGGGCGAGGACACGAGCGCGGGGAGGAATCGGATGCGAGCGGCACTGGCGCGCACCGCCGGGCTGGTGGGGGCGTTCGCCGCCGGCGCGGCGGTCGCCCACCTGGCCGGGATCCCCCACCTGCTGCGCATGACCTCCGACCTGCAGCGCTCGCGGGAGCGCATCCTGGCGGGCCGCGAGGAGGAGCGGCGGCGGCTGCGCAACGACCTGCACGACGGGCTCGGCCCCACCCTGGCGGGGCTCGCGCACTCGCTGGACGCCGCGCGCCTCACCCTGGCCGGGGAGCCCGAGCGCATCGAGCCGGTGCTGACCGAGCTGCGCGACCGGCTCGCGGTGACCGTCGGCGAGATCCGCGAGCTGGCGCACGGACTGCGCCCGCCCGCGCTGGACGACCTCGGCCTGGTCGGGGCGATCGAGTCGCTGGCCGACGGCTGCTCGGACCGGGTGGACGTGCGCTTCGACGGCGACCCCGAGGACCTGCCGGCCGCCGTCGAGGTCGCCGCGTACCGGATCGTGACCGAGGCGGTGTCCAACATCCGCCGGCACGCCCGCGCCGGCACCGCGCTGGTGCTGCTCAGCCGGGACGACGACCTGCACCTGATGGTCGCCGACTCCGGCGCGGGCCTGCCGGAGCCGGTGCGGGCGGGCTGGGTCGCGCGCGGCGGCGGCCTGGCGGCGATGCGCGAGTGGGCCGCCGAGATCGGCGGCAGCTGCGCGATCTCCTCCCGGCCCGGCGGCGGCACCGTGGTCACCGCGCGGCTGCCGCTGACGGTGCCCGGTTATCCTCAGGGCCCCAACGGAGAAGGCGGACGAACGTGACCAGCGCAGAGGCGATCCGGGTGCTCATCACCGACGACCACCCGGTGTTCCGGCAGGGCCTGAAGGGGCTGCTGCAGGCCATCGGCGGCATCGAGGTCGCCGGGGAGGCCGGCAGCGGGCCCGAGGCGGTGAGGCTGGCCGCCGAGCTCCAGCCGGACGTGGTGGTCATGGACCTGCACATGCCCGGCGGCAACGGCATCGAGGCCACCCGCACCATCACCCGCACCAGCCCCCGCATCGGCGTGCTGGTGCTGACGATGTTCCGCGACGACGACTCGGTGTTCGCCGCGATGCGCGCCGGGGCGCGCGGCTACCTGCTCAAGGAGTCGGGCGCCGAGGAGATCGCGCGGGCGGTGCGGGCCGTCGCGGCGGGCGAGGCCATCTACGGGCCCGACATCGCCCGCCGGGTGCTCACCTACTTCACCGACATGCCCGACCCGCGCCAGGCCGCCTTCCCGCAGCTCACCGAGCGGGAGCGGGAGGTGCTGGAGCTGATCGCGCAGGGCCGCAGCAACGCCGAGATCGCCGCCGCGCTGTTCCTCAGCCAGAAGACCGTCCGCAACCACGTGTCCAACATCTTCATGAAGCTGCACGTGGCCGACCGCGCCCAGGCGATCGTGCTGGCCCGCGAGGCCGGGCTCGGCGAGACCGCCAAGGGCGGTAGTGCTTCTGAAGCCCCGGCCCAGGGCACTCGCTAGCTCTCGCACCCTGACCGTTGCTTTGCGAGTGCCACATCGCTTCGCGATCTGTCCTGGCGGGGCTCGCCTCCGGCTTCGCCCCGCCAGGACAGGTGGGCACTCGCGTGACGGCCGGGGCCGTTGAGAGAGGCCCTGGGGAGACAAGTCCCAGGAAAGTGTCACCTTCCGGCAAGGGCCCGGTCCGGTGACGACGAAGCCCCCGCCGGACCTCGTGGGTCCGGCGGGGGCTCACAGCGTCGCTACGCGCTCTTCTCGCGCGGCTCCCGCTTGGCGCGCTCGCGCGGCACCAGGGTCGGGTTGACGTGCTCCAGCACGGCCTCCCGGGTGATGACCACGCGGGCCACGTCCTGGCGGGACGGGACCTCGTACATCACCGACAGGAGGACCTCCTCCATGATCGCTCGCAGGCCGCGCGCGCCGGTGCCGCGCAGGATGGCCTGGTCGGCGATCGCCTCCAGGGCGTCGTCGGTGAACTCCAGGTCCACCCCGTCCAGCTCGAACAGCCGGTGGTACTGCTTGGCCAGCGCGTTCTTGGGCTCGGTGAGGATGTTGATCAGAGCCTCGCGGTCCAGGTTGTGCACGCTGGTGATGATCGGGAGGCGGCCGATGAACTCGGGGATCATCCCGAACTTCAGCAGGTCCTCGGGCATCACGTCGGCCAGCATCGCCGACGACTCGTCGACGTCGGCCTTGGAGCGGATCACCGCGCCGAAGCCCATGCCCTGCTTGCCGACCCGCGACTCGACGATCTTCTCCAGGCCGGCGAAGGCGCCACCGCAGATGAACAGCACGTTGGTGGTGTCGATCTGGATGAACTCCTGGTGCGGGTGCTTGCGGCCGCCCTGCGGCGGCACGCTCGCGGTGGTGCCCTCCAGGATCTTCAACAGGGCCTGCTGCACCCCCTCGCCCGAGACGTCACGGGTGATCGACGGGTTCTCGCTCTTGCGCGCGACCTTGTCGACCTCGTCGATGTAGATGATCCCGGTCTCGGCCTTCTTGACGTCGTAGTCGGCCGCCTGGATCAGTTTGAGCAGGATGTTCTCCACATCCTCGCCCACGTATCCGGCCTCCGTCAGCGCCGTGGCGTCCGCGATCGCGAACGGGACGTTGAGGAGTTTGGCGAGCGTCTGCGCGAGCAGCGTCTTACCGGAGCCGGTGGGTCCCAGCAGCAGGATGTTCGACTTGCCGAGCTCGACAAGGTCGTCCCGTCCGCTCTCCCCGGCCTGGATGCGCTTGTAGTGGTTGTAGACGGCGACCGACAGGGCCTTCTTGGCCGCCTCCTGCCCGATGACGTAGGAGTCCAGGAACTCGTAGATCTCCCGCGGCTTGGGCAGGCTGTCCCACTTGAGGTCGGAGGTCTCCGAGAGCTCCTCCTCGATGATCTCGTTGCAGAGATCGATGCACTCGTCGCAGATGTACACGCCCGGACCCGCGATGAGCTTTTTGACCTGCTTCTGGCTCTTTCCGCAGAACGAGCACTTGAGCAGGTCACCACCGTCGCCGATGCGTGCCACCCAACTGTCTCCTTTTCGTGGGGCCGCGCGCCTGAGAGGATGCGGTGCGGCTCGGTTGCGTCCCGAAGGCTCTCGACGTTGGAATCGACGTTACCGCCTCATCGGTACTTGGTAAGCCCCTCGCCCGGAAGTATGACGACCGGGCGGGGGGTCTTCCAGGTCCCTGGAAACGCCGTCAGTGCCGTCGTATCAGGACGACACTACCTCGGCTTTGCGCTTCCTGCTGACGAAGACGTCGTCGATGAGGCCGTAGTCCTTGGCCTCGGCCGCCGTCAGGATCTTGTCCCGCTCGATGTCCTTGCGGACCTCGTCCAGGCTCTTGCCGCTGTGCTTGGCCAGGATCTCCTCCAGCAGCTCGCGGATGCGCATGATCTCGCGGGCCTGGATCTCGATGTCGCTGGACTGGCCGTAGGTGCCCTCGGTCGCGGGCTGGTGGATCAGTATCCGCGAGTTGGGCAGCGCCGCCCGCTTGCCGGGCGTGCCGGCCGCCAGCAGCACGGCCGCGGCCGAGGCCGCCTGGCCGATGCACACCGTCTGCACGTCCGGCTTCACGAACTGCATGGTGTCGTAGATCGCCGTCATGGCGGTGAACGAGCCGCCGGGCGAGTTGATGTAGATGCTGATGTCCCGGTCGGGGTCGATCGACTCCAGCGTGATCAGCTGCGCCATCACGTCGTTGGCCGACGCGTCGTCGATCTGCACGCCGAGGAAGATGATCCGCTCCTCGAAGAGCTTGTTGTACGGGTTCATCTCCTTGACCCCGTACGTGGTGCGCTCCACGAACGACGGAATGATGTAGCGGTTGTCCACCGGCATCGCGGTGCCCCCCGCCTGGATCTGGGGACGGATCAGATCGCTCACTTCAGTGCCTCCGCTTAATGATCAGGTCGTCAGGAGACGGGGCCCTCGGAGGGCACCTGGTTGGCGCTCAGCACCACGTGGTCGACCAGACCGTAGTCCTTGGCCTCGTCGGCGGTGAACCAGCGGTCCCGGTCGGAGTCCTTCTCGATCTGCTCCACCGACTGGCCGGTGTGCTCGGCGATCTTCTGGGCCAGCGTCTGCTTGACGTACAGCATCTGCTCGGCCTGGATCTTGATGTCGGAGGCCGTGCCGCCGATGCCGCCCGAGGGCTGGTGCATCATGATGCGCGCGTGCGGCAGGGCGTAGCGCTTGCCCGGCGTGCCCGCGCACAGCAGGAACTGCCCCATCGACGCCGCGAGGCCCATGCCCACGGTGACGATGTCGTTCGGCACGTACTGCATGATGTCGTAGATCGCCATACCGGCGGTGACGGAGCCGCCGGGCGAGTTGATGTAGAGCGTGATGTCGCGACGGCCGTCCTCGGCCGACAGCAGCAGCAGCTCGGCGCAGATGCGGTTGGAGATGTCGTCGTCGACCTGCTGGCCGAGGAAGACGATGCGCTCGCGCAGCAGCCGCTGGAAGAGCTGGTCGCCCAGGGGCAGCAGGGGCGCCTCAGCGACCCGCGCCTGGACCCGCGACGACTCATCGAAAGTCGGAGGCATGCTCACCGGGTGTTCCTCCGGTCCTTTTATCGGTACGGATGATTGGACATTAACGCGCTGGGCCCCCCGCTTAAGCCCGCGGGGGCGGCTTTTCGCTGGCGGCGTATCCGGGCATCAAGATCCTGTAAACGGGAACACCCCGCACCGGAGACCGGTACGGGGTGTTCTTTGCGCTCGCATGACGATGCGCGGGGTCCGCCTTGCCCGGCGCGCGGGGAGAGGCGTCCTCGGCGGACGCGCTCCCTCGCGCGCGGGCGACGCCCGGTGGGGCGTCAGGCGTCCTTCTTGGCGTCCTCGGCGTCGGCCTTGGCCTCGGCCTCGGCGTTGGCCTCCTTGGCGGCCTCGGCGTCGGCCTCGTCGGCCTCGGCGGCGGCCTCGGTGGCGTCGGCGATCTCCTCGGCCTCGGCGACGACCTCGGCCTCGGCGGCCTCGACCGTCTCGCCGGTCTCACCGTTCAGCTCGCGCTGCACGGCCTCGGCGTCGATCACGTTGCCGGACTCGTCCTTGATGGTGACGTGCTCGACGATGAGGTTGAGCGCCTTGTTGCGCAGCACCTCCGACACGATGGCCGGGAGCTGGTTGTTCTCGGTGAGGTACTGGGCCAGCTGCTGCGGGGCCACGCCCATCTGCATGGCCTGGGTGACCACGTACTCGCTGAGCTCCTCGTTCTCGACGCCCAGCTCCTCCTGCACGGCGAGCTGGTCGAGCACGAAGCCGCCCTTGACGGCCTGGCGCGCGGCGGCGGCGACGTCGGCGTCGAACTCCTCCTCGGACTTCTCCTCGTCCTTGAGGTAGTCCTCCTTGGACATGCCGGCCATCTGGAGCTGCTGCTCCAGCTGCTGGTGGCGGCGGGAGACCTCCTCGTCGACCACCTTGTCCGGCAGCGGGATGTCGACCTTCTCCAGGAGGGCCTCCAGGGCCTTGTCCCGGGCGTCCGACAGCTGCTGCAGCTTCACCTGGCGGCCGAGCCGGGTGCGCACGTCCTCGCGCAGCTCCTCGACGGTGTCGAACTCCGAGGCCATCTGCGCGAACTCGTCGTCGGCCTCGGGCAGGTTCTTGACCTTGACGTTCTGCACCGTGACGGTGATCTCGGCCTCCTCGCCGGCGTGCTCGCCGCCGGCCAGGGCGCTGGTGAAGGTCGCCGACTCGCCGGCCTTCAGGCCGGTGAGCGCCTCGTCCAGGCCCTCGACGGCCGAGCCGGAGCCGACCTCGTAGGAGAAGCCGGTGGTCGAGGCGTCCTCGACCTCCGCGCCGTCGATCTTGGCGACCAGGTCGACGGTGGCGAAGTCGCCCTCCTGCGCCTCCCGCTCGACGGCGGTCAGCGAGGCGAAGCGCTCGCGCAGGTTGCCGAGGGTCTCCTCGACCTGCTCGTCGGTGACCTCGGCGTCGTCCACGACGACCTCGAGGCCGTCGTAGTCGGGCACCTCGAACTTGGGCCGGATGTCCACCTCGGCGGTGAAGGCGAACTGCTTGCCGTCGTCGAGCTCGGTGACCTCGACGTCGGGCTGGCCGAGCACGAAGATCTCGGTCTCCTCGACGGCGCGGCCGTAGAGCTCGGGAAGGGCGTCGTTGACGGCCTCCTGCAGGACGGCACCCCGGCCGACGTACTTGTCGATCAGCGGGGCAGGCACCTTGCCGGGCCGGAAGCCCTTGATGCGTACCTGCTGCGAGATCTCCTTGTACGCCTTGTCGAGGTTCGGCTTGAGCTCGTCGAACGGAACCTCGACGGTGAGCTTGACCCGCGTGGGGGTCAGCTCCTCGACATCGGTCTTCACTGGGGTGTGTCTCCTTGATCGGGCGCTGTCTCGGCCGCGGCGTTCGACGCGTACTCAGCCAGTCAGTCTCTCAGGCTCTCAGGTGGGCGCGGGCACGCCGAAGAACCGGCCTCCGCGCCCGTGCGCGCCAAGTCTATGGGGTCCGCGTGGTCGGTGCGGACACCGGCGGCCGACAAGGCCGCCCCGAACCCGCCCGGCGGTCGTCCGATACCGGCCGGTGGTCCCTCGCCGCCGCCACCTGGGCATGTGACATGGAGCACCATGTGCCCCCATACTCTTCCGGGATGAACGGGATAGCTGCGGCTTTTGGTGCCACCGTGCTGTACTACCTCGGTTTCGCGGTCTTCAAGCTGGCGGCCGATCGCATGGCCCCCCTGCGCGGCAACCGCATCCTGCACATGACGTGGACGATCCTCAGCAACTGGATCTTCCTGGTGGCGCTGGCCCTGGTGCTGGGCGGGCTCACCCTGCAGATCCTGGCGCTGACCGAGGTGTCGCTGGGCATCGCCGTCCCGATCTTCATGTCCGGGATCGTGCCGCTGCTGGTGATCGCGATGCTCTTCTTCGGCGACCGGCTCACCGCCCGCGAGTGGCTGAGCCTGGCGCTGATCGGGGTGGCGATCCTGATGCTGGTGGCCTCCACCGGCAACCCGCCGCCGAACGAGGCGGTGGAGGTGCCCACGTGGAAGCTCGCGGTGGTGGTGGGGCCCGCGATCGTGGTGCCGCTGCTGCTGATCGTGCTCGGCGACTACCGCCCCGACGGGCGGCACGCCCGCCCGGTGACCGGCATCGCCTACGGGCTGGCGTCGGGCTTCCCGGTGGGCACCGCCGAGCTGGCCATCAAGGGGTGGAGCGACTCCAGCTCCGACGGCCTCGGCATCCTGGCCACCCCCTACCCGTACGTGACGGTGCTGGCGGCCGCGCTGGGCTTCGGGATCATGGTGGCGGCGTTCCAGCGCTGCCGGGTGACGATCGTGGCGGCGGTGATGACCGTCAGCGCCAAGTCCTACCTGCTGCTGATGGGCACCTTCGTGTACGACGAGGCGTGGCCCTCCGACGGCCCGCACGCGCTGCTGCGGGTGGGCGCGCTGGCGCTGGGCGCGGCCGCGGTCGCGCAGTTCCCCCGGCACCGGCCGGTCCCCGCCAACGACCTGCCGGAGCCCGAGGAGGTGGTGCCGCCCGCGCAGGACCCGTTCGGCGGCCCGGCGCTCGGCCGGCCGACCTCGGGGGTGTCGTCGCTGGGCCTCGCGGCCGCCCCGACCCCCTACGACGTGCCGCCGCTCGACCAGGTGCCGCCGGTGCAGGGCCGTCCCCCCGGCGGTGCGCCCGGCCGCGGCCAGGTGCCGCCGCGCAGCCCGTACGCGCACGACCCGCTGGGGAAGGGCCCCTACTGGCGTGAGGGCCACCGCCCGCCGGAAGGCCCCGCCGGGGGCTCCGACCCGGCCGACCGCGGGCAGGGCCGTCCGCCCGGCTCTCCCAGCTGAGTCCCGGCCGCCCGGCGGCGACGCGCTGAACTGAGCGCGCTGAACTGGGAAGGGCCCCGCTCCGGTGTTCCGGAGCGGGGCCCTTGCCGTCAGTGGCTCTCGCCGTCAGCGGCCCTTGCGGTCCTTCTGGCGCGGGAGGCCCTTGTCCAGGCCCGCGCGCCGCAGCGCGTCGGCCATGGCGCTGTTGCCGCCGCCCTGACCGCCGCCCTGTCCACCGCCCTGGCCACCGCGTCCGCCGCCGCGGTTCTGGCCGCCGCGCCCGCCCTGGTTGCGGCCGCCCTGGCCACCGCCCTGACCGCCGCCGCCCTGACCGCGCGGGTTCTGCCCGCCGCCGCGGCCGCCCTGGCGGGGCCGGCGCTCGCCGCCGCGCTCACCGCGCTCACCGCGTTCGCCGCCGCCCTTCTCGGCCTCGTCCTGCAGCCGCAGGGTGAGGGAGATGCGCTTGCGCGGCAGGTCCACGTCCAGGACCTTCACCCGGACGATGTCGCCGGGCTTGACGACGTCGCGCGGGTCGGCCACGTACTTGTCCGACATCGCGGAGATGTGGACCAGGCCGTCCTGGTGCACGCCCACGTCCACGAACGCGCCGAACGCCGCCACGTTGGTGACCACGCCCTCCAGCAGCATGCCGGGCTCCAGGTCCGACAGCTTGTCCACGCCCTCCTTGAAGGTCGCGGTCTTGAACGCCGGGCGCGGGTCGCGGCCGGGCTTCTCCAGCTCGGCCAGGATGTCGGTGACGGTCGGCAGGCCGAAGGTGTCGTCCACGAAGTCGGCGGGCTTCAGCGACCGCAGCGTGGCGGTGTTGCCGATCAGGCCCTTGATGTCGCTCCCGGCGGCGTCCAGGATGCGGTGCACCACCGGGTAGGACTCGGGGTGCACGGCCGAGGCGTCCAGCGGGTCGTCGCCGCCGGGGATGCGCAGGAAGCCCGCGCACTGCTCGAACGCCTTGGGCCCGAGGCGCGGCACCTCGCGCAGCCCGGCGCGGCTGCGGAAGGGGCCGTTGGCGTCGCGGTGGGCCACGATGTTCTCGGCGAGGCCCTCGCCGATGCCCGACACGCGGGTCAGCAGCGGCGCCGAGGCGGTGTTGACGTCCACGCCGACGGCGTTCACGCAGTCCTCCACGACGGCGTCGAGGGAGCGCGACAGCTTCACCTCCGACAGGTCGTGCTGGTACTGGCCGACGCCGATCGACTTGGGGTCGATCTTGACCAGCTCGGCCAGCGGGTCCTGGAGGCGGCGCGCGATCGAGACCGCGCCGCGCAGCGAGACGTCCATGCCCGGCAGCTCGCGCCCGGCGTAGGCGGAGGCCGAGTACACCGACGCGCCGGCCTCGCTCACCATGATCTTGGTGAGCTTCAGGTCGGGGTGGCGGGCGATGAGGTCGGCGGCGAGCTTGTCGGTCTCGCGCGAGGCGGTGCCGTTGCCGATGGAGACCAGGTCCACCTTGTGCTCGCGGGCCAGCCGGGCGAGGGTCTCGACGGACTCGTCCCAGCGGCGGCGCGGCTCGTGCGGGTAGATCGTGTCGGTGGCCAGGACCTTGCCGGTGCCGTCCACGACCGCGACCTTGACGCCGGTGCGCAGGCCCGGGTCCAGGCCCATGGTGGCGCGGGTCCCGGCGGGCGCGGCCAGCAGCAGGTCGCGCAGGTTGGCTGCGAACACCCGGACGGCCTCGTCCTCGGCCTCCTGGCGCAGCCGGGTGCGCAGGTCGATGCCGAGGTGCACCAGGACGCGGGTGCGCCAGGCCCAGCGCACGCAGTCGCCCAGCCACTTGTCGGCGGGGCGGCCCTGGTCGGTGATGCCGAACCGGCGGGCGATCTCGACCTCGTAGGCGCTGCGCGCGCCCGGCTCGGGCTCGGCCTCCTCGGGCGACAGGTCGAGGTCGAGGACCTCCTCCTTCTCGCCCCGGAACAGCGCCAGCACGCGGTGCGAGGGCAGCTTGGTGAAAGGCTCGGCGAAGTCGAAGTAGTCGGCGAACTTCGCGCCCGACTCCTGCTTGCCCTCGCGGACGCGGGAGACCACGCGGCCGCGCGTCCACATCTGCTCGCGCAGCGCGCCGATCAGGTCGGCGTCCTCGGCGAAGCGCTCGACCAGGATGGCGCGGGCGCCCTCCAGCGCGGCGGTCGCGTCGGCCACGCCCTTGTCGGCGTCCACGAACTGCGCGGCGGCGGCCTGCGGGTCGTGGGACGGGTCGCCCAGCAGCAGCTCGGCCAGCGGCTCCAGCCCGGCCTCGCGCGCGATCTGCGCCTTGGTGCGGCGCTTGGGCTTGTAGGGCAGGTAGATGTCCTCCAGCCGGGCCTTGGAGTCGGCCGCGACGAGCTGCGCGCGCAGCTCGTCGGTCAGCTTGCCCTGGGACTCGATCGATTCCAGGATCGCGGCGCGGCGCTCGTCCAGTTCCCGCAGGTAGCGCAGGCGCTCCTCCAGGGCGCGCAGCTGCGCGTCGTCGAGGGCGCCGGTGGCCTCCTTGCGATAGCGCGCGATGAACGGGACGGTGGCCCCGCCGTCGAGCAGGTCCACCGCCACGCGGACCTGGCCCTCGCGGACGCCGAGCTCGTCGGCGATCCGCCGGGTGACCGGCGCGGTCCCCGGGAGGGTCTGGTCGGTGGCGGTCTGGCTGATGGTGGCTGTCACGAGTTCGATTCGCTTTCTCCCCTGGATGTCCCCGTGCATTGTCCAGGGAAGCGGCCGGGTTTCCAAAGCCCGGCCCAGGGGATTCGCCTCCGGCGTCGCCCCGCCTGGCCGCCCGCCCGCCCGCGCGGCGGAACGGGCCGCCGAGAGTGGACTTAGACCCACTGCCCCGCGCCCGGTTTGCTCCCAGAATGGAGCCGACCGCGGCGGATGCGGCGGTCGGCGGCGAAGGAGTGACGGTGGACGCTGATGAGGGCGTGGCGGCCCGGTTCGAGGCGACGGCCCGGCGCGGGCTGGTGCCGGCCGTCCGGGGCCTGGTCCAGGCGGTGCTGTCGCAGCTCGGGATCGCGCTGTTCGTGGTCGCGGTGGTGTCGGTGGCGCTGATCCCGATCGGGGTCGGGCTGGTGCTGGCCCCGGCGGCGCTGATGGCGGTGCGGGCGCTGGCCAACCAGCAGCGGGCGTGGGCGGCCGAGTGGTCGGGGGTGCCGATCCCGCTCCCCTACCGGCCCGAGCCCGCCGCGCGGCTGTCGCCGCGGTGGGTGTGGTGGCTGCTGCGCGACCCGGCGACCTGGCGCGACCTGCTGTGGACGCTGCTGAACATCCCGGTCGGCCTGCTGCTGGGGCTGCTGCCCGCCGCCGCGCTGGTGTACGGCGTGGAGGGCGTGCTGGTCGCGCCGTGGCTGGGACAGGTCACCTGGTACGGGTGGGGGCCGTTCTGGCCGCTGGAGGACTGGGGCGCGGCCGGGATCGCCGGGTGCCTGGTGCTCGGCCCGCTGCTGACGTGGGCCTCGCTCCCGCTCGGGACCCGGCTGCTGAAGGCGCACGCGCTGTTCACGCGGTCGCTGCTGGCCCCGACGCGGGGCGCGCTCGCCGAGCGGGTCGTGCGGCTCACCGAGACCCGCGCCGCGACCGTGGACTCCTCGGCCGCCGAGCTGCGCCGCATCGAGCGCGACCTGCACGACGGCGCGCAGGCCCGGCTGGTGGCGCTCAGCATGAACATCGGGCTGGCCGAGCAGCTCATGAAGCACGACCCCGACACCGCGCAGGAGCTGCTGGCCGAGGCGCGCGCCGCCAGCGGCCAGGCGCTGACCGAGCTGCGCGACCTGGTGCGCGGCATCCACCCGCCGGTGCTGGCCGAGCGCGGGCTGGACGGCGCGGTGCGGGCGCTGGCGCTGGGCCTGCCGCTGCCGGTGGACGTGCTGGTCGACCTGCCGGGCCGGGCCGAGGCGCCGGTGGAGTCGGCCGCCTACTTCGCGGTGGCCGAGATGCTGGCCAACGTGGTCAAGCACAGCGGCGCCCAGCGCGCCTGGGTGCAGATCGGGCGGGTCCGCGACCGCATCCAGATGATCGTCGGGGACGACGGCGCCGGCGGGGCGGACCCGGCGGCGGGGTCGGGGATGCGCGGCATCGAACGCAGGCTGGCGGCGTTCGATGGCACGATGGCGGTCACCAGCCCGCCGGGCGGGCCCACCATCGTGACCATGGAGCTGCCGTGCGCGTCGTCCTCGCCGAAGACCTCGCCCTACTGAGGGACGGGCTGATCCGCCTGCTCGGGGCCTACGACTTCGAGGTGGTCGCGGCGGTCGACAACGGGCCGTCGCTGGTGCGGGCGCTGGTGGAGCACGAGCCGGACGTGGCGGTGGTGGACGTGCGGCTGCCGCCGACCTTCACCGACGAGGGGCTGCGCGCGGCGCTGGAGGCCCGGGGGCGGGTCCCGGGCCTGCCGATCCTGGTGCTGTCGCAGCACGTGGAGCAGCTGTACGCGCGCGAGCTGCTGTCCGACAGCTCCGGCGGCATCGGCTACCTGCTGAAGGACCGGGTGTCGGACGTGACGCAGTTCGTGGACGCGGTGCGCCGGGTCGCGGGGGGCGGCACCGCCCTGGACCCCGACGTGGTCGCGCAGCTGCTGACCCGCCGCGCCCGCGAGGAGCCGCTGCAGCAGCTCACCCCCCGCGAGCGCGAGGTGCTGGGCCTGATGGCCGAGGGGCGCTCCAACGCCGCGATCGCCTCGGCCCTGTTCGTCACCGAGAAGGCGATCAGCAAGCACACCAACAACATCTTCACCAAGCTGGGCCTCACCGTCTCCGAGGACGACAACCGCCGCGTGCTGGCGGTGCTGGCCTACCTCGGCGGACCGTCCTGACCTGGCCTCCGGCCGGCCCGCGGGCCTAGCGGACCCAGAGGGGGACGATGCGCTCCTCGCCCTTGGGGGCCAGGTCGCAGGCGTCGGCCTCCGCGGGGACCGGGTTGTAGGCGCGGGTCCCGGCGGAGGCGGTGACCACGGCGGTGAAGCCGTCCGGCCCGGCGGTCATCTGGCGCGGCAGGTCGGCGGGCAGCACCAGCGTGTCGCCCTCGGCGACGGCCAGGCGCTCGCCGTCCAGCTCGACCGACGCGCTCCCGGCCAGGCAGGTCCACACCTGCTCGGCGTCGAAGGCGTGCCGGGGGCCGGTCGCGCCGGGGCGCAGCGCGCTCTGCCAGAGGGCGATGCCGGCGCCGCCCTGGGTGGGCGAGGCGAGGGTGGTCATGACGCCGTTGGGGGTCTCGGTGCGGCGGGCGTCGGCGGAGCGGATCACGGTCATGGGGGGCGTCCTCTGCTAATTTAGTCAACGTGGTTGTCCATATAGTCAACGAGGTTGTCCGTCATGTCAAGTGATCCGCCCGGCTTCGTCCTGCCGCTGCGCCTGTTCCTGGCCTTCCGCACGATCGTCGACGAGGCGCACGCCGAGCTGGCCCGCCAGGGGCACCCCCACATGAAGCCCATGCACGGCTTCGTGTTCCAGGCGATCGGCCCGCGGGGCACCACCGCCGTGGACCTGGGCCGCACCCTGGGGGTGAGCAAGCAGGCGGCGGGCAAGACCGTGGAGGCCCTGGAGCGGATCGGCTACGTCGAGCGCGCCGCCGACCCGCACGACGCGCGCCGCAAGCTCGTCCGCCTCACCCCGCACGGGGTGGACGCGCTGGCCCGGTCGGCGCGCATCTTCGACGAGATCCGCGCGCGCTGGGCCGCCGAGCTGGGCGACGACCGGCTGCGCGCCTTGGAGGCGGCCCTCACCGAGATGACGCCGACCGAGCTGTGGCGGCTGGACGCGCCGGGCTGGTTCGGCGGCATGTGACGCGCGCGCCCGGCGGCCGCGACCGGGGCACGCGCCGGGCGGGTGCGCGGCCGCGCGGGCGCACTCCCTACGATGGGCTGATCATCTTCGGAGGGGGACGGCCATGAGCCAGGTGAAGGTCTACGGGCGGCGCTCGGCGTGGGCGGGCCGCCAGCGGGAGGTCTCCGACCTGCTGCACGCCGCCTTCCGCGAGGCCTGGAAGCTGCCCGAGGAGAAGCGCTTCCACCGCTTCCTGCTGCTGGACGCCGAGGACTGGATCATGCCGGCGCGCGGCGAGCGCTACCTGGTCGTGGAGGTCCTGTGCTTCGAGGGCCGCTCCCCCGACGCCAAGCGCGCGCTGATCCGCACGCTGTACCGGGAGCTGTCGCGCGGCCTGGACCTGGACGCGGCCGACCTGGAGCTCACGATCATCGAGACGCCGCAGGTCAACTGGGGCATCCGCGGCGTCCCGGGGGACGAGCTGTCGCTCACCTACCCCGTGGAGCTGTGACCGGGGCGAGTTTTCCCCCTCGCGCGACCGTACGTCCGCTGGCAGGCGGCTAGACCACCGCCGCGACGGGGCGCGAGCGCGCCCGCGACCCCTTGTAGGGCCGTGCCCGGCCGGTTACCATCGCCGCAACTCTTAGGAAACTTTCCTAAGAATAGGCCGAGATTCCTGTTGGTTCGGGGGCGCGAACTGATCGGAGAATCATGTCCACCAGATCGACCGGGCGGCGCGGCGTCGCGCTCGCCGCGGCGGCGCTGCTGACCGCCGCCGGCGGCCTGCTCGCCGTACCCCCACCCGCCACGGCGGCGGCCGCGGTCACCGCGACCTGCGCCAAGACCGCGGACTGGGGCTCGGGCTTCGAGGGCAAGTGCACGGTCAAGAACGGCACGGCGACGGCGCTGAACGGCTGGAAGGTCGAGTTCACCCTGCCGGCCGGGACCAGCGTCGGCTCCACCTGGGACGCGACCAAGACCTCCTCGGGCAACTCCTACACCTTCACCAACGTCGGCTGGAACGGCGCGGTCGGCGCGGGCGCGTCGGTCTCGTTCGGCTTCGGCGGCACCGGGCCGGGCTGGATCTCCGGCTGCAAGGTCAACGGCGCGGCCTGCGACGGCTCGACAGGTCCGGGCGACGACACCCAGGCTCCCACCGCGCCGGGCGACCTGCGCTCCACCGGCAAGACCGCGACCAGCGTCTCGCTCGCGTGGAACGCCGCCACCGACGACACCGGCGTGACCGGCTACGACATCTTCCAGGGCGGCACCAAGGTCGACTCCGCCGCGGGGACGTCCGCCACCGTCTCCGGCCTGACTCCCAAGACCGCCTACACCTTCACCGTCAAGGCCCGCGACGCCGCCGGCAACGTGTCGGCCGCCTCCAACGCGCTGCCGGTCACCACCGACGAGGGCGAGGGCCCCGGCCCGGCCGGCAAGAAGGTCATCGGCTACTTCGCGCAGTGGGGCGTCTACCAGCGCGGCTACCACGTCAAGAACATCGACACCAGCGGCTCGGCCGCCAAGCTCACCCACATCAACTACGCCTTCGGCAACGTGCAGGGCGGCAAGTGCACCGTCGGCGACTCCTACGCCGACTACGAGCGCACCTACAGCGCGGCCGAGAGCGTGGACGGCGTCGCCGACACCTGGGACCAGCCGCTGCGCGGCTCGTTCAACCAGCTCCGCAAGCTGAAGAAGAAGCACCCGCACCTGAAGGTGCTGTGGTCGTTCGGCGGCTGGACCTGGTCGGGCGGGTTCGGGCAGGCCGCGCAGAACCCGGCCGCCTTCGCCCAGTCCTGCCTGGACCTGGTGGAGGACCCGCGCTGGGCCGACGTGTTCGACGGCATCGACATCGACTGGGAGTACCCCAACGCCTGCGGGCTGACCTGCGACACCAGCGGCCCGGCCGCGTTCCGCAACATGATGCAGGCACTGCGGGCCAAGTTCGGGTCGGGCAACCTGGTCACCGCGGCGATCACCGCCGACGGCACCTCCGGCGGCAAGATCGACGCGGCGGACTACGGCGGCGCGGCCCAGTACGTGGACTGGTACCTGCCGATGACCTACGACTTCTTCGGCGCGTGGGACAAGGACGGCCCGACCGCCCCGCACTCCCCGCTCACCTCCTACCCCGGCATCCCGATCGAGGGCTTCCACTCCGACGCCGCCATCCAGAAGCTGAAGTCCAAGGGCATCCCGGCGAGCAAGCTGCTGCTCGGCGTCGGCTTCTACGGACGCGGCTGGAGCGGCGTGACCCAGGCGGCCCCCGGCGGCTCGGCCACCGGCCCCGCGCCCGGCACCTACGAGGCGGGCATCGAGGACTACAAGGTCCTCAAGACCCGCTGCCCGGCCACCGGCACCGTCGCCGGCACGGCCTACGCCAAGTGCGGCGACCAGTGGTGGAGCTACGACACCCCGGCCACGCTCGGCGGCAAGACCGGCTACGTCAAGCAGCAGGGACTCGGCGGCTCGTTCTTCTGGGAACTGAGCGGCGACACCACCGGCGGTGAGCTGATCACCGCCCTCAGGAACGGCCTCGGCTGACCACACCTCCCGGGTTCGGCCGAGCCCGAACGGAGCCCCCCGACCGCACGGACGCACGGTCGGGGGGCTCCCTCGCGTTCAGCCCCGGCGCCGGACCTCCGGGGCTCAGCCCTCCAGCGCGGCCAGCTCCTCCCCCAGCTTGCCGGGGTTGCGCTCGTAGTAGCCGAGGCCCCAGTGGTTGGGCAGCAGCCGCCGCGTCTCGGCCAGCACCCGCTCGGCGGTCTCCATGAGGCCCGCGCCCTCCCGGCCCTGCAGCTCGCGGGCGATGACGACCGCCTCCACCATGCGCAGGTCGGCCAGGCGCCGCCACACCTCGTCCATGCCGGAGCGGTCGCGCAGCTCCCGGCACTCGTCGATGTAGGGGGCCAGCAGCAGGGCGGACCGCTCGTACCCGCCCTCCGGCAGGGCGTCGGCCTCGGCGAACATCGGCTCCAGGGCGTCGGCGAGCATCCGCTTGTAGTCGTCGGCCTCGCCCTGCACGCCGGGGTACTCCTTGCGGAACTCCTCCCAGTCGGCGTCCAGGCCGAGGACGGTGTCGACGGTCGGCGGGGACCCGGCGTAGTGCGGCTCGCCCCGGACCAGGACGTCCACCAGCATCCGGTAGGACGGGCGGGTGTGCGTCGCCAGCAGCCAGGCGTCGTAGAGGTCCTTGCCCTGCGGGTAGACGTCGTCGATCAGCCACTGGAGCTTCCAGGCGAGCGACAGCTCGGGCGTGGCGGCGTTCAGCAGGGCGGGGTCGCCGCCGTCGGCGCGCGGGACCTCGGTCAGCTCGGGCGGCGCGGGCAGCGCCTCGTTGAAAACGAA
The DNA here is from genome assembly GCA_044456955.1 of Spirillospora sp. NPDC050679. GTDB lineage: Bacteria > Actinomycetota > Actinomycetes > Streptosporangiales > Streptosporangiaceae > Spirillospora. The sequence continues at coordinate 93,226 of JBITGK010000022.1, read as the reverse complement.
GTCGAGCTGGACGCTGCCGCCGGGCAGCCCGGCGGCCTCCCACGGCAGCACCAGGCGGCGGCCCGGCACCCGGTCGTAGGTCCAGATGTCGGAGTAGACCGCGCCGTCGGCGAGGATCTGGACCTCCTCGTCGGGGTCGCGCGCCGACATCCGCTCGGCCGCCTGCGCGATGCCGTGCAGCATCGCCACCGACCGCTCGTCGTAGACGCCCCACTCCTGCGGGACCACCACGAAGTCGAGGTCTCCGGGCTCGCGCGCCAGCGATCCGTACCAGGCGCGCAGCAGCACGCTGCCGCGCAGCACCAGGTGCTCGGACCACCGCGACCGCGAGACCGCCGCGAGCACATGGTCCACCGCGCGCCGCCGCGCCGCGTACCAGCGGGTCTGCTGCTCCTGGGAGGGGAAGCTCGGCTCGCCGGCGCGCATCGCCTTGGCGTGCTGCTTCAGCGCCGGGTCGAACACCGGCCGCTGCGCGGCGCCCGGCACCGGCAGCAGGGTCGGCGGCAGCCCCATCGCCTTGGCCGCCTGCGCGGTCGGGGCCTGCGCGGGCAGCCGGTCCTCCGGCTCCCACGGACCCCAGCCCAGCTTGTCCCACTGCTCGTCGCTCACGGGCGTGCCTCCTCATCGATCCAGCCGTCGTCCAGCGAGGCGTCGCCGTCGAACACCACGTACTCGCGCTCCACCGAGGCGATCTCGTGGTCGTGCGGCACCGCGCGCAGCGCCGCGAGCAGCGCCTCCAGCCGCCGCACGGCGGTGCGCGACCCGACGCCGCGGCAGCGCTGGGTGACGAACCGCTCGTGCCGCCCGTCGGCGCGGACGCGGCGGGCGTTGCGCGACAGGTGCGCGGCGTGCGGGCGCACGGCCGCGGCGAGGGCGCCGGTGTCGGCCCCCGGCTCCAGCAGGAGCTTGACGTGGTGCTCGAAGTAGCGGTCCGGCGCGCGGCGGGGGTCGGGCGCGTCGGTGTCGTGCTCGGGCACCCCGGTGTTGAACGGCGACGCCTCGATCTTCAGCCGGGTCACCGGGTGGCCGTCGGCGCGCAGCCGCGCCGCCACGTCCTCGGCCTGCGCCCGCGCGGTGTCCAGCGTGCCGCGCGTGCGCAGGGTCAGCATCGGCTGGGAGGGCGTGCGGCCCCGGTCCAGCACGATGTGGGCGAACTTCAGCCCGCGCTCCGCCGCCCACCGCTCGACCGCGTCGATCTCGGACGCGGGGCAGGGGACGGTCAGGTGCGTCTCGAAGTCGCCGGTGAAGTCCACGCCCAGATGCTCCCAAACGCCACCGACAGCGGCACACCGTTTTCGGGTGGCACAATCGATCAGATGTCTGACTGGAAGCTCACCCGGACCCATCAGAGCGAAGCGGGCCTCGTCCGCTGGGACGTGCTCGGCGACGAGGGCGCCGAACCGCTGGTGCTGCTGCACGGCACGCCGTTCTCCTCCTACGTGTGGCGGAACGTGGCCCGCGCGCTGGCCTCCCGGTTCCGCGTGCACGTGTGGGACATGCCGGGGTACGGGACCTCGGAGATGTCCGCCGGGCAGGACGTGTCGCTGGCGGCCCAGGGCCGGGTCTTCGCCGAGCTGCTGGAGCACTGGGGACTGGCCGAACCGCTGGTGGCCGCGCACGACTTCGGCGGCTGCGTGGCGCTGCGCGCGCACCTGCTGCACGGGGCGCGGTACCGGCGACTGGCGCTGGTCGACGCGGTGGCGCTCGCGCCGTGGGGGACGCCGTTCTTCAAGCTGGTGACCGAGAACGCCGAGGTGTTCGAGCAGCTTCCGCCGCACCTGCACGCCGCGCTGGTGCGCGAGTACGTGTCGTCGGCCAGCGCGCCGGGTCTGCACCCGGCGACCCTGGACGCGCTGGTCGCGCCGTGGCTCGACGAGACGGGCCAGGCCGCCTTCTACCGGCAGATCGCGCAGGCGGACCAGCGGTTCACCGACGAGATCCAGGGCCGCTACGGGGAGCTCGACCTCCCGGTGCTGGTCTGCTGGGGCGCCGACGACACCTGGCTCCCGGTCGCCAAGGCGCACGAGCTGGCCGGGCTGGTCCCGGGCGCGGAGCTGCGGCTGGTCGAGGGCGCCGGGCACCTGGTGCAGGAGGACGGGCCGGCCGGGCTGACCGCGGCGCTGCTGGCCTTCTTCGCCTCATGATCGAAGCGGTGCTGTTCGACCTGGACGGCACCCTGCTGGACCACGCCGGGGCGGCGGCCGCCGCCCTGGCCGACGTCCAGCCGCACGCGGACGCCCGGCGCTGGGCCGAGCTGAACGACCTGGGCGTGGACCGGTACCTGGCGGGCGAGCTGACGTTCGCCGAGCAGCGCCGCTTCCGGGTGGCGACGCTCGCGCGCGAGCTGGGGCTCGGCGAGTGGGACGACGCCCGCGCGGACGCATGGTTCGCCGCCTACCTGGCCCGCTACGAGGCGAACTGGCGGGCGTTCCCCGACGCCGCGCCCGCGCTGGCGGAGCTGGCCGGGCTCCGGCTCGGCGTGATCACCAACGGGGACGCCGCGCAGCAGCGCGCCAAGCTAGCCCGGCTCGCGCTGCCCCTGCCGCACGTCACGATCTCCAGCGAGGCGGGCGCGGCCAAGCCCGCGCCGGAGATCTTCCAGGCGGCGTGCGCGGACCTGGCCCTGCCCCCGTCCGCCGTCGCCTATGTGGGCGACCGGCTGGACGTGGACGCGGTGGCCGCGACGGCGGCGGGGCTGCGCGGCGTGTGGCTGGACCGCGCGGACGCCCCGCCTCCGGCGGACCCGCCGGTCCCCCGGATCACCACGCTGGCGGAGCTGCGCGCGCTGCTGTAGCGGCGCGCGGTCCGGTTATCCGGGTGACCGATCCGCGATCGATCGCATACCGTGGAACCACCGAACGTCACGAGCGGGAAGATCCGATGGCCTTTCACGAGGTGGGGCGGCGAGCTAGCCGCGCCGAGCTGGGGGACGAGCAGTCGTGCCCGGCCCGGCTCGGCGGTGTGCGCCGTCATCCCATCGACCTCGTGAGGCCGTTCCATGCGCTCTGCTGACATCCGCTCGACCTTCCTCGGCTTCTTCCGCGAGCGCGACCACCGCGTCGCGCCGTCCAGCCCGCTGCTGCCGTCCGATCCGACGCTGCTGCTGGCGAACGCGGGGATGAACCAGTTCAAGCCCTACTTCCTGGGCGAGCGCACGCCCGAGCACCGGCGCATGGCGTCGGTGCAGAAGTGCGCGCGCACCTCCGACATCGGCAACGTGGGCCGCACCTCGCGGCACGGCACGTTCTTCGAGATGCTCGGCAGCTTCTCGTTCGGCGACTACTTCAAGGACGAGATCATCCCCTGGTCGTGGGAGCTGCTGACCCGCCACTACGGCCTGGACCCCGGCCGGCTGTGGGTGACCGTCTACCTGGACGACGACGAGTCCGAGCGCGCCTGGCGCCGGATCGGCGTCCCGGCCGAGCGCGTCCAGCGGCTGGGCATGGCCGACAACTACTGGTCGATGGGCGTTCCGGGGCCGTGCGGCCCGTCGTCGGAGCTGCACTACGACCGGGGCCCGGCGTTCGGGCGCGAGGGCGGCCCGGCGGTGGACGGGGAGCGCTACCAGGAGCTGTGGAACCTGGTGTTCATGCAGAACGTGCGCGGTCCGGGCGGCGGCAAGGACGGCTACCCGATCGTCGGCGAGCTGCCCGCGCGCAACCTCGACACCGGCCTCGGCCTGGACCGGCTCGCGATGGTGCTGCAGGACGTGGACTCGATCTGCGAGACCGACCTGCTGATGCCGGCGCTGCTGCGCGTGCAGGAGCTGGCGGGGCGCGCCTACCGGGGGCGGGACGGCGGCGAGGAGTCGGTGTCGTTCCGGATCATCGCCGAGCACACGCGCTCGATCGCGTTCCTGATCGCCGACGGGGCGCTGCCCTCGCCGGACGGCGCGGGCTACGTGGTGCGGCGGCTGGCGCGGCGCGCGATCCAGCACGCGCGGCTGCTGGGCGTGGAGGAGCCGGTCCTGCCGCTGCTGACCGGCACCGTCGTGGACACCCTGGGCGGGGCGTGGCCGGAGCTGACCGAGCGGCGCGAGCTGATCCGGCAGGTCGTCGCGGCCGAGGAGGAGGCGTTCGAGCGCACGGTGCGGCACGGCTCGCGGCTGCTGGAGACCGCGATCGGCAAGGCGGAGGGCGCGCTTTCGGCGCGCACGGTCTTCGACCTCCACGACACCCGGGGATTCCCGGTGGAGCTGGCGCTGGACACGGCGCGCTCGGCGGGCCTGACCGTGGACGAGGACGAGCTCGGGGCGCTGCTGGAGCAGCGGCGGCGGCAGGCGCGCGAGGGCGGCCGGGACAAGAAGGACACGGCCGTGGCGCGGCGCGACCTGTACCGGGAGATCGTCGCCGAGCACGGCCCGACCGCGTTCGTGGGCTACGAGACCACCACGGCGGAGAGCGGGGTGCTGGCGCTGCTGGGCCGCACCGGCCCCGTCCCCTCGGCGGGCGCGGGCGAGGAGGTCGAGGTGGTGCTCGACCGTACGCCGTTCTACGCGGAGGCGGGCGGCCAGATCGGCGACACCGGGACGCTGCGCACCGGCGACGGCGCGCTGCTGCGCGTGCTCGACACCCGGCACGGCCTGGACGACCTGCACGTGCACCGCGTCCTGGTGGAGGAGGGCGAGGTGCGTCCGGGCACGGTGGCCGAGGCGGTCGTGGACGCCGACCGGCGCGCGGCGACGGCGCGCTCGCACAGCGCGACGCACGTGCTGCACGCGATGATGCGCCGGGTGCTGGGCGAGCACGCGACCCAGCGGGGCTCGCGCGTGGAGCCCGGCCGCCTGCGGTTCGACTTCGCGCACTTCGAGCCGCTGGGCCGCGGCACCCTGCGGACCGTCCAGACCCTGGTCAACGACTACCTGCTGGCCGATCCCGAGGTGCGGGTGTGGGAGGCCGACCGGGCGGCGGCGGAGGAGGCGGGCGCGCTCGCGCTGTTCGGGGAGCGCTACGGGGACCGGGTGCGGATCGTGGACATCGGCGAGGCGTCGCGCGAGCTGTGCGGCGGCACGCACGTGGCGCACGGCGCGCAGGCGGGCCCGGTGCACCTGCTGGGCGAGGCGTCGATCGGCACGGGGTTGCGCCGGGTCGAGGCGCTGACCGGCCCCGACGCGCTCCGCCACGTTGATCACCAGCGGGCGCTGCTGGAGGAGCTGGCCGAGCTGCTGCAGGTCCCGGCGGACGACGCGCCGGGCCGCCTGCGGCAGCGCCTGGAGGCGCTGGCGGGGGCGCGGCACGAGCTGGAGCGGCTGCGCGCGGCCGATCTCGACCGGCGGGCCGACGGCCTGGCGGGCGGGGCGGAGCGGCTGGCGGGCGGCTGGCTGGTGGCGCGGGCGGTGCCCGGCGCGTCCGGCGACGACCTGCGCCCGCTGGCGGCGCGGGTGCTGGAGCGCCGGCCCGGCGCGGTGGTCCTCGGCACCTCCGACGACCGGAGGGCGCTGCTGGTGGCGGCGGTGTCCCCGGGGTCGGTCGGCGTCCCGGCGAGCGCGCTGCTGCGCGAGGCGGCGCGGGCGGTGGGCGGTGGGACCGGCGGCGCGGGCGCGGTGGCGAACGCGGGCGGCCGGCGTCCGGAGAACCTGGCGAGGGCGATCGAGCTGGCGGCGGGCACGGCCCGCGAGGTCCTGGCGCCCTGAGGCGCGGGCGGCGCCCGTCCCCGGGCGCCGCCCGGCTGACCCTGTCCGCTTTGCGGCGTATCGTCCGCTTCAAGGACAGTGGAGGGAGCCGCCGGTGCTGCGTGTGTTCTGCTTCGAGACCCTGGCCGTGACCGTCGAGGACGTCTACCTGCGCGACCCCGATCCCGACCGGGGCGGCGACGAGCGCGGCGTGCGCGTCGAGCTGCGGCTGCTGGAGCCGCGGCCCTGGCGCGGCTCGCCCAACGCCTCCCAGGCCGTGGTCGTGGACCGCGCCGTCTGGCGGGGCGACTTCCTGGAGTCGGTCGCGGGCGGGCCCGGCACCAAGGACCGGATGCACCACCACCCCGCCATGACCGGTAACGAGCCGGGGCGGCGGACGTTCTCGGCCGAGCTGACCCAGGACCCGATGGGCTGGCTGCGCGCGACGCTCGACGACGTCGTCCCCCTGCTGGAGGCCGCGGACGTGCCGGACGCCGCCGCGCACCGCCCCGCCGCCGAGGCCCTGCGCGACGCCCTGCACGAGGTGGTCGGCACGGTCGCCACCACGCTCGGGGAGGTGCGGGCCGGCACGCTCGCGACCTCCCCGACGCGGTAGCCCTCAGCCGTTGGGCAGGATCACCGCGCGGCCGTTGACCTTGCCCTCGTGCAGCCGTTCGTAGGCCAGCGGCGCCTCGTCGATGCCGTAGGTCTCCACGTGCACCTCGATCGCCCCGGCGCGGGCCAGGTCCAGCACCTCGATCAGCTCGCCGCGGCTGCCCCAGTACGGGGCGCGGACCGCCGCGTCGTAGGCGATCGTGCCGAACCCCACGCTCGCCGCGCCGCCCCCGATGCCGACGATCGCCACGTCGGCCTCGGTCCCGGCGACGGCCGCGGCGAGGTCGGCGGTCGGCTGCGCGCCGACGAAGTCGAACACCGCCTGCGCGCCGAGGCCACCGGTCAGCTCGCGCACCTTGCCGGCCGCCTCCGCGTTGGACAGCACGGCTTCGTGCGCGCCGACCCGGCGGGCCAGCTCCAGCTTCTCCTCGGTGACGTCCAGCGCGATCACCCGGGCCGGGCTGAGCGCGCGCAGCAGCTGGATCGCCACGTGCCCGAGCCCGCCGGTGCCGATCACCACGGCGGCGCTGCCGGGCACCAGGCGCGGCAGCGCGGCCTTGATCGCGTGGTACGGGGTGAGGCCCGCGTCGGTCAGCGGCACGTTGGCCACCGGGTCCAGCCCGCCCAGCGGGGCGAGGTGGCGCGGGTCGTCCACCAGCATGTACTCGGCGATCGCGCCGGGCGCGCCCAGCCCCGGCGGAAGGATGCCGAGATCGCCCGCGCGCAGGCAGTAGTTCTCCTTGCCCTGGGCGCACATCGCGCAGATGCCGCAGCCCCACGGGCCGTACACCGCGACCGACTCGCCGATCTCCAGCCCCGTGACGCCGTCGCCGAGCCCGGCGACGGTCCCCGCGCCCTCGTGGCCCAGCGTCAGCGGCAGCGGGAACGGGACCTGCGGCCAGCTCATCACCGCGATGTCGGAGTGGCACACCCCGGCCGCGGTCACCTTCAGCAGCACCTGGCCGGGGCCGGGCTCGGGCACCGGCACCTCCACGACCTCGGGCGCTCCGCCGATCTGTCGATACTGCACGGCTTTCATGGTCGTCCTCCCTCAGCGGGCCGAGTACGCGCCGTCGACCAGGTGGTAGCTGCCCTGGACGAAGGACGCCTTGTCCGACAGCAGGAACGCGGTCACCTCCGCGACCTCCTCGGCGCGGCCGAGCCGCCCCTCGGGGTGCAGCGAGATCAGGTGGTCGCGCGTGTCCCGGTCGGCCTCCTTGAGCAGCGGGGTGTCGATGAAGCCGGGCCCCACCGCGTTGATCCGCACGCCCTGGGCCGCGTACTCCAGCGCCGCGGTCTTGGTGAGCCCGACGACTCCGTGCTTGGCCGCGACGTAGGCGGCCGCGCCCGCGAACCCGTTGGTGCTCAGGATGGAGGCCATGTTCACCACGGCCCCGCCCCCGGCCTTCACGAGCTCGGGCAGCTCGTACCGGAGGGAGTAGAAGACCCCGTTGAGATTGATGTCGATCACGCGCCGCCACACCTCGGGGTCGGTCTCCCCGATCGGCGTGGGCGGGACGCTGATCCCGGCGTTGTTGACGGCCAGGTGCAGCGCGCCGTAGTGCTCCACGGTGAAGTCCACCGCGTCCTTGACCGAGGCGGCGTCGGCGACGTCCAGCGCCACCGCCGCGGCCCGCACGCCGTCGGCCTCCAGCTCGCCGACGACCTTGAGCGCCCCCTCCTGGTCCAGGTCGGCGACCACGACCGTGGCACCGCCCCCGCCCAGCCGCCTGGCGACCGCCAGCCCGATGCCGGAGGCGCCCCCGGTCACCAGGGCGACCTTTCCTGCGAAATCCCCGTTCATGCGTTCATCCCCCTTGGTTGACGCCCGGCTCCCCCAGCAGCGCGTCGAAGGCCCGTTCCGCCACGGCGGGCAGGCCGTCCAGATCAGGCGCGTCCCACCAGGCCCGCACCGCGGTGCGCAGGACGCCGGCGGCGGCCGCCGCGCAGACCGCGGGCCGCAGGTCGCGCGCGGGATCGGTCCCCGTGCGCGCGGCCATGACCGCGGCGGTCTCGTCCTCGGCCGCGGTCCCCACGCGGTGGAACGCCTCCAGCAGCGTGGGCCGGTCGGCCATCAGCCGGAACAGCTCCAGGACGGCGTCCCGGCGGTGCCAGGCGTCGTCGCGGGCCAGCCATCCGGCCACGGCGTTGCGGTAGGCGAGCAGCGGCGGCTCGCTCGCGGGACGCGCGGCGAGCGCGTCGTTGATCTGGGCGAAATCGACGCGCAGCGGTTCGACCAGCGCGTCTTCGATACCGGTGAAGTGCCGCGAGAACGTGCGCCGGGACACGTCGGCGTGCTCGGCGATCTGCTGCACGGTGACGGCGTCGAACCCCCGTTCGCGCACCAGGTCCATGGCGGCCCCGGCGAGCGTCCGCCGGGTCCGCGTCACCTTGCGCTCCCGGCGCCCCTCCGCGGCCTTCACCCTTTCACCATAGCTCGCAAAATGTCCCATTGAGTCACATGTCCCCTTGAGACAAAAAAGACTGATTCATGACGTTCGCTCCCACCCTGGCGGGGTAAGGGCGGTCCATGGCCGAGGAGAAGCAGACACCGGACCTGATCGAGCCGCAGGGCGTCAACGCGGGCGGCCCCGTGGACGCCGACATCGACCCGCCCCCGGCGCCGGAGCCGCCCGAGCCGCCGGACCGCCCGGCCGCGGCGGGGACGCTGTACGACGAGCAGGTGGGGCTGCCGGGCCAGAAGCCGGGCTACCCCGGCCAGCAGAACTCGGTGGACACGAGCTGAGGCTCAGCGGCCGCGCCCCGGCGTGCTGCCGAAGGCGCGCCGGAAGACGTCGATGAACGCGCTGGCCGAGGCCCACCCGCACCGGTGCGCGACGGCGGTGACCGGCACGCCTTCCGCCAGCAGGACGAGGGCGTGGTGCAGCCTGAGCTGGGTCCGCCACTGCGGGAAGGTCATCCCGAGCTCGTCGCGGAAGAGCCGGGACAGCGTGCGTTCACCGGCTCCCACCTGAGCCCCCAGCTCGGCCAGCGTGCGCCCGTCGGCCGGATCGCCCTGGAGCAGCGAACAAACCGCAACGAGCCGCGCGTCCCGGGGCGCGGGCAGATGCACGGCCTCCTGCGACGAACACCGCAACTGATCGAGCAACACCCCGAGCAACCGCCCACGCTCCGCGTCCCCGCCCCCACCACGCGCGTACTCGATGATGAGCTCCCGCAGCAGCGGCCCGACCGCCACCACACCGGGAACATCGAGCCCCAGCGGATTGACGTCCACGGGAAGCCCCACGAGATGGACGTCCGTCCGCCCGTAGGCCCGATGCTCATGCACGGTTCCGGCCGGAACCCAGATGGCCCGCGTGGCGGGCGCGATCCACCGCCCGCCGTCGGTGGTGACTGACAAGACCCCGCACGCCGCATAGACGATCTGGTGCTCATCGTGATGATGGGCGTCGATCCCGCCCCCGCCCGCGAGAAGGCGCAGCCCAGTAGGCGCGTGCGGAGCGTGGCGGGAAATCGGCATCATCCGGCAGATTATCGGAAGCCGCCCCAGCCGTTGATCGCCGATCGTGAGGGGATGCGCTCCCCCACCTTCCCCTTGTCCTTGGGCCATGGCGGTGTCGACTTCTACCAGGGGATCGTGCCGGTACTGGTGCCGTTCCTGGTGGCCGAACGGCACTACGGCTACGTCGAGGTGTCGGGCTTCGTCCTGGCCGCGACGCTGCTGTCCTCGGTCGTCCAGCCGCTCTTCGGAATGCTGACCGACCGCCGCCCCATGCCGTGGCTGGTCCCGGCAGGCACCCTGACAGCGGGCTTGGGCGCAGCATGGACCGGCCTGACGGACTCCTACGCCCTCACCCTGATGGCGATGGCCCTGACAGGCACCGGAGTGGCGGCCTACCACCCCGAAGCGGCACGCCTGGCGCGCACGCTGACGTCCGGCGACCACAAGGCCATGAGCTGGTTCTCGCTGGGCGGCAACATCGGCTTCGCGTCGGCCCCGATACTGGCGACCCCGCTCCTGGCCGCAGAGGGCCTCAGGGCAACCCCGTACCTCCTGGCCCCCGCACTCCTGGCCGCCCTGATCACTCTCCCCCTCCTGAGCCGCCGAACGACCACCACCCGCCGCCCCCGCCAGGGCACGGACAACTGGCCGGCGTTCCGCACCCTGTCGGGCATAGTGATCCTGCGCTCGATCACCTACGTGGGGCTCACGACGTTCCTGACCCTCTACGTGCAGCAACGAGTGCACCCGGACAGCACCGCAACCGCCCTGGCCCTCCTGACGCTCTTCGCCGGAGGCGCAGTGGGCACAGTCCTGGGCGGTCACCTGGCCGGCAAATGGGGCCGCATCCGAACGATCCGCCGCGCCTACCTGGCAGCGACCCTGGCCGTAGCAGGCGTGGCCCTGGTCCCCGGCCCGCCGCTCTACGCCTTCATAGCCCTGGCGGCAATAACTCTCTACATCCCGTTCTCGCTGCACATCACGCTGGGCCAGGACTACCTGCCGACCAGAATGGGAACCGCGAGCGGCGTGACGCTGGGTCTGGCGGTGAGCATCGGCGGCGTCTTCGCCCCGGTCCTGGGCACCCTGGCCGAGACGACCTCACTGCACACGACGTTCCTGACCTTGACGGCCTTCCCGGCCCTGGCCTGGCTGCTGGCGGGCCGCCTGAACGAAGAAACCCCCTCCCACCAGGTGGAAGAGGGCGTCCATCTACGTCGGGCTGGCGGGATTTGAACCCACGACCCCCGGCACCCAAAGCCGGTGCGCTACCAAACTGCGCTACAGCCCGCCCGCCGCGGCACGATCCAACCACGGCGACCCGCTGAAGTGTAGTGCCGATCAGGCCCGGACGCCTCGTCCAACCCGGCATCGGCGCCCACCGGCCGCGCCGGAATCACGAACACCCGCGAAACCCTGTACGCTACGGCATGGCGATCGTCGCTCCACCAGGACGCGGCCGATCCGCGCGGGTGTAGCTCAATGGTAGAGCCCCAGTCTTCCAAACTGGCTACGCGGGTTCGATTCCCGTCACCCGCTCCACACCCCGAACGCCCAGGTAGAGGCCCTTCTCCCTCCATCTGGGCGTTCGCGCTCCTCAGGGCGACTTCCGCTTCCGTGCCCGCTGCGTGTCCGACCCCTTCCCTGCCCGGGCCTTGGGCGGTCCTTCAACCAGCTCGCCGCCATCCAGCGCGTACACGGCCACAACGACGCTGTCCGCCTCCGGCGGGCTCTTCGGACTCCGGGAAGATCGGGCAGGGCGGTTGCCCGAGCAGGGGCGCCGACGTTGGTGTCGTGAATTCGCCAGTCATCTCCCCCACGCCTGTCTAGGGTCCCGGCCATGTCACAACACAGCCGGGACATCATCCAGAACGCCTGGAAAGCCTTCGCCACCCACGATGCGGAGCAGATCTCCGCGGTCTTCACTGACGACGCCGAGTGGCTGGCACCCCTGGACAACGCGACCGCCGTGGCGTTGGGAGGCTCCGGCCACATGGTCGGCAGGGACGCGATCGTGCGTTTTCTCGCCGACGACTTCCCCCGCTTCTTCGCCCATGACGTCACCGTCACCTTCCACGGGATCCATGCCGACGGCGATCACGTCATCGTGGAGGAGACCATGACGGCCACGCTCGCCAACGGCAACCACTACAGCAACGACTACTGCTTCGTCTTCGAACTTCGAGACGGCCTGATCCACCGAGTCCGCGAGTACATGGACACGGCCCGCGGACACCGCATGGTCTTCGGCGAGGAAGGAGCGGGAGGCCCCGAGGAGGGTCAGGTCTAGCCGCACGCGGAACTCGCCTGCCTTCCGGCGCAGCCGTTCGGGCGGCTGCGTTCGCCTCGGCGTTGCGGACTGCCATGGCATGGACATAGTCGCCGGTGGCCGCGTAGACGCCGCCGGCCGGACTGTGGGGTACAGGTTCTGTCGCCTGCCTCGTTCCATGGGGACAGCACGACCACGCCCCGATCGCCGTGCACCGCAAGGCGCAGGGGAACGGATGTCACCGAAGGAGTCGGGCGAGTGACCGTCAGATGATCGGGGGGCGGCCGGCTCGGGTCAGGCGGGCGGCGGTGCGCCAGGTGATGGGGCGGCGGGTCTGGGTGCGGCGGGCGGCCAGGCCCTCGCGGAAGCCGGTCAGGCTCGCCCTCGCCGCGTCGCCCGAGCGCAGGCGGGCGAAGGTGAGGGGCGTCCAGACGCCCAGGTAGAGGGGGATCAGCGGGGCGGGCAGGTTGCGGTAGGCGGCCCAGACGCGGTTGCGGGCGTTGAGGCGGTGGAACGCCGCGTGGCGGGCGGGGCTGGTGGCCGGGTGGTGCACCACGATGTCGGGCGCGTACCAGCCGGTCCGGCCCAGGTTCCACAGCCGCCAGGCCAGGTCCAGGCCCTCGTGGAACAGGAAGTAGTGGCCCGGCCAGCCGCCGGCCCGCTCGAAGTCGGCGCGGCGGATCACGATGATGCCCTCGGACATGCTCGCCACGGTGCCGGGCCGCTCGGGGTCGGTCCCGCGCAGGCGGGGCACCCAGCGGCCGAGGGTCGTGCCGGTGACCGGGTCGGCGATGCGGGGCTGGACGTAGGCCGCGGTGGGGCGGCGGCGCAGTTCGGCGATCAGGCGGGCGAGGGTGTCGGCCGTCGGCAGGATCGCGTCGTTGTCGAAGAAGAACAGGAACTCGCCGCCGCTGAGCGCCTCGGCGCCGATGTTGCGGCCCTCGGGGATGCCGACGTTCTCGGGCAGGGCGACCGTGCGGACGCCGTCGGGGACGCCCTCGGGCTCGCAGCCGTTGCCCACCACGACCGCGTTGAGGCGCACGCCGGTCTGGCCGAGCAGGGAGGCCATCGCCTCGGCGAACTCCGCGGGCCGGTCGTTCATGGTCAGCACGATCGCGTCGACGGCCGGTTCGCTGGTCACAGGGTTCCTCGGATGGTGTCGGCCGGAGCGCTCGCGCGCCGTCTTGTTCTCGGCTTCCCGATGAGCCGCCTTTGCTGGCGTACATCCTAGTGTTCACGGCGATGCGGCCGCTGACGCCTCAGCTCGTCGCCGTGCGGGATCGAGGTGTACTGGACGACCTTCGTCAGCGTCTCGCGCGGCTTCCAGTCCAGGCCGTTCGGCAGGCTCCAGCCCCGCCACGCCGCTATCAGCCGCAGGACCGAGCCGCCCATGATGCCCACGGCCGTGCCCACCACCAAGGGCGCGCCCAAGGCCGAGCAGAGGACCTGCAGGCTCGCCACCAGTACGGCGATCGACGCGTACAGGGCGTTGCCTCCCAGGATCGCGGGCACCCGTTGCAGCAGCAGGTCTCGGATCGCGCCGCCGCCCACGGCCGTCAGGGTGCCCAGGAGGATCGCCGGGCCCGAGCCGAGCCCGGCGGACAGGGTCATCTGCGCTCCCGCGGCCGCCCACAGGCTCAGCGCGGCGGCGTCCAGGACGTCGAAGACGCGGTTCCACGCGCGGTGGTGGAGGTTCAGGACGAACGCCAGGCACGCCCCCGCCAAGGCCGTCGGGATGTAGAACGGGTCCATCAGCGCCACCGGCGGCCCCTGCTGCAGCAGCGTGTCGCGCAGAACGCCGCCGCCCAGGCCCGAGATCCCCCCGATCACCAGGAAGCCGAACAGGTCCAGTTCGCGCCGCCGGGCGATCGCGCCGCCCAGGATCGCGTTCGCCAGCACCCCGGCCAGGTCGAGCAGCGTCGTGATCGTCTCGAAACGCACCTGCGGATTCTATGGTGACGCAGGGTGATCGACCGGTCGCGGCTCGTCGATCTGCATCTCCGGGCGGCCCGACGCCAGCAGCCACACCGGGAGCGCCACCACGCACAGCACCGGCAGCACCTTGATGTCGGTCACCACCGTCGCCGCCATGAACAGGCTCAGCCACCCCTGCCGCGTCATCGCGATCAGGATGCCCAGCACGCCGCAGGTCACCGCCAGGACCGGTGGGACGGACGGCACCAGGGCGCAGGCCAGCAGGCCGACGGCCACGCCCGTGAAGACCGCCGGGAAGATCCGGCCGCCCCGGAAGCCGCAGGACGCCGCGACCAGCAGAGCCGCCAGCTTGACGGCGATGACGAGCAGCAGGTCCGCCGCGGCGGGCGGCTCGGCCGCCAGCTCCTTCATCTCGTCCAGGCCCTTGAACAGGGTCAGCGGACCTCCCACGGCGCCCAGGACGCCCAGGAGCGCGCCGCCCAGCGTGAGCATCGGCAGGGGGTGGCGCACGCGCCGGAACGCCGAGTGCACCAGCGGGAACAGGTACGCCGCCAGCAGGCCCAGAGCGCAGGCCGCCAGGGCGATCAGCGGCCCCGTCAGCGCGTCGACCGGCTCGAAGCCCCGGTAGGCCGGCACGTCCACCGACAGCACGGGCTGCGCCAGCGTCACCGTCGTCAGCGCCCCCGCCCCGGCCGCGACCAGCGGCGCGAACAGCCGGTCCCACAGCGGCGTCTCCGGCCTGCCCATCGGCGTCTCCGACAGGATCAGCGCCGCCGCCACCGGCGTGCCGAACATCGCCCCGATCGTCCCGGCCGCCGCCAGCCCGGTCCACGCGCCGTGCGGGACGCCCGGCAGCAGGCGGCCGCCCAGCGCGAACGCCAGCGCGATGTTGGCCGCCGTGATCGGGTTCTCCGGGCCCAGGCTCACGCCCCCGGCCAGCGTCAGCACCGTCGCGACCAGCAGGCCCGGCACGACCCCGGCCCGCAGCGGCGGGGCCACCATGCCCTCGGTCGCCGGGTCCGGCCCCGCATGCCCGGGGAACCGCCACACGACCAGGCCCACCGCCGCGCCCGCGCACGTGAGGATCGCGAACGTCCGCCATCCCGAGGACGCGCCGCCCCACACCGCGTGCTGCAGCCCCTCGGCCAGCACGCTCACGGCGATCAGCACCAGGCTCGACCCGATCCCGACCAGCAGGGCGGGCGCCACCAGCGGCAGCAGCCGCCGCACGGGAACAGGGTCCACCGGCCCTCCTCGGGACGCGTCCTCCCGGGTGGCTACCCACCGCGCGGGCCGGTGCGGCGGGGCTTTGGGAGTTCATTGCCTGCGCCCCAGCGGTCCTTTGACCCCGCTCGGAAAGATCACATAGGGCGGGGACGGCCGAGACGACGGAGGGGCGATGCGGGGCTTGGTGGCGGGATGCGCGATCCTCATGGCCGCCGCCGGATGCGGGTCGGGCACCGAGGCCGATCCCATGCGCGACCAGCAGTGGGCGCTGAACGCGATGAAGCTGCCCGACGCCTGGAAGCGGGAGGCCACCGGCAAGGGCGTCACCATCGCCGTGGTGGACACCGGCGCCGACCTCGGGCACCCCGACCTCAAGGACAGCCTGGTCGCCGGGTACGACTTCGTCGACAACGACGACGAGCCCAAGGACCAGAACGGGCACGGCACCCACGTGGCCGGCATCGCGGCGGCCGTCACCGACAACGGTACCGGCATCGCCGGCGGTGCGCCCGACGCGAAGATCATGCCCGTCCGGGCGCTGAACACCCTGGGCTCGGGCGACAACGCCACCATCACCAAGGCCATCGTCTGGGCCGCCGACCACGGCGCCAAGGTCATCAACCTCTCGCTCGGCGAGTCGGGGCTGATGTCGCGGCTGATCAAGGGCGGGGTGCTCAACCAGGCGTTCTCCTACGCCCACGGCAAGGGCGCGGTGGTCGTCGCCGCCGCCGGGAACGACGGCACCGTCAAGCAGCCCTACAAGGTGACCACGCCGGTCCTGACCGTCGGGGCCAGCGACCAGCGGGGGCGGCCCGCCGAGTTCACCAACGTCGGCGCGCAGGACCAGGTCACCGCGCCCGGCGTCGGCATCCTGTCCACCCTGCCCACCTACCGGACGCCGGAGACCAAAAACGACACCTCCGGCTACGGGAAACTCGACGGCACCTCGATGGCCGCGCCGTACGTGTCGGCGCTGGCCGCGCTGCTGGCCGGGCAGGGCGAGTCCCCCGACCAGATCATGCAGACCATCCGGCGGACCGCCGCCAATCCCGCCGGGGACCCGCGACTCGGGCTCGGCATCGTCGACGCGGCCGCGGCCGTGCAGTGACAGCGTGCAACGACAGAACGGGGAGAACGCAATGAGTGACCTGATCGCCATCGCCTACGACGACCTGGCCACCGCCCAGCAGGCCCGCGACAAGCTCGTCCAGCTCCAGAAGGAGCACGTGGTGGAGCTGTCGGACCTGGTCGTCGTCGAGCGCAAGGACGACGGCAGGATCAAGCTGCACCAGGCCAACAGCCTGATCGCCGGCGGCGCGCTGGGCGGGGCGGCCTGGGGCGGGCTGATCGGGCTCATCTTCTTCATGCCGCTGCTCGGCATGGCGATCGGCGGCGCGACCGGCGCGGCGGTGGGCGCGGCCACCGACACCGGCGTGGACGACGACTTCATGCGCCGCCTCGGCGAGGGCCTGCGGCCCGGCGCGGCCGCGGTGTTCGTGCTGGTCGACAAGCGCAACCCCGACAAGGTCGTCCCCGAGATGGCGCAGTTCGGCGGCCAGATCATCCAGACCTCGCTGTCCAACGAGGACGAGCAGCGGCTGCGCGAGGCCGTCGAGACCGTCCGCACCCACGCCACGACCGCCCCGGCCGCCACCGCGCAGCGGCCGGGCGAGCAGGCCGCGCCCCAGGGGCCGGGCGCCTGACCGTCCCGGCGCCCGGCGGGCACGCCTCCGCCGGGCGCCGGGGAGCCGGCATGAGCGCTCCCGCCCGGCACCGCGGCCTCCGCGCCTGGCTGCACGCCTCGATCACCGTGCTGGTGATCGTCGGGCTCTACTTCACCGCGCCGCTGCATCCCGCCGACCGCCTGCTGCCGCGCGTCCTGCTGCTCGCCTTCGGCCTCGCCGCCGTCACCTGGCTCATCGTCTTCCAGGTCAGGCGGGCGCTGGACGGCGGGCGCGTCCTCGCCGAGCAGATGGCGCTGCTGCTCACCGTGGTGGCGCTGGTCGTGGCGTTCTTCGCGGGGGTCTACTTCGTGCTCGCCGCGCAGTTCAGCGGCATCGGCACCCGCCTGGACGCCCTCTACTTCGCGATGACCACGCTGGCCACCACCGGTTACGGCGACGTCGTCGCCGTCGGGCAGGCCGCCCGCGCCGCCGTCGTCGTGCAGATGGCCTTCGACCTGCTCATCGTCACCACCGCGCTGACGGTGGTCGGCAGCGCGCTGCGCCGCCCCTAGCGGGAGCGGCGGCGCTCCTCGTCGGCCAGCAGCGGCGCGATCCGGAACGGCACCTGGTGCGTCAGCACGATCGAGGTGGTGCTGCGCCGCACGCCGGGGCAGGCCAGGATCGAGTCGATCACCTCGTGCAGCTGCTTGCCGTTGGGCGCGACCGCGCGCACCAGCAGGTCGCCCTGCCCGGTGATGCCGAGGACCTCCAGCACGCGCGGGATCGTCGCCAGCGCCGCCGACGCCTCGGCGATGCGGCCCTGCGCCACCTCCAGCGTCACGAACGCGGTCAGCTCGAAGCCCAGCGCGCCGAGGTCCACCTCGCGGCCCCGGTGCCCGATCACGCCCTCGCGCTCCAGCCGCTCCACCCGCGAGTGCGCGGTGTTGCGGGCGATGCCGAGCTTGGCGGCCAGCTCGGTCACGCCGATGCGGGGCTGCTCGACCAGGCGGCGCAGGATCTGGATGTCGAGCAGGTTGACGCGCATCACATCGCTCATTTCTCGAAACGGGTCGCGACCGGACTTGAGCAATCCGCTCAATTATGCGCTCGCCATCTTGCAGGTCGCGCAGCGGAGAGGGTGAATGATCCTCATCACACCGTGTTGAACCAGAGGTGAAGCATGACCGTTTCCGCCCCGCTCCGGGACCGGCTGGAGCTGGAGACCGGCCGGATCGCCCTCGGCGGCGTCCAGGCCCTCGTCCGCCTGCTGCTGGACCAGAAGCGCGCCGACGCGCTGCGGGGATGGTCCACCGCCGGGTTCGTCTCGGGCTACCGGGGCTCGCCCCTCGGCGGCCTGGACCAGCAGCTCCAGCGCGCGGGCAAGCTGCTCGACGCCCACGACGTGCGCTTCGTGCCCGGCGTCAACGAGGAGCTGGCCGCCACCGCCGTCTACGGCTCGCAGCTCGTGCAGCAGCTCCCCGACCCGCGCTTCGAGGGCGTGTTCGGCCTCTGGTACGGCAAGGCCCCGGGCGTGGACCGCTCGATGGACGCCTTCAAGCACGCCAACTGGCTCGGCACCACCGAGCGCGGCGGCGTGCTGGTGGTGGCCGGGGACGACCCGTCCTGCAAGTCCTCCACGCTGCCCTCGGCCACCGAGGGCGCGCTCGCCGACGCGTTCATGCCGGTGCTGGTGCCCGCCTCGGTCGGCGACGTGCTGCGCCTCGGCCGCTACGGCTTCGAGATGTCGCGCTACTCGGGCGCCTGGGTCGGCTTCAAGGTCATCACCGACGTGGCCGACGCGCACGAGGTCGTGGACGTCGCCCCGGTCGGCGCGCCGGTGCCGCCGGAGTTCGCCTGGCGCGGTCGGCCCTGGAAGCCGACCCGCAAGCCCGGCATCGACATCAAGACCACCACCGCCATGGAGCCCGAGGTTCTGGAGGGCCGGCTGGAGGCCGCCGCCGCGTTCGCCGCCGCCAACCGGCTCGACCGCGTCGAGGGCGCGACCGGGCAGGCCCGGATCGGGCTGGTCGCCGCGGGCCGCACCTACCTGGAGCTGCGCGAGGCCCTGGACCGGCTCGGCCTGGACGACGCCGCGCTGGAGCGGCGCGGGGTGCGGCTGCTGCGCCTGGCGATGATCCACCCGCTGCACCGCGACGGGATCCGCGCGTTCGCGGCGGGCCTGGACGAGATCGTGGTGGTGGAGGAGAAGCGGCCGTTCGTGGAGTCGCAGATCCGCGACATCCTCTACGACCTGCCCGACCGCCCGGCGGTGCTGGGCAAGCGCGGCCCCGACGGCGCGGCGCTGATCCCCGCCGACGGCGGCCTGGAGGCCGACCGCCTCACCCGCGCGCTGGCCCGGCTGCTGGCCGACCGGATCGGCGAGGAGCACCTGGACCTGCGGCACCCGGTGCTGAAGCCGCGCGTCCCCAAGATCAACATGCTGGCCCCGGCGCGCACCCCGTACTTCTGCTCGGGCTGCCCGCACAACCGGTCCACCAACGTGCCGGAGGACTCGCTGGCCGCCGGCGGCATCGGCTGCCACATCATGAGCGTGTTCATGGACCGCAGCCTCGGCACCACGCAGATGGGCGGCGAGGGCGCGATGTGGGTCGGCGCGGCCCCGTTCAGCGGCACCGGCCACATGTTCCAGAACATCGGGGACGGCACGTTCTTCCACTCCGGCAGCCTCGCGGTCCGGCAGGCCGTGGCGGCGGGCACCAACATCACCTACAAGCTGCTGTACAACAACGCGGTCGCGATGACCGGCGGCCAGGACGCCGACGGCGGCGCCGACCCGGTCGCCGTCACCCGGATGCTGCACGCCGAGGGCGTCGCCAAGATCGTGGTGGTGGCCGACGACCCCGGCAAGTACCCGCGCGGCACCGCCTGGGCCCCCGGCGTGACGGTCCGGCACCGCGACGAGATGGACGCCGTGCAGCGCGAGCTGCGCGAGATCCCGGGCGTGACCGTCGTGCTGTACGACCAGGCGTGCGCGGCCGAGTCCCGGCGCAAGCGCAAGCGCGGCCAGGCCCCCGACCCGGTCACCCGCGTGCTGATCAACGAGGCGGTCTGCGAGGGCTGCGGCGACTGCGGCACCAAGTCCAACTGCCTGAGCGTGGAGCCGGTCGAGACCGAGTTCGGCCGCAAGACCCAGATCAACCAGACCTCCTGCAACAAGGACTACTCCTGCCTGGACGGCGACTGCCCGTCGTTCGTGACGGTCGTGCCGGGCAAGAGGAAGTCCCGCGCCCAGGGCCTGCCGGAGATCGGCGAGCTGGGCGAGCTGGCCGGCCGCCCGCACACCGGCGACGTGCTGCTGGTCGGCATCGGCGGCACCGGCGTGGTCACCGTCAACCAGGTGCTGGCGACCGCCGCGCTGCTGGACGGCGCGCACGCCCGCACCCTCGACCAGACCGGCCTCAGCCAGAAGGCGGGCGCGGTGGTGTCGCACCTGCGCGTCACCGAGACCGACCGCGACCGGCCCGGCCAGATCGGCACCGGCGGCGCGGACGCCTACCTGGTGTTCGACGCGCTCGCCGGGACCACCGAGACCAACCTGCGGCGCTGCGCCCCCGACCGGACCGGCGCGGTGGTGTCCACCGGCGAGGTCCCGACCGGCCAGATGATCGTGGACGTGACCGCCAAGCTGCCGCCGTCGGCCGACCTGGTCGGGCAGATCGCGGCCCGCACCCGCGCCGACAAGATGGTGGCGTTCGACGCGCTGGCGCTGGCCGAGCGCTGGTTCGGCAACTCCGCCCCGGCCAACTTCATCGTGGTGGGCGCGGCCTACCAGGCGGGGCTGCTGCCGCTGTCGGCCAAGGCCGTCGAGGAGGCCATCGAGGTCAACGGCGTGCAGGTCGCCGCGAACGTGCAGGCGTTCCGCGCGGGCCGCCGCCTGGTGCTGGACCCCGAGTGGGCGCGCGTGGAGGAGCCCGCCCCGGCGTCCGCGCCGGTCGGCGACGACCTGGCGTCGGTGCTGCGCGTGCGCGTCCCGGACCTGGTCAAGTACCAGAACGCGACGCTGGCCCGCCGCTACCTCGACACCGTCCGCGGCGTCGAGCGCGCCGAGAAGGCCGCGGGCGTCTCCGGCGGCCGCCTCGCGGCGGCCGTCGCCCGCAACCTGTACAAGCTGATGGCCTACAAGGACGAGTACGAGGTCGCCCGGCTGCACCTGGACCCGGCGCTGCGGCGGCGGGTGGAGGAGCAGTTCGGCGAGGGCTCGGAGATCAAGTACATGCTGCACCCGCCGATCCTGCGGGCGCTCAGCGTGGACAGGAAGATCGCGCTGGGGAAGAGCGCCAAGCCCGCCTTCCACGTGCTGCGCGCCATGCGCGGGCTGCGCGGCACGCCGCTGGACCCGTTCGGCCTGGCCGAGCAGCGGCGGGTGGAGCGCCGCCTGGTCGCCGAGTACCTCGCGGTGGTCGAGCGCCTGGTCGCCGAGTTGGACGAGGGGCGGCACGCGCTGGCGGTGGAGATCGCCGAGCTGCCGGACATGATCCGCGGCTACGAGGACGTGAAGACCGCCAACGTGGCCCGCTACCGGGACCGGCTGGGCGAGCTGCTGGCCCGCTGGAACAGCGCCCCCGTCCCCGCCTAGCGGCCCTCCCCACAGGCAGCGGCCCCGCCTCCCGGTCAACGACGCCCGGGACGGCAGGGCCGCTTCGTGCCGCCCGGCGGCGGGCCGCATACCGACCGGCCGGTACGCTCGGCGCCCCGAGCGCCGTCCCGGATCAAGGAGCAGTGACCATGGTCTCCCCCGCCCTCGCCCGCCGCGCCTGGCGGGACGTCGAACCCCTCCACACGATGATCTACTTCGTGCCGGAGGCCCCCGCCGCCTACGCCGAGGCGGGCGTCACCGACACGGCGATGGGCTACTTCGGCTCGCGCGCCGCCGCGATGGGCCGCGCCTCGGCCGAGGTCGTGCACGCCACGTTCTTCAACTTCAGCCCCGCGCTGGTGCGCTACGCCGTCCCGGCCGTCTGGGACCTCGCCGCGCCCGAGGCGCTGCTGGCGGCCCGGCTCAAGGCCGCCGACCTGGCGCTGCGGCGCGGCCTGGGCGAGGCCGTCGACACCCCCGGCCTCGCCGAGGCGGCCGAGCTGGCCCGCCGCGCGGCGCTGGCGGCCGCCGAACGCCCCGAGGGCCGCCCGCTGTTCGCCGCGCACGCGTCGCTGCCGTGGCCGGACGCCCCGCACCTGGTGCTGTGGCACGCGCAGACGCTGCTGCGCGAGTTCCGCGGCGACGGGCACATCGCAGCCCTGGTGCTGGCCGGGGTGAGCGGCCTGGAGGCCAACGTCCTGCACGCCGCGACGGGCGAGATCTCGCCGCGCTTCCTCACCAGCACCCGGGCCTGGTCCGGCGAGCAGTGGAACGAGGGCGTCGAGCGCCTGCGCGCGGCCGGGCTGCTCGCGACCGACGCGGAGTTGAAGCTGTCGGAGGAGGGCGCCCGGCTGCGCCAGGAGATCGAGGACCGCACCGACGCGGCCTCGGTGGCGGCCTATGCCGCGCTGGGCGAGGACGGCTGCGAACGGCTCCGCGAGCTGGCACGGCCGCTGCGCCGCGCGATCGTGGACGCGGGCCTGCTGGGCCGCGCCGGAAAGTAGCCGGGACGCATCGGGGCCCCGCCGTGGCGGGGCCCCAATGCGTGTCGCAGGTCGTGTCCGGCGGCGGACCGGATGCGGTCAGCCCCTGGTCCAGAAGTGCCAGTTGTGCTCTTTGGGGATCCCCCAGCCCGGGTCGGGCAACCAGCCGGGCTGCGGCGCCCAGCCGGGGTGGGGCGGGGGCCAGTCCGGCGGCGTCTGGAACCGCCAGGTCGCCGCCGAGCCGGGGGCGAGCCGTTCCAGCTGCTCGGAGACCATCTGCTGGGCCTCGATCGCCTCGTTCCAGGCGTCGCGCCACAGCTCGTGGGAGTTGGCGAGCTGCCTCTGGGCGAACTCGGCGTGCATGGCGGCGAGCTGCCGGAAGGTCTCCAGTTCATCGCGGTACTGGCGGGAGAGCAGCCGCCCCAGCTCCGACAGCACGGCCTGGTGCCGCTCCACGAGGTGCTGGAGATCGCCCGCCTTGCGCATGAGCGACATCGCCTCGATGATCTCCCGCTCGTAGGCGTAGCGCAGCCGCACGGCCACCATCGCCGAGGAGGTCAGCGCGTGCCGCTGCTCGCCCTCGGCCAGCGCGCCGGCGGCGGCGATGGTGCCGTAGACGTCCTTGAGCACGGACATCTCCGCGTGGATCAGGCTGCGCTGCTGCGCGAGCCGTCCGTAGTCCTTGAGGTCGTCGAGGTAGTCCTCGGTGGCCTCGTCCCATTCCTCGATGAGGTGTTCCCGCTCGTCGACCAGCTCGTCCACCGACATGGCGCTCCCCGCTCCCGTCCGGCTTGTGGCGATTCCGCCCAACCTAGATCATCGGGGGAACGCCGGGGAACGGGGGGCGGGGCGCTGAACGCCCACGGCCCTGCCGCTCCGGGGTGATCGGGGCGACAGGGCCGTGCGGGGCGTGCCGGGTCAGTCGTTGGCGTGCAGGTCCGCGTTCAGCTCGACGCCCTTGCCCTCGCGCGCCACGGCCTCGACCGCGCCGGACACCGAGTTGCGGCGGAACAGCAGGCCGGAGCGGCCCGACAGCTCGCGGGCCTTCACCGTCCGCCCGCCGACCGCGACCTTGGTCCCGGCCGTCACGTACAGGCCGGCCTCCACGACGCAGTCGTCGCCCAGCGAGATGCCGATGCCGGAGTTGGCGCCCAGCAGGCAGCGCTCGCCGATGCTGATGACCTCGCTGCCGCCGCCCGACAGCGTGCCCATGATCGAGGCGCCGCCGCCCACGTCGGAGTCCGCGCCGACCACGACGCCCGCCGAGATGCGGCCCTCCACCATGGACGCGCCGAGCGTGCCCGCGTTGAAGTTGACGAAGCCCTCGTGCATCACCGTCGTGCCGGACGCCAGGTGCGCGCCGAGCCGGACGCGGGAGGCGTCGGCGATCCGCACGCCCGAGGGCAGCACGTAGTCGGTCATGCGCGGGAACTTGTCGACGCCGTCCACGGTGACCTTGCCGCGGGCGCGCAGCCGCAGCCGCACCTGCTCGAAGCCCTCCACGGCGCAGGGGCCGTGGTTGGTCCACACGACGTTGGCGAGCAGGCCGAAGACGCCGTCGAGGTTGATCTCGTGCGGCCGCACCTGCCGGGACGACAGCAGGTGCAGGCGCAGGTAGACGTCGTGCGCATCGGCGGGCGGCGCGCTGAGGTCGGCGATGGCGACCCGCACCGCGACCGTCTCCACGCCGCGGGCGGCGTCCGGGCCGAGGGCGGCGTCGGCGCCGAAGACCTCGGCGGCCTCGGCGTCGCTCAGGCGGCGCGTCTTGGGCTCGGCGGGCTCGCCCAGCCGGGGGTCGGGGTACCAGGTGTCGAGGATCGTTCCGTCGGCGGTGACGGTGGCGATGCCATCGCCGAACGCCCCGGAGTCATTGCGCTTAGCTTGGGTCACGTCGCGCAGGTTACCTAGGACGGGGCGCTGACGCCGATTCGGGGACCGGGCGCGGCATGGTTGAGCGGTGTGGATGTGGTCTGTGGGCTGCCTTCTGCAGGCTGCCTTCTGCAGTCTGCCTTCTGTGTTTGGGGCGGGCACTGACCACAATGGGTGGGCAGGACGGCGGTGCCGGGGAAGGCGCCGGGCTCCGGTTCGCGGGAGGGGCCGTTGCAGCGGCACCCCCGCCCCGTCCAGTGACCCACGCCTCGTGCCGGGTTTTCCCTAGCCTCAGCCACGGGGGCGGGGGTGCAGGGGGCGGAGCCCCTTGCCCAGGGGGTGCGGGGGACGGAGTCCCAGCGGCTTTTAAAGAGCAGGTGGGCGCGGAGCGCTTCCTTGTGTCGGGGGTGTGGGGGCGGAGCCCCTGCCGGGGGTGTGGGGGCTGGCCCCTGCCCGGGTATCGCCCGCCCGGAGGGAGCGCCAGCGAGTGCAGGGCGGGTGAGCCCCGGCATGTGTGGGGTTTGGGGGCCGGCCCCCAAAGAAAACACAGCCGCTTTCGCCGAGGAAGAGGCACCGACTCAATCTGTGGGGGTCTACACCCGACCACCCAGCTCGGCCACGCGGGGGTTTGCCAGCGCGACCGGCAACCCCAGCCCACGGGGGGTTAGCTGCACGCGCGCGCCGGCCTTGGCCACGAGGGGGTTCTGCAGGTGAACAGCGACCTCAGCCCCGCGCCCCGCACGTGACCAGCAACCCCAGCCCCCAGGGGGTTAGCCACACACATGCACCCACCCCAGCCACGCGGGGGCTTCCGCACCCGGGCAACGCCCCCAACCCCGCGTCCCGCACATGATCCAGTCTCCTCAGCCCGCGTCCTGCACTTGACCAAGTCCGCCGTGACTGCAGGCGGGCGCGGGCTGCGCGCTTGGGGCGGCCGGGCACGCGCACCAACCCGCGCGGGGCCGGGTCGAGCACGAACGTGCCGCCCACAACCCCGCGTGCTGAGCCTGGTGCGCACGCGCGCCCAACCCCGCGCAGGTTGAGGTCGCTGGTCAGGTGTGGGGTGGGGGGCTGAGGCGGTTGCCCAGGTGCGGAAACCCCCACGTGGCTGAGGTCGGCGCGAAGGGTGACCCCAACCCCGCGCGGGGCTGGGGTTGCCGGGCATGTGCAGAGCGCTTGGCTGGGTGGGTGCGAACGTGCCGAACCCCGCGCGGGCTGGGGTTGCCGGTCGCGCTGGCAAACCCGCGCGGGGTTGAGGCAGGTGGGCATGTGGGCAAACCCCCACGTGGCCGAGCTGGGTGCGCAGGTGCACCTAACCCCCCGGGGGCTGGGGTCGCTGGTCACGTGCGGGGCGCGGGGTTGAGGTCGCTGGTCGGGCGCAGAACCCCCCGCGTAGCCGAGGTGAGTGCGCGGGTGCACCTAACCCCGCGCGGGGCTGAGGTCGCTGGGCACGTGGGCAAACCCGCGCGTGGTCGGGGTCAGTGCGCGGGTGCGGCCAACCCCCCGTGGGCTGGGGTTGCCGGTCGCGCTGGCAAACCCCCGCGTGGCCGAGCTGGGTGGTCGGGTGTAGACCCCCACAGATTGAGTCGGTGCCTCTTCCTCGGCGAAAGCGGCTGTGTTTTCTTTGGGGGCCGGCCCCCAAACCCCACACATGCCGGGGCTCACCCGCCCTACGCTCGCTAGCGCTCCCTCCGGGCGGGCGATACCCGGGCAGGGGCCAGCCCCCACACCCCCGGCAGGGGCTCCGCCCCCACACCCCCGACCAAAGGAAGCGCTCCGCGCCCACCTGCCCTTTAAAAGCCGCTGGGACTCCGTCCCCCGCACCCCCTGGGCAAGGGGCTCCGCCCCCTGCACCCCCGCCCCCCTGGCTGAGGCTAGGGAAAACCCGGCACGGGGCCGGGGCCGCTGGGCAGGTGACGAGCACGGACGAGTGGGGTCATTGCAGCATCATTGCCATGTTCCCCAACGGGCGTCCGCCTGCGCTCACCCCTGCGCAGCCCCGAAGCAAGCGAAGCGCCCCCTCGTCCCGTGTTGCGCGGAACGAGGGGGCGCGCCTGCCGAAGCCTCTGAGACCGCGTCCCTCATTGCACGTTGCGCAGCTTGAGGATGTAGGTCGCAGTGAGCGCGACGGCGCGGTCCTCGTCATGAGTCAGCACCTCAAGGGCACGTGACGTCGTGGACCCCGGGATGTCCGCGAGCGCCTGGGTCAGCCTCAGGCGCGCGGACGGCTTGACGGCCCCACTGTCCAAGCGTTCAACGAGGCCAGTGGCGATCCGTTCCGTCAACGCCGGATCTCCCGCCAGTCTGCTCAGCGCGTCGGCCGCATCGACGTCGTTCGCCTCATCGGCGATCATGTCGATGAGCGTCGGGACCGCTTCAACCTCTCCGCGTGCCCCGAGTGCCAAGGCCGCGCGCCTACGGACCACGGTTTCGGGGCTGGTGAGGGCCTCATGCAACAGCGCGGTCGCCTCGGGCCCCGGCATCTCGGCGAGCGCCTGGGCCGCGCGTTCCCGAACCTCGGCCTCTGGTGAGTCCAGCCCCTCCGCCAGCAGCGGCAATCCGCCGTCGCCCGAACGCGCGAGGGCCCAGCGGAGCGCCCCGGCCACGTTCGTGTCCGTCTCGCTCAGCACGGCCTCCACCAGCGCCTCCACCGGCAACTCTCCGCCCGAGGACAAGACCGCGCGCTGACGCTTCCCCGCGCTCTCCGAGCCCAACTCCTGAAGCAGAGCCACGATCTGGAGCACGTCCTCCCAATCGTCCGGTTCCGCCGCATCGATCCGGCGCAGTCGCGTCAGCAGCGCCGTCTCGGCCGCGATGCGCTCCTGCGTCTGGCGGATCAGGTCCTCCACCAGCCCCGACGGCGTGAACCCCGGATCGTCCAGCGCGCTCCTGACCTCCTGCAGCGACAGCCCCAGCGATCGCAGGCTCTCGACGTGGAAGATCCGCCGGATGTCCTCGCCGGAGTACTCCCTGTACCCACCCCCTGTACGGCCCGTCGGCCGCACCAGGCCCAGCGAGTCGTAATGCCTGAGCATCCGGGCGCTGACCCCGGACCGCCGCGCCACATCCCCGATCAACATCCCCGCTACTCCTCCTGACCCGTCGTGCCGAGGGCCACGGTGCGCTTCGCCTCCTCGATCGCGAACTCGAACCCGGCGTCCGGGTCGCGCAGCAGCCGTTCCGTGGCGATCGCGTGCTGGCGCACGCGCGGCTCCGGAGCCTTCGCCGCGCGGCGCAGGATCGGCACGATCACCTCACCGAGCCCGATCAGCGCCCGGCTCAGGCTCAGCTGCGTCTCCCGCTCGCCGCGCCCGAACTGCGTCGCCAGCACCTCCGCCAGCTTCTGTTCTTCCCCCTCGGGCACGAGGGCGACCGCCGTCCGCCAGGCGGCCCGCGCCACCTCGTCGTCGGCGTCGGTCAGCAGCGCCCGCGTGATCGCCGCCCAGGCTCGCGGGTCCCCGACCTTGGACAGGGTGTGCAGCGCCTGGCTGCGCGCCTGCGCGCGCTCCGAGCCGAGCTCGTCGATCAGCTTCGGGACCGTCACCGCCGCCGGGTGCCGGGTGAGCGCCCATGTGAGCATGTCGCGCACGTAGAAGTCCGGCTCCACCGCGCACCGCTCGATGAGCTTGTCGACGAACCGCAGGTCAGGGTCCGTACCGACCGCCAGTGCCGCCCGCAGCCGCACCGACGATCGGCCGTCCTCCAGCCCCCGGAGCGCCTGCTCCGTGTACGTGTCCTGTGTCGCCATCCCGAGACCACCTCCTCGGCCACAGTGAAGGGGTTGTCACTGTGTCAAGGTCAAGCGGAGCGCTCAGAGGAAGTCGGCGACGCGGTCGGCGAACTCCTCCGGGGTGGTGATCTCGACGCCCAGCTTCTCGGCCTTGGCCCGCTTGGAGCCGGCCTTCTCGCCCGCGACCAGCAGCGACGTCTTGGCCGACACCGACGACGACGCCTTGCCCCCGGCGCGTTCGATCAGCTCGTTCACCTCGTTGCGGGTCAGGTCGGCCAGCGGCCCGGTCATCGAGCCGGTCACCACCACCGACATCCCCGACAGCGGCAGGTCCCCGACGGCGGCCGCGGCGGCGGCCTGCTCTGCGGCCTGCTCCGGGTCCTCGCCGGCGGCTTCGGCGGCCGCGGCCGCCTCCTCGGCCGCGGCGGCCTGGCGGGCGGCGCGCTCGGCGGGGGTGATCGCGCCGGGCTCGGTCATGTTCACCCCGGCCGCCACCAGCTTGTCGATCAGCGGCGCGAGTTCGACCAGCTCGGCCACCAGCACCGGGGCCTTCTCCGGGCCGATGCCGTCCACCTCCTGGAACGCCTCGGCGTCGGCGGCGCGGATCTCGTCCATGGTCGCGAAGTGCCGGGCGATGCGCCGCGACATCGACCGGCCGGTGCCGCGTACACCGAGGGCGCAGAACACCTTGTTCAGCGGCTTGGCCTTGGCCGCCTCGATCGCGTTCAGCAGGTTGTCGGTGCTGGTCTCGCCCATCCGGTCCAGGTCGAGGAGCTGCTCGCGGGTGAGGGTGAACAGGTCGGCGAAGTCGGTGACGTGCCCGGCCTCCACCAGCTGGTCGATGATCTTCTCGCCCAGGCCCTCGACGTCGAGCTGGTCGCGGCCGACGGCGTAGCGCAGCGAGGCCACCGCCATGCACGCGCGGCCCTTGACGCAGCGCCAGCGCTTCTGCGAGTCGTCGATCGCGTCCCCGCAGTGCGGGCACGCCGACGGGATCTCGATCGGGGTCTCCCCGCCGGTGCGCAGGTGCACCACGGGCGCTTCGACGCGCGGGATCACGTCCCCGGCGCGGTGCACCATCACCGAGTCGCCGATCTTCAGGTCGCGGCGCTCGATGTCACCGGCGTTGTGCAGGGTGGCGTAGGTGATGACCACGCCGTCCACCTCGACCGGCTCCAGCACCGCGCGGGGCGCGATGATGCCGGTGCGGCCCACGTTCCACTCCACCGCGAGGAGCTTGGTGATCTTCTCCACCGCCGGCAGCTTGTAGGCGATCGCCCAGCGCGGCGCGCGCGAGGAGAACCCCGCCTGCTGCTGGTCGGCCGCGTCGTCGGCCTTGATCACGATGCCGTCGATGCCGAACTCCAGCTCGGCGCGCAGCCCGGCGATGTGGTCCACGCACTCCTGGACCTGCTCGATGGTGTCGGCCGTGGTGCCCGCCACCGGCGTCCGCGAGGTCGTCCGCACGCCCCAGCCCTCCACCAACCCCATGATCTGGCTGTGCGGCAGGGTGCGCAGTTGCTCGGCCAGGTCGGCGGCGGTGCCGTCACCGAAGCCCGCGTCCTCGGCCAGCGGCAGCGCGCCGTAGCCGAAGAAGGTCATCTCCACCTTGTAGGGGCGGTCCTGGGCGCGCAGCGACCCGGCGGCGGCGCTGCGCGGGTTGGCGAACGGCGTGCCGCCGGAGGCCACACGCGCCTCGGTCGCCGCCTCGAACTGCGCGGTCGTCATCAGGATCTCGCCGCGGACCTCCAGCGTCACCGGCTCGGCCAGCGCGCGCGGCAGCCCCAGCACGCTGTCGATGCCGTGCGACACGTCCTCACCGGCCGCGCCGTCGCCGCGCGTCACCAGCTGCACCAGACGGCCGCCCTGGTACCGGGCCGAGATCGCCAGGCCGTCCAGCTTGGGCTCCACGCTCCACTTGGCCACCGGGTGGCCCAGGCGGCGCTCCAGGCCCGCCGCCCACGCCGCCAGCTCCTCGGGACCGAACACGTTGTCCAGGCTCAGCATCGGCACCGTGTGCGGCACGTCCCCCACCACCGCGCCCCCGGCCACCTTGCCGGTCGGCGAGTCGGGCAGCACGTGCTCGGGGTGCGCGGCCTCGTAGGCGGCGATACCGCGCACCAGCCGGTCGAAGGCGTCATCGTCCAGCGCGGAGTCGCCGTCGCCGTAGTAGGCGGCGGAGGCGGCGACGGCGGTCTGGACTGCGGCGGCGTAGGCGGCCTGGTCGGCGATCCCGGTTTCGCTCATGGGTTCATCATCCCTGGTGGGACCGACAAAATAGGATTCGGGCAGATGGTCTCTTATGCGGTTTTTATGCCTTAGGATCCCGCTAAAGATCATCGCGCGGAGACGGGTCCCGGCATGGCCGGGGCCCTTTTTCGTGCCCTCATGAGGAGGCAGAATGCGCCGTCTCACCCTCGCGGTGGGCTCGGCGGCGGGGGCGCTCGCGCTGGCGGCCACAGGCTCGCTGGTGCTCACGCCCTCGTCCCCCGCTTCGCCGGCCCGGCTCTCGGCCCAGGGCTCGGCGTTTCCGTTCGCCGCCCAGAGGATCGCCTGGAAGCCGTGCGTGGACCCGGCCGACTTCCCCGGCGAGGACGTCCCGCCGGTCTTCAAGCGCTTCGACTGCGCGACCATGACCGTCCCGCTGGACTGGGCCGCCCCCGCCACCGGACGGTTGAAGATCGCCGTCTCCCGGCTGCGGCCGGTGAGCGGCCGCGCCAAGGGCGTGGTGTTCACCAACCCCGGCGGGCCCGGCGGCCCCGGGACCGGGCTGCCGCTGTCGTTCGCCGACCTGAACGGCCGCTCGAAGCTCGCCGACGCCATGCAGATCGTCGGGATCGACGTGCGCGGCACCGGGGAAAGCTCCACGGTGACCTGCGGCAACGGCATCCCCTACCGGCCGCTCGACCCTCGCGACCGGAGCAAGGCCAACGTCGCCAAGCTGCTGGAGGGCGCGAGCGCCGTCGCCAAGGCGTGCCAGCGCGCGTCGGGTGCGCGCGGCCGCTACATCTCCACCTGGCAGACCGTCCGTGACCTCGACCTGCTGCGCTCGCTGCTGGGTCAGCAGAAGGTGCACTGGATCGGCTACTCGGGCGGGAGCTGGCTCGGCGCGCACTACGCCACCGCGTTCCCCAAGCGCACCGGCCGGTTCGTGCTGGACTCCAACGTGGACTTCACCGGCACCTGGCAGCAGACTTTCCAGCGCCAGCCCATGGGCTTCGAGCGGCGCTTCCGGCAGGACTTCGCGCCGTGGGCCGCCAAGCACCACCGCACGTACGGGCTCGGCAAGGACGCCGCGCAGGTGCGCCGCGCCTACGAGGCGATCCGCGCCGACCTGGCCCGGAGTCCGCTGCCGATGCTCCACGGCGGTGACATGCACGCCGTCGAAGTGGACAACCTCATCGCCCGGGGGATGTACGCCAAGTTCGACTTCCACGAGGTCGCGCGGGTGCTGAGCGTGCTGCGCCGCTACACCGGCGTGAAGGTCCGCGCGGCCGCCGCGCCCGCCGACCTGTCCCGCTCGGTCGAGAAGCTGCGCAAGCGCTGGTCGCCGCTGCGCGTGGAGGAGGAGCCTGCCTGGGACGGCGACACCGCCACCTTCTACTCGGTCACCTGCAACGACACTCCGCGCACCGGCACGGTCAAGAGCCTGGTCGCGCGTTCGGCCAAGGCGGGCCGCGCCTATCCGCTGCTCGGCTACGCCACGATCTCCGACCCGTGCCAGTACTGGAAGCGGCCCAAGGCCAAGGCGCTGCCGAAGCCGACCGGCAAGGGCGTGCCGCCGGTGCTGATGGTGCAGTCCACCCACGACCCGGCCACCCCGTACGAGGGCGCGGTGAACGCGCACCGGCGCTTCGCCGGGTCGCGGATGCTGACGGTCACCCGCGAGGGCGACCACGGCCTCTACGCCAGCGGCAACGCCTGCGTGGACCGCTACATCGTCAACGGCGTGCTGCCCAAGAAGGACCTGTCCTGCAAGGGCACGCCGATGTTCCCGCCGGGTGGGGGGCCGGACCTCTCCATCCGGTCGTCGGAGGGCTTGCCCGGCAACCCGCTGGAGCGCGCCCGGGTGCTGAGCGAGCGCTACCGCCTGCGCAGCTGACGCTTCCCCGACGGACGGCCCCTGCTTCAGCGGGGGCCGTTCCGCTTTCAGAAGCGGAGGTAAGGCGCGGTGCGGCTGGCGTCGCTGGCCGCGATGTCGGCCGGGGTGCCCTGGGCGACGATCCGGCCGCCCTCGTCGCCGCCGCCCGGCCCGAGGTCGATGACGTGGTCGGCGTCCGCGACCACGGCCATGTCGTGCTCGACGGCCACGACGGTGTTGCCCGCGTCCACCAGCGCGTGCAGGTGGCGCATCAGCAGGTCGGTGTCGGCGGGGTGCAGGCCGGTGGTCGGCTCGTCCAGCAGGTAGAGGGTGCGGCCGCGACGGGCGCGCTGGAGTTCGGAGGCCAGCTTGATGCGCTGCGCCTCGCCGCCCGACAGCTCGGTCGCGGGCTGGCCGAGGCGCAGGTAGCCGAGGCCCACCTCGCGC
This sequence comes from Spirillospora sp. NPDC050679, assembly GCA_044456955.1. Lineage (GTDB taxonomy): Bacteria > Actinomycetota > Actinomycetes > Streptosporangiales > Streptosporangiaceae > Spirillospora. The sequence goes on along the minus strand of JBITGK010000022.1, from coordinate 60,732 downwards.
AGGGTCCGCAGGGAGCGGGCCGCCGCCGGGACGTCGGCCAGGAAGCCGGCGGCCTCGTCCACGGTCATCGCCAGCACCTGCGCGATGTCGGCGTCGTGGTAGCGGATCTCCAGCGTCTCGGGGTTGTAGCGCGCGCCGTGGCAGGTCGGGCAGGGCGAGTAGGTGGACGGCAGGAACAGCAGCTCCACCGTCACGTAGCCGTCGCCCTGGCAGGTGGGGCAGCGGCCCTCGGGGACGTTGAAGGAGAAGCGGCTCGCGGTGTAGCCGCGCCTGCGGGCCTCGTCGGTGGCGGCGAACAGCTTGCGCACCGAGTCGAACAGGCCGGTGTAGGTGGCGAGGTTGGAGCGCGGGGTGCGGCCGATGGGCTTCTGGTCCACGCGCACGACGCGGTCGCCGTCCGCCTCGGCGGTCTCCCCCACGACGTCGAGCAGCGTGGTCTTGCCCGAGCCGGACACGCCGGTGATGACGGTGAAGACGCCGAGGGGGACGTCGGCGTCCAGGCCGTCCAAGTTGTGGCGGGCGACGCCGCGCAGCTCCAGCCGCCCGGAGGGCTCGCGCGGGCTGCGGGGCGCGCGCTCGACCTCGTCGAACAGGTAGGGCCGGGTGGCCGACTCCGGCACGCCGCGCAGCTCCCCGACGGGGCCGCTGAGCAGGACGCGGCCGCCGTGGACCCCGGCGGCCGGGCCGACGTCCACGATCCAGTCGGCGCGGCGCACCACGTCCATGTTGTGCTCGACGAAGAAGACGCTGTTGCCGGACGCCTTGAGCCGCTCCAGCACCGAGATCAGCGCGACGGTGTCGGCCGGGTGCAGCCCGGCGGACGGCTCGTCCAGCACGTACACCACGCCGAACAGCCCCGAGCGCAGCTGGGTCGCCAGCCGCAGCCGCTGCAGCTCGCCCGAGGACAGGGTGGGGCTGGGCCGGGCGATGCCCAGGTAGCCGAGGCCCAGCTCGACCAGTACCTCGATGCGCGCCACCAGGTCTTGGGTGAGGACGGCGGCGGGGCCGTCGCCGGTGGTGTGGGGGCGCAGCACGTCGGCGAGCGCGGCCAGCGGCATCGCGGCCAGTTCGGCGATGGTGCGCCCGGCGAAGGTGACCGCGAGCGCCTCGGGCTTCAGGCGCAGCCCGTGGCAGACCGGGCAGGTCGCGCTGACCAGGAAGCCGGCGGCCTTGCGGCGCTGGGGCTCGCTCTTGGAGTCGGCGTAGGTGTGCAGGACCAGGCGCTTGGCGCTGGAGTAGGTGCCCTTGTAGCTGTTCTGGTGGCGGTGCGGGTCGCGGATCGGGTGCACGGTCACGACGGGCTGCTCGTCGGTGAACAGGATCCAGTCGCGGTCCTTCTGCGGCAGGTCCCGCCAGGGCCGGTCGATGTCGTAGCCGAGGGTGCGCAGGATGTCGCGCAGGTTCTTGCCCATCCACGCGCCCGGCCAGGAGGCGATCGCGCCGTCGCGGATGCTGAGCGAGGGGTCGGGGACGAGGGTCTGCTCGGTGACGTCGTGCACGACGCCGAGGCCGTGGCAGTTGGGGCAGGCCCCGACGGCGGTGTTGGGCGAGAAGGAGTCGGAGTCCAAATGCTCGGCCCCGGGCGGGTAGTCGCCCGCGCGCGACATCAGCATCCGCAGCAGGTTGGACAGCGTGGTGACGGTGCCGACCGAGGAGCGGGAGGAGGGGACCGAGCGGCGCTGTTCGAGGGCGACGGCGGGCGGCAGGCCGGTGATGTCGTCCACGTCGGGGGCCCCGGCCTGGTTGAGCAGGCGGCGGGCGTAGGGCGCGACCGAGTCCAAGTAGCGGCGCTGGGCCTCGGCGTAGAGGGTGCCGAAGGCCAGGGAGGACTTGCCCGAGCCGGAGACGCCCGTGAACGCCACCAGCGCGTCGCGCGGGACGGCCACGTCCACGTCGCGCAGGTTGTGCTCGCGGGCGCCGTGCACCCGCACGAACGGGTCGGCGGAACCAGAGTCCATGATCTCCAGGCTACCGACCCGTTCGCGCAGGTCAGGAGACGGGTGTCGCGGCCGGGTCGGCGGGCCGCCGGGCGGCCGGGGCCGGGCGGCGGCCCTCCACCAGGGCGAGCGCGGCGGGCAGCAGCACCCCGCGCACCAGCGTCGCGTCGATCAGCACGGCGACCGCCAGGCCGACGCCCATCATCTTGTACTCGATCGCCGACAGCACGACGAAGACGCTGAACGCCGCCGTCATGATGGCGGCCGCGCCGGTGACCACGCCCGACCCGGTGCCGATCCCGGTGACGATCGCCTCGCGGAGCGGGGCGCCCGCGGCCTGGTGCTCGCGGATGCGGCTGAGGATGAAGACGTGGTAGTCCATGCTCAGCCCGAACAGGATCACGAACATGAACAGCGGCAGCCACCCGATCACCCCGCCGTAGGGGGTGAAGCCGAGCAGCGAGCCCAGGTGGCCGTCCTGGAAGACCCAGGTCAGCGCTCCGTAGGCGGCGCCGAGCGACAGCAGGTTGAGCACGATCGAGATCAGCGGGACCGTCCAGGAGCGGAAGGCGACCGCCAGCAGCACGAACGCCAGGACCAGCACGAAGCCCAGCACCAGCGGCGTGCGCTCCTTGATCCGCTGGGTGAAGTCGTAGGCGAAGGCGGTCTTGCCGGAGACGGCGTGGTCCACGCCGTCCAGCCCGTCGAACGCGGTCGTGGCGCGCAGCTCCCGCAGCGAGCGGTTGGCGGTCTCGCCGGTGCCGAAGTCGGCGAGCGGGACGCGGGCGACCATGACGCGTTCGGTGCGCGCGGTCGCGATCGGGCGCAGCGTGGCGACGGCGCCGGCGACGCGCGGGTCGTCCAGCGCGCCGGGCCGCTTCTCCCACAGCACCACCCACGCGGGCGACGGCGTGCCGGGGAACGCCTCCTGCATCCGGATCGCGGCGTCCACCACCGGGACCTCGCGCGGCAGGCTGTCGGTGACGGCCGCGTCCTGGAGCCGCATCCCGAGCGCGGGCAGCGCCATCAGCACCAGCGCGAGCGCGGCGAGCCCGCCCCACAGCAGCGGGCGGCGGACCACCGCGCGGGCGACGGCCGTCCAGGTGCGCGAGGGCGCGGCGGCGGTGCGGCGGCCGAGCCAGGGCAGGCGGCCCTTGTCCACGCGGTGCCCGAGGAGTGCGAGCAGCGCGGGTAGGAAGGTGACCGACCCGGCCATGGCGAGGCCGACGACCAGGAACGTTCCAGCGGTGAGGCCCTTGAAGTTGTCCAGGCCGGTGAACAGCAGGCCGCTCAGGCAGGCCAGCACCGTCAGGCCCGACACCACGACCACGTGCCCGGAGGTGCGGGCGGTGGTGCGCAGGGCGGTGGCCGTGTCGTGCCCGGCGGCGCGCTCCTCGCGGGCGCGGCGCAGGTAGAACAGCGAGTAGTCCACGCCGACCGCGACGCCGATCAGCAGCACGATCGAGGAGGCGGCGCTGTTGACCGGCACCCAGTGCGCGGCGGTCTGGAGCAGCCCGAACGCGCCCGCGACGGTGGTGACCGCCAGCAGCAGCGGGATGCCCGCCGCGACCAGCGACCCGAACACCAGCAGCAGGATGACCAGGGTGAGCGGGGCCGAGAAGTACTCGGCGCGTTTCATGTCGTCCTTGATGCCGCTGTTCACCGCGTCCGACAGGCTCTTGTCGCCCGCCTGGGACAGCCGGGCGTCCGGATGGCGCTCCCGCACGTCGGCCACGGCCTTCTCGACGGCGGCGTAGTTGGCGCGGAACCTCTCGTGCGGGCCCGCGATCTGGAGGATGAGCAGGCTGGAGCGGCCGTCCGCGGAGACGGCGGGGGCGCGCGGGGGCAGGACGGCGCCCGTCGCCTTCAGGGTGCGGGCCAGGTCGTCGGTGACGGGTCGCGGCCGCGGGGCCTGGACCAGCACGTTCTCCAGCATCGGGAGATAGGCGGTCTCGGCGTCCAGGACCCTGTCGGCGCGGCCGGACTCGCCGGGGTCGGTGCTGTTCTTGGAGTCCAGCGGCAGGAGCGCGCTGGACAGGACGGCGACCACGACGAGGGCGAGCCAGCCGCCGATCGCCAGGGCGCGGTGCCGGACCGACCAGTCCGCGACGCGCGCGACGAGGGGGCCGCCGGCCGGCGGTTTGCTTTTGCGCAGCATGAACTGCTGTCCTTTGGTTGAGGGAGCGTGCCTGTGAGAACCCGCCCTGCGGGGCGGGACGGTGCTTCTTCATCTGGGCCGCCGAGTTGCCGCTCGGCGGCCCAGAGCCTTGTGCGCCGCCTATTCGACGGTCTTGAGGATGCGCTCGAAGGAGTCCAGCCGGGCCTCCATGCCGGTGAGGCGGTCGCCGATCTCGGCGAGCCGCAGGTCGGCGCTCTGCTGGGCGACCGCGCCGGCCTCGGCCAGCTTGCGGTACTCCTCCTCGCGGGCGAGCGCCGCCTTGGCGCGGGCCGTCGCGCCCACCTGGACGATGATCACGCTGATCACCGTCGTGATGAAGGCGAAGATGCCGAGCGCGCCGACCACCTCCGCCAGCTCGTGTCCGTCCATCAGCGGGCTCCCTTCGTGTCGTCACCGGGCACGGTGAGCGTGCGCACGGCCGCCTGCACGGTCTGCGGCGTCAGCTCGATCGCGAACGGGTTGACCTCGTAGTACTTCATCGCCTTGCCGTCCTCCGACAGCTCGGCGCGGCCGGTCACCAGCCCGGCCGCCTCCAGCTTGCGCAGGTGCACCTGGAGCAGCGGGCGGCTGATGCCGAGCTCGCGGGCGAGGCTGCTGACGTAGTCGCGCTCGCGCGCGAGGGCGGCCAGCACCCGCAGCCGGTGCGGGTTCGCGAGGGTGGCGAAGATCTGCAGCAGCCGGTCGCCGTCCGGCTCCGGCCCCGGTGCGGAAGCGCTCATCGCGCGTCCCTGTACATGCAAAGAAAAGTTAGCAGGTGCCAATTCGAGGGTCCATCGGCCCGGAGGAGGAGGCGACCCCTAGGGGACGGCGCGGCCGGCCCCGAAGCCGGTCCGGTGGGCGGCCTCGAAGGCGGCCGGACCCAGGGCCCGCCGGGCGCGGGCGGTGATGCGGTCCACGTCGCCGCGTTCGGCGGGCGGGAGCGGGGCTCCGGCGGCCTCGCGGGCCGCGGCCGCCTCTCCCAGGAGGCGGGCGGCCCGCTCGGCGCGTCCGGCGAGGGCGTGCGCTCCGGCCAGCCCTTCCTGCGCGAGGGCGACGGCGCGCGGGTTGCCCGTGGCGCGGGCGGCCGTGAGCGCCTCCTCGTGCAGGCGCAGCGCGGTGCCGGCGTCGCCGCGCAGTTCGGCGACGAAGCCCCACTCGGCCATGAGGAAGGCGAGGCCGGGAGCGCCGTCGATGGCGCGCACCCAGTCCGCCCAGGCGCTCAGGAGGCGCTCGGCGGTGTCGAGGTCGCCGCGGCGGCGCGCGGTGAGGGCGAGGCCGATCTCGGCGAAGTGCTCCATGCGCCGGTGCGCTTCGGCCGCCGCGCGCTGCGCGGCGCGGCGGTGCAGGTCGTCGGCGCGGTCGAGGTCGCCGGTGAGCATGGCGATGCGGCCGAGCCGGGACAGGCGGTAGGAGACCTCCGGCCCGAGGCCGAGTTCTTCGGCCAGGCGCAGGCCCTCCTCGTGCAGGCGGGCGGCGCGGGGGTAGTCGCCGCGCGCCTCGGCGAGCACGCCGAGGACTTCGGCGGCCTGGATGCGGCCCCAGCCGTCGCCCTCGGCGCGGAACGCCTCCAGGCTGCGGGCGCCGTCGCACTCGGCGGCGGCGAGGTCGCCTTGGGACAGTTTCAGCGCGGCGCGGGCGCACAGGGCGGCGGCCGCGCCCCAGCGGTCGCCCAGGTCCTCGAACGTGGCCAGTGCGCGTCCGGCCAGGTGCTCGACCGCGCCCGGGTCGCCGAATCCGGCCAGGGAGAGGGCGACGAACCATTGCGCCCAGGCCAGGCCGTGCGGGTCGTCGATGCCGTCGAAGGCGGCCAGCATCCGTTCGGTGCTGGCCGCGCGGTCCACGCCGCCGCCGTCCAGCAGGGTGATGCCGGTGTGCCAGGCGGTGGCACGCGCGCGGTCGCGGGGGTCGCCGCCGTCCAGGGCCAGGGCGGCGGCGAGCGCGGTGCGGGCCTCACCGATGCGGCCGCGCAGGAACCAGGACCAGGTGAGGGCGTTGACGAGGCGGAGCGCGGTGCCCGCGTCGGCTCCGTCGAGGGCGGCGCGCAGGTTGGCGGCCTCGGCGTTCAGGCGGTCCAGCCAGCGGCGCTGGTCGGGGCCGCGCAGCAGGGGGTCGGCGCGTTCGGCGAGGTCGAGGTAGTGGCGGCGGTGGTGATCGCGGGTCTCCTCTTCCTCTCCTGCTTCGCGCAGGCGTTCGGCGGCGTACGCCGCGACCGACTCCAGCAGGCGGTAGCGGCCCGCGCCGTGCACGACCAGCGAGCGGTCCACCAGGCGGGCCAGGGGGTCGAGGACGTCGCCGCCGCACACCCGTTCGGCGGCGTCGAGCGTGCAGCCGTCCGCGTGCACCGACAGGCGGCGCAGCACCGCGCGCTCGGGCTCGGGCAGCGGGTCCCAGCTCCAGTCGATCACCGCGCGCAGGGTGCGCTGGCGGGCGGGGGCGTCGCGGGGGCCGGCGGCCAGCAGGCGGAAGCGGTCGTCGAGGCGGGCGGCGAGCTCGTGGACGTCCATGGCGCGCACGCGGGTGGCGGCGAGTTCGAGGGCGAGCGGGAGGCCGTCCAGGCGGCGGCAGATCGCGGCGACGGCTTCGGCGTTGCCCTCGTCCACGGCGAAGCCGGGGGCGGCGGCCGAGGCGCGGGCGGCGAACAGGCGGGCGGCCGCGTCGCCGTCGAGCGGCGGAACGTTCCAGAGGCGTTCTCCGGCGATGCCCAGCGGCTCCCGGCCGGTGGCGAGGACGCGCAGGTCGGGGGCGGTGCGGAGCAGGGCGGCGGTCAGCGCGGCGACCGGCTCGACGACGCGCTCGCAGCCGTCTAGGACCAGCAGCGCGCGGCGGCCGCTTAGCGCCTCGGCCAGCCCCGCGACTGGGACGTCGCGCAGGCCGAGCGCGGCCGACACCAGGGCCGCCACATCGCCGCCGGAGGAGGGGTCGACCAGCCACGCCTCGCCCGGGAAGCGGCGGGCGGCCTCGATCGCCAGGCTGGTCTTGCCGACGCCGCCGGGGCCGGTGAGCGTCACCAGGCGGTCAGCGGCCAGCGCCTCCCCCAGGCCGCGCAGCGCCTCGTCGCGGCCGACCAGCCCGGTGAGCGGCGCCGGAAGGTTGCCGCGCCCGCCGAGGTCCTGGCGCAGGACGGACTCGTAGAGCGCGGTCACGCGGGGGTCGGGGTCCACGCCCATCTCCTCGCGCAGCAGGTCGCGCAGTTCGATGTAGCTGCTCAGCGCCTCGCTCTGGCGGCCCGCGCGGTAGAGGGCGCGCATGTGGGCGGCGCGCAGGCGCTCGCGCAGCGGGTACCGGGCGACGAGGCCGCCCAGCTCGGCGTCGTAGGCGCCCTCCTCGGCCAGGTCCTCGACGGCGGTGAGGCGCAGCTCCTCCAGGCGGGCGATCTCCGGCGCGGCGAAGGGCGCGTCGGCGAAGTCGGCGAACGCCTCGCCGCGCCACAGGCCGAGCGCGGCGCGCCGATCGCGCGCGAGCAGGGCCTCGAAGCGCCCGGCGTCCACCGCCTCGGGCGGGACGCGCAGCAGGTAGCCGGGCGGGCGCGACTCCACCAGCGCGCGGGCGCCGGGCTCGGCGTCCTCCAGGGTGCGGCGCAGCTGCGAGACGCGGGCCTGGAGCGTGGCGACGGGCCGGGCGGGCAGGTCGGCTCCCCACAGGTCCTCGATGAGGCGGTCGGCGGGGACGACCCGGCCGCGGTGGGCGAGCAGGTCGGCCAGCAGGGCGCGCACCTTCAGGTCGGGGACGCGGACCGCCGCCCCCTCGTCGGTCCGCACCTCCAGAGGGCCCAGCACCCCGAAACGCATGGGGCAAGCGTAGGGCCGAAGCCCACCCGAAACGGACCCGAAGCGCGCCGCCCGAAGGTGGGGGCACCACCTGACGAGAGGGAGCGTAATGACCGAGAAGACGCCGGTGACGGTGCTGGGACTGGGCCTGATGGGGAGCGTGCTGGCCGAGACGTTCGCGCGCGCCGGGCATCCGACGACGGTGTGGAACCGTTCGGACGCCAAGGCCGCCCCGGCCGGCACGGCCAGGGCCGCCACGGTGCGGGAGGCGCTGGAGGCGAGCCCGCTGATCGTGGTGTGCCTGTCGGTGTACGGCAACGTGACCGAGGTGCTGGCGGCGGAGGGCGAGGCGCTGGCGGGCCGGGCGGTGGTCAACCTGACCAACGGCACCCCGTCGCAGGCGCGCGCGATGGCCGAGGCCGTGGGCGACCTGGGCGCCGACTACCTGGACGGCGGGATCATGGCCGTCCCGCCGATGATCGGCAAGCCCGGCGCCCTGATCCTCTACAGCGGCCCCGAGCACGTCTTCGCCGCCCACCGCGACGCCCTCGGCGCGCTGGCCGAGGCGCGGTACATGGGCGCGGACGCGGGCCTGGCGTCGCTGTACGACCTGGCGCTGCTGACCGCGATGTACGGGATGTTCACCGGCTACTACCAGGCGGTGGCGCTGGTGCGCTCGGAGAAGGTGTCGGCGGTCGAGTTCACGCCCATGGTGGAGTCGTGGGTGTCGGCGATGATGCGGAGCCTGCCGGTCCACGCGCAGGCGATCGACTCCGGCGACCACTACACGGAGGTGTCGAACCTGGCCAACAACGAGGCAGGCTTCCCGAACCTGATGCGGGCGGCCCGCGAGCAGGGTGTGGACACCAGCCTCATGGAGCCGCTGGACGCCCTGCTGAAGCGCGCGGTGGCGGCCGGGTACGGCAAGGACGGCGTGGCCCGCCTGGTGGACCTGCTGATCGAGCCCTGACGGGTCGCCCGCCACTCCGATGCGGGGCCGGAGCGGCGGGCCCGCGTCACGGGAGCAGCGCCTCGATCAGGTCGGCGGCGCGGCGGGTGCCGCCCTCCTCCCGCAGCTCGCGGCGGATGTCGGCGAGGCGCGCGGCCACCTGCTCGTCGCTCGTCAGGGCCTGGAGCGCTTCGCGGAGGGCGTCGGCGGTCGCGTCGGCGGTGTCGAGCCGCCGCGCGACCCCGGCCGCGACGAGCTGGTCGGCGTTCATGAACTGGTCCACCGCCTGCGGCACGGCGATCATGGGGACGCCGCAGTACAGGCCCTCGTTCGCGCCGCCGCTGCCCGCGTGGGTCACGAACGCGTCGGCCTGCTCCAGGATGGCGAGCTGCGGCACCCAGCGGTGCACCTCGACGTTGCCGGGGACCTCGCCCAGGTCCTCCACCGCGACCTGCTTGCCGATCTGCAGGACCACGTGCCAGCCGGGCAGGTCGCCGAACGCGGCCAGGCACTCGCGGTAGAAGTCGGGCTGGTCGGTGAAGGTGGAGCCCAGCGAGATCAGCAGGACCTTCTCCGCCGTTTCGGGGCGGTCCCAGCCGCCCTGGTCGTCGCGGGGCGCCAGGGCGGGGCCGACGAAGGTGAATCGGGCCGGGTCCACGCGCTCGGCGTTGGGCTGCATGGCGCGCGGGATCAGCACCAGGCCGCGTTCGGGCTTGGCGACGAACGCGGTCGAGTCGGTGTCGGACGCGCCGTTCTCCTCCAGCCACGCGGTGAAGCGCCGGTAGTGCTCGGCCCCGGCGGGGGTCGCGCGGAGGGCGTCGAGGGTCTCGGCCATGTCCTCCTCGTAGCCCTCCCAGGCGACGGCCGACGGGGACAGTTGCATCGACGGGATGCCGTACTCCTCGGCGAGGAGGCGGCCCGCGTACCCGGTGATGTCGTAGAGCAGCAGGTCGGGGCGGTCGCCGTCGTAGGCGGCGCGGAGCTGCGGGAGCATCGAGATCGAGTCGTCCAGGAACAGGTCGAACTGTCCGACGGCGTCGTCGGGGGCGATGCTCGCGGCCCGCTCCCCCAGCAGCGTGGACTTGTACGGGACGAACTCGGCCCCGACCGCCGTCACCTTGTCCTCATAGGAGGGGTCGTTGGCGTAGGTGACCCGGTGGCCGCGCGCGACCAGCTCGCGGATGACCTCCAGGCTCGGGTTGACGTGGCCGGGGAAGGGGGTGCTCACCATCGCGACATGGACCATGCGGGGACTCCGTTCGCTCAATCACGAGACGAGACGTCTCGTTGCGCTCCAATATGCCCGCAGGTCTGCACCAAGTCAAGACGAGACGTTTCGACTCGTCATCGGATAGGTTCGGCCCATGACCCAGCCCGCACCCCAGCACAAGGCCCCCGACCCGTCCCGCCGCAGCGAGCGTTCGCGGCAGGCCATCCTCACCGCCACGCGCGAGCTGCTGTTCGAGATCGGCTACGCCAAGCTCACGATCGAGGCCATCGCCGCCCGCGCCGGGGTGGGCAAGCAGACCATCTACCGCTGGTGGTCCTCCAAGGGCGCGGTCATGTTCGACTCGCTGCTGGACATGGCGCAGGCCGAGGGGTCGGCGCTGCCCGACACCGGCGACATCGAGGCCGACCTGCGCCTGGTGCTGCGCGCGATCGTGGACGAGTTCAACACCCCGGCCCTCGGCGCCATCACCCGCGCGCTGACCATGGAGGTGCAGAACGACCCCCAGCTGGCCGCCGACATGCGCGACCGCCTGCTCGGCCCGCAGCTCGAAGCCACCAAGGACCGCCTGCGCGCGGCGCGGGACGCGGGCCAGCTCGCCGAGGACCTGGACCTCTCGGTCGCGGTGGAGGTGCTCTACGCCCCGCCGTTCCACCGCTGGCTGCTGGGCACGGCCCCGCTGACCCACGAGTACGCCGACACGGTCGCCGCGATGGCCGTCCGCGCCATGCGCCCGGTCTGACGGGCCGTCCCCGCGGTCACTGCGGCCTCCCAGGTCCCCCATTTCACGCAATCAGTTACAAATTGGTGGAGTCTTCACTAACGGTTCGCCGGACCGGGAGGCGCGCGCCCTACGCTCGCGCGCATGCGCCGAACAGCAGCAGCACTCACGGCCGTCCTGGCGGCCGGCCTCGTCACCGCGGCCGGGACCGGGGCGGCCTTCGCGGAGCCGGACGCCTGCACCGTGCCCGCCTCCCACGAGATCGCCCAGGTCCAGGGCGCCGGGAGCGCCTCGCCGATCGCCGGGCGGAACGTCCGTGTCGAGGGCGTGGTGACCGGGGACTTCCAGCGGGCCGACCAGCTCAAGGGGTTCTTCGTCCAGGACCCCACCCCCGACGACGACCCGAAGACCTCCGACGGCCTGTTCGTCTACTCCACGACCGAGGTCGCGCCGGGCGACCGGGTCCTGGTCTCCGGCAAGGTCGTCGAATACAACGGGCTGACCGAGCTGTCGCCCGTCTCGGCCGTGGACGTGTGCGGACGGGGCAAGGTCGCCGCCGACAACGTCCGGCTGCCGCTGGAGGACGGCGTCACGCGCGAGTCGCTGGAGGGCGTGCTCGTGCGGTTCGGCCAGAAGCTCACCGCCACCGAGACCTACCAGCTCGGCCGGTACGGGGAGATCACCGTCGCGGCGGGCGGGCGGCTGTTCCAGCCCACCGAGGGGCGCGGGGACACCGCGGCCGGCAACGCCGAGCGCGCGCTGCTGATCGACGACGCCTCCACCGTCCAGAACCCCAAGACCGTCCCCTACACCGACCCCCGCGTGGTCCGCATCGGCGACACCACCGCCGGGCTCGAAGGCGTGCTGAGCGAAGGGTTCGCCAGCTACCGGCTCCAGCCGACGCGCACGCCGCACTTCGCCAACGCCAACCCCCGGCCGAACAAGCCGCAGCCGGTCGGCGGCGACGTCCGTGTGGCCAGCTTCAACACGCTCAACTGGTTCACCACGCTCAAGAAGCGCGGCGCCAACACCGCCGCCGAGCAGGAGCGGCAGATCACCAAGCTCGTCGCCGCCCTGAAGGGCCTGGACGCCGACGTCGCGGGCCTCATGGAGGTCGAGAACAACGGCGACACCGCCGTCAAGGCGCTGGTGGACCGGCTGAACGCCGCCGTGGGCGCGGGCACCTATACCTGGATCAAGCACCCCGAGCCGGGCACCGACGAGATCCACGTCGCGGCCATCTACAAGCCCGCCAAGGTGAAGCCGGTGGGCGCGGCCCGCTCCTCGGACGCACCGGTGTTCGAGCGGCCGCCGCTGGTGCAGACCTTCGAGCCCGCCGCGGGCGGCACGCCGTTCACGCTGGTCGTCAACCACTTCAAGTCCAAGGGCTGCGGCGGGGCCACCGGTCCCGACGCCGACCAGGGCGACGGGCAGAGCTGCTACAACGCCCGCCGCGTGAGCCAGGCGAAGGCGATCGCCGAGCTGACCGCCACCACACCGAACCCGGTCGTGCTCGGCGACCTCAACGCCTACACCGCCGAGGACCCGATCAAGACGCTGACGGCGGCGGGCCTGGTCGGGCAGACCGAGCGCTTCGTGCGCGACGAGCAGCGCTACAGCTACGTCTTCGACGGCCAGTCCGGCGAACTGGACCACGTGCTGGCCGGCAAGGACCTGTCCAAGCGCGTCACCGGCGCCACCATCTGGCACATCAACGCCGACGAGCCGACCATCCTGGACTACAACACCGAGTACAACCCCCCGTCCCTCTACCAGCCGGACGCCTTCCGCAGCAGCGACCACGACCCCGTCCTGATCGGCCTCGACCTGCGCTGACCCCCTGAGCCGACCCCGACCGGGGGGGGGGGGCCCCCGGGGGGGGGGCCCCCCCGGGGGGGGGGGGGGTGTGAACCCCGGGGGGCCCCGGGGCGGGGGCGGGGGGGGGGGCCGGGCCGGCCCCCCCCCGCCGCCCCCCCCCGCCCCCCCCCCCGCCCGGGGGGGGCCCCCCCGGGGCCCCCCCGCGACCGGTTTCGCTTGTGGATCGAACCCGCGGTCCGCCGCGGCGCGTCGTAGTGGGGGACGCCGGGCACGGCCGACGGACGCTGGGGCTCCTCCGGCGGCGGCCACGGGAGACGCGGTCCGGCGGGACGGGGACACACGCCATGACTCCGACGGCTCTGCGCGGCGGCGACCCCGCCGTCCTGGGCGGCTACCGGCTCAGCGGCAGGCTCGGCCAAGGCGGCCAGGGCATCGTCTACCTGGGCGTCAAGGACGGCGTCCAGGCCGCCGTCAAGCTGCTGGCCGCCGGGCCGGGCGGGGACGGGGTCGCCCGCGCCCGGTTCGTGCGCGAGGCCGAGGCCGCCAAGCTCGTGGCCTCCTTCTGCACCGCCCAGGTGCTGGAGGTCGGGGTGCAGGACGGGCGGCCGTTCATCGCCAGCGAGTACGTGCCCGGCCCCTCGCTCCACCGCAGGGTCGCCGAGGACGGGCCGCTCACTGGCGGCGCGCTCCAGCAGACCGCGGTCGGCATCGCGACCGCCCTCGCCGCCGTCCACCAGGCGGGCGTGGTGCACCGCGACCTCAAGCCCGGCAACGTGCTGCTCGGCCCGGCCGGGCCGCGGGTGATCGACTTCGGCATCGCGCGGGCCCTGGACGCGGCCACCCTCACCGCCCACATGGTCGGCACGCCCGTCTACATGTCGCCCGAGCAGCTGCGCGCCGAGCCCGCCGCGCCCGCCATGGACGTGTTCGCCTGGGGCGCCACCATCGGGTACGCCGCCAACGGGCGGCCCCCGTTCGGCAACGACGCCCTGCCGGTCGTGGTCAACCGCGTCCTGCACTCCGAGCCCGACCTCGGCTCGCTGGACGGGCTGCTGCGCGAGGTCGTGGCGCAGTGCCTGGCCAAGGACCCCCGGGAGCGGCCCGAGGCCTACGAGATCCTGCTGCGGCTGCTGGGCTGCCCGGCCCCGGCCGCCGCTCCGCAGCCCGCGCTCACCGCGCAGATCCTGGAGGCCGGGCAGGACGCCGCGATCCGCCCGTCCGAGCGCACCTCGCGGCTCCCCGAGACCCGGGGCTCCTCGGCGTCGGGCGGCTGGCCCAGCGCCACCACCGGCGGGTTCGCGCCGCAGGAGACGCAGCCCTCGGCCCGTTGTCAGCAGGAACCCACCGTCCCGCCGCAGCGCCGCGAGCCTCCGGTGCAGCCCACGATCCCGCCGCAGCGCCGTGAACCCCCGGCCCAGCCCTTCGTCCCGCCGCAGCGGCGCGAGGCCCGGCCGCATCCGTCCGGCCCATCGCAGCGGTGCGAGCCGCCGCCCCAGCCGCTCGTCCGGGCCCGGTCGCGGCGCGGAGTGATCTGGTCCGCGCTGGTCGCCGCCGTCCTGATCGCGGTGCTGGCCGCGACGGTCCTGCTGGTCTACCGGCTCAACGGCGACGGCGGCGGCCGCGAGACGCCCGCGCAGCAGCCGGGCGAGCAGTACCACCAGCAGGAATCCCCCTACGGCTACTGAGCGTGACTCTCGCCTCACCTGGGAAGAGGAGACCGCCCACGCCGGTTGGCACGTTCATGAGCGTTCCCTTCTCCGTCCTCGACCTCGCGCCCGTGGCCAGCGGCTCCACCTCCGCGCAGGCCCTGCGCAACACCCTCGACCTCGCCCGCCGCACCGAGGCGCTCGGCTACCACCGGTACTGGCTGGCCGAGCACCACACGATGCCCGGCATCGCCAGCTCGGCCACGTCCGTGCTGATCGGGCAGGTCGCCGCCGCCACCGAGCGGATGCGGATCGGGTCGGGCGGGATCATGCTCCCCAACCACGCGCCGATGGTGGTGGCCGAGCAGTTCGGGACGCTGGAGGCCCTCTACCCGGGGCGCATCGACCTCGGCCTCGGCCGCGCGCCCGGCACCGACCAGGCGACCGCGCGGGCCCTGCGCCGCTCCCCCGACGCGCTGTCGGTGGACGACTTCCCCGAGCAGGTCCACGAGCTGAGCGGCTACTTCGACGAGCGCAGCACCGTCACCCCGGCCGCGGGCAACCGGCCGCCGATCTGGCTGCTGGGCTCCAGCGGCTACAGCGCGCGGCTGGCGGGGCTGCTGGGGCTGCCGTTCGCGTTCGCGCACCACTTCAGCGCCGAGAACACGCTGCCCGCGCTGGAGCTGTACCGCGAGTCGTTCCGGCCCTCCGAGGCGCTGGCGAAGCCGTACGCGATGATCGCGGTGTCGGTCACCGCCGCCGAGGACGACGACACCGCGCGCGTGCTGGCCGCGCCGCAGGCGCTGTCGTTCCTGAAGCTGCGGCTCGGCCGCCCCGGGCCGCTGCCCACGCCCGAGGAGGCCGCCTCCTACCCCTACACGCCGCTGGACCGCGACATGATCGAGGCGCGGCTCGCCGCGCAGGTGGTCGGCGGCCCCGAGGGCGTGCGGCAGCAGATGGACCTGCTGCTCAAGCGCACCGAGGCCGACGAGGTGATGGTCACCACGATGGTCTACGAGCACGCCGACCGGCTCCGCTCCTACGAGCTGCTCGCGGGGCTCTACGGGTTCGCCCCGGCCGCCGGATAGCGTGAGCACGTCGGCGACTGAGAGGAGAGGGCGCCCGGACCCGGAATGAAGATCACCGGGTGGGCGCTGACCAGGACATGAACGTGACTCCATTCTGGCTGGCCGGCCGGCCCGCGACCGGTGACGGCGAGCTGACCGTCACCCACCCCTACGACGGCCGGGTCGTGGGCACCGTCTCGGTGCCGACCCCCGAGCAGGTCGAGCAGGCCCTGGCGGCGGCCGACGCGGTGCGCAGGGAGGCGGCGGCGCTCCCGGTGCACGTCCGGGCCGAGGCGCTCGCGCACGTGTCGCGGCGGCTGGAGGAACGCGCCGAGGAGATCGCCCGGCTGATCACCGGCGAGAACGGCAAGCCGCTGATGTGGGCGCGGGTCGAGGTGAAGCGCGCGATCTCCACCTTCCGGTTCGCCGCCGAGGAGACCCGCCGGCTGAGCCCGGCCACCCAGCGGCTGGACACCGAGGAGGGCGGCGTCGGCCGCCTCGCCTACGTCTCGCGCGTCCCCAAGGGGCCGGTGCTCGGCATCTCGCCGTTCAACTTCCCGCTCAACCTGACCGCGCACAAGGTCGCCCCCGCGATCGCGGTCGGCGCGCCGATCGTGGTCAAGCCCGCGCCCGCCACGCCGCTGTCGGCGCTGGTGCTGGGCGAGATCCTGGCCGAGACCGACCTGCCCGAGGGCATGTTCTCGGTGCTGCCGGTGCCCAACGACCGGGCGTCGGCGCTGGTGGAGGACCCGCGGCTGCCGATCGTGTCGTTCACCGGGTCGGTGCCGGTCGGCTGGTCGATCAACGACCAGGTGCCGCGCAAGCACGTGACGCTGGAGCTCGGCGGCAACGGCGCGGCCGTCGTGCTGGCCGACTCCGACCTGGACTGGGCCGCCCAGCGCGTCGGGCTGTTCTCCAACTACCAGGCGGGCCAGAGCTGCATCGCCGTGCAGCGCGTCTACGTGGAGCGCTCGGTGTACGACGCGTTCGTGCCCAAGCTGGTGGAGACGGTGAACGGCCTGGTCACCGGCGACCCGTGGGACGACAAGACCCAGGTCGGCCCGCTGGTGTCCACCGAGGCCGCCGAGCGCGTGCAGGAGTGGGTGGACGAGGCCGTCGCCGCGGGCGCGACCGTGCTGGCGGGCGGCACCCGCGACGGCGCGGCCTACGCCCCGACCGTGCTGGCCGACGTCCCCGCCGACGCCAAGGTGGCGCGCGAGGAGGTGTTCGGCCCGGTGCTGCTGGTGCAGCCGGTGGACGGCGTGGACGAGGCGTTCGCGCTGGTCAACGACTCCAAGTTCGGGCTCCAGGCGGGCGTGTTCACCCGCGACCTGGACATCGCCTTCCGCGCGCACCGCGAGCTGGAGGTGGGCGGCGTCATCATCGGCGACGTGCCGTCCTACCGCGCCGACCAGATGCCGTACGGCGGCGTGAAGGACTCGGGCGTGGGCCGCGAGGGGCTGCGCTCGGCGATGGCCGACTACACCGAAGAGAAGGTCATGGTGCTGACCGGGCTGCCGCTGTAGCCCGACCGTTGACGGGCCTCGCGCACGCGCGCGGGGCCCGCCGGCGTTTCCGCGCAACCGCACAGGGGCCGTGCACGTCCTAGAAATGTGCGGGTCCTGCTATGCGCGCTGCTCGCCGCCACCCTCGCCGGTTGCGGCGGCGAACGTATGTGCACGCTGCTGGGCGCCGAGTCCGGTGTGGATTTCTTCGTCGACCCGGCTCTGTTGAAGAAGGCGACGCGCATCCGCACATGCGCGGCCGAAGTCTGCCGAGACCTCAAGCCCGACCCGGCAGACCCCTTGATGGACTCCGGGCAGTACCGCTACTTCGTCATCTACAAGGCCGCGACCCGCGAGCAGAGGATGCCGGTCACGATCCGCATCACCGGCCGCTCCGGCACGCTGTTCGAGAGCTCGTCGACGGTCGTGCTGGAGGACTACCGCCCCAACGGCGAGGGCTGCCCGCCCCTGGTGCACGTCGCGAAGGTCACGGCGGCCCCCTCCGGACTCCGCCAGGCCCCCTGGGGCCGCTGACCCGGCGGGCGGCGGCGGCCGGGCGGCGGCCGCGCGCCGGCGCCGCGGGTCACTCGCCCTGCGGCCGCTGCTCCTCCTCGTCGCGGGCGTGGGCCAGGGTCAGGACCGTGCGGGCCGCGTCGGTCCAGCGGTCGATCGCGGCCCGCGACAGGGTGCCGCCGGACGCCGGGAGCCAGGCCACCAGGCCCGCGACCGCCGGGTCCAGCTCCTTGCCCGCCACCACCGCCCCCTGCGGCATCCCGCTCAGCGGGTGCGGCATGACGCCCGGATCGCCCGGATGCGCGTACCGGCCCGTCACCCGGCCCTGGCCGGGCGCCATCTCGTGTGCCGTGTTGTTCGACATGTGCGGCACCGTAGCCGCGCGCCCCGCGGCGGCGGCACGCGATCTCCGCCGCTTTTGCCGATGCGCGAGGCAAGCATCACCGGCCGCGGACCGCGGCCTTGCCGTCGCGCCCGCCGCCCTACCGGGGCCATACCCGGCGGGCCTCAACCGGAGGCGGCCTCCTCCGGCCTGCCCTTGGTGCGCTCGGCCAGCTCGCCCTCGGCCCCGAACAGGCGCACCTTCCACTCCTCGATGAGGGCGGTGGTGTCGTGGTCGTCGGGGTGGAAGTCGGGCCGGTTGTAGTCGCGGATGTGCCGGACCACCTCGGGCGTGAGCCACGGCGAGGCGCGCAGCCGGCGCAGGCTGGCGGCCAGGCGGCGCGGCTCCCGGTAGACGGTCGGGTCCCGCAGCAGCGAGTAGACGGTCATGAGGACCGTGACGCCGAGGAACATGACGGTGGTCGTGCGCATGGTCCACACGCGGAGCCGCCGGCTGCCGACCGCGACCTGGTAGACGTCGAAGGCGACCGACTTGTGCTCGTTCTCCTCCAGCGCGTGCCATTCGAGCATGGAGCGGACCTCGTCCACGTCGAACATCTCGCGCGCCCGCGGGTCGCTCAGCAGCACCTCGGCGAGGGTGGCGGTGTAGTGCTCCAGCGCGGCGGTGATGGCGAGGCGGCGGCTCTTGGGCATGGTGCGCTCGGCGAAGCGCAGCTGCCGGCCGATGAAGCGGTCGATGCTCCGGGTCGGGTAGCCGAGCGCGTTGAGCCGCTCGTTGAAGTTGCGGTGCTCGCGGCTGTGCGTCACCTCCTGCCCGATGAACCCGGCGACCTGGGCCTTCAGCTCCGGGTCGGTGACGCGGTCGCGGTAGTTGCGCACCGAGCGGATGAAGAAGTCCTCGCCTTCGGGGAAGAAGCTGGACAGCACGCTGACGATGTGGCTCATCACCAGGTCGCCGCCGACGTAGTGGCGCGGCAGCCGCTCGGGCGGGTACTCGAACTCGATGCGGCGGGTGCGCACGGTGCGCGGGGTGATCGCGGGGCGGCGCTCGGCCGCGGCTGGGCCCATGGGAGCCTCCTGTGAGGTCCGTGCCGAGGGGGACGCCCGGGAGGTGATCGTGGTGACCTCGGACACACCTCGACGGTAGGAACCCGCCCACATCCCAGCAACCCTGCATGTATGTTGCGTGCATCACAATTGGATGAACCGTCCAGTAACTTCGCACCCGGACTTGACCGGAGTTCAGGGCGCCCCTCATATTGGACGGAACGTCCAATTGAACTGGGGAGCGGCACGTGGCGCGAGCGTTCACCGATGACCTGGTCGTGGTGACCGGCGCGGGCGGCGGCATCGGCCGGGCCACCGCCCTGGCGTTCGCCGAGCGCGGCGCGCGCGTCGTCGCCGCCGACATCGACGCCGAGGCCGCCGCGCGCACCGCCGCGCTCGCCGAGACCCTCGGCCCGGACGCGTTCTCCCACCAGGTGGACGTCGGCGACGAGGCGTCGATGGCCGCCTTCGCCGAGGCGGTCCCGGACGTGCCCGACATCGTCGTCAACAACGCCGGGATCGGCATGGCCGGGACGCTGCTGGAGACCGGGCCCGACGCCTGGGAGCGCATCGTCCAGATCAACCTGACCGGCGTGGCGCGGGGCTGCCGCCTGTTCGGCCGCCGCATGGTCGAGCGCGGCGCGGGCGGCCACATCGTCAACCTGGCCTCGGCGGCGGCGTTCACCCCCAACCGGGCGATGGCCGCCTACGCCACCACCAAGGCGGGCGTGCTGATGCTGAGCGAGTGCCTGCGCGCCGAGCTGGCCCCGCACCGGATCGGGGTCAGCGCCATCTGCCCCGGTTTCGTCAACACCGGCATCGCGCGCAGCACCGAGTACGTGGGGCTGGACGCCGAGGCGCAGCGCGCCGCGCGGGCGAGCGCGGGCCGCCTGTACGAGATGCGCAACTTCCCGCCCGAGAAGGTCGCCCGCAGAATCCTCCAGGCGGTCGAGCACAACACCGCCGTGGTCCCGGTTGCGGCTGAGGCCCGGCTCAACCGGGCGCTGTCACGCCTGTCGCCGGGCGCGCTGCGGCTGATGGCCCGCGTGGACCCGACCGCCCGGCTGGCCCGCAGGTCCTGAGTCGGGCTCCCGAACGTGGGGCCGCCGCGGGCCAGCGCCCCTCGCGGCGGTCCCACCCGCCCTCCCCGGCGTCAGCCCATCCGGTTGACCTTGCCCGCGCCGGCCTCCTCGAAGACGAGGTCCTGCGCGCCGACGAACTCCAGCACCCGCTCGGCCTCCGCCCGCACCCGCTCGGCGTCGTCCCCGGCCAGCGGGCGGAACGGCGCGACGGCCAGCACCTTCCTGCGCACCGCCCAGGTGCCCTGCACGAACCCGTCCACCAGGAACATCGGCACCCCGCCCGAGGCGAGCCTGCTGTAGCGGCGGCGGTCCTCCTCGGCGATGATCCGGGTCCGGTCCTTGTGGCCCAGCAGCGCGTTGTCGAACGCGGGCATGAACCGCACCGGCGCGGGCGCCGACTCGTCGGGCAGTTCGGCGTCCGGGAGGTCGAACAGCTCGCGGCCCCGCTCGTCGCGCAGCACGCGCAGCTCCGGCCGCAGCCGGTCGAAGACCGCGCGCAGCCGCGTCATCCCCGACCACATCTGCGCGTCCATCACGGTCGCCGGGCCGTACGACGCCAGGTAGCGCAGCACCAGCGCGTCGAGGTCGGCCCCGGCCATCGGCAGGCCGCTCCACTCCTCGGCCAGCGACACGCCGATGCCGGAGCGGTTCCCCCAGCCGCCCCACGCGCCGACGTCGGGAGTGTGCACCAGCGCCTCCATCGCCTCCACGACGTCGGAGAGCCGCATCGGCAGGCGGCCTGGGAAGCGTTCGGCCAGCAGCGCCGCCAGCTCGCGGCGGAGCAGCGTGCGCCCGGCCAGCGCCTCCCGTCCGGCCGCCGCGATCTCGGCCGGGTCCAGGTCCCCGGTCTCTTCGGTGAAGTAGGAGGTCCTGACCAGGCCGCCCACCAGTGGCTGCACGGTCGGCCGCAACCAGGCGAAGTCCTCGGCGGCGGCCAGGTGGACCGTGCGCCGCACCATCGTGGAGCGCACCACGCGGCGCTCGCGCAGCAGCGCTTCGAGGTCGCCGTGCCGGAAGCCCGCGATCCGCGACCACAGGCCGACGTAGGGCCAGTTCGGCTCCTGCCCCTGCACCGCGACCAGGTGCCTGACCACCTCGTAGGGGGTGCGGTCGGTGCGCGCCAGCAGGAACTGGCGGGCCAGCAGCGCGCGGTTGAGCCCCCGCAGCGTGATCATGGTCATGTCCGACATTATGAGCGGGTGATCGATGATGCGGTGCGGGCGCGGATCCCCGCTCTGATGTCCGAGGCCGGCGAACTGGCGCTGCGCTGGTTCCGGCGGGACCCGGCGGCGCTGGGCGAGCTGGACAAGGGCCGCCCCGGCGCCTACGACCCGGTGACCGAGGCCGACAAGGCGGTGGAGGGGTTCCTGCGGGCGGAGCTGACCCGCCTGTTCCCTGAGGACCGCGTGATCGGCGAGGAGGCCGGGACCTCCGGCGGCGGGACGAGCGGCCGCACGTGGCTGATCGACCCGATCGACGGGACCAAGGCGTTCGTCAGCGGCGTCCCGATGTGGGGCGTGCTGCTGGGGCTGTCGGTCGGCGACGAGCCGGTGGCGGGATGGCTGCGCCAGCCCTACCTGCGGGAGACCTTCGGCGCGGTGGGCGACGAGGGCTGGTTCGACGGCCCGGACGGCCGCGCGCCGCTGCGCGCCCGGCGCACCACCGAGCTGGGCGACGCGGTCATGTACACCACCCATCCGACCATGTTCGGGACCGGCGACGAGCGCGCCGCGTTCGACCGGATCTCCCAGGCGGTGCGGCTGCAGCGCTTCGGCGGCGACTGCTACTCCTACGGCCTGCTCGCGCTCGGGCAGCTCGACCTGGTGGTGGAGAACGGCCTGCAGCCCTACGACATCGGCGCGCTGATCCCGATCATCCGGGCGGCCGGGGGCGTGGTCACCGACCTGGCCGGGCGCACGCCGGTGGACGGCGGCTTCGTCGTCGCGGCCGCCACGCCCGAACTGCACGCGGCGGCGCTCGCCACCCTCAACGGTTAGCCGCGCCGGCCGAGGTTCCGGTAGCGGTCGCGGCGGGCCGCGCGGCGGTCGGCCGGGTCGGCGGCGGCCAGGGCGCGCAGCGCGTGCTCGACGGCGCGGGCGGCCCGCACGCAGAACTCCCGCGGCTCGTCGGCGGCGTCGGGGCGCTCGTCCACCAGGGCGTCCACGATGCCGTCGCGCAGCAGGTCGGCGGCCCGCACGCCCTGCGCCCCGGCCATCTCGGCCGCCCGGTCGGCGGTGCGGTGCACGATCACCGACGCGCCCTCGGGCGGCAGCGGCGACAGCCAGGCGTGCCGGGCGGCCAGCACGCGGTCGGCGGGCAGCAGCGCGAGCGCGGCCCCGCCGGTCCCCTCCCCCAGCAGCAGGCACAGGGTGGGCGCGGGCAGGGTGATCAGGTCGGCGAGGCAGCGCGCGATCTCCCCGGCCAGCCCGCCCTCCTCGGCCTCGGCCGACAGCACCGCGCCCGGGGTGTCCACGACCGTGACCAGCGGCAGGTCCAGCTCGGCGGCCAGGCCCATGCCGCGCCGCGCGACCCGCAGCCCGGCCGGGCCGAGCGGGTGGCCCGAGCGCTGGCTGCGGCGGTCCTGGCCGACCAGCACGCACGGGGACGCGCCGAAGCGGGCCAGCGCCAGCAGCAGGCCGGGCTCGGCCTCGCCCTGGCCGGTGCCCGACAGCGGGGTGACGCGGTCGGCGCCGTGGCGGAGCAGGTCGCGGACGCCGGGCCGGTCCGGGCGGCGCGACCGCTCGATCGACTCCCACGCCGGGTCGTCGGCAGGGGCGGCGGGCTCCGGTTCCCGCACGGGCGCGGCCGGCCCGTCGGCGCACAGCACCTCCAGCGCGTCGGCCGCCACCTCCGCCAGGCGCCCGATCTCCACGACCGCGTCCACCAGGCCCTTGGCCGCCAGGTTCTCGGCGACCTGCACGCCCTCGGGGAACGGCTCCCCGTGCAGGCCCTCGTACACGCGCGGCCCGAGGAACCCGATCAGCGCGCCCGGCTCGGCGGCGGTCAGGTGCCCCAGCGACCCCCAGGACGCGAAGACCCCGCCGGTGGTGGGATGCCGCAGGTAGACCAGGTACGGCAGCCCCGCGGCGCGGTGCTCGGCGACGGCGGCGGTGATCCGCGCCATCTGCGCGAACGCGGCGGTGCCCTCCTGCATCCGGGTGCCGCCGGAGGAGGGCGCGGCCAGCAGCGGCAGGCCCTCGGCGGTGGCGCGCTCGACCGCCGCGACGATGCGCTCGGCGGTCGCCAGGCCGATCGAGCCCGCCAGGAACCGGAACTCCGAGGCGATGCACGCGACGCGGCGGCCGCGCAGCAGGCCCGCGCCGGTGACGACGGCCTCGTCGCAGCCGCTGCGCTCGCGGGCGGCGGCCAGCTCGGCGGCGTAGCGCGAGCCCGGCTCGGCCACCGGGAGCGGGGCGGTGTCCCAGGACGTCCAGGACCCCTCGTCCAGCACGCGCCGCAGCAGTTCGCGCGCTCCGACCCGGTCGGTCATCGACGGCCTCCTCGGTGTGGGTCGGCACATCCTTTCAACACCGTGCGGGGCGGGGGGGGGGGGGGGGCGGGCCCCCCCCCCCCCCCGGCCGGGGCGCGCCCCGCCCCGCCCCCCCCCCCCCCGGCGGCCCCCCCCCCCCCCCCCCCCCCGCCGC
>JBITGK010000022.1:3682-37298 GCA_044456955.1 Spirillospora sp. NPDC050679 | reverse complement strand
GGGGCCCGCCGCCGGCGGGGGGGGGGGGGGGCCCCCCACCCCCCCCCCCCGGGGGGGGGGGGCGCGCGGGGGCGGCCCCCCCCCCCCCCCCCCCCCGGGGCGGGGTCAGCGCTCGGCGCGGCCCCACATCTGGAGGTACGCCTCCGCGCCGCGCGCCATGTCGGCGGTGACCTCACCGCCGGAGATGTTGCGCATGTCGGCGATCCAGTCCGGGACCAGCCCGTAGTTGGCGACGCCGTCGGTGTTGACGTCCCAGGTACGGCTGCCGGTGGTCTGCCGGTCCAGCGTGACGCCCGGGTCGACCGGCGAGGTGTAGGGGTACTGCAGCGGCTTCTTCGCGGCGTCCTTGCGCGGGCCGGGCAGCGGGCCCATGCCGTTGGCGTCCAGGCCGTAGCCGTAGCCGAACACGTACCGGTCGTCGCGCAGCTCCTTGGCCTTGCGCCACTCGGACACGAACGCGTCGGCCGCGTGCCCGTAGGAGGTGACCATCCCGCCGAGGCGGTAGATGCGCCGCGCGTAGTGCTCGTCGGACCAGCTGTGGGAGGAGATGACGCCGGAGTAGCCGTCCTTCTCCAGGATCTCCAGCGCCCGGCCGGCCGCCTTGGCGCTCATGTGGTCCAGCTCGACGATCATCTTGCGCTTCATCATGCCCTTCAGCATGTGCTCGCCGAGGCCGGTCAGCCCGTTGACGTTGCAGTGCGGCCCCTTGGGGTAGATCGGCACGGTCACCCCGAGGCCGCGCAGGTCGCGCAGCGGCCCGGCCAGCAGGTCGCCCAGCCCGCCGGACGGCGTGATCGGGTTGTCGTGCTCGGGCGCGGTGCAGGTGTCGGCCTGCCAGAAGCGGCCCGAGCCGACGAAGTTGCCGAGGTTCATGATGACGCCGGTGGTGTCGGGGTCGAACCGCACGCCGCACAGCGCGTTGTCGAACTTGTGGCACAGGAACATCGAGCGCACGCCGATGCGGTGCAGCTCGTCCAGCCCTCGATCGATGTCGGCCTCGGTGCACTGCGCCTTGCCGAGGACCTGGCGGCAGCCGAACGGCTCGGAGGTCTCCACGCCCAGCACCACCGCGAGCCGGCCCGACTCGATCACCGACCGGGCCTGCTCGGGGCTCTCCACGATCCGGAACCAGCCCTTGCCCGGCCCGCCGCTCTCCCGGTCGATGTGGTCCTGGAGCTCGCGGGTGCGCTGCGCCTGGAGGCGGAGGGAGTCCATCTCGTCGCAGGAGTTCCTCTTCAGCGGGTAGATCTCGCACAGCGTGCGGTTGGCGACCAGCTGGTTGACCAGGACGCGCTGCCCGGCCCGCCAGGACCGCTCCACCCACTTGTAGTAGGCCTGCTGGTGGGTGAGGGAGTCGTGCGCGGGCCAGTCCTTGAAGGTCGGGTAGCCGCGGGTGTCGTGGGTGCCGAACGGGGAGCCGTGGCGGGTGAAGTTCTCGTACCAGGCGCCGACGCCGTGCGGCTCGTGGTCGGGGCAGTCGCGCAGCGCGGACGCGATGCCGCCGGCGTCGAACGGCTTGCCGCACATGAGCTTGCCGCCGAACGCCTCGTAGGACATCAGGTGGCTGTGGGCGTCCACGTAGCCGCGCACCTGGCCGTCCGCGCCGGTGCCGGCGAACGGCGTGCCGGTCGCGCCGGTGGACGGTTCGGGGGCGCGGGCGGCGGCCGCGGGCGGGGCGGCCGCGCGGGCGGTCACGGCGGGGGCCGGGACGAGCAGTCCCGCGGCGAGGACGCCGAGGGCGAGGACCGCCAGCAGGGGGCGGAGGAGGGGGCGGTGATCGGACATGCACACCTCTGCGGGGGGATCGGGCGCTTATTCGACACTCGATCAATAACAGGGCGCGACGGGAAAGTGAATACTTTTCACTTTCAATCCGCGGGCCCGCTTTTGTCCGTGCCGGACAACGGCAGGCGAAGCACCAGGCAGGCGCCGTCGTCGCAGTCGGTGGCCACCAGCGATCCGCCGTGCGCGACCGCGATGTCGCGGGAGATCGGCAGCCCCAGCCCGGTCCCGCCACCGTCGCGCCGCCGCCCCTCGGCCAGCCGGTGGAACCGCTTGAAGACCGCCTCCCGGTCCTCGGGCGCGATGCCCGAGCCGTCGTCGATGACGCACAGCACCGCCTGCCCGCCCTCCGCCGTGACGTTGGCCCGCACCCAGGTGCGGGCGTGCCGGACGGCGTTGTCGAGCAGGTTGGTCAGCACCCGCGCGAGCTGGCCGCGGTCGCCCTCGACGACCACCCCCGGCTCGGCCCGGACCTCGATCGGCACCCGCCCGGCCGCGCGCCGGGCGGTCTCCTCCCGGACCAGCTCACCGAGGTCCAGCGGCGCGCGCTCCTGCGGCACCCCGGCGCCCAGCCGCGCCATGATCAGCAGATCGGTCACGATGCGCTGCAGCCGGTCGGCGTCGCCGAGCGCGGCCCGCGCGACCGCGGGCCAGTCCTCGTCGGCGGGGTGCTCCAGCGCCACCTCCAGCTGCGCGCGCAGGCCGGTGAGCGGGCTGCGCAGCTCGTGCGAGACGTCGGCGACGAAGCCGCGCTGGCGGTCCAGGACCTTCTCCAGCCGGCGCAGCGTGGCGTTCACCGACCCGGCCAGCTCGGCCACCTCGTCGTGGCCGCCGGGCACCGTGACCCGGCCCTGCCCGTCGGTGATCCCGGCCAGCTCGCTGCGCATCACCCGCACCGGGCGCAGCGCCCGCCGCACCGCCAGCGAGACGCTCAGCGCGACCAGCGCCAGCGCCAGCAGCACCGCCAGCGCCAGCCGGAGCAGGAAGGGGGCCTTGACCTGCTCGAACGCACTGATGGAGGCGGCCGCGTAGACGGTGTAGCCGCCGTTGGGGCCGCGCACCCGCTCGGCCACCAGGTAGGCGTCGGAGGTCACCCCCGGCACCGCGATGCCGGCGGAGAAGCGGCCGCCCTCGGCCGTCGGCCGCACAGAGGAGATCGGCGGGCGGTCGCGCATCTGCGGGCTGGCGGCGACCACCACGCCCGCGTCGTCCACCACCTGGAGCAGGTCGAACCCGGCGGCCTCGGCGGGCAGCACCCGCGTGCCGGGCAGCGCGTCGCGGCGGACCAGCGTGGCCACCTGGTCGACGGCCGCGTCGCCGCGCTCGCGCAGCCCCTCGTAGACGGTGCCGCGCACCGCCTGGTAGAAGACGACGACGCCGATCGCCAGCAGCACCCCGACGACCAGGGTCGCGGCGCAGGTGACACGGGTGCGCACCGTCCATCGCGCGGGGGGCCACCATGGTCGGCGCACCGTGCCATCACCCCCGTCCCGGTTCCGCGCGGAACCCGTCGCCAGGGGGGATAACGATCTGTAGAACAGGTTGTAACCGAGCCATTGCCCTGCGAAACATCAGCGCCGGTGCGCGCGGAACCTCCCGAACCGGCCCCGGTGGTACAGCAGCGGCGCGTCGGCCGCGCCCAGCTCCACGCCGACGACCTCGCCGACCACCAGCAGGTGGTCGCCGATCGCGCGGACCGAGTGCCAGCCGCAGCGCAGCCGCGCGGCCGCGCCCTCCAGCAGCGGCTCGCCGCTGGGACCGGGCCGCCAGCGGGTGGGCGGGGCGAACCGGTCCTCCCCGCGCGCGGCGAACCGGGCGGCCAGCTCGGCCTGGTCGTCGCCGAGCACGTTCACCGCGAACGAGGCCGCCTCCCGCAGCCGGGGGAAGGTGGAGGAGGTGGCGGCGACGTAGAACGACACCAGCGGCGGCTCCAGGCTCACCGAGGTGAACGAGGTCGCGGTGAGCCCGGCGGGAGCGCCGGACCCCGGCTGGGAGGTGACCACGACGACGCCGGCGGCGTGTCGCCCCAGCGCGTCGCGGAAGGAGTCGCCGGTGACCGGGACGGGCCGTGCCGTCGCCGTCCCGGTCACCGGGCGGCCCCCGCCGTCAGAGCGCCCCGAACGGCGGGGGCTACGCGACCGGCCCACTCCGCGAGGGCGGAGTCGGGCCGATCGAGCTTGGACTCGGGCAGCGCCAGCCCCGGGGAGGGGACGTCCGCGCCGAGTTCGACCAGCAGCGGCCGCAGATGGACCTCCACGGCCAGCGCGTGCTGCGGCGCGCCCACCACCAGCAGCGGCAGCGCGGTCTTCCCGGCGAGCGCCCCGGCGGCGATCCCGTCCAGGAAGACCTTGAGCAGACCGGTGTAGGTGGCCTTGTAGGTGGGGCTGGCGACCAGGATCACGTCGGCGGCGGCGACCCGCGCGAGCGCGTCGGCGACGGCCGGGGGCGGGCCGTCCTCCAGCAGGGCGGGCCCCAGCCCGGACAGGTCGAGGACCTCGGGATCGGTGTCGAGCCCGGCGGCCTCGACGACCGCCCGCGCGGCGGCCGAGGCCGCGGCGGCGGTACGGGAGCCGGGCCGGGGATTGCCGATGATGACCAGGAAGCGCACGAGAGCCATTAAAGGCAACTTTTCCTACTAAGTCAATAGGTTTTATAGGGAAGGGGTTCGACGTTCCCGGCCCCGCACGCGGGCGCGGCAGATCGCGAAGCGATGCAGCGCCCGCACGCTTTTCGGTCGGCCTCCGAGCCGCCAGGCGAGGAGGTCGGGCCGAAAGGCCGATCAGCACGGTGCGACCGAAGGTCTGCCGCGCGGGGTCGATGCCGAGGGCGAGGTCCCGTGCGGCAGGTCGCGAAGCGACTGAGCGCTCGCACGCTTTTCGGCCGGTTCCCGAGCCGCCAGGCGAGGGGTTCGGAAGGCCCATGAACACGTCGATGTCCGCGCGTACGGCGCCTCCCACCCCTGGGGTGCCGCACGCGCGGACATCGTCCTCGGTGCCGCCGACCGGCCGTCCCGCGCGCCGAGGAGGAAACCGGCGGGATACGGCCGTGCCGTCGAACTGTTCCCACTGTGCCGGGCCTGTGTGCACGGGGCGCTACATCGAGGTGACGATCACGTTTCCTGCGATCCGTCCGGATCGGGAGCCATACTTTGCGAACTTTGGGGCAGGACGGGGCCGAGCGTTGAGAGGGGTGAAGAGGTCACCATGCATTCGCACGAGACCGGACGGCCGCCGGCCGGTGCGGGACCGCTGGAGGACGAGGACCCCCGCGAGCTGGGCGGGTACTCGCTGCTCGGTCGGATCGGGGCGGGCGGCATGGGCGCCGTCTTCCTCGGGGCCGACCCCGCGAGCGGCGAACGGGTCGCGGTGAAGACCCTGCATCCGAAGCTGGCCGGGGACGAGTCGTTCCGCGCGCGCTTCCGGGACGAGGCGGTCCTGGCGGGCCGGGTGGCGTCGTTCTGCACCGCGCGGGTGCTGGCGCACGGCGAGGAGGACGGCCGGCCCTACATCGTCAGCGAGTACGTGGGCGGCATGTCGCTCCAGCAGCGGATCAACGCCTCCGGCCCGCTGCCGGGCGCGGACCTGCACGGCGTGGCGGTGAGCGTGGCGTCGGCGCTGGCGGCCATCCACACCGCCGGGCTGGTGCACCACGACCTGAAGCCGGCCAACGTGATGCTGACGCTGTCGGGCTGCCGGGTGATCGACTTCGGGATCGCCCGCCAGCAGGGCTCCCCCGGCACCCTGACGTCGTCGGGCTCGGTGCTCGGCACGCCGGGCTGGATGCCGCCGGAGGTCACCGCGGGCGGCGCGGGCTCCCCGGCCGCCGACGTGTTCGGGTGGGGCTGCCTGGTCGCCTACGCCGGGACCGGCCGCCTGCCGTTCGGCGACGGCGCGGCCTCGGCGGTGGCCATGCGCGTGCTGACCGAGGAGCCCGACCTGGACGGCCTGCCCGACGGGCTGCTCCCGATCGTGCGGTCGGCGCTGGCCAAGAGCCCCGGGGACCGCCCCTCGGCCCCGGACCTGCTGCTGGCGCTGGTCGAGCAGACCGGTCCCGGCGGGCCCGTGCCCGCCGCCGCGCCCGCGCCCGTCAGCGTCCCGGAGGCGACCGGTGCGACTCCCCCGCCCTCCGGCGAGATCCCGGCTCCGGCAGCGGCCGGCGAGACGGGCGAGGGCACACAGGCGCTCGGCGTCATCGACCGCATCGGCTCGCGCTCGACCCTGCGGGCCCGGGTGCTGGCCGGCGTCGGCGCGGCCGCCGCGACCGTGCTGGCGGGCGGCCTGTTCCTGGGCCTGTCGGACGGCGCGGAGAGCGGCACGATCGCCGACCCGGCCCCGCGCCCCGCGCAGTCCTCCGCCCCGGCGAACGATCCCGAGAAGCCCGTCAAGCGCGTCAAGAACGTCGCGGACGTCAAGCCCGTCGAACCCTCCGAGAAGGCCCGGGGCACCGGGTCCGCCAAGCCCTCCTCCACCAAGTCCTCCTCCGCCAAGAGCGGGAACGACGCGCCGCGCAAGGACAAGAAGGCCAAGAAGGGCAAGAAGCCCCGCAAGGACAAGAAGAACCGCTAGGCGACGTGGTCAGGTGCGCCAGATCAGCACGAGCGCGCAGTCGTCGTCCCGCTCGGCGGCCATGGTCTCCACCAGCTCCCTGGCGCCCTTGCGGAAGCCCTGCGGCACCAGGCGCTCGGCCTCGCCCAGCAGGCGGTCGATGCCCGCGTCCAGGTCGCGGCCCGGTGACTCCACCAGGCCGTCGGTGTACAGCAGGAGCGCGTCGCCGGGCCGCAGCAGCCCGTGCTCGGGGACCGAGCGCATGTCGGGCACCACGCCGAGCACCACGCCCTTGGCCGGGCTGACCTGCCAGGTGCCGCTGCCCGCGTCGAACTGCACCGCGGGCGGGTGGCCCGCCGACTCCACCGTGTACTCGCCGGTGGACAGGTCGATCATGACGTGCACGGCGGTGACGAAGCCCTCGTCCCACTGCTGGCGGTGCAGGTAGTCGTTGCAGGCGGGCAGGAAGCGGTCGGGCTGGATCGATCCAAGCAGCCCGCCGAACGCGCCCGAGAGCATCAGCGCCCGGGTCCCGGCGTCGGTGCCCTTGCCCGACACGTCCACCAGCGCGACCTCCAGGAGGTCGCCGCGCCGCACCGACACGGTGAAGTCGCCGCCGAACGACGACCCGCCCGCCTGGAGCATCACGACCTGGGAGTCCCAGCCGTCGGGCAGCGCGGGCATCTCGCCCTGCCGCCGCAGCCGGTCGCGCAGCTCCAGCAGCATCGAGTCGCCGCGCAGCCCCTGCACGCCGAGCTGCTGGCGGGTGCGGGCGAGGGTGAGCGCCAGCACCGCCGTGATGACCAGCGTGGCGATCATCGTGAGGCCGATGGCGCCGTGGTCGTGCCAGGCGTTGTAGCCGAGCATCGCCGCCACCACCGCCAGCAGCGCGACCAGGCTGCGCACCTTCAGCAGCAGGCCGCCGCCCAGCACGGTCAGCACCAGCGCGCCGGAGGGGGTCCAGGAGCGCGACTCGGTCGCGCCGATCCCGATGACGAGCGTCAGCAGGGTCAGCGCCGCGAACACGTACCGCTCGCGGGTCAGCTTGCCGCGCCGCAACCACCGGTAGAACGCCACCAGCACCGGAATGCGGCGCAGGAACGCGCGCACTCGCGGCGGCAGGAGGTGGACCAGTCGTTGCAGCATGACTGTGGAACTGTACCGAGCATTCCCCGCCCCCGGCTGGCATCCGCGCCAGCGATCATGATCGCCGGCCGCGCGGCGGCACGCCCGGAGCCCTTGCCGGGCACGGGGTGCGGTGGTGTGCAATGGGGGTGCGGCGAGGACGGCCGGTGACCGAGGAGGCGCACGTGGGACAGCCCGGTATGCGGATCACGGTGGACGCGGCGATGCGGGCGCGGGACGTGTCCGCGCCCCGCTCCGACGGCGACGAGGCCCCGCCTCCGGCGCCGGATCCGGCCACCGACGGCGGCGGCGCGGCCGAGTCCGCGAACGCCCCCGCCGCCGCGCCCGGCGCACGGCCGGCGCGGCGCACCCGGGCCGCCAAGAACGAGCGCCGCCGCCTGGGCAAGCGCGGCGGCGCCCGGTAGCGGTCTCAGCCCTCCCGCGGCAGCGGCGGCAGCTCGCCGGTGTGCTCGTACTCGCTGAGCATCTTGATGCGGCGGGTGTGCCGCGGCTCCTTGGAGTAGGCGGTCTCCAGGAACAGCTCGACGAAGCGCGTCGCGGTGTCCTGGTCGTACTGGCGGGCGCCGAGGCTGATGACGTTGGCGTCGTTGTGCTCGCGGGCCAGGCGGGCGGTGTCCTCGCTGAACACCAGCGCGGCGCGCACGCCCTTCACCTTGTTGGCGGCGATGGCCTCGCCGTTGCCCGAGCCCCCGATCACGATGCCCAGCGTGCCCGGCTCGGCGGCCGTCCTCTCGGCCGCCCGCAGCACGAACGGCGGGTAGTCGTCCACCGCGTCGTACACGAACGCCCCGCAGTCCACGGGCTCGTGGCCATGGGCCTTCAGCCAGCCGACCAGGTGCTCTTTGAGCTCGTAGCCGGCATGGTCGCATCCAAGAAACACGCGCATGGGCTGATTGTCGCAGGTCCGGGCGGCGGTCCGGGCGGCCGGGTCAGCGGGGAGGCGGCGCGGCCCCGCCCGCCTCCTTCCGGTCCCGCTCGCCGGCGTCCCCGTCGGCCCTGCCGTCCTCGCCGTCCGCCCGCTCGCCGGAGCCGTCCACGGTCGTCGCGTCGGCGTCGGGGGCGTCGGTCTCGGCAGGGCCGTCCACCTTCGTCGCGTCGTCCGCCGGCACGTCGTCCTGGGGAACGTCGTCCTTCGGCTCCTCGCGCGGCGGGTCCGCATGGGTGGGCTTCGGCGGGACGTACGGCATCGCGGCGGGGTGGTCGGGCGGCAGCATGTGCCCCGGCTGGGCGGGCTGCCCGAACGGCGGCTGCGGCTGGACCGGCTGCCGCGCCATCGGCTGCTGCGGATGCGGCATGGGCGGCGGCATCGACGGCGCCCCCTGGGGCACGCCCTGCGGCATCGGCCCGACGGTCCGGCCCCCTCGCGTGAGCAGGAACGCCACCACCGCGCCGAGCCCCGCCAGCCAGCCGTAGAACAGCCCGAACCCCAGCCCCTGCGCGATGGAGTTCCACAGCACCTGCGTACGCAGCGCGTCCGGGTAGTCCAGCGTCATCGTCGTCAGGTAGCCGCCCGGGATCGCGACCAGGCCGCCCGCCACCAGCACCGCCCACCAGCCCGTCACCAGCGCGCCGATCGCGCCGCGCACCGGGTCGAGGGCGCGCGCGGCCGCGAACACCAGCCCCGCCACGGCCGCGAAGTACAGCAGCAGGGTGAAGTCCAGCGCCAGGACGTACCCGGCCGAGCCGCGCCGCCCCGTCGGCGTGATCCGCCAGGACGGGAACTGGAGCCAGTTCAGCAGCGTCCCCAGCGTTCCCCGGCGGTCGATGTCGCTGTCGGCGACCGCCTCGACGACCCACTGGTTGCCGAACAGGAGGGCGAGCAGGAGCACCGGCCCCAGCGCGCCGAGGGCCATGCCGAAGATCCGCCGCGTCGTCATGGCGCGCAGCGTAATGACGATCAGGGCCGGGCGGTAGGCCCGGCCTCACCCCGCGTAGGCGACCGGGAAGCGGAAGCCGGGGTCCACCTGGGCCTCCAGGTCCTCGCCGGTGGCGCGGTTGGCCCAGCTGCGGGCGTTCTTGACGTGGAACTCCACGGCCTGCCGCCGGAACTTCTCCCAGTCCTTGGGCCGGGCGTCCACGGCGGCGAGCATCGTGTCGAGCGCGGCGGTGTTGGCGTCCTCAAGCTCGACGCCCTCGCGGCCCTGCTCGACCGCGCGCACGGCGGCGGACTGGCCGAGCCAGGTCAGCAGGTCGTCGCCGACGTGCTCGCGCAGGTAGGCCACGTCGCCGTCGCCCTGCACCTTGTTGCCGACCACGGCGATGGCCACGTCGTAGTCGCGGGCGTAGTCGGTGTACTGGCGGTAGACGCCCACGCCCTTACGGGTGGGCTCGGCCACCAGGAACATCAGGTCGAAGCGGGTGAACAGCCCCGAGGCGAAGGTGTCGGCCCCGGCGGTCATGTCCACGACCACGTACTCGCCGGGCCCGTCCAGCAGGTGGTTCAGGTACAGCTCCACCGCGCCGGTCTTGGAGTGGTAGCAGGCCACGCCGAGGTCGTCGTCGTTGAACGGGCCGGTGGCCAGCAGGGTCGCGCCGTGCACGTCCTGGCCGAGGGCGTGGACCGGGTCGTCGCCGCCGACGCGCAGCAGCCGCGACCCCGCGCCGGGCGGGGTGGTCTTGACCATGGCCGAGGCCGAGGAGATGCGGGGGTTGTCGCCGCGCAGCCACTCCTTGATCTCCGGGAGGCGCTCGCCCAGCGCCGGGACCTTGGCGGCGCGGTCCTCGTCCAGGCCGAGCGCCACGCCCATGTGCTGGTTGATGTCGGCGTCGATGGCCACCACCGGCAGCCCGCGCGCCGCCAGGTGCCGGGTGAACAGCGAGGACAGGGTGGTCTTGCCGCTGCCGCCCTTGCCGACGAACGCAACCTTCATGACGAAAGCCCCATTTCGAATATGAAAACCGTTGCCACTTTCAGGGCGCGAGTCTGGCCGAGCCGGGGCGGCGACGCAAGCACAATCCCCGGATCGTCGAGGCGGGATTCCCGGGCGCTCCTCAGCGGCGGCGCGCAGGCCGGCCGGAGCAGGCCGCCGGATCGAAGCCGAAGGGCAGCTCCAGCCGGTGCGCGCGCAGCAGCGCGTCGTCGGCGAGCAGGTCGGGCGTCGGCGCGTCGGCGGCGATCACGCCGTCCGACAGCACCACCGAGCGCGGGCACAGCTCGGCCGCGTACGGCAGGTCGTGCGTGACCATCAGCACGGTCACCTCCAGGCCGCGCAGGATCTCGGCCAGCTCGCGCCGCCCGGCCGGGTCGAGGTTGGACGACGGCTCGTCCAGCACCAGGATCTCCGGCTCCATCGCCAGGACGGTCGCCACCGCCACGCGGCGGCGCTGCCCGAAGCTGAGGTGCTGCGGCGGGCGTCCGGCGACCTCCAGCATCCCGACGCGCGCGAGCGCGCCGGTCACCCGCGCCTCCAGCTCGGCGCCGCGCACCCCCAGGTTGGCCGGGCCGAACGCCACGTCCTCGCGGACGGTCGGCATGAACAACTGGTCGTCGGGGTCCTGGAACACCACGCCGACGCGGCGGCGGACCTCGCGCAGGGCCTTCCTGTCCGCCGGGTCCACGCGCAGGCCGCCGACCCGCACCTCGCCGACGCCGCCGTGCAGGATGCCGTTCAGGTGCAGGATCAGGGTGGTCTTGCCCGCGCCGTTGGGGCCGAGCAGCGCGACGCGCTCGCCGCGCTCGACGGTCAGGTCCACGCCGAACAGCGCCTGGGTGCCGTCCGGGTAGGCGTAGGCGAGGCCGCGCACTTCCAGCGAGGGGGTCACGGCGCCATCCAGGCGGCCGCCGCGACCAGGGCCGCCGCCAGCGGCAGCGCCGCCGCCGACGCCCACTGCGCGCCGGTCGCGCCGACGTCGTGCAGCACGGGCATCCGGCCGTCGTAGCCGCGGCTGAGCATGGCGAGGTGCACCCGTTCCCCCCGTTCGTAGGAGCGCAGGAACAGCGCGCCCACCGACCTGGCGAGCACCACGGCGGCGCGCGGGCCGCGGGCCTCGAAGCCGCGCGCGGCGCGGGCGACCTTCATCCGGCCGAGCTCAGCGGTGACGACGTCGCCGTAGCGCAGCATGAACGCCGCGATCTGCGTGATGAGCCGCGGCATCCGCAGCCGCTCGACGCCGAGCAGCAGCACGCGGGGTTCGGTGGTGGCGGCGAGCAGGATCGAGGCGACCACGCCGAGCGTGCCCTTGGCCAGGATGTTCCACGCGCTCCACAGGCCGCTCTCGCTGAGGCGCAGGCCCAGCACGGCGACCTCCTCCCCGGTCGCGACGAACGGCATCCACAGCGCGAACGCCACGAACGGCACCTCGATCACCATGCGCCGCGCCACCGTCGGCAGCGGCACGCGGGCGACGAGCGCGACGGCGGCCAGCAGCAGCGCGTACCCGGCGAACGCCCACACGCGCTCGCGCGGCGTCGCCACCACCAGCAGCACGAACGCCAGCACCGCCACCAGCTTGCACTGCGGCGGCAGCCGGTGCACCGGCGAGGAGCCGGGCAGGTACAGCGCGTGCGCGTGGCCCGCGCCCACCGTCAGGCGTCCCGGGACGGGGAGGGCGCCGAGGCGTCGCGGCGCCGCACCGCCCAGAACAGGCCGCCGCCCGCCAGCAGCACCACGCCGACGCCGATCACGCCGGACAGCCCGCCCGACAGCCGCGCGTCGCCGACGCCCTTGACGCCGTAGTCGGCCAGCGGGGAGTCCTTGAGGGAGTGGTCGCGCTCCCCGGCGTTGAAGCCCTTGTCCTCGGCGACCTTCTCCAGCCCGTCGGGGTGCTGGCTGGCGTAGAAGCTGACGATCCCGGCCAGCACGAGGGAGACCAGCAGGAAGGCGGCGAAGAAGCGCTTGGTGGTCATCGTCGTTCTCCTCAGGCGCTCGCGCCGGACGCCCCGGCGGTCTCACCGGACGGCACGGTGCGCAGCTCCGGCCGCCGGACGTGCCCGCGCGCGCCGTGCACCAGGTCGGGGCGGACCGCCAGCACGCTGGAGACGGTGACCGCGGTGATCAGCGCCTCGCCGACGCCGATCAGCACGTGCACGCCGACCATCGCGGCGGCGACCTTGCCCAGCGGCACGTCGGCGGTGCCGCCGACCGCGTAGATCGCGGTGAACGCCAGCGCCGAGGCGGGCACCGACACCACCGCCGCGACGAACGTCGCCCCGGCCACCGAGGCGCGGGCGCGGGGCAGCACGCGCAGCAGGCCGCGGAACAGCCCGTACCCGGCCAGCACCGTCACCAGGCCCATCACCACGATGTTGACGCCGAGCGCGGTCAGGCCGCCGTCGGCGAACAGCAGCGCCTGCACCAGCAGCACCACGGCCACGCACAGCACGCCCGTGTACGGGCCGACCAGGATCGCCGCCAGCGCGCCGCCGAGCAGGTGCCCGCTGGTCCCGGAGGCGACCGGGAAGTTGAGCATCTGCGCGGCGAACACGAAGGCGGCCACCAGCCCGGCGAGCGGGGCGGTGCGGTCGTCCAGCTCGCGCCGGGCGCCGCGCAGCGCCACCGCGACGCCGGCCACCGCCACCGCCCCCGCCGCCAGGGAGACCGGGGCGTTGATGAATCCGTCCGGCACGTGCACGTCGGTCACCGTCCTGACTCAGGAAGTGTCAGGCCCAGTGTGATAGCAGGGCTGTTGCAGGTGCAAGAGTTTCGCAACTAGCCGGAACCGGCCGCGCTCAGTCGAAGATCGGCTCCCGGGTCCGGGTGCGCTTGAGCTCGAAGAAGCCGTCGGTCTCGGCGACCGCGCGGACCCCGTCCCACAGCTTGGCCGCGGCCTCGCCGCGCGGGATCGGCGAGACGACCGGGCCGAAGAAGGCGCTGCCGGCGACCTCGATCACCGGCGTGCCGACCTCCTGGCCGACCCGCTCGATGCCGTCGTTGTGCGAGGCCCGCAACGCCTGGTCGTAGTCGGTGGAGTCGGCGGCCGCCGCCAGCGCGGGGTCGAGCCCGGCGGCGGTCAGGGCCTCCTCGTAGGTGGCGCGCTCGAAGGGCTTCTTGTCATGGTGGCGGCGCGTGCCGAGCTCGGTGTAGAGGCGGCCGAGCACCTCCGGGCCGTACTTCTGCTCGGCGGCGACGCAGACGCGCACCGCGCCCCAGCCGTCGGCGATCATCCGCCGGTACTCCTCGGGCACGTCCTTGTCCTCGTTGAGCACCGACAGGCTCATCACGTGCCAGCGGACCTCGATCGGCCGCAGCTTCTCGACCTCCAGGATCCACCGCGAGGTGATCCACGCCCAGGGGCACAACGGGTCGAACCAGAAATCCACCGGCGTACGGGCGTCATCGGACACGACAGGTCTCCTTCAGGCTGATCGGCGCTTACCGGCGGCAACCCCGCGGGCGCCCCTTCCATTCCCCGCCGCGACCGGCTGCCGTGCCGCGGGGACCTGGCGGGCCTCCGGTTGGTAGACATGAGGGAACACAGCACTAATCGACCTAGGAGTACATGTGGCAGGCAACCTCACGCGCGACGAGGCGCGGGAACGGGCCCGGCTGCTCACCGTCGAGTCCTACACGGTGGAGCTGGACCTCACCACCGGCCCGGAGCGCTTCGGCTCCACGACGGTGATCCGGTTCGGCTGCGCCGAGCCCGGCGCCGGGACCTTCGTCGACCTGCACGACGGCGTGGTGCACGAGGTGACGCTGAACGGCACCGCCCTGGACCCGTCCTCCTACGACGCCGACAAGGGCCGCATCCCGCTGCCGTCCCTGGCCGCCGACAACGAGCTGCGCGTGGTGGCCGACGCCGCCTACTCCCGCTCCGGCGAGGGCCTGCACCGGTTCGTGGACCCGGTCGACCAGAGCGTCTACCTGTACTCGCAGTTCGAGACGGCCGACGCGCACCGGATGTACACCTGCTTCGACCAGCCCGACCTGAAGGCGACCTTCGAGCTGTCGGTGAAGGCCCCCGAGGACTGGCAGGTGGTCACCAACGAGGCCGCCGACCAGGAGGGCGGCGGCGCCTGGCGCTTCGCGCCCACGCCGAAGATCTCCACCTACATCACCGCGCTGGTCGCGGGCCCCTACCACGTGGTGCGCGACGAGTACCGGCGCCCCGACGGCTCGGTCGTCCCGCTGGGGATCTTCTGCCGCGCGTCGCTGGCCGAGCACCTGGACGCCGACGCGATCGTGGACGTGACCCGGCAGGGCTTCGCGTTCTTCGAGAAGGTCTTCGACCAGCCCTATCCGTTCAGCAAGTACGACCAGCTGTTCGTGCCGGAGTTCAACGCGGGCGCGATGGAGAACGCGGGCTGCGTGACGTTCCTGGAGGACTACGTCTTCCGGTCGCGCGTCACCGACGCCGCCTACGAGCGCCGCGCCGAGACCATCCTGCACGAGATGGCGCACATGTGGTTCGGCGACCTGGTCACCATGCGCTGGTGGGACGACCTGTGGCTGAACGAGTCGTTCGCCACCTACATGAGCGTGCTGTGCCAGGCCGAGGCCACCAAGTGGAAGAGCGCCTGGACCACCTTCGCCAACCTGGAGAAGGCGTGGGCCTACCGGCAGGACCAGCTGCCGTCCACGCACCCGATCGCCGCCGACATCCCCGACATCCGCGCGGTGGAGGTCAACTTCGACGGCATCACCTACGCCAAGGGCGCCAGCGTCCTGAAGCAGCTGGTCGCCTACGTCGGCCTGGACAACTTCCTGGAGGGCGTGCGGCGCTACTTCCAGCGGCACGCGTGGGGCAACACCGTCCTCGCCGACCTGCTGGACGCGCTGGAGGAGACCTCCGGCCGCGGCGACCTGGCCGGCTGGTCCAAGGAGTGGCTGGAGACCGCCGAGGTCAACACGCTGCGCCCGGTCTACGAGGTGGACGGCGAGGGGAACTTCACCTCGTTCGCGGTGCAGCAGGAGGCCAAGCCCGACTACCCGACGCTGCGCTCGCACCGCGTCGCGATCGGCCTGTACGACCGGACGGCCGAGGGCATCGTGCGGCGCGGGCGCGTCGAGCTGGACGTGGTCGGCGCCCGCACCGAGGTGGCCGAGCTGGTCGGCGAGAAGCGCCCCGACCTCGTCCTGGTCAACGACGACGACCTCACCTACGCCAAGGTGCGCCTGGACGACCACTCGCTGCGGACCCTGGTCGAGGGCATCGGCGACATCAAGGAGAGCCTGCCGCGCGCCCTGTGCTGGTCGGCCGCCTGGGACATGACCCGCGACGCCGAGATGGCCACGCGCGACTACGTCAAGCTCGTGCTCAGCGGCATCCGGGGCGTCACCGACATCGCGGTGACCCAGACGCTGCTGCGCCAGGCCCGCACGGCCGTGCAGCAGTACGCCGACCCGGCGTGGCGCTCGACCGGCCTGTCGATGATGGCCGACGCGCTGTACGACCTGGCGCGCGAGGCCGAGGCGGGCTCGGACTTCCAGCTGGCCTACGTGCAGGCGTTCACCGCGTCGGCCGCCTCCGACGAGCACCTCGGCTTCGTGCGGGCCCTGCTGGACGGCTCGCAGACCCTCGACGGCCTGACCGTGGACACCGACCTGCGCTGGGCGCTGCTGCGCCACCTGGTGGTGGCCGGCAAGGCGGACCAGGCCGAGATCGACGCCGAGCTGGAGCGCGACCCGACCGCCGCGGGCGAGCGGCACGCGGCCGCCTGCCGGGCCGCGATCCCGACCGCCCAGGCCAAGGCCGCCGCGTGGGCGGGCATCATCAGCGGCGAGCTGCCGAACGCGGTGTACCGCGCGACGCTGGGCGGCTTCGTGGAACCCGACCAGGCCGAGCTGCTGGTCCCGTACGTGGACAAGTACTTCGCCGAGGTCGGCCGGATCTGGAAGGAGTGGTCCAGCGACATGTCCCAGACGTTCGCGGAGGTGGCCTACCCCTTCCTGGTGATCGACCAGTCCACGATCGACCGGACCGAGGCCTACATCGCCGAGGAGAACCCGCCGTCGGCGCTGCTGCGGCTGCTGTCGGAGGGCCGCGACGGCGTGGCCCGCGCCCTGCGCGCCCGCGCGAAGGACGCCGCTTCGGCCTGACCTGGTGGTTTCGGGGCTCGGGGCCGTGCCGGAAGACCGGCGCGGCCCCGGGCCCTCGCGGCACCGCGGAATCTGAGGCACACTGAGAGTAGTCAGATTTCGCGAACGCAAAGCACTCGGATCGACACGCTGGGAAACTGTCGGGCATGTCGACCGAAGGCGGTGAAGGGCGGTGCGAACCGCAGTGGCAGCACTCTCACCTGCGAACCTGCCCAGCAGGCCCTACACGATCCACGACGTCGTCGAGCTCAACCGGGACCGCTGGCCCAGGTACGAGGTGCTGGGCGGGACCCTCGTCGTGAGTCCCGCCCCCATGTCCGACCACCAGATCTTCAGCGACAACCTCCAGACCCTGCTGGCGGTGAACGCCCCCGACCGCGAGATCACGCTCTCCGCGCCCAACCTCCGCCTGGCCCGGGACGAGAACGGCGTGATCCCCGATCTGGTGGTCTTCCCGCCGGAGACCGACACCGTCAGGCGCACCTGGTTCGAGGCCGACGAGACGCTGGCGGTCGTCGAGATCGTGTCCCCCGGCAACCGCCTCAACGACCGGGTCACCAAGCCCGTGGTGTACGCCGAGTCGGGCATCCCCTTCTACGTGCGGGTGGAGCTCGCCCCCTTCCCGGGGCAGGGCGGGGGGCGGCTGCCGATCGTTCTGGTGCACGAACTGCGCACGGGCGCCTACCAGGAGGTCGAGCGGCTGACCGCCGGTCGGCCCGGCACGCTGACCCGCCCCTTCGCCGTGGGCTTCGATCCCGCGGACCTGCTGGACCCGCACTTCCAGCAGAGCCTCTTCCGGCCGCGGTAGGGCCACCGGAACATCCGGTGATCACTCAATCGTTGCCGAAACGATTGGGTGGTCACGGGGCAACGGGTGGAAGGCTCTGGGTGTGGAGACGGCACGGGACGTTCTGGCGGCGCTGGCGGGCAGGCGCGCCTTCGGGGATCTGGAGGCGCTGGTCGCCGACGGCACGCTGCTGGGCGCCCGCACCGCCCCGGTCGCGGGGCTGTGCGCGTTCGGGCAGCGGGTGCTGGACCTGGACGCCGAGGACTTCGGGATGCCCGAGGAGTCCGGCGAGGTCCCCAAGGACCTGCTGGACCGGGCCCGCGCCAGCCGGATGCCGCAGGCCCCGCGCGAGCGGCCCCGGGGCGCGCTGGCCAGCCTGCGCCCCGCGTACGCGCTGCTGCTGGAGGTGATCGCGGTCCGCTGGGAGCGGCGCGAGATGGCCGCGCTGGTCGCGGCGGTGCACATCGCCAGCGAGTACCTGGCGCTGCTGGCCTGGGAGCCGGTGCTCGGGCACGCCGGGGACCCCGCGCTGATCGGGCGCGCGGTGACCGGGCCCGGCAGCCGGTTCGGCGTGCCGGTCGAGCCGGGGGCCGAGCGCATGTGCGACCACACCCGGCCGGAGCGCTCGGCGTGCGAGCGGACGCTGCGCGTGGCGCAGGAGCCGCCGCCGGGCTGGCGCGCCTACCTGGACCGCCAGCACAGCCAGGTCGCCCGAGGGCTGGGCGACTGCGCGGCGCGCTGCCGCACGCCCTGCTCGGTGATGTCGCGGCTGGACGAGGACGTGCGCGCCGACCTGGTCGCGCGCTGCAAGCTGGCGATGGACTTCACCGACACCGCGCTGGTGCGGCTGCGGCACGCCGCGCCGGTCGGGCACGGGTTCGGGGTGCCCTCGCCGGAGGAGGTCCAGACGGCGTGGGCGCGGGCGCGCGCGTCGCTGCGGCACCAGCCGCTCGGCCGGGCCGCGCTGGAGGGGGCCGAGGACGACCCCTACCCGCTGCCCGGCTTCCCCGCGCTGGTCTCCGCGATCGCCGCCGCCGAGATCGTGCAGGACGACCTGCTGAACGAGGTCAGCGTGCGCCTGGTCCGGGCGCTGGAGCGCTGACCGGGCCGGGTCACCGCCGCCTCGCCGGGTCCGCCACGGGCGCGAGCGCGGCCCGCACGCGCGGGTCGGTGTAGAGGTCGTCCAGCGGCACCGAGCGCCCGTCCGGGCCGCCGAGCGGGATGCGCCAGTTGGGGTACTCGTCCACGGTGCCGGGCTGGTTCTGGGTGCGGCGCTCCCCCGCCGCGTCGGCCAGGGAGATCCCGATGAGCCGCGCCGGGGTGCGCACCAGGAGGGCGTGCAGCGCGGCGGTGACCTCGGCGTCGTGGTCGTCCTGGCCGCGCTTGAGGGCGGCCAGGACCGCGGCGGGCGGGGTCTCCAGCAGCCCTTCGGCGGCCAGCAGCTCCAGCCACTCGCCCAGGCGCCGGTGGTGGTCGGCCAGCTCCTCGGCGGGCGGGCGGGTGAACAGGCCGAGGCGGTCGCGCAGCTCGATGTGGTCGCCGTGCAGGAAGCCGGCGATCGGCGGCATGTCGTGGGTGCCGACGGTGGCCAGCGACAGCTCGCGCCATTCGCCGGGCGGCTTGGGCTCGTCCCGGCGGTTTCGCTCGAACCACAGCAGCGAGGTGCCGAGGACGCCGCGCTCGGCCAGGCCGTCGCGCACCTCCGCCTCGACGGTGCCGAGGTCCTCGCCCACCACGACCCCGCCGGTGCGGGCGGCCTCCCAGGTCAGGCAGGCCAGCAGCACGTCGCGGTCGTAGCGCACGTAGGTGCCCTCGGCCGGGGAGGCGCCGTCGGGCACCCACCACAGGCGCGACACCTGCATGGCGTGGTCGAGGCGCAGCCCGCCGCCGTGCCGCAGCGCCGCCTCCAGCATCCCCCGGTAGGGCAGGTAGGCCGACTCGGCCAGGCGGCCGGGGTGCCAGGGCGGCTGGCCCCAGTCCTGGCCGCGCTGGTTGAACTCGTCGGCCGGCGCGCCCACGCTCATGCCGGGCGCGAACATCGACCGGTAGATCCAGGCGTCGGCGCTGCCGTGCGCCACGCCGACCGCCAGGTCGTGCACGATGCCCAGCGGCATCCCGGCGTCGCGGGCGGCGCGCTGGGCGGCGGTGAGCTGCTCGTCCAGCAGCCACTGGAGCCAGGCGTGGAAGTCCACGCGCCCGGCCAGGCGCTTGGCGGCCAGCGCGACGGCGGGCCCGTCGGCGTCCTGGAGCTCGGCGGGCCAGGTCCGCCAGTCGGGGCCCTGCTCCTCGGTGAGCGCGCACCAGGTCGCGAACGCGCTGAGCGCAGCGCCCTCGCGCTCGCGGAACGCGGCGTAGGCGGGGTGCCCGGCGCTGCCGCCCGACCAGCGGTACAGCAGCTCCAGGGCGTGCCGCTTGGCGGTCCAGACGGCGTCGCGGTCCAGGACGTCCATGCTGTCGTCGCGGCCGCGCAGCGGCGCGGACAGCAGGTCGACGCGCTCGCGCTCCTCGGGCGGCAGCGCGGCGTACTCGGGGACGTCCTCGATCCGCAGGTACAGGGGGCTGCCGAAGCGGCGGCTCATCGGCGAGTAGGGCGACGGCCCGACCGGCGGGACGGGCTCGGCGGCGTGCAGCGGGTTGACCAGCACGAACCCGGCGCCCAGGTCGCCGCCGCTCCAGGCCGCCAGATCGGCCAGGTCGCGCAGGTCGCCCATGCCCCAGGAGGCGCGCGACCGCACCGAGTAGAGCTGCGCCGTGAGGCCCCAGGTGCGCGGTACGGGCGCCAGGGCGGCGGGGGCCACCAGAAGGGGCGCGCTCTGCTCGGCGGCGCCCTGGCGGACGCGCAGGCGATGCCAGCCGAGCGGGGTCTCCTCGGGGAGGGTGAACAGCCAGTGGCCCTCGCAGCCGTTCTCGTCCCGCGCGTAGACGGGCTGGGGCGGCGGCGCCTCCAGCGTGCGGCCGTCGGCCAGCTCGACAGCGGCCTCGGTCGGGTCGCCGGTGAGCATGGGGACGCCGATCACGTCGGGCCGCGGCGCCGGCTCGTCGCGCGGCGGCTCGCGGTGGCGCCAGTGCCGGTCGGTGGGCACGCCCCCGGCCCGGTAGGAGACCACCTCGGGCAGCAGCCGGGTGCGCCCGGCCTCGGCGAGGCGGTCCAGCTCGGCGCGGACGGCCGCCGGGGACGACACGTCCGCGCCGAGGGAGGTCAGCACCGCTCTGAGGGTGTCCGGGGTTACCTGGGCCTCTCGCCCCAGCCAGTCGGTGTAGCGCGTCGCGACGCGATGCGCGCGGGCCAGCATGCTCAGCTCGTCGTCCACCACGTTTGCGTC
This sequence comes from Spirillospora sp. NPDC050679, assembly GCA_044456955.1. Classification (GTDB taxonomy): domain Bacteria; phylum Actinomycetota; class Actinomycetes; order Streptosporangiales; family Streptosporangiaceae; genus Spirillospora. The sequence goes on along the minus strand of JBITGK010000022.1, from coordinate 16,738 downwards.
ATGCCCCCGGAAAGCCCGTCCAAAATCGCGGCGGCCGGCCGAGCGCCGGCCGCCGCGCCGACTACATGATCAAGAGTCCCAGATGTCGGGCTTGCGGTCGATCCACGGGCGGGCCTGCTCCAGCTGCGCCGACAGCGAGATCAGCGTGCCCTCGCCGCCGAGCCGGCCGGCCAGCATGACGCCGATCGGCAGCCCCTCGTCGCTCCAGTGCAAGGGGACGTTCACGGCGGGCTGGCCGGAGACGTTGTAGGCGGAGGTGAAGGGGGTGAACATCTTCTGCCGCCGGAAGTTCTCCTCCGGCTCCTGGTCGTGGAAGTGGCCGACGGGGGCGGGGGGCTGGGCGAGGGTGGGGTGGAGGATCGCGTCGTACTCGTTCATCACCGGGAAGGCGGCGCGCAGCGCGCCCTGGAGCGCGGCGTGCGCCTGGAACAGCTGAGGCGCGGACGTGGCGTTCCCGCGCTCGCGCAGCCAGCGGGTCAGCGGCTGCAGCATGTCCTCGCGCGCGGGGTCCACCGGCGTCAGCGTGGCCATCACGCCCCACAGCAGCTCGAAGTGCGGCACCATCTCCGGCCCCATGACCGGCGGCAGGTCCACCACCTCGTGGCCCAGCTCCTCCAGCAGCCGGCTCGCGTCCTCGTAGGCGGCCAGGCAGTCGGGGTGCACCTCGGCGCCGGGCACGATCGGGTCGGCGCTGCGGGCGATGCGCAGCCTGCCGGGCGGGCGCTCGGCGCAGCCGAGGAAGGTCCGCTCGACCGGCGGGGCCTGGTACAGGTCGCCGGGCATGGCGCCCGACATCACGTCCAGCAGCAGCGCGGCGTCGCGGACGGTGCGGGCGATGGGGCCGTTGGTGGACAGGCCGAACAGGTCGGGGATGACCGGGCCCTGGGAGACCCGGCCCCGGGTCGGCTTGATCCCGAACAGGCCGCAGGCGCTGGCGGGGATGCGGATGGAGCCGCCGCCGTCGCTGCCCTGCGCGACCGGGGCGAGGCCCGCCGCGACCGCCGCGGCCGCGCCGCCGCTGGAGCCGCCGGCCGACCGGGACAGGTCCCAAGGGGTGCGGGCGGGCGGCGCCGCGCCCTCGGTGTAGCAGGGCAGGCCGAACTCGGGGGTGGAGGTCTTGCCGGTGAGGACGGAACCCGCTTCCCGCAGCAGCACCACGACGTTGTCGTCGGCGAAGCCGGTCAGGTCGTGGAAGGTCCGCGAGCCGAAGGTCATCGGCACGCCCGCCACCATGTTCAGGTCCTTGATCGGGATCGGGACCCCCAGCAGCGGCGGCAGCTCGGCCGGGTCGGCGGTGCCGGTCACCAGTTTCTCGGCGGCCCGCGCCTGCTCGCGCGCCAGCTCGGCGGTCACCGTGACGAATGCTCCGACCTGGGGATTTACTCGCTCGATGCGATCCAGATAGTGATCGACGATCTCAACGGGGGAAAGCTCGCGAGTACGGACGGCCGCGGCCAGCCGCATAGCGGTCAGGTCATGGGTATGTGGCATAGAGCCGAACGGTAGACGCCGGGTGGCCGAGCATCAAAGATGGCAACGGCGACGGCTTTGCAGAAGAGGGGGTGAATACCGACCTACCCGTTCGGTGCACCAGTGAATCCCCCAGACCGGGCGACAAAACTATTAACCCGGCATGGCTAGTCGTCAACCGAGGAAATGATTACTCTGCGCACGGAGGATCATGCTTCCGAACCGAAAGGAACACGGAGCGTCACTCATGGCCACCATGGAGCGGGGCAACGCACACCAGAAGGCGCGGGGGCAGCCACAACAGGACCCTGATCAGCGGCCCGGCGACGGGCCGCCGGAGCAGGAGCCGACCGCCGAGCCCAGAACCTACGGGCAGATGCTCGGCGATCCGCAGATCCGGCGCTGGATCAGGCGGGCCGCCGTGGCGATCGTGATCGGAGTCCTGGTCTCGATCGTCCTCGGTGTCCGCCTGGGCGTCACCGCCGCGATCGTCGCGGTCATCGTGGACACCGTCCGCCAGTCCCGCCGCAGCTCCAGCGTGGCGGCCTGGCAGAAGTCCTCGGCGGCCGAGCGCCGCACCGAGAAGCAGCTGAAGTCCCTGGAGCGCAAGGGCTACCGCGTGCTGCACGCGCGCGCGGTCCCGCGCGACGACGAGGGCGTCAGCGACGGCCGGATCGACCACCTGGTCATCGGCCCGAGCGGCGTCTACGCGATCGACTCCGAGCGGTGGGACAAGCGGCTGCCGGTGCGGACGCTGTCGCACCGCAAGCTCTTCCACGGCCCCTTCAACAAGAAGGACCGCCTGGACGAGGCGCGCTGGGAGGCCGAGCAGGCCAGCCGGATCATCGGCGGCCAGGTCGGCTTCGACGTGCCGGTGCAGCCGTCGGTGGCGATCTACGGACCGTCCATCCCGTGGAAGGTCATGCGGGTCCGCGACGTGGACGTCTACTCGGGCAACCAGGCGCGGGGCTACCTGCGCCGCCGCCCGAAGATCCTCACCGAGACCGACGTCCAGCGGATCTACCAGGCGGCCGAGCAGTCCCTGCCGCCGAAGTACACCGAGTAGGAGCAGGCCCGGGCGGCCCGGCCGGGCCGCCCGCCCCCAGGCTCAACGGAGAGCCCCCCTTGTGACCGGCCCCGGCGGGGCCGGTGCCGGAGGGGCACCTCGTCCGCCGCGGCGACGGGGTGCCGCTCCCCTTCCCGGGCACCCCCTTCCCCCTCGCCGGGCGTCGCGCCCGGCCTTTTCGCGTCCGTTGGTAGCATCGGAGCACGCCGCCGGCCCCCGACACGACCTCTGCGAGCCGGCAGCAGCGCCGCGCGACCCGCCGCTGCACATGATCACCAGTGCGACCGCCTGACCGCCCGACCGGTGCGGCCGCGGTCATACCATCGACGACACAGCACGTCACAGGTTGGAGAGGTCACATGCCCCCGCTCAGGTCACGGACGGTCACCCACGGCAGGAACATGGCCGGCGCCCGCGCGCTCATGCGCGCCAGCGGCGTCGCGCGGGAGGACTTCGGCAAGCCGATCGTGGCCGTGGCCAACAGCTTCACCCAGTTCGTCCCCGGCCACGTGCACCTGCGCGAGGTCGGCGACGTGGTCTCGGCCGCGGTCAAGCAGGCCGGGGGCGTGCCCCGCGAGTTCAACACGATCGCGGTGGACGACGGCATCGCCATGGGCCACGAGGGCATGCTGTACTCGCTGCCGTCCCGCGAGGTGATCGCCGACGCCGTCGAGTACATGGTCAACGCCCACCAGGCCGACGCGCTGGTCTGCGTCTCCAACTGCGACAAGATCACGCCGGGGATGCTGCTGGCCGCGCTGCGGCTCAACATCCCGACCGTGTTCGTCTCCGGCGGCCCGATGGAGGCCGGCAAGCCCGTCGAGGGCGTGGTGGACGGGCACAAGCTCGACCTGATCGACCCGATGATCGCCTCGGCCGACGACTCGGTCAGCGACGCCAAGCTGCTGGAGATGGAGGAGTCGGCCTGCCCGACCTGCGGGTCGTGCTCGGGCATGTTCACCGCCAACTCCATGAACTGCCTCACCGAGGCCATCGGCCTGGCGCTGCCCGGCAACGGCACCGTCCTCGCCACCCACACCGCGCGCCGCCGCCTGTACGAGGACGCGGGCCGCACCGTGCTGGACATCGCGCGCCGCTACTACGAGGGCGACGACGACTCGGTCCTGCCCCGCAACATCGCGACCAAGCAGGCGTTCGAGAACGCCATGGTCCTGGACATCGCGATGGGCGGCTCCACCAACACGATCCTGCACCTGCTGGCGGCGGCGGTCGAGGGCGGCGTGGACTTCGGCCTGGACGACATCGACGCGCTGTCGCGGCGCGTCCCGTGCGTCTGCAAGCTCGCCCCCGCCCTCGCCACCTACCACGTGGAGGATTGCCACCGCGCGGGCGGCATCCCGGCCCTGCTGGGCGAGCTGAACCGCGCCGGGCTGCTGCACTCGGCGGCGCACTCGATCCACTCGGCCTCGCTCGACGAGCTGGTCGCCAAGTGGGACCCGACCTCCCCCGACGTGCTGCCCGAGGCCGTCGAGATGTGGCACGCCGCGCCCGGCGGCGTGCGCTCCACCTCGGCCTTCAGCCAGTCCGCCCGCTGGGAGGAGCTGGACCTGGACCGCGCGAACGGCTGCATCCGCGACGTCGAGCACGCCTACACCGCCGACGGCGGCCTGGCGGTGCTGCGCGGCAACATCGCCCCCGACGGGGCGATCGTCAAGACCGCGGGCGTGGAGGAGGAACTGTGGACCTTCACCGGCCCCGCCGTGGTGTTCGAGAGCCAGGACGACGCGGTCGAGGGCATCCTGGGCGGCAAGGTCAAGGCCGGTGACGTGGTCGTCATCCGCTACGAGGGCCCCAAGGGCGGCCCGGGGATGCAGGAGATGCTCTACCCGACCAGCTTCCTGAAGGGCCGGGGCCTCGGCAAGGCGTGCGCGCTGATCACCGACGGCCGCTTCTCCGGCGGCACCTCGGGCCTGTCGATCGGCCACGCCTCCCCCGAGGCGGCCGCGGGCGGCGACATCGCGCTGGTCGAGAACGGCGACCGGATCGTGATCGACATCCCCAACCGCGTGCTGGAGCTGGACGTCCCGGCCGACGAGCTGGAGATCCGGCGCGAGAAGCTGCTGGCCGACCTCGGCGGCTACCGCCCCCGCGACCGGCACCGCCCGGTGAGCGCGGCGCTGCGCGCCTACGCGGCGATGGCGACCTCGGCCTCCACCGGCGCGGCCCGCGACGTCGGCCAGATCGACGGCCTGTGAGGCGCGGGCGGGCGGTCACCCGGCGGGTGGCCGCCCGCCTCCGTCCGCGCGCCGGACGGCGAGGGCGCTGAACAGGGGCGCCTGAGCCAGGCGGTCAGCCGCAGCAGCCGCCCCCGCAGCAGCCGCCGCCCCCGCCGGAGGGCGGCGGGGCCGGGGCGCCGCCGCGGGCGGAGCCCGTCACGGCGACCGTGGACAGCAGCTTGACGGTGTCCTCGTGCCCGTCGGGGCAGGCGGCGGGCGCGGACGCCTCGCTCATCGGGCGGGACACCTCGAACGTCGATCCGCAGGCGCGGCAGCGGTAGTCATAGCGTGGCACCCGCCCAGGATAGGTCCCGGCCGCCCGGTTCCACACCCGTCAGGCGGCCGGCTCGGTCACGTAGGGGGCCCACTGGGGGTCGCCGTCGTGGACGATGCCGATCAGCCGCCAGTGCGCGCCGCGCGGCACGCCCGGGGTGATCTCCAGCGTCCAGCCCAGCTCCTCCAGCAGCCGGTCGGCCTTGCGGTGGTTGCAGGTAGTGCAGGAGGCGACGCAGTTCTCCCAGACGTGCTTGCCGCCGCGGCTGCGCGGCAGCACGTGGTCGATGGTCTCGGCCCGGCGGCCGCAGTAGACGCAGCGGTGGTTGTCGCGCCGCATCAGGGCGGTCCGGGTCAGCGGCACCCGGGTGCGGAAGGGGATCTTCACATAGCGGCGGAGCCGGATCACCGAGGGGACCTCGACCGCCATGGTCGCCGAGTGCAGGACCGCACCGGCGGAGTCGTAGTGGACGATCTCCGCCTTCTCGCGCAGCACCAGGCAGACCGCGCGGCGGAGGGAGAGCGTCGTCAGGGGCTCGTACGTGGCGTTCAGCAGGAGGACCTGTCGCATCAGACGGCCTCCATCGGGCTGCGTTGCGCAGTGGCCTCGGCGGGCGCGCTCGGGCGCGCCTCCAGCCGAGGCCCGATTATTGTCTCCGGCACCTGTGCACCCACCATGAGGACCTCCCCAGGGGCGAAGCGACCCGAAATAATAGTGACCTCTGGGGAGGGTCGTTCGCTACCCCAATAGTCCCCACAAGCGGCGCGGATCGAACGTGCGAGGCCCTCGATACCGCGCACGCGCGGTGCCGAGGGCCCTGCGGGGTCAGCGGGCGTCCGCCGAGTCCGGATTCCGCTGCCAGGTCACCCGCCCGTTGATCTGGACGGTGCCCGCCGTCTCGGCCGGGATCGCGGCGACCAGCGTGCCCTTCTTCCGGCCCGCGTTCGCCAGCCTGCCGTAGTCGCAGCGCACGGCCTTCTCCACGACCTCGCACGGCACGCTGGCCGAGACCACCTTCAGCTGCGGCGTGAAGCGGTGGGTCAGCACGACCTTGTCGACGGGCGCGCCGACGCCGTTGGTGACCGTCCAGTCCCAGGTGACGTGGTTGCCGTCCACGGAGATCTCCGGCGCGGAGTAGACGAACCCGACCTTGCCGGCCGGGGTGTCGGCGTGCGCCGGAGCGGCCGCCAGCGGCGCGGCGAGCAGCGGCGCGGCGGCGAGCAGGCGCGCGGGCCCGGTGAGAACGCTCTTCATAGTTCAACCCCCGTTTGGAAGAGCTCGATGACGAACGCCACTTCTACCGAAGATGACCGGCGCGTTCACCTCGCCACACGTGGCGGCCGGGCGGCCATGCCACACCTGTGCGCTCCGATGGCCCTGCGCTGATGACCCGCCGGTCCGGGCCGCCGGGACGCCCGCCGCGACGCCCGGAACGCCGGAGCCGACGTGGCGGTCCCGCAGGCGGGCGCGGCGGCTGCATAGGGTTCAGGGCATGAACCGACCGTCGTACCCGCCCGCCCCGCGCGAGGACATCACCGAGGACCTGCACGGCCACCAGATCGACGACCCCTACCGCTGGCTGGAGGACCGCGACGACCCGGGCACCCGCGGCTGGCTGGCCGCCGAGGACGAGCTGTTCCACGAGGTCGTGGACGGGCTGCCGGGCCGCGAGCGGCTGCGCAAGCGGCTCGGCGAGCTGCTGGCGGCCGGCAGCGTCGGCACCCCCGTCTGGCGCGGCGGGCGACGGTTCTTCACCCGCCGCGCCGCCGACCAGGAGCACCCCGTGCTCTACACCGCCGGCCCCGACGGCGCCGAGCGGGTGCTGCTGGACCCGATGGAGCTGGACCCCGAGGGCACCACCACGCTGGACGCCTGGTACCCCGACAAGGAGGGGCGGCGGCTGGCCTACAAGGTGTCGCACGGCGGCGACGAGGAGGCGCTCCTCTACGTCGTCGACGTGGCGACCGGCGAGCGCGTCGAGGGCCCGATCGACCGCAGCCGCGAGTCGTCGGTGGCCTGGCTGCCCGGCGGCGAGGCGTACTACTACGCCCGCCGCCTGCCGGCCGACCGGGTGCCCGAGGGCGAGTCGCAGTACCACCGGCGCGTGTTCCTGCACCGGGTCGGCACCGACCCCGACGCCGACGACGTGCTGGTGTTCGGCGAGGGGCGCGACAAGACCGACTACTACGGCGCCGGGGTGAGCCGCGACGGGCGCTGGCTGACCATCACCGCCTCCCAGGGCACCGCGCCCCGCAACGACCTGTGGATCGCCGACCTGGCGGCCTCCGCCCCCGAGCGGCCCGAGCTGAAGGCCGTGCAGGTGGGCGTGGACGCCTCCACCGGCCTGCACGTGGGCCGCGACGGCCGCGCCTACGTCTTCACCGACCGCGACGCGCCCCGCTCGCGGCTGTGCGTGACCGACCCGGCCGACCCGGCCGAGTGGCGCGACCTGGTCCCCGAGGACCCCGAGGCCGTGCTGTCGGACTTCGCGATCCTGGACGACCTGGAGCGGCCCGTCCTGCTGGCGGGCTGGACCCGGCACGCCGTCAGCGAGATCACCGTGCACGACCTGGCGACCGGCGAGCGGATCGGCGAGGTGCCCGTGCCGGGCCTCGGCTCGATCGGCGGGCTGGTGGAGCGCCCCGAGGGCGGCCACGAGGCGTGGTTCGGCTACACCGACAACACCACCCCGTCCTCGGTGCTGCGCTACGACGCCCGCACCGGCGAGACCAGCGTGTGGGCGCAGGCGCCCGGCACCGTCGAGGTCCCCGACATCGACGCCCGCCAGGTCGCCTACACCTCCTACGACGGCACCACGGTGCGGATGCTGGTGATCTCGCGCCCCGGCTCCACCGGCCCGCGCCCGGCGATCCTGTACGGCTACGGCGGCTTCAACATCTCGCTCACCCCGGCCTACTCGGCCGGCATCCTGGCCTGGGTCGAGGCGGGCGGCGTCTACGCGATCGCCAACCTGCGCGGCGGCTCGGAGGAGGGCGAGGAGTGGCACCGCGCGGGGATGCGCGACCGCAAGCAGAACGTCTTCGACGACTTCCACTCCGCCGCCGAGAAGCTCATCGCCGACGGCCTCACCACCTCCGACCGGCTCGCCATCTCGGGCGGCTCCAACGGCGGCCTGCTGGTGGGCGCGGCCCTGACCCAGCGCCCCGACCTGTACAAGGCGGTGGTCTGCTCGGCGCCGCTGCTGGACATGCTGCGCTACGAGCACTTCGGCCTGGGCCAGGTGTGGACCGACGAGTACGGCACGGTCGCCGACCCGGCCGAGTTCGAGTGGCTGCGCGCCTACTCGCCGTACCACCACGTCGAGCCGGGGACGGCCTACCCGGCGACGCTGTTCACCATCTTCGACAGCGACTCGCGGGTGGACCCGCTGCACGCCCGCAAGATGTGCGCCGCGCTGCAGTACGCCACCTCGTCCGACGCGCCGATCCTGCTGCGGAACGAGACCGAGGTGGGGCACTCGTCGCGCTCGGTGTCGCGCTCGGTCAACCTCATGACCGACACGTTGTCGTTCCTCGCCGCGCAGACCGGCCTGTCCCTGGAGTAGGCGGACCGGCGCCGGGCGGCGTGCCCTCGGTCACAGCGGGCCCGAGCGGGCGACAAGCCGAATTGACGAATGGTCGAATAAGGGGATGAGCACCGTGACGCGGGCCGACCGCCTGCAAGGGCTGCTGCGGCGGCCGTCCCCCGAGGCCGACCGCTCGTCCGGCTACCTCGACCTGCTCGGGCCCGAGGCCGAACCGGCGCCGACGCTGGCGCAGCACGCCATGCGGTCCGCGCTGCTGCCGCAGATCTACGAGCGCGTGTGGCGGCCGGTCGGCTTCAACCTGGCCAAGGGCTGGCCGTTCGGCCCCGACACCGCCGCCGAGCAGGCGCTGGCCCGCGAGTGGCTGGGGCTGGCCCGGCCCGGCGACGCCGACAAGCCCGCCGCGACCGTGCTGGACGTGGCGTGCGGACCGGGCAACGTGACCCGCGCCCTGGCCGCCGGGGTCTCCGGCGACGGCCTGGTCGTCGGCCTGGACGCCTCGGCCACCATGCTGGCGCGCGCCGTCGCCGACACGGCCGCGCCCACCGTCGAGTACGTGCGCGGCGACGCGGTGGACCTGCCCTTCGAGGACGGGTCCTTCGACGCGGTGTGCTGCTTCGGCGCCCTGTACCTGTTCGACGACCCGTGGGCGGCGGTGGACTCGATGGTCCGCGTCCTGCGGCCCGGCGGGCAGCTGATGATCCTCACCACCCGCCGCCCCCGGCTGCCGGTCTCCCGGCTGGCCGCCGAGGCGTTCGGCCGGGTCGCGGGGGTCGCCATGTTCGGCGACCGCGAGATCACCGCGGGCCTGCGCGGCCGCGGCCTCACCCGGGTGCGGCACCGGCGCTTCCCGCTGATGCAGGTCACCGCCGCGCAGCGCTGAGCCCGCGGCCCCGCCCGTGTCCGGCCCCCGAGGCGACGGGCGGGCACGAGCGGGATCGCGGGCGGCCGGGCCGCCCGGCGGCCCGCGACCGCGGGACGCCTCCCCGAGCCGCCGGGCGAGGGAGGCGCCCCGCCGAGGCTGCGCGGGCGCCGGCCGGTGCGGGTCCTGCTGTCAGCGCGGCCGCTTCAGCGCAGCCGCTTCTCGATGTAGATGTTGACGATGCCGCCGATCGGCTCGCGCCGGATCTCCTGCCAGCCGAACGAGCGGTACAGGGCCAGGGCCGGGCCCTGGAACTCGGTGGTGTCGGCCCGCAGCACGCGGTAGCCGAACTCCGCGGCGCGCTCCTCCAGGGCCCGCACGACGCCCGCGCCGTAACCGCGGCGCTGCACGTCGGGGCGGACCCTCAGGCGCACCATCTCCGCCACCTCCAGCCGCTTGCCGCCGGGCGCGTAGCCACCGAAGGCTCTGGCGCTGCCTCCGGGGACCAGGTCGGCGCGGCGCAGGCCGCCCATGGCGACGATCTCGCCGCCGAGCTCGCCGACGAGGAACTCGCCGTCGTTGCGGAGGTAGATCTCCTCCATCCGGAAGAAGTCGTGGTCGTAGTAGACGCCGTCGCCGGGGCGCAGCCCCACCTGGGCGAGCCCCTCCTGGTGGAGGGCCAGGACGGTGGCGTGGTCGGGGGTGCGGTAGCGCCGCAGCCGCAGGTCGCCCAGGGACCAGAGGGGAGGCTCCTCCCGGAGCCGGACGAGTGCGGGCTTGCCGTGCGCGGAGGGTCCGCGCCCCTGGGCATGCCGAGGGGCGCCGTCACGGGGGTCCATCGTGCCGTCAGACCTGCTCGGCCGGGGGCACCGACGGCTGGGGCGGCGGCGCGGTGGTGGGGCTCTGCACGTGCGGCCCCGACAGCGCCTCGTAGAACCCCTTGAGGCCGGGGACCTCGCCGTACTTGGAGTTGACCGCCGCGCCGATCTGCCGGGCCCGGTGGACCAGGATGTCGGAGCGGTGCTCCACCGGTAGCTCCTCGATGGCCTCCTGGCCGACCTGCAGGGCGGCCTCGGGCTGGCCGGCGTGCAGCCGGCAGAACGCGCGGTCGAGCCGGACCAGGGTGAGGTCCACCCGGTCGGTCGGGGCGTAGAGGGTGAGCGCGTGGCTCAGCACCTCGTCGCCGTGCTTGTGGTCGCCGAGGTTGGTGAAGGTGTCGCCCTCGTAGAAGGTCATCTGCCGGTCGGTGAACCCGAAGGCGAGGTCCCCGGTCTCGGTCTTGGACAGCTGGTCGAACACCGACCTGCCGCGCACCAGGGCGCGGCGGGCGCTGGGCGCGGCGTCGCCGCGCCCGCGCATGGCCAGCAGGCCGAGCGCGCGCGCCTCCACCGCGGGCGCCATCGCGGCCGCCACGCTGGGGGTGCGGCCGGCCAGGTCCTGGGCCTTGCGGGCCAGGTGCAGCGCCTCGCGCGGGTCGCCGTAGTACATCGGCACCAGCGCCTCGCGCACCGTCACCCACGCGCGCAGCTTGCGGTCGGCCGTCTCGTCGGCGGCCGTGCGCGCGGTGCGGAAGAACGACCGGGCCAGCCGGTGGTCGCCCAGGTTGATCATGATCAGGCCGGACAGCCCCGACAACTGGGCGGCGATCCGGCACAACCGCTCCTGGAGCTCGACCGGCTGCCGCTTGTCGCACATGCGGCGCACCTCGCTGAAGTCCAGCAGCACGTCGCACAGCATCCGCAGCGACGGCGTCGCCTGGTACTGCTGGCCGTAGCCGAGGGTGGTCTCCTCCCACTGGTCGAGCATGGTCGGCGAGACGGTCGCGCTGACCAGCGTGTCGTCCATCTTGCGCCGAAGGTTGTCCACCGCTCCCAGGAACTGACCGTCGAGCGCCACGCCCGCTCCGGCCAGCAGTTGCAGAAGGGTCCTACGAAGCACGATGTCCTCCTCTCCCACATCCATGGAAAGGGGGGCGTCGGCGCGGTCAAGCCCCCGTGGTTCACTGACGTTGATCAAACGCCGGTCGTCCCTGGCGGGGACGACCGCGCCGACGAGCGCGTCGGCGTCCTCGTACGCGTGCCGTGCCGGCCCGCCCCGCTGGGGGGCCGGGCCGTCACCCGGGCGGACCGCGTGCCCGCGGCCGCAGATGCAGGGGCTCTGGTACCCGAGCTCGTCGGGCTCCACCCGGTAGACGGCGCAGAGGTAGTGCAGGTACTCCGGTCCGGGCCGCTTGTAGCCGCTCTCGTAAGCCGACAGCAGCGTCTCGCCCAGCTTGGGGGCCGGCTTTCCGTCGACCTCGAACAGGGCCCGGACCTGGGCCACGATGTCGGACAGCGCGACACCGTGGGAAAGGCGGTGCGCCTTCACCCGGCTGGTGCCGAAAAGCGGCCCGCACTGATCGTGGATCTCGCTCGCGATCTCCGCGGGACAGCGCCCCCGTGCCAGGCCACGCGCGCGTATTCGGCGTGCGATGTCCGTTTCTTTACGAGGGGGGTCCGACATCGTTTCCGGCCTCCTCACCGCCGGTTCGGAAAACGTCCCCCGGTATCATTCGGAAGAGGTCCTCCGGCCGCGGCGACCGGTTTCCTAGTTGGCCACGTCAAATAATCTCTCGCGCACAGAGCGTAACGCTCATAACGGGGGCAGGGCCAGACTTTCCCGCGAAAGGCGGGCGCTCCGGGTGGGGCCTCCTGCACTCGGGTAGAGAATCCTCCTCCGCGGGAGAAAGACACCCCTCTGAAGTTGGGAAACCTGTTCCGGCTCCCGGACGGCCCCCTTGACCCCTCACCCTGAGAGTTGCGAGTCTCACGGTGTGTCCGGTCCCGCCCTCCGCGGGTCACCGCGAGCGACCGAACCGATCCGCACAGTCCGATCTCGACCGCGGGCCGGCCCCGTCCCCGCTCCACGCGGGCGGGGAGTCGGGAGCCCGCCGGTCCCGTGCGGAACGTCCCGCGCGGGCGGAGGCACACCGGAACGTCGGAAGCAGTCCTCGGAGCACGAACGACGGAGGGGGTGCGCAGGTGGTCAGCGACAGACGCGTCGGCTACCTCGAGGAGCTGGAGCACGAACTCGACACCCGCGGGCTGGTGGCCCGCGTGGTCAGGACCCGTTCGGGCCCCGCCTTCCTGCGGGTGGTCAACCCGGAGGCCGCGAGCCTGGCCGAGGACGTGACGTGCGCGCCGGCGCCCGAGACACACGATCACTACTACTGGTGGTCCTGGGGGGAGCGCATGCATCGGGTGGACGATCCGGGCGGCGCCGCGGTGAAACTCGCGCACGTCCTGCAGCCGCTCCGGCGGGAGCAGCACCGTGAGACGTGCGCCACCGCGGCGGTGGGCGGCGAGGCGCAGGGCCTCGCCGCCGGCGGCCCGCGGCCGGTGCCGGAGTGGCCGCCCGGCCGCTCCTAGAACCGGGCGCGTCCCGCGGGCCCGCGGCCGGACACGGCGCGGCGGCCGCGGAGTCCGTGGGACGCGTTCGTCCGCCCGGTGCATGCACGGGCGGGCCCGGGGGGGGGGGGGGGGCGGGGCCCCCCCCCCCCCCCGCGCCGCCCCCCCCCGGGGGCCCGCCCCGGGGGGGGGCCCCCGCCCCCGGCACGCAACCACA
>JBITGK010000022.1:0-3672 GCA_044456955.1 Spirillospora sp. NPDC050679 | reverse complement strand
GGCGGGGGTTGGGCCAACACCCCGCGCGGCCGCGCGAGCCGGGGCGTGGGCCGGGCCCGGCCCGGTACTAAAACCTGCGGGGGGGAGCGCTCCGCGGGCGCGGGCGCCCGGCCCCGCCGCGCCCCCCCCCCGGGCCGGAGCACCGCGGGCGGACACGCAGGGTGACCGAACCGCTCGACGATCGAAGATCACATCCGTACCGGGCGGCCGCCGGAGGCCGCCGCCGGGGCGAGCCCGTGGGCAGCGGGACCCGCCCGGCACCGTGATCGGCCGCGGCGGGCGGCGCCCCGCAGCACGGCGCGCCCCGCGCCGCGGCGGGCGCCGCGACCGCACGCGACCCACAACAGAACACCCCCCACGGCTCATGGCGCGGCGCGTCCACGGCACCGGGCGCGCACGCGACGCCAGACCAGCCCCTCCCCGGCCGGGTTCCGCCACAACGCCCGGCGCAGTACGAACCGGTCGTCACCGTCCCCTACGATCGGGCTCGTAGCGCCGCAGGTCCACGGCGATGTGACGAGACACCACAACCGGCCGGGGAGGGTCTGCCTTCATGTCAGCGATCGAGGCGCTGGGGTTGTTGTCCCAGCAGGGATCGGCCGAGGAGTTCTGCAAGCCGAACGAGCCCAGCATCGCCTGCCGGCTGGCATGGAACATCTCCCACAACGAGGACTTCACCCGGTTCTTCCGGACCTGGCTGGACGGCCCGCTCAACACCACGTTGTGGATCATCATCACGTTCGTGATCGCGCTGCTGCTGCGCAACGTCGCGCACCGGATGATCACCAGGGTCACGCTGCGGATGGCCGAGGGCACCATGTCCGAGCGGGTCCGCGAGCGCAGCCGCACCGCCTTCGACGGCAGCCCGGCGCTGCTCAACCAGCGGCGCGCCCAGCGCGCCCGCACGCTGGGCTCGGTGCTGAACAGCATCGCCTCCATCGTGATCATGGGCACGGCGGCGTTCAGCATCCTGGGCTCGCTCGGCCTGAACCTGGCCCCGATCCTGGCCAGCGCCAGCGTGATCGGCGTCGCGGTCGGCTTCGGCGCCCAGAACATCGTCAAGGACTTCCTCGCCGGGCTGTTCATGCTGCTGGAGGACCAGTACGGGGTGGGCGACTTCATCGACGTGGGCACCGCCAAGGGCACCGTGGAGGCGGTCACCCTGCGGGTCACCCGGATGCGCGACGTCAACGGCGTGGTCTGGTACGTGCCCAACGGCGAGATCAAGAAGGTCGGCAACGAGTCCCAGAACTGGGGCCGCGCGGTGCTGGACATCCCGGTGGACATCGGCGAGGACGTGGAGAAGGTCAAGGAGATCCTCAAGGTCACCGCCGACGCCCTGGCCGCCGACCCCAAGTGGGACCAGCTGGTGCTGGAGGAGCCGTCGGTGTGGGGCGTGCAGTCGCTGGGCGCCGACGCGCTGGTCATCCGGGTGGTGCTCAAGACCGCGCCGGGCAAGCAGGGCGACGTGGCGCGCGAGCTGCGCGAGCGCGTGAAGCTGGCCTTCGACGAGGCGGGCGTCACGGTGGCGACCCCGGCCGCGAGCGCCTGACAAAGATCGCTTCCCCGCTTCGCTGCGGGGCCGCGTCCCGGTCACGTAGGGTGGAGATCGTTATGGCGCAACAGGTGACCTTCTACGAAGCGGTCGGCGGCGAGGAGACCTTCCGCCGCCTGGTGCACCGCTTCTACCAGGGCGTCGCGGACGACCCCCTGCTCCGTCCCCTCTACCCGGAGGAGGACCTCGGCCCGGCCGAGGACCGGCTGCGGCTGTTCCTCATCCAGTACTGGGGCGGCCCCAACACCTACAGCCAGGAGCGCGGGCACCCCCGGCTGCGCATGCGGCACGCGCCGTTCGTGGTGGACGAGGCCGGGCGCGACGCCTGGCTGAGGCACATGCGCGACGCGCTGGACGAGATAGCGCTGCCCGAAGAGCTCGACAAGATGATGTGGGACTACTTCACCATGGCCGCGCGCAGCATGGTGAACACCCCCTCCTAGGTGACCCGCCCGCCTCAGCGGGTAGATCGCCTGGTATGACGCGAACCCCCTGGTGGCGTAATGCCGTCGTCTACGAGGTCTACGTCCGCAGCTTCGCCGACTCCGACGGGGACGGCGACGGGGACCTGAAGGGGGTCACCGCGCGGCTGGGCCATCTGCGCGACCTCGGGGTGGACGCCCTGTGGCTGACGCCGTTCTACCGGTCGCCGCTGGCCGACGGCGGCTACGACGTGGCCGACTACCGCGACGTCGACCCCCGCTTCGGCACGCTCGCCGACTTCGACGCCCTGGTCGCCGCCGCGCACGACCAGGGCCTGCGGCTGATCGTAGACATCGTCCCCAACCACACCTCCGACCGGCACGCCTGGTTCCAGGAGGCGCTGGCCGCGCCGCCCGGCTCCCCCGCGCGCGAGCGCTACATCTTCCGCGACTCCCCCGGCGACCGGCCGCCCAACGACTGGCCCTCGGCGTTCGGCGGCCCCGCCTGGACGCGGCTGCCGGACGGGCAGTGGTACCTGCACCTGTACGCGCCCGAGCAGCCCGACCTGAACTGGCGCAACCCCGAGGTGCGCGCGGAGTTCGAGTCGATCGTGCGGTTCTGGCTGGACCGGGGCGCGGACGGGTTCCGCATCGACGTGGCGGCGGGCCTGTTCAAGGACGAGTCGTTCACCGACCTCGGCGACCGGGGGCGGCGCGTGGTGGACGGCCCGATCTACTCGCGGCCCGAGGTGCACCAGGTGTACCGCGACTGGCGGCGCATCCTGGACTCCTACCCCGGCGACCGGATGGCGATCGGCGAGGTGTGGACCGACGGCCCCGAGGAGCTGGCGCGGTACCTGCGCCCCGACGAGCTACACCAGGTGTTCCAGTTCGACCTGCAGCTCGCGCCGTGGTCGGCCTCGGCGTTCCGGGAGGTGGTGGTGGCGGCGCTGGCGGCGGTCGCCCCGACCGGGGCCGCGCCGACGTGGGTGCTGTCCAGCCACGACTCGGTGCGGCACCTCACCCGGTACGAGCGGCCCGGCGACCTGCCCGGCGTCGGGTACGCGCGGGCGCGCGCGGCGCTGCTGTTCCTGCTGGCGCTGCCGGGGTCGGCCTACCTGTACCAGGGCGAGGAGCTGGGACTCCCGGAGGTGACCGACCTGCCCGACGACGCGCGGCGGGACCCGGTCTGGTTCCGCAGCGGCGGCGCGGAGAAGGGCCGGGACGGGTGCCGGGTGCCGCTGCCGTGGTCGGGCAAGCGGGAGCCGTACGGGTTCGCGCGCGAGGGGACGCGGCCGTGGCTGCCTCAGCCGGAGCGCTGGGCTTCGCTGTCGGTGGAGGAGCAGAAGTCCGACCCGGCGTCGATGCTGTCGTTCTACCGGGCGGCGCTGAAGCTGCGCCGCGAGCTGCTCCCGGAGCTGCCGGAGGAGCTGGAGTGGCTGGACGGCTCGGCGTCGGTGCTGGTGTTCGGGCGCGGCGACCTGGTCTGCGCGATCAACTTCGGGGAGAACCCGGTGCGGCTGCCGAAGGGGCGGCCGCTGCTCACGAGCGTCCCGCTGTACGGGGACCTGCTGCCGGGCAACGCGGCGGCGTGGCTGAAGCGGGAGTGACGGGCACGGGGCGGGGGCGCCCCCCCCCGGGGGGGGGGGCCCCCCCCGGCCGCGCCCCCCCCCGGGGGGGGCCCGGGGGGCGCGC
>JBITGK010000021.1:61874-169095 GCA_044456955.1 Spirillospora sp. NPDC050679 | reverse complement strand
ACCTTGTCCAGCGCACGTTCGAAGTACACACCCGGCGAACGCACCAGCTGCGACACCACCACCCGCTCGGTGCCGTTGATGATGAAGGTGCCCTTCGGCGTCATGAGCGGGAAATCACCCATGAACACCGTCTGGCTCTTGATCTCACCGGTGGTGTTGTTGATGAACTCCGCCGTCACGAACATCGGGGCGGAGTAGGTCATGTCCTTGTCCTTGCACTCCTCCACGGAGTACTTGGGCGGCTCGAACCGGTGATCCCGGAACGACAACGACATGGTCCCGGAGAAGTCCTCGATCGGACTGATCTCCTCAAAGATCTCTTCGAGGCCCGACTGCGTCGGGACGCTCTTACTACCGGCCTTCTGGGCCGCCTCGACCCGGGCCTTCCACCTCTCGTTACCCAGCAGCCAGTCGAACGACTGGGTCTGCGGGGCGAGCAGGTCGGGGACCTCCAGGAGCTCCTCGATGCGCGCGAACGAGGCGCGGCGGGGGCCGGCGGGTACGGCGGAGGCGTTGTGCGAGACTGCCAACGGGTGTCCTTCCGGGAGCTTGCGGTGGAAGAGGACACGCACGCCAGGGGGCATCACAGCCGACAGGGTGGAATGGGATGCCGAGGGCAAGCGTGGAAGGGCAGCATAAAGCAGAATGCAATCGGATGTCCACGCCTATTTATATTGTCAACCTCTATCCCGCAGTCAGGATCGCACGTTCTCCGGGAGAACGTCAAGCCGAACGCGCCGAAATCTCCCCTGAGGAGAGACCTGAACACCTATTGGGTCGGCGGAGCGCCGGCTTCGGAGGCGGGTCCTCCCGAGGAATACCGCTGCGGTGGCGGGCAAGCCAAGACCGGACGCACAAGTCCATCCAGCTGGACAGGGCACAGCGGCCGTGAAGGGAAGCCGGGGCGACGGGCCTGCGGATCGGTCGCCCAGGGCGGACCTGGCCGGTTGCTGTCATAGATATGCCGCGATGCGGTGTGGCGGCGGCGCCGCGACGGCGGGCGTTCCCGTCGCCGTTCCAGACGCAGCGGCCCCGCAGCGACTTCCGTCGCTGCGGGGCCATCAGGCTTTCGTTCACCTCGACCGAAGCGAGTGCCGTAAGCGCTCAAGCGGCCAGGCCCACGCCGGGGGCAGGCTCCTCATTCGCTCGCCGCCGGGGTCAGGGAGATGTTCCAGAAATCGGCGTAGCGGCCGTCGCGGCGCAGCAGCTCGTCGTGCGCGCCCTCCTCCACGATCCGCCCGCCGTCCACGAAGACGATGCGGTCGGCGCGCTGGACGGTCCGCATCCGGTGCGCCACCATCACCACCGTCCGGCCCGCCATCAGGCGCTCGACGCCCTCATGGACGGCCGCCTCGTTCACCGGGTCCAGCGCGGAGGTCACCTCGTCCAGCAGCACGACGGGCGCGTCCTTCAGCAGCGCCCGCGCGATCGAGACGCGCTGGCGCTCGCCGCCCGACAGCAGCGCGCCGCCCTCGCCGACGTCGGTCGCCCATCCGGCGGGCAGCCGCTCGACCACCTCGTCCAGCCGCGCCGCGGCGGCCGCCGCGCGCACCTCGGCGTCGGTGGCGTCGGGGCGGCCGAGGCGCACGTTCTCCTCGATCGTGCCGTCGAAGAGGTAGACGTTCTGGAAGACGACGGAGATCTGCGACATCAGCACCTCGGTGCCGATGTCGCGCACGTCCACCCCGCCGATGCGCACCGCGCCCGCGTCCACGTCGTAGAAGCGTGCGATCAGCTGCAGCAGGGTGCTCTTTCCGGCCCCCGACGGGCCGACGACGGCGAGCCGCTGCCCCTGCGGCACCGCCAGCGACAGCCCGTCGACCACCGTGCGGTCGCCGTGCCGGAAGACGACCGAGTCGAACTCCAGGTCATGGCGTTCCGGGCGGATCGGCTCGCGGGCCTCCGGCAGCGGTTCGGTGCTCAGCACCTCATCGATCCGGACCAGCTCGAAGCGGGCGGCGCGGAGCTTGCCGCCGATCTCCGACAGCGACAGCAGCGGGTCCGCGCAGCGGGCGGCCAGCACCAGCAGGGCCAGGACCTCTGCCGCGCCGATGTGCCCGCCGAGCGCGAGGTAGGCGCCCAAAGCCAGCAGCACGGTGAACACCGCCTGCACCGTGAGGGTCAGCCCCACGACGCCGGGCAGCGTCGACAGCACGGTGCGGCGGGAGGCGCGCTGGACGTCCCGCAGCGACGCGTCGAGCAGCTCGAAGCGTTCGGCGGTGCGGCCGCCGGCGCGCAGCACCGGCTGGGCCTGGAGGTACTCGATGACCCGCCCGGCGGCCTTGTGGTCGCGTTCGTGGCGCTCGGCGTCGACGGCCGCCGCCGAACGCCCCGACCAGAGCTGGACCGCCGCCACCAGCGGGACGGCGACCAGCGCGGCCAGCCCCATCTGCCAGTTGAACGCGAGCATCACCGCGACGATCGTCAAGGGGGTCGCGCAGGCGGAGATGAACGGCGCCAGCAGATGCGCGATCACGCTCATCGCCTGCAGGACGCCCTGGCTGGCCAGGACCGACACCTCCCCGACGCGGTCGGTGCCGTACCAGCCGAGGGGCAGCCTGGCCAGGTGGTCGCCGAGCCGGTGGTACAGGCCGCGCAGTAGCGCCGTTCCGCCGCGGAAACCGGACAGGTCACTGACGTAGCGCAGCGCCGCGTAGGCCGCGACCGCGATCCCGAACGCGGTCAGCCAGGGCCAGGCGTCCTCGGGCGTGCTGCCCAGCAGCGCGCGCAGCACCGGGACCAGCAGTCCGTAGGACAGGCCCTCGGCTATCGCGGCCGCCGTCATCAGGGCCACAGTGCGGCGGATCGGCCGGGCGTACTCGGGGCCCAGCACGCGCAGCAGCATCCGGATCATCGGGTCTCGCCTCCTTGCAGGGCGTCGCGGGTCCCGGTCGTTTCGACGGCCGACCGGTGGGACTGCCAGAACGCGGCGAACCGCCCGTTCCGGGCCAGCAGCTCGGCGGGCTTGCCGCTCTCCACGACCGCTCCGTTCTCCAGCATCACGACGGTGTCGGCGTCGGCGACCGTCTCCAGGCGGTGGGCGATGACCAGGACCGTCCGGTCGCTCGCCGGCGCCGCGAGGGCGCTCCGCACCGCCTGCTCGGTCTGCGGATCGGCGAACGCGGTCGCCTCGTCGAGCACCAGGACGGGGGCGTCGGCGAGCAGCGCGCGTGCGATCGCGATCCGCTGCGCCTCCCCGCCCGACAGCCCGGCCTCCTCGCCGACCACCGTGTCGTAGCCGCGCGGCAGTTCGAGGACGCGGTCGTGGATGTTGGCCTGCCGGGCGGCGCGGACCACCTCGTCGAAGTCGGCGTGCGGGACCGCCAGCGCGATGTTGTCGGTGATCGAGGCGCGCAGCAGCCGGACGTCCTGGAAGACGAAGGAGACCGTCCGGTACAGCTCGCGGGCGCCGAGGTCGCGCAGGTCGACGCCGCCCAGGGTCACCGAGCCGCTGGTCGGGTCGAAGAACCGCGGCAGCAGCTGGACCAGCGTGGACTTCCCGCTCCCCGACGGCCCCACGATCGCGGTGACCGTCCCCGGCTCCAGCGCCAGGTCGATGCCGCGCAGCACCTCGTGGCCGTCGTCGTAGGCGAAGCGGACGTCGCGCAGCTCGATCCGGTGGCCCTGCGGCGCGACCGGGTGCGCGGGCTCGGGCAGCGGCCGCACCGAGAGCACGCCCCGGATGCGGCCGACCGCGCGCCGGGCGGCCTGGATGTCGTCGAAGCCGTGCTGGAGGGCCGCCACCGGGGCGGTCAGCCCCAGCCCGAGCAGCAGGAAGGGCAGCAGGTCCGCCGGGGCCATGGAGCCGTTGGTGACCAGGACCGTGCCGCCGGTCAGCACGACCAGCAGCACGAACGGCGGCGACAGCGCCACCTGCATCCCCGCGGCGACCGGCGCGAGGCCGCGCACCATCCGGAAGAAGATGGTGGCGAAATCGTCCACGGCCGTGAGGAAGCGCCGGTGGGCGCGCTCGCCCCCGCCGAACGCCTTGACCACCGCGATGCCCTGGACGAACTCGACGACCGAGTCGGAGATCCGCCCCATCGCCGCGTCGAAGTCCTTCTGCTCGCGCAGCCGGGTCGGGGTCATCATCAGCGGCACCAGCGCCACCGCCAGCAGCACCGGGACCAGCGTGATCAGCGTGAGCCGCCAGTCGACGGCGAACAGGTAGGCCAGCGCCACCAGCGGCACCACGAACGCCGAGATCAGCTCGCCGGGCGTGTGGGCGATGAACGGGTGCACCGCGCTCACGTCCTCTCCCACGACCTTGGCCAGCTCACCGGTCCCGCGCCGGGAGAACCAGCCGATCGGCACGCGTCCCAGCCGCGCGGCCAGCCGCCTGCGGAACGCCAGCTGAACGCGGCCGTCGAGGAGGTGCCCGATGCCCGAGGAGGCGCCCGTGAGCAGCAGCCGCACCAGCGAGCCGGCCGCGCCCGCGATCACGACGAGCCGGACGTGGTCGTGGTCGACCGGTCCGGGCGACAGCAGGGTGCGCCCCAGCTCGACGACCGCCAGCAGCGGCGCCAGCCCCGCGACCGCGCCGATCACCTGCAGGACCACGACGGCGGCGAAGGTCCACCCGTAGGGACGCAGCAAGCCGGCCAGGCTCTGCTCCGCCGCGGGATCGACGGCCGGTGGGGACTGGTCCCGCGCACGGGCCAGGTCGGTGGTGGTCATCGCTCTCCTTTCTTCGTCAATCTGTTCGGGACGGGGCCGTGTTCAGGCCGGTGGTCGTCCTGGTGAGGGTGGGTCGGCCGGCGACGGCGGCCACCATGCGAGGTGGGCGGGCGGCGGTCCCGGCAGGTCGGCGGCCCGTGCGGAGACGGCGGTGCGCCGGGCCGCCCGGGGCGCTCGGGGTCCATGCGGCCATCCTCACGGCCGCCGTCGCGAAGATCATCCGCCATCCGTCGCGCATCCCGCCGGGATGGTGCACCGATCGGCGCGCACTCTCCCGTCACGGCCCTGGCGTGGGGGACGGCGACCGTGCCGGTGCCGCTTGCATCTGTCGCTTTCGGGACGCGACCGCTTGCGGCTGCACGTGGTGGTGTCACGTGCGGCACGGCCTTCGGCAGGGCACGGGGACGGACGAGTGGTCGTGCCCTTGCTCGACGAGGGCCCGAACGCCTGCTCATCCGTCCGCCCGATCTCCTGCGGGCGGCAGGTCGTGGCCATCGCCCTGTGCGGCGTCTGGCGGTGCGCCGGTTCCACGCAGGACGGTCAATGCGATGAACGCGGCGGCGACCAGGAGGGCGGCGCCGAGGGTCAGGCCCAGCGCGTATCCGTCGTTGAGGGCCTCCGGCGTGGCGGTCGGGCCGGTGCGGTGCTGGGCCGCGGTGCCGAGTGCGGCGAGCCCGAGCGAGGCGCCGATCTGGCGCGAGCTGTTGAGCAGGCCGGAAGCGGTCCCGGCCTCGTGCGGCGCGACGCCGGCGGTGGCGGTGGAGACGACCGGTCCGAGGCAGAGCCCGAAGCCGACGCTGGTGAGGAGCGAGGGGCCGAGGACGTCGGTGGCGAAGGAGCCGCCGGGGCTGATCAGGCCGAACCAGGCGAGGCCGCTCGCGGTGAGGAGCCCGCCGGCGATGAGCAGGGTGCGGGGCGCGAGGCGGTAGCCGAGCCTGATGGCGAGCACGGAGCCGGCGACCACTCCGAGGGCGAACGGCAGGAACATGACCCCGGTCAGCGCCGCCCCCGTTCCGAGGACCCGCTGGAGGTAGAGCGACAGGAAGTAGAAGGCCGCGGCCATGGCTGCGCCGACCAGCAGGTTGAAGGCGTTGGCGCCGGCGACCGAGCGGTTGGCGAGCAGGCCGGGCCGGATCAGCGGCTCGCGGGTGGTGGTCCGCTCCACCTGCGCGAACGCGGCCAGCAGCGCGGCGGCGACCGCCAGGGTCGCCAGCGTGACCGGCGAGCCCCATGCGTACCGGTCGGTGCGGACGACGCCGAACACCAGCAGTGTCATGCCCCCCGTGGCCAGGACGGCGCCGAGCACGTCCGGACGTCCGGTGCGGGCGACCGGCGGCCCGGCGGCGACGCCGCGCCAGGCCAGGGCGAGCGCGGCCGCGGCCATCGGGACGTTCACGAACATCACCCAGCGCCAGCCGGCGTACTCGGTGAGCACGCCGCCCATCAGGACGCCGAAAGCGCCTCCGGCGGCGTTCATCGCGCTCCACACCCCGAAGGCCCGGACGCGCGCCTTGCCCGCCGGGAACGCGGAGGTCAGCAGCGCCAGCGCGGCCGGGGCCAGCGCGGCGGCCCCGACGCCCTGCGCGGCGCGGGCCGCGACCAGATGGGCGGGCTCCTGGGCGAAGCCCCCGGCGAGGGAGGCGAGGCCGAACAGGCCGAGGCCGAGCAGCAGGACGCGCTTGCGGCCGTACCGGTCGGCGGCCTTGCCGCCCAGCAGGAGCAGCCCGCCGAAGGCGAGGGCGTAGGCGTGGATGACCCAGGTCAGACCGACCGGGCCGAAGCCGAGACCGGCGGCGATCTGCGGCAGTCCGACGTTCACGACCGACAGGTCCAGCGACACCATGAACTGCACGACGGCCACGGCGGCGAGCGTGAGCCCCGGACGGGCCTGCGCGCTCACCGTTCCGGGCCTGCGCTCCCGGACGGGCGAGGACTTTTCGAACATGTTCCGAAAGTAGCACGCGACCGGCCGGCGCGCACCGGTCGCGAGGCGGAGGGGAGCGGGACGGCATGATGGGGCGATGCCCCGACCGCCCGCATCGCACGGCCGCACCGGACGGCCGCCCGTGACCTCCCGCGCGCAGATCCTGGCGGCGGCCCGCCGCCTGATCGACCGGGACGGCTGGGAGAAGCTGACCATCCGGCGGCTGGCCGCCGAGCTCGGCGTCGGGGCGACGACCCTGTACCACCACATCCGCAACAAGGAGGATCTGCTGATCCTCCTGCTCAACCAGCACGCCGGGCAGGCCGAGCGCCCGCCGCTGCCCGACGGCCCGCGGGACCGCATCGTCGCGGCCGCCGCCGCGCTGCACGACACCCTCGCCACCTGGCCGTGGGCGGCGGAGGTCCTCACGGTCGACGGCTTCGTCGGCCTCCTCGACGGATCGGCGCTGTGGACGGTCGAGAGCATCGTGGCCGGGGCCGAGGACTGCGGCTGCACGCGCGAGCAGGCCGTCGCCCTCTTCCGCGGCGTCTGGTACTACACCGTCGGCGAGATCCTCGTCCGCGCCCGCTCTGCCCGCCCGCGCAGCGGCGACGAGCCTCCCCTCGCCGGAGCCCCCTCCTTCGGCGACCACGACGCGGCCCAGGTGCCGCACCTGGCCGCCATCGGCGACCAATGGCCCGTGCTGGCCGCGCAGGACACCTACTACCAGGGGCTCTGCGCGCTCGTTGACGGGCTGCTCGCCCAGGCCGGGTCGGCGACCTCACGCGCTGCCGACTGAGGACGGGTACCGCACCGCGGCTTGCGGCCGCCCCGCGCGGGGGACGTGAAGCTCCGTAGAGGTCTCAGAGCGGAGGACTCGCCGGGATCACCGGCACCGGGTCAGTGCCGCTCTCCGCTCTGATGTTCGCCGGCCTCCGGCCACACGGCGAGGGCGAGCTCGGCCGTCTGGGCCAGTTCGGCGGCGTCGGCTCCATCGCGGGCGCGCTGGGACATGCCCTGGAAGACCGCGGCGAAGTAGGCGGCGAGGGCGCGGGGGTCGGCGCCGGGCGGCAGCTCCCCTTCCCGCTGCGCCGCGCGCAGGCGGCCGTGGAAGATCTCCAGGTTGGCGTTGCGCAGATCGCGCAGGAAGGCCGCCACCTCCGCGTCCTGAGGGGTGACGTTGGTGGCCGCGCTGATGGTGAGGCAGCCGGCCGGGTGGGACGGGTCCGGGAAGATCGCCGCGGCCTCGCGCAGGATGCGGGCGAACGCGCGGCGGGCGGTGGGCTCCTCGTTCAGGGCGTCGCCGACGAACGCGCCGGCGGGCGTGCGCCCGTACGCCTGGACGACCTCCTTGAACAGCGACTTCTTGTCGCCGAAGGCGGCGTAGAGGCTCCCGGGCCTGATGCCCATCGCCTCGGTGAGCTCGCCGACCGACGTCGCCTCGTAGCCGCGCTCCCAGAACAGCCGGACGGCCTCGGCCAGGGCGGCGTCGCGGTCGAAGGCGCGCGGGCGGCCCCGGGGGGCTCGTGTCGTCTCCACGGAGACATTCTATAGCGATCGTTCAAAAAGGCGTGCTACGGTTTTATTGAGCGAACGTTCAAGAAAGGACGTCATCATGGGCACACGCAGGCTGGACGGCAAGGTCGCGCTGGTCACCGGTGGTAGCAGGGGCATCGGGCGGGCGATCGCCGAGCGGCTCGGAAGCGACGGCGCGGTCGTCGCGGTGACCTACGCGCGTGAGCGGGCGGCGGCGGGCGAGGTCGTCGAGCGCATCCGCAAGGACGGCGGCCGCGCCTTCGCGATCGAGGCCGAGCTGGGGCGGCACGGTGACGCGGCCCGGCTGTGGGACGCCTTCGATGCGCAGATCGAGCGGCATACGCCCGGGGGAGGGGCGGACATCATCGTCAACAACGCCGGCATCGGCCGCAGCGCCGATCTCGCCGCGCTCACCGAGGACGGGTTCGACGAGGTCTTCGCGGTGAACGTCCGGGCCCCGTTCTTCATCGTGCGGGAGGGGCTCCGGCGGCTGCGGGACGGCGGCCGGATCATCAACGTCTCCAGCGGCGCCGCCCGCCTGGCGATGCCGGAGGCGATCGCCTACGGCTCCACCAAGGGCGCCTTGGACACCTTCACCCTCAACCTGGCCAAGCAGCTGGGACCGCGCGGCATCACCGCCAACTCGGTCGCCCCCGGCGTCGTCGACACCGACGTCAACGCGGGCTGGCTGCGCGGCAACGCCGAAGCGCAGGCGCACGCCGCGTCGCTGGCCGCGCTGGGGCGCGTCGGGCGGCCCGAGGACATCGCCGACATCGTGGCCTTCCTCGCCTCCGACGACGCGCGCTGGGTCACCGGCCGGGTGATCGACGCGACCGGCGGCGCTGGGCTCTGACCCCCCCCGGCGAATCGCGCGGGCGCGGAACGCCGGGCGCGGGGGCGGGGGCGGGGCCCGCCCCCCCCCCCCGGGGCCCGGGGGGGGGGGGGGGGCCGCCCCCCCCCCCCCCGCCGGGGGGGGGGGCGCGGCCCGGGGGGGGGGGGGGGGGGGGGGCGGCCCCCCCCCCCCCCCCGGCGGGCCCAAGGGCCGTGGTCCGCAGGACCAAAGCCCTTCACGGCCGGCACCGCCGATCGCCTAACGTGCAGGCATGAACGAGATCATCGTCGGGGTGGACGACTCCGAACTCAGCATGGCGGCGCTCGACTGGGCGGTCGACGAGGCCCGGCGCCGCGACGCCGGCCTGCGGGTGCTGCACGCGGTCCTGCCCTGGCTGATGCGCGAGCACCAGGACCCCAAGGTCGCCGAGGTCCGCGAGTGGATGGTGAACTGCGGCCGGGAGGTCCTCGACCGTGCCCTCGCCCGCGTCCGCGACCGCGCTCCGGACCTGGAGGTCGCCGGCGCGGTGGTGCCCGGCCCCTCGTCCGAGGCCCTGGTGGGCGCCGCCGAGGGCGCGCTCATGACGGTCGTCGGCACCCACGGCGCGAACGCGCTGAGCGGGATGCTGCTGGGGTCGGTGGCGTGGCAGGTCGCCGCGCACGCGCCCGGACCGGTCGTGGTCGTCCGCGGTGACGGTACGGGGCCGCACGGCGAGGTGGTGGTCGGGGTCGACGGCTCGGACGGCAGCGACGCCGCGGTCGGGTTCGCGTTCCAGGAGGCCGCGCTGCGCGGCGCCCGGCTGCGCGCCGTGCTCGCCTGGACGTTCCCGATGCCGACCGGCGGACCGGCGGGCTTCCAGCCCGCGGTGTACGACCCCGACCTGGTGGCCGCCGACGAGAAGCGCGTCCTGCTGGAGTCGCTGGCCGGGTGGCGCGAGCGGTTCCCCGACGTCGAAGTGGTGCCCGAGGTGGTGCACGGCACGGCGACCCGCGTCCTGGCCGGGGTCTCGGCGCGGGCGGACCTGCTGGTCGTGGGATCGCGGGGCCGGGGCGGTTTCGCCGGGCTGGTGCTGGGCTCGGTCAGCCACGCGCTGCTGCACCGGGCGCACTGCCCGGTCGCCGTGGTCCGCCCCGGCGCCAAGTGATCCGCCCGGCGCGCTCTCAGCCTGAGGGGCTCTGAGACGGCAGACGGTCCTCAGCGTCGCCCGGCACGCGTTCGTGGTCACGAACGCGTGCCGGGCGACGCCGTTCCACCGGCCGTCCATCCCCATGCCGTGCGGCCGGAGGTCCTTCGGCGAGCGGACCTTCGCCCCTGCCGCCGGCCCGCCGCCCGGTGATGGGCTGGTGTCCTCCACCCGACAAGGAGAGACCCATGGCCGGCAACGCAGAGCGCGGGGGAGCCGCCCCCTCGCCCGAAGAAGTCGAGAAGGTCGCGCGGCGGGCGGTCGAGGCCGCGGTCTGGGCGCCGTCGGTGCACAACACCCAGCCGTGGCGGTTCGGCGTCGGCGGCCGGCGGATCACCTTGAGAGCCGACGCCGACCGCCGCCTGGAGGTGGCCGACCCCGACGGCCGGGAGATGCTGGTCAGCTGCGGCGCGGCGCTGCACAACCTGTGTTTGGCGGTCAGGGCCTCCGGGTACGCGGCCGAGGTCCACATGCTGCCCGATCCCGAGAGGCCGCACCTGCTGGCCGATGTGGACATCGGCGGGCCGCTGCCAGAGGAGGAGGACGTCCGGCGGATGTACGCGCAGATCGAGCGGCGCCGCACCCACCGCGGCGGCTTCCGGCCCACTCCGGTGACCGCGCCCGTCATGTCCGCCCTGCGCAACGAGGCCGAGGCCGAGGGCGTGCGGCTGTTCCAGGCCGTCGAGATGCACACCAAGGGCGCGCTGGCCGCGCTCACCCAGGCGGCCGACCACACGCAGCGCCGTTCGCCGGAGTACATGGGCGAGACCGCCCGGTGGGCGCCCTCGCCCAAGAGCGCGCGGCAGGACGGCGTGCACCAGGCCGCCTACCCGCACGACCCGCCGCGCACCGAGCCGCACTTCCCCACCCGCGACTTCGCCCGGGGCCAGGGCTGGGGCGTCCGCCACGCGCCGGAGCCGACCGGCCAGACGCTGTTGACCGGCGCGGTGCTGCTGCTCACCACGGCCGGGGACGGCCCGCGCGACTGGCTGAGGGCCGGGCGGGCGCTGCAGCGCGTGCTGCTGCGCGCCGGAGCCGAGCAGGACCTGTCGGCGGCCTTCCACACGCAGGCGCTGGAGGTGCCCGAGCTGCGCGAGTTCATCCGGACCAGGTTCTGCGCCGGGGCCTACCCGCAGATGCTGCTGCGCCTGGGCGAAGCCGGCGACGCCGACTACTCGACCGTGCGCCGTCCCGCCGACGGCGTCACGATGAAGGAGACCGGTTCATGACCGCAGATCCCGTTGCCGACACCGATTTCCAGCTGCTGGACGCCTACTGGAGAGCCGCCAACTACCTGTCGGCCGGACAGATCTACCTGCTGGACAACCCGCTGCTGCGCGAGGAGCTGCGGCCCGAGCACATCAAGCCGCGCCTGCTGGGACACTGGGGCACCTCGCCCGGCCTCAACTTCTGCTACGCCCACCTCAACCGGGTCATCACCGCCCGCGACCTCGACATGATCTACATCATGGGCCCGGGGCACGGCGGCCCGTCGGCGGTCGCCAACGCCTGGCTGGAGGGCACCTACAGCGAGGTCTACCCGCACGTCTCCCAGGACGAGCGGGGGATGGCGCGGCTGTTCCGGCAGTTCTCCTTCCCCGGCGGGGTGCCGAGCCACGTCGCGCCCGAGACGCCCGGCTCGATCCACGAGGGCGGCGAGCTGGGCTACTCGCTGGCGCACGCCTACGGCGCCGCGTTCGACAACCCCGACCTGGTGGTGGCCTGCATCGTCGGCGACGGCGAGGCCGAGACCGGCGCGCTGGCGGCCAGCTGGCACTCCAACAAGTTCCTGGACCCGGTGCACGACGGCGCGGTGCTGCCGATCCTGCACCTCAACGGCTACAAGATCGCCAACCCGGCGGTGCTGGCCCGCGTCCCTGAGACCGAGCTCGTCCGGCTCTTCGAGGGCTACGGCCACCGTCCCCTCCTGGTCAGCGGCGACGACCCGCAGACGATGCACCGGCAGATGGCGGCGGCCCTGGACCAGGCGCTGGACGAGATCGCCGCCATCCAGGCCGCCGCCCGCTCCGGCGACGGCGCCGAGCGCCGCCCCTGGCCGATGATCATTCTGCGGTCGCCCAAGGGGTGGACCGGCCCCAAGGAGGTGGACGGCCTGCCGGTGGAGGGCAGCTGGCGCTCCCACCAGGTGCCCCTGGCCAAGGTCCGCGAGAACCCCGAGCACCTGGCGCAGCTGGAGGCGTGGCTGCGGTCCTACCGGCCCGAGGAGCTGTTCGACGACGCCGGGCGGCCCGTGGAGCGGTTGCGCGCCCTGGCCCCGTCCGGCCCGCGCCGGATGAGCGGCAACCCGCACGCCAACGGCGGCCTGCTGCTGCACCCGCTGGACCTGCCCGACTTCCGCGACCACGCCGTCCCGGTGGACAAGCCCGGCGCGTCGGTCGCCGAACCCACCCGCGCGCTGGGCGGCTACCTGCGCGACGTCGTCGAGCGCAACCCGCGGACCTTCCGGATCATGGGACCGGACGAGACGGCCTCCAACCGCCTCGGCGACGTCTTCGATGTCACCGACCGGGTCTTCACCGGCGACCGCCACGACACCGACGAGCACCTGGGGCCCCAGGGGCGGGTCATGGAGGTGCTCAGCGAGCATCTGTGCCAGGGCTGGCTGGAGGGCTACCTGCTGACCGGCCGGCACGGGCTGTTCAACAGCTACGAGGCGTTCATCCACATCGTGGACGCCATGTTCAACCAGCACGCCAAGTGGCTGAAGGTCACCCGTCACCTGCCCTGGCGCGCGCCGGTCGCCTCCCTCAACTACCTGCTGTCCTCGCACGTGTGGCGCCAGGACCACAACGGCTTCACCCACCAGGACCCCGGCTTCCTGGACGTGGTGCTGAACAAGAAGGCCGAGGTCGTCCGCGTCTACCTGCCGCCGGACGCCAACACCCTGCTGTCGGTCGGCGACCACTGCCTCCGCTCGCGCGACTACGTCAACGTCGTGGTCGCCGGCAAGCAGCCCGCGCCCAACTGGCTGCCCATGGAGGAGGCCGTGCTGCACTGCGCCCGCGGCATCGGCATCTGGGAGTGGGCCTCCACCGACGGCGGCGCCGACCCCGACGTGGTGCTGGCCTGCGCCGGGGACGTCCCGACCCTGGAGACCCTGGCCGCCGTCGACCTGCTGCGCCGCCACTTCCCGGACCTGCGCGTCCGCGTCGTCAACGTCGTGGACCTGATGCGGCTGCAACCGGACTCCGAACACCCGCACGGGCTCAGCGACGCCGAGTTCGACGCCCTGTTCACCACCGACAAGCCCGTCATCTTCGCCTTCCACGGCTACCCGTACCTGATCCACCGCCTGGCCTACCGGCGCAACGGCCACCGCAACCTGCACGTGCGCGGCTACAAGGAGGAGGGCACCACCACCACGCCCTTCGACATGGTCATGCTCAACGACCTGGACCGCTTCCACCTGGTCATGGACGTCATCGACCGCGTGCCCTCGCTCGGCGGCCGCGTCGCCCACGTCCGGCAGCGCATGGTCGACAAGCGCCTGGCCCTGCGCGCCCACACCCGCGAGCACGGCGAGGACGCGCCCGAGATCCGCGACTGGACCTGGCCCTACTGAAAGAGGCATCGATGAGGGTGCTCACCGTCAACCCCGGGTCCAGCAGCCTCAAGCTGAGCCTGCTGGACGCCGACGACACCACGCTCGCCGAGACCGGCCTGCCCATGGACGGGCCCGACCGCGGCGGCGAACGGCTGGCCGCCGCCGTCGCGCGGATGCCGCGCCCGGACGCGATCGGCCTGCGCTTCGTGCACGGCGGGCGCGACCTCGTCCGGCCCGTCCGGATCGACGACCAGGTCACCAAGGAGCTGCGCGCCCTGGTCGACCTCGCGCCGATCCACCAGCCGCTGTCGCTGTACGCGCTGGGCGAGATCGGCCGCGCCCTGCCGGGCGTCCCGGTCGTGGCGTGCTTCGACACCGCCTTCCACGCCGACCTGCCCGAGGCGGCCGCGACCTACGCGCTCCCGGTCGAGTGGCGCGAGCGCTTCGGCCTGCGCCGCTACGGCTTCCACGGCCTGTCGTACGCCCACGCCGTCCGGCGCGTCGGGGAGCTGCTCGACCGCGACCCG
Organism: Spirillospora sp. NPDC050679; assembly: GCA_044456955.1. Classification (GTDB taxonomy): domain Bacteria; phylum Actinomycetota; class Actinomycetes; order Streptosporangiales; family Streptosporangiaceae; genus Spirillospora. Next base: position 154,851 of record JBITGK010000021.1, on the reverse strand, counting down.
GCCGCGCAGCGGATCGTGGTGTGCCACCTGGGCTCGGGCGCGTCGCTGGCCGCCGTGGCCGGCGGCCGGTCGGTGGACACGACCATGGGCTTCACGCCGCTGGAGGGCCTGGTCATGGCCAGCCGGGCCGGAAGCCTCGACCCGGGCATCCCGCTGTGGCTGGCCAAGCACGGCGTCCCGGCCGAGGAGGTCGAGGACGCCCTCGAACACCGCTCGGGGCTGCGCGCGCTGGCGGGCACCGGCGACATGCGCCAGATCCGTCGGCGCGCGGCCGACGGCGACGAGGTCGCCGCCTCCGCGCTGGACGTCTACCACCACCGGCTGCGCGCCCACGCGGCCGCCATGGTCGCCGCCCTCGGCGGCCTGGACGTCCTGGTCTTCACCGGCGGCGCGGGCGAGCACGACCCGGGACTGCGCGCCCGCGCCGCCGCCGACCTGGCCTACCTCGGCGTGGCGATCGACGGCGACCGCAACGACCAGGTCCGCGGTGACGCGGACGTCAGCGCGCCCGGCGCGCGCGTCCGCACCCTGGTGGTGGCCGCCAGAGAGGACCTGGAGATCGCCGCCGGAGTGCGCGCCGCGCTGGGCGGAGGCGAGGGCGGGGCCGCGCCGCGCTGATCCCGCCGCCGACAAGGGCCGCGGCTCGGGGAGATCACCGACGGACCCGACCGGCCTGCGGCCGGGTGATGCCCGCATGCCGGGGAGGCACCGGCGCTTCCGTGGGACTCGCCGCCAAACCGCCGGTGCCGCAGGTGGCCCGAACCGGCCATATGAACGGTTTCGTCTTTTTATCTGGTTGATCTTGGGATAGGCAGTCCCTAGGAACTTGCCAGTAATCAGCGGCAAGGTCACCGCAGGAACCGCCCACCACCCGAGGAGCCTTCATGGCAGGACAGCGGATCCTCCGCGTCAGTGCTTGCGCCACCGCCCTCTCCGGCCTGCTGCTCGCCCCCGCCACCGCCAACGCCGCGCCCCCCGAATGGCGGAACGTGCCGACCCCGTCCCTCAGCGGCCTCGCCGTGCTGACCGAGGTGGCGGCGTCCGGGCCGCGCGCCGCGTGGGCGGCCGGGCTGGAGAACGCGACGTCGAACGGCAAACCCGTCATGCTCGCCTGGAACGGGCAGCAGTGGCGGCGCCAGGCGCTGCCCGCCGGAACGGGGCAGGTCGTCGACCTCGCCGCCGCCGGGCCGCGGAACGCCTGGGGCATCTACCTGAACGAGAAGGGCTCGCCCGCCCTCCACTGGAACGGCGTCAAGTGGCGCAGGGTCGGGTACCCGGCCGGGGTCGTCCCCACCCAGCCGTCGCCCCTGCCCAACTACCTGCAGATCCTCTCGGCCGCGCCCGGCGGCCCGGCCTGGTCGCTCGGGTACGACACCCAGGCGAAGAAGGCCGTCGCCCTGCGCTTCCAGAACGGCCGGTGGAAGCGCCGGAGCACGCCGGTGCCCATGGTCAACGCCACCACCGTCGCCGCCCGCTCGGCGAAGGACGTCTGGATCGGCTGCACCTGCGACGTCCCGGGGACCGGGCCGACCCAGGCCATGCTGCACTGGGACGGCGCCAAGTGGCGCACGGTCCGGTACCCCGCCAAGGAGAAGTCCTACATCGCGAAGATCGTGCCGGTCTCGGCCACGAGCGTCTGGGCCTACCGCGTGAGCACCGACTACGCGTCGCCGACCCCCGAGCTCATGCACTGGAACGGGACGAGCTGGACGGTGACGGCGATCCCGGCGAGCCCGCAGGCCTACCACTTCCCCACGCTCGCCGACGACGGCGGCAAGGGCGCGTGGGTCTCGGTGAGCACGGTCAACGACGACAAGAGCTACCTGCACTACAGCGGCGGCCGCTGGACCGCCGAGAGCGGCGAGGGGCGCCCCGACACCTCCGTCTGGGTCCGCGACCTGGCCCGGGTGCCCGGAACCCGCTCCATCTGGTCGGTCGGTCTGGACAGCTCCCTCGCCGGCTCGCACTTCATCGAGCGCCGTCGCTGACCGTGGGGTCCGCCGACGCGAGTGTCCGTGAGCCTCGCGCGATCGAACGCCCGCGAGCGCGTTCCAGCAGGTGAACGCGCCGGTTCGTGATCGTGCCGGACGCGGGTGGCACGGGGGCCGCCCGCGCCCGGCAGGGTGCGGTCACCGGACTCGGAGGAGATTCCACAGTCGGGCCGAAAGCCCCCGAGGCAGGGGAAGGCGTCCGCCCCTCGGACGGGTTAAGGTCGAACGGAGATCTCATGGGAGCCGCCATGAAGCTTTCCGGAGTGGAGCTGCGCCGGGTCGCGATGCCCCTGCGCGAGCCGTTTCGCTCGTCCCTGGGCGCCTTCACCTCTCGCGAGGTGCTGCTGGTCCGGCTGGTGACGCCCGAGGCCGAAGGGTGGGGCGAGTGCGTGGCGCTGCCGGACCCGCGCTACAGCTCCGAATACGTCGAAGGCGCCGCCGATGTCCTGCGGCGCTTCCTCATCCCGGCGCTGACCTCCGCCGATGCGCACGAGGTCGAACGGGCACTGCAGCCGTTCAGAGGGCACCGCATGGCCAAGGCCGCCTTGGAGGCCGCCGCGCTCGACGCCGAACTGCGCGCACGCGGGCAGTCCCTGGCGTCCTTTCTGGGAGCGGCCCAGGACAAGGTCGCGTGCGGGGTGTCGGTCGGCGTCGCCGACTCGGTCGAGCGGCTGGTCGACACCGTCGCCGCCCACCTGGACGAGGGCTACCTGCGCGTCAAACTGAAGATCCATCCCGGCTGGGACGTCGAGCCGGTCCGCGCCGTGCGCCGCGCCTTCGGCGACGACCTCGCGCTCCAGGTGGACGCCAACGCCTCCTACGGCCCGGCCGACACCCGGGCGCTGGACCGGCTGGACGAGTTCGGCCTGCTGATGATCGAGCAGCCGCTGGCCCATGACGACCTGGTGCGGCACGCCCGGCTCGCCGAGCGGCTGGCCACCCCGGTCTGCCTGGACGAGTCGATCGGTTCGGCCGCCGACGCCGCCGCCGCGGTCTCGCTCGGCGCGGCCCGGGTGATCAACGTCAAGCCCGGCCGGGTCGGCGGCTACCTGGAGGCCCGCCGCATCCACGACCTGTGCCGCGCGCACGGCGTGGCGGTGTGGTGCGGCGGGATGCTCGAAAGCGGCGTCGGCATGGCGGCCAACCTGGCCCTCGCCGCCATGCCGGGCTTCACCCTGCCCGCCGACACCGCGCCCTCGACCCGCTACTTCACCGCCGACGTCACCCCGCCCCTGGTCATGACCGGCGGCCACATGCCCGTCCCGTCCGGTCCGGGCATCGGTGTGGCCCCCGATCCCGACCGGCTGCAGGAGCTGACGACCTCCTCCGAATGGATCCCCCTCTGAGCGCATGCCCGGCCCCGAGGCCGGTCGCGTCCGAGTGCCGATCGCGGGATCGGACGCCCGCTCAGGCTCCGGCGATGCTGTATTCGGTGAACTCGCCGCAGATCTGGAAGCCCAGACGGCGGTAGACGGGTTCGCCGTCTTCGGACGCCTGGAGGACCGCGGTCCGGTGGCCGTGGGTGTAAGCGCTGTGGAGGGCGGCCTTGGTGATGGCGGTCCCGTAGCCGCGGCGGCGGTGGGCGGCCAAAGTGCTGATGTTGTAGATACCGGCGACTCCGGAATGGAGGAATGCCTCCGCTGAGCAGACCGGGCGGCCGTCCACGTAGCCGACCAGGTAACGGGCCGGGCATTCGGGGGACAGCGCCCACTCCGCTGCCTGCCCGTAGAACCGGTGGACGGTGGCGGCCGGCGGGTCCCAGTTGGCGGCCAGGATCATCGCGAAGTCGTCGAGCTCCTCGCGGGTCGTCACCGGACGGATCTCCAGACCGTCCACCGGGGGCGGCGGTTCCACCTCGTCGAGCGCGGCCCACATGGCCGCTTCCCGCCCGTTGAGCGGCAGTCCGGCGGCGGCCAGGCGAGCGGACAGGTTGCCCGGTGTCGACGCGGAGCCGACCCACCACGCGAACGGGCGGCCGGTGGCCGACACCGCGCGGACGGTCTCGGCGATGCGTTCCGCCGCGTTGGAGGGGGTGAAACGCGCCGCGGCGACGAGGTTGAAGGTGTCGTCGGCGACGCCGCTGTCGGCGATCAGCAGGTCGTCCAGTTCCGTCACGGTCGCGCCGGCCAGGTGCCGGTGCAGATGGCAGGTGTGTTCGGCCAGGTTCCGCTCAATGCCGGCCAGGAGGCTGATCGGTGCGTTCACAGCCCTGGATTCCATCACAACCGCACCGTTCCGAGCGTTCGCCATGCGGTCCTCGGCGGCGTTGGGTCTTCAAGCGGGTTCGGGGGCCCGTGCGGTCAGGCGCTCGCGCAGACGGTCGAGGGCCAGGGTGTGCCAGTCGTCCAGGACGGCGAGCGTCTGGTGCCCGAGCTCTCCGTCGCCGGTCTCCAGGACGGTGACGACCTGCCCCCAGAACCAGACGTGCTCGGCCGGGTCGCCGTAGAGGGCTTCGAGGACGTCGGGCACCTCGCCCAGGACCTCGCCCATGGAGTTGAGCAGGCCGAGGGTGATGCCGCCGCCGAGCGAGGCGAGGATGGTCCGCAGGACGTGCAGGACGCCCTGGTGGACGTCGGCCGCCGTGGGGGAGCTGTGCGCGAGCAGTTCGAGCTGTTCGAAGGCCCGCCGCGCCGGGGCCGGGTCGAACGCCGGAGGACCGGCGGCGAGCCTGGCCAGGGCCGCCTGGTAGAAGAGCTGGAGGGTCTCCAGGATCTCGCGGACGTTGCGCACGGTCAGGTCGGGCAGCGCGCCGGAGAACCGGAACAGGTACCGCCAGGTGTGGATGCCGCCGTGGAGGCGGATGTCGCGGACGACGACGCCGACGCCGTGGCGCGCGTCGACGAAGCCGGCGGCGCGCAACCGCCCGAGCACCTGCTGGATGGCCGAGGGCGGCAGCCCGTGCTCGCCGGCCAGCTGCCGGATCGACGGCAGGCCCTCGCCCGCCCGCCGGCGGCCGGTGGCGATCTGCAGCGCGATCTCGTCGGTGATCCGCTCTACGGCATCGCTGTGCGCCATCCCCGCCCGCCGTCCGTGTGCGCCCCTCGCGCGTGCCCGGACCGAGGGGACCGGTGACCGTTCCGCACAGTGTACGGCTGATGATCACAGCCGGACGGCCGGCGGCGGCCCCGCCCCCTCGGGGGACGGGACCGCCTCCTCCTCATCGGACCGGGATGCTCAGGTCACGGTGTTCTCCACCAGGTAGACCTTGGGGGACGGCTCGGCGCAGGTGCCGGTGGCCCTGGCCCCGCCGCCGAAGGTGAAGTCGGCCGTCGCCGAACCCAGCCTGATGGCGACGGTCTTGGTCCCGGCCCGCGGCTTGAACGGGCCGGCGGTCAACGTGCCGCTCGTCGGCAGGGGCAGCACGACCTTCTTGTCGCGGACCAGCGGCGTGTCCGGCATGTCGATACCGGCCGCGGCGACGTTCTGGACGGCCGGCTGGCCGCCCTCCGACAGCAGGTCGAGCTTGGTGACCCGGCCAGAGAAGCTCGTGTGGCCCTTGGCGATGAGCTTGTTCACCGTGGCCGCGGGCAGGGTGAGCGCGCCGGACGCCTTGGTGAAGGAGAACGAGCCTCCGGCCTTGACGTCGAGCGGGATGAACGCGCCGACCGCGATCCCGACGTCCATCGGCTCGCCGTTCAGCGTGCAGCGGTAGGGCGCGTTGATGATGCCGACCAGCTCGTTGGAGGCGGGCTCGTCGAACTTCAGCGGCGCGCCGGTGATCTTGGCGGGCGGCTGCCCCGCCGGTCCGCCGATGCCGATCTTCAGCAGCGCGTTGCCCTTGGACGCCTTGCAGTCGGCCTTGATCGGCAGGCTGAACCCCCAGTCGGATTTCAGGTCCACCTCCGCGACGGCGCCGTCGAACTTCAGCGTGGTGGCGCCGCTCTGCGCGGCCCTGAACGGGCCGACCTCGAACTCGGGCCGCCCGGCCTGCGGCAGGCCGACCTTGAGCGGCTTGCCCGCCTCGATCGGGATGTCCTTGATCTCGAAGGGCTCGTCCTCGGCGATGTTGATCGACTCCGGCGTGGAGGTGCTGGAGCCGATGCTGAGATCGGTGATCTTCGCGTCCGCCTTGGTGACGCCCAGGATCGGGGCCAGCGAGGTCAGCCAGGACGGGAAGGTGATGCTGCCCGAGCCCTGGGTCAGCCAGAACTCCTGGCCTGGCCCGACCTGCACCGGCGCGACGCCCTGGACGTCCACGTCGGTCGGCAGCCAGAACACCGGCAGCGCGCCCCCGAGGGTGATGGTGCAGCCGATGGGGAGCTTGAAGCGGCCGGTGTCGACGCCGACCTCGGGCACCTGGTCCGGCGGCAGCGCGCCGGCGGAGGGCACGGCGGTCAGCGACACCGCGCACACCGCCGTCACCACGGCGGCCCAGCGCGTGATCCGGCGCCGCCGGGCGGCGCCGGACCGAGGTTGCTTCCATCTCATGACGGTCACCTCACAGATACAGAGGATGCTTCGGGACGGTGGACTCACTGTGAGGGACGGGGTCGATGCGAACTATGTAGATGGATGTGCTCTTTCGAACTCCGATTGGCAATCGACTGCATAGTGATGGTCCGGTGACCGCACAGTGTTCAAACAGCGGGACGGAGGATGCGGCGAGCGATCTGCCGGGCGCTTCCCTGTCCTGGGCATCAGCTGTAAGGGCGCCTACATCTGCGTTGCAGCAGCCGCGAAGGCCGGACCAACGTCACAGCACGAGCCCCATGTAGAACTCGTCCACCGCCCGGCCGTCGATGACCACCGACGCTCGCCGCAGTCCCTCGATCTGGAAGCCGCAACCCCGGTAGAGGGCGATGGCCGCCTTGTTGTGGACCATCGCGGTCAGCTCCAGGCGGTGCATCCGCCGGTGGCGGGCCTCGCCGATCGCGGCCTGCAGGAGCGCGCGGCCGACGCCTCGCCGGTGGTGGGAGGCGCGCACGCCTAGGACGAGTGACCCGCGCCCGTGGACGCGGCGCCACCGGGGCACGTGGACGTCGACCACGCCGACGAGCAGCCCCGCGTCGTCGGCGACCAGCCGGTATGACGGCCGGGGCGGCTCTTCGGCGCGCTCGCCGGGCTCGGCCAGCATGAACTTGGTTTCGCGGTCCAGCGCGTGACGCAGTTCCAGGAGGGCGTCGCGGTCGTCGGTCCAGCGGATGGTGACCATGCCCCATCCTGGTGGCGAAGGCCGTCGCGCGAAAGGCTTCCGCGAAGCCGACGCGTACGAACCGGCGGTCCAGATTTCACGGGGGAGAGGGCCGCGAGGCCACCCTGCGAATCTCCCTCGGCGGGCAAGCCGCTGCGTGAGGCGTCAATCGACGTCGAAGGCTTGCCGCACCTGCGCGCGTCCCTCACTCCCGCAGGTCCGTATCTGGACTGCGCGGGGCCGGGGGCGTCGCCCGACCCAGGCCCGGAAGCCGTGCACGGCGACGTGATCGGACAGCAGCCGGGCATCGCACGGTCCGGATGCCTCGGTCACCATGACCAGGCCCTCGACGCGGTCGGCGGCCGAAAGGCCGGCCTCGCCGGGCGTCCATGCCTTCAGGCTGCCGGGCCACATCCTGTTCTCCAGGTCGAAGCTCCACTCGCCCGCCCTCTCCGCGGGGGCGTGAATCATGATCGGCAAGGCGCGCCGCCCCTCGGACCACCACCCAGGTCCCGCACGAGCCGGTGCCGGTCCTCCGAAGGATGTACGGCTGACTTCGGTCGTGAGACGGGTGTTTCGGCTGTTCCGATCTTGCACGATCGGATGTATCAAGCCGTTCGCTCGAAAGGGGCTCCCATGAACGCCGCGCTCAAGACGATTCTGGCGGGGTCGGCCACCCTCGTGGTCGGGCTGGGCCTTTGGCTTTGGGGATCCGACAGCGACATCGCAGGCTTCACACCCTCGAAGGTCGGTGTCGTCCTTATCGTTCTCGGTATCGCCGAGGCGTGCTACGGCGTCTACAAATACGCCGCAGGAGGTCGTCGCGAGCCACGTTGAGACCGGGGCACGAGAAGAGGGAGCGCGCTTGCCCGGAGCAAGCCGTTACGGCTATTCGGTGTAATAGTCGACCTGGCAATGCTGCTTTCTTCCCGTGGCGCCGTTCCGAAGGCACGACTGCACCTCGACCACTTGGCCGCGGAGGGGTTCTGCGACGTCGCGGGATGCGCACGTCGAGTCCGACGAGCCCGTGGCGTCCTGAACCTCCCTGGTGTAGCTCCCCCAGGAGATGATGGTCACGGCGCGCAGGCCATCGGGGTTGCCCCGGTCGCACGCCCGGATCGACGAGGTGCCGTAGTCGTCGGCGAAGACTCCCGACGCCGCCCAGCCGCCCTGCGGGGAGGTGTCGGACGTCAACCAGAAGAACTGTTCCTCGACCTCGGCGTTGGCGGACGGGGCGAAAGCCGTCAAGGCGGCGCCGCACAGGAGCGACGCCGTGATCGCCGTGAGAATTCTCAAGGAAAGGCCCCATTCTCGAAGCGGCTGGTCCGGTCGGCCGCCGTCTTGTCGAGGATCTTCCCTCTCCTAAAGAACCGGCGACAAGACCTCGAATAGGGCTACATTGTCCACATGCGGACGGTTTCAACTGTTGATCTCAGCGGATATTGGTTTATCGAGCCTTACCTGCATGGTGTCCTGATCGCCGTATAGCCGCGCTCTTCGGTTCGAGGCTTTTCCGTTCCGGCCATTCCTGCCATCAATGTGACGTTTCTTGGTTGAGGTGTGCCGTGTGATGTGGCGGTACGGCCGGGCCGCCGGGCACGATGTCCGGCTCCGCGGACGGGCGGCGGAGCAGAACGGTTCGGTGGCGTCCCGGCGCGTCATCACAGCCGACCTGACATCCGGCGTCACGGTGGAGGCCGCTACGCCCGTTCCTCGGACCGCAGCCGGAAGGTGATCCCGGCCCGATCGAGCCGACGGACCAGTGCGTCGCCCATGGCGGTCGCCGGAGTGATCTGGCCGGAGGCCGCGGGCAGGTCGTCGAACGCCAGGCACAGCGCCGACTCGGCGAGCATCTTGGCGGTCTCGCCGTAGCCCGGGTCGCCGCCGCTGACCTCGGTGACGACGCGCTCGCCGCCGCCCTCGCCCACGAACGTCACCTTGAACCAGTGCTGGGCGCGCTTCTCCGCCGACGGCCCCTCGCCCGGCGCGCGCATCCGCAGCAGCAACGCCCGGGTCGGCGCGAACTGGGCGAGTGCGACGGCCGCCGCGGCGCCCGCCGCCAATCCCACCGCGACCGGAAGGCGCCGGACGGCGCCGTAGTGCCCGTAGGAGAAGTCGGGGCCGTAGCGCTCGTTCGCGGCGGCCGAACGTGCCACGACCTGCGCGTCGATTCCGGGGAGCGGCAATGCCCAACGCACGCGTGCCCGCGGCGCGAGTCGCCGCGAGACCCGGATCTTGCGGCCGTGGGGTGCGGGGCTCTCCATCCGCCGCCGCTCGCGCTCAGCTCTGATCATGCTGCGCAGGTCGGCGAAGATGCCGATCGCCGAGTGCCAGGTGCCGCCCGAGATGTCCGCGTTCACCCGCACGAAGCCCTCGACGTGCAGCGGCACGCCCTCGGGCAGGTGCCGGACGGTGAAGTAGGCGCCCAGGTCGTGCGGGATCGAGTCGAAGCCCGCCGCGTGCACGATCCGGGCGCCGCTGCGCACGGCCTCGGCGTGGTACTTCACGTACATCCGGTCGATGAACGTGGACTCGCCGGTCAGGTCGAGGTAGTCGGTGCCGGACGCGGCGCAGGCGGCCACCAGCGGTTCGCCGTGCCGCACGTACGGTCCGACGGTGGTGATGACGGTCCGCGTGGAGCGCGCGATCCGGTCGATCGAGGGTGCGTCGGCGGTGTCGGCGTGCAGCAGCGGCAGTTCCTTGCAGGCGGGGTTGATCGCCGCCAGCCGTTCGCGGACGGCCTCCAACTTGGCCCGGTTGCGGCCCGCCAGCGCCCAGCGCGTCTCCGCCGGGGCGTGCTCGGCCAGGTACTCGGCGGTCAGACCGCCGGTGAAGCCGGTGGCGCCGAACAGGACGATGTCGTAGTCGCGGTCATGCCCGGATGCCTTCTGGTCGGTCATCGCTCACTCGCCCTCTAGGTCTGGAACGTCGTCGCCGGAGGGGACTCCGTCGTCGGTCCGCTGTGCGAACGCGGTGCCGATGCCGCGCGCTACGGCCGATCGGCGGCAGGGCGGGCCGTTCGCGAAGCGGGGCGCCGGCGGTGGCCGGCGGTCGTCCACGAGCTCCTCTCCGGATGGTACTGGAGCGTACCACGGGTGGTACGCTCCAGTACCACGCGGTCCGGTAGGAGTCGTTGGCGGACGACCAGGCGGTATGTGCCTGCTCGTGGCAGAGGGGAGGCGGCGGCGATCTGCGTGACAGCGAACCCGGGCGTGTGTCCGGTCGGGGCTCGCGCCCTGACGAGATGCCGTCGCGGCTGGGATAACTTGTGGGCTATGGCCGTGCGCGCGACTTCCCTGAACGCGGACTCACCCGCCGAACCGGGTGAGCGTTCCAATCGCGCGCGGTTGCTGCAGGGGCTGGCCGCCTCGATTCGAGAGCGCGGCTTCCGCGAGACCAAGGTGAGCGACATCGTCCGCCACGCGCGGACTTCCCGGAGGACGTTCTACGAGGAGTTCGAGACCAAGGACGAGTGCTTCGTGGCGCTCCTGAACGCGGTCAACGAGATCCTCCGGCACCGGATCGCCGAGGCCGTCGAACCGGACGCGCCCTGGCCCGAGCAGGTCCGCCAGGGCATCGAGGCATGGGTCGATCTCGCCGCCTCCGAGCCCGCCCTGACCCTCAGCTGGATCCGCGAACTGCAGGGGCTCGGCCCCGCGGCCGCGCGGCGGATGCAGCGCGAGTGCATGGAATCGCTCACCACGCTGCTGGTCGACCTGAGCGCCGGCCCCGGGCCGCGGCGGGCGGGCAACGCGCCGGTCAGCCGCCCGATGGCCCTCGTCCTGCTGGGCGGGCTGCGCGAACTGATGGCGAGCATCGTCGAGGACGGCGGGGACGTCCGCGACGTCACGCCCACCGCGGTCGCGGCCGCGGTCGCCCTGCTGGCGCCGGAGATGCGTTCGGCCTAGCGGGTCGGCGACGGCCTTCCAGTGCCGGCGTGGTCCTGGAATCCCGCTCTGGCGGCGCCGCGCCGAGCGGAGCGGGAACCCGGATGAGCGTGACGGCGGGGTCGGATTCGGGGGCGCGGCTCACATGCCGGCGGCCAGCGGCAGCAGCATCAGGACAGGGGGCAGCAGGACCGCGGCGCCGACGGACCAGCCCAGCAGCCAGCGGAACACGTGCTTGGTCTGCGATTCCTCGGTGTTGGCGAGGACCAGCCCGCCGCCCAGGTGCAGGGGGCTGATCGCGACGGTGCCGATGGTGCCGCACAGGGCGATGAGGAGCAGGGTGAACTGGGTCGCGGTCTGGTCCGGCAGCGCGGCGGCCGCGAGCGGGATGACGACGCCGAGCACCGCGACCGTGGAGGACTCGATGGAGGCGAAGAACGCCGCCAGGTAGGAGACCGCCAGGACCGCCAGGAGGGGCGTCGAGATGCCGCCGAGGTGGGTGGAGATCGCGTCGAGCGTCCCGGCGTGCTCCAGGTTGGCGACGTACACCATGATCCCGGCGGTCAGCAGGACGACGCCCCACGGGATCTCGCCGACGACCTGGCGCGGCGCGGGCTTGAAGACCAGGTGCAGCACCAGGCCGACGACCAGGGAAACGAACACGACGTTCATGCCGAACCCGAGGACGGCGACGACGAACACGCCGATGCCGGCCAGGGAGCCGATCTGGTACGGGGTCCATGGCCCGGCGCCCTGCACGGCGGGCGCGGCGACGCCGGACTCGGCGTCCACGACGGCCGGGGTGGTCCTGCCGCGCCGGATCAGGCCGATGCCGCCCAGGCACAGGAACGCGATGACCGTGGTGACGGTCTTCAAGCCGGCCAGGCCCCAGAACAGCAGGTCGGCGGAGTACTCCACGTGCGCCTTCGCGGTCAGCGTCGCCACGATCTGGCCCCAGGGCGACAGCGGGGAGAAGCCGCCGACGCTCGCGCCGCTGCAGGCCACCAGCGCCATCAGCACCGGGTCGATGCCGCGGTTGCGGGCCAGCCGCATCGCGATCGGCAGCATCACCGCGACGGTCGCGCTGGGCAGTGTGCCGATGGCGCTGAACACCGCGCCGATGAGGAACATGCCCCACGGCAGGGCCCAGTCGCGCCCGCCCGACAGCCGGATCACGCCGTGGACCAGGCGGTCGATCGCCCCGCTGCGCTGGGCGTGCCCGAACATGTACATCACGCCGATGATCAGGACGACGATCGCGCCGGGGAAGCCTTCCAGGATCTCGTCCTTGGGCACCCCGGCGACCGCGCCGAGCACGAAGGCCGCGGGCAGCGCCACCAGCCCGACGTTGACGTCGCGCCAGATGGCCAGGACGAAGACCGCCACCAGCAGGACGAGGGACAGGATTTCGGGGAGGTTCACATCAGTTCCCTGAGGGGTCGGAGCCGGGGCGGCCGAGTTCGGCGAGGACCTCTTCGGTGTGCTCGCCGAGTTCCGGAGCCGGGCGGCGGAAGGTCTCCAGGCCGAGGCCGAAGCGGGTGGGGAAGCGGACCGCCGCGCCGTGCAGCAGGTCGCGGGCGGCGACGTGCGGGTCGGCCGACAGCTCCTGCGGGGTGGTGAGGACCGGGGCCCAGGGCGCGCCGGCCTCGTCGAGGACCGTGCTCCACCACGCGAGGTCGCGGGCGGCGAACACCTCGGTCAGCAGGCGCGCCACCTCGTGCTTGCGGCGGGTGCGCTCGGCCCGGTCGTCGAAGGCGTCGGTGCCGAGCGCCGGGAACGTTCCAGCGAGTCGGAGGCGGAACGCCTTCCAGAACTTGTCCTCCAGCGTCGCCAGGGACAGCAGGCGCCCGTCGGCGGTGGCGAAGACGCCGTTGTCGCCCATCACGCCGGGGCTGTCCACCGGCGAGCCGCCGCGGGGGAGCATCAGCGCCATCGGGGCGGCCCATGCGGTCGCGGCGTCGTGCAGGGACAAATCGAGGTGCTGGCCCTGCCCGGACTGCCGGGCGCTGACCATCGCGACGGTCAGCGACAGCGCCGCGTACATCGATCCGATCAGGTCGCCGGCGCGCACGCCGGGCCGGGCGACCGCGCCGTCCACGCCGCCGGAGACCGCGAAGAAGCCCGACAGGCCGAGGAAGTTGAGGTCGTGGCCGGGCCGGTGGGCGTAGGGGCCGTCCTGCCCGTATCCGGTCAGCGAGCACAGCACCACGCGCGGGTTGGCCTCGCGCAGGCGCCGGTAGCCGAGGCCGATCCGGTCCAGGACGCCGGGCCGGAAGCCCTCCACGACAGCGTCGCTGCGTTCGACCAGCCGCAGGAACGTCGCGCGGTCCTCCTCGGTACGCAGGTCGAGAGCGATGGACCGCTTGTTGCGGTTGTGCAGGGCGAACCGCCGCCGGCCCATCGCGCGCATCGGGTCGCCGCCGGACGCCGCGTCCTCCACCTTGATCACATCGGCGCCGAGGTCGGCGAGCAGGGTGGTGGCGAACGGGCCGGGCAGCAGCCGCGACAGGTCCAGGACGCGCGTCCCGGTCAGGCAGGACCAGGCGACGCCCTGGTCGGCGGGACGGGCGCTGTCGGCCGCGGGGGTGGAGTGCGTCATGTGACCGTCTCTCATGGTGGGCCGGGCCGCCGCTCCGCGAAGCCCCGGCCCACCGCGTTACTGAACAAAGTGTTCGTTTACGTATGAGGTAGCCGGTAACTTACGTCACGTTGTCCGTGAGACTCAAGAGCGGCGGCCGGACTCCGTCGGCCGAAGGCGCTGTGCCGGCATGCGGGCACGGCGCAGCGCACAGGGACGGCGCGCTGCGCGAAAAGGGATGCGTGAGGAACGCCCGGCGCGGGACCGGGCGTGGAATGGGGGGCGGTGTCGGACTACTCGGGCAGCTCGAAGCCGCTGGCCCAGTAGCGGCCGTGCATCGCCAGGTCGAACAGCATCCGGGCCACCTCCTCCACCGGCATCGGGGGAGTGTCGTGCTCCACCCACCACTGCAGCACGGCGGTCTGCTCGCCGACCCACGCGCGGGCCAGCAGCTCGGGGGTCAGGCGGGGCCGCACGCCGTTGACCTCGGCGCGTTCGCGGAACACCTCGGCCACCACCTCGGCGGTCCGCTGGACGAACAGCCGCAGCGGCCTGCCGTCGCCCTCGCCGCGCAGCACGATCCGGTACAGGTCGCGCCGCTCCTGGGCGTGCCGGAGCAGCTCCAGCACCGGCTTGCCGGTGAAGCCGACGGCGTCCTCGGCCACCAGCGGGCGCAGCCGGTCGTCCAGTTCGGCCAGCAGCTCGGCGGTCACCGCCGCGAACAGGTCCTCCTTGTCGCGGCAGTGGCTGTAGAAGGTCGCGCGCGCCACGTCGGCCCGCTCGGTGATGTCCTCCACGGTGATCGCCGCGAAGCCCCGTTCCAGCACCAGCTCCACCAGCGCGTCGCGCAGCGCGCGCCGGGTCCGCCGCGTCCGCCTGTCCTCGGCCATCGTCACCCTTCGACCAGCCCCGGACGCGTCCGCGGCCGGGGGCTTCCAGTGTAGAGAGACTTGACGCCCACACTGTTAATGAACATAGTGTCCGGAAACATCCACGATGTCATTTATCTCTTGGAGGTGGTCGGTGAACCTCGGCACCTACCTCACCCGCAGCGCCCGCTACTGGCCGGAGGAGACCGCGCTGGTGTGCGCGGACCGCTCCTGGACGTTCCGGGAACTGGAGTCCGAGGCCAACCGGCTCGCCTCCGCGCTGGCCGGCCGCGGGCTGGCGCCCGGCGACGCGGTCGCCAGCCTCGCCTGGAACCGGGGCGAGCTGGTCGTGGTCGAGTTCGCGCTCTACAAGGCCGGACTGATCCGCGCCCCCATCAACGCCCGGCTCGGCCGCGCCGAGATCCGGCACATCCTGGGCTACGCCCCGGTCCGCGCGCTGATCTTCGACGCGGCCCACGGGGCCGACGCGGTCGCCGCGCTCGCGGGCGGCGGCGCCCTGCCCGTCCTCCTCGACCCGGACGCCGCCGACGACGCCCTGCGCGCGACCGGACCGCTGGCCTACCGGGACCTGCTCGCCGAGGGCGGCGACGACCCGGTCCGCGTCGAGGTCGGCGAGCACGACCCCTGCGTGCTGAACTTCACCTCCGGCTCGACCGGCGCGCTCAAGGCCGCCACCCAGACGTTCGGCAACCGGCTGGCCAACATGCGCAAGCAGCTCATGAGCGACGAGTCCCGGCCCGTGCCGGGCGTGCGCTACCTGGCCTGCGGGCCGATCACGCACGCCGCCGGGATGAACCTGCTGGCCGGGGTGTTCGGCGGCGCGACCTCGCACATCCTGCCGAGCTGGGACGTGGAGGCGTTCTTCGACACCGTCGAGCGCGAGCGCATCACCGCCACCTTCATGGTTCCGATCATGCTGAACATGCTGCTGGCCCACCCCGGCCGCGCCGGACGCGATCTGTCCAGCCTCACCAGCCTGCGCGTCGGCGGCGCGCCGGTGTCCCCGCAGCGGCTGCGCGAGGCCGTCGAGGCGTTCGGGCCGATCATCGCGCAGGGCTACGGGCTGGGCGAGACCACCAGCGTCGTCGCCGGGCTGTCCAGCGCCGAGATCGCGCACGCCGTCGGGCACGACCCCGAGCTGCTGCGCTCGTGCGGCCGCCCCGGCTACGACACCGAGGTCCGGGTCGTCGGCGAGGACGGCCGCGAGCTGGCCCCGCGCGAGGTCGGCGAGCTGGTCGTGCGCGGCCCCGACTGCGTCGGCGAGTACTGGCGCGAGCCGGAGCTGTCGGCGGAGACGTTCCGGGACGGCTGGGTGCACACCGGCGACCTGGCGTGGATGCGCGAGGACGGCTACCTGTTCATCGTCGACCGCAAGAAGGACATGATCATCTCCGGTGGGTTCAACATCTACTCCACCGAGGTCGAGGCCGCCCTGTACGAGCACCCCGCCGTCCGCGAGGTCTGCGTGGTCGGCGTGCCCGACGAGCGCTGGGGCGAGGCGGTCAAGGCCGTGGTCGTCGCCCGCGACGACCGGCCCGCCACCGCCGAGGAGCTCATCGACTTCTGCGCCGAGCGGCTGGACCGCTTCAAAAAGCCCCGGTCGGTCGACTTCGTGCCCGCGCTCCCGGTGAACCGCAACGGCAAGATCGACCGCCGGGCCGTGCGCGAGACCTACTGGGCCGGCTCCGACCGGCGCGTGAACTGAGAACGAGGAGACCGCCCCCATGACCTTCTCCCTGCGCCCGACCTACGACGACCCGAAGCTGGACGGCCTGGTCGGCGAGCTGCGCGGCTACCTGTCGGGCGAGCTGGCCGACTACGAGCGCGAGCACGGGATCGACCACCGGACCAGGCTGACCCGCGCCGTGCTGGAACCGGTCTGGCAGCGCAGCCGCGAACTCGGCTTCTACGGCATCCACCTCCCGCGCGAGCTCGGCGGCCAGGGGCTGACCTACACCGAGCTCGCCGCACTGAAGGAGGAGATCGGCGCCGGCGGCCGCGTCCTCGGCCACAGCGTGCTCGGCGAGATGGGCGGCCCGCTGCGCGCGGGCGACATCTTCCGGCACGCCACCGAGCACCAGCTCCACAAGTACCTGCTGCCGGTGGTCCGGGGCGAGCGCGCCTGCTGCTTCTCCCTCACCGAGGCCGACGCGGGCTCCGACGTGTTCGCGATGGGCACCGTGGCCGTCCGCGACGGCGACGGCTACCGCCTCACCGGCCACAAGGTGTTCAGCACCGCCGGGCCGTTCGCCGACTTCGCCATCGTCATCGCCCGCATGGACGGCGCCGAGGCGTCCTACTCGGCGTTCATCGTGGACCTGGACAGCCCCGGCTGCCGCGTCGTGGACGGGGCCACCCCGATGTCGGGCGAGCACATCGAGAGCGACGTCATCCTGGAGGACTGCCGCGTCCCCGCCGCCAACCTCCTCGGCGAGGAGGGCGAGGGGATGCGGATCGGCCTCGGCCGCGTCACCACCAACCGCCTCCTGCACTGCCCCACGCTGCTGGGCATGGCCCGCCGCGCGATCGAGCTGTCCCTGGACCGCGCCCGCACCCGGATCGTGCGGGGCGCGCCGCTGATGGACCTCCAGGCCATCCAGCACAAGCTCGCCGACATGGCCACCGAGTACTACGCGGCCCGCTCGATGACCTACACCGCCGTCGCGGCCCTGGACCGGGGCGAGCGCCCCCGCCTGGAGGCGTTCATGTGCAAGCTGTTCGTCGCCGAGGCGGCGTTCCGCATCCTGGACGAGGCCGTGCAGATCCACGGCAAGGAGGGCCTCACCCAGGGCAACGAGGTGGAGTACCTGTTCCGCAAGGTGCGCATGTTCCGCGTCCTGACCGGCACGTCGGAGATCCAGCGCAACGGCATCGCCAAGGGCCTGGACCTGCTCGCCGAATACGGCCTCTCCTCGACGGCCCGTTGAGGCGGGCCTAAAGGTCCGGGTCCCACCACCAGGCGATCGAGGGGATCGGCGGGACCGCGCTGGACGGCGCGGTCTGGGTGAGGGCGGCGGTGGTCGCCACGGCGCCGGGGTGGCGGCCGTCCGGATCGGTGTACCGGCCGGCCCGCAGCCCCCACTGCAGGTTCCCGGGGATCAGGTGGGAGAGGTGGTCGATGTGGCGGCGCAGCGGCCGGCTGGCTCCGGGCAGGACCTGCTCGCGGAGCTGGAGGAACCGCAGGGTGAGCCGGTTGCACAGCTCGGTGGCCTGCTCCAGCGCCTGCTCCAGGTCCAGCCCCCGATCGGCGCACAGGACGTCGGGCAGGTTCAACCGGCACGGGGAAGGCGCGGGTGTGCGGGCGGCCTGCCACAGCTCCTTGCCGTAGGAGAACAGGTCGTCGTCGAGAGCGGCGGTGGTGATGGCCACCTCGGTCAGCGCGCGGACGGCGGGGGCGTCCATCTCCCGGGCCGGGACCTCCTCACCGTCGATGATCTCGGTGAACGCGATGGTGGCGGCTCCGGCGGCGGTGTGCTGGCGCATGTGTGCGTAGTCGTTGAGGGCCGGAGTGCGGCCCGCGAGGCGGTGGGCGAACTCCCACAGCACGCCCAAGAACCAGGCGCGGTGGCCCTCGACGCTGCGGCGGGCCTGGGCGGGGGTGGCCCACAGGGCGGTGCGCCGGGCCAGGTCCCGCACCGGTGCGTCGAACAGGCCGCCGAGCGTGCCGGGATCGCCGCCGGGGGTCTCCAGGACCCGCAGGATGCCCGCCGCCAGGGAGGCGAACTGGTGCGGGTCGGTGCTGGCCGGTCCCTCATCGCACTGCGCGTCGTCGAAGAGGAACATCAGCGTGCACCAGTCCACCGCCAGCCGCAGGCGGTCGGTGGGGGCGGCGGGCATGATCCGGCCGTAGAAGCCGGGGCAGTCGTTGCCGCGCATCCGGGCCCGCTGCCGCTCGGTCAAGGCGATCCCGAACCCGTCGATCCACGCCTGGGTTTCCGCCGCGAGCCGGGCCTCGTCAGGGTGGCGGACGGCGGGCAAGGGGCAGTAGCGGGGTGGCAGTTCGACCTGGACGACGGTTCGTCCTCCGGTGGCGGAGCGGACGCCGGCGGTCATGCGATGTCCTCCCAGGTCATCAGGGAGCCGGAGGTGCGGCGGCGACGCCGGTGGACTCGGTCAGGCGGAGCCGCAGCCGGCGGGGCCTCAGGTTGGTGGCCATCGCGACCGGGCGCATGTCGGTGCCCTCGGCGCAGCTCACCTGCCAGCGGCTGAGCAGTACCGACAGCGCCAGCACCGATTCGGTCGTGGCGTAGGTGTTGCCGAGGCACTGGCGGGCGCCGCCGCCGAACGCGGCGAAGGCGCCGTGCGGGAGGGCGGCGGCGCGCTCGGGCAGCCACCGGTCGGGGTCGAACCGGTGCGGGTCGGGGTACAGCGCCGCCTGGCGGTGCAGGGCAGGGGCCATGAACAGCACGGTCGAGCCCGCGGGCAGCGTCCTTCCCGCCAGTTCCACGGGAGTGCTGGTGACCCTGGTGAACAGCCATCCGGGCGGGTAGAGCCGCAGCGTCTCGGTGACCACCCGGCCGGTGAGGGCCAGGCGCGGGGCGTCGGCGCCGCGTGCGGGCCGCCCGCCCAGCACGGCCTCTCCCTCCTCGCGCACCCTCTCCGCGATGGCGGGATGCTCGGCCAGCAGCCACAGCGCCCACGTCAGAGTCGAGGCCACCGGGTCGCCGCCGGCCACCAGCATCGTCAGTACCTGCTCGGCGATCTCGATGTCGCTCAGCCCGCCGCCGCCTTCGCGCCGGGTGGCGAGCATCGTCGACAGCAGGTCGCCGTGGTCGCGGCCGGTGTCCCGGTACTGGGCGACCACGGTGGCGACGCTGCGCCTGAGGTCCTCCAGCGCGCGGTCGAAGCGGCGGTTGGCCGCCGTGGGCAGGCGCTGCAGCCGGGGCGGCAGGAACATCCGCCGGAACAGGTGGTCCAGGATCGTCTCGACCGACCGGTGCACCGCCTCCACGGCCCCGGCGTCGGCGCGAGTGGAGAACAGGGTGGCCAGCACGGTGCGCATCGCGGTCTCGTACAGCTCCGGGTAGGCGTCGACCACCTGGCCGTCGCGCCACCGGTCTGCGAGCGCGGTGAACCGCGCCGCCATCACGTCGCTGTAGCGTTCCAGTTGCGCGGCGGTGAACGCCGGTTGCAGCAGCCGCCGCTGCCGCCGGTGCTCGGCGTGCCGGCAGGTGCCCACCCCGTTGCCCAGCACGCTGCGCGCCCGGTCGTAGAACGGGCCGCCCTTGTCGAAGGTGCGGCCGTCGCGCAGCACCCGTGACAACAGGTCGGGATTGCAGGGCACATACGCCCGTGCAGGGCCGAGCCGCACCTCCACCAGGTCCCCGTGCGAGGGCAGCCGGTCGGCGAACGCCAGCGGGTCGCGCAGCAGCGACCAGGCATGTCCGACCAGCGGCAGCGCTCCGGGCGCGACCCCGGCGGCCCGGCCCGCTCCTTGCCGGTCCGCAACGCTTCGTGGACTCCACTGCATCGCGTGCACCTTTCACTTGCACCACGCGCCGGCCGGGCAGGAGCGCTGAATCAGCTAAAGCAGTCATTGCACGTATTCCAGATGTGCAGCGGCACTACACATGGCCCCGTGCGCTTACCGGTGAGAAAGGGATGGCCCGGTCGCCACCCGGAACGGACGCAGACGCGCCGGAACGACGGTCGCGGCGCCGCCCGCCATGCGAGATCACCGCGCGGTGAGGCGGTGCAGGTCCGCGACCTCCTGGACCCAGGACTCCAGCAGCTCCCAAGGGCCGGCGACCCCGGCGTCCACCAGCAATGAGGCCGTCACGGAGGGGCCGTACCGCGCGATCGAGACCACCGCTCGATGCTCGGGCGGCAGCGGCGCCGACACCGCGACCTGCCGCACGGGGGCGCCGAGGACGGCCAGTCCCGGCCGGACCGGGACCGTGGTGACCCCCATGGCCAGGTAGCGTCGATCGCAGTAGCGCGCCAGCACGGGCCGAGCCAGCCGGTAAGGCACCCGATCGGCCAGCACGCGATTGCGGTGACGCTGCCGCCGCATCCGCGTCGCGCTCGTCTGCACGACCACGTGCCGCAGCCGTTCCAACGGATCCTCCTGCGCGCACGGCAACAGCACCCGCAGCACCGCGGCCTGATTGCCCAGCGCGCCCGCTCCATCAGGCGGCCGCAGGTTCAACGGAAGCATCACCGCCAGCCCGATGCCCGCACGATCGGCTTGCCGCCGGTTCCAGTCCTGCGGCGTCCAGGCGCGCAGTCCGCCCGCGAGCGCGGCCAGGCACACCTGATTCACACTCGCCCCCGTGGCCTGGGCCGTCGCTTGCAAGAGAACGGGGTCGAAGGTGACGCTGTGCAGGACCTGGCGCCCCGTCAACGGCGCCTCATTGGGGGACCACGGCGCCGTGCGACGCCACGGCACCCCCAGGTCCACCCGGCCGCCCGCACCGAACAGGCCGGTGGCCGGCACCCGTTGCTCCGGACGCAGGGCCTGCCGCGGTCCGGAGGGGGCGGGGACCGCCAGCCGTCGGTCGCCGAACAGCGCCTCCAGCGAGGCGACCTGGGACATCCCGTCCTGGAACCGGTGATCGGCCCGCCAGCACAGCGCGTACTCCCCGGAGGCATGGCCGTGCAGCACCGTCAGGTCCCACAACGGGCGGTCCAGCGGCAACGGCTCGGCCAGCACCGCCAGCGCGGCCGCCCGCACGTCCGCCCCAGGTTCCAGTTCGCGCCGGCGCACATGATCGTCCATCGTCACCCCGGACGTGGGCACCCACAAGGCCCGCCGCCAGTCCGGCCGGAAGGCCAGTACGGGAGCACGCCCGATCCGCTCGGTCACGAAGTTCCGCAACGTCTCGGGCGCCGGGGGCGGCCCGGCCACCCGCAGGAGCGCACCGCAGCGCATGTGCGCCCCGTCCCGACACTGCGAGGCCAACCAGTCCACCACCCGGTCGGTCGTGCTGAACGGCACCGCTTCGCCCAGCCGTCCGGTCATCACCCGCCCCACCAGACCTTCCCACCGGGAACGCGGCTACAAGACCTTTCCCGAGGTCTACGTTCAGCTTGCGATAAAGGCAAGTGGCGGTCGCACAGGACTACCCGTCCGAGCAAGGCGCGCGATGCAGCCGGTGGGGCTCGTGCGGGTGGTGTTGGTCAGGCTGCTCGATTCAGGTGCTTCAGGGCCTTGGCGGTGAAGGTGCGGACGTAGTGGTCGGGGTCGTCCTGGCTGCGCTGGAGCTGAGTGCGCAGCGCGTTCCGCTCGTCGGGCGTCAGTTCTCCCTGCCGGGCCAGTTGCAGGCAGCTCAGCGCGGCGCCTTGGCGCACAGCGTGGTCAGGGTCGTTCAGCGCGCGCAGGCGGCCGATGAAGTCGAGCTCGCCGAATCGTTCGGCGAGGTGCAGGGCGGTGGAGCGCACCCGTCCGTCGGGGTTGCGGAGCAGCGGCCGCAGCAGGGGGCGCACTTCCGGGATGTGCCACAGGGCGTCGTGGTAGGTGTCGGCCTGGTCCGCGTCGTGGACGAGCATGTGGGTCAGCTGTTCGGCCGCTTGGCGGGCCAGTTCGCGAACCGCCGGGTCGTCGTCGGGAGGCGGGACGGGCAGACCGGGCAGGCGTTCGGCCCGCCACCGCTCCAGCCGTCCGTGCAGCGAACCGTCGAAGCGCTGGAAGAAGGCGCCCAGCCCGGTGACCGCCGCCAGGCGTACGGAGGCGGACCGATCGTCGAGCAGGACGAGCAGCGACGCGGCGTCGCTGGCATCGCCGGCGGTCCCCAGGCCACGGATCACCGCGCTGTGCAGTATGGAGCCACGCCGCCGCCGACGGGCTGCGGCCCTTCGCAGTACCTCAACGGCTTCGACGGTGCCGGCCGCCGCCAGCGCCGCGGCGGCGCTGGGCCCGCATCCGGGATCGGACAGCCACGCGGCCGCCGGTGCGACGGCCTCGGGCGCGTGGTGCGCGGCCAGTGCGTCGAAGAGCCTGCCGCGCGCGTGCGGGTCGGTCTCGGCTTCCAAAGCGGCCAGGAGCGCTTCGGCCACTCGCGGCTCGGAGTTCCACAGCCGGCGCCAGGCCGCCTCCTGCTCTTCGGGCTCGGCATCCGGTCTCATGCCGGGGATGCCCGCCTGCGGGCTGGCCAGCATGTCCAGCGCGCGCCGTCGTATCTCGGCCGGGGCGGTGCGCACCAGGTCGGCGAGGACGGCGTCGGCCTCGGGCAGCAGGCGCAGCAGGGAGGCGGCGGACGCCCAGAGCCCGGGATCGGTGTCGGGCGCGGAGAGCAGGGGCATCAGCGCCTTGGCCGCCACCGGCTCCTCGAACCGGCGCAGCCGGTCGAGCACCAGGACCCGGTTGCGCAGCGAGGCGTCCCCGAGCCGCCGGGCGAGGGCCTCGACCACGGCGGGACCGGTCGCGCCGAGCCGGACCAGCGCGTTCACGGCACGCCGCCGGACCTCGGCGTCAGGGTCGGAGCACAACGCCAGCAGCGGCTCGACCGGCGCCTCCTCGCCCTGCTTGCCGAGGCCCATGGCGACGGCCGCGCGCACCTGCGGCGCCGGGTCCCCGGTCAGGGCGGCCAGCTGATCGGCGTGCCCGGGGGCGTGGGCCAGTCCCTTGACCGCGGCCGCACGGCGCGCGGGGTCCGCCGCGTCGGTCTCCAGCAGGAAGAACGCGACCTGGTGACTCGCGAGCATGTGCCATCCCCCCGATCGTTCCTGTTGAGGAGACGCTCCAGGCGCGCGCCCGGTTGGCAGCCCGGGCCGGGAGGCGCGACGGGACGTTCAAGGTCGTCCGGCCGACGTGCACCTCGCCGACCGGTCCCGTCCGGCCTTCGGCTTGGGGAAGCCGCGGGGGATCCGGCGGCCGGAGACGGTCTGCGGTCTGACGCGGATGAAGCGGCTGTCGGCCTCGTCGATCCACGGGCTGAGCGCCAGGTCCTGCAAGCGGGCCAGCTCCGCCGGGTCGCTGACCAGCCGGGCGTGCCCGACCATCACCACCGACCAGCCGCTGGGCGCCGCCTCGTCGAACTCGTCGGCCTCGAAGGCGACGACGGAGTTGCGCGCGGCACTGGCCAGCCGCGAGGCCGCGAAGGTGCGGATCACGATGTCGCCGCCGCTGAGGGCGAAGGTGACGGGCTGCACGGCGGGCAGCGCGCGATCGGTGAACACGATCCGGCCGAGGCTCGCGCCGGCGAGCAGGGACCGGCACTCGTCGGCATCGAGGACTTCCAGTCCGCCGCGGTCGTAATGCATGACTCCAGATTCCAAGGAGCCCGGCGCGGCTGGTAGAGACCAAAGTCCTTTGCGCGGGGGCCGCTGCGCCGACCTTGCCGGTCCCGTTCGCGCCGCGCGGTGCGGGGCCGCGCGTCGTCGGCCGGCCCGCTCAGCGGACGGCGGTCTCGATGTGGGCGAGCTGGGCGGCGAGGATCTCCTCGAACGCGGCGCGGCGGTCCACCCCGAGGGGGCGGATGTCGCGGGCGAAGTGGGCGAGCGCGGGGAAGCGCTCGGGGTCGGCGCCCAGCACCGCGACGCGGAACAGCTCCATGCCCTGCTCGTGCTCCTCGGGAGTGCCGCTGCTGACCCCGGCCTCCGAGGCGATCAGCGCGGCGAGCAGGACCGCGATCTGGTGGTAGCGCGCCGGGATCTCCTCGTCGGGGAGCCCCGACTCCCGCAGGGCCTGCAGCACCTCCTCCATGACCAGCCGGGCCCCGGTGCCGCTGGACGCGTAGCGTCCCCAGACCGCGGCGAGCTGGGGCTGCTGGCCGAAGGCCTCCCGCGCGCGCAGGGCCAGGGCGGTGATGCGCTGCTTCCAGTCGCCCTCGGGGCGGTAGCCGTCCATGGTGGCCACGAGGACCCTGTCGGCGACCGCCCGCAGCAGCTCCGTCTTGCTGCGGAAGTGCCGGTAGAGGCTGGAGGAGTCGGTCCCGAGCGTCGCGGCGAGCTTGCGCACGCTGAACGACTCGGCGTCGCTCGTGCGCAGCAGCTCCTCCGTCGCGTCCAGGATCTCCTCGGTCGACCAGCGCCTTCGGCCTGACATCCCACCCCTCTCGCCGGCCGCCAGTCTAACCATGCGCCCGGTGTTGCACGCACCGCGTGCATAGTGATGTCATAAGCGTGTCGAGCCGCCCGGAACCGGGGCGGATCGGCAGGTCGCCCGTGCCCTCCCACCGGGGCGGCCGGAACACGGCCCGCCCCGGTGGACACGAAAGGACGTACGTGATGAAGCCGTTGGACCCCGCGGAGCTGAACGCCGCGATGGAGAACGTCCACCGCGCCGGGATGCCGGGCCTGTTCGCCGAGGTGCACGACGGCGACCAGGTCTGGCGCGGCGCCGTCGGGGTCGCCGACCTCGACACCGGCCGCCCTGTCACCGCCGACATGCGGCACCGCGTCGGCAGCATCACCAAGACCTTCACCATCGCCGCGGTGCTGCAGCAGGTCGAGGGCGGTCTGGTCGAACTCGACGCGCCGATCGGCCGGTACCTGCCGGAGCTGGTCCCCGGAGCGCGCGGTGACGCGATCACCGTCCGGATGCTGATCAACCACACCAGCGGCCTGGCCGAGTACCTCCCCTACGCCTACCCCTCCCTCAGGCCGTTCCCCGACCTGGCGAAGACCGGGCCGCAGAGCTTCGACGACCACCGGTTCACGCGGTTCCAGCCGACCGAACTGATCCGGATGGGGGTCGACGCTCCGGCCTTCAGCGCGCCGGGCGGCACTCCGGGGCTGTACTCCAACACCAACTACCTGCTCCTGGGCGAGCTCCTGCGGCTCGTCACCGGCATGACGCCCGAGGAGTGCATCACCCGGAACGTCATCGAGCGCGCCGGCCTGCGGGACACCGAACTCCCCGCCGGGCCGCGCATCGAGGGGCCGCACTCGCGGATCTACGAGGCGTGGTTCGGCATGATCGACCCGCCGCGCGACTACAGCGTCTACGACATGTCGTGGGTGGGGCCGGCGGCCGCGCTGGTGTCGACCGTCGCCGACCTCAACCGCTTTTTCGGCCTGCTGTTCGCCGGTGAGATCGTCAGCCCGTCGTCGCTGGCGGAGATGCGGCGCACCGTCCAGGTGATCTCCCAGGAGGGCAAGGTCATCGACTACGGGCTCGGCCTGCACCCGATGCGGAGCCTCGACGGGACCACCTTCTGGGGCCACGGCGGCTCGGCCTGGGGCTCCGGAGCGCTGGCCATGGCCAGCCCCGACGGCAGGCGGAGGCTGGCCATCGCGGTGAACATGCAGCGGTGGAACAAGCTCGACGCCTCGGGCCGCCCGCAACCCCATCCGCTCGACGAAGCGCTCGCGGCGCTGTTCTATACGGCGATGGGCGGCTGACCGGGCCGGAGGGCGTCTCCGCGCGAGAAGGCCGGTCTCCGGAAATCCCAGGCGGCTCTCTCGGGGCCGACGGCCTGCGAGCCCCGGTCCGGCGGACGGCGTCCGGATCGGGGCTCGCGCTCTGTGCGGCGTCGTACGAGGTCAGGGCGTGGTGTAGCCCAGGGTGTAGGACCCCGATCCGGAGTCGGCCTTGACCTGGTAGGTGTAGTAGCCGGCCGCCCCGTTGTAGGTCAGGGCGCCGTTGGAGCCGCTGGTGGCGGCGGTCTGCCAGGCGGAGCCGGTCCAGCGCAGCAGCTGGAGGCTGAACTTGCCGCCGGCGGGGGCGGTCAGGCAGGCGCGGTGGGCGCCCGCGCCGGCGCTGAAGGACTGGCCGTCGGGCTCATAGGCCACGCGGCCGGCGCTCAGGGTCCGGGTGCGCGAGTTCGGGTGGCCGGTGCACGCCGGGCCGGGACCGGGGCCCGGGTCGGGGTCGGGCGTGCCGCTGATCTTGGCGCTGATGGCCCGGTCCATGACGTCGGCGCCGATCAGGTTGAACGGCTTGTCGATGCTGCGCATCAGCGAGTCCTGCGACGGCCGGTAGATGCCCGACTTGTGGTAGTGGCCGCCCTGGAAGGCGCCGATGACGCCCCCGTCGGGCGTGCTCTTGCCCAGGTAGGAGGCCCACTTGGACCCGCTCGGGTTGGTGGTGATGTTGGGCTCGCGGGGCTCGGGACCGGAGTAGGGCCCCTCGCTCCCGTAGTCGTACTCGTCGGCCAGGCCGCCGACGGAGTGGCCGAGCTCGTGGATGGCGATGCGCCCGGCGGACGCGTTGCCGCCCGACACGGTGGCGAAGCCGGGGTAGCCGGCGCCGCCGTACTTGGTGCTGTTGGCCAGGACGACGACCGAGTCGGCTCCGGGGGCCTGGGCGACGTACTGCTGGACCTTGGTGAGGTTCGCGCACAGCAGCCGGTCCATGCCGCCGCAGTTGAAGTTCATGTCGAGCGCGGTGTCGCGGTCGGTGCCCGGGGAGGGGTCGTTGTCGACGCCGGACTGGTTGGAGACGACCTCGACCAGCCACACGTTGACGGACGCGCGGTGCTTGTTCCACGGCACCGTGGCGGCGATCTCGTTCCACTTGGACTGGGCGTGCTGGCGCAGCAGGCCCGTCTGCGAGGCCGTGTAGCCGTCGCCCAGGATCACCATGTCGAACCGGGAGGCCGAGGGCCCGCTCTCCTGGAGGGCGGTCACCTTCGCGCCCACCGCCTGGAGCATGTCGGTCTTGGTGGCCGGGGGCTGGACCTGCTTCGGAATTCGCACTCTGGTGATGGTGCCGTCCGGCGAGAAGACCTCCCGCAATTCGGTGGGCTTGGCGGGGGCGGCCGCAGCGGTTCCCGCCGGCAGCGCCGCCAATCCCGCGGCGCACATCATCGCGGTCGTCAGGAAGACCGAACTTCTACGGTGCATCGGCACTCTTTCTGATCCTGCGTTTCTGCGGGCGTGCTGGTCCACGCCCTGGTGAAACAGATGGGGGGATGCTTCGGATCAGCGGTGGCAGGGCCCGTCCAGGGCCGCCGACCTCTGCGGGAGAAGCGCTGAAAGATTTTCACGTACAGTCTTAAGAGACTCTTTCGAGCGCTTTAAAAGAGGCCGAGTGCTCTCCTGGGCGGGAAATGGAATTCAACGAGCAGGCGACGGCGCACGGTGAGGCGCATCGCTTGGGAACGGCCGCCGATGGCTTTTATCTGCGCAGGCAGAAGTCATGATGCGCGAATTCGGGACGACCTTGTGCGCACCATTCGCAAAGGCGCTGGTGCTGCGCGGTCGCGTACGGGCCGGGCTCCTCGCCGCGCCTCGGCGCCGGTCAGCTCAGCGGGAAACCGAGCAGGCGCCCCTGCTCGCGCAGCTCGTCGCGCGCGTCGGGGTGGGCCACCCGGTCCAGGATCTGCTGCGCCTGCGCGGTGGCGTCGCGGCCCCAGATCTCGGCGGCGCCCTGCTCGCTGACGATGTAGCTGTGCTGGAAGGAGGTCACCGGGCCGGGCAAGCGCGGGATCACCGTGGAGACGTCGGCGCGGGGGTGCCAGGACGGCAGGGCGATGACCGCCCGGCCGCCGGGGGAGTGCAGCGCCCCGACGACGAAGTCGGTCTGGCCTCCGAACCCCGAGTAGATCCCGCCCCGGACCCGGCTCGCGTTGGCCTGGGCGAACAGGTCCACCTGCAGCGCGGAGTTCACCGACACCAGGCGGGGCCGGCGGGCGATCAGGGCGGGGTCGTTGGTCTTCTCGGTGCGCAGCATCCGGACCCGCTCGTTGCGGTCGATCCAGTCGTAGAGCTCCTGGCCGCCGAAGGCGAACGAGGCGGTGATCGGGGTACCGGGGTCGAGCGCCCCGGCCTTCTCCAGCATCAGCACCCCGTCGCTGAACATCTCCGACCACACCGCGAGGCCGCGCCGCTCGCGCAGCGAGGCCAGCACGGCGTCGGGCACGGCGCCGATCCCCAGCTGCAGCGTCGCCCGCTCGGGCACCAGCGCGGCCACCCTGCGCCCGATCTCGTCCGAGACCCCGCCGGAGGCCCGCGGCGCGGGGACGGCCAGCGGCTCGTCGTGCTCGAAGGCGTGGTCGATCTCCTCCACCGCCAGGACCGCGTCGCCGTAGGTGTAGGGCATGTTCCGGTTGAGCTGGGCGATCACCAGGCCGCCGCGGGCCCGCACCGCCTCGATCGCGGCGGGCAGGATGTTGACCTCGATGCCGAGCGAGACCGTGCCGTTCACCGGCGCCGAGGTCTGGACGACCACGACGTCGGGCGGCAGCGCGTCCTTCAGCAGCAGCGGCACCAGCGACAGCCGGGACGGGAAGTAGCGCAGGTTCTCCCGCCCGCGCATGGCGGCGCCCACGAACGGCGTCTCCAGGACCACCCCGGGCCGGTCGGGCAGCTCGCCCTGCGCGTTCAGCATGAACAGCCGGTACTCGGGGAGCGCGGCGTCCAGGATCTCCAGGGCCCGCCGGGGCGTGGCGAAGTTGCCTCCGGCGACGACCCGGGGGCAGCCGGGCAGCCCGGCGAGCAGGGTCGACAGCTGCGACTGCGAGATCACTCTTATCGACGGGCCTCCAGGGACGCCGCTCCGGCCTGATGTGGATCTTCTTCGACCGTAGCTCCGATCACGGGCCGATCGCGCGTCCCCGGCGGCGACATAAGTCACGATTGGGAAGGGCGGTCCCGCGCCGGACCCTGGAGTCCCGACGGCGGCTCACCGATAGCGGGCCCGGTCGACGGTGAAGCGGATGAACTCCCCGTCCTTCCAGTGCTCGGTCCCGTGCCACCAGCCGGCACTGGCCTCGCTGAGGATGGTGAAGCCGTCGAAGGTCGCCTCGCCGTGGACCCGCACTCCGAACGGGTGCTCGGCGAAAGGGCCCTTGCCGGGTCTGCCCCAGCGGGGCAGGGCGACCGACTCCAGCGCTCCGTCGGCGGCCACCGTCAGGGTGGCGGGATGGGTCCTCCCGTCGATGGCGACCAGGGCGCGCGCCCGCGCGTGGTCGATGGGTTCCCAGGTCACCTGGGGCGACAGGGCCGTGGCGGGAGCCATGACGAACTCGGCGGCCAGGCGGCCGGCCGCGCTGCGGGTGATGTCGGGCCCGACCGCCGACAGGACGGGGACGGCGCCCAGCAGGCGCCACCGCATCTCGCCCCTGCCGTCGTGGTAGCGGTCGGCTCCGCTGACGGGCAGGCCGAGCGGGCGGGCGGTGGCGGCCCACTCGAAGCCTTTGGACGGGTTCAGCAGCTGGTCGGCCTGGAAGGGGCACCAGTGGCCGAGCCGGATGCGGCCGTGCATGGTCAACCGCACCGAGGTCAGCAGGGCGGTGCCGGGCCTGATGGCATGGAGCAGCCAGCGGCGTGCCGGTTCGGGCAGGGACGCCGCCATGGAGGGCTCGAAGATGCGGACGGGGCCGCTGGGGGCGTCCAGCGGGGTCCGGCTCCGCGCGGCCGCCGGAGCGGGAGGTCGCGGCGTCGTGCGGGTGAGCTGTGTCATCGCGGGACTCCCTGGGATCGCCGGTGGTGTCGGTTCGGACCGCGCATCCAGCACAGCACCGGCACGGAGGCGGGTCCCGGGTCCCGGGTCCTCGCTGGGACCGACCAAGGTCCCGAAGGCGCCGATCACCGCTCATGCGTCTCGCGACGCCGCCCATGCCTGGGGGTCACGCTTGTTGGGGACCGCCGGGTGACGGTTCTTCCTCGGAAGCGGAAGCGGTCTGGGAGGCGGGGACCTCCAGTTCGACGCAGCACTGGCCGGGGACGGGGTTGAGGTTGGCGCGCACGGCGGGCGCGCCCAAGCCGGTGAGGAACCCGCCCAAGAACGCGTGGTTGATGCCGCAGACCAGGTCGGGGGCCTTGGCGGCCAGCGGGTGGAAGGGGCAGTTGCGCAGCCGGACCAGTCCGGGGTCGGCGCGCATCGGCTCGAAGCCGTGCCGTTCCAGGACCTGCTGGGCGCAGGTCAGGGCGCGCTCGGGGCCGATCCTGCCGCCGCGCGGGGAGCCGCGCTCGGCTTGGCCGAGCCGGTGGCCGTGGTCGGCGGCGAGGCGGCGGGCGGCCTGCTCGGCCGTCTCCTCGGGCCCTTGCGCCAGCACGGCGTCCACCAGGATGTCGGCGAGCAGGACGTGCTCGCGCTGGGGGATGCTCACCTGGACGTCCAGGGCGGAGGGCTCGTAGACCTTCGGGGTGCGTCCGACGCGGCGCAGCCCCGCGGGATGGGCGTAGCGGGTCGCCAGCAGGCCCGCGTCGACCAGCTTGTCCAGGTGGAAGGCCGCCAGCTTGCGGGAGATCCCCACGCTCTGGGCGGCCTCGTCGCGGGTGACGGCGCGGTCCGAGCGGCGGATGAAGTCGTACAGCGAGCGGCGCAGGCCGTCGCCCAGCGCCGCGACGGCGTCGAGGCTGGTGTCGTCGGGGATCACCGCTCCAGGATAACGCCTACAAAACTTCTCATTTGGGAGAAGACACGCCTGTGTTCCCGATGGGGTTGACGGCCCGCGCCAATTAAGCCAAAACTTGTTAGCGAAATAGGAGGTGGGCTGTGGAGGAGATCCGGCAGCGGGCGCTGGAGCGGGGCAAGGAGCCGGTGACCGCGCTGGCCGGGCCGTACGGGCACCCCGTCCATCCGATCCTGGTGACCGTGCCGATCGGGGCGTGGGTGGCCAGCCTGGTCTTCGACGCCGGCTCGCACCTGACCGAGCCGGGCGGCTTCCTGGTGCGCGGATCGGCGTGGCTGATCGCCGTCGGGGTGGTCGGCGCGCTGGTCGCGGCCTCGGCCGGGTTCCTGGACCTGTTCGCCATCCCGCCCGGCACCCCGGCCTTCCGCACCGGCCTGGTGCACATGGGGCTCAACCTGGCGGTCACGACCGGGTACGCCGCCGGGTTCGTCTGGCGGCTGGGCGACTACCGCCACGCGCCGTCGGTCGCGCCCGGCAAGGTCGCGCTGTCGGCCGCGTGCCTGGCCGTCCTGACGGTGTCGGGGTATCTGGGCGGCAAGCTCGCCTACCGCTACGGCGTTCGCGTCGCCGACGAACGCACCCAGGCCCGCGGCTTCACCTCCGCCTCCCAGCACACCGACGACTGACCCGCCTGCTTCCCGCGGAAGCGCGAAAGGACCTCGATGGACATCGCCGCCCTGCTCACCTGGCTCGCCACCGCCGCCGGCGGGTTCTTCATGCTCGGCAAATGGATCGCCGCCGGCGGCGTGCGCCAGCAGCGCGACGGGACCTCCCGGCTGCCCGCGCCTGTGGTGTTCGGGCACTTCCTGCTGGCGGCCGCCGGGCTGGTGGTGTGGATCGTCTACCTGCTCGCCGGAAGCGGCGCGCTGGCCTGGACCGCGTTCGGCCTGCTGCTCCCGGTCGCGCTGCTGGG
Organism: Spirillospora sp. NPDC050679; assembly: GCA_044456955.1. Lineage (GTDB taxonomy): Bacteria > Actinomycetota > Actinomycetes > Streptosporangiales > Streptosporangiaceae > Spirillospora. The sequence continues at coordinate 123,220 of JBITGK010000021.1, read as the reverse complement.
GCTGGTGATGCTGCTGCGCTGGATACCCGTCCACCGCGCCGCGCGCACCGGAGCGGGCGGCGGACCGGCGCCCGCCGAACGCGCCTTCCCCGTCCCCGTCGTCGCGGGGCACGGCGTGTTCGCCGTGGCCACCGTCGTGCTGGTCCTGCTCACCGCCCTGGGTGTCGGTGACGCCTGAGATGGCCGACCACACGCAGCCCGCCGCACGCCACGCCGTCGGCCGCCCCGGCGCCGCGCATCCGCCCGCGACCTGCTCTTCGGCCGCCCGCCCACCGCGTCCGCAGACGACACCGGTCCGGGTGGCGCACGAGGTCGACCGCTTGGACCTGGCGGCGGCCGAGCAGGCCGCCGCGCGGTTCCTGGAAGCCCTGGGGATCGACACCGACGCCGACGGCCTGCGCGAGACCCCGCACCGGATGGCCCGCGCCTACGCCGAGCTGTTCAGCCCGCGCGCCTTCGACCTGACCACCTTCCCCAACGACGAGGAGTACGACGAGCTGGTCCTGGTGCGCGCCATCCCGGTCCGGTCGGTGTGCGAGCACCACCTGCTGCCCTTCGTCGGCACCGCCCACGTCGGCTACCTGCCCGGTGAGCGCATCGTGGGCCTGTCGAAGCTGGCCCGGATCGTCGAGCACTTCGCCTGCCGCCCCCAGGTCCAGGAGCGGCTCACCAAGCAGGTCGCCGACTGGCTGCACACCCACCTGCAGGCCCGCGGGGTCGGTGTGGTCGTCGAAGCCGACCACACCTGCATGACCCTGCGCGGCGTGCAGGCGCCCGGATCGCGCACCGTCACCTCGGCCCTGCTGGGAACGCTTCGCGACGACGCCCGCTCCCGCGCCGAGTTCCTCGCCCTCACCCGCCCCCAGCAACCGCTGTGAACAGGAGAACGAGCATGTCCCAGGCTCCGTTCGTCATCGTCGGCGGCGGGCTGGCCGCCGCCAAGGGCGCCGAGGCCCTGCGCGCCGAGGGGTTCGACGGCCGCGTCGTGCTGGTCGGCCGCGAACCCCACCGGCCCTACGAGCGGCCGCCGCTGTCCAAGGACCACCTCCAAGGCGCCGCCGACCGGGACAAGGTCTTCGTCCACGACCGGTCTTGGTACGACGACCACGGCATCGAGTTGCGGCTCGGTACGGCGGCCACCGGCATCGACACCCGCGACCACAGCGTCACCCTCGCCGGCGGTGAACGGATCGGCTACGCCAAGCTGCTGCTGGCCACCGGCTCCCTGCCGCGCCGCCTGGACGTTCCCGGCGCCGACCTGCCCACCGTGCACTACCTGCGGACGCTCGACGACAGCGAGGGCCTGCGCGCCGCCCTGGCAGGCGCCGCCCACGTCGCCATCATCGGGGCCGGGTGGATCGGACTGGAGACCGCGGCGGCCGCCCGTGCGGCCGGCGCACGGGTCACCGTGGTCGAGACGGCGTCCGCGCCGCTCCTGCCCGTCCTCGGCCCCCGCGTCGCCGACGTTTTCACCGCTCTGCACCGCCGCAACGGCGTCCGCTTCCACTTCGGCGCCCGGCCCGACCGGATCACCGCCTCCGGCGTCCTGCTCGCCGACGGCACCCGCGTCGACGCCGACACCGTCGTGGTCGGCATCGGCGCCGTCCCCGCCGACGACCTGGCGCGGTCCGCCGGGCTCACCGTCGACAACGGCGTCAAGACCGGGGCCGATCTGCGCACCAGCGACCCCGACGTGTTCGCCGCCGGGGACGTCGCCAACGCCCACCACCCGCTGCTGGGCCGCCACATCCGGGTCGAGCACTGGGCCAACGCGCTCAACCAGCCCGCCGTCGCCGCCCGAGCGATGCTCGGACGGGCCGCCTCCTACGACGACCTGCCGTACTTCTACACCGACCAGTACGACCTGGGAATGGAGTACGTCGGCGGCCTGCCGCCCGGCGGCGACGCCCAGGTCGTCGTGCGGGGCGACCTGGACGACCTCCGCTTCATCGCCTTCTGGCTCCAACGCGAGACCGTCGTCGCGGCGATGAACGTCAACGTCTGGGACGTCACCGACCACACCAAGGCGCTCATCCGCTCCCGCCGGCCCGTCGATCCGGCCCGGCTCGCCGACCCCGGCATCCCGCTCGACCGCCTCGCACATCCCTGAACGGTCTCCCGGCAGGACGCCGGGAGACCGCTGCTCTGCCCGGCGGCGAGGGTCCGTCCCGGGTCCGGGGTCCTCAGCGGTACCGACCAAGGTCCCGCGGACGGGCGGTCTTTCGCGCCTACTGCGCCGCGGCCCGCAACGCTTGAGTAAGTGGTGTCAACCTCCCGAATGACACGAAGAGGTGGCCACGATGGCCGTCACCGCCCGCCGCAACCGCACTCGCACTCCCCGTGTCCCGCACTTCCCGAGCCGCACCGAGCCGGGCGCGCCCGCCGAGCGGCCCGCCGGTCGCTCGGCCGCGGCCGCCGGGTACGTGTGGGCGGTCGCCCGCATCGCCCTGGCGTGGGTGTTCGTGTGGGCGTTCCTGGACAAGACCTTCGGGCTGGGCCACGAGACCCCCGCCGCCAAGGCGTGGATCGACGGCGGCAGCCCCACCACGGGCTTCCTGAAGAACAGCCCCCAGGGCCCGTTCGCCGGGATCTACAACGACCTGGCCGGGCAGGCGTGGGCCGACTGGCTGTTCATGGTCGGCCTGGCCGGGGTGGGCGCCGCGCTGCTGCTGGGCGTCGGCATGCGCATCGCCGCGGCCGCCGGCGGCCTGCTGCTGGTGCTCATGTGGACCGCCGTCCTGCCGCCCGCCAACAACCCCTTCATGGACGACCACCTCATCTACGCCGTCGTCCTGGCCGGACTCGCCCTGGTCGGCGCCGGCGACACCCTGGGCCTGGGCCGCTGGTGGGGCCGCACAGCCCTGGTCCGGAAACTCCCCGTCCTGAAGTGAAAGGTGCCCCGGCCCGCGCGGGGACGTCCTCACCGAGGACGTCCCCGCTGCACGTGAGGACCTGATGCGCCCTTTCACCGGGCGCGCCCCTCTAGGGTGCGCTCATGGGTGAAACCGTCGAATACGCACAAACCCGCTACCGGCCGCCGGCAGGCGCGACGACGCTGCTGCTGATCCGGCACGGCGCGTCTCAGCCCGCGCGGGCGGACGCGCCGTTCCCGCTGGTGAACGGCCACGGCGACCCGGAACTCGCCCCTGAAGGGCACCGGCAGGCCGAGCGGGTCTGCGCCCGCCTCGCGGAAGAGGCGATCGACGCGGTCTACGTGACGCCGTTGCGCCGCACCCACCAGTCCGCCGCCCCCTTGGCGCGGGCTCTGGGCGTCGAACCGCGCGTGGAGGCCGACCTGCGCGAGGTCCATCTGGGCGAGTGGGAAGGCGGCGCGTTCCGCAGGATGGTCGCAGAGAACGTCCCGGAGGCGCGGCGGATGTGGGCCGAGGAGCGCTGGGACGCCATCCCCGGCGGCGAGTCGAACGAGTCGCTGGCCGCCCGCGTCCGCGCCGCCCTGGACCGCATCGCCGCGGCCCATCCCGGGGAGCGTGTCGCGATCTTCACGCACGGCGGCGTCATCGCGCAGGCGCTGTCGCTGGCCAGCGGCTCCCGGCCCATGGCCTTCCTGGGCTCGGACAACACCTCGATCTCCGAGATCGTCGTCCTCGACGGGAACTGGGCCGTCCGCCGCTACAACGACACCGGCCACCTGGACGCCCCCGCCCCCTCCGCCCTCACCTGAACCGGACGCGCCGCCGGCGGGGTCAGGACCCGGCTGCGAGATAGGCGGGCGGGATGGCGTCGACCACGCGCTGACCGAGCACCGTCCACGAGGTCGCGACGGTGCCCTCCTTCATGTCGGCGCCGTACCGCTTCTTGCCTCCCTGTAGCAGCTTGTCCTGGAATTCCTTGGTGCCCTCGGGCTCGAACGAACGGTCATTGTCGGCGACGGTGCGGCAGCCGACGAGGCGGAACGTCTTGGGCTCGAACAGCAGCTCTCTGCGAAGACCGAGCCAGGTCTGCCCGACCACGATGTGCCGCGGGGCGGACCGGACGACCTTCACGCCGGAGATCGTCCCGAGAGCCTTGAACATCGCCGCCTGCGCGGCGGGCGTCAGCCTGGAGCCCATGAGGACTTCCTGGGCGTGGCCGTAGGCCCGCACGTCGGGCGGGATGTACTTGCCCATGCCGTTCTCGTAGAGCCAGCCGCGCATGGCCTTCGCGTCGCTCGGCAGGTCGCGGCGGTAGAACGGCTGGTTCTTGCAGTCGGCGGGGGCCTTGGCCGGGTCGGGCCGCCGGACGGCCTCGCAGACCCAGAAGCGCTCGCCCCCTTCGATCTTCAGTCCGATGCGCGTGCCGTCCACCGAGTACCAGGTCTGGTCACGGATCACGCCGCCGCGCAGGTAGCCCGCCCGCGACTCGGTCTCGGTGTGGACGTACTGGCCGGGGCGCGGCTCGACGGCCCTCCCCGCGGCCTCGGCGGCGCGGTCCAGGACCTGGGTGGCGCTCATCGGCGCGACCTGGACGGGACCAGTCTCGCGACCGGCGTCCCGGCCGCCGTCCGGCACGGCGACCAGGGCCGCGGCCACGCCTCCGGCCAGGGCCGTCGCGGCCAGGCCGCCGAACGCCAGGCGCCGGGCCGGGACGCGGCGGGGGGCGGTCATCTCGGCCAGAACGGCGGCGCGCCAGGCGGCCTGGCGGTCGGCGGGCATATCCTGCCGCGCCGGGGGCTGCAGGTCGATCATGAGGTCTCCTCCGTGAAGAGCGCGGTCCTTCGCGGTACGTCCGCACGGGCCGGTTCGATGTGCTGCTTGAGGCGTTTGCGGGCCCGTGCCAGCCGCGACCGCACGGTGCCGACCGGGACGCCGAGCGCCGCGGCAGCCTCGGCGTACCCGAGCCCCTCCCAGACGCAGAGGGCGAGGACCTCCTGGTCGCCGCGCGGCAGCTTCTTGACGGAGTCGAGGACCTCTCGCATCTCGCGTTCGGCCTCCAGGCGGGAGGCGGCGGTCGCGGCGTCGTTGGGGGTCGCGGGCCTGGACCGGACACGTGCCAGGGCGGCGCGGTGCCGTCGCAAGCTGCGGCGATGGTTGTGGAGGGCGTTGGTGGCGACCCCGTAGAGCCAGGGCAGCAGCGAGTCCTGGCTCAGCCGCACGTGGGAGCGGCGGCGCCAGGTCTCCATGAAGACCATGGCGGTGAGGTCCTCGGCCGCCGACCAGTCCGCCGTCCGGCGGAAGCAGTAGTTGTAGACCGTGCGCGAGTGCCGGTTGAAGAGCTCGCCGAAAGCGCGCTCGTCGCCGTCTCGGGCACGGTCCCACAAGTCCGCGTCCGCGAGGGATTCGAAGGTCATGGCCTACTAGTGTCCGCAGCGCCGTTCCGGTTCCCCGATCTTTCGGGATTCGTTCCGGTCGTGCCGTGCGGCGATCGGGGACGCTCGCGGCGCGGACGGGCTCCCGCGTTCAATCCCGTGCCGGGTGCACGCGTTCGAGCTTGGTCCAGCCGGTCCAGCCCCGCTGCTCCAGCAGCTCGATCAGGCGGCGGGCCGGTGGCACGGTGTCGAACGCAAGGGCGTCCATCAGCTCGGCGAGCGGCGGCTCGATGCCGACGTCGTCCACGTAGTCCTCGCCCCGCTCGTCGGCCATCTCGCTGAAGTGGGCGGCCAGCCCGTCGGCCAGCTCGACCAGCCGCGGATCGTCGTCGTCCCCGTCGAGGACCCGGCTCAGAGCGAGATAGAAGTCGGCGAGCCGCGGGTCGGCGAGCTGCTCCCGCTTGCGCGCCGTCCACTCCGGGACCCGCTCGGGGGAGCGGGCGACCAGCGGGATCCAGCCGTCGCGCTCGGCCCGGACGATCCGCTCGTCGACTCCGAGCGCCCGCAGCCGGTCGAGGAACCCGACCACCTCCGGGGGCAGCGCCAGACCGTCCCCGGCGGTGAGGCGGGCGATCCGTTCCCGGTGCCGCCGCCGTTCGTCGATCTCGGCCCGCAGTCGCTCGTCGATGTCGGCGAGCGCCGCGGCGAACTCCTCCTCGCCGGCTCCCAGCAGCTCCCGCACCCGCGCCAGTGGGACCCCGGCCTCGGCGAGGGTCCGGATCCTGAGCAACTCGACCACGGCATCGGCGCCGTACCGCCGGTAGCCGGAGCGGTCCCGCTCCGGCTCGGGCAGCAGCCCCCTGTCGTGGTAGTGCCGCACCGCCCGCACCGTCACCCCGGCGCACGACGCCAGCTCACCGATGGTCAGCATCAGAAGACCTCCTAAGCGCGCATCCAGCAGTCTTGCGCGTGACCGGGCATGGACGGGCCAGACGCCCGCCTCCACTCAGCACCGGCGAACTCATAACCTTCGGCGACGTCACCATCCCGGCCGGGCAGCGGGTGCTGCCGCTCATCGCCTCGGCCAACCGCGACCCCCGCGGCTTCCCCGACCCTGACGCCGCCCGCCCCGAAAGCACAGTCGCCATCGAGTCGCTGTTCCGGCTCGGCCTCACTCCGCGCCTGGCCGGTGAGCCCGAGCGCATCAACAGCCCGGTAGTGCGCGGCCTACGCCCCTGACCTGAGCGCCTGGCCGAAGTGTCGCCCCGAGCATCAGCCCCGAACCCGGGTGAATCCTTTGCGCCGGTCCGCCCCTCTCATAGGTGTGCGGGCGACAATGCCCGCACGGGAACGGAGGTCGTCGTGATCATTGGTGCCGTCATCGCCGTCGCGGCCGTGCTGGTCTGCGCGTGCAGTGTGACCGTCCTGCGCCGGCGGGGGCGTTCCCGTGGCTGAGGCGGCCTGGCCCGGCGAGCGGCTGATCGTCGCCGCGCAGCGCGGCGACGTCGAGTCGATCGCCGCCCTGGTGTCGGGGTCCCATCCGCACGTGCGCCGGTTCGCGCGCACGTTGTGCGCCTCGCCCGAGGACGCCGAGGACGCCGCGCAGGAGGCGTTGATCATCCTCTACCGCAAGATCGGAACGCTGCGGGCCTCCGGCGCGCTGGCGTCGTGGATGTTCCGCATCGTCCGCAACGAGTGCCTGCGCCGGGCGCGGCCGGGGCGGCGGCACGAGCCGCCGCCCGAGACCAGCGCCGTCTCGGCGGAGGAGGAGGTCCTGCGACGGCTGGAGGCCGGGCGGGTGGCGGCGGCGATCGCCGCCCTGCCCGCCGACCAGCGCCGCGTGCTGATCATGCGGGACGTCCAGGGGCTCAGCGGCCGGGCGGTCGCCGACGCGCTCGGCCTCAGCCTCGCCGCGATGAAGTCGCGGCTGCACCGCGCGCGTGCGGCGGTCCACCGGTCGCTGCACGAAGCGCCCGACACCGTCGCGGGAGGCCGCAATGGCTGACGAGCGGGACTTCGCGAGCACGTCGCTGCCCCGGCACCTGCTCCGCGGCGCGGCCGGGTTCGGCGCCTTGGTCGCATCGTTCGCGCTGCTGCCGGTCCTCGGGGTCGGCAGCCTGCTGCTCGCCCCGGTCGGCCTGGTCGCGCTGCGCGGGTGCCCCGCCTGCTGGGTGTTCGGGCTGGTGGAGACCGTCTCGCGGGGACGGCTGCGACGCTCGTGCGAGGACGGGCGGTGCGAGTTGGGCGCGGCTCGGCATCCGTCGGCTCCGGGAGGCCGCTGAGGTATCGCGGCGGCTCAGGACAGAGGCCGCTCGCGCACGACGCGGCCTTCGTGCCAGACCGGCGTGGGGCTCGCTTCCACGCGGCCGTCGGCACGGAAGACCAGGTAGCGTTCGAAGTCGGCGGCGAACCAGCGGTCGTGGGTGACGGCCAGGACCGTGCCCGCGTAGCCCGCCAGGGCGTCCTGCAACGCCTGGGCGCTGGCCAGGTCGAGGTTGTCGGTGGGTTCGTCGAGGAGCAGCAGCGTGCAGCCGGACAGCTCCAGGAGCAGGATCTGCAGCCGGGCCTGCTGCCCTCCGGACAGGGTCTGGAACGGCCGGCGCCCGGCGGGGGCGAGCTCGTAGCGCGCCAGCGCGCGCATCGCGTCGTTCAGGGTGCACGCGTGCCCGGTCATGATGATCTCGGCGGGCGTCCGCCCGTGCAGGTCGGGGCGGGCGTGCGTCTGGACGAAGTGGCCCGGGGCGACGCGGGCGCCGAGCCGGGCCGTCCCCCGGTGCGGAACGCCGGGGGACGGCAGGCCGGCGAGCAGGCGCAGGAACTGCGACTTGCCGGAGCCATTGGAGCCCAGCACCGCGATGCGCTCGCCGTACCAGACCTCCAGGTCGAACGGCTGCATCAGGCCGGTCAGCTCCAGCCCCTCGCAGATGACCGCGCGCTTGCCGGTGCGGCCGCCGCGCAGCCGCATCCGGACGCGCTGGTCCGGCGGCGGGCTCTCCGGAGGGCCGGCCTCCTCGAAGCGCGCGAGCCGGGTGCGCGCCGCCTGGTAGGCCGAGGCCACCGCGTCGTTGCCGGCCGACCGCTGCCGCAGCGTGTGCACCAGATGCCGTAGGCGCGCGTGCTCCTCGTCCCAGCGGCGGCGGCGCTCGTCGAGCCGGGCGGCGCGGTCGCGCCGCGCCTCGGCGTAGGTGGCGAACCCGCCGCCGTGGACCCAGGCGGTGCGGGCCTCGACGGTGATGACGCGGTCGGCCGCGCGGCTGAGCAGCCACCGGTCGTGGGAGACCAGCAGCACCGCCTTGGCGGTCGTCCGCAGCCGTTCCTCCAGCCATTCCTTGCCCGGCACGTCGAGGTAGTTGTCCGGCTCGTCCAGGAGCAGCACGTCGTCCGGACCGCGCAGCAGCGCCTCCAGCATCAGCCGCTTCTGCTCGCCGCCCGAGAGGGTGCCGGCCTCGCGGGCGCGCACCCGGTCGTAGGGCAGGCCGAGCGCCGCGGTGGTGCAGGCGTCCCAGACGACCTCGATGTCGTAGCCGCCCGCGTCGGTGTAGTCGTTGATCGCCTCGGCATAGGCGAGTTGGCTGCGCTCGTCCTCGCCCAGCGCCGCCTCGGCCGCCGCCAGGGCCGCGGCGGCCGCGCGCAGCCGGTCGGGCGCCACCGACAGCAGCAGCTCGGTGATCGTGCGGTCCCCGGGGACGAACTGCCGCATCACCCCCAGCCCGCCCGAGTGCGCGACGGTGCCGGCGGACGGCTCCGCCTCGCCCGCGATCAGCCGCAGCAGGGTCGTCTTGCCCGCGCCGTTCGGACCGACCAGCGCCGCCTTGGCGCCCTCGCCGACGCGGAAGGAGACCTCGTCGAGCAGGAGCCGCCCGTCGGGCAGGGCGTAGGTCAGCCCGCTCACCTCGATGTGGCCCACGGCGGCTCCCATCGCGTCCATCGTTCCGGTACCGGATCGTTGGTCTAGTACTCGTACACCGTACTAGACTCGGGCGGCATGGCAACGGGTGAAGCAGGACGGGTCTGGTTCCGGGACGACGGGCCCCGGAGGCAGGCCCCACCGCTGAGCCGGGACCGCATCGTGGCCGAGGCGGTGGCCCTGCTCGACGACGAGGGCATCGACCGGCTGACGATGCGCCGCCTCGCCGAGCGCCTGGGCACCGGCTCCACGACGCTGTACTGGCACGTGCGGACCAAGGACGACGTGCTCGATCTGGCGCTGGACACCGTCTTCGGGGAGGCGCGGCTACCCGCGGCGCCGTCCGGGGACTGGCGCGAGGACGTCACCGCCCTGGCCGGCGAATGGCGGGCGGCGATGCTGCGCCATCCGTGGAGCGCGACCCTGCTGGGACGCCCGCTCATGGGGCCGAACGTCCTGGAGCGCACCGAGTACATGCACGGCGCGCTCGCCCGGACCGGCCTCACCGGCATGGAGCTGACCTCGGCCGCCTACGGCGTGGCCAACTACGTCATCGGGTCGACGATGATGCAGGCCGCCTGGCAGGGGCGCGACGAAGCGGCCGACCGGCGGGCCGCCGACGAGCACCTGCGGCGGCGACGCGACCGCTATCCGCTGCTGGCCGAGAACGGCCACGTCAGCGGGAACGACTGGGACGCCACGTTCGACCGGGGTCTGGCCTACCTGCTCGACGGCATCGCCGCCCGGCGGCAGGACCGGTGACCATGCGGTTTCCAGGGCTCCTGACCTGCGCCGCACCGCTGCGGCCGATGGCCTCGGCGCCGTTCGGCCGGTCCTAGTCGGACTCGCCGTCCGGCTTTTCCCGGCGCGCGGGCGCCGGGCTTCCGGCCGTCGGGGGGAGGGCCGCGGCGATGCAGTCGAGCACGCGCTCCAGCCCGTACCGGAAATGCTCGTCGCGGCTCAGGTGCAGCTGGCGGGAGTCCGTCACGATCTTGGCGAAGATCGGGTACTCCCCGCTCTCCAGCAGCCGGTTGACATGGGCGGAGCTCCGCTCCATCCACTCCGCCTCGGTGACCCCGCTGCGGCGGATCTCCTCGGCCCAGCGGACCTCGTCGCGGGCGGCGCCCTCGACGTAGCCGTTCAGGATGGCCATGAGGCTGAGGTTCTCGTCGATCGAGACGTAGGGGTCGAGGGCGCCCATCACCCGCTCGATCAGGCGCAGCTGGTTGGGGCCGAAGCTGGGCAGCGCCCGGTTCACGCCGGCGATCCACGGGTGCCGCAGCCACATGGCCCGCGTCCCCTCGGCGTAGCGCGCCAAGTCGGCCCGCCAGTCGCCGGAGGGCATGCCCTCGACGTCGATCTCGCCCATCAGCCGGTCGGCGACGAGTTCGATCAGGTCGTCGCGGCCGGGGACGTACCGGTACAGCGACATCACGCCCGCGCCGATCTCGGCGGCGATGCGCCGCATGGTGGCGGCCTCCAGCCCCTCGGCGTCGGCGATCCGCACCGCCGCCTCGGTGATCTGCGCGCGGCTGTAGGTCGGCTTCGGCCCGCGCGCCGGGCGCTCCGGACGCATCCAGATGTTCGCGTACTCGGTGTCGGCCACCGCTGCACCTCCCCACTTGCGTACAGCATACCCAGTAACTTACCGTGGCCCGCATAAGCGCGTACAACGTACCCAGTGGAGGGATCATGGCGGATCCGATCGTGGTCGCCGAGGGGCTGCACAAGTCCTTCGGCGGCACCCGCGCACTGCGGGGCCTGGATCTGAGCGTGCCGAAGGGCACGGTCTGCGGCGTGCTGGGCCCGAACGGCGCGGGCAAGACGACGGCGGTGCGCATCCTGGCGACCCTGGCCGACCCCGACGCCGGGCACGCCCGCGTCGCCGGTCACGACGTCGTCCGCGAGGCCGACGAGGTGCGGGCCAGGATCGGGCTCGCGGGCCAGTACGCCGCGGTGGACGAGAAGCTCACCGGCCGCGGCAACCTGCGCATGTTCGGCCGCCTCTACCACCTGCCCCGCCGCGAGGCGCGCCGGCGGGCCGACGAGCTGCTCGAACGCTTCGGCCTGGCGGACGCCGCCGACCGCCAGGTCGCCGGCTACTCCGGCGGCATGCGCCGCCGCCTCGACCTGGTCACCAGCCTCATCCTGCGCCCCGAGGTGCTGTTCCTGGACGAGCCGACCACCGGCCTGGACCCGCGCAGCCGCGGCGAGATCTGGGACGCCGTCCGCGAGCTGGTCGCCGACGGCACCACGGTGCTGCTCACCACGCAGTACCTGGACGAGGCCGACAGGCTGGCCGACGACATCGCCGTCGTCGACCACGGACGGGTGATCGCCACCGGCACCCCCGACGAGCTGAAGGCCACGATCGGGGACCGCCTCGACGTCACCCTCGACGACCCCGCCGGGCTGCGCCCGGCCGCGGTCGCGCTGCACGCCCTGACCGGGACCGACCCCGCGATGACGGCCGCCGACCGGCTCAGCGTCCCCCTGCCCGGCGACCGCTTCCGGCTCGCCGACATCGTGCGCGAGCTCGACCGCGCCGGCGTCGCCGCGGCCGACGTGAGGCTGCGCCGCCCCACCCTCGACGAGGTGTTCCTGCGCCTCACCGACCGGAAGGAGCCCGTGCGATGACCGCCCTCGCACCGCCGCTGGACCGCCTGCGCTGGACGGTCAGCGACGGGATGACCCTGGTCGGCCGCGAGCTGGGCCGGGTGCGGCAGGAGCCCGGCGAGCTGGTCGGCATGCTGGTCTTCCCGGCCGTCATGGTGGTGCTGTTCGGCTACGTGTTCGGCAGCGCGATCCAGGTGCCGGGCGGCGGCGACTACCGCGAGTACCTCATGCCCGGCCTGTTCGCGATGGTGACCTTCACGGCGACCATGTCGGTGACGGTCCGGGTGGCCACCGACGCCGCGCGCGGCGTGATGGACCGCTTCCGGTCCATGCCGATGGCGCGGTCGGCGGTGCCGTTCGGGCACGCGGGCGCCGACATGCTAGGCGGCGTGCTGGCGCTGGCCATCATGGCCGGGGCGGGCCTGCTGGTGGGCTGGCAGCCGCATCGCGGGCTGCTCCCCACGGCGGAGGCGTTCCTGCTGCTGCTCGTGCTGCGGTACGCGCTGAGCTGGGTGGGCATCTACCTGGGCCTGGTGGTGAGGAACGACCAGGCCGCCGACCAGCTGGTGCCGCTGTTCCTGCCGATCACGATGCTGTCGAACTCGTTCGTGCCGACCGATGGCATGCCGGGATGGTTGCGGTTCGTGGCCGAGTGGAACCCGGTGAGCGCGCTCACCGCCGCCTGCCGTGAGCTGTTCGGCAACCCGGGCGCGGCGGCCGGGGACGTGGCCTGGCCGCTCGCGCATCCCGTGGCCGCGGTGCTGCTCTGGTCGGCCGTGCTGCTGGCGGTGTTCGTCCCGCTGTCGGTCCGCACCTACAAGCGCCGAGGGCGGTGAGGGCCCCGGGCCGGTGGGCGGACCACCGGCCCGGCGGCGTGATGTGTCACAAGGTGTTCAGGAACTCTTCCAGGACCTGGTTGTAGGCGTCGGGGCGCTCCATGTTGGGGTAGTGGGCGGCACCGTCGATGGTCGTCGCGCGCCCGTTGGCGACCGTGCGGGTGAGGCGTTCGGCCATGGCGTTGTGGTCGGAGGCGTCGACCGCGCCGTTGACGGCCAGCACCGGGACGTCGATCCCGGCGGCGCGCTCCCAGGTGTCGGGGATCGGGGTCATCCAGTTGGGCTCGTCGGCGGTGTGCTTGACCATCGTGCTCCGGGTCATCTCGCGCAGCCGGCCCACCACGGCGGGGTCGAGATCGTCGAGGGAGCGGTGCGGGCCGGCGGCGAACCGCGTGAACGTCTCGACCGAGGCGTCCAGGTCGCCGGCCGCCATCGCGGCGTTCCACTCGGTCCAGATCCGCACGGTCCACGGGTCGGTGAAGGAGGGCTCGCTGGTCCCGGCGCCGGTGACGACGATCGCGGAGACCAGCTCCGGGTGCTCCAGGGCGGTGTCGACCGCGGTGGCGGCCCCCATGGACACCCCGACGAGGATCGCGGGGCCGGTGCCCAGGCGGCGGAGCAGGGCGGCGAGGTCGTCGGTGTGGCGGAACGGCGCGGTGGCGTTGGCGGAGCGGCCGTGGCCGCGCGCGTCGGGCGCGATGACCCGGTGGCGCCGGGCGAGGACCGGGACCTGGTCGTCCCACATGCGGTGGTCGAGGAAGCCGCCGTGCAGCAGCACCAGGGGACGGCCGGTGCCCGTGTCGCGCCAGAACAGATCATTCATGACAACCAAGGTGTCATCTTTTGGGCGAGATGACAACCAAGGTGTCATCATGGGGGGATGAGCGAAACGGAACCGATCCCGGGCCCCGGCTACCTGGCCGGCAGGCTCGCCGAAGTGTTCGACCTGGTGGGCCCGCTGTACCGCAAGGCCCATCGCAAGGTGGAGCAGGACGCCTCGCTCGCGGGGTTGTCGGTGGGCGTGCGCGCCGTGCTCGCGCTGCTGCGCGAGCACGGGCCGATGACCGTCCCGCAGATGGGGCGGGCCCAGGCGCTGAGCCGCCAGTTCGTGCAGCGCATGGTCAACGACGCGCTCGCGCAGGACCTGGTCGAGTCCGCCCCCAATCCGACGCACAAGCGTTCCCGGCTCATCCGGCTGACCGGCCGGGGCCGCGCCGCCGTCACCGCCGTCGTCGACCGCGAGCGCGAGGTGCTGAGCCGGGTGGGCGACGACCTGACCGAAGCCGAGATCGACACCTGCGTCCGGGTGCTCGCACGCCTTCTGCGGCACCTCGACGACGTCGAAGTGGACTGATGGCGGGCGCCGCCTGTGGCGAAGACGCGAAAACGGCCTGAGCGGGACGTGCGGCGAGTCGACCTCGCGGCACGTGCGGTCCCGCAGGCCGCGGACCCCCTGCACGGACCCTGGCCCTGAGCGGAACATCATGATCACTTAGAGTGAGCCATCCGATGCTCAAAGTGATCGACCAGACCAGGGAGTCCTGTGTGAGACCTCAGGCGTTCGCCGCCGTCCTGACCGCGACCCTCGCGGCAGGCTCGGCGGTCTCGTTCGCGGCGTCACCTTCTCATGGCGCCACCCGCTCCGCCGCCGGCGACCAGCACATCGTCATGCTGGGCGACAGTTACGCCTCCGGGGAGGCCGCGCGCTTCCGCGGGAACAACGCCACCGACCTCCGTATGAGGTGCAGCCGCCACAACACCGACCTCGCCTACAAGCCCACCAAGGGGTTCGGCTGCCACTACGACCTGACGAAGGTGTACGAGAAGGGCACCGAGCAGGAGGGGGAGTGCCACCGGTCGCCCGATCACGCCCCGATCGCCGTGGCGGCCCGCAAGCTCGACATGAAGGCGAAGAACTTCGCGTGCTCGGGCGCCAGCTCGCCGCACATCGTCGACCGGCCCTTCAAGCAGCAGAAGGTCTCCCAGTCGCAGCTGCTGGCCGAATGGGTGAAGAAGAAGCCCCAGGTCAAGGCCATCGTCCTGTCCATCGGCGGCAACGACGCGAACGTCAGCGACGTCGCCAAGGAATGCGTCACGGGGTACGTGAAGCCCGACTCGGTCGGGGTGGCGAACCGCCAGAAGTGCCATGAGTGGCAGGACTGGCTCGACGGCAATTACAAGGAGGTCCTCGGCGGCAGCAAGGTCCCCTACTGGGGCACCCCCGTCGGATCCGACGCGCGCGGCGTCCCGGCCGCCATCCAGTCGGTCCGGAAGGTCATGCGGGACGCCGGGTACGGCGACGGGGCCTACGACTTCTACCTCGTGGGCTACCCGCCGCCCGTGCCGCCGTCCTCCCAAGTGATCGAGAGCGGCTGGGCATGGCGGGTGAAGACCGGATCGTGCCCCCTGTCCACGCGCAGCGACGAGGGGCACCGCGACGACTTCACCTGGTTCAACGCCTTCGACAAGAAGCTCAACGCCGAACTCGGCTCGATCGCCGCCGCCAACCGCGTCCGCTTCATGGACCAGAGGCGCGCGCTCGACGGCCACCTGCTCTGCCAGAAGGGCACCGAGCACCCCGATGACGCCGCCAAGGCCGGAGCGTCCCGCAAGTCCGAATGGGTGCGCTTCGTCACCTACAACCTGGCCCCCCTGCCCACCCAGGGATCACAGCAGGAGCCGCTGCATCCCAACTACTGGGGCCAGGCCGCCATGGGCAACTGCTACGCCCAGATGATCCGCAGCGAGCACGCCGCGGCGTCCTGCGTCAACGACAAGGACACCGACCAGCAGACGCTGCGCAAGGACGACGTTCCGCGCTCGCCGGCACGCTGACCGCACGCCTCGCGGCCGACCGGTCCCGCGGACCGGCCGACCGCATCGGAGAGGCGCCCGCCACGCCGTGCCGTCGGACGTTCCGGATACCGTGCGGCGGGGCGGGGCGCTCGCGAAAATGGTGGCCGGTGATGTCGCATCGGGCCGTCCCCCGTTCGTCTGGGAGATGAGACACCGTCCCCACACGCGAGGAGCCGCTGATGCCCCCGGTCTTGGACAGCATCGACATCGTGGTCGCCGACCTGCGGGCCGCGATCGACTTCTACGCCCTGCTCGGGCTGGACTTCACCGTCGACCCCGCCTACCCCGACCACGCGGGCTGCGACCTGCCGGGCGGGCTGCACCTGATGCTGGACACCGAGAAGTTCCGCGCCTCCGCCCAGACCAGGGGATGGGACCGCCCCTCGGGGGACCCGCGCAACTTCCTGGCCTTCCGGTTCGCCGCCCCCGCCGACGTCGACGCCAAGTACGCCGAGCTCACCGGGGCCGGGCACACCGGTGTCCAGGAACCCTGGGACGCCTTCTGGGGGATGCGGTACGCCACCGTGACCGACCCCGACGGCAACGGCGTCGACCTGTACTGCCCCCTGCCCGAGCAGGCGACCGCCCCCGACAGCGAAGGAGAGCCGGCGTGAAGTACGTGCTGATGTTCGTGGAGACCGAGGAGTTCGCCCGCGAACTGCGGGAGATGGACGACGCCCAGCGGCAGGAGGCGTTCGAGGCGGTCGGCCGCTGGTTCAGTGAGCACGCCGCCCAGATCACCCACCACGCGCACCTGCGGCCCGCCGAGACCGCCACCACGATGCGGCTGACCGGCGGCGACGCGATCGTCACCGACGGCCCGTTCGTGGAGGGCAAGGAGGTCGTCTCCGGCTACGCCGAGATCGAGGTCGCCGACCTGGACGAGGCGATGGCGATCGCGCGCACGTGGCCGGCCTGCCCGATCGTCGAGATCCGCCCGATCACCTGAGCGGACAGGTGACCGGCCCTCCGCACGACCCGGCGCGCCCGGGGCGGGTGCACGCCGAGCTGGCCCGCGCGGTCCGCGAGCACGCGGGCCGGCTGACGGCGTGCCTGGTGCGGGTGCTGGGCGACTTCGCCGCCGCCGAGGACGTCGTCCAGGACGCCGTCGAAACCGCGCTCCGGCGCTGGCCCGTCGACGGCGTCCCCGAGCACCCCGACGCCTGGCTGCTGACCACCGCCCGCCGCCGCGGCGTCGACGTCCTGCGCCGCCAGGCCCTCTACCGCGACAAGCTCGCGCAGCTGTCCTGGCCCGTCCAGGTGGAGCCCGACGACCGGCTCAAGCTGGTATTCACCTGCTGCCACCCCGCGCTGCCCCGCACCGCGCAGATCGCGCTCACCCTGCGCACCGTGTGCGGGCTGACCACCGGCCAGATCGCCGCCGCGTTCCTGGTCCCCGAGAGCACCGTCGCCCAGCGCATCACCCGCGCCAAACGCAAGATCACCGAAGCCGGGATCCCGTACCGCGTCCCCGCGGACGCCGACCTGCCGGACCGGCTCGGCCAGGTCCTGGCGGTCGTCTACCTGCTGTTCAACGAGGGCTACCTGACCAGCGGCGGCGACCGCCCGCACGCGGTCGACCTGGCCGACGACGCCGAATGGCTGGCCGCCCAGCTGGCCTGGCTGCTGCCCCGCGACCCCGAGGTGCTCGGCCTGCTCGCCCTCATCCGCCTGCACCAGGCCCGCGCGGGTGCCCGCTTCGATCCCGGAGGCGGCCTGGTGCTGCTGCGCGACCAGGACCGCGACCGGTGGGACCACGCCGCCATCGCCGACGCCACCCGCCTCCTCCAGCGCGCCGCCGCGCTGCGCCGCCCCGGCCCCTACCAGCTGCAGGCGGCGATCGTCGCCTGTCACGCCGAGGCCCCGACCTTCGACGACACCGACTGGCCGCAGATCGCCGTGCTCTACGACATGCTGCTGGGCCTGGCGCCCTCCCCGGTCCACCGGCTGCACCGCGCCATCGCGGTCCGCTACCGCAGCGGTCCCCGCGTCGCCCTGGCCGACCTGGACGCGCTTCCGCCCGCCGACCGCAAGACCCTGGAGCCCTATCCGCTCTACCACGCCACCCGCGCCGAACTCCTGCGCGCCACCGGGCGGCCCGAAGCCGCCCGCGCGGCCGACCGCCGTGCCCTGGAACTCACCGCCAATCCGGCGCAAAGGGTCCTCCTGCACCAGCGCCTGTCCTGGGACTGAACGGCCCCGCCGAGCGGTCCGGCACGGCGCGATGGTCAGCCCTGTCCGCGCGCGTCGGCGTCCGGCGCGAGGACGCCCAGCCCGAACAGGTCGACGACCTGGTCGATCAGTGCGTCGGCCCGCGAGGCGTCGAGGTAGCCGTCGACGAACATCTGCGAGAGGCCGTAGACCAGCGCCTGGGCGGCGATCCTGACCAGTTCCGGATCGGCCCGCCGCAGCTCGCCGCGCTCCTGCCCCGCGACGATCAGCTCGGTGACGCGGCGGGTGAAGGCGCGGTGCCCCTCCTCCAGCGCGGGCGAGCGGCCGGCGCCGAAGACGGTGCCGCGCAGGAGCGCGAACCGGTGCGGGTAGTCCAGCGCGTACTGCACGAACGCGGTGCCGAGGGCCCTGAACGGAACGGAGCCGGCCGACTCCACCGCCGCCATCTGGATCTCGCCGAAATCCACCGCGACGGCCTCGGCGACCGCGGCCAGCAGGGCGGCCCGGTCGGGGAAGTGCCGGAACGGCGCCGAGGGGGAGACGCCCGCCCGCCGGGCCACCTCGCGGACGGCCACCGCTTCGGCGCCGCCCTCGTCCAGGAGCCGGACGGCGTGCGCGACCAGCGTCTCCGGCAGGGAACCGTGGTGGTAGGGCCGTCCGGCCACCCGGGTGCTCATGCGGTCAGTCGTACCACACCTTGACAACCGGCCCGCGAGCAGATGTGATCAGTGCTCACATGGATGTGTTCACTGATCACATTGGAGTGCGCATGGAGCTGCGTCGCGGTGGCCGGGCCCGGGAGATCGACGCCGAACTGCGCCCGAGCCAGGGGAGCGTGCCCCAGGACCTGGCCGGAACCCTCTACCGCAACGGCGCGGGCAACCACCTGTCCGACTACGTCATCGACGGGGACGGCCTGGTCAGCGCCGTGGCGTTCGCCCCCGGCGAGCCGGTGCGCGTCCGCTCCCGCTACGTCCGCACCCCCTCCTACCTGGCCTCCCTCGGCGCCCGTGACGGCGACGGCCCGCCGGTCCGCCTGGCCGGGGCCAACGCCGCGGGCGGGCGGCTGCGCAACCTGCTGCTCGCCCCGGCCGCCTCGCAGGCCAACACGTCGGTGGCGATGATCGACGGCAGGCTGCTGGCGCTCTGGGAGAGCGACATGCCCTGGGAGCTGGAGCCCGGCACGCTGCGGACCCTCGGCCGCTGCGACCTCGACCGCGCGCTGGAGCCGTCCGGCCCCTTCGGCCGGTGGCTCGGCAGCCCCTACTCGGCCCACCCGTGCTGGGACCCCCGCACCGCCGAGCTGTGGAACTTCGGCTGCGTCTACGGCCCCCGGCCCCGGCTGAAGATCTACCGCACCAGGCGGGGACGGCCGACCCAACAGGTGCGCTCCATCAGGCTGCCCCGCCGCTACATGGTCCACGACTTCGCGATGACCGCCACCCACCTGGTGTTCTGCCTCGGCCCCGTGATCCTCGACCTGGCCGCCGTCGCGTCCGGCCGCCTCCCGGCCTTCCAGGCGATGCGCTGGCACGGCGACGAGGCCACCCGCATCCTGCTCGTCCCCCGCGACGGCGGCCCGTTCCGCGTCGTCGAGACCGACCCGTGGTTCCAGTGGCACTTCGCCGGGGCCTACGACGACGGCTCCGACATCGTCTTCGACCTGGTCCGCTTCCGGTCCTGGACCGTCATGCACGAGGCGATCGCGAGCATGAGCCACCTCACCGACCCCGCCTGCCTGCCCATCGGCCGGCTCTGGCGCTACCGCGTGGACGCTTCCGGCAAGGTCGAGTCCCACCAGCTCAGCGCCCTCCCGCTCGAATGGCCCACCATCGACGTGCGCCGCTCCACCACCGCCCACCGCGACGTCTACGGAGCCGCCGCCGGCAACGAGACGGCTGGCCTGTTCATGACGGCGGTCGCGCGCTACGACACCGAGCGCGGCGAGACCGACGTCCACGACTACGGCCCCGGCCATCTCGTCAGCGAGCCCGTCTTCGTCCCCCGGACGCCCGACCGGATCGACGACGAAGGCTGGCTCATCGCCTACGAGACCGATCTCGCCGCCGACGCCACCAGCATCGCCATCTTCAACGCCCGGTCCGTCGCCGACGGCCCCGTGTGCACCCTGCCCGTCCCCGCCGGCCTCGGCCTCACCTTCCACGGGCAGTGGATCCAGCGGTCGGCCGACCACCTGCCCACCGTCTGACGAACACCCCGCCCGGCGACGGCCGTCGCCGCGGACCAGCGACCAGTTGGGGAGCCAGGACGCCCATGACCACCGAGCACGACACCGACCGGCGGCGGATCACCTCCTTCGAGCGCGACGGCCTGGTCTTCGACGTCGCCGACCGGGGGCCGATCGACGGGGAGGTCGTGGTGCTGCTGCACGGGTTCCCCCAGACGTCGGCCTCCTGGGACCTGCTCGCGCCGCTGCTGCACGCCCAGGGTTACCGCACCCTGGCGCCCGACCAGCGCGGATACTCGCCCCGGGCGCGGCCGCGCGGGAGGTTCGCCTACCGGTTGTCCGCGCTGACCGCGGACGTCCTCGCCCTCGTCAGGGCGGTCGAGCCCAGGGGCCGCAAGGTGCACGTCGTCGGGCACGACTGGGGCGCGGCGGTCGCCTGGACGCTCGCCGCCACCAGGCCGGACGCGGTCGCCACCGTGACCGCCCTCTCCGTCCCGCACCCTGCGGCGTTCATGCGGGCCCTGTTCACCAGCCGCCAGTTCCTGATGTCCTGGTACATGTTCCTCGTGCAGATCCCCTGGCTGCCCGAACTGCTCGTGCGCGGGCTCGTCCGCAAGGCGAGGCCGCGCATGATCGCCGGAGTGGTCGCCGGCGGCCTGCCCGAAGCGAGCGCGGTCAGGGACATCGACTTCCTGACGGACTCAGGCGCCCTGACCCCCGTCTTCAACTGGTACCGGGCCATGCCCTTCAACCCGCCGGGACGGCTGGCCCGGATCACCGTGCCGGCCCTGTACGTGTGGAGCGACAGCGACCCGGCGCTGAGCCGCACCGGCGCCGAACTCACGCGCAAGTACGTGACCGGCCCGTACGCCTTCCACACGCTGACCGGCGTCGGGCACTGGATCCCGGAGCAGGCCGCCCGCGAGGTGGCCGAACTCCTGCGCGGTCATCTCAACTCTGGAAGGGGCTGAGCGGGGGAAGCGGCAGGGCCAGGCCCGTCTTGACGGTGTCGAAGACGAGCAGGGTCTCGTAACGCTTGATGTTGTCGTCGGCCTTGAACAGGCGGTCGCCCAGCCGGCTGCACTCGCGCATGCTCCGCGCGGCGAGGACGACCACGTAGTCCCACGGTCCCGCGACCTTGTAGCACTGCTGGACCTGCGGCTCCGAGCGCATCCGTCCGGCGAAGGCCCGGTGGTGGTCGAACGACTCGTGGTCCAGCGTCACCAGGACCGTGGCCAGGACGGTCGGTCCGAACCGGTGCGGGTCGAGGACGGCGACCTGCCTGGCGATGAAGCCGTCCTTGCGGTAGCGGGCGATCCGCCGCTGCACGGCGCTCGCCGAGAGCCCGACCTGCTCGCCGAGGTCGTGCAGGGTGCGCCCGGAGTCCTGCTGGAGCAGGTCCAGCAGCCGGGCGTCGATCTCGTCCAGCCGAGGCGGCAAGGGTTCGGGCACGCAAGATTATTGCGTGCCCGCGCGAGAATTCTCAATCGCTTCGATCGCGCGTTCGAATAGCGTCGGCCGGGTCGGAAACCCCCGAGGAGAGGCGAGGCGCATGGACCTGGACGTGGCGCGGATCGAGAAGGCCGTGCAGGTGATCGACCCGGTGTTCCTCGACACCCCGCAGTACCTCGACGAGCAGCTGTGCCGGGCGCTGGGCGGCCGCGAGGTGACGGTGAAGTTGGAGACGGCCAACCCGGTGCGCAGCTTCAAGGGCCGGGGCGCCGACCTGATGCTGAGCACGCTCGCCCCCGGCACGCCGGTCGTGTGCGCCAGCTCGGGCAACTTCGGGCAGGCCGTCGCCTACGCGGGCCGGGCCCGCGGGATGCCGGTCGAGGTGTTCGTGCCCGAGTCGGTCAACCCCGGCAAGCGCGAGCGGATGGAGACCTTCGGCGCGCGGGTCGTCACCGCCGGGGCGGACGGCGCGGCGGCGCGCGAGGCCGCGGCCGCCCACGCCGAACGCCGTCCCGACCGCGTCTACTTGCAGGACGGCCGCCAGGCCGCGATCGCCGAAGGCGCCGGAACGATCGGGGTCGAGCTGACCGGCGGCGCGGGCGGCCTCGACTTCGACGCCGTCGTGCTGCCGGTCGGCGACGGCGCGCTCGTCAACGGCGTGGCGCGCTGGATGAAGGCGCACGCCCCCGGCACGCGGATCGTCGGAGTGAACGCCGCAGGCGCTCCTTCGATGCTGGAGAGTCTGCGCGCCGGCCGCGCGGTCGGTATCGAGCGCGCCGAGACCTTCGCCGACGGCATCGCGGTGCGCACCCCGCTGGACGCCTCGGTGCGCCGGGCCCGCGCCCTGGTGGACGAGATCGTCCTGGTGTCCGACGAGGCCATCGCCGACGCCATGGAGCTGGCGGTGCGCACCCTCGGGATCGTCCTGGAACCGGCGGGGGCGGCGGGCCTGGCCGCCATCGCCGAGGGCCTGGTCCCCGGCGACCGGCTGGCGACGGTGCTGACCGGCGCCAACCCGCGTCCCGAGCAGTTCCGGGAACTGGCGGCCCGCATGGCGCGCCCGGCTCGGAGCGCACCGCCTTCGTAGCCCGTCGGGCAGACCGCCGCGACATCGCACCACCGCTCACAAGACACGAGAATCGAGGCCATGACAGTGAACGCTTCCTCCCGCCCGGACGCCCCCGGAAGGGTCTGGTTCATCACCGGCAGCAGCAGCGGGCTCGGCCGGGCGCTGGCCCGCGCCGTGCTGGAGCGCGGCGAGACGCTGGTGGCCACCGCGCGCGACCGCTCCACCGTCGCCGACCTGACCGGCGAGGCCGGCGACCGGGCCCTGGCGCTGGACCTGGACGTCACCGACCCGGCTGCGGTCCGCCGGGCCGTGGACGCCGCGCTGGAGACCTTCGGCCGCATCGACGTCCTGGTCAACAACGCCGGTTACGGCCTGCGCGGCGCCCTCGAAGAGATCACCGACCAGGAGCTGCGGCACCAGTTCGACACCAACGTCTTCGGCGCCGTCGAGATGGTCCGCGCGGTCCTTCCGGCCATGCGCGCCCGCCGCTCCGGGCACATCGTGCAGCTCTCCTCGATCAGCGGAGTGACCGCCAAGCTGGGCAACACCGCCTACGCGGGCAGCAAGTTCGCCCTGGAGGGGCTGTCGGAGGGCCTGGCCGCCGAGGTCGCGCCCCTGGGCATCGGCGTCACCATCGTCCAACCCGGGCCGTTCCGCACCGACTTCGGCGGCCGCTCGGCCCGCTGGGCCGCCCCCATCGACGACTACCGGGCCGCCCAGGAAGAGGCCAAGGCCGCCTTCCTGGCCCGGCAGGGCAACGAACCCGGCGACCCGGCCCTCGCCGCGCAGGCCGTCATCGCCGCCCTGGACCTGGACACCCCGCCGCTACGGCTCCCCCTCGGCGGCCTCGCCTTCGACCTCCTCCGCACGCGCCTGCGCTCCCGCCTCGACGAGCTGGACCACCTCGAACCCCTGGGCCGCGACACCGACTTCCGCTGAGGCGCGACGCCGGTCAGGGCAGCAGTTGCTTGTCGTAGGCGGTCGCCACCGCCGCGGCCCGGTCCTTGACGCCCAGCTTCGCGTAGATGTGCGTGAGGTGGGTCTTGACCGTGGCCTCGCTGATGAACAGCTCGGCGGCGATCTCCCGGTTGCTGGTGCCGCGGGCGACCAGCCGCAGGACCTCCAGCTCGCGGCTGCTCAGCGATTCGCTGCGGGGCTCGCGCACGCGGGAGACCAGGCGGGAGGCGATGGCCGGGGACAGCACCGTGCGCCCTTCGGCGGCGGCGCGCACGGCGCCGAACAGGTCCTCGCGCGGAGCGTCCTTGAGCAGGTAGCCGGTGGCGCCGGCCTCGATCGCCGGGATCGTGTCGGCGTCGGTGTCGTAGGTGGTGAGGACCAGGACCTTGCAGGGCAGGCCCCGGCGGGTGAGCTCGGTGATGGCCTCCACGCCGCCCCCGCCGGGCATCCGCAGGTCCATGAGGACGACGTCGGGGC
Organism: Spirillospora sp. NPDC050679; assembly: GCA_044456955.1. Taxonomy (GTDB): domain Bacteria; phylum Actinomycetota; class Actinomycetes; order Streptosporangiales; family Streptosporangiaceae; genus Spirillospora. The sequence continues at coordinate 99,445 of JBITGK010000021.1, read as the reverse complement.
GCAGTTCCTCGGCGAGGGCCACCGCCTCGCGGCCGTCGGCGGCCTCGGCCAGGACCTGGAAGCCGGTGGTCGCGGCGAACATGCCGCGCAGGCCGTCCCGGACGACGGGGTGGTCGTCGACGATGAGCAGCGTGATGTCAGCCATGGCGGATCAACGGTACGCGGGCGGACACGGCGGTGCCGCGGCCGGGTTCGGACTCGATCTCCAGGGTGCCGGCGACGCGTTCGGCGCGCTCGCGCATGGCCGTCAGGCCGAAGCCCCCGGAGGGGCGGTCGAAGCCGCGGCCGTCGTCGCGGATGTCGAGGGTCACCTCGTCGTCCATGTAGGACAGGGTCACGCCCACCCGTTCGGCGTGCGCGTGGCGGGCGGCGTTGGCGAGGGCCTCCTGCGCGATGCGCAGCAGGGCCGCTTCGAGCTCGTCGTGCAGGGGCTCGGCGGTCCCGGTGACGGTGAGGTGGGCCCTGCCGTCGGTGATCTTCTTGAGGGCCGTGGGCAGCGTGTCGTGCTCCAGGTGGGTGGGGGCGAGGTCCCGCACGGAGCGCCGGGCCTCCCGCAGGCTCTCGCGGGCGAGGTCGGTGGCGCGGCGCACGTGCTCGTTCTCCTCGGCGGCCTGGAGCTGGGTGATGATGCCCGTCAGTCCCTGCGCGATGGTGTCGTGGATCTCGGCGGCCAGGCGGCGGCGCTCGTCGCTGACGCCGGCCTCGCGGGCCTGGACGAGCAGCTGGGCCTGGAGCCCGGCGTTCTCGGCCAGCGCCTGCTCCAGGCGGGCGTTGGTCCGTTCGAGCTCGGCGATGGTCTCGGCCTGGACGCGGGCCTGCTCGGCCTCCCGGTCGGCGAGGCTGCCGAAGATGAGGACGAGCCCGGAGTTCAGGACGAACAGGCCGCCGAAGGCGGCCACATGGACGAGGCTCTCAGGCGGGAGGCCGCCCGCCTGAGAGCCGGACATGGTGACCGCCGTGACGAACAGCCCGGCCCTGGCCCAGCGGCCGGTCAGGTAGCGCTGGGCGTCGAAGTACCCGAGCACCGCGTAGACGCAGAGGAAGGGGTTCAGCCAGGACAGGACGAAGGCGAGGACGGTGCGCGCCCAGAAGTAGATGTGGCCCGGGATCTTCTCGTTGAGGTGGAGGACCTGGAGGGCCAGCGCGGTGAGCAGGAGCGGCACGGCCGCCCGCTGCTCCGCCGCCGACATGACGACGTTCCAGAGGGACAGCGACAGCAGGGACCCGAGGAGCAGGAGGCCGAACGGTCCCCAGCGGTAGAAGCGTTCCCATTGCTCCTGAACCGTCGTCATAGCCGTATGTTGTCCTATTCCCAGCGGAACCACCGCACGGCCGCGGCGATCAGGACGGCGGCCCAGGCGGCGGTGACGCCGAGGTGCGCCCAGTCGGGCCAGCCGCCCTCGGCGGCCTGGTTGAGCGCCTGCGAGGCGGCGCTGAACGGGAAGTACTCGACGACGCGCCGCAGCAGGTCGGGCATGGCCTGCACGGGCAACCACACGCCCGCGAGGAACATCGCCGGGAAGAAGACGATCGAGCCGACCACGGTGGTGGCCTTGACGGTGGGCGACACCGCCGTGACCGCAGCGCCGAGCGCGAGCGCGCTGAGGGCGCCGAGCAGGAGCGCCAGCAGGTAGCCGGGCAGGTGGCCGGGCAGCGCCACGTCGAAGGCGATCCGGCCGACGGCGATGACCAGCAGCGCCGACAGCACGGCGGCCGCGAAGTGCAGGGCGATCTGCGCGGCCAGCAGCGAGGCGGGCCGCACGGGCGTGGTGGACATGCGGCGCAGGATGCCGCGCTCGCGGTAGCCGGCCAGCACCGGCGGCAGCACCTGGATACCGGCCATGATCATGGCGAGCAGCACGTTGACCGGCACGTACAGGTCGATGACCCGGTTCCCGCCGAGGTCGGGGTCGGCCTCGCGGAACGAGGGGATCAGGCCGAGGATCGTCAGCAGCACGGTGGGGAAGACGACGATCCAGAACAGGCTGAACGGCTCGCGGGTGAAGAGTCGGAACTCCGCCCTGAGCACGGCGGTGGAAGCGGACACGTCAGCTCTCCCGGTCTTCGGTGAGTTCGAGGAAGGCGTCGTCCAGCGTGGAGTCGGTGACCCGCAGCTGGTGGGCGGTGATCTGGTGGCGGGCGAGCAGGGAGATGACGGCGTTGACGGTGGTGTCGGTGCCGTGGATGGTGAGGCGGCCGTCGCGGCGCTCGAACGTCGCGGCCTCGGGCAGGCCGGCCAGGTCCTCCTCGGCGAGGGGCCGGGACGGGGAGAAGGAGATCACGGTGCCGCCGGCGCTGCGGCTGATCAGGCCCGCGGGGGTGTCGAGCGCGGCGACGCGGCCCTGCTTGAACACCGCGATCCGGTCGCAGAGCCGCTGCGCCTCCTCCATGAAGTGCGTGACGAGCAGGACGGTGACGCCGGAGTCGCGCACCTCCTCGATCAGCTTCCAGGTGTCGCGGCGGGCGCGCGGGTCCAGGCCGGTGGTCAGCTCGTCCAGGACGACGACCCGGGGGCGGCCGATCAGGGCGAGGGCGATGAACAGCCGCTGCTTCTGGCCGCCCGACAGCCTGCCGAAGCGGGTGGTGAGCTTGCCGGTGAGGCCGAGGCGCTCGGCGAGCCCGCGCCAGTCGGCGGGGTCCGGGTAGAAGGCGCTGTAGAGCTGGAGGGCCTCCTGCACGGTCAGCTTCTCCTGGAGTTCGCTCTCCTGGAGCTGGACGCCGAGGATGCCGGTGAGCTCGCCGCGGTCGGTGCGCGGGTCGAGGCCGGCGACGCGGACGGTGCCGGCGTCGGGCCGGCGCAGGCCCTCGACGCACTCGACGGTCGTGGTCTTGCCCGCGCCGTTCGGACCGAGGATGCCGAAGATCTCACCCTCCTCGACGGCGAACGCGACGTCGTCCACCACGGGACGGCCGCCGTAGGCCTTGCGCAGGCCGGTGACTTCGATGATCTGCATGGTCCGAGCATCGCCGCGGGCGGTGCCCGCGCACATCGCCCGAGGCGCTCGCCCCGCCATCAGCCGATCGGTTGACGGCGCCCTACGACCAACGCGGCGCGCGGTCGCCCGACCCTTCGGCCGTTGGAACGGGGGACCGGGGGTAAGGTGCGGCCAATGGAGACGATGCCCACCATCGCCACCCTCGATGACCTGGTCAAACTGGTCGAAGAGGATGACCGGCTGTTCGTCCGGTGGTCCCGCGGCCCGCAGGCCGACGCGAAGGGCCGCAGCCGCGACGACCTGACCGGCGTCGAGATGCCGGGCCTGTCGGCCAACCCTCTCGCACTGGAGGACTGGTGGCCGCCCCGCCCGCTCGTGGTGTGGGTCGCGCGGCGCCTGTACGACTACTCGCACCTGGAGCGTGAGAAGGGGCCCGGGGTACGGCCGTGGATTTTGGTGGGGGAGGAGGTCGGGCGCGGTCCCGACAACGAGCCGCTGGTGCGCTGCCTGCGGCCGGTCGCCTGGCTCGACGAGGCCCTGCTGAACCACGCGAGGGACGTCGTCGCCCGGCAGAAGGGAGGATGGGGCCCGCTGCAGCGTCCCCAGACCTCGTGACCGGCGCCGCCTACCGGTCCGCGAGTCGGAAAAGGACTTCGCGAGGGGCGTCGGTCACCGGATCACCATGATCCGACCCGTTCGGGCCCTCCCTAGACTCGGCTCATGATCAGACTGGGATACCCCGTGGTCGGCGTGGACGACCTCCCCCGCGCCGTCGCCTTCTGGACGTCCGCACTGAACCTGGTGCCCTCTCCGGTGGGGGAGAGCCCGACCTGGAGGACGCTGGAGCACGCCGACGGATCGGGCCGGGCGCTCGGCCTCATGCGCAGCGACTCACCCGCCGAGAAGCATCCGCGCATCCATCTGGACCTGCTGGTGGACACCACGGCCGAGCAGGAGGCGGAGGTCGAGCGGCTGATCGGGCTCGGCGCGACCAGGGTCGCCTGGGACCTGTACCCGCCGGACCCCGACTTCGTCGTTCTGGCCGATCCGGACGGCAACGCCTTCTGCGTCATAGACCTGAGCCGGGCCCCGTCCGGCTCCGCGTAGGAAGAGCGCGATCCCGTTCGGCACATCGAAATCGGTGGCCCCTTCTGCAACGGCTCGCTCCGAAGCGGCGTCCAAGCCCCATGTCGCCCAAAATCGTCCTCTTGTTGCTGGTCGGGATCGTGGTGCTCGGCGCCGTCAACTTCTGGCCCCTCTACGAGACCTACACCTACGTGAAGGACGACCGGGCCACGGCCCGGATCGAGAGCTGCGACAGGAAGGGGCGCACAAGGAGCTGCGAGATCACCTGGCGGGCCCCGGACGGCCGCCACGGCACCGCTGCCTCTTCCAAGGGGAAGCCGGGCGAGGAGATCGCCGTCCGGCTCACCCCGCGCGGCGGCGTCCGGCAGATCGGTGACTACTTCTTCCTGGTCAGCTACATCTTTCCGCTGGCCACGTTGGGGACGTTCGGGGGCATCGCCCTGGTCATGCGGCGGCTCGGCCGCCGAGCGCGCCGGCTCGCGCAGGAACTCCTGAACGCCGGGCAAGGGACGACCCTGCGCGTCCAAGGCGACCGTGTTCTGCGCCAGGACGGTGAGCCGGTGATGCGGTCGGCTTGGTCGGAGCGACCGGCCCGGCACCGTCCCGAGAATCTGCCCGAGCGACGGGCGCTCAAGCAGGACAGCAGACCCACCAAGGCCCCGCGCGGCGACCGCGAGTTCATGACGGTCACAGACACCGCGGGCACACTGCTCTTCGTCGCGCACCGGCGCGGTGGCGAGGGCCGGGCCGCCGACCTGTGCGTGCTCGCTCCCGACGGCACGGCCCGAGCGGCGCTCCAGCGGCCATCCGGCGACGTGCCCGGCGGGCAGATCGTGGACACGAACGGTCGTCTCATAGGTTCCCTGGTGGCCGATTCGATGTCGTCGGTGTGGGCCTTCACCATCGAGGACGAGAGCGGAAAGCGCGTAGGCGCCCTTGCCCGGAACAGGGCCCGCGACTGGGTGCTGCAACTGGACGACGGCAGCCCGCAGATCCTGCACCACATCGGCCTCGCCGCCGCTCTGGACTTCTCCTGGCTCCGCTACATGCAGTGATGATGCAGGGGAGCGGATGCCGCACATCGGGCCCATCGAGCACGTGGCGGCGCCGGCGCAGATCGCCAATCGCGGTGACGTGATCGTTCAGCTCGCGCCGCGCTGCCGGTGAGGTCGCCGGTTGGTACCGTGATCTGTGATCTTTCCGGCGTGGTGGCCTGTTCGTGAAAGGGATGACGGTCCCGGCCATGTGCCCTGTTGGGCGGAGCCGGGTTACCCGGATGTGCCTGCTTCGGTTCGGGTGCTGGCCGGGACGCTGGTGATGCTCGCGGCGACCGCGGAGGAGCAGGAGGCGTGGTGCGAAAGACACCACTGGTGTGAGGACGAGCTCGCCCTGGACTTCGACTGGGCGCTGGGCTGGGTTCCGTGGACTGTCGAAGAGCGGTCGCCGGGCCTGCTGCCGGAGCCGCTGCTCTTGATCCTCAAGGAGATCGACGAACGGCTTGCCGCCATGAGCGGTCCCTTGCCTGATGGTGTGGACCGCTGGCTGCTCGTTCCCGGATGGGACGAAGTTCGAGAGCTCGCGGCGGAGGCCGTCCGTATCATCGCCGCTCTCGCGTTGATCGCGGTTCCGATGGTCGCCGAGCTGTAGGGGCGTCTGGCGGGGCTTCGAGTGACGTCCATGCCGGCCTGGCTTGACGGCGACAGATCCCGCATCGGCTGACATCCACGTCCGAATGGAGTCGGTCGAGCCGGATCTGGTAGCCATCATCGCGGCCGCTGCCGCCGACAAGTCCGCGCAGCTCAGTAGGCCCTGAGAACGTGCTGCACCATAGGGCCGCCCGGGGGAGTGGTGTGCTGACCGGTTGTGGGCGTTTGGGCTTGCAGACCGGCAGCGGGAGCGAAGACCACCAAGAATGCTGTCATGGCGACGCGAAGGAATGACGGCGGCGTGGGCACGGGCGATGCGGGGACACGATGAACGCACCGGGCACGCCGCAGGCCGAAGTGCTGCGGATTCTGTACCTGACGGCGTCCGCTCGCGGTGACCTGCGGGTGGACGAGGAGATCCGGCGGGTGAAGGCCGGGGTGCGGGCGGCCACCCACCGGGACCTGGTGCAGATCGAGCATCTCCCGGCCGCCACCGCCACGGACCTGCTGGACGGCCTGACCCGCTTCACCCCGCACGTCGTGCACTTCTCCGGGCACGCGGGGCGGGAGGTGCTGGTATTCGACAGCGGCGGAGACGCGCACGGCCCCGGGCGGCCGGTGAAGGCTTCGGCGTTCGTGCGGGCTCTGCAGGCGGTGGACGTCCCGCCGGAGCTGGTGGTGCTGAACGCGTGCAGGAGCCAGGCGCAGCTGGCGGAGCTGGTCAAGGCGGTGCCGCTGGCGGTCGGGATGAGCGACGGCATCGACGACACCGACGCGATGGCGTTCGCGGCGCGGTTCTACGCCGCTCTCACCGAAGGCCAGTCGGTGCGAGGCGCCTACCGGGTGGCCAAGGTCCAGATGGAGCTGTCCGGCCTGCCCGACGCCGACCTGCCCGTCCTGGAGCACGCCCCGGACATCGACCCGGCCGCCGTGAAACTGGTCATGCCCGCTCCTCCCAGCGCGCGGGAGTCCGGACGGGGCGGCGGAACGGCCAGCACCATCAGCGGCGGCTTCGTGCAAGGCCCGGTCATCATGGGACGCGACATCAAGATCTCAGGGCTGAACCACGGCCACCGCTCCGACCCGCCATCAGACGGAACGGACTGACGGCCTCGCGGCGGTTCTAGGGATGCCGGAGCCCCGGGTCAGGCGTTCAGTTGGGCGCGGATGAGCCTGTCGATCCGCTGCCAGGCCGGGGAGGCGGCGTTGACCGTGCCCTGGATGAGGGCGGGGATCTCGGAGGCCGCGTCCAGGCCGGGGCGTTCGGCGGGGCCGTACCGTTCCCGCGTCGCCTCGGTTATCCGGTTTGCGAGGTCGTCGATCCGCGGGTCTTCGGGGTCGAGGTCGTACGCCTTGTCGTAGTCGAGGAAGAGCCGGCGCAGCGCGGGGTCGGCCAGGATCTCGGCCTGGTCGTGGAACAGGGTGCTCGCCTGGTCCGGGTGGGTGGCGAACACGAGGATCCACAGGTCGCGTTGCAGGTCCGTCCAGCGCGGGGTGAAACCCCAAGAGGCCAGTTGTTCCAGGTGGGCGAGGACCTCGTCGGGCAGCGGTACCAGCCGCCCGGCGGCGAGGCGGCGCAGGCGCTCTTGCGTCGCCTGCAGTCCGCGGATGCGGGCGGTCAGGTCGTCGTCGATCTCGTCCAGGGCGCGCCGGAACTCCTCGTCGGTCGCCGAGCGCAGGTCCCGGACACGGGCCAGGGGGACGCCCGCTTCGGCCAGCGTCCGGATCTTGATCAGCTCGACGGCGTCCTCGGCGCCGTACCGGCGGTAGCCGGAGCCGTCGCGGCCGGGCTCGGGGAGCAGCCCCTTGTCGTGGTAGACGCGGATGGTCTTGGCCGACACCCCGATGTACCCGGCCAGCCGCCCGATGGTGATCACCCGGCCATGGTGCCACTTGACCTTTCCCCTGGGGCAAGGCCGCACCATGGCGCCATGGCGAACACGAACTTCGATCGGGAGACGCTGCGCGAGCTGGCCGACGAGGGCAACGAGGCGGCCCTGGACCGGTTGGCCGACCTCGCTGACGAGGCCGGCGACGTCGAGGCGCTGAGCGGACTGCTGGACGAGGGGTCCACGCGGGCGGGGCTGCTGCTCACCCGGCGCGCGGTCACGTCCGGCGACCTGCGCGAGCTGCAACGGATTTCCGACGCCGGGTACGAGGAGGCGGGCGAGGAGCTGGAGCGGCTGCTGAGGCCTCCGGCCGACGAGGAGGGGGCTGACTGAGGGCCGGGGGCTACGCAAAAGGCGCCCCTGCCGGCGTGGCCGGCGGGGGCGCCTCGACGTCGTACCGGTGGTCAGGCGCTGACCGCCTTTTTGTACAGGCGGGTCGCCAGCGGCACGAACACGATCAGCATCACGGCGATCCAGAGGAGCGACGCCGGGACGGCGTGCCGGAGCGGCCAGGCGTCCGAGGTCTCCATCGCGGAGCTGGTGTTGCCGAACAGTTCGCGCGCGGCCTGGGTGAAGGTGGAGACGGGGTTCCACTCGGCGACGACGCGGACCGGCGCGGGCAGCCGGGAGCTGTCGAGGAAGGCGTTGGAGACGAACATCATCGGGAGCGACACCATCGTGGCGATGTTGTTGAAGCTCTCCGGGGTGCGCAGGGCCAGCGCGACGGTCGCGGTGAACCACGAGAACGCGTAGGCGAACAGCAGCAGCAGGCCGAAGCCGAGGACGGCCTCCAGCGGCGAGGTGTGCACCCGCCAGCCGACGATCAGCCCCATCACCGCCATGACGGCCAGGCTGGCGAGGTTCATCAGCAGGTCGCTGAGGGTCTGGCCGGTCAGCACCGCCGACGGGGCCATGGGCAGCGAGCGGAACCGGTCGAAGATGCCCTTCTGCAGGTCCAGCGTCAGCGTGTACCCGGTGATCTGCGCGCCGGTGATGACGGCCTGGGTGAAGATGCCGGGGAGCAGGAACTCCTTGTAGGACATGCCGGGGACGTCGATGACGCTGCCGAAGACGTAGGCGAACAGCAGCACGAGCACGATCGGCAGCATGATGACGCTGCCGAGCAGGTCCGGCGACCGCCTGATCTTCAGGGTGTTGCGCTTGGCGATGGTCCAGCCGTCGGCCAGGGGCATGGTGAGCGCGTTCATCGGGCGGCCTCCTGGACCTTCTCGTCGGCGCCGGGCGCCTGGTGCCCGGTGAGGGTGAGGTAGACGTCGTCGAGGGTGGGGCGGCGCAGCCCGGCGTCCCGCACCCGGACGCCCTCGGCGGCCAGCCGCCCGAGGACCTCGCGCAGCGTCTCGGGCCCGTCGGTGACCGGGACGGTGATGCGCAGCGCCTCCGGCGCGGTCCGCATGGCGCCGACCGCGGCCCAGGCGAGGATCTCCCGGGCGGTCTCCAGCTCGGCGGCGTCGGCCACGGTCAGCTCGATGCGGTTGCCGCCGACCCGGTCCTTCAGCTCGTCGGGGGTGCCGCGGGCGATGGCGCGGCCCTGGTCCACCACCATGATCTGGTCGGCGAGCTGGTCGGCCTCCTCCATGTACTGGGTGGTCAGCAGCAGCGTGCTGCCGCCCGCGACCAGCTCGGAGATGGTGTCCCACAGCGCGGCGCGGGCGCGGGGGTCCAGGCCGGTGGTGGGCTCGTCCAGGAACAGCACCGGCGGGTCGGCGACCAGGGCGCCGGCGAGGTCGATGCGGCGGCGCATGCCGCCGGAGTAGCCCTTCACCGGGCGGTCGGCGGCCTCGACGAGGTCGAAGCGCTCCAGCAGCTCGCGGGCGCGGGCCTTGCTGCGCTTGGCGCCCAGGTGGTACAGCCGTCCCACCATCTCCAAGTTCTCGGCGCCGGTGAGGTGCTCGTCGACGGCGGCGTACTGGCCGGACAGTCCGATGTAGGAGCGCAGCCGCCGGGCGTCGCGGACGACGTCGCACCCGGCGACGGTGGCGCGGCCGGCGTCGGGTCGCAGCAGGGTGGTCAGCACCCGCACCGTGGTGGTCTTGCCCGCGCCGTTCGGGCCGAGCAGGGCCAGCACCGTCCCTTGCGGGACCGAGAAGCTCAGCTCGTCCAGGGCGGTCCGCCCGCCGTACTTCTTGACCAGCCCCTCGGCTGTGATCGCGTCGTTCATGGGGGGTTCCTCGCTGGTGTTCGGGGGTCAGGAACGGTGGAGGTCGATGTCGCCGTAGTCGGTGTGCGCGTGCACCTCGACGACGGTGTCGGTGGTCCCGGGGCTCTCGGCGGCGTCCAGGGTGTTGCGCACCACGCCGTTCTTGGAGTGCAGGTCCAGCCAGGCGGCCGTGCCCGCGGCGATGCCGACGTCGACCTTGCCGGAGCCGTTCTCCAGGTGGATGGAGCCGCTGACCGCCGTGCCGATCCGGATCCGGCCGTGCGCGCTCTTGGCGGTGATGCCGGCCAGCGCGCGGTCGATGGTGATGTCGCCGGTGGCGGTCTTCAGCTGCAGGTCGCCGGTCGCTTCGCCCAGGAGGATGGGGCCGGTGGAGTTCTTCAGCGTGCCGGGGCCGTCGATGGCCCCGATCCGGATCGTCCCGACGGAGGCGGTCGCCTCGGCGGGGCCGTTCACCCGCTCCACGGAGATGTCGCCGTTGGTCGCCTTGGCCTCCAGCGGGCCGGTCTCCTCCAGGCGCAGGTCGCCGTACCCGCTGCGCAGGGCGGTCCTGCCGAGCGGGCCGGTGGCGATCAGTTCCGCGGCGACGTCGGCCTCCAGGCGGGACCCGGCGGGCAGGTCGACGGTCACATCGATGGAGCCGCGCCAGGAGCGCAGGTGCGCCAGGCCCCGTGGCCTGGGCCCCTTGACCAGCAGCCGTCCGCCGGAGAACTCGACGGCCGTCCGTTCGGCGGCCTGCACGCTCGCCTCGGTGGACGGGTCGCTCGGGCGCACTTCCACCACGGTGTCGGCGCGGTCGGTGGCGTGGATCCGGACCCGGCCGAGGTAGACGTCGATCTCGGCGGTGATCGGTTCGGGGGTGTCGAAAGCGGGCATGGCGGAGCCCTCCTCATGGGCCGTTGGGCGTCCGGCCGCGGGGCCGGGCGATGAGCGTCGGGGGACGGGTGCCGCTAGCGCACCCAGCCGGAGTAGTCGCGTCCGCTCTGGAGCTGCCGGGGCCGGTCGGCGGGACCGCTCCCGGCGCCGGGCTTGAACGCGGCGGAGATCGCGCGGACCAGCCAGGCGTTGACCGAGATCTCCTGCCTCCCGGCCGCCTCCTCCACGCGGAGCTTGAGATGTTCGGGCAGCCGCAGGGTCATCCGCGCGGTGCCGCCTTCGTCGGCGGGCGGCGGCGCGGTCTCCCAGGCGGCCTCCGCTCCGCCGTCGGCCGCGCCTCTCGGGGACGGCCCCGGCTGCGGTGGCGTCACCACGAACGCGGGGTCGCCACCGCGCAGCCGCACGTCGACCGAACCCGGCGCGAGGTCGCGGGTGATCTCGTCCGCCGCGGCCGACAACGCCTCCAGCAGGGTGAGCCTGGCGGCCGACTCCAGCGCGCCGGTGAGGCGTTCGGCCAGCGCGCGGGCGTCGGGCCCGCCCGTCTCGGCGGCGAGGGCGACCTCGCGGCGGAGGCTGTCCACGTATGGCGTCAGGTCCATGACTCAAATATGACGCCATAATGACGTCACGTCAAGCGGGTCATGGTGCCAACTCGTCTTGTCTTGACGTCATACAGAGCCATGGGTGGCTGACCTGGCTGTCCTTTGAGCCTGAGAGGAGGCGGCCCCGAGTCTGCCGCGGCGATGGATTTCACCACATTCGCGCAGGTCAACGCCTATGGGGTCGGGTCATCGGAGTCTCCGGCCCACGCGTCTCGGTGCTGGCGGCGCCGAAATGACGCCACGGTCCGCGGTCGAAGATTCTGACGGGTCGGCTGCTCTCCCGGACTGTGCGGGCCAGGCGTGGATTGTGAGGGTGCCGTGCTCCGATGAATCTGATGAGATCGGCTCCCGCCCGCCCCAGTCCCGACACGATCGGCGGTGGCGGATGACGCGACCACCGCGCCCGGCCTCAAAGAACCGGGCTCTGTCGCGGAGCCGAACGGTTCCCTAGCGAGATCCCATGGAGAAGTCGGCACGGTCGGCAGGCGGCAGCCATTGGCGCTCGGCGTCGAACGGCCGGAAGGCGTCCTCGACGAAACGGACGAGCCGGGCCAGCACCGGATGGCGGTTCTGCCGGTGGTAGATCAGCGAACACGGGTATACGGGCGCGGGATCGACCAGCGGGATCTGGACGGTCCGCGGACGGCCGGGCAGGCGGCACCACTCGCCCACGAGCCCGACGTGCTCCCCCGAGGCGATCCCCTCCACGAAGTACTCCCAGCCGAAGTCGGGGCCGGAGGAGTCGATCCGGAAGTCGAACGCGTCGCCCAGCAGGTCCCAGAAATGGGCCCACTCGCTGCCGGCGGCGTTGCCGGGCATCCACACGGTCGTTCCGGCCAGTCGCGCCGTCTCCACCTGGGGCAGGCCGGCCCAGGGGTGGTCGCGGCCCACCAGCAGGTGCGCCTGCTCCAGGTAGGCCGGCACGGACACCAGGTCGCCCTCCAGCGGCTCGCCGACCCGGGCGAAGGCGGCGTCGGCCGAGCCGCGGGCGAGGGTGCCGCGCGCGGACCTGAACCCGTTGGAGGTGATGATGTCGATCTCCGCGTCCTCGGCGGTCCGGTGGAAGGCGCGGATCACGTCGATGGAGGCCAGGCGGGTGTCCAGGACGTCGACGCGCAGTGACCGCCGCCGGCCGTGCAGCATCTCCAGGGCCTGGTCGGCGATGCCGACGAGAGCCCGCGCATGGTGCAGGAACGCCTCGCCGTCCTGGGTGGGCTCGGCTCCGGCGCGCGTGCGGGACAGCAGCCGTACGCCGAGGTCGGACTCCAGCTTGGCGATCCGCTTGGAGACGGCCTGCTGCGTGACGCCGAGCGTGACGGCGGCCTCGCTGAAGTAGCGGTCCTCGACGACGGCGACGAAGGCCCGGACCGCGGCGAGGTCCAGGTCGGCCGATTGGACAACCACCGGTTGTGGCTCTCCGGCGTGTCGATTGTTGGACACCCCGCCCTGCTCTCGGATCGAATGCTCGGATTCGTGACCGACCCTACAACCAGAGAGTGTGGTTTCCGGTGGGATCCTTCGTGCATCTCCACGTGCACACCGAGTACAGCATGCTCGACGGGGCGGCCAAGGTCGGCCCGCTGATGGACGAGGTGTCGCGGCTGGGCATGCCGGCCGTGGCGATGAGCGACCACGGCAACGTGCACGGGGCCTACGAGTTCTACCGCTCGGCGCGCGAGGCGGGGATCAAGCCGGTCATCGGCATCGAGAGCTACGTCGCCCCCGCCTCCCGGCATCACCGAAAACCGGTGTTCTACAGCGACGACCTCTCGCTGCGCCGGTCCGACGACGCCACCGGCGAGGGCGGCGACGTCTCGGGCCGCGGCCTCTACACGCACATGACGATGTGGGCCGCCGACGCCGAGGGCCTGCGCAACCTCTTCCGCCTGCAGTCCCGGGCCTGGCTGGAAGGGCACGTCCAGAAGTACCCGCGCATGGACGACGAGCTGCTCGCCGAGCACGGCCGGGGCGTCATCGCCACGACCGGCTGCCCGTCGGGGGAGGTCCAGACCAGGCTCAGGCTCGGCCAGTACGGGAAGGCGCGCGAGGCCGCCGCCCGCTACCGCGACATCTTCGGCGAGGGCAACTACTTCCTGGAGCTGATGGACCACGGCCTCGCCATCGAGCGCCGGGTCCGCGAGGAGCTCCTGAAACTGGGCAGGGAGCTCGGCCTCCCGCCCTTGGCGACCAACGATTCCCACTACGTCACCGAGAGCCAGGCCCAGGCGCACGACGCGCTGCTGTGCGTGGGCACGGGCAAGCGGCTCGCCGACGCCGACCGGTTCCGCTTCAGCGGCAGCGGCTACCACGTCAAGCCCGCCGAGGAGATGCGCGCGCTGTGGGACGGCGAGGTCCCCGGCGCGTGCGACAACACCCTCCTGATCGCCGAACGCGTCGGGGACTACGGCGAGGTGTTCGCCCACCGGGACCTGACGCCGCGCTTCCCCGTGCCCGAGGGCGAGACCGAATCCACCTGGCTGCGCAAGCAGACACTCGACGGCGCGCGCCACCGCTACGGCGGCGACCCGTCCCGGGAGGTGCTGGAGCGCATCGACTACGAGCTGTCGGTCATCGACTCCATGGGCTTCCCCGGCTACTTCCTGGTGGTCGCCGACATCTGCCGGTACGCCCGCGAGCAGGGCATCGGCCTCGGACCCGGCCGCGGCTCGGCCACCGGCTCCATGGTCGCCTACTGCACGGGCATCACCCAGCTCGACCCGATCGAGCAGAAGCTGATCTTCGAGCGCTTCCTCAACCCCGAGCGCATCACCATGCCGGACGTCGACCTCGACTTCGACGACCGGCGGCGCGACGAGATGATCGACTACGTCACCCGCACCTACGGCGCGGACCGGGTCTGCCAGATCGTCACCTTCGGCACCATCAAGGCCAAGGCCGCCGTCAAGGACGCCTGCCGGGTGCTGGGCCTGCCCTACGCCCTGGGGGACCGCATCACCAAGGCGTTCCCCGCGGCGGTCGGCGGCAAGGAGATCCCGCTCGCCGCCATCCATGACGACCGCCACCCCCGGCACGGCGAGGCGGCCGAGCTGCGCCGCATGTACGAGCAGGAGCCCGACGTCAGGCAGGTGGTCGACACCGCGGCCGGCATCGAGGGCCTCACCCGGGGCACCGGCGTCCACGCCGCGGGCGTGATCCTGTCCTCCGAGCCGCTGCTCGACGTGATCCCGCTGGTGAGGCCCAAGGCCGACGGCCCGGTCGTCACCGGCTTCCCGTTCACCCAGGCCGAGGACATGGGCCTGCTCAAGATGGACTTCCTCGGCCTGCGCAACCTCACCGTCATCGGTGATGCGATCGCCAACGTCCGCGCCAACAAGGGCGTCGACATCGACGTCCTCGACGTCCCGCTCGACGACGCCAGGACCTACGAGCTGCTCGCGCACGGCGACACGCTCGGGGTGTTCCAGCTGGACGGCGGCGGGATGCGGACGCTGCTGAAGCTGATGCGCCCCACCGAGTTCACCGACATCGCGGCCGTGTCCGCGCTGTACCGGCCCGGACCGATGGAGATGAACGCCCACACCAACTACGCCCTGCGCAAGACCGGCAAGCAGCGCGTCGAGCCGATCCACCCCGAGCTGGAGGAGGCGCTGGAGCCCATCCTGGGCGACACCTACCACCTGGTCGTCTTCCAGGAGCAGGTCATGGCCATCGCCCAGCGGCTCGCCGGGTACTCCCTGGGCGCCGCCGACATGCTGCGCCGGGCCATGGGCAAGAAGAAGAAGGAGGTCCTGGACGCCGAATGGGACAGGTTCTCCGCCGGGATGCGGAGCGGCGGCTTCTCCGACGAGGCGATCAGAGCGGTCTGGGACGTCCTGGTCCCCTTCAGCGGCTACGGCTTCAACAAGTCGCACACCGCCGGCTACGGCCTGGTCTCCTACTGGACCGCCTACCTCAAGGCCAACCACCCCTGCGAGTACCTGGCCGCGCTGCTGACCTCCGTCGGCGACGACAAGGACAAGATGGCCGTCTACCTGTCGGACTGCCGGCGCCTGGGCATCAGGGTGCTGCCCCCCGACCTCAACGCCAGCAGGCTCGACTTCACCGCGGTCGGCGCCGACATCCGCTTCGGCCTGGGCGCGGTGCGCAACGTCGGGGCCAACGTCGTGGACGCGATCGTCACCACCCGGGAGGCCAAGGGCCGCTACACCGACTTCAACGACTTCCTCGCCAAGGTCCCGCCCGCCGTCTGCAACAAGCGCGTCATCGAGTCGCTGGCCAAGGCGGGCGCCTTCGACGCCCTGGGGCACCACCGCAAGGCCCTGGTCGCGGTGCACGAGCAGGCCGTCGACGCGGTCATCGACGTCAAGCGCAACGAGGCCCGCGGCCAGGACTCGCTGTTCGGCGAGCCGGGCCGGACCGACGCCTTCTCGACCGCCGTCCCGCAGGGGGAGTGGGACAAGGCCACCCTGCTCGCCTTCGAACGCGAGATGCTCGGCCTGTACGTCTCCGGCCACCCGCTCGACGGCGCCGAGCACGTCCTGCAGGCCAACCGGGACACCACCATCGCCGGCCTGCTCGCCTCCGGGCGGCGGGACGGCGCGGTCCGCGTGAGCGGCATCGTCTCCGGCCTGCAGCGCAAGGTCACCAAGCAGGGGAGGACGTGGGCGATCGTCACCCTCGAAGACCACGACGCCGCGGTGGAGTGCCTGGTCTTCCCCAACGCCTACGCGCTGCACGGCGAGGTCCTGGCCGAGGACCGCGTGCTCCGCGTGCAGGGGCGGGTCAATGTGCGCGACGAGACGTTGAGCGTCTACGCCGAAGAGATCACCCTCCTCGACACCACTCGGGCCGACACCGCGCCGCCGGTGGTGGTCTCGCTCTGGGAAGGCCGGTTGAACCTGCGGCTCGTCCGGGAGTTCCGGCAGATCCTGACCGCCCATCCTGGCCGGGCACCGGTGCATGTGCACCTGCACCGGTCCGAGACCAAGAGCGTGCTGCTGGACCTCAAGCCCTACCGCGTCACTCCGGGCCCGGCGTTCTACGGCGACGTCAAAGCGCTGTTCGGCGCCGGCGCGATCGGCCAGCCGTGACCGTGGTCAGGAGGCCAGGAAGGTGATCCGGTCGGCGGTCTCAAGGAGTTGGCGGGCGTACTGGGCGGGTCCGAACGAGGCCAGGCCCAGGACGGCGGACATCGCGGCGGCCAGGTCGGCGGGGGTGATGGCGCCGAGCGGACGGTAGGAGAGGGGCGGCGGTTGCGGGCCCTCGGCCCCTGCGGCGGTGCGCAGGGTCTTGGTGTAGCGGCCGCTGTCCGCGGGCTCGACGGCGTAGTGCAGCGATTCGGGACGCTGGTGCAGGTCCAGGCGGTTCAGGACGCCGTCGAACAGGCACAGCAGGATGCCCGGGGTGACGGGCTCGCAGCGCAGCACCGGTAGCGGCGCGGTGCCGGCGGCGTCGGCGTAGGCGTCGGCCAGCAGCCCGGGGTAGCCCGAGATCAGCTCGGATCGGATGAGGGCCCCGGTGGCCGCCGCGACCGCGACCGGCGGGGGCGCGGCGGCGTCGGCGGCCGCGTCGGCGGGGGTCAGGCGGCCGATGCTGAGCGCCCCGTCGAGCAGCGCGGCCGTCCAGCCCCGGTCGAGGTGGAAGAAGCGGATCGTCTCGGGCGGCAGCAGGGCCGGATCCGGGACGAGGTAGCGCAGCGGGACGCCGCGCAGCACGCCGAGGTCGTTGAGGAGCGCCAGCGGGCCGGGCGGGAAGGCGTCGTCGATGTCGGGGACGGTGAGCGGGTACCCGGCGGGCGCGGTGCGCTTGCGGAGCTGCGCGGTGCGCCGCTTCCACCCGTACAGCGCGTCGGCGGCGGCCTTGTGCTGCAGCATCACCAGCCGCCCGAGCTGCCACGCGGCGGCACGGCCGGTGTCGAGCATGCCCGAGGCGGGCTGGTAGCGCAGCAGCCCGTCGGAGGTCCGGGCCGCCGTGACCGGGTCGGCCGGGAGCGGTCCGGTCACCAGCGGACCCCGGTACCACGACACGGTCCGGCCGCCCTGGCGCAGCTCGTGCCGCACCGGGACGTACCCCTGGGACAGGAAGGCGTCGGCGGCGGGCTCACCGCAGGCGGGCAGCCGCATCGGGCTCTGCTCGTGCACGAGGGCCCGCGCAAGCGCGGGGAAGGTCCGTTCGGCGTCCAGGCACGCGAACCGCCAGCTCGCCAGGCTCACCAGCCGCACCGGATCGGCGCCGGCGAGGTCGAACCCGGACGGGCCGTAGCGGTCCTCGACCGACACCAGGTGCACCGTCGTGGTGGCCCCGGCGGCGGGCGGCCTGGCCGCCAGGACGACCGCCGTGTCCCCGGCGCCGGTGCGGCGGACGTGGGCCAGGTAGGGCAGGTCCCGCGGCGCGGGCATCAGGTCGGCGAGCAGGGCGGCGGGCACGTCGATGACGGTGACCGGATCGCCGGGGTCCTGGTGCGGCTCCAGGACGGGGGCGGGCCGCAGGTCGGCGAGGGTGAGGGCCTGCGGCGGCGGCGCCTCGTCCCCGTGGAAGACCAGCAGCACCAGCCAGGGCAGGTCGGGCCCGGCACCGCTCGGCCGTTCCCAGGGCAGCGTCGCGCGGTCCAGCACCAGGTGCGGCAGGACGCTGCCGTGGTCGCCGAGGCTGCCGTCGGGCGGGAACCGCTCGACGACCGCGGTGGGAGGCAGGGCGAAGCGCTCGCCCGCGACCTGGAAGGTGCGGCTCGCGGTGGCGGGCTGGTCGTCCAGGCTCACCTCCTGCCGGACGGTGATCTCATAGGCTCCGGCGGGCAGGTCGGGCGCGACGCCGCCGAGGAACGTCAGGGGGGACGGTTCAGACACGGGCCACCTCCGGGGCCTCCAGGAAGTCGGCGGCGGACAGGCCGTGCAGATCGAGCGGGGCACCGGGCAGCAGTTTGCCCGCGACCGCCGCCCGGACCGCCGAGACCGCGTCCGAGTCCAGGTCCAGGACCTGCGACGGAGCAGGGGCGAACCCGGGCTGGGCCTGCCAGCCGAACGCGTCGTGCTCGGTGGCCAGCGCGGTGGCCTCCTGTAGCGCGGCGAGCGGCACCGGGGCGGGATCGGCGAAGTCGCGAGGCGGTGGCGCGGTGACGGTGTAGCCGGTGAGCAGGCCCGGGACCAGGACGTCGGCGCCGAGCCCCGGCGCGAAATCGTCGCCCCACAGCGCGGCGGGCAGGTCCTTGGTGATCGGGGTGAAGACGAAGTCCTGCTCGGTCGGCCGCCCGTCCCGGGTGATGGTGATGGTCTGCTCGGAGGTGAAGGACCCGGCCGCCTGGCCGGCCGGAGCGACGCCGAACGGGACGCCGCCGGGCAGCGTGCGGGTGCCCGCCTGCGCGCCGGTGCTGGGGATGGCGACGTCGGTGGCGAGCCGCAGGTCGCACGGGTTGACGGCGCCGAGGTCGGTCCCGCTGCCGCCGCCCGCGCCGCCCGCTTGCAAGGTGACGGTGGCCAGCGAATCGGCGGCGGGGAGCTGCGCGGTGCGGAACCGGCTCCAGGGGACCGGCTGCGCGGTCCCCGAGGACTGGTCGCCGAACCGGATCGTGATCGACACGATGTCCAGGTCGAGCGTGGCCTTCCCGCCGAACTCCGGCCCCCAGAACTCCACGTCGGTGCCGACGTGGACGTTGATCGTGTGCTTGCCGAACAGGTCGAAGGTGTAGCGGGCGCCGACGCTGACGTGCAGCGACGCCTCGTAGTGGTAGGGCTGCCAGGCGATGAGGAAGTCCAGCGCCGCGTCGAACCAGGCCGACAGCGCGCCGTCGTCCCAGGTCGCCGACAGGTTCCCGCCGGCCATCAGCGCCGCCGGGGTGAGGGCGTAGTAGGCGCTGCCCTTCAGCGTCAGCTCCGCCGACACCTGCCAGGTAAAGGCGAGCCGGGGCACCGCCGGGTAGTGGGCGGGCACGGCGAAGTGCGGGTGGTAGCCGCCGACCGTGACGACGAAGTCGCCCGCGTGCTCGCCGGCGAACCAGCTGGTGAAGGCGAACCCGCCCGTCAGCCGGCACGCCTTGGACAGCAGGTAGGAGTTGGGCGTCAGCTGGGCCAGCAGCGCGATGCGGCCGTCGTCGGGCGCGAACGTCGCGCGGAGCGCGAGCTGGATCTCCGCGATCGGGGTGACCGGCTCGCGCCCGGCGTCGGGCGCGGGCAGGGTGAGCGTGGAGACGCCGAGGACGGTCAGCTCGAACCGGGTGCCGAACCCGGCGGT
The DNA here is from genome assembly GCA_044456955.1 of Spirillospora sp. NPDC050679. Classification (GTDB taxonomy): domain Bacteria; phylum Actinomycetota; class Actinomycetes; order Streptosporangiales; family Streptosporangiaceae; genus Spirillospora. The sequence continues at coordinate 80,047 of JBITGK010000021.1, read as the reverse complement.
GAGCAGCAGGAACGAGTCGATCATCTGGAACGAGGTGAACCGCACGCCCAGCGCCAGGAAGTAGTCGCCGGGCGAGGCCGGGATCGCCGCGTCCAGCCGCTGCAGCTCCCCGGCCAGGTCGGCCGGTGCCTCGGTGCCGATCGCCTCGGCGACCAGGGGGAAGCTCGTCAACCGGTCGACGTCGGGCGCGACGAGCCGCCGGTTGTAGCCGAACCCGGCGGCCAGCCCGGTGACGCAGAAGAACGCGGGGCCGCCGAGCGGGTAGTCCAGGAAGGCGTACACGAACAGGGTCGGTCCGGACGGCAGGTCGGCGTAGGAGCCGAGCGCCCCCACCGAGAACGTCTCGGCCGTCAGCGTCGCCTTCCCGCTGAACGCCGGATAGGTGACGCCCTCGTAGGTCAGGGTGTCGTGCAGGAACGCCCCGCTGATCCGCACCGGCCCCTCGGCGTAGTCGAGGCCGAGCCCGCCGAGTGCGAACGAGGGCACCGCCGCCAGGTCGTCCAGTTCGAGCCCGGCCGACAGGCCCTGCAGCGCCAGGGTGAGCCCGCCGACGCTGAGCGCGGCGTCGACCAGCACCGCCAGCCGCCCGTTCAGGTAGGACAGGCCGACGCGTTCGATGTGCAGCGGCCCGAAGGAGAGCTGGACGGTGCGCCAGGCCACGTTGTCGGAAGTCTGCGTCTGCGCCGGCGCGGTCTGGCCGGGCGTGGCCGCCACCGTGACCGGCGCCTCCAGCGCGCCGAGCCGCAGCCGCCCGTCGAAGGCCAGGCCCTGGGCCAGCCCGGCGGCGGGCGGGCCGGCCACCGCGTCGGGCAGCAGCGCGCCGATCTCGGCGGCCTCGGCGGCGGGCAGAGCGGCGGAGGTGGCGATCACGCGCAGCGGGTCGAACCCCATGACCTGGTCGCCCTGGAGCAGCGGACCGACCAGCGGCAGCCGGGCCAGGTCGATGGTGGCGGTCAGGTCGGCCAGGACGAGGTAGCCGCCGGTGCCGCCGCTGACCGCGATGTCCTTGATGGCCACGACGAGGCCGTCGGGCACGTACGCCGCGGCCGTCGGCGACAGGGCGGCGACCAGCTCGCGGACCTGCGGCGTCGGGTCGCCCTCCTCGGTGACGTAGCTCGCCGCCCACCGCGTCGCGTCCGCGTCCTCGGCGACGTGCAGCTCGAAGTCGAACACGATCGCGTCCCAGCCCGGCTCGGTCACGGTCGGGATCTCCACGGTCAGCACGCCGACCAGGGTGCGGGCGGCGGTGTCGATCGCGGCGGTCAGGGTGACCTGGGCGGTGTCGACGGGGAAGGCGGCCGTGGCGGTGGCGACCAGCGTCCCCTCGCCGGTGGAGACCCGGGCGGCCAGGTTCTCCACCGTCAGCCCGGCGAGCGGCCCGGGCAGGGTGATGGAGCCGTACTCGGCGGCCAGCGCGGCGATGAGGTCCCCGATGGGGATGGTGTCGTCCGGCGCGGTCCCGCCCTCGAAGGTCCATCCGGTCGCGGTGTCGTAGGCGGCGCCGAGGCGCAGGTCGAGGCCGGCGACGGCCAGGGTGGCCTGGGCGGTGAAGTCGACGGCGGTGTCCTTGCGGATGTCGATGCCGACCCCGGTCACCGTCAGCCGGTCGGTGATCTGCCAGGCCGCGCCGAGGTCCAGGCTGCCCTGGAAGGAGTACGGCCGGTCGCCCTGGGGCAGGGCGCCCCACAGCTCGAACCGGTTGACCGCGGCTTCGGGCAGGTGACCGGCGTCCTGGCCGGTGAGATCGGTGTAGATCTCCCGGAGGTACAGCGGGCCGTCGCCGCGGCGCAGGGCGGCGACGAGGGTGCGGTCGGCGGTGTCGACGCCGAGCTCCAGCGTGCCGTCCTCGCCGAAGGCGACCAGCCCGGCGACCACGCAGCCGAGCTGCGGGTCGCCGAGCGGGTCGTCGATCTGGAACAGCACGTCGACGCACTGCAGGACGAACTCCTCCGAGATCGTCCACTGCTCCTGCGTCTCCATCGCGACGGCCACGTACCCGACCGACAGGTCCGGCCGCAGCTGCACGGTGACGCTGCTCAGCCGGATCGGGCTGACGATCCGCAGCTCGGCCGGGACGGTGAGCCCGTCGCCGCCCTGCCCGGCGAAGGAGCTGACGTCGGCCAGGTCCATCTCGGCGAGGTCGTCGACCATCGCGCGCAGCGTCACCGGCGCGTCCCAGCCGGCGGCCTCGGCGAAGAAGGTGACCGCCTCGGCGGTGCCGCCGATCTCGAACGGGACGGTGGTGGTGGCCACCACCCGGCAGATCACCTCGAAGTCCGCCGTGACGCTGTTGTAGTTCGGCTGCGCGTACAGGTCGTAGCGGCGGTCGGTCAGCGAGATCAGGCCGAGGTCCAGGCCGGGGGCGGTGGAGCTCTGGAGCAGGATGCGGGGCACCGCCGTCATCGGCACGCTCACCCCGTCGGGCGCCCCGAGCAGGGACACCACGCCGGTGAGCCGGTGGTCGGTGCCGCCGAACAGCAGGTCGAGCAGGAGCAGGTCCGTGGTGACCAGCAGGGTGCCGGTGAAGTCGAGGGGGATCTGGCCGGCCTCGTCGGGCGCCGTCGTGGAGTCGAACGACAGGGTGGGCCGGGTGAAGGCGCACTGCTCCCAGATGGTCCCGGCGAGCTGGGGGAAGGCCGGCAGGAACGACCAGGGCGCGTCGGTCGCGGCGGTGGCGGTGAGGGTGACGGCGACGTCGTCGGCGCCCGCGGTGAAGGCCGCGGTGACGGCGAGGCCGTCGAGGACGCCGCCCTGGCCGGTTCCGGTGACCTCGACCCCCGCGGCGGTCGCCGTGCGGGCGGCGCCGGTCAGGGTGAGGACGCCGCCGCCGGGCAGGAAGGGCGCCAGGTCGGTGTCGGCCGGCGCCGAGCCGAGCGCGGCCACGGGCAGGGCGAGCCGGGTCCCGTCGAGCCGGACCAGGTCCTGGAGCTGCGATGCGGTGAGGGCCATCAGTGCCCGCCTCCCGGCGGCGCGTACTCGATCATGATCGAGGAGGGTTCGGAGCCGGTGGTGTAGACGCGCTGCGGGATCTTCTCCATGGTGGAGGCGTCGGCGCCCCGCTCGTACCCCCAGACGGGGTGGGCGGCGTCCTTGGGCCGCGCGGAGAGGTCCAGCCGGGCGGTGAACCGCTTGATGACCGGCCAGCCGGGCAGCCGGTGCTGCGCGATCCCGACCTTCCCCGCGCTGATGACCACGCGCTCCTTGGGGTTGACGATGTTGACGTACTCCTCGTGCGAGGAGGTGAGCATGCTGCCGTGGTGGCCGGCGTTGACGACGTCCACCTCCGTGATCTTGCTTTTGCGCTGGTTGAGCAGGTACCTCTCGGTGCTGCGGGTGGTGTCGCCGACCAGCAGCAGCTTCTTGCCGTACACCTCCACCAGGGTGACGATGCTGCCCCGGTTGAAGGCCTCGCTGCGGTCGTCGTCGCCGAGGTAGTCGTAGGCCACCCCCGCGGCCAGGAGAGTGATCTTGCACCGCTGGCCGTCGGGCAGGTCCTCGTTGACGATCACCATGCCGCCCTTGGGCCCGTCGAGCTTCTCCACCTCGGCGGCGTCGCCCGCCGGCCCGACCGGGATCGGCGCGCCCATCAGCCTGCTGTAGCCGGTGTCGAACGTCTCCAGGCGGGCCTTCTTGGCCTTGCTGTTCTTGAACTCGACGGTGTCGGCGTTCAGCTCGACCTGCCGCCAGATCTTGACGTAGGTCGGCTTGCCGGTGGCGGGGTCGACCGACGTCTCCACGTTGTCGCGCCAGGTCTTCACGCCGAACTTGCACACGTACTTGCGGTAGTCCGCGCTGTGGTAGACCGTCCCCGGGCTCGTGGTGTCCGGGATGAGCTCGTTGAGCTGGGAGACGTGGTCGTCGTCGGGGTGGGTGAGGACGACGATGTCGAGCCGGCCGCCGTTGAGCTGGTAGTGGTCGCTGCCGAAGACGTCGTTGAACTGCTTGCGGAAGGCCGTCTCGTCGGCGGCCTCGCTCGCGTTGGTGCCGCAGTCGATGAGGACGACCTTGCCCTGCGGGGTGGCGATGAGGGTGCAGTCGCCCGCGCCCATCTTGACGAAGGTGATCCGCAGGACGCCGTCGCCGCGCTTGCCCGACACGGGCGCGAGCGGCGGGTGGGCGGCCCCCCAGGCGGCGTCGCGGGCGGCGCGGTCGGCGTCGGCGGAGGCCAGGGCGGCCTCGGCCGCCTTCCGGGTGCTCTCGGACACCTTGACGCGCACCGCGGGAGGCCGGGTCGGCGCCTTGACCTCGCCGGGGCCACCGGTCACGTCCTTGGTGACCTCCTCATCGTCGTCGCCCTTCTTGCGCTTGCGATCCTTCGGATCGGGCATGTCACCTCACTCCGTGGACCTGGTTGTAGAGCCAGGTGAGCTCGGTGCCCCCGATGAGCTGGCCCTCGACCTCCAGCCTGGCGAAGCGGCCGACGCCCGCGTAGACGTCGGCCAGGTTGGAGCTGCCGGCGGGGCCGTCGTGGAACCAGAAGCCCTCCGGGCCCGCCTCCATCCGGAACCAGAACTTGTTGCCGTGGTGGAACCGGATGAACGGGCGGGTGACGGCGCCGTCGGTGGTGGTGTCCTGGAACAGCTCCAGGAACATCGTCGAGCCGTTCCCGCCCGCGCTCGCCTCGCGGCGCAGCTGCAGGTGGGTGTCGGAGGCGCTGACGGTCAGGGCGCCGACCCGGTCGGCGGGGACGTAGGGACCGACGCGCACCGCCCCGCCCTGCGGGTTGAGCGCCAGCGGGGTGCCGCCCGCCTGCATCCAGGCGTAGGAGAAGCCGATCCCGGCCTGGAGGTTGGCGGAGGTGGAGCTGCCGAGGAACAGCAGCGGCAGGCCGCCGGGCTCGGCGAGTGGGCCCTGGACGTGCAGCCGGCCCTTGGGGGCCGACACCGGCCCGATCGAGACGAGCTGGCCGTTGGCGTTGAGCGACAGGCTGGTGTCGGCCTGGACGAAGGCGATGGTGTTCGTGCGGCCGAGCCGCAGGCCGGTGCTGGGACCCGGGCCGATCTGCAGCGAGGCGGCGTCGCCGACCTGCTGGGCGGTGACGGCCAGGTGCAGCCGGGCCTGCGGGACGGCGCCGATGCCGACCGCGTAGCCGCCGAAGGGGTTGAGCACCAGGGGCGCCGGGCCGTGCGACTGGATCCAGGCGTGGTCGGCCTTGCGGCCGAACCGCAGCGAGGTGCTGTTGAGGTAGCCGAGGATCAGCGTGCCGTCGGTCGGCTCCTGGTAGCCGGCGCCGATGTGCAGCTGGGAGTCGGGGGCCGGGGTGCCGATGCCCACCCGTCCCGCGGCGGTGGTGATCATCGTCGTGCGGCGGGCCTGGGTGGTGAGGACGCCGTCGACGTAGCCGGGGATGTTGCGGTACTCGGCCAGGATCGGCGCCTGGCCGGGCGAGGGCAGCGCGCGGACGCCGGTCAGGTCCAGTTCGATGACCTCGTCGGGCTTCAGGACGGTGTCGGCCACCGGGGTGACCGTCCACAGCATCCGCTGGCCGAGCGGGTCGGCGGCGACGTGCCAGCGGGCCGGGTCGGCGGCGGTGAGGACGGCGTGGGCGGCGGCGTCGGCGGTGGTGAGGGCCCAGGGCCGGTCCTCGTTCGCCTCCTGGACGTCGAAGGAGACGGTGAACGCCGAGGCGGGGGCGGCCGAGCGCAGCGCGACGCCGGGCCCGTCGCGCAGCGTGTTGGTGAGGTGCAGGGTGAGGGCCGAGTCGGACGCGCCGTCGGCGTACACCTCGTCGCCGCCGACGAGCCGGAAGTCGATCGGCAGGTCCCGCCGCCCCCGGTTGTTGACCACGTCGAGGAAGCGCAGCCGGGCGCCCGCGAGCTCGTCGGTCTCGCCGGAGTAGTGCAGCCTCCGGTAGGTCAGCTCGACCCGGGTGCCGCGGGTGCCGTCCGCGCCGTCGGCGTTCAGGCCCGACACCGGTATCTCCAGGGTCGCGCCGGGCGCCAGCGGCACCGGGGTGAGCCACCGCAGGTACAGGGCGGTCCCGTCGGGCGACAGGACCAGCCCCCAGGACGCCGGGTCGGCCGCGTCGGGCTGCAGCCCGGCCGCCAGCGTCCCGGTGCGGAAGTTCAGCGCGAGGTGGTGGGAGGTGTCCGACAGGGAGGTCAGCGGGGTGAACTCGATCGTGTACTTGGAGGTGTTGGTCACCCGCAGCGTCATCGTCTGACCGGCCGTGCCCTCGTCGATGTAGAGCACGGCCTGCTGGTCGTCGTTGGTGAAGGTGAAGTCCAGCGGCCGGGCCTGCAGGTCCTGCGCGGCGACGCCGTCGGCGGCCATGTCCGCCCGCACGCCCAGCACGTCCTGGGCGCCGTCGTACAGCCGCAGGTGGGCGAGCTGGCCGGGGAAGAAGCTGTCGGTGGCGCCGCCGCGGCCGACCCAGAAGTCGGCGGTGCCGCCTTGGGCCTGGCCGCCGTACTCGTCGACGATGACCTGGACGCCGTCCACGAAGCAGCTCAGCTCGCCGTGGTCGTTGGTGAAGGCGACATGGTGCCAGGCGCCGTCGGCGACGGTGGCGTCCGGCGACGACAGCGTGAGCCGTCCCCAGCCGGTCTCGCGGGTGCGGACGAACGACTGGGTCACATGGCCGTCGGGCGTCACCTCCAGGGCGAAGGATTCGGGGGAGTCCTGCCGCCAGATGACGCCGACGTTGCCGGTGCGGGTGCCGGGCCGCAGCTTGAGCCACACCGAGACCGTGTAGCCGCCCAGCGCCAGCTTCGGATCCGAGCCGTGCAGCAGGGCGTAGTCGTCGGTGCCGTCGAACTGGGTGCACCCGCCGAGCGTGGCGTCCAGCACGCCGACCGGCCCGCCGGAGAAGGTGCCGGTGAATCCGTTGCCGGAGTCGTCGGCGGCGGTGCCCTGCACGGTCGGCGCGTCCAGCGGCCAGTGCAGCAGCAGCGCGGGGTCGGCCATGTCGCCTCCTCTACGGTGTTCCGGTCGGGTCGGTCGGTGGTGCCGCGGTGTCGGTGGGGGCCGGGGTCAGCCAGCCCTCGCGCAGCGTCGCGGCGTCCGGCAGGCTCTGGTCTGCGCGTTCGGCCGCCACGGCGGTGGCGACCCAGCCCGCGGCGGGGTCGCGGACCGTCCAGGACCAGGTTTGGCCCGGTTCGTCGGGCAGCGGCAGGGCGAGCGCGGACGCGCCGGCGGCATCGGCCAGGACCGGGGCGGTGAAGTACGGCACGCGCAGCGCGCCCATCGCCTGGCGGTACTGCTCGGGCGGGATCGACACCGCCTTGACCGGCAGGATCCCCGAGACCAGGTGCACCGGCGCGCGCGGGTCCACCAGCAGGGTGAGCCGGATCGGCGGTCCGCCGAGCGAGGCGGTCAGCTCCGGCGCGGCGGTGATCGGGGCGAAGTCGCCCAGCGCTCCGTCGGCGGCCTCGGTCCAGTAGCCGGCCACCCCGTCGTCGAGCCGGCCGGTGTCGCCGATCCGCAGCGGGAACAGCACGCCGGGGAACGAGTCGTCCTCCCGCTCGCCGTCCCCGCGCGCCATGTCCTGCCGCAGCACGTTCCAGTCCTGGTCGACCGCGGGCGGCCCCTGGAGCCGCAGGTCCAGTTCGGCGCGGACCACCGCCAGCGGCCGGACCGACAGCGGGCTGCCGCCGTAGTCGGCGGGTTCGATCCGGTCGAGCGACTCCTGCAGGTCGGCGACCAGGTCCGCGATCGCGTCCGGCCCTTCGGCCTGCAGCTTCTGCGCGACCGCGCGCAGGTGCGGGTTGCCGATGTCGTCGACCGCCCCGGCCGTCCTGCCGGGCACGGCCCGCCAGGCCGCCGTGTCGGTCGAGCCGGACAAGATCCCCAACGGGGCCCCGGCGGCGGTGTAGAGGACCAGCCCCGCCGACAGGTCATCGGGGACCAGCCAGCCGCAGATGGGCGAGGTGGCCGGGACGTCGTTCATCTCCCGCAGATCGTGGTCGGAGTCCAGCCAGCGCAGCGACGCCCGGGCCGGCTGGGCCGCCCGCGGCGCCAGCGCGGCCCAGGTGGGGTGGCCGGGCACGCGCAGCCGGGTCGTGGTGGCGGCCTGCCCGACGTCCACGTCGAACGGCCGGCCGAAGTTGTCGACGATCCGCAGCCGGCTGATCCGCAGCGCGCCCGCCCGCAGCGGGTTGAAGTCGCTGAGCAGGTCCGGGGCGAGGGTGGTGTCGTCGCCGACGGCGGCGGCCACCCGGGCGGCGAAGCTCTGGTAGTAGGGGAAGCCCAGCGGATCGGCGACCGGGAGTTGCCGGGTCAGCCGCCGCATCAGCAGCGCGTCGTTGAAGCCGCCCAGCACCTGTGCCAGGTTGTCGCGTTCGTGCTCGGCCAGGTGGCGGTAGGCGGCGACCAGCGTGGTGAGCCGGGCGTCGTCGCCGTGCGCGGCGTACCAGTCCAGCACCGGGTCGGGCGCGGCCAGGAAGCCGGCCGGGGTCATGGGCTCGCCGGTGGCCGCGGCGTAGGGCGCGACGATCGTTCCGGCGAGGTAGCCGAGCACCCGGGTCGAGATGACCGGAGCCGCCCCGGCCGACAGGACCGTCGTGCCGCTGTAGACGTTGGCGGACTGGTCGGGGATCTGCGTCTCGGGCAGCGGGGCCAGGTCGACCGCGCCCGGGTCGAGCCGGTAGCCGTCCAGGACGACCGACGGGCCGTAGTGCCGGTCGTCGGGGGCGAGGTTGTCGCCGGCCGGATAGAACTCGGCCTCCCACTGCAGCAGGACCGGATGCCACGGATCGGCCGTCCACGTCGTCGCGCCCAGCTCCCCGTCGCTCAGTGCCGCCCGCAACCCGTCCGGGTCGGCCGCGCCCCCGCCCGCACCGCCGTCGCCGGACACGGCTTCGGGCAGGTCGCCGGGCATGACGGCGCAGGCCAGCGGCCCGTCGGCGGTGTCGGCGCCGTACCGGCCGGACGGGGTCGCCGCGCCGCCGGTGAGCAGCACGACCGGTTCGGTCGGCTGGTGGAACTGCGGCGCGGCCGTCGGCGCGAGCACGAACTCGGCGGCGACGGGCGCCGCCGTGGCGGTGTTGTACGCGGCCAGGGCGGCGTCGAGGGCCCGGCGGGCGTCGCGCAGTTCGTCCGACAGCTCCCCGTCGGCCGCCGCGGCCGCCTGCCCGAGCGCGCCGAGCTCGGCCAGGATGAGGCCGCGGACGTCGTCGGGCTCGGGGTAGCTGTCCTGGTCGGAGCTGCGGTAGACGCAGAGCTGGTACTTGTACCAGTCGGCGAAGATCCGCTCCCGGTGGCCGGTCAGCTCCTCCCGCGCCCGGTCGCAGGCGTCCTGGGCGCTGTTGAGCCCGTTCAGCAGGTCGCCGATCGCGGCGGGGAGGACGAGCCGGTCGCGGGCCTGCCGCTGCTCCTCGGTGGCCGGGCCGTCGTCGCGCCGCAGCGTCCAGAGCGTCCCGGCCGGCAGGGCGCGGAACCCGGCCGCGTGGCGGGCCGCGTCCAGCCCGGCGCCGACGTCCAGTGCTCTGGCCTCCAGTTCGTCGGCGAACGCCAGGGCCTCGATCAGGTTCTCCAGGTCGTCGGGGGTCGTGCCCGGGATGACGCCGCCGAGATGCGCGGCCAGCGCCTCGGTGGCGGTGGTGCCGATGTAGACGCCGGAGATCTCGTCGGAGGCGGAGGCGGAGACGGAGGCGGGCGCGAAGGTGAGCCGGGCGTAGTAGGCGGAGCGGGTGGGCACCTCGCCGGTCGCGGCGGCGCTCCAGCCGAGTCCGTCCAAAGTGGCGGCGGTGGCGCCGACCAGGACGTCCCTGGCCGGGTCGGCGTACCACCCGAGCACCTCGTACACGACACCCGCCGGCGGGACGCCCCGGATGTCGGTGTCGCGCATGCCGAAGACGCCGCGGCAGTTGGGGTAGAAGGCGGCGAACGCGGGCTCGCCGTAGCCGATCGCGGTCAGCCGGGGGAGTCGTTCGGCGGGCGCCTCCCGCCAGTTGCCGTAGAGCGCCACGCGCCCGACGCCGCGGAAGGGGACCGGCGCGTCGACCGGGAAGACGGTCCCGTCGGGGTCGCCGCTGAGGTAGTCGCTCTCGACGATCCACTGCTGCTTGATGATCCCGTCCTGGCTGCGGACCACCATCCAGCGGTCGGGCGCCGAGGGGATCTGCAGGCTTCCGTCGACCTGCTCCATGCGGGTCAGCGCGTCAGGGAGGGTCCAGTGCAGGTGGATCCCGGCTTCCAGCAGCAGGTCCTGGTCCTGGAAGGGCGGCGGGAGCACCTGCTCGCTGACGTACGGGGTGTCAGCGCCGACGTCCCGGCCCGTTCGGGGGTCGACGTAGGGAAGCCGGCTGAAGTCGGCGAGCGGACCCGTCACCGGGGTGTCGCGCTCCAGGCACAGGGCGTCGAGGCGGATCGGGACCACGAGCACGTCCGGCATTCGGTACCCCCGTCCCGCCCGTTTTTCGGGCTGTGCGAACCGTTTGCACATTAATCAGCGAAGGTTCCGGAAAGGAAGCGCCGATTTCGGCCGGAGGCGCTGATGTGGCGTTTCGCGTTCTGCGGGGCGTCGGTAAGTGAACTGTGCGTCATCGGATAGTTTCGGTGAGCTTCCGGATGCGCGAATTGGTAAGAGCGGCTTCGCAGGTAGTCGATTACGGCCTCTGGTTCTCGGTCGGATTCCGTCCGCATCCTGCGGGCATCTTCAATAGTCAGATATTCTGACAGGGTATTCAAGACTGATTTAGGACATGCTCCAATCGGATGGGGTATGGAAGGTGATGGATTTCGGATGTCCCGAGGGTGCGGCATGGCCGCCTGGCGCGTTCTGGGAAGGGACACCGCCGTCCCTTCCCAGAACGCGCTTCCGAGAGGTACCGTCCGGGGCTGTCCGAGTGCCGGTCGAACCCCTCCGAGCGAAACGAGGTCCCATGGAACAGCGGCTCACGCTGAAGCTGACCCTCCCCCAGGTCAATCAGATCCTCGACGCGTTGGGGAAACTGCCGTACGCCGAGGTGTACGAGCTGATCGGCGATCTCCAGCGGCAGGCCCGGACCCAACTCGAACCGGCCCCGGTCCGGAACATGGCTTCGGACGGCGAGGAGAGTGCGTGAGCGATATCTGGAGCGCGTACAGCACTACTGCATAAAGCGAAAATGTGGTGTCGGCCAGGGCGCCGGAAAAGCCGCCGTTCGATCCGCCGTCTCCGCGTCCTGGCGACCTGTGCGACCACGTGATGTCTTGCAGCGCACCGCGTCCGGTCGGATGCGCAGGGATCGGCGCCCTGATCCCCGAGGCGGACGCGGTCGCTACTGCTTGAGGAACTCCGCCGCCCGGCGCCACGTGCCGGGCAGGTCGGGGTCGTCCACGGTCCACGTGGTCGCCCGGACCGTCCCGCGGTCGCGGAAGTCGCGCATGATCTGCACGTGGACGGGCAGCTTGACGAAGTCCCGCATGGCCTGGTGGCTCTTCCACAGCGAAACCGAGCCGGTCCTGCGCCGCAGGGGCTCCATCCAGAGCCAATGCCCGACGGCGCCCTCCAGGGTCGGCCACAAACGCGACAGCCCCATGCCCGCCCGGTAGATCCTCGGCAGGTCCTGGACATGGTCGCTGGTGAAGGCGGTGACGCTGACGAGCACGTGCCCGTCGATGCCGGCGGGTCCTGGTGTCCAAGCGGTCTTCAGCACGGTTCAGTCCTCCGGGAGAGCGGCGGGATCGGTGGCCAGGCCGCGCAGCCGTTCCAGGACGGCGCGGCGGGCGCGGGCGTAGGTGGCCTCGTGGCCGACGAGCCTCGAATGGACGACCGCCGACTCGCCCAGCGCGTCGATCTCGTAGGCGAGCTGCTCGCCGTCCAGGCCGCCGGGCAGCTCGCCGAGGGCGACCGCCTCGTCGATGAGCGACCGGATGAACGCCAGCCAGTCGTGGAGCGACTCGACCAGCCTGGCGCGCACCGCGCCGGGCCGGTCGTCGAACTCGGTCTGGGCGGCGAGGAAGAAGCACCCTCCCGGCAGCGCGCCGCTCGCGTAGAAGGCCAGCCGCGCCTCGTGGAGCGCGAACACCCTGCGCAGGCCGGGAGGTGTTCGCAGGGCGGGCCCCATCACCTGGTCGGTCCACTGGCGGCGCGCCCAGCCGATGGCGTCGAGCTGGAGGTGCTCCTTGTCCTTCCAGTGTGCGAACAGGCCGGACTTGCTCGTGCCCAGGTGCTCGGCGAGGCGCCCGAACGTCAGGCCCTCCAGTCCGTGCACCGAGGCCAGGGCCACGGCGGCCTCCAGGACCGCTTCCCGGGTCCGACGCCCCCGCAGTAGGCGGCCGTCGGCGCGCTTGTCGTCCTCCATGCCGCCGACCGTACTCTATAAAACCGACCGGTCGCACTTTTTTATTCGGGCGACGAGGGGACCGATGCGGAACGTCTGTCGGGCCCCGCCCCCCGGGTGTCAGCGGTCAGGCAGGCTGCACGGGGGCGGGTCCCAGCGAGCGGACGGCGGCGTCGATCGCCGTGGCCAGGCGGGCGGGGTCGTGACCGGCGCGTTCGCGTACCCGCAGCCCGAGCACGGTGGTGAACAGCAGCTCAACGGCGGCGTCGACGTCGAGGTCGGCCGGCAGTTCGCCCCTGCGGCGTCCCTCGTCCAGAAGTGATCGCACGGCCTGCCGGGTGACCTCGAAGGCGGCCTCGGTCCGCCGCTGGACCGAGGCGTCGGCGGTGCCGAGCTCGGTGGCGGTGTTGACCACGAAGCAGCCCCGCCCGGCCTCGTCGTCGGACGGGCAGGTGACCAGCCACAGCAGCCAGTCCCGCAGCACCTGGCGCACGGGGCGGCCGGTGGCGTCCAAGCGCTGCTCGGCCTCGGCGGACTCGGTGGCCCGGTAGTGGTCGAGCGCCCGGAGGAACAGCGTGTGCTTGTCGGTGAACGTCCGGTACAGGCTGCTGGGGGTGAGTTCGAGCTCGGCGCCGAGGTCGCGCACCGAGGTGGCGTTGTAGCCGCGGCGCCAGAACAGGTCGGTCGCCCGGGTGACCGCGTCCTGCTCGTCGAACTGTCGGGGACGTGCCATGCCGCCACTGTAGCCGACTTGTGGAGCGATCGTTCCCATACTAGGGTCCGGCTCATACGGGAGCGATCGCTCCCAAATAAGTGGAGGAGGTGTCCCGTGTCGACTGCGGAGCAGACCGCGCCCCGGGCGGACGACCGGCCGGCCGCGCAGCGGAGCCGCTGGGCGGCGGTGGCCGCCGTGACGCTGGGGACGTTCTTGCTGGTGACCGCGGAGCAGCTGCCGATCGGGCTGCTGACCGCCGTGGGGTCGGCGATGTCGGTCTCCGAGGGGACGGCCGGGCTGATGGTGACGGTGCCCAGCCTGGTCGCCGCGATCTCGGCGCCGCTGGTCCCGGTGCTCGTCAGAGGCATGGACCGGCGGCTCCTGCTGCTCGGGCTGATGGCGCTGATGACGGTGGCCAACGTGGCCTCCGCCCTGGCGCCGGGCTTCGCCGTCCTGGTGGCCTCGCGGGTGCTGGTCGGCGTGGCGATCGGAGGCTTCTGGGCGATCGCCAGCGGCTTGGCGGTCAGGCTGGTGTCCCCGGCGAACGTGCCCCGCGCCACCGCGGTCATCTTCGGCGGCGTCGGGGCCGCGAACGTGTTCGGCGTCCCGCTCGGCACGATGCTCGGCGAGTTCACCGGCTGGCGCATCGCCTTCGGGACGTTGAGCGCGCTGGCGCTCGTCGTGCTGCTCGCCCTGCTGGCCGTGCTGCCGCCGCTGGCCGCCTCCCAGCCCGTCCGCCTGCGCCTGCTGGCCGAGCAGTTCCGCAACAAGGGCGTGCGCGTCGGCATCCTGGCGACGTTCCTCATCGTGACCGGCCACTTCTCGGCCTACACCTTCGTGAGCCCGGCGCTGCAGGAGCTGTCGGGGATCGACGAGCGGCTCGTCGGGCCGCTGCTGTTCGGGTTCGGCGTGGCGGGCATGGTGGGCAACTTCATCGCCGGCGCGGCGCTGGCACGCCACCCGCACCGGACCGTGCTGTTCATCGCCGTGACCCTGGCGGCCGCGATGCCGCTCTACCTGCTGCTGGGCCGGGGACCGGTCGGCGGGGCGGCCCTGCTGATCGCCTGGGGGCTGGCCTTCGGCGGCGTGTCGGTCGGCCTGCAGACCTGGATGATCAAAACCGCGCCGCAGGCGGTGGAGGCGGCCTCCGCGCTGTGGGTGGCGGTGTTCAACCTGTCGATCGGCCTCGGCGCGCTGACCGGCGGCGTCATCGTGGACTCGCTGAACCTGCAGGGCGTCCTGTGGCTCGGCGGCGCCTGCGCATTGGCGGCCGCGCTGGCGATCTGGAGCGCCCGCGCCAACGAGGACCTGCGATGACCCGGCCCGAGGTGCGGAGTCGGAAACACCTCGTGCGCTGACCAACGGGGATCAGCGCGACCGGGCCAGGCGGCACTGCGCGTTCCCGCCTGGCCTGGTCCGCTGAAAACGACGATGACGTCGAGCACGCCGCAACTCGTGGCTGTATGCCCGCCGGCCTCTGTGGCACTACAAGAGCGACCAGATGAGCTGGGCAGACGCGTCATCGCGAAACTGCGCCACTTGATTCCGCCGCGTCCGAACCGGGCGCCCGTCAACGAGACGCGCTCCACCGGACGGCCGTCGCGGGGCACGGGTCACGTGCGGAGCTTGAGGCGCCGATCGAGCCGACTGCGCAGGCGAGCAGAGGCTCCGTTCAGAGCCCCGAGTTGTCGCACCTCTTCCGCGGCGAGTTCCCTGCGTTCGGCCAGCGCGAGCACAGCGCTGTAGGGACGTTCGCCCTCGATGAGCTTCACCGCCACGGCATCACGGACGGCCCGAAGCACCGTGCGGTCAGCACGGGGATGCCGCGCCAGCAGATGAAGGAGCTTGTTGTCATTCCAGGCACTGTCTTGAGCCTTGCACAGCTCCAGCAGAGTTTCGGGGTCCGTATGAGAGTTGGAAGCCAGTGCGTGCCACACGAAGGGGTATGGGCAGCGCGCGAGTCGATGCAGGACAGAGCCGTCTTTCTCGGCACGCGCCAGTTCGAGGTAGTCGGCAGGCGTAGGCAAGGACATCGCACCTCAGCGTCGTCGGGGCGCCCATCGTGCCATCAGGGCTCGGTGACCGGTGCACGGAGTCAGACGACATCATCTGGACCTCTGAGGGAGGCCGCTGAGTGCGAAAACCGAGCCCCCGTTCCATCAGGAGGCTCGGTGTGCCGGAGTGCCGCCCGGAACTACTCGGCCTTCAGACGACCGATCAAGTCCGCCAGCGTCGCGCGTTGCAACGTCAGGTGCCCGGCATCGGGGTTCTTCGAGTCGCGCACCCCCACGGCCGTACCGAGGTCGCCGAGTTCGACGCAGTCGCCACCTTGATCGTTGCTCCGCCGGGCCTTCCGCCACACCGTCACGTTCTCATCCATCGGTCCGACGCAACCTTCCGTATGAACTCGCGCGAGTCGGCGACGCTCAGCGCCCTGCCCTGCAGGGCGCTGAACGCCTTCACCACGTGCAAGATATCCGCCCGCTCGCTCGACGTCAGACCACCGGTGGACGTCTCCTGATACAGCAGTTCCGCGCCGTCCTCCTGCGTCGCCAGCGTGAACGAACCGCTGATCCCCCGGTAATAGGCGGTGAGAGCCACCTGCAACGTGACGTTGTCCCAGTACGACACCTCTTCCAGCCGTTCCAGTTGAGCGATCATCACGTCCGGTCCGCCGACCTCACGAAGCAGAGCGGACTCTCCCAGCACCAGACTGATCACGGGCGGGGTCGGATTCCTTAGGATGGCCTGTCGGCGCATCCGCCCCTCGAAGTCGGTCTCTTTGGGCAGCAGAGCGCGCGCGTAGGACTCGACCTGGAACAAGCCGTAAGCGAACGTCTCCTGATAGGAGCGCAGCAGTACGGCGGACCCTTCGGCCTGGGGGAAGTCAGCGAAGAACGTCGGGTACGGAGCACTCCGCAACAGGTCGTCCCACGCGTCGGCTAGAGCCGTCCCACTGCCGAGCGCGACGTCAAGACGCTCGGCGAAGTCCTTGCGGCATCGCGTCGAGCCTCCTTCCACCTGGCTGATGTAGGAGCGGCTGACGGTTGCGAGACGGGCCAGTTCGGCGCGGGAGAGACCTGCCAGTTCGCGGAGCCTGCCCACCTCCGCCCCGAACGCCTTGAGCGCGGGGGAGGACTTGCGTGCACCCACGGCGACCACCACCAGACGTTAAGTCGCGCGTCACCGTTGTGAAGCGCTCTGCGTGCGTTGGAGGGCTTGCCTGGTGGACGCTACGCCTCCGCGCTCACGATGTGAAGCAAGTCGCTTCCATTGAGTGAGGTTCCCATGTCCGAGCCCTACATCCTGACCCTGGAGGCCAGCGCGGACGCCTTGAAGGCGGCCCGCGACTGGGCGGCGGAGATCTTCGACTCGTGGGGGCTGGACGGCCACCTGGTCAAGCTGGTCGTCACGGAGCTGGCCACCAACGTCATCCGGCACACCGACACCGACAAGATGACCGTCCGGTTGTACGCGTCCGACCGGGGCATCGTCGTCGAGGTGGAGGACGCCTCGCCCGTCCTGCCCGTGGTGCGTCCGCTCACCGTCGACGCGTTCTCGGGGCGGGGTCTGGCGATGATCAGAATGCTCGCGGCCGACCTCGGCTGGAACCTCTGCGCAAGCGGGGGAAAGTGCGTTTACGCCGTCCTGCCGGCAGCGGTCTGATGATCGCTGCGGAGATGGCCGAGGGCTTGGCGCTCGTCGCCCTGATCCGCGGTGTGCGGAGGCATCCCGGCTACGGCGCGGAGCTGGTCACCCGGTGCGGTGCCCGTTCCTTCGCCGAGGTCTTCCGACTTGAGCCGGTCAGGCACGCCCACGTGCGGGTGATCGCTACGGGCGGCTGCTACGTGTCGCCCTTCGGCCTCACCCCGGTGGCCGATCTGGACGTTCTGGTGACGGCCCTGGTGGGCGGGTAGGAGCCGGTGGATCTCCAGCGGAGGGAAAGCGGTCAGGCGGTGCGGCGCCGGTCGTTCAGCCGGTCGCGCAGCCGCTCGGCGAACGCGGCGTCGGCGACCGCGTCGGCCTCGGTGCCGCGCGCGGCGTCCAGATCGACGGCGGCGGCGCGCAGCGCGCCGTAGTCGGGGTGGTCGGCGGGGACGGGCCGGGCGGCGCAGCATCCGCCGTCCACGGTGAGCAGGAGCCGCCCGTCCTTGATGACCGGCTGCGCCATGGTCACACCTCCAACCCGTAGTGCCTCACATAGTAACTGACGACCATTTCGGCGACCTGCTCATGGCCGCCCAGGGTCCGCAGCAGCCACCCGAACTGCTTGGTGGCCACGAACGCCCACGCCTCGGCCCACCACTCGTGGGGATCGTGCCAGCGCTCGACCTCCAGCAGCGGGCGGCACCGGTACATGATCGTCGTCCACTCGCCGGTGTCGACCGCGCCGCGGGCGCACGCCAGCACGTGCCCGATCTCGTGGTCGATCAGCGACACCGACACGTGCCCGCCCGTTCCGACCACCACCGTGCGGCGTTCCCAGACCGTCGCGCCCGGCACCTGGTCCCAGGTCGCCGCCGCTCCGGGCCGCACCGGCACCCCCGACAGATGCCCCAGGTGGTCCAGGTCGGGGACGTCGCCGTCGCCCAGCCACAGGCCGCCGGCGCCGTCCGCGTCCGGCCGGAGCGCTTCGGCGACCTGGGAGGCGATGGGGCCGGGCAGGGCGGCCAGCCGGTCCACCGCCGTGATCAGCGACGCCGGGGGCGGCCCGTCGGCGGGGTCCCACTGGCGCCGCACCACCTCCTCCAGGACGCCGAGGTGGCGGCGGCCGTCGCGCGGCACGAGGTCGGTGTGGGCGGGGTGCGGATCGCACCAGTACGGGACGCGGGGGTGTCGGGGGGTGCTCATGTCCCGCCACATGCTGCCAGAACCGGACGATATCGGCTGGCCGGGAGGCCAACGTCACCCTGGAGAGGGCCGCACGCGCGGCACGTTCCGGCGGAACCGGATGCGGGGGCGGGAACAAACGCACGCGCCTCCAGGTTGAACACATCGGTCGGTGCGCCTGGTGTCCCCGGGCCTCACCTTTCGCCTTCGCGGAGTTCCGTCCGGCTGGAGCCGCGTTGTGCCTTTCGCCGAGAGGCGACCCACGCACCGGCCATGACTTGATCAGGGGTCCCGCCGACGGTCGTCGGCGGGGCCTTTGCGTTCTCTGGAGATGGCACGCGAGCTGTCGGGGGGGGGGGGCCCGGCGGGGCCCCCCCCCCCCCCCCCCCCCGGCGCGGCCGCGGGGGGCAGCAAACCCCCCA
>JBITGK010000021.1:20986-61864 GCA_044456955.1 Spirillospora sp. NPDC050679 | reverse complement strand
CCCCGCCGCCGTCGGGGGGGGGGGGGGGGGGGGGGGGGGCGGGGGGGGGTGGGGGGCCCGGGGGGGGGGGGGGGGGGGCGCCCCCGCGGGCCCCCCCCCCCCCCGCCCGGACGGTCAGCGGATCTTGGCGAAGAACGCGCCGATGTCGGCGGCCAGGTGGTCCGCCTGGTCCATGGCGATGAAGTGGTGGCCGCCGGGGTTGTCCTCCGGCCAGTGGACGATATGGGCGTGGCGCTCGGCGAGTCGGCGGATGCCGGGCGGCCCGCTGTAGACGCCGGTCGGCACGTCGCGCGGCCCTTCCGGCCAGGCGAAGCCGGTGCTCTCGTAGTACGGCCAGGCGGAGCTCGCGAACGTGCCGGTGAACCAGTACAGGGCGACGTTGGTCAGGAACAGGTCCCGGTCGATCACCTCCTCCAGCGGTTTGCCGGACGCGTTGAACTCGTGGAACTTCTGCGTCATCCAGGCCAGTGCCGCGACGGGGGAGTCGTGCCATCCGGAGGCGAAGACCTGCGGCGCCGCGCGCAGCAGCGCGTGGTGGTCGACGCCGTTCATCCAGTCCTGCCCCTGGAGCCAGGCGAAAGCGTCCCGCTCCTCCTGGGTCATCTCCGGGAGGTCCCGCTCGCTGGGGAAGCCGAGACCGCTGATGACGTAGACGCCGACCACGCGGCCCGGCGCCGCCTTGGCCACCTCCGGTGCGACATAGGCGCCGAAGTCCCCGCCTTGCGCGCCGTACCGCTCGTAACCCAGGCGCCGCATCAGCTCCGCCCACATCCGTGCCACGCGTGCCGCGGTCCAGCCGGTTCCGCGCGGCGGCGCGGAGAAGCCGAAGCCCGGCACGGAGGGCACGACGACGTGGAACGCCCGCGCGGGGTCGCCGCCGTGCGCGCGGGGGTCGGTCAGGCGGCCGATGACGTCGGCGAACTCCGCGAAGGAGTTCGGCCAGCCGTGCGTGAGGACGAGCGGCAGGGCGTCGGGCTCGGCCGAGCGCACGTGCAGGAAATGGACGTCCTGACCTTCGATCTCGGTCATGAACTGCGGGAATCCGTTCAGCCGCGCCTCCTGCGCGCGCCAGTCGTACCCGTCGCGCCAGTAGTCGGCGAGTTCCCTGAGGTGGTCGGCGGGGACGCCGCGGCTCCACCCGTCGCCGGGCAGCTGCGGGAGCCACCGGGCCCGCCCCAGCCGGTCCTTCAGGTCCTCCAGATCGGCCGAGGGGATGTCGATTTGGAATGGGCGGATCTCGGTGCTCATGCTTCTCCCGGTGTCTCGCGTAACAAGATCGACAGTAGGAGCCGTATAGGTCAGGGGACGTCCTAGAAGATCCCGCACTCAAGGCGGCGTGCGATGGGACATAACGGGCATGTCGTCGGGACCACCGGCGTTGGAGGTTCGGCGTGAGGCGGTTGCGGCGACTGCTGGATCGACTGGCGGACCGACTGCTCTACGACTCCGAGGGGCGACTGCGCAGACGCATGTCCCCTCCTCTTCCCGGCGCGGTCGCGGTGGCGGGTGCCGGGGCCGTCGCGCTGGGCGTGCTGCTGATCCTCGGCCAGGCGTTCTGGTGGACGACGGAGACGATGATGCTGGCCCCCTTCCTCGTCAGCCCCGGCCTCGTGTTCATCGTGGCGTGGGCCATGAGACGGAACTCGTGAGCGGCATCGGACCGCGAAGCCCGGCGAACGGGAGGCGCCGGGGCCGCTCGCCCGGGCCGGCGGCTCCGGCCCATAAACGATCTTGATCGGTGGCACCGGGACGACTAGGTTGATCGCCGTGCCGCCGGAACGCGGGGACGAGGCGATCCCGCCGCGAGGGTGGGGCTCCGACCGCGACGAGCGGCCCGACCGTACCGCCATGGAGTTCGGAGCCGACTGACGATGAGCGCAGAAGAGGACTTCAAGCAGGTCGGCGCCGAGTTGGCCGACCTGGGCGTGGGGATCTCCAGGATGATGGGGCGTCCCGCGCTCAAGGACCGCGCGGGGAAGGTGTTCGCGAGCCTGCAGCGCGACGGCGCCATGGTGTTCCGGCTGGTCAGGGACACCCCCGAGCACGCGGCCGCGCTCAAGCTGCCCGAGGCGTCCCTGTTCGACCCCTCGGGGCAGGGCAGGGAGGTCAAGGACTGGGTGGTCGTGCCCCACTCCTCGGTCGACAAATGGACGGATCTGGCCGAGGTCGCCCTCAGCCGTCCCCGCTGATTCGACGACGAGTCGGCCGTCGCCGTCGGTCTCCCGGGATCAACGCGGCTTCACCGCCATCAGCGCTGGCAAAGCGAGAAAGCCGGGATGCGCGCTAAAGCCGCGGACCGCAGCCGTCGTCGGCGTGGGCGGGGGCCCGGCAGGAGGTGTACGGTCCGTCGCCGCTCGGTGAAGGCGTCGGGACCGAGACCGGCGGATGCGCCTCGTGGTGTCCCGCGACGGCCACGCCGGTCAGCAGCACCGCCGCCAGCACCTGGGTGACCGCGGTGACCCAGGCGCGCCGCCGCCATGCCAGCAGCACGGCCGCCAGCAGGCCGAGGCCCGCGCAGACGGCGGTGGCGGTGACCGCCTGGTCCCAGACCGGACCGTAATGGTCGCGCGAGTCGTCGTAGCCGCGAGCCCAGCCCTCCATGCCCGCCCCGAACCAGAACCAGGCGAGCACGAGTGCTTGAAGGACGCCCAGGCAGATGGCGAGGAGGACGTCGGAACCCAGGCCGATGCGGGACGAGCGGAGCGCAGGGGGCGCGGGAGCGGAGTTCGACACGTCGGCCAGCTTCTCGGACGGGCGGCGGCCCGATATGGGTGCGGATACTCAGATTCGTACTCACTTCCGTGCACCCGAGGCTGCGAGCGGCTGGCGGGCCCTGTGAACCGACGACATGGCGCCAGGGGAAGCGCGCCGCTACACGGCCCATCCGTCCGCCGACGCCCGACCTTCCGACCGCAGCCGTCAGCGGTCGCTGCCGGAAGGCCGTGCAAGGGCGGCGAGCGTGTTCAGTTCGCCTGCCTCGGGAGAGCGGTCGACCACGGCGCGGGCCAGGTCGGTCAGGCGCTGGTTGTGGTTGCGGGCGTGGGCGCGCAGGACGGTGAAGGCATGGTCCACGGTCCAGCCGTGGCGTTCGGCCAGCACCCCTTTCGCCTGCTCGATCAGCACCCGGCGCGTCAGGGCTTCCTGGAGCTGCCCGGTCAGGATCTGGCCCTGCCGGATGGTGCGCTCCTGCAGCAGGCCGATGGTGGCGACGTCGGCCATCGCCTGGCCGACCTGCAGGGTGCAGTCCGATAACGGGCCGGGGGCGGTGCGGAACAAGTTGAGCGCACCGATCACCTGGTCGCGCAGCCGCATCGGCAGCGCGCTGACCGCCGTGAACCCGCACTCGCGGGCCTGCTCGGCGAACAGCGGCCACCAGGTCCGAGCGGTCGCGCCCGTCAGGTCGGCGCAGTGCACCGGCCGGCCGCCCGTGAAGGCGTCCAGGCATGGTCCCTGCTCGTTCTGCAGCTGGAACAGCTCCAGCAGCCGCGCCTGGTCGCTGGAGGCCGCCATCAGCCGCAGGTGACCGCGCTGGTCGGTCACCAACAGCCCGGCGGCGTCCACGTCCAGCAGCTCCGCGCTGCGCTCGGCCGTCTGCTGCAGGAACTCGATGATGTCGAAACCGGACACCAGCGTGTCGGCCAGCGCCACGAACGTCGCGGCCACCTGATGCTCGGGTCTTTGCGCGGGGTCGCTACCCATGAGCCAAACCTACGCCTTCGGCTGGGGAGGGGACGGCAACGCTTCACTGTCGAGGGCGGTGCCGGGACCGAACCGCAGGCTCCAAGCCGCCATCGTCGGGCCCGCCGCAGGCGTCGGCCCGAACGCCGACCTGGATGTTGAGCAGCAGTGTCACCGCGAGCTCGGCCAGGATCAGGGCGTCCTGGTGTCGGCGGCCCTCCAGCAGACCTGGCCCGACGCCATGGTGAACGTCTTCGCTGTGCCGAGGTCGTTGCCCACCGGCTCGTCGAGTTCCTCGCGAAGACGCATCGGTCGCTTGAGGCCGATGCGTCGCTCAGCCGACGGCGGGGAACGCGGAATGCGAGGACGGGAATGCGGTGCCGTCGGCCGGCGCCCCTGCAGGGGCGGCCTGTCTTGCGCGGCTGAGCGGCCAGGCGAACCAGACGGTCTTCCCGGCCGCGGTGGGGTACCAGCTCCAGCGGGACGACAGCGCCGCCAGCAGGACGAGGCCGCGGCCGCCTTCGTCGCCTGGTCCGGCCCGTCTCCGCCAGGGCGGCTCGCTGCTGCGGTCGCCGACCCCGCAGACCACTTCGGACTCGGTGAACACCAGCTGCAGGGTGACGGGGCCGGGGCCGCCATGGCGGACGGCGTTGGTGACCAGCTCGCTGACGAGCAACACGCAGACGTCGTCCCGATCGTCCAGTCCGCGAGCGCGCAGCACCGCCCGAACCAGGGCACGGGCCTGCGCTGGCACCTTCCGCGGCTGCTGGGCCAAGGTCCACCGGTAGGACGTCATGCCGGTCGCATCGGTGAACTGTGCTGGCTCGACGGCCTGGCCCAGGCCACGCGGCAGACCACGGCCGGTAGGGGCGGCCTGATCGAGGCGGAGGCGCTTCAGCACGGCGGCCCGCACGTAGGCGGTCACGTCCATCCCGCCCAGGGCCGCAGCCGCTTCCAGCACCGCACACTGGTCAGCGGACGCGTCGATCGGGATCGTGACCGGAGCGGCGGCCGGTGTCGGCGGGTGAACCCCATGGTCGCCGGTGGCGCGCCCGCCGGTCGGAACCGCCCGGCCGCCGGCCGCCGACCGCGGCCTCTCGACGGGGATTCCGATGCCCGCGCCGGCGGGCGGGAAAGCGCACACGGTGCTGATCAGATGACGTCCCGGACGCATCGCGACCTCGCTGGCCTGGAGGGCTGATTCGCTGGCGCAGGCGTCACCGGGGTCTGGAGCAGCCACCTGCCACGATCTGACGATGTCGCGGCTTCGCATCGGCGGCGGAAACCACGCTTCGCCTGAGGCGGTGTCGCTTCTCACTGTAGACCTCGGCCTTCGCCCGGCCAATCGCCCAGGCTCGTGCTCCTTGGTCCGAGCGATCGGGCCACGCCCAGGCCGCCGACCTGCGCGTCACGGCAGGGTGACCGTACGGCGGCCGTCTCCGCCGGATGTCCACGCCACCGGATGCATCGTCCACGCCGAGACCCGCTGCCCACGGGACTGTTGGTCCGCTGTGCGGAGGTGCGGTCGCTCAGCCCGGACCGTTGGAATCGAGGCCGCAGACGGCGGGCACGTCCTCGACCACGGTGAAGTGGCCGTCCAGGCCGGTGATGGCCAGGAGACGGCGCACGGTGGCCGACGGGTTCGACAGGGCGAAGGGCAGGTGGCGGCGGTCGGCCCAGTTGCGCAGGGTGACCAGCGTGCCCAGGCCGAAGGCGTCGATGAAGACGATGCCTCCCATATCGATCACCACCCCCGCTCCGGCGAGGCCGGCACGCCGCCGGTCGCGGCCGCGGACGCCGCCGTGCCCGTCCGCGTTGGCGGGCGGGTGGGAGAGGTGGGGGAACGTGCTGTTCAGGCAGTCGAGCAGTTGCGCGGCGGTCGCGAAGTCCAGGTCGCCGGTGGCGGTGATGGTGAAGGTGTCGCCGTCGCGGCGGATCGACAGCCCGAGCGTGTCGGCGCCGTCGCTGACGAGGCTGGTGGTGCAGCCGCCGTCGCGGTCGCTGATGAAGTCGTCCATGAGGTCCGGTCCCATGCGCTGGAGGTCGGAGGGGGGTGACCGGCGTCCCTTGGACGCCCCGGACCGGGGCGGGCGCGGGGGGTCAGGGCGCCGTTGGGCATCGGATCGAATTCGACGTGGCGCGGGGTCCGGACGACACGAGAGATCGCGATACGCGGTACTGCAACTGATCGCTTTATGTGAGTTTCCGTGTGCGAACAGCAAGATACGCCAGGGGACCGGTTCGCGCAGCACACAGCACGGAACTGGTCGCCCTGCCCGGGAAAGGACGGCCGGCTGGCATCAAGCAGATCCTCACAGAGGCGGCATACCGCCTCGATGAGCGGTTCTGTGTGCGGTCAACGCCCGGACCGGCGACCGAACGGCCCGCCGACCACCGGGAACGGCCTGGGCGGCTGGCCCTCCTCACTTCCTGGGAGCTGGCTACACCACGCATGCGCCCGCTACCCGGATAGCTCAGCGAGGCACAGGTGACCAGGCTGGACACATCGGATCTCCGTTGAGGAAGGGACCCTCTGTGTTCAGCTCCACTCCTGTCTCCATGCGCCGCCGCGCGGCGCGAACCGCCGCCGTCACCCTGGCCGGCGTGGCGGGTGCGACGATGATGGCCGGCAGCGCCAACGCGATCGTCAACGGCGAGAACGCCACCGAGCCGTACCCGTTCATGGCGACGGTCCCGGTGACCTACGACGGGGCGACGCCGCCGTTGAAGGCCACCTGCGGCGCCTCGCTGATCGACCGGCGGTGGGTGCTGACGGCGGCCCACTGCCTGAAGGAGACGCGGGCCGACGGCACCGTGCGGATCGGCAGCCGGAAGCGCGCCTCCGGGGGCACGGTCCGCAAGATCAAGCAGATGGTGGTCCACCCCGGCTACCGGGTCGGCGACGGCGAGACGCGCCCCAACTACGACGACATCGCGCTGATCCGCCTGGACCGCCCCGTCCGCCAGAAGCCCATCGCCATCGCGCACCGGCCGGGCCGGCCCGGCACCCCGACCCGGCTGCTGGGCTTCGGCACCGTGGTCGAGTCCCCCGACTACACCGATTGGGTCTTCGCCAAGCGGCTCCAGCAGCTCGACACGCGCCTCGGGGCCGCCGCCGAGTGCGCCCCCGGCTACGCCGGCCGCACCAGGCTGTGCACCATCAGCCGGGTGCCCGACGCCATGGCCTGCAACGGCGACTCCGGCGGCCCGCAGATCCAGCGGGGCCGCCACCGCGCCTGGGAACTCGTCGGTGTCACGTCCGGTCCCGGCGCGCCGGGCGTGAGCTGCTCGAAGGGGCCGGGGCTCTACACCAGCGCGCCCGCCTACGCCGACTGGATCCGCAAGACCATCAGCAAGAACAGCTGATCTGAGCGAAGCGGTGAGGAGGCTTTGCGGGGGAGACCCGCAAAGCCTCCTCGCTCCGCGGCGCCGGGATTTTGTCGGTGGCGGCGAGCAGTATGCGAAACGCCGCCGCCGAGGAACAGGGAAGTCCCATGCCGCTCACGAACCAGCAGACGTCCGGCCACGCGTTCCTCAAGGGGATGTACGAGGACGACTACTACCCGGACCACGTCGTGGACAAGGCCAAGGCGATCCTGCTGCGCCTCTGCGCGCGCATCGAGGCCGAACGCCCGGCCGACCTGGCGGCCCTCTACGCGCTCACGCAGGCCGCGACGGAGGAGTTCAACGAGCTGGAGGACGACTTCCACGCCGCCGGCAGCGAGATCGAGACCGTCGCCCGCGACCTCATCGGCGCGGACTTCTGGTTCATCGCGGCCGCTTACGGCTTCTCCGACGCCGACAACGAGGAGCTGATCGCCACCCGCGACTGGTGACCCGTTCCGCGGTTCGGCGTCCGACCTGCATGGTGCTTTGCGGGGAGCTGTTCGTCCAGTTCAGCGGGCTCCTGCAACGGAGCCGCCCCCTTGGCGGACGGCCGCCAGCAAGTGGGGGATGAGAGGGTTCGGGTCGTTGGGGCGCCAGGCGATGGCGACCCGACTGCGGACGGCGCCGGGCTCGATCCCGCGGAAGGCGACGCCCTTGAGACGGATGCGCCGGATGCCGGCCGGGGCCAGGGACACCCCGAGGCCGGCCTCCACCAGAGCGCAGACGGTCTGCCACTCCACCGCGTGCTGGGCGACCTGCGGCGTGAAGCCCGCCGCGGCGCAAAGGCCGATGATCTGGTCGTGAAGACCCGGGCCGGCCGCGCGGGGCAGCAGCACGAAGGGGCGGTCGGCCAGCTGAGCGAGCGGGACGAGGCGTTGGGCGGCGAGCGGATCGGCGGCCGGCAGGACGGCCGCGTACGGCTCGGTCAGCACGGTGCTGAAGCGGAGCCCGGCCTGGTCGTCGGCGGGTTCACGCAGCAGCCCGACGTCGATGGACTTGTCGTGCAGGGCGGCGATCTGCGGCGCCGTGGTCATCTCCCGGATGTCCAGGTGCGCCTCGGGGAAGCGTTCACGGAACCGGCGCAGCAGGTCGGGCAGCACGGTCAGGGCGAGGGAGGCGGCGAAGCCGATCCTGAGACGTCCGGTCCGGCCGCTGCCGACCGCGCGAGCCGCGGCCAGGCCGTCCGCGAGGCCCGTGAGGACCCGCTGAGCGGCGGGCAGCAGTTCGCGGCCCGCCGGTGTGAGGGTGACGCCTCCTGGTTCGCGAATGAACAGCGCGTGGCCGACCTTGTCCTCCAGCCGGCGGATCTGCTGGCTCAGTGGCGGCTGGGCGATGCCCAGGCGGGCGGCGGCGTGGCCGAAGTGGAGCTCCTCGGCGAGTACGACGAAGGCGTGCAGCTGCGGCAGGGGGAGTTCGGGGCGCTCCATACGCCCAGAGATATCACGCTTCACCCCTGGGAGTATTAGACGTATATACGCTGGTCGCCCTAGCGTTCGGCGCATGACGGAACGACGTGCGATCCTCAGCGGCTCGACCTTTGAGGAGCAGATCGGATACGCCCGCGCCGTGGTCGACGGCGACTGGGTGCACGTGTCGGGGACGACGGGGTTCGACTACGCCGCCATGACGATCTCCGACGACGTGGTGGAGCAGGCCGAGCAGTGCCTGCGCAACATCGAGGCCGCGCTGGCCGAGGCCGGGTGCGCCTTCGCCGACGTGATGCGGGTCCGCTACCTGCTGCCCGAACGCGCGGACTTCGAGCCCTGCTGGCCCGTCCTGCGGCGCTGCTTCGGCGAGGTCCGGCCGGCCGCCACGATGCTCGTGTGCGGCCTCGCCGACCCTCGAATGAAGATCGAGATCGAGGTGTACGCGCGGCGCGCCAGCGCGTAGGTCCGGCGGTGCGCCCGCGTGAAGGGGACGACTGAATTCGCGGTGGCGGCGTACGTTCCCTTGAACGCGAAACGTCCCGCCATCGAAGGAATCCGATGGCGGGACGTGCGGGCGCGACGTCAGGCGGCCAGGGCCAGGTCGCGGTGGAGGGCGCTCAGGAGCTTGTCGCCGAGCGAATCGGCGTCACGGGCCTCCACCTGGCTGGGCAGGCGGCTCGGCAGCGGCGCGAAGCCGCCGCGCACCCGGTGGTAGCGGACGACGGTGGTCGTCTCCCCGTCCGACACGAGCCCGACCATCGTCGCCTGGCGGGCGAAGGTGGACCAGGTGCGGACGCGCGCCATCCGCAGCAGCGGGCTGCGCACGGCCTTCTCGGTGCTGTTGGCGGGCGGGGCGACGCCCACCTGCGACGCGCGCAGCGTCTGCTGCACGGCGGCGCCCAGCTCGGTGGGGGAGACGTTGGCGGGCAGCGCCAGGTAGGGCTCGGAGTCGGTCCAGTAGCCGTCGGTCGTCCGGCTCTGCCCGACCACGTAGATCTGGTCGCCCCGCATGAAGACGAGCGCGCTCTGCTGCACCCGGACACCTCCCGGCCTCGGTCTGTTACAAGGGGATATGTCATGTAACAAGTTCGGGGGCGATGGTGTTCCCGGCGGGGCATGGCGGAGCGGGCGCCACATGCTGGATGACCTCGCTGAATACGATCTTGGCGCGGGCCGCCGCCAAAGAGCGGAAGATCGTCGCTCGATGGCCCTCGCCCTCACTCCGAAGGCCCTGGGGGGCTCAGCCGGCAGGGCGTAGCAACACCTTGCCGCGTCGGCCGGCCGCAGCGTCCTGTCGTAGCGCTTGCCGCACCTCGGACAGCGGGTGGACCTGCGCCACCTGGGAAGCGGCGGTGCCGTCCAACACCAGGGCGAAGACCTCGGCGAGGGCGTCGGCGATCCGGTGCGGGGCCGTGGCCTGCGCGGCGTGCACCCAGTCTCGAAGCCGGAAGAGCGCAATCCGGACGTCCGGTCGTTCGATCGCCAGTCGCGTCGGCAAGGGGCGGCCGGACAGCAGCCCGTAGTGCACCAAGGTGCCGCCGGTGGCGAGGGCGTGAGCCAGCCCGGCGCCTTCCGCGCCGCCCACGGCGTCCAGCACCACATCGGCCCCGCGGCCCATGGTGCACTCCCGCACGGCCTCGCCTGCCGCGCGGTCGGTGGCGCACACGGTGCGGGTCAGGCCGGTTCCAGCCAGCTGCTCCAGGCTGCGGGGATGCCGGACGACGGCGATCGGGCGGACGTCCATGCGGTTCAGCATCCGGATCAGCATCAGGCCGATGGCCGAGGCCGCCGCGTTCACCACGACCGTCCGCGCTCCGGTGTCCTGGACGTACCGCCGGACCATCAGCAGGGCGGTGAGCGGGTTGATGTAGGCGGTGGCGGCCTGCCGGTCGGTGAGCTCGGCGCGGACCGGGTAGCACCAGCGGGCCTCGGTGACCTTGGTGTGCTGCCAGGCGCCGGCGCTGCC
Organism: Spirillospora sp. NPDC050679; assembly: GCA_044456955.1. Lineage (GTDB taxonomy): Bacteria > Actinomycetota > Actinomycetes > Streptosporangiales > Streptosporangiaceae > Spirillospora. The sequence continues at coordinate 51,406 of JBITGK010000021.1, read as the reverse complement.
CAGTGGGAGCACCCGCTGCCCCGGGCTGAGGCCGTTGACGTCCGGCCCGATCGCCTCGACCACTCCCACGCCTTCGAAGCCGGGCACGAACGGCAGCGTGGTGCGGGAGGCGTAGGCGCCGGAGATGGTCACCATGTCGGAGGGGTTGATGCTCGCCAGCGACATCCGCACGGCGACCTCGCCGGGGCCTGGGGCGGTCGGCGCGTACCGCTCGGTGTCGATGACGTCGATCGCCGCGCCGAACTCGCGTACGACGCTGCGCAGGGGTTGGGGCATGGGCGAAGTCCTCTCGTCAGGTGGTGGTCCGGCAGGGCGGACTGCGCAGGCGGCACGAACGTCGGCACCGTAAAGATGCCATCTCGGCTCGGGGCCTTCGACTCCGGCCAGGCCCGCCGGATCACTGCGATCGCTCGTGAGGGCTCGGGTCCTCCCTCGCGGCTTGCCAAGCGGAACGTTGCTCCGTATATTTACCGGAGCAAGGTTCCGTTTAATCGCGGCGCCGGAACGCCAACCGGCGCGCAAGCCGCTCGCATGGCGAGTGCGGCAACTCCCCGACCCGCTCGATCTGTCGCCGCCGACAGGCGGACACGGTCGTAGCGGCCCACCTAATGAACGGAAGTCGCTTCCATGTCCGAAGCAATCACGGTGAACGCCCGGACGACCGCCCCGGTCGTCTCGGTGAAGCCGGTCGTCCTGCCCGCGCCGGGCCGCGGCGAGGACCTCCAGGTCCGCGTGACCGCGCCCACGGCCGGGCAGGACCTGCCCGTCATCGTCTTCTCGCACGGCTATGGCTCGTCGATGGACGGCTACGCTCCGCTGGCGGACCACTGGGCCGCGCACGGCTTCGTGGTCGTGCAGCCCACCCATCTCGACTCAAGGACGCTCGGCCTGCCCGCCGACGACCCCCGCACGCCGCTGATCTGGCGTATCCGGATCGACGACTTGAAGCGCGTCATCGACCGGCTGGACCTCCTCGAAGACGCCGTGCCGGGCCTCGCCGGACGTGTCGACCGGAGCCGCGTCGCGGTGGCCGGGCACTCCTGGGGAGCGCAGACGGCGAGCGCGCTGCTCGGCGCGCGCGTTCTCGACGCCGAGGGCGTGCCGGGGGAGGACATGTCCGACCCGCGCGTCGCGGCGGGCGTGCTGCTGGCGCTGACCGGTCGGGGAGGGGGCGACCTGTCCGCGTTCGCGGCCGAGCACTTCCCCTTCATGAACCCGTCCTTCGACACCATGACCGCGCCGGCCCTGGTGGTCGCGGGGGATGACGACGATTCCCCGTTGTCGGTCCGGGGGCCGGACTGGTTCACCGACCCTTACTTCCTGAGCCCGGGGGACAAGAGCCTGCTGACGCTGTTCGGAGCGCAGCATTCGCTCGGCGGCGTCCCTGGGTACGAGGTCGCGGAGACCACGGACGAGAGTCCCGAACGGGTCGCGGTCGTCCAGCGACTGAGCTGGGCTTTCCTGCGCAGTGCCCTCTATCCCGGGGACCCTGCCTGGGGTGATGCGCGTTCCGCGCTGGAAGAAGACCCTCGTCCGCTGGGGCAGGTGCAGAGCAAGTAGTCCGCAGAGAATCGCCGCTCCAGGGGAGTGGGGGAGAGGCGATGCGCGGCGCTTTGCGGGGGAGTCTGGTCTGGCGGGGCGCCGCGCGTCGTTTGACGGCGTGCTTCCGCCTTGGCGCGCCTCGCATCTTCAGGCAGCACCTTACTTTGTTAAGGCGCGGGACTCTGGCTCACACCCCACCACCTCAAAGAACAACACGCTCATCGAGTCGCACAGAAACCAACAAGAGCGACAAAAACCTGACGCAGGTTGTCAGTCTTTCGGGTGAGCATGGTTCTCACCGGTCGGCGTCAGCACGCGCGGACCGGACCCCACGAACGGACGACTCGCCGGCAGAAGGGATCACCATGCGCGAAACCCCAGCGGAACTGAGAGAACTCCAGGCTCTTCTCGACGCTTCGCTCTCTCGCTCCAGCGCGCATCTCCGCTCGATCATCAATGCCGAGAGCACGCTGACGGCGGAGCAGGTCGCCCAGGTGCTCACCGGGATGTGCACGCTGGCGCTGTCCACCGTGACGGCGAAGGGCGAACCGCGGATCAGCGGCGTGGACGGGCACTTCCTGCATGGGAAGTGGTACTTCGGCACGGCGCGGGGTGCGGTCAAGGCCCGTCATCTGGCCGCCCGGCCGGCCGTCAGCGTGGCTCACATGCGGGGTGAGGATCTGGGGGTGTTCACGCACGGTGCGGTGGAGATCCTCAATCCTGAGGACGGTGAGCCGGCCGCCGACTGGCCGGACCTGCTGGCGTACATCAAGGATTTCTACGGGGACAGTGCCTTCGATTGGGAGAAGGAGGTGGTCTATTACCGGTTGCATCCGCACTGGATGAGCGTCTACGCCCCTGACTTCGACAAGCTGATGACGGCGTCCCGGTCCTGATGGCGGTGGGGGCCGTATCGGGACCGATCACGTGCTCATCAGGGATCTGGTGGAGCGGCCGCTGTGTGTCCGCCGGTGAGCTCATCCGCATTTCTGGGGAGCGGCTTGGCGGGTGCGTGCGATGGCGCGGCCGCGGTCGTAGGTCCAGACGAGGAGTCCGAGCAGGGCGTATGAGGCGCCGATCAGGCAGGCGGCCTGCCAGCCCCAGGTGGTGTACGCCCAGGTGGAGGTGACGGCTCCGAGTGCGGACCCCAGGGAGTAGAAGGCCATGTAGGCGCCGATGACGCTGCTGGCGTGGTCGGGGTGCGCGGCGGTGAGCTGGTGCTGGTTGCTGACGTGGACGGCTTGGACGGCGAAGTCCAGGAGGACGATGCCGGCGGCGAGGGGCCACAGGGTCGGTTCTGTGGCGGCGATGAGCGGCCAGGAGGCGATCAGTAGTGCGAGGGACCAGCCGCTGATGGGTTGGGCGTGGCCGCGGTCGGCCCATCTTCCCGCGCGGGCTGCGCCGAGGGCTCCGGCGAGTCCCACCAGTCCGAAGAGGCCGATCTGGGTGGTGCCGAGTGACCAGGGTTCGGCGCTGAGGGGGAGTGCGAGTCCGCTCCAGAGGGTGCCGAAGGACGCGAAGAGGAAGAAGGCGATGAGGCCGCGGCTGAGGAAGAGCCTGTCGGTGGCGGCCAGCCGCGCCATGGTGCCGATGGTCTGCGCGTAGCGTCCCGGGGAGGTCCTGGGGTCCGGGGGAAGGGTGGTGCGGGCGGTCGCGGCGAGGGCGAGGCACAGCAGTGCGAGTACGAGGTAGACGGCGCGCCAGCTGATCGTGTCGCCCAGGGCGCCGGCCAGGACGCGGGCGGCGAGGATGCCGGTGACCACTCCCGAGGTGACGGCGCCGATGTTGCGTCCTCGCTCGTTCGGCGGGGAGAGGGCGGCGATGTAGGCGACCGCGATCTGTACGACCACTGCGAAGAGTCCGGCGGTCGCCAGTCCTGCGGCTGCGGTCGGGCCGTTGGGGGCGATGGCGACGGCTCCGGCGCCCAGGGCGACGAGCAGCAGGTGTCCGGTGATGAGGTGCCGGCGGTTCATCGCGTCGCCGAGGGGGACCAGCAGGATCAGGCCGGCGAGGTAGCCGAACTGGCCTGCGGCGGGGAGCCATCCGAGTGCTCCGGGGGCCAGGCGCAGGTCGGTGCCCGCGGCTTCCAGCACCGGTTGGATCGCGTAGACCGTGGAGACCGCCACGGCGCACACCATGGCCAGGACGATGCGCTGGGCCTTCGTCACGCCTGTCGACATCTCGCCTCCCGTTTGGTTTCAAATTGCAACCATTTGAGGCTAGGGCATAATGGTTTCGAAGTGCAACCAACGGAGGATGGAGGCGGACATGGAGACCGACCGCGGCTGGACCGACCCCGCCTGCCCGGTCGCCCGGACGGTCGACCTCGTCGGCGACCGGTGGAGCCTGCTCATCGTGCGGGACGCCATGGACGGCCCGGCGTCCTTCACCGAGTTCCGCCAGCGGCTCGGCATCGCCCGCAACATCCTCAGCGACCGGCTCCGCAAGCTGGTGGACCACGGCATCCTGAGCACCAGCCCCAGCGGCAGGCGGCACGTCTACGAGCTGACCGGGGCGGGCAAGGACCTGTTCACCGCCGTCGTGGCCCTGCGGCAGTGGGGGGAGCGCCATGCCTTCGCCGATGGCGAGCCCCGTTCGCGTCTCACCGATGCCGAGGGGCGGCCGGTCGCGGAGCTGCGTCCTCAGGCAGAGGACGGAACCGTGCTCACCGCCGATACGAGCCGGGTGGAGAAGGTCGGCTGATGCGGATCGCCGAGACCTGCCGCCGACCGTCGGGATCTCGGGGGACGACTGAGCGGGGGAGTGCGATGTCGCGGCTGAACGGTTTCCGTCGCTGCATCGTCGCTGTGAGCGTGCCTTGGTCCCCAACCTGTTCGTCACGTCGGCGAGCGGTTGCACCGGAAGCGCCGCCGCAACCCGTCTCATTCAGATGGGGCACGCCGCCACCGGCTTGACGTGTGGCACGGCCAAAGCGCCGATCCTGGCCCGGTTGGGCATCCGGCCGGTGATGGCGCTCTGGACGACGCGAACCTGTTCCCGAGCACGCCGGCCGCATGGACGCGGCCGACAGTCGGCGGTCGAACGTATGGTCCTGTCCGCTGCGGGCGCGCAGGTGCACACGGCGGCGCTGTGCCACAGCTTCATCTGCAGGCACGTGCCTGGACTGGCGCGAGAGAACGTTCTGATCGCCGCGCTCGTCAGGCGGGTGCGTTCCAGCGGGGTGGTCCCGGCTTCGGCCTGCGGCGGCGATCCGCGTCGGCCCGCCGCGTCGCCCAAGGGCGGGAGAACGGCGGCGGGCCGTGTGGAGTGCGGGCGGCGTACCAGGGCTAGATCGTTCGCCGAGGTGCCGCGCGCTCCAGGTCGTCGATGCTGCCGGACATGATCGTGCGCAGGTGTTCGGTGATGTGCTCCAGGGGCCAGTCCCACCAGGCCAGGGCCAGCAGGCGTGCGACGTCGGCGTCGTCGTAGCGGCGGCGCAGGAGCTTGGCGGGGTTGCCGCCGACGATGCCGTAGTCGGGGACGTCGTCGACGACGACGGACCCGGAGGCGATGATCGCTCCGTGGCCGATGCGGACGCCGGGCATCACCATGGACCGGTAGCCGAACCAGACGTCGTGGCCCACCACGGTGTCGCCCCGCCCGGCCAGGCCGGTGATCAGGTCGAAGTGCTCGGCCCAGGAGCCGCCCATGATGGGGAAGGGGAACGTCGAGGGCCCGTCCATGCGGTGGTTGGCGCCGTTCATGATGAACCGCACGCCCTCGCCCAGCGCGCAGAACCTCCCGATGACCAGCTTCTCGGGCCCGTAGTGGTACAGCACGTTGCGCGTCTCGAAGGCGGTCGGGTCGCCGGGGTCGTCGTAGTAGGTGAACTCCCCGACCTCGATCAGCGGCGAGGTGACCAGCGGCTTCAGCAGTACCACCCGGGGCTGGTCGGGCATCGGGTGCACCACGGTCGGGTCGGCGGGGACGGGCGACGTCAAAGAGTCGTTCCTTCCTGGGAGCTCAGGTGCGGGGTGCGGCGTCGGAGGCGGGAGCCGGACGCCGTGGTCAAGGGGTGCCGAACCAGGCCGAGAGCGCTTCGCGTAGCGCGGGCGCGGCGGTGCCGGCGGGTTCGTCGACGGCCGCGGCCCAGGCGATGTGGGCGTCAGGGCGGATCAGGAGGGCGTCCGCGGGCCGGTCGTCGGTCTTGGCGGTGTGGACGTCGACGCGCTGCCGCCAGTCCCGGGCGGTCTGGTGGAGGTCGTCGCGGTCGGTCAGGACGAGCAGGACGGGGCGCGCGGGACGCATGAGTTCCGCGACGCCGGTCATGCCGTGGTCGGTGTGCAGCGTGAGGTCGGAGACGAAGGCGCCGACCAGCGGGTGGTGGTCGGAGCCGGGCATCGGGTAGCGGATGTCGCCTCCGGCCAGGAGGTTTCCCATGCGGAGCAACGGCTGCTCGTCGGTGAGCAGTTCCTGGAAGAGGTCCCGGAGCGCCTGGGCGGCGGGGTCGTGGCCGCGCCGCAGCGCCACCTGGGCCTGGGTGTGCAGCATGGTGCGCGCGCCGGCGAGGTGGCGTTCGCCGTGGTAGGTGTCCAGCAGGCCGGGCGTCGCCCAGCCGTGGATCTCGGCTGCCAGCTTCCAGGCCAGGTTGACCGCGTCCAGCATGCCGGCACTGATGGCCACGCCGGTGGCGGGGAACAGGTGCGCCGCGTCGCCGGCCAGCAGGACGCGTCCGGCGCGGTAGCGTTCGGCCTGCCGGGCCTTGAAGGTGAACCGCGACAGTCGGACCGCCTCGCCCACGGGCATGTCCACGCCGATCACGCGGCGGAGGCTGTCCTGGAGTTCGGCCACGGTCATCGGCACGTCGTCGTCGTACTCGGTGGTCTCGTCCTCGACGGTGTAGAGGGAGACGACCTTGGAGTCGGGCGAGGCGGCGACGCCGAGCAGGCCGTTGTCGGTCCGGGTGAAGTCCGTGCGGATCGTGCCGAAGCCGGGGACGTCGAGGTCGCCGTTGTCGCGTACGGTCACCGAGTCGGGCAGGGTGACCTGGGCCAGCCGGTTGACCTCCGGGTAGGTGGTGCCGGGAAAGGGGACGCCGGCCCAGTCGCGGACCCGGCTGCGCGCGCCGTCGCACCCGACCAGGTACCGCGCGGTCGCTTGGTACGTTCCATCGGGTCCCTGCACCTGCGCGGTCACCGTGTCGTCGTCCTGGCTCAGTCCGGTGACCCGGTGTCCGCGGCGGAGGTCGACACCGAGTTCGTCGGCGCGTTCTTCGAGCAGGCGCTCCAGTTTCTGCTGCGGCAGCGCCAGGGCGTGCATGGGGGGATCGGCCAGGTGGGTGAAGTCCAGGTGCACACCGCCGAAGGGGAAGCGGGGAGCCGGGGCGGGACCGGGGCAGGCGGCCTCGAAGCGCTCCAGCAGGCCCCGGTAGCGCAGCAGTTCCAGGATCTGCCCGCCCAGGCCGCCGGCCTTCGGGATCTCGCGGCGCTGCGGATTCCGCTCCAGCACCAGCGGCCGCACGCCGGCCAGGCGCAGTTCGGCGGCCAGCATCAGGCCGACCGGACCCGCCCCTACGATGATCACGTCGGCGTCCATGTGCTCCCTCTCGACGAAACGGCTCGTGCCGCGGGGGTTAGGAGAATGTCCGGACCGGAGCGACGCTGTCAAATACGGCACGTGCCGTGCCGCAGGTGGCGGTGACGGACGCGCGATCTCGTCACCCTGTCCCGTCCGATCTGAGGCTGCGGCTCACCAAAGGTGAGAGTGAGACGGCAGCGGAACGGAGAATCGCGCCAATGACCGGCGCCCTCTCAGGCGGCCGGAAGGCAGCCCAGCAGGCAGCAAGGGACACGTGATGCCGCTTTCGGGACGTCGCCGCCGCTACCCCTCCGACACCACCGTGGCCGAGTGGGCCGTGCTGGAACGGCTCCTACCACCTCCGGCCTGCCAGACCCCGACCGGCGGCAGGCCGGAGAAGTACTACCGCCGCGACGTGGTCGACACCATCCGCTACCTGGTTTCCCAGGGCTGCACCTGGCGAGCGCTGCCCGCCGACTTCCCACCCTGGGCCACGATCTATGCGTGCTTTCGCCGCTGGGCCCGGGCCGGGGTGGTCACCGCCATTCGGGATCAGCTACGCGCCCAGATCCGCACCCGGGCGGGCTACAACCCCAACGCGGTCACGGTCATCATCGACAGCCAGTCGGTCAAAGCCTCCGAGACGGCTGGCAAGCAGACTCGGGGGTGGGATCATCCCAAACGCATCAACGAGCGCAAGCGACACCTGGTGGTGGACTTGGGCGGGCTTCAGGTCATGGTCATGGTGACCCCCGCCGACCGCACCGATCGGGACATCGCTCGCGAGGTGTTGTTCCGGCTGCGCCTGACCCACCCCGAGATCACCATCGTCTGGGCCGATTCCGTCTACGCCGGAGGGCTGGTCACCTGGGCCCGCGCCTTCCTGGACCTGACTTTGAAGACCGTCTCCTGCCCCAAAGACGCCACCGGTTTCGTCGTGCTTCCCCGCCGTTGGGTCGTCGAGCGGTCCCTGGCCTGGGTCATGTGCGCCCGCCGCACCGTCCGCGACCATGAGCGCCTTCCCCAGGTCAGCGAAGCCATGATCGCCTGGTCGGCGATCGCCCAGATGAGCAGGCGCCTGACCCGCTCCCGCACCGCCGCCGCATCCTGGACCGCCACCGCCACGGCCGTCGCCTGAACCCCCGGGCCCCCAACCTGCAGGTTTACCGATCGCCCCGCCCCGGAACCCCGGAAACCAGACGTCCTCGACCGCAGAACCGCAGCCACGAAACCCACCCGGAGGGAACCGACCCCATGGCCGTCCAGGACACCTGTCGCCACTGCCGTGAACCGCTTCCTGCTCCCGATGCGCGTGGCGGCCGCCCCCGCAAGTACTGCTCGGACACGTGCCGGTGGGCGTTCCGGCGCGGACTGGAGCGCCGCTGGCGGCCCGCCACTCGCCTCCATGAACGGCAGACCAACACTGCCCAGCAGCGCCGACATCTGCGCGACCAGGCCGAACACCTCGCCACAGCCGCAGGGAAACTCGCCCTCGACCTCCGCGAGGAAGATCTCGCGCCCGCCTCCCAACAGACCGGCTGGAAACCCGGACCCATCGCTGGCTACACCGCCGCCCGCCACTACCGTCCCTGACTCAGCCGCCCACTCGCAGAACCGTTCATTTCTGCGAGCACGCACTGTAGTAGCGACTACGCGCAGCTTGATTGGAGGCTCGTTGCGACTCCCCGGGTCCTATGCCTTGAAGGTCTTCCCCGTAGAAGGAGCTGCGTTCGTGGGGCATGGCGGTCAGTAGTCTTGCCTGGAATGCGGGGGTGGGGAAGCGGTGGAGCTGCGCGACATCGAGATCTTTCTGGTGCTGGCCGAGGAGCTGCACTTCGGGCGTACTGCCGAACGGTTGCGTCTGAGCACGGCGCGCGTGAGCCAGTCGATCGCCAAGCAGGAGCGGCAGATCGGGGGCGCGCTGTTCGACCGGACCAGCCGGCGGGTGGAGCTGACCACGGTCGGCGAGCGCCTCTACGCCGACCTCAAGCCCGCCTACCAGCGCATCCTGTCGGTGACCCGCTCCGCGGCGGAGGCGGTCAGGGGCGTTCACGGAACGTTGACGGTCGGCACCATGGGAGCGCTGGCGCACGTGCTCACCGACACCGTCAAGGTGTTCCGGGAGCGTTATCCGGCGGCGGGTGTCACCTTCGTCGAGATCCAGCCCATCGCTCCGTTCACTCAGCTGCGGGCTGGGGAGGTCGATGTCGCGCTACTGTGGCTGCCCGTCCGGGAACCGGACCTGACGGTGGGTCCGGTCCTCAGCGCGCGGCCGATCGTCCTGATGGCGGCGGTCGGACATCCGCTGGCCCAGCGGGATTCGGTGCGGATGGAGGATCTCGGTGACTACCTCGTGCCACAGCCGCGCCACCCGATGCCGGAGTACCACGAGGAAGGCCTGGTGCCTTTCCACACCCCTGCCGGGCGTCCCATCAGACGCGGGCCCAAGATCTCGACCTGGCAGGAGACCTTGATCCTGGTGGGCGCCGGGGACGCGGTCCAGCCGATCCAGGCCGAGGCCGCGGACTTCTATCCCTGGCCCGGCCTGGCCTTCATTCCTATCGAGGACGCCCCGATCGGCCGGTGGGCGCTGGTGTGGCGGACCGATGCGGCGACCACGCTGCTCCAGGCCTTCGTCGCGGTTGCTGAGCAAGGTGCCAAGGCGGGCGGCGCGGAGGAGACGAGCGGCCCGCAGTGACGCTGTGCCGGGCACGCATCGGTCCACCGCGCCGACGGCCCGACCGGTGTGGGACGGGCAGCAGTGGTTCTGGCGCCGCCCGCTGTGCTTCCCTCAGGTCGAACCGCCACGCATCGGACTTCGCAACGCGCTAGGAGACCTTGGGCGCGGCGCGCATGCCGATGTAGACCGCCGGGACGCCCCCGGCGAGCGTCTCGAAGATGACCGGCATGTAGTCCTCGCTGAACGCCGCGCCCGCCCCGGTCGCCGCGTACACGGTCGCCGAGACCGGGGTCAGGTCCATGTCGAGCGGCGGTGAGAAGTCCTTCATCCCGTCGACGAACTCGTAGACCAGGTGCGGCCGCCCGTTCTCCAGCGAGGTGGTGATCAGGACACCCTCGCGCTTGTAGGATCCGACGAACGGCGTGAAGTCGACGTCGACCGGGGTCTTGGGCGGTGCGAACGCCGGGGGCATGGTGACGCCCGCGAACTCGGCCAGCAGTTCCGCGAACAGTTCGGCGTACAGCAGACGGGCGGCCCCGCCGTTGGTGCACAGCGCGATTGCCACCTTGGCGTGCGGGGCGACGCGCAGGTAGGCGTACTGGCCGATGGACGCGCCGTCATGGCCGTAGCCGGGGACGCCGTTCCAGTCGTAGAGCGACCAGCCCAACCCCCAGCCGTCGGCGGACACGGTCCACTTGTCGGGCGAGTCGACCACGCGGCGCTGCATGAGCGCGACGGTCTGCGGGGTCAGGACGCGGGTGCCGTCGGCGGCCAGTCCGCCGTCCAGGTGCATCCGGGCCAGCCTGACGACGTCACCGGCCGTGGCCAGGACGCGCCCGTAGGGTCCGGCTGAACGCGGCATCATGTCCCAGACCGGGGCGGGCTCGGGGTCTGCTCCGGGCTCGTTGAGGTGGCCCATCGCGGTGCGGAACGCCAGGGCCTCCTCGGGCAGCGTCATGCTGTGGGTGGCGCCGAGCGGGGTCAGCAGCAGGTCCTTGAGGGCCTGGTCCCAGGTCAGGCCGGTGACGACCTCGACGACGCGGCCCAGAACGTTGTAGGCGACGCTGGAGTAGGAGGTGCCGGTGCCGGGCGCGCAGTCCAAGGCGATGCCCCGGGCGGCCTCGACGTAGGCGGCCAGGCAGTCGTCGCCACGCCCGGTGTCGGCGGTGAAGTCGCAGGTCAGGCCGCTGGTGTGGGAGAGCATCCGGCGGATGGTGATCTGCTCGGTCGCCGCCGCGTCGGCGACCGCGAACTCCGGCAGCACGGTGGTGACGGGGGCGTCCAGGTCCAGCCTTCCGTCCTCGATCAGCTTCATGACCAGGGTCGCGGTGTAGGTCTTGGCGACGGACCCGAGCTGGAAGACCGAGTCCGGGGTGGCCTCCACGCCGGTCCCCAGGTGCAGCAGGCCGCTGGCCAGCTCGTGGAGCCGTCCGCCGACCCAGATCGCCAGCGTCGCGCCGGGGACCTTGTGCGCCGCGCGCAGTTCGTCCAGCCGGGCCTGCCAGCGGTCGCGGTCGAAGTCGCGTCCGGTGGAGTCACGGACGCCCCACGCGCCTCCGGCCTGCCAGTTGCCGGTGGAGTCCCAGGTGAGGGTGCCGGTCATGGTGATGTCTCCTTGGGGTGTTGGTTCGGGTTGGGATGTTGGTTCGGGTCGGGTGTTGGTGCGAGTGGTCAGTGGGTGGCGCCGACGAGGGGCTTGCCGGCGTGGACGGGGTCGGGGGTGGGAAGGGCCGACGTTCGCCCGCGCATCAGAAGCAGGGCCAGAACGGCGGCGCCGAGCACTCCGGCGGCGGCTCCGGTGAAGGCGGTGGACATGGCGGCGCCATAGGCCTGGCGGGCGGCATCCGCCAGGGCCGGGTCGTTGACGGCGACGGCAATGGAACGCCGTGCGGCCTCGGGCGCGTCGGCGGGCATGGCCGTGGCGTAGCCGCTGGTGGCGAGGCTGCCCAGAGCGGCGACGCCGAGCGCGGCACCAGCTTGCTGGATGGTGTCGTTCAGCGCCGATCCGACGCCCGCCTGATCGGCGGGGATGGCCCCCATGAGGGTGGCGACCGCGCTGGGCATGGCCAGCCCGCCCCCGGCACCGAGCACAAACTGAGCGACCACCAGCGTCGCTGGGTTCTCGGAGGAGACCGCCAGCAGGCCGAACCCGGCGGCCATCACGACCATGCCGGATACCGCGACGGCGCGGTTGCCGAACCTGGCTCCCATACCGACACCGATCCCGTTGAAGATCAGGGAGGCGGCCGCCATCGGGATGAAGGCCAGTCCGGCCTGGGTGGGGGTGTAGCCCAGGCCGAACTGGAGGTACTGGGTCAGCACCAGCAGCAGCCCGCCGTTGCCGATCTGGACCAGGGTGAGCGACAGGCTGCCCCCGGCGAAGTCGCGGTCACGGAACAAGCCGAGCGGCACCATCGGGAAGGGCGTGCGCAGCTCCCACACCACGAACGCCGTCAGGGCGACGACGGTGAGGGCCAGAGCGGGCCAGGAGATGCCGTGCGCGAGCTCGTTGACCGTCCACACCAGTGCGGACATGCCGACCATCGACAGCACCGCGCCCACCGGATCGGGCCTGGTGACGGGGCCCCTGGACTCGGGCATCAGCGCCAGCGCGGCGACGACGGCCAGTCCCGCGATCGGCACGTTGATCAGGAAGACCGCTTCCCAGCCCTGGGCGGCAATCAGCGCGCCGCCCAGGACCGGGCCGCCGACCAGGCCGAGCATCGCGGCCGCGCCCCAGACGGCCATGGCCTTGCGCCTCTCGCCGGCGTCGGTGAAGACGGTGATGAGGATCGACAGGGTGCTGGGCATCACCAGCGCGCCGCCGACGCCCATCGCCACCCGCGCCGCGATGAGCAGTGCGGGGCTGGTGGCCAGGGGCGCCGCCAGGGACGCGACGCCGAACACCGCCAGCCCGACGACCATGACACGGCGTCGGCCGTATCGGTCTGACAGTGAGCCCGCCGTCAGCAGCAGACCGGCGAAGACCAGCATGTAGGACTCCAAAACCCATTGGAGGTCCTGTGGGCTCGCGCCCAGGTCGGCCGACAGCGACGGCACCGCGACGGTGAGCGCCATGTTGTCGATGACCAACACCAGCGTGCTGAGGCACAGCACGATGAGGATCAGCCAACGGCGCGGATGGCCGGGCTGCCGCGAACTCATGACGGGTGACTCCTTGGTTGCAGTGCGTAAGGGTTGGTGGGCGTGGCAGGGCGGGGCCGGTCCTCAGAGACGGGTGGTCGGGCTCAGCCGCCCGCGGGCTCGATCCACTCCACGAGCTCGATCTCCAGGCCGTTGGGCACGACCAGCCGCAGCGGCGCGGCCACCGTCACGCCCTCCCGGCACAGCCGGGGGTGCACGGCGATAATGCCGCTGACGGTCACCACCGCTGAGCGGAACGGGAGCTCGGCGGACGGGCACTGCCGCAGGCAGGTGTCGGCAGCACCGTCATCACGGGTGAGCCAGGCAAGCTCGTTGATCACCAATACCTCGCGAACGCCCAGGTAGGCGGTGAGGAACCAGCGTGAGGCGGTCGGATCGTCCACCGATCCCGCCACGCCGGTGGCGACGACGGCCATGAAATTCGACCTCCTTTGCGATCATTTCGGCGATGTCACCAAGTGTGTCCTTGCGGTCGGCGCCGAACAACGGTGCATGCCGCAACGTTCCGTTCACTGAAGGTTGACGATGAAGATGAACGGCAGACCTGCGCGAGATCGCGACCTTCCCGACACCGGCGGAGGAACCGCCCCTCGGCCGAGAGGGCCAGCCAGGCGATCAAGAAGCGGGAACACGCCGTCGGCCGCGCCGCCGGGACCACTGGGGACGAAAACACCGCAGTCTTTCGGGTCAGTTCCGACACCGCCACCCGCCGCTACCGCCCCTGAACCAGCCCACCCGCTACCGAAAGCCACCATCAAGCGGTCAACGCCGGAGGTTGTTCAACACCCACTGAGGCGGACCGAGTCAGGCGGCTTACCGCTCCCGTCATGAGTCGGAGGTCGGTTCCTGGAGTGTGTAGGAGATCCCCTGTTGGGCCAGGTTCTCCAGCCACCGGTCTGCGCGGGCCGGGGTCTCCGCTGCCCGGTGCAGGCCCGGAGGGAGCGCGCCCTCCAGGATCTCGGTCACTCCGTTGGCCAAGGGGAGGGACACGCAGCGGGCCATCGCGCTCTCGTTCCGGTCGCCCACCATGTCCAGCACGTACCGGCCGGACCAGGAATCGTGCTCGGTCCGGACCTTCAGGTCCACGATCAGGACGACGCGGTCGCGGTCGTCGGGTGTGGTGGGGTAGCGGGTCGCCAGGTCGCCGGCCAGGGCGGTGAGGCGGGCCTCGTCGTTGTGGCGCAGCTCGTCGAAGACCGGCGCCCACGCCCGCCGCCAGCCGTCCAGCCGCAGGGTCCCCCGGACGAAGGTGGTGAGCGTCCAGGACGGCGGGACGCCGTACTGGGCGATGTAGGGGACGCTGTCGCGGTTCGGGTAGACCTCGAAGGGCTCGGCGTCGACGGTGAAGGGCCGGGTGGCCTCCCACGGCCGGCTCGCCGTGACGGGGACGCCCTCGTCGATGTACCTGGCCGGGGTGCGCAGGGCGTTCAGCACGCCTCGCGGCGCCCAGCTGAAGCGGTAGCGGAAGTCGTTGGGGACGGCGGGCAGGCCGCCGCAGTACGAGGTGAACTCCGCCGTGGCGGGGGCGTCGCCCACGGCCGCGCGGGCGCGGGCGATCAGGCTGTGGGCGAACAGGTGGTCCAGGCCCGGGTCCAGGCCCGACTCGACCAGCACCACCAGGGCGGCCTCGGCGGCGGCCGGTGCCCGTTGGACGATGTCGTCGGAGACGTAGCTGGAGTTGGCGAAGTGGGCGCGCCGTTCGATGCACAGGCCCAGCAGCGCGCCGTGCTCGGTGGCGGGGAGCATGGACACCACGACGTCGCCGGGGCGGAGTTCGGCGGCCAGGGCGTCGAGGGTGTAGGCGCGCGGCTCGGCGCGGTCGGCCAGGCCGAGGCGGGCGAGGCTTCCGGCGGCCCGGTCGGCGGTGCGGTGCCACAGGCGGACGCGGTCGGCCCGCTCGCACAGGGCCGCTAGTCCGCTGCCGGTGGACAGGCCCGCCCCGATCCAGTGGACGGTGCCGCTCGGCTTCAGGGGGCGGCGGGCGGTGGTGGGTGGGGCGGTGTCAGTCATGGGCGGCTTCCATGTCGTCGAGGGAGCGGCACGCTTGGTGGAAGCTGCGCAGGCAGGACCGCCACGGCGAGGCCGGGTCGTTCAGGGTGGCCAGGTGCGGCAGCAGCGCGGCGGAGAACGCGGTGCTGGACTCCCGGGGCAGCAGGGACGGCAGGTTGTCGATGGCGATCAGGTCCAGGGGCGGGTCCTGCCACAGCCGGCGTACCGGTCGCCGCCAGTCGGTGAGCGCGTCGTAGATCGGCAGGGCGTTGCTGTCGTTGCCGACGTCGCAGGTGACGTCGCAGACCAGGCGGGTGCGGCGGGCCGCGGCCAGGTCGGCGCGGGTGAGGAACGGGTCGGCCGGGCCGGTCTGGAAGACGGTGTTGACGACGATCTCGTGGTCGAGCAGGGCGCGTCTGTCCAGCCGCCGTGTTTCGGGCAGGTCCCAGCAGGTGGGGTCCAGTCCGGCGGCGGTGAGGGCGTCCCGTGCGCCCTGCCCGCAGCGGCCCAGTGCCCCGATCACCAGCACGGTGGGGGCAGTGCCGGAGGCGCGGAGGGCACGGTGCAGGGCGTCCTTGGTCGTGGTCCGCAGGGGGGAGTCGAGGGCGCCGCGCGCCTGCAGGACGGCCAGTGCCGCGCCCGCGTACCCGGCCCAGTAGCCGAAGGCCGCCAGGCGCCGACCGTGCGCGTCGGTCAGCGACTCCAGGTCCAGGAGTTCGCCGCCGCCCGCACGGAACCGCCGGAGCAGACGGGGGCCGTCGGGCTGGCCCTTGTAGGCGTGGCCGAAGAAGACGTGGCGGTGGCGCAGTTCAGCGGGCTCGTCGGGGAGTTCCTTCAGGCCGACGATGACGGTGTCGGGCGCGGCGTCCACCCACGAGCCCGGTTCGGCGGTGTCGCATCCGGCGCGGACGTAGTCGGCGGTCGGGAAGACGCGGGTGGGCGACTCCTCGACGACGACCGCCGTCCCGTCGGCGACCAGGCGCCGGGCGTCGTCGGGGACGATGGGGGCGCGTTGTTCGTCGGCTCGGGTCTCGTGCCGCATCCACAGCACGGGCGGGCGCGTCATACGCAGTTCTCCTCACGTCGGGCGGCGTCGGCGGCGAAGCGCCCGGCGTGCAGCGGGGCGACATCGACAGGCGGGGTGCGGCCCAGGTACAGGTCGCGTACGACCTCGCCGACCGCCGGGCACTGCAGGAAACCGTGTCCCGAGAACCCGGTGGCGTACAGGAAGCGGCCGGGCCGGCCCGCCTCGCCGATGAGCGCGTTGTGGTCGGGGGTGACCTCGTACAGGCCCGCCCAGCCCCGGTGCACGCCCATGTCCAGCAGGGCGGGCGCGCGCCGGGCCATGGCGGCGCCCAGCCGGGGCAGCCAGGCGTCGGACATCCCGGTGCGGAAGCCCGGCCGCTCGTCGGGGTCGGACATGCCGATCAGCAGGCCGGGGCCCTCGGTGTGGAAGTACAGGCTGGTGGTGAAGTCGATCGTCATGGGCAGCGTGGGCGGCAGGCCGGGGACGGCGCCGGTCACCACGATCTGGCGGCGCAGCGGCTCCACCGGCAGGTCGACGCCCGCCATCGCGCCGATCCGCCGCGACCACGCGCCCGCCGCGCAGATCACGCTGGGGGCGGCGACCGTGCCGCGCGAGGTGACGACCTCGGTGATCTCGTCCCCGCGGGTGCCGATCCCGGTGACCTCGCAGTGCCGGACGATGACCGCGCCGTGGCGGCGGGCCCCGGCGGCGTAGCCGTGCACCACCGACTCGGGGGTGCAGTGGCCGTCGTCGGGGGAGAACGCCGCCGCCAGCAGCCCGTCGGTGCTGATCAGCGGGGACAGCCGCCGCGCCTCGGACGGGTCCAGCAGGCGGCTGGGCACGTCGAGCCGGTTCTGCAGGCGCACCCCGGCCTCGAACGCCGCGACCTGCTCGGGAGTGGACAGCAGGAACAGGTAGCCGACACGGCGCAGGTCGATCTCGTGGCCGGGCTCGCGGCCGAACCGGGCGAACGCCTCCAAGCTGCGAGCGCCGAGCCGGATGTTCAGCTCGTCGGAGAACTGCGCCCGCACCCCGCCCGCCGCGCGCGAGGTCGAGCCCGAGGCCAGTTCGCCGCGTTCGACGAGCACGACGTCGGGGACCCCGGCGCGGGCCAGGTGGTAGGCGATGCTGGTGCCCATGGCGCCGCCCCCGACGATGACGGTGGAGGCCGTGCGGGGCAGGGGCGTCATCGCCCGGCTCCTTCGGCGCGTGCTGAGGCGTCCAGCAGCGCCCATGTGGCGGCGGCGTCCTGCACGCCCAGCCCGACGCTGTTGTAGAACACGATGTCCTCGGGGCCGGTGCGGGCGGCGCGCCGGCCGGTCAGGACGGCGCCGAGCGCGATGAGGTCCGGTCGTCGCAGATCGCCGTCCCGCAGCGCGCGCATGACGGGTCCGGCGTGCGCGGCGGCGGTGTCGGGGTCGTCGACCACGACGGCCGCCGCCCGCCGGAGCACCTCGGCGTCGACCTCGGCCCGGTCCGGTTCGAACGAGCCGACGCTGACGACGGTCGTTCCGGGCTTCAGCCAGCGGCCCCGGACGACCGGCTCGCGGCTCAGCGAGCAGGCGGCGACGATCGCCATGCCGGTGACCGCCTCTTCGGCGTCGCCGACCGCGCGCACCCCGATGCCGAGCTCGTCGGCCAGTTCGCGGGCCGCCCGCTCCCGGTTGGCGGGGGTGGGGCTCCACAGCCGCACCTCGGTCAGCGGGCGGACCCGGGCGAGGGCCCTGACGTGTGCCCGCGCTTGGGTGCCGGAGCCGATGACGCCGAGGTCGGCGGCGTCGGCGGCGGCCAGGGCGTCCACGGCCACCGCGCTGGCCGCCGCCGTGCGCAGCGTGGTGATCGCGATGCCGTCGAGCACGGCCACCGGCCTTCCCGTTCCGGCGTCCAAGGCCGTCACCAGCGCCGAGACGCTGGGCAGGCCCGCCGCGGGGTTGCCGGGGTTGACGCTGCCGAACTTGGCGATCGCGCCGGTGCCGGCCGACAGCCGCGCGACCGTGCAGAAGACCGTGCTGTCGTCGAACCGGCTGGAGTGCATGAGCTTGAAGGGCTGCTCGGCGGTGCCGCGCCCCAGCGCCTCGAACGCCGCGCGCTGGGAGTCGGCGGCCAGGTCGAGGGTCAGCAGCCGCTCCACCTCCCGCCGGGACAGGTAGGGGATCTGCTCGGTCATACCGGCTCCTTTCCGCGGCGGCCCTCCACCGGTGCCGCCGGCGCCCCCCGCGGCGGGCCGGTGTCGGCGGCCCGCCTGGACAACATCCCCACCGTGGCCCCGCCCAAGACCAGGACCGTTCCGAGGATCTGAGCCGGGCTGAGACCTCCGCCGATCAGCAGGGTCGCGGCCACGATGCTCACCACCGGTTCCAGCGTGCTGCCGATGGACGCCCTGGTCGGGCCGACCAGGGCCATGCCCAGGAAGAAGAACAGGATCGCCAGCACGGTCGAGGCCAGCGCGACCGCGGCCACCGGGATCCAGCCGGTCGCCGCGAAGCCGAACCGCAACTCCCCCGTCGCGGCCCCCCAGACCAGGAAGGACCCGGCCGCCGACAGCGCGACGAACGCCGTCATGTCGACCGCCGGGACGCTCGCGCCGACCCGGTCGCTGTAGAGGATGTACACGCAGTAGACGCCCGCCGCGCCGACCGCCTCGGCGATGCCGATCAGGCTCAGCCGCCACTCGATGTCGCCCATGGCCAGGACCACCCCGGCGAACGACACCGCCACCGACACCACCACCCCCAGCGACGGCCGCCGCCGCGCCAGCACGGAGGCGGCCACGGCCACCAGCGCGGGGTACAGGTACAGCAGCACCGCCGCCAGGGCGGGCGTGATGTGCTGCACCGAGGAGAAGTACAGCGCGGACTGGGCGGTGTAGAGCACCCCGCCCAGCAGCAGCAGGCGGGGCAGGTGCCGGACGGCCCGGCCGGGGGTCCCGCGCCGGGCGGCGTGCCGCAGGGCGAACGGCACGAAGATCAGCGCGGCGATGGCGAACCGCAGGAACAGCAGCGTGGGGACGGTGAGGCCGTCCCGGTAGGCGTAGACCGCCAGGACCGGCATCAGGCCGAACCCGGCCGCCGACAGCGCGACGAACACATACCCCCGCGCCGCACCCGCCGCACCGCCCGTCACGCCGTCGCTCCCCGGTTCGCGGCCAGCACGGGCCGGGGGAGCGCGGCGGTGATCGCGCGGGCCGCCTCGCCGGGCCGCCGGAACAGCCCGAAGTGGTGCCCGTCGTGCCGCCACAGGTCGCAGGACCGCCGGGTGTGCCGCGCCCAGTCGGCCACCTGGTGGTGGTCGACCAGGGGGTCCTGCCGGCCGGCCAGCACCAGCAGCGGGACGTCCGACGGCCGGTCGCCCGCGGCGCGATAGCCGACGGCCAGGCGCAGGTCGGCGCGCAGGCCCGGCAGGAAGAACCGCGCGGCGATCGAGTCCGGGAGCCCTTCGGGGACACCGCCGACGGTGCGCAGCGCCGCCAGCAGCTCGTGGTCGGGCAGCTCCACCGTCTCAGCGCCCCACCGGGAGACGGCGTTCGGCGGGTTGCGTCCCGACACCACCAGCAGTTCCGGCAGGGGCAGCCCCAGGTCGGCGCCCGCCAGGGTCATCTCGAACGCGATCAGCGCTCCCAGGCTGTGGCCGAACAGCACGTGCGGGACGCCGGTGCGCACGGCCTGGACCCGTGCGGCCAGGTCGGCGGCCGCCTCCCGCAGCGTGGCGGGGGAGGGCTCGGCCGACCGCCTGCCCTTGCCCGCCGCCTCCAGCGGAACGATCTCGATGTTCGGGGGGAACCATCGCTGCCAGTCCTGGTAGGAGCGCGCCGTCCCGCCAGCGAACGGCACGCAGAACACCTGCAGTGCCGCCCCGCTCACCGCTGCGCCCACTTCGGTGCCGCTCATTTGCGGAACAGCAGCGGGTCGGCGGCGGTGACGACGATCCGCCGGGGCCGCTCCACCGGCAGCAGCATCGCGTTCAGGGCGCGGCGGACGGCCTCCTCCACGCCGGGCAGCGGGTCGGTCACCGCGATCTCCAGGTCCAGCGCGGTCGAGCCGTCAGGGTCGACGCTGACCCGCGGCCGGCAGTGCGTCACCTGCGGGAGGGTCTGCGCGGCCTGGCGGACGCCGGTCAGCGACACCTTCTCGCCCCGGATCATGACGAAGTCCGACAGCCGCCCGCGGAAGTGCAGGTAGCCGTCCTCGTCGATGCGGAAGACGTCGCCGGTGGCGACCACTCCGGGGCGCACCAGGGCGCGCCCGGCGGCGGGCGCCGCGCCGATCTTGCGCAGCAGGACGGTGTCGGACTCCACCATCAGCTCGCCGCAGCCCTCGTCGTCGGACTGCCGCAGCCAGGTCCGCACCCCCGGCAGGGGCAGGCCGACCGAGGAGTGGCGGTGGGCGGGCTCGGCATGGGCGGCGAGGGTGGCCACCCGCGGTCCGGCCTCGGTCAGGCCGTAGGTGAGGTACAGCTCGCCGTCGGGGCGCGCCGCCAGCAGGGACGCCACCGCCGCGGCGGGCAGCTGGTCGCCGCCGACGGTCAGGACGCGCAGGCCGCGGGGGAGCGGCGGCCCCTCGCCGCCGACGGGCAGCCGCCGGGCGATGGTAGGGGTGATCGAGGACTGGGTCACGCCGTGGTCGGTGAGCGCCCGCCGGTAGTCGGGCACCGAGAACGGCGGCCCGGACACCACCAGGCGCGCTCCGGTGACGTAGGCGGCCAGCACCTGCGCGACCATCGCGTAGGAGTAGTACAGGGGCAGGTTCACCAGCACGGTGTCGCCGCCGGTCATGCCCACCGCGCGGGCGTGCCGGTGGGCGTTGCGCAGCAGCGCGTCGAGGCCGTGCAGGCAGGCGCTGGTCATCCCCGAGGTGCCCGAGGTGGACAGCAGGACCTGCCCGGCGGCGTAGGGCGTGCGCGCCGCGTGCGGGCCGTCCAGCAGCACGGCCTCGGCGTCGCCCAGCGCGTGGACGCGGTCGGCCTGGTAGCGCGCCGGGTCCAGGCGGCCGGCCACGACGGCGCGCACGTCCAGCCGCCGGGCGATCTCGCGGACGCGCGCCGAAGGCGTGGTCGGCGCGACCATCAGCGGCACCAGCCCCAGCAGCAGCGCCGACAGGTACAGCCGCACCGTCTGGGCGGAGTTGGACAGGGCGAAGGCGACGGCGGCGCCCGGTGGGAGTCCGAGCCCGGCCAGGGCGGCCATGGTGTCGTCCAAGGAGGGGCCGTGCCGGCCGGACGCCGGTGGCGTGGCGTTGACGACGCCCTCCAGGAAGTCGGCGGCCCTGCTCGCGTCGAAGGGCGGCGTCCAAGCGGTGTCCACCATCAGGTCCCCGTTCACGATGGTCGTATCAGTGGAACGCCGGGGGCGGCGGCCAGCAGCCGCAGCGCCTCGGCGGAGTCGTCCCGGTCGGCGGCGTCCCGGGTCGCCGCGCCGATGACGAGCGCGCAGGCGACGGTGTGGCCGCCAGGGTGCCCGGCGTAGGTGGCCAGGACGACGTGCCGGGCCCGCCCCCGTCGCAGCCAGTCGCGCGCCACGGTCAGCGCGGTGGGCGCGGTCCGGTCGGGGTCGCCGTCGAGCACCAGCGACGGGCCGCGCAGCCCGAGCCGGATGCAGGTCAGCCCGGCCAGGATGCCGGGGTTGGCCCCGGCGAACCGCAACGGCGACACCCGGCCGCGCCCGGCCGTGCGCGCGATCGCCCGCGCCGCCGGAAGCGACGCGGCGGCGCAGGTGACGATGGTCGCGACCCGGTCGGGCCGCGCCAGGACGGCCGCGCGGACGTCGGCGGACGGCTCGTCGAGGGCGCGCTCGACGGCCGATGCGATCATCCAGGCGGCCGGGTCGGCGTAGAAGGACGGCTTGTTCTCGGCGAACCCGGCGGGGTCGGCCGCCTCCAGCACGCTCGTGCCGAGCAGGGCCAGGGCCAGGGGCGCGTCCAGGGGCGGGGTCATGCGGTCACCGGCCTCTCCAGCAGCAGGCAGGTGTTGAACCCGCCGAAGCCGAGGGTCAGGCTGAGCCCCGCCCCGCCGGCCACCTTCGTGTCGCCGTGCCCGGCCAGCGGCAGCGACAGCTCCGGCATCGGCGATTCCAGGCCCGCCAGCGGCGGGACCCTGCCGCTGCGCAGGGCCAGCACGGTGGCGACCGCCTCGATCGCCCCGGTCGCGCCGAGGCTGTGCCCGAGCACGCCCTTGGTCCCGAACACCACCGGCCCGGGGTCGGCCGCGCCGAACAACCGCTGCAGGCTGGCGGCCTCCACCTGGTCGTTCAGCGGGGTGCCGGTCCCGTGGGCGCTGATCACCGACACCCGTTCGGCGGGCACGTCCGCGCCCGCCAGGCAGTCCCGCACGGCCGCCACCACGCTCCGGCCCGACGGGTCGGGCGCGGTCAGGCCGGTCGCGTCGTTGGCCGACCCGGTCCCGCGCAGGACGGCGTGGACGCGTGCGCCGCGCTCACGCGCGGCGTCCGCCGACTCCAGGACCAGGAACGCCGCGCCCTCGCCCAGCACCATGCCGTCGTGGGCGACGTCGAAGGCGCGCAGCCCGCCGGGGCTCATGGTGCCCAGCGCCGAGTGCCCCAGGCGCTTGGCCTCGGTGAGGACGTCGACGCCCCCGGCGACGCACATCCGCGCGGCGCCGGAGCGGATCAGGGCGTCGGCGACCAGCAGGCTGTCGGACCCCGCCGAGCACGCCGTGACCGCTCCGATCGGCCGGTCCGCGCGGCCCAGCCGGCGGGCCGCCTCGGCGGCCCAGTCGGCGGGCTCCTCTTCCGTGTCCAACAGGGCGCCGAAGCTCGTCCCGCACACCAGCACCGCCAGCGGATCGGCGGGGTCGGCGCCGGCGTCGGCGAACGCGGCGGCCAGTGTGCGGACCGCCAGCCCCACCTGCCGCTCCCAGGGGTCGGCCGACCCGTAGGCGGGGTGCGGGACCGTCGCCGCCGCGCCGGTCCGCAGCCGGTGCGGGGACGCGACCGGGGCGACGCCGGTCGCGCCCGCGCACAGCCGCTCCCACACCCCGTCGAGGTCGTCGCCTAGCGGCGTGGACCAGGCCATGCCGGTGACGACGGGGGCCGGGCTCACCACAGCTGGCGGCCCAGAGCGTCGATCTTCGTGCGGATCAGGTTGCCCTTGAAGGTGGCGGCGGTCCGCCCCTCCACGGTCGCCCGCGCCGAGAAGAAGAAGACGTCCCCGCTGATCCGGTCGGCCCGCACGTCGAACAGGACCTGGTCGCCGGGCACCACGATGCGGGTGAAGCGGGACTTCACCGACCCGATCAGCGTGATCTCGTCCTCGGCGACCGGGGTGGTGCTCATCTGGTAGAGGATGATCCCGGACTGGGCGTAGGCCTGCATGAGGTGGCTGCCCGGGTAGATCGCCCGCTCGGGGAAGTGGCCCGCGATGGCGTCCAGGTTCCCCGACACCGACAGCAGGCTCTTGAGGAACACGCCCGGCTCGTGGTCCACGATCCGGTCGATGTAGACCATCGGGTGCCGGTGCCGCAGCCACTGCTTGAGCTCGGAGAACCCCAGCGGCTTCTCAGCCCGCGCCTCCGGTGACGGCGGGGCCGTCTCCGGCGGGCCGGGCTGCGCGGTGGAGATGGAGGTCGGCATCTGCGGTGATTCCCTTCAGGGTGCGGCGGACGGCGGCGGGCAGCGGTACGGCCCGTCCCGAGTCGGTGGCGACGGCGGCGAAGACCAAGTGGCCGGCGGCCAGCGCGGTGTCCCGCCCGTCGGCCTCCCGCCGGGCGAGGGTGGCGGCGGCGCGCAACCACGCGCCGCCGACGTGCTCCACGGTCGGCTCGCCCACCAGCACGTCGCGGTAGGCCGCCGGTCGCAGGTAACGCATCTGCAGCTCGGTGACGGCGAGCTGGACGCCGTCCCGTCCGAGCGCGGTCAGACCGGCCCCGCGCTCCTCCAGGAAGTCCAGGACGACGGTCTCCATCAGGGACGTGTAGCGGGAGAAGTGCACCACCCCGCCCGCGTCGGTGTCGACGTGCTCGACGCGGTGTCGGAACCCGGTCCCGCCGGTCACGTCGCCTCAACGAAGCGCCGGGTGCCGGCCGCCAGCCGGTCGACGATCTCGTCGGCCTGCTCAAGCGTGGTGACCAGCGGGGGCGCGATCCGCATGGTGGGGTGGACGTACCGCAGTCCGCCGCCGCGCTTGCCCGCACCCGCCATGAACTCCACGTACACCCCGGCCGCGGCCATCTGGGCGCGCAGGGCGTCCAACCGCGCGGCGGCGGCGCCCGACAGCTCCAGGCCGTGCATCACGCCGGTGCCGCGGGTCTCGGTGTAGACCTGCGGGAACCCTCCGACCAGGTCCGAGGCCAGACGTCGCGACAGCCGCTCGCCCAGCCGCCGCGAGTGCCCGATGAGGTCGGCGGCGAGGATGTGCTCCAACCCGTCGCGGATGACCGCGCACGTCACCGGGCGCAGGTCTGAGGTGGCGACCGCGCCGGTCGCGCGGGTGCCCAGCTCGCGCCGGGCGATCACCATCGACGTGGACAGCACGCCCATGCCCAGGCTCTTGCCGATGACGGTGACGTCGGTGGGCACGGGCGCGCCCTCGTCGTTCATGGCGAACATGCGCCCCGACTTGGCGAACGTCAGGACCTCGTCGGCGACCAGGAGCACCCCGTCGCCGGAGCACAGGTCCGCCAGGGCGCGCAGGTAGCCCGAGGGCGGCACCAGGATTCCGGCGTCGCCCTGGATCGGCTCGACGAACACCGCCAGCAGCCGGTGGGCGTTGGCCTCGAAGTACTCCCGCAGGATCCGCGGGTCGCCGAAGGGGATGTGCTCGACGCGCACGCCGTAGTCGTCGAGCGGGGACGGGCCGGGCAGCCCCACCCGGTAGTGGCGGCGGTTGAGCAGCGGCAGCAGGCCGTCGCTCCAGCCGTGCCAGGCCCCCTCGAACGCCAGGATGGTGTCGCGTTCCTCCATGCCGGGCCGGTAGCGCAGCCTGCGGGGGTCGAAGCGGGACTCCAGCACCAGCCGCAGCGCCAGCTCCAGGCCCTCCGACCCCGAGTTGCGCCCGGCGACGTGGTACTCGCCCGTCGGGAAGCGGTCCCGCCACAGGCCGTCGGGCCCGAACAGCCGGGTCAGCAGGCGGGCGCGTTCGAGCGAGGCGAGCTCGTCGGTGACGTAGCCGACCTCGCCGATGGCGCGTTCCATCGCGGCGCGGACGGCCTCGTGGCCGGCGCCCAGACAGGCGCTGGCGTAGCCGCCGCTGGCGTCCAGCAGGTGCAGGGGCTCGCCCCGCCGTTCGGGGGCGAGGTGGACGGCCTCGATCTCGATGCCCCGCGCGCGGCGGCACGCGAACGGCAGCGGCGGGCGGCCGTAGTGGTTGAGGTGCGTCTGCTGGCTGAACAGCAGGTCGTCGATGTCCGAGTCGGTGAACTCGGACAGGTCTGTCGCGGTCAACGGTTCTCCAGTCGCTCTGCGGTCCGCGGGCGGCCGTCGTCGTCAGGCCGGCGAGGCGGCGGCGAGCCTGCTCTCGACCAGCGCGGTGACGCTGCCCAGGGTGGCGAAATTGTCCGCGCTGAATTCGTCGTCGGAGATGGTGATCCCGAAGGCGTCCTCGCACTGGACGCGCAACTCCACGAACCCCAGCGAGTCCAGCCCGTAGGTGTCGCGGAGGCTGTCCCCGTCGTTCATCCGGTCCGGCGGGACCTCGACGTTGATCTCGGCGACCAGCATTTCTTTGATGCGCTGCTGCACGTTCATGGAACGCCTCTCCTCAAGTCGAAAGCCGAGGAGATCATGCCTAGAGCGATCAGCGCCGGGCAAGGCCCGCCACTGGTCAAAAACGGCCAGGAAGTGCTGTCCATGATCACTTGACAGCACTCTGACCGTTGGATAAGTGGCTAGTTTCGGCCGTGAGAAGGCGTACTTGTGTCGGACCGAATCAATGGTCCATGTGAACGCCATCGAAAGTGGGCGCAGGCGGAGGCAATTCCCGCCGGGTCCGCAGGTCGAGAGCCGGCTGCGACCTGCCTGGCACCACCTGCGCGTTCGCGGCCTGCCTGGGCGGCGGCCATCGGCGCGGGAAGTGATCGCGGTGACGCCTGGTCTCCCACGGCAACCTGGCCCTCGCCCACAGGGATGCCGAGGACCTGGACGGACGGTCCCGCCGCACGAAGCTGAACCGGCCGACCGCGGGCGAGTGCTGTGCGACGACCTCCCGCATATCTTGATCTTCCTTTTCGGCAAGCCTTACCCGTCCGGGACTCAGATGTTTTGGGTCATGCGATGGCGTCGTGCGGGAAGTTGCCAAGCGACTGTGAGCGCATGCTGAGCGCGGACCACTGGATCTCTAGAAAACGCAAGCAGCCACTTTGATTTCATATTGCGTTAGTAGAATAGAGAAGGTTCGTTACCCGCGTCGTAACGATCGTTCAGGTCTTCAATTGACCGCCGGTTTTGCAGGTCAACAGCACTGGGGACTCCATGCCTGGTGAGTGTCTTCAACAATTCCTTTGCTGAAGGCGTGCTGCTGTCCGGCGTGCGGAGTCTGCGCAGCCGGGACGCCGGACGACAGGAGCAGCGGATGGTCGAGGTGATTGGCCGGATTCGGCGGGCAGAGGTGATCGGCCGATGGGTGGCCGGTGGCGGGGTCATGATGGAGAGATGACCGAGCGGGCGCCGCAGCGGCGTGATGACCGGCCCCCACGCCGAATACCGACTGCGGGTCGGCGGCCGGGGCGGGCCCGGATGTGGATCGCGGGGACGGTGCTGGCGAGTGCGGTGCTGGGGTTAGTGGTGTTCGCGGTGGTGGCCGGGCTGGGCGCGGCCGATCAGCTGGCCAGTGTGATCGGCGCGATCGCCGGGGTGGCCGGGCTGGGCGTGGGCCTGTACTCCCTGCGCCGCCCCGCCGCTTCCACCTCGCCTCTGTCGGAGCCGCAGAACGAGCCGCCCGCCCGGCCGACCCCGCACCGCAGTTCCGGCCCTGAACCGGGCGAAGAGCAGGGCGGGGAAGGGCCGGGGGCGCGGTCGGTGAACCTGGGCGGCAACGCGCGGGTGAGCGGTCAGATCTCCACCGGCGACGGCGCCTCGCAGTTCCAGACCACCCACCACCAGGACGACAGCACTCACAACCAGGTCAGCGGCGGCACGTTCAACGGCCCGCTGATCATGGGCCGCGACATCTCCGGCGCCGTGCACCACCACGCCCCGCCGCCAGGGTCTCCCCAACCGCGGGACGACGACCAGGCAGGCCGGGACGGTGAGGACGGCGGCGCCGGTGGGGGTAGTTCGGGAACCGGACGCTGACCATGCCCGATCACACACCGCCTCTGCCAGGTGCTCCAGAGCCAGATGACCGTGAGCTCCGGCAGCCTGCCGAGCCGGAGACGGGCGCTGTGGGGGAGCGGTCGGTGGGAGTGGGCGGGCAGGCACAGGTGAGCGGGCAGATTGCCACCGGCGACAACGCTGCCCAATCGCAGCAAAACGCCCACCACACCGGTCCCGGGCCGTTCGTGCAGGCCGCTCCGGACAGCACCATCAACATCGGTTCCGTCCCTGCGATTTTGGGCCAAGAGGCGGGGTGGTTGCCGGTGTCGCTGCCGCCGCACGCTGGTGAGCTGTTCGTGGGTCGCGAGGCCGAGCTGGCGCGGCTGGACGCGGCGTTCGCCGCCACCGCCGGTGGTGGTGCGGCGGCGGTGGTGCACCAGCGGGTGGGAGCGGTGCACGGGCTGGGCGGGATCGGCAAGTCCACCCTGGCCGCGCAGTGGGCGCACCGGCACCGCGATGAGTTCGATCTGGTGTGGTGGGTGGTCGCGGGGAGTCGGCAGGCGGTGTGGCAGGAGCTGGCGCGGCTGGCGGTGGCGCTGGACCCGGGGTTGGCGGGGCGGGAGTTGGAGGCGCTGGCCGAGGCCGCGCTGGGGTGGCTTAACTGCAATGGCGGCTGGCTGCTGGTGCTGGGCAATGTCACCGGCCCGGCTGAGGTGGCCGATCTGCTGGCCCGGTTGAAGAGCGGGTCAGGCGGACCGGGCGGGCGGGTGCTGGTGACCACCAGGCTGGCCACCGGCTGGGCCCGCCTGGTTGACCACACCATCGCCCTGGATGTCTTGCCCCTGGACCAGGCCGTGGAACTACTGACCAGGACTGTGACCGCTGAGCGCTCCGGCGCTGATCTGACCGGCGCGGCCGAGTTGTGCGCCGAGCTGGGGTGCTTGCCGTTGGCGATCGACCAGGCCGCCGGCTACCTGATCGACAACCACGCAGCACCTGGTGATTACCTGGACCTGCTGGCCGACTACCCGGCCGAGTTGTTCGACCAGGCCCCGGCCGGGCGCCAAGAGCAGATCGACCAGACCATCGCGCGTACCTGGTACGCCACCCTGGACCACCTGGCCGCCGACACACCCCTGGCCGAGCTGGTGCTGCGGACCCTGGCCTGGGTGGCGCCTGAAGGCATCCCTCGCACCCTGCTGGACCACCTCCCCGGCTTCCTGCGCGCCGGTCAGGACCAGGCGGTGCCGGTGACGCGGGTGCGGGCGGCGGTGGCGCGGCTGGCCGCCTACAACATGATCACCTTGTCCGACGACGGCCAGACCATCAGCGTGCACCGCCTGGTGCAGGCCGTGGCCCGCATCCCCGCCCCCGACGATCTGGCTGCTGCCCACCGCACCGCCGACATCACCACCGCCCGCGGTCTGGCCACCAGGTTGCTGGAACAGGCATGCCCCAACAATCCCTACGAGCCGACCGCGTGGCCGGTGTGGCGGGTTCTGCTGCCGCACATCAACGCCCTGGCCGACTACGCCCACCCCGACTGGGACACCGAGATCTTCAGCCTGCTGCTGGACCGCACCGCCCTTTTCCTGCGGGACCAGGGAGCCCTAACATCCGCGATCAACTACTGCGCACGTGCCCTAGCAGCCAGCCAGCGCCTACGCGGTGCCGACCACCCAGGCACCCTGTCCTTGCGCAACAACCTGGCTCTCGCGTACTGGGAATCTGGCGCGGGCGATTTTGCTGCACGAGCAGGTTCTGGCCGACCGGGTCAGGGCGCAGACCATCCCGATTCCATAACCGGCCCAGGCTATCGAGGTAGGTACTGGCCATGTCGCCGCCCCTGCACGTGCTGGCACGCCTGATCGCCACCAGAGCCGATTTCGAGAATTCCGAGAGGCCCCACGCGCGCGAGGACGAGCTCACTGCCGTTCCTCCCGGGGCCCGCCGCGCCTGGTTCCCGCCGCCGGGGGCCCACCCGGCCGAGGGTCAGGTCCGCCGTTCCTCGCGCGCCAGGGCCAGTTCCGCGCGGATCAGCTCCAGCAGCCGCCCGATCCAGTTGCGGCCCTCGCCGGGGCCCCGGCTCTCCCAGAACGCCGACTCGGTGTGGCCGGTGTAGGAGAGCGCCGCGTCGCCGGTGGCCAGCAGGACCTCGGCGGCCCGCGGGTGCTGGGCGAACTTGGCCCGTAGCAGGTCCGCCATGACGGCGGTGCGGACGGTCGTCCAGCCCGCCCGCTGGGCGGCGCGGACGCCCAGGTCGCGGGCCTGCCGCGGGGTGGCGGCCGCGCGGACGCGGTCATGGTCGGCCGGGTCGGCGGCGGCCAGGGCCCAGTACGCGTGGACGACGGTCGGGTACCCCACCCCGCGGTGGACGAAGGGCGCGGGGTGGTCGTTGCGGAGGAGGTGGTCGCCCGGCTCGTCGGGCCACCCGCCCGGGTACACGACGCTGGCGAGGACGGTCGCCGGGCCCGCCACCGGGCCGTCCTGCTCGCGCAGGTCGTGCGCCGCCCGGGACCGTTGGACGCCGGCCGCCGCGTCCCTGAGGTACTCCAGCATCCGGCGGTGCATGTCCTTGGTGGCGACCGGACCGTCCCCGCACACCGGGGACCCCAGGTCGGTGGTCAGGACGCGGAGCGGGATGTCCTGGCGGTCCATGTCGCCGAGGACGTAGACGCGGTTGTGGGCGGGGACGGCGAGGTAGGCGTCGCGGAGCGCGCGCCGGTTCTCCTCGGTCGGGTCGGCCTGGTAGTCCAGGGCGGCGTCCCAGCACCGCCGGCGGCTGGTCGGTCGCCGGTTCAGGTCCTCGATCTCGTCCCGCACCTCACCCAGGAATGACGCGGGGGTCAGCGGCTCGGGGTAGCGGGCGTTCCAGCGCGGCGTCGGCGGCGTGAACGGTGGGGCGTCCGGATCGCGGAGCAGCAGGTCGCCGCTGTCCAGCGCGGCGGCGAGGCGGTCCAGGTCGCCGAGGACGCCGTCCCAGACGACGGCACCGTCCGCGTAGGCGAACAGGTCGATCAGGGCCGGTCCGGACAACCGCCGGAGCCAGAGGTGGGTCCAGGCCCCGTCGATCCTCTCGCCGTCCCATGTCCGGTACGTCGGCCGCTGCCACATGCTGCGGAGCGTAGGGCATGCCCGAGTCCGCCGCTCGGCCCGCACCCGCACTCAGGTCCCATCATCTGCTCGCCGTGTAGCGCGCCCCGGTTTCCCTGCGGCGGGCGGCGGGGGTGGGGGGGGGGGGGGGGGCGCGCCCGCCCCCCCCCGCCCCCCCCCCCCCCCCCCCCCCCCCCCCCCGGTGTG
>JBITGK010000021.1:0-20976 GCA_044456955.1 Spirillospora sp. NPDC050679 | reverse complement strand
GGGGGGCGGGGCGGGTTTGTGCGGGGGGGGGGGCGCGGGGGGGGGGCCCCGCCCCCCCCCCGCGGCCGGGGGGCGGGGGGGGGGGGGCGCGCCCGGGGGGGGGGGGGGGGGGGGGGGGGGGGGGGGCCCCCCCCCCAAACCCCCCCCCCACCCCGGGGACCGCGCCTGCGGCAGCCAGCGGCATGGGGTGATGCCGCTATGGCTCCGGCTCGTCCCGCCGTATCTCGTAAATATGCAATTGGTTGATGTCGCGGGCCTGGATCACGGGTCCCCTGGCACGGCCGTTGGTGAACTCGTTGTGCACTTCGGCCCCGCGTTTGCGTTTTTCTGTTTTTTGCCGCTCTTCCAGGCTGGGCCAGCGCTGTCTGGCCTTGACCTCCAGGATCCGTAGCAGCAGGTCAGCAGCCCCGAGGCCTAGCCGGATGAGGAAGACAAGAAGTGCCAGTGCAACAGCAAGAAAGGCAAGAGATGCGAGATTTTCGAGGGATTTTTGGGCAGGGTGGCTAATTAATAGTTCCCTTAAGGGAACTGGTAGTTAGCGACTATTAGCCGCTTCCTTTCCTACTCAAGCCCCTGCATTCCCTTCGGGTGGTCCGTCTGTGATGACCACTGAGTTGCGCTTGATCTATGACACAGCGCAATGGTCAGCATAGCTTCGCTGAGCCCAGGACTCCAGTGGCTCTTGGGATGTCTCTGCCTGTGGCGCAGCCAGTGAAAGGTCGACCAGCGGATGACTTGGGTATGCGCGTTCGCCTTGCGTTGTCGCTGGCGGGTGCCGTGACGCCTGCACCCAAACTCACAGCGTGCGTTATGGGGGATTCGTCATGGCGGTAGTGGTGATCCGGCCCTCCTACGGCAACCCGGCGCGGCCCGGCGGCACTGGGCCGACCCCTAGACCAGCAGGCCGCCTTTACCCATGTCGGCCTCGATCAGCGAGCCGGTTACGGCAGCTGCTTGATCCACTGGTCGGGTTGCGCCGGGGCCGGCCACACCTGCAGCAGGTGCTGCTCGACGAGGTCGTCGCCGTCGTCCAGGGAGACGTGTTCGACCTCGGCGCCGTGCCGGCGGCCGTTGGCGTGCAGCCGCACCCGGTAGGAGGGCGCCTGGGGTCGGCGGCCGCCGGCGGCGCTGTCGGGGGTAGCGCTGGTAGGCGGGGTGGGCAGAGGGATGTCGAGGTGGCCGTCGTCGGACAGGATGGACACCACGGTCAGGTGGTCGCCGTCGGCCAGCAGGCTGAACTCGATGACCTCCTGCCAGGCGTCCAGGTCGGGTTCGGGGCGGTGGGGGTGGACCTGGACGGTGAGCGGCAGGTCGAAGCCGTAGATGCCGGTGTAGACCAGCGCCATGTGGCCGCTGTCGTCGACCGCGACCAACGGGTCGTCTCCGGTGCCGTTGTCGTAGAGGGTGTCCAGGTTGGGTTCGGTCTGGTCGGCCACCAGCCAGTACTGGTGGTGGTCGGGCTGCAAGTGGAAGCTTCCATCTGAACCACGTCACACCGATGGAAGAGATGACCTGGAAGAGGAAAGGTTCACCCGGACAGGACAACACCACTAGAACCTGTTCCGCTTCAGATCAACCGACCTTTGAACACAGGCACTCACCGTCGCGACCGCGATGCCCGTCTACTTCTGCGCAACCCGCAGCCCCTGGCAGTGCGGCGGCAATGAGAACGCCAACGGTCTGCTGCGGCCAGTAGCTGCCCAGAGGCCGCGACCTCAGCACCATGCCCCAGGACGACCTCGACGCTATCGCCGCCGAGCTCAACCTCCGCACCCGAGAGGTCCACGGATTCCGGACTTCGCACGAGGTCCGCTCTGGCCTTTGCAGACAGGTTGGGGCGTTGATCCGTCGAGTCCGCCACCGCCACGGAACAGTCGTATGCGAACAACAGTGGGGCCGGGACCGCATGGTCCCGGCCCCACCCGCGATCAGGCCGAACGTCGTCTGCCTGGCACCCGGGGTCAGTCGGTCGGCTCTGGGCCGCAGGGCCTGGCGGGCCTGGGGCCCGCGACCCGTGGAGGGATCGCGGGCCGGGCGCGGTCAGCGCCGGCGAGGTCCGGCCTGCGCGCGTGCCTCAGCGGCGTCCAGGTCGGCCGCGTCGGTCAGGGTTGCGTTGTCCTCGTAGGTGACCGAATCCGGGACGGCGTCGCTGCCGACCGGGTCGGCGTCCCACACGTTGCCGCGGTAGACCACGTTGTCCAGCGGCGGGTGGACGTGTAGCACGGCGGTGTTGTCGGCGCGCCGCACCACGTTGTCCGCCACCGTCACCCACGCCGCGCCGTAGTCGGTGTAGAGGGCGAAGTTGTACGGGGTGCGGGTGTCGGTGACGACGTTGCCGCGCACCACCGCCCCGTCCTCGTGCGATTCGCCCTGCGGCCCGGACACGTAGATGCCGCCGCCGTCGGCCAGCACGCCCATCGCGCCGGTGACGTGGTTGCGCAGGATGCGCGTGCCCTTCGCCGGGCCGCTCACGATGCCGCAGTGCGGCACGTCGTCCACGCGGTTGTGCGCGATCGTGCAGTCCACCGTGGCGAGGAGGGCGATGCCGGGTGAGCCCGAGTGGTCGAGCCCGACGCGGTGGACCTCGTTGTCCTCGACCACCGCCCGGTGGGCGCCGGTCAGGGTGATGGCGCCGGCGGCGAGGGTGTCGAAGCGGCACCCGCGCACCACGGTGTCGGCGCCACCGGTGACGCCGAGCGCGGTCGAGCCCAGGCGGGTGAAGCGGCAGCCCTCGAATCGGATGCCGGTGGTGTCGACCAGGGACGCGCACGCCGGGACGGTCTCCGGCTCGCCGGTGACGGTCAGCCAGGACTGGCCCTCCACGACGACCACGGTGTCGATCCGGCCGCCGTCGTGGAAGCCGCTGCCGTGGTAGTGCAGGAAGCCCCGGTCGCCGGTCGGGCGCAGCCAGGTCGTGTCGGCGAAGGTCAGGCCGCGGAAGGAGATGCCGCGGGTCCCCGTCGCCACCAGCAGGGTGTCCCGTTCCGGAGCGACGACCCGGGTGGTGGCGGGGTCCTCGCCGGCGCGCGGGAGGTAGTGCAGGACGTGCTCGCCGGGGCGGGAGCGGTCCAGGGCGAACGTGCCCGGTTCGGTGAGGAAGGACGGGTCGTTCTCCACGCGGGTCGGCAGGCCGGGGCCGGAGGAGGTCTGGCCGTCCCAGGAGGAGTTGTAGAGCTGCCGGGCCCAGGAGAAGGCGGGCTGCTTCATGGTGATCGTGCCGTCCGCGACCGACTCGACCGCGAGCCGGGCCTCGGTCCACGGGTAGACGCCCCGGTGGACGAACTCGACGCCCGCTCGCCAGTCGAGGCGAGCGTCCGTGACGTAACCCGACTCATTTTCACTCACTGTGCCCGGGATTCCGTCGATGGCGGCTCGCTCGACGCGCCGGCCGTCGACGGTGAGGTGGCGGGTGTCGAGCGCGCCGACGTCCGCGACCCAGACGCCGTCACCGCCCACCCGCCAGCCGGTGATCGCCCGTCCGCCGCCGATCACCACCTCGTCCTGCGCGGGCGTGCCGAATCCGTTCGCCTGGTAGATGATCCGGCCGCCCTCTCGCGCGGAGTCCTCCTCGGTGAACTCCCAGGGCCCGGGGTAGGTGCCCGCCCGCACGTGGACGATCACGTCGCCCGCCGCCTCCCGGGCCGCCTTCCGCGCCCGGTCGATCGTGGCGAAGGGACGTTCCCGGGTGCCGGGGGCGTCGTCGTCGCCGTCGAGGGCCACATGGACTTCGGTCGTGTATGTCATAAACACGTTTATACTATAAAAAGGAGGTGTCGGGTGACGCGGGACAACGAGCGGGTCGAGCAGCTGTGGCGCGACGAGGACGCGCGGCCGGGATTGAGCCCGGACCGGGTGGTGGCCGCCGCGGTGGAGGTCGCCGACGCGGAGGGCCTGGCGGGCCTGTCCATGCGCAAGGTCGCCGAGCGCCTGGGCTTCACCACGATGTCGCTGTACCGGCACGTGCCCAGCCGGGAGCACCTGGTCGACCTCATGCGCGACGCCGTCCTGGACGCGCCCGCGCCCGACGACACCGGCGCACCGTGGCGCGAGCGCCTGGAGACGGCCGTCCGGCACGGCTGGGAACTGCGCAAACGCCACCCGTGGCTGGCCGAGGAGCGCAGCACGCGACACCTGCCGGGGCCGAACGCGCTGGCGCACTACGAGCACCTGCTGAGCATCCTGGCGAGCACTCCCCTGCCGCCGGCGGAGGTCGTGGCGGCGGCGGGCCTGCTCGGCCGCTTCCTCGACACCGAGGCCCTGGCGCTGGTCGAGGCGGCGCGCGCCGAGCGGGACAGCGGGGTGAGCGACGAGGAGTTCTGGGGCGCGCGCGACGGGCTCTGGTCGCGGATGAGCCGCTACCCGACCCTCACCGCGCTGTGGGAGACGGGCGGTTTCGAGCAGCCGGACCCGTTCGAGTACGGTCTGGCGCTCCTGCTCGACGGCGTCGAGTTGCGCATCGCGCAGCGTGAGGGAAAGCGTGACGAAACCTGCGCGATGTGCGGCGGGCCGATCGAGCAACCCGCTTCGGGCCGTCCGCGCTCCTACTGCTCGCGAAGTTGCCAGCAACGCGCCTACCGCAGCCGGAAGCGCTGACACCGCCGGCATCACGCCGGCGCGGTCAGATCCTCCAGACGCACCGTGCGTCGGTCCAGCGGTCCAACAGGAGCGTGGCGCCTTCGCCCCTCCAGTGGTGAACTCGCGGATCCGGCTTTCGTCCTCCCAGGATCCGGGGCAGCGCAGTCACCCGCTGCGCGTTCGTGCAGTGCACTGTGTGCGCACGGCACGAACGCGCCCTCGGCGAATCCTCCCGCGACCTCGCTGGATGCCGCGACGTCGTGTCACGTTGTCCCGCAGCGACTGCGGAGGAGTTCCACGCCGTCGCCCTGGAGATCGTCGCAGTACGTCGCGCGCCCGGTCATGGCCATGAGCAGGGACAAGGTGCGGCCGGTCACCAGAGGCCCGGAACCGGTCGTGAACGGGCCGTCATCCGCTGCGAGCCTCAGGCCGCCGATGCGTCCCTTGGCGACCACCACGAGGTCTGAGCCCTGGTAATACTCGGCCGTCTCCGTCACGACGTCGATCGGGTAGTCGCGGCGGATGCCCAGCGGACGCCGGATGTCCTCCCCGTGCACGATCGTCTCGCCCAGCATGGCGATGGCGGGCAAGGGAGGCTTGGTCGTGCTCGGAACGATGCGCCGGAAACGTTCGAGGGTCTCGCCCGGGGTCGCGCCGAGCTGCTCGGCCAGCCGCATGGCCACCTGCTTGTCGAAGTCGAACCGGCAGCGGATCACACCGGCCAGCCATCTCACGGTGTTGAGGCTCGCGCCGGCGGTGAGGTGCGCCAGCACCTCGCGCACCGTCAGACCGGCGCAGAGCGACGGCATCGCCCACTGCTCGTCCGTCAGATCTGCGAGATCGGCCGCCAGCGCCGCCCGCTCAGTGCGGATCAAGGGCCAGACTCCGGACTTGCGACCGCGGTCTGCCGGCAGTGTCTGATCAGTCATGGGGGCCGGGCTCCTGTCCAAGGATCTTGATCTTCGTTGCCCCGGTCCGGACGGCGGACGTCCGACAGGGTCTTGCCAAAAAAGGCTCTTGCAACGGAGCAGAGTCATCGCCGGTGAGCGATCTCTTCTCCGGCGCCCGAACCCGGATCGCACGCGCACCGGCTGCCGCTCCAGGCGGCACTCCGAGCTCACCAGGGCTGACCGGTGGTCCACCGCCTGCAGGCTGGCCGGACCGGCACGCCGGGCATGGCTTCTGGACCGTGGCTTCAGCCGTGGGCCAGGGCGCGGTCGAGGAGGGGGAGCAGGCGGTCCCAGTGCCGCCGCAGCCCGGAAGGGTCGAAGGCGTGGGTGTCGGACATGGTGAAGCCGTGGACGGTGCCGGGGTAGATCTCGGAGGTGTAGTCGACACCCGCGGCATCCAGGGCCTGGTTGAGCTCGCCGAGGGCTTCGGGGGTGATGTCGGTTTCGGCGTGGCCGAAGTGGACCCGGGCGGTGAGCTTGGACAGGCCGTCGGGCCCGACGGCGCCCACGGGGGCGTGGAACCCGGCGACGGCGGCCACCTGGCCGGGGTGGGCCGCGGCGGTGCGCACCGCCAGGAGGCCGCCTATGCAGTAGCCGGTCACCGCGACCGGCCCGGCGGCGACCTCGGGCTGGTCGGCGAGAAACCTGAGGTAGGCGTCGGCGTCGCTCAGAACGCGTTCGGTGGTGTGCGCTTCGATCAGGGGCATCAGCCGGGCGAAGATCGCGGGCCGGGCCTCTTCTCCGATGTGTTCGGGAAGCTCGACCACCGGTGCCGGACCGTGCCGGTAGAGGAAGTTGGGGACGAGCACGTAGTAGCCGTGCCCGGCGAGCTCGCGGGCCATCTGCCGCAGTACGGGCCGGATGCCGAAGCCGTCCGCGTACATCAAGACCCCTGGATGCCGCTCGCCGTGGTCGGGGAAGGCGGCGAAGGCGTCGGCCCGGCCGTCGGCGGTGGGAATCTGCACTGTCTTGGTGGGCAAGATCTTCCTTCTTCGGAGTGCGCGCAAATGGCGTTAGTCGGACTAACGTTTTCAGTGTGGCTGAACAGGCATCGTTAGTCAAACTAACGCAATGGGCGGGATCGGCGCCGTGACCAGAGCCGAAGCCGCGGAGAGGCTCCACGACACCGCGCTCGCGACGGCCGACAGGCTGCGTCGGCGGGCGAGCCGACTGCTGTCGCATCTGACTGTGCGGTCGGACCGGCTGGTCAACGAGGGGCTGGCCCAGGCCGACGCCCGTACCTGGCACTACGCCGCGCTCGCCTCGCTGCAGGAGTACGGGCCAGGCGGCCAGGCGGAGCTGAGCAGGCGCTCCGGCATCTACCGCAGCGACATGGTCGGCGTGCTCAACGACCCGGCCTGGTCCTGCGAACTGCGCGCCTGAGGCGTCGTCTCCTTTGGAAAGGCGGCGGCCGGTGGCGGAACTCGCGCGGCGGTGCACCCCCTGCCAGGACGCGCCGAACGTGGGCGGCAGTTGCCGCAAGGACGTTGCGGTCGTCGGCCTGCCGCTGCCAGCGGCGCGTTACGCCTGGGGCGCCGGCTTGCAGGTGGACCAGGCAGGGGCCCAGGACGGCATGGACTGGGCGTTGACGAGGGAGCCGTTGCTGACGGTGTTGCCGACCTGGCCCTCGGAGAGGATCTCGGCCGTGCGGCCGGCGGGGTAGGGGGAGCCGTCGTCGGCGAAGCGCTTGACCAGGTCCTCGTCCAGCTTGGTCTCCCAGGTCGCCTTTCCGCCCGTGGTGCGGTGGTCCTTGGGAACGGAGCGCGGGCCGAAGTACTCATCGAGCACCGACTGCAAGGTGGTGGGCCTCGGGGTCGGCATCGGCTCCTTGGCCTCCTTGCAGTCCTCCCAGGTGCGCACATGGATCACCGTCGGCTTGGCGGCCTCCCAGAACCGCTCCTCGACGACGGCTCCGTTCAGGCGGGTGGTGAACCGCAGCGCCGTCAGCCTCCCCTTGGTCTGGGCCGCGTGGACGCGCACGTTTGCGCGGACCGGGCCGGTCGGGCCGTCCGAGCTGGAGACGAAGCCGACCTGGAACACCCCGCTCGCCGACGCGGGCACCGCGATCGCGGAGGGCTTGGGCGCGGCGGCCTCGGCCGCGGCCTTCGGCGGCGCCGGCTCCTCGGCGCTGCAGGCCGTCAGGGCCAGCACGGCGGCCGCGCAGACGCCGGCCCGGATCCAATCACTGACATTGCCCGCCACAGGGGGTGCCCTCCTCGACCACGACAGAAGCAAGATCAACGCTAGGTCCCGCGGGGCGGGGCGGGCATGGCCCCGGAGCACTAATCCCAGTTGGCCCCCTGGTTTCTATCGAGCCGAAGGGACGCCCGCCTAATGTTCTGGCCGTTCCCAGAAGCCGGATGAAAGGCAGAAACTTGCCGAATTTGAAGGTCAAGGTCGCCGGAAGCGTCGTCGCGGGCGGGCTCGCGCTGGGGCTCGCCCCCTCCGCCCCGGCGTTCGCCGAGACGAAGCAGGCCCCGGCCAAGACCCCGGCCGTCAGCGCCGCCGCCGTCCAGGGCTGTGCCATCAAGGCCTACAAGCCGCTGAAGAAGCCGATCCGCGGCAAGGTGCGGGCGATCAACTGCGGCGGTTGGTCGGTGCAGTACGGGCTGATGGTCCACCGCTGGCACGGCTGGACGACCATCAAGAAGAAGAGCTGGTTCGTCGGCAAGTCGGGCACCAAGTACTACTACCCGCAGGCCTGCAAGCTGGGCACCTTCTCGTACAAGTCGTGGATCAGCGCCAACGGCGGCTTCCCGCGCCACGTCAAGACCCACAACAGCCCCTCGGCCCGCTACGACAAGAAGACCTGCAAGAACTGAACGAAGTCTCGCGCCCGGCCGGGTCGAG
Organism: Spirillospora sp. NPDC050679; assembly: GCA_044456955.1. Taxonomy (GTDB): domain Bacteria; phylum Actinomycetota; class Actinomycetes; order Streptosporangiales; family Streptosporangiaceae; genus Spirillospora. The sequence goes on along the minus strand of JBITGK010000021.1, from coordinate 12,601 downwards.
AAACCCCGGCCGGGCGACGAGGCGAACGCGCACGTCGGCGTGAACCCGGCCGGTCAGGCCGTCCGGGCCGGAGGCGAAGCCGACCTGGAACCTCCCGCCCGCGGTGGCCTTCCGCAAGCGCGACGCGTCCATGAGTCGGGGACGGCCACCTGCCACAACGGTGCGGCTACGCCGTCAACGACACGCCCACCGCCGCGGCTCTCATGATCTGGTTCCGCGAAACCTTGCGGGAGCCATCAGAGAAGCCCTGCTCAAGATACGCCTGGGCGAACCTGCCCGTGCAGCGTCTGCCCGCCCGGCCCCTTGGCGTGACTTTCCACCCCGCCGCCACATCGCCTTGGGTCGGCAGGCTGCCCCTCCCTTTTGCGGCCATGGCCAAGGACGCCATAGCGGCGTGGCCCGCCCTGGCTGGTTCGCCGCTTCCGCTCGCGCCGAGACGATCACTGTCGCCGGTGAACCCCAGGGCCGGAACCCTTTCCCGAGCGTCCTTGCCCGCTCTGGTTCTTGACGAGCAATCCCGGCCCGAGCGCGTCGCGGTCGGTCGTCCCTCCAGTCACGCCGAGTCGCCGGCGGTCGAACGTGAGGAGACGCACACCCGGCCGTCGACTGGCCTTCGTGCCTCTGGCCCTGCCCAACCCGTATCGTCCGGCCACCTCGCCGACCTGCCCCTTTCTTCCCTGCCGATCCGCGTGGGCCGCTGTGGAGGCGGATCTGGCCGCTCCCAGCACGGCCCTATTTTCGGTTGATGTTCCACTCAATTGAATGTAATAATGACTCCATGGAAAGTGAGTCCAGGCGCCCGTACCGCATGGGCGCCCGCGCCGCGGCCATGGAGGTCACGCGTACGCGCGTGCTGGAGGCCGCGGCCGCCTTGCTGGCGCGGCACTGGTACGACGAGGTCACGCTGCAGCACATCGCCGACGAGGCGGGAGTGTCGGTGCAGACCATCGTCAACCGCTTCGGCGGCAAGGACGGGGTGGCCGACGCCCTCGCCGACCGGGTGGCCTCGCAGACGGCGGTCGCCCGTCGGGCGCCGACCGGTGACGTGGCGGCGATCGTCGCCGCGCTGTTCGCCGACTACGAGGGGCACGGCGACGCCAACGTGCTCTGGACCGCGCAGATCGACCGCGTCCCGGCGATCGCCCGGGCGGCGGCCCACGCGCGCGAACAGCACCGGGCGTGGCTGGAGCAGGTCTTCGCCGACCGCCTCCCGGCCCCGGGCCCCGACCGCGAGCACGCCCTGAACCTGCATTACGCCGCCACCGACGTCTACCTGTGGAAGTTGTGGCGGCGCGACCTCGGCCTGTCGCGCGAGGACGCCGAGCGCGCCATGTGCGACCTGCTGACCTCGATCGACCCCCGGAAGAGGAACCATGACTAGCGATTTCCTGTTCGCCACCTGGTCCGGCGGCGGAGCCGTGCCGCCGACCCTGTCGGTGGCCCGCGCGCTGCGCGAGCGCGGCCACGGCGTCCGGGTGCTGGCCGACAGGTCGCTGCACGAGGAGGTCGCCGCCAGCGGCGCGGAGCCCGTCGCCTGGACGACGGCCCCGCAAGGCGACACCACCGACCCGGCCGACGACCTGCTGAAGGACTTCGAAGCCCGCACGCCGATGGGCGCGTTCGCGCGGCTGCGGGACCGCCTGGTCTGCGGTCCGGCGGCCGACTTCGCCCGCGACACCCTGGCCGAGCTGCGCGCCCGTCCGGCCGACGCGCTGGTCTCCGACTTCTCGCTGCTGGGCGCGCTCACCGCCGGTGAGGCCGCCGGGGTCCCAGTGGCCGCCTTGGGGACGACCCTCTACCCGTTCGCCACCCCGGGCGCGCCTCCGTTCGGCCCCGGGTTCAAACCGGCCACCGGTGCGCTGGGACGCCTGCGCGATCGCGTCATGACGGACCTGACGACCAAGCCGTGGGCCAAAGGTCTGCCGGCGCTCAACGTCGCCCGCACCGCCAACGGCCTGGCCCCGGTGGACTCGGTCATCGACGCGTTCGGCCGCGTCGACCGGTTCCTCGTGCTGTCCCCCCGCGCGCTCGACTACCCCGGGCGGCGGTTCCCGGCCTACGTCCGCCACGTCGGAGCGCGGCTGGACGACCCCGCCTGGGTGGGGGAGCTGGAGCTGCCCGAGGGGGACGCGCCGCTGGTGCTGGTCAGCCTCAGCTCGACCTTCATGGACCAGCGCGCGCTGCTGGAACGCATCGCCGAGGCCCTCGGCACGCTGCCCGTGCGCGGGCTGCTGACCACCGGCCCCGCCCTGGACCCGGCGACCGTTCGTGCGCCCGGCAACGTCCTGGTCACCGCGACCGCCCCGCACAGCGCCGCGCTGCGCCACGCGGCAGTGACGATCACGCACGCCGGTCACGGGACGGCGGTCAAGTCCCTGGCCGCGGGCGTCCCGCTGGTCTGCGCGCCGTTGGGGCGCGACCAGAGCGAGGTGGCGCGGCGCGTCGAACTCGCCGGTGCCGGGATCATCGTGGGCAAGCGCGCCTCCTCCCGCGCGATCGCCCGCGCCGTCGAGCGGGTTCTGCGCGAACCGTCCCACCGGCGTGAAGCGCAGCGGCTGGCGGCCGAGATCGCCGCCGAGACGGCCACCGACCAGGCGGTTGCCGAACTTGAAGCCCTCATTCGCGAGGGCGGGAGCGCTTTGAAGGGCGAGACAGCCGCGTCCCCCAGTTGACCGCCGTTGCTGAGCGGCGGCCGCCGCGCACGGCCGCCCCGCCGCAGCGTTCCCGCAGGAGATCCACAACGCGGTGGTGCGGTTTCCCGCAGACGGGGCGGGCGGGCGCCCCCATGGTCGCGGCGGGCCCGGCTCCGTAGCGTCCACCCATGATCAAAATTTCCCGATGGGCGGCGCTCGCGGTGTCCGGCGCGACGGCGGCGACCCTCGCGGCGGTCGTCGCCGCTCCGGACGCGCGCACCGTCCAGCCCCGGTCGAGCCGCGCACCTTCCTCCCAGGCCGGTTTTCAGGAGGCGCTGGACGACCTGGTGAAGACCAAGGCGGCCACGGCCGTCCTGCTCGGCGTGCGAACCGCGGGCGGCGCCGAATGGTCCGGCGCGGCGGGCGTGTCCGACGTCCGGAGCGGACGCCCCGCCGACCCGGCCGGGTACTTCCGGATCGGGAGCGTCACCAAGACGTTCGCGGCGACCGTTCTCCTGCAGCTCGTCGACGAGGGACGGCTGCGGCTGGACGACCCTGTGGCCAAGCACCTGCCGGGCGTCGTCCCGGATGGGGAACGCATCACGGTGCGGCAGGTCCTCCAGCACACCAGCCTGCTCCGCGACTACATGAGCGACCCCGGATGGTCCACCAACCGCTGGCGCGGCGCCGAACGATTCCGCAGCTACAAGCCCGACCGGCTCCTCGCGCAGGCGTTCCGCGTCCCCGCCGACAACCCCCCGGACGTCACCTGGAAGTACTCCAACACCAACTACGTGGTCGTGGGGCGGCTGATCGAGCGGCTGACCGGACGCCCCTACGGCAAGGAGGTGAAGCGCCGCGTCCTGCGCCCGCTCCGGCTGACCCGGACGATCGTCCCCGGCGACCGGCCCGGCCTGCCCCGCCCGCACGCGCGCGGCTACGCGACGCTGCCCGACGGGCGGACCGTGGACGCCACCCGCATGAACCCCTCCCTCGACTGGGCGGCCGGCGAGATGATCTCCACCACCCGCGACCTCGGCCGGTTCCTCGACGGACTGCTCGGCGGGCGACTGCTGTCCCCGGCCGGGCTCGCCGCGATGCGCGCCGTGCGGCCGACCGGCGCCGGATTCGCCTACGGGCTGGGGCTCCAGGAGTACACGCTGCCCTGCGGCAAGCGCATGATCGGGCACAGCGGCCAGCTCATCGGCTACACCACCTACGCGCTCCACTCCGACGACGGGCGGCAGATGAACCTGTCGGTCAACCTCGGCGCCGCACCGCCGTCGGCCGACAAGCTGTACGCCCTCGCGGGCAAGGTGTTCTGCTGACGATCGCCGGCGGCCGTCGACGAGGCGGTCGCGTTGGCCCGTCCGGGCGAACCTGCGGCGGCATCGAGAAACCGGCCTCGCCTACGAAGGCGAGTCAGGCTCTGAGTGCCGCCGCAGTGCTTCGGCGTAGCGGCGTCCGGCGTTCGAGGCCGCGTGGGTGTCAGTGCGTCTCGAACGTCAGGTGCGCCGACAGCGCGCGCAGGAAGTCGGCCGCGTCGAAGATCTGCCCGGCGGAGGCGACCCCGGTGGTCCTGGTCCGCCCGGTGAGGATGCGGTCGACCGCCTCCACCGCCAGCGGCGCGGTGATGGCGTAGATGTCCTGGCCGCTCGCCGTGGCGCGCCGCTCCTGCCCGCCCGAGCGCACGACGACGTCGACCAGGAACCGCTGGTCCGACCGCCCGCGCTCGTCGGCCGCCGCCGGAGCGGGCGTGTCCGGGGCCGACAGCTCGCCGACCGCCTCGACCGTCATGTACGAGTGCAGCCTGGGCACGTCCACGTGGCTGGGGATCGTGACGACGTCGGCCATGCTGAACTCCCCGATCACAGACCGGACGCCCATCGGCTCGGGGAAGGTCCACTTCAGCGACGGCAGCTCCTCCTGGTGGTACTCCAGCCGCCCGCCCGCGTACCGGACGCGCCGGCCGTCGCGCCGCTCTTGTGAGACCGTGCCCGAGGCGCGCGTGCCGGCGGTCGGGTGCCAGCTGCTCAGCGCGTAGGCCACGTGCACCTCGTCGGCCGCCGTCCAGTCGCCCATCGCCGCGGTGGCCAGCAGGTCGCCGAGGCCGCCGAAGAAGGCCATCGCGGGGACCACGACGGCCCCGGCGGCCCCGGCCCGGTCGGCGAAGTGCGCGAAGGTGTCGGCGTTGGCCTCGATCTCGGCCGCCACGTCCACGTAGGGGACGCCCGCGCGCAGCGCCGCCTCGATCACCGGGGCGGCCGTCGCGGCGAAGGGCCCGGCGGCGTTGATCACCGCCGCGGTGCCGGCCAGCGCGCGGTCGAGCGAGGCCGGGTCGTCGGCGGTCGCGGGCCGGACCTCCAGCCCCGGCCAGGACGCCGCCAGCTCCTGCAGCCTGCCCGCGTCGCGTCCGGACAGCACGGGCACGAACCCGCGCTCCTTCAGCTCGGCCACCACGAAGCGCCCGGTGTGCCCGTACGCGCCGAACACCGCCACCATCTGCCCTGAAGTCATCATCGCCCGCCGTTCCGGTTGTTCCACTGAGAAGATCATGGCGGCCGCGGCCGTCCCGCACGAGTGTCGAGAACGCCATGCACCGTACAATTCCGGACATGACAACGGTCGCGGTGGCCATCACCGACGGGATGCTGCACTTCGAGCTGTCGGTGGCGTTCGAGATCTTCGGCCCCGCCCCGGCGGCGGTCACCGTCCCCTGGTACGACCTGGTCGGATGCGGCCCGCGCCCGGTGCGGGCGGGCCGGTTCCTGCTGGAGCCCGACCACGGCTTCGACCGGCTGGCGGACGCCGACACCGTCATCGTCCCCGCGTGGGCCGACGTCGACGTGGACCCGCCCGCCGACCTGACCGACGCGGTGCGCGCGGCGCACGAGGCGGGGGCGCGCGCGTGGCCGCGCTGTGCACGGGCGCGTTCGTGCTGGCCGCCGCGGGACTGCTGGACGGTCGGCGCGCCACCACCCACTGGGCGCACGCCGACGTCCTGGCCGCCCGCTACCCCCGCGCGGAGGTGGACCCCGACGTCCTGTACGTCGACAACGGCAGCGTGCTCACCTCCGCAGGCAAGGCCGCGGCCCTGGACCTGTGCCTGCACATGGTCCGCCTCGACCACGGCTCCTCGGTCGCCAACGCGGTCGCCCGCCGCCTGGTGGTGCCGCCGCACCGCGACGGTGGCCAGGCCCAGTTCGTCACCACCCCGGTCCCGGCCCCCGCCAACCACCCGCTGGCCGACCTGCTGCCGTGGGTGATCGAGCGGCTGGACCACCCGCTGACCGTGGAGGACCTGGCCCGCCAGGCGCGGATGAGCTCGCGCCAGCTGGGCCGCCACTTCAGGTCGGTGACCGGCACGACCCCGCTGCAGTGGCTGCTGATCCAGCGCATCCGCCACGCCCAGGAGCTGCTGGAGGCAGGCGACGACAGCGTCGAGGCCATCGCGGCGGCCACCGGCATGGGGACCGCGACGACGCTGCGGCGGCATTTCAACCGCACGGTCGGCGTGCCGCCGGACACCTACCGCCGCACCTTCCGCTCGCGGACCGCCGCCGTCCCGCACGGCGGCCGATGACACCGCCGGACTCATGCGGGCGGCTCGGCGTAGCCCGTACGGAGGGCCGCCCGCGCTCGAACGGTCAGGCCGACCCCGCACCACTGCTCGGAGTGAAGGGCTTCGGCCGCCCGAGGAGGCGCGTGCCCGGGTCCGCCGGATTCCACGCTAATCAAGATCATCTTGCGCTCTTCGCCGGGGGAGCCGGGCGAGGGGCCAGCAGAGGGTCCGACCTGCACGGTAGGCGGATCGCCTCTACCGCGGCGAAGGCGACGACCGCGAGGCGGCCGAAGGCGACCGGGCCTTCAGTTCCTATCGCACCGACCTGCGCGAGACCCCGCCTGGGCCGATCTGAACGCGGTCACCGGCCCGTCGCCCTCGTACATCGGAGGCTCCTGTTCCCTCGCCGGGACGTCGAATCCGGGCAGGCGGACTAATACCGCTGCGCGTACCAGGTCGGTTGCTCGCCGAACATGCCTTTGAAGTCGCGGATGAAGTGGCCCTGGTCGGCGTAGCCGAGGTCGGCGGCCAGCGCGGCCCAGTCGATCGCCCCGCCGGCGGCCATGCGTGCGGTCACCTCATGCAGGCGGTAGCGGCGGATCACCCACTTGGGCCCGATGCCGACGTACTCGGCGAACAGCCGTTGCAGTCCCCGCATGCTCAGCCCGAGCTCGCCGGCGAGGTGTTCGACCCTGGTCACGGTCCTGTCCTTGGCGATCAGCTCGACCGCGGCCACCGCCTGGCTCACCCGGGGGTCGTCGTCCGGCAGGTGTTCCAGCAGGAACGCCTCCACGGTCGGCACGTCGAGCGTCGTGGGCAGGTCCGGGCCGAACACCTCGGTCGCCGGGACGACGCGGTCGGTGATCGTCGAGACGGAGGCGCCGAGGAACAGGCGGAAGCAGCCTGGCCGGAACGCGACGCCGAAGACGTGCCCGCGGCCCTCGAGGACCTTGATCTGGTAGCCGCTGCACACGCCGTTGACGTCCGCACGGCCGCCGCCGAACGACAGGTGCACGTTCGGGTACGGCACGATCTTCTGCCGGTAGGGCTCGGCGTAGTCCCAGCGAGCCTCCCAGTACCGCTCCACCCATGGCGCGAGCGCCGGCGACGGGTCGTGGAACGTGTGGCGCTGATACCTGGTCCACCCACCACGCAGCTCACGAACGTCCCGCTCCACCTGGCAAAGCATATGTCGCCTTTGTCCAATACCCCTCCGGCGCGGGCCACCTAGCGTCGCTGCCATGTCACATCTGTCCAACGCCGCCGAGGCCATGGCCGCGGTCGCCCGCACCATCAACGACGACCAGCTCGCCAACAAGACTCCGTGCACGGAGTACGACGTGCGGGCACTGGTCAACCACCTCCTGTTCTGGGGCCCGTCACTCGCCGGCGGCGGCCGCAAGGAGTCCGTTCCGCAGCCTGCGGCCGCCGAGTCCGATGTGGACCTGGCGGCCGGCGACTGGCGCGGCCGCCTGCTCGCGCTGCTGGACGACATCACCTCGTCGTGGGCGCCACCGAGCGCCTGGGAGGGCGAGACGAGCATGGGCACGCCGCAGACGCTGCCCGCGCCCGTCCTGGGCGACATGATCACCGGTGAGCTGGCCATGCACGCCTGGGACCTGGCGGTCGCGACCGGGCAGCGACTGGAACTACCCGCCGGCCTGCTGACGCATCTGCACGACACGGTGTTCGCCAGCGTGGAGCAGGGACGCGAGATGGGCATGTACGGACCACAGGTCACGGTGCCCGCCGACGCACCCACCCTGGACCGCATCCTCGGCCTGACCGGCCGTGATCCCGCCTGGGCGTGATCACCGACTGGCGACGTCGGATCGACCGGGCACATCACCCGCCCCGTCGCCTGAACCACCGGCGCTCACGACGCTGAAACACCACCACAAATCAGACCCAACAGAAGACTGACTTCCACAACGACAAAGACCCCGAAGCCTGCCGGCTTCGGGGTCGTTTCGCCACCGTAGGGCTACGACTTTCGTCCGTGTCCCCTCGGGTGAGTTGTGGTGGGGGGTCGGCCGGTAGCGTGCTCCCGGGCTCGGGTCTGGGCGAGCCGGTAGGAGTCGATGCCGTTCTCGATGATGGCGGCGCAGGAGCTGGTCGTAGTGGGCCACCGACGGCAGCGGCCGCCGGTCGGGCGGCAGCTGCGCCCATACGGATCTGCGGCCGACGCTCGGCGACATGGCGCCGCGCAAACCCATAAGACACCCGCGCGGCATGCTCGTCGACGAGCCGATCGAAGATCCGCTTGACGGTGTGACGCCGCTTGCGCGGCGCGTCCAGATCCGCCCGCGGCATCGCGTCGATCACCGGCTTGAACGGATCCAGTAGTGACGCCCGCGGCTCCATCTCCTTGCGCGGCTTCGGCCAAGCCGAGTCCAGCGCCTGACGCACCGTCGGGTGCGCCACGTCGTGCTTGCGCATCACCGCCCGGATCGACAGCCCGTCCCGCACATTGCGGCGGATGGCCGCGTACAGCTCGGTCTTGGACTGCCACGCCATCCAAGCCCCCTCACGGTGGGTGACACAGCAGAAACTTCCACCGCAGACCCCGAGGCGTTGCTGAAACTCGTGAACACGGCAACCCGACGATCAGGGGTGTTGCTCAAACTCATCGGCAAACGTTGCCGCTAGACGCAGACGAAACCACTGAATGCCTCCTCGGTCATTCGACCTCCTGCTGAAGGCCGCTGTGGAACCGCAGCGTGCCGGACGCGCATCGAGACGCCGCACATCTCCGAGCCGGAACAGTGGGGCCGAATCCCATAGCCCTCGATGGCGACCGGGTTTCTAATTTGGAACTAACTCGGCCCCACCCCTGACTTTCCGTCCGCCCGACCGAGCCGCATGAGCCGTTTCCCTCCTGCGGGCGCCGACGGATAGGAGCTTTCGATGTCGCACTCCATCCCCCCTGAAGTGCCGCGACCCTCCGAAAGGACCAGGCGCGCCCGGCGCGGCGCCCTCGCCACCGCGCTCACGGCCGGCACCGCCGCGCTGGCCGCCGTCGCCGCCTTCGCGGTCCCGTCCGTCCCGGCCGCCGCCGCGCTCGTCCACGACCCGGTCATCATGATCCCGGGCATGACCGGCGACACCGGGAACATGGCCGCGATGAAGTCGGACCTGCAGACCAGCGGCTGGCCCGCCGACCGCCTGGTCACCTGGACCGACAGCAGCAAGATGACCCAGGACCTGGCCGTGGCCGCGCGGGAGCTGTCGGTCAAGGTGGACCAGGTCCGCGCCCAGACCGGTGCCGCCCGCGTCGTGCTCGCCACCTGGTCGGCCTCCACCCTGGCCGCCCGCTACTACATCAAGAACCTGGGCGGCGGCGACAAGGTCTCCCAGTACATCGGCTTCGCCGGGCCCCAGCACGGCACCACCAACAACGGCTGCCAGGTCTACGTGTCGTGCCAGCAGTTCGGCTCCGCCAACTCCCCGTTCCTGCGGGAGCTCAACTCCGGCACCGAGGTCCCCCACAGCGACAAGGTCGCCTACATGACCGTGCGGTCGGTCAACGACACCAACGCCGCCCCCTACGACACCGCCAAGCTCGAAGGCGCCCACCTGAACTACCTGATGTCGGGCCCCACCGCGCCCACCCACTTCACGATCATCTCCAACGCCACCGCGCTGGCCGAGATGCGAAAGTTCATCACCGCGCACGAGGACCCCACCACCCCGCCCACCACGCCGCCGCCGACCTCGGGCGCCTGCCACACCGCCAGCAACACCGCCCACGTCCAGGCGGGCCGCGCCCGCGCCACCTATGGGCAGACCTACGCCAACGGCTCCAATCAGTACATGGGCCTCAACACCGTCTACATCTTCACCAAGCTCCGCCAGAAGTCCGCGGACCACTACGTGATCGACAACACCTGCCCCTGACCACGCACCGCAGGAGCTGAGGCGACCCGCTCTGACAGGTCCTGCGGAACGGCGCCAGACCCGTGGCCGGGCCGGATGAAGACCTCCGGCCCGGTCACGAACCATCCCCTCCCACCGTGAGAAGACGGTGACCGCGTGGGGCAGGTACGGCTCCCGCAAGGTCCCAGCCGGTGTGCTGGTGAGATTCATGCCGACCGTCCTCTGGGCGGCACGGTCGACACCAGCGCCCGTGAAAGCGACCACGACTTGTCGGCACCGTGCTCGCCAACGCCGGCCCAAGGGATTCCGGGCTGGCCTATAGCGGACTTCAGCATCGATCACCCCCTCGCAAGATCGGTAACGTGTCCCGTCCTCGGCGCGGGAGGTCGGCTGATGGTCCGGATCGACATGGACGGCGGGCGCCCGCTGGGACCTGGGGCCCGGCTGGCGGGCTGGGGGCTGGAGAGGGCGTGGCGGCTCCCGCCGCGCCGCGGCCGGGTGAGGGTGCGCGTACCGATGTCCGACGGGACCGTCCTGCTGGCCGACCACTACACGCCGGACGCGGACGAGCCCGCCGCCACGGTCCTGGTGCGCTGCCCCTACGGCCGCAAAGCCCCCTTCAGCCTGCTCAACGCGCAGCTCCTCGCCGAACGCGGGCACCAGGTCCTGCTGCAGAGCTGCCGGGGCACCTTCGGCTCCGGCGGCGGGTTCGCGCCGATGCGGCACGAGGTCTCCGACGGTCGCGACACCGTGGCCTGGCTGCGCGAGCAGGACTGGTTCGACGGACGGCTCCTCACCTACGGCGCCAGCTACCTCGGGTTCGTCCAATGGGCGCTGCTGCGCGACCCGCCGCCGGAACTGCTCGGAGCGGTCATCCAGGTCGCCCCCCACGACTTCAGCCGCGCCGCCTACCGCAACGGCGCGTTCGACCTGGCCAACTTCCTCGGCTGGAGCGAGATGGTCGCCGGTCAGGAGAGCCCCGACCGGATTCGCCACGGCCTGCGCACCCTCCGCCCCGCCGCCCGGCTGACCGCGGCCGTCGCCGGATCGCCCCTGCGGGAAGGCGCCCGCGCCCTGCTCGACGACAAGGCCCCCTGGTTCGAGAACTGGCTGGACCACCCCGATCTCACCGACCCGTTCTGGGCGCCGCTGCAATGCGGCGACGCGCTCGCCCGGACCGGTGTGCCGACGCTGCTGGTCGGCGGCTGGCACGACGTCTTCCTGGCGCAGACCTTGGAGCAGTACCGGGTGCTGCGCTCGCGCGAAGTGCCCGTCCGGCTCCTGGTCGGGCCCTGGACGCACGAGCAGGCCGTCGTGAAGGCGGGCACGGTCACCGCCGAGGGCCTGGACTGGCTCGACCGCTGTCTGGCGTCCTCGCCCCCGCGAGGCCACTCGGCCCGGGTCTGGACGAGCGGCGGCGTCGGCTGGCAGGAGACCGGCGACTGGCCGCCCCCGCAGGCCGGCGAGCGGAACTGGTACCTCGGGCCCGGCGGGACGCTTTCACCCGACCACCGCGCCGGCGATCCCGCGGTCTTCCGCTACGACCCCGCCGATCCCACCCCGTCCCTCGGCGGAGCGATCATGCTCCAGGGAGGCGGCTCGCGCGACAACCGCCGCCTGGAGGCCCGCGCGGACGTCCTGCTCTTCACCAGCCCGCCCCTCACCGCACCGCTGGACGTCCGCGGAACCGTCACCGCACGGATCGCCCTCTCGCGCGACAACCCTCACGCCGACCTCTTCGTCCGCCTGTGCGACGTCGACCGCAGCGGCCGGTCGCGCAACCTCTGCGACGGGATCGTCCGCTTGACCGCCGACGACCCGCTGGACACCGTCGCCGTGGTCGACCTGCTCGGCATCGCCCACCGCTTCGCGTCCGGCCACCGCCTCCGGGTCCAGGTCTCCGGAGGCGCCCATCCGCGTTTCGCCCGCAACCCCGGCACCGGCGCCCCGGACGCCCCCGAGGCCGAACTCCGCCCCACCGCCTACCGCGTCGCGGACACCTCCCACCTCGTCCTGCCAAGAGCGGAGTGACCAGAGGACGCCGACCGGGAGCCGCAAGAGCGTTCAGCGGCCGGCGGACGCTGGTCCCGCCACCGGTTACTGCTCGCCTCCCTGGTTGCTGACCTTCAGCAGCCGCAGCGCGATGTGCACTTCGAGGAGGCGGTCGGCCTGCCGCCAGGTGTCGCCGAGGAGCCGGGTGATGCGGTTCAGGCGCTGGGTGACGGTGTTGGCGTGCAGGTGGAGCGCCTGAGCGGTGTTCTTGGTGTTCTGGTTGTTAGCGCAGAACGCCTCCAGCGTCTGCAGCAGCTCCGAGCGGTGGACGCGGTCGTACTCCATGACCGGGCCGATCGTGGCGCGCACGAAGGAGCCGATGTCGGGCCGCCCGTTGAACAGCGTCCCGACGAACCCCAGGTCGCGGGGGGGGGGGGGGGGGCCGCCGCGCCCCCCCCCCCCCCCCCGCCCCCCGCCCCCGCCGGGGGGCCGGGGGGGGGGCGCGGGGGGGGGGTGGGGGGCGGGCCGCCCCCGGGCC